>NZ_JBEYVQ010000018.1:0-63142 GCF_040644075.1 Nocardia sp. NPDC047038 | reverse complement strand
TCGGCGGCGGATCAGCGCCGCTTCGGTGGCCGCCAGCCGCCCATGCCGAGTGCGATCAAACGCATCTGCTGGACGGTGCGGTCGATGATCGCCTGCTCGTCGCGCGGCGCGGCCGACACGTAGGCGGCGATCCCGTCGGTCACCGTGCTGACCATCAGGTCGGCGGCGATCTCCAGGTCTCGTGGCGTCCAGGAGTCCAGGGCCCGGATGCGGGAGAGGTCGGCGACGAGCTCTCGGACGATCAGTTGGATCTCCCGGGCGATGGCCGTGCGCAAGGCGGCGGACCCGCCGTGGCGCTCCCTGGTGAGGAAGCCGAACAGCTCACGTTTGGGGCCCACTTGCGCGAACACGAAGCGCACCGTGTCCGACAGGCCCGCGTCGGCATTGCGGCGGACTTCGCGCAGCGCCAGCCGCAGCGCGGTGACGCCGTCGTCGACCAGCGTGGCGCCGAGGTCCTCCAGCGACGCGAAGTGCCGGTAGAACGCCGTCGGCACGATGCCGGCCGAGCGGGCGATCTCCCGCAGGCTGAGCGCGGCGAATCCGCGTTCGGCGGCCAGCGCGAGCGTGCCGTCCAGGAGCGCCTGCCTGGTCCGCTCCTTGCGTTCGCCTCGGGTAGCCGCCTGCTCACTCATCTCGGTGAGCATACATCCGTTCACCATTCGACCTATCCCCAGATGTAGTTCGAGTCACATGTTTCGCCGGTTGACACCTAGCCCCGGTCATCCGTCACACTAGTTGAGTGTACAGACGTGCACTGAAATTCCAGCCGCACGTCGTCAGTCCGACAAGAGGTACGGAGAACAAATGGTGGATCTCATCAACTTGGTGCAGACCCTGACCTCGCCGCACCCGCTGGATCGGTACCTCGAGCTGGTCCGCCCCACCCTCACGGTGCGGGACATGCGGGCCGAGATCACTCACGTGCGCCGCTCGGCGCCCGGCTCGGTGACGCTCACGCTGCGCCCCACCCGGCACTGGCAGGGCCACGTCGCCGGACAGTACGTCCAGATCGGCGTGGTGATCGACGGCGTGCGGCACACGCGGTGCTACTCGCCGGTGAACCCGGAAGGCGGTCGGGATCGTCATATCGAGCTGACCGTGAAAGCGCATCCGGACGGTTTGGTGTCGCAGTACCTGTACCGTCACGCCGCCCCCGGCATGGTGGTCGACCTGGCACCCGCCGACGGTGTGTTCCGGCTACCCGAGTCGCGGCCGCGGCGCGTCCTGCTGATCAGCGGTGGCAGCGGCATCACGCCGGTGCTGTCCATGCTGCGCACGCTCGCCGCGGAGGACCATTCGGGCGAGGTCGTCTTCCTGCACTACGCCAAGTCGCCCGCTGTGCTGCCGCACCGAGCGGAACTGGACGCGATCGCTGCACGGCATCCGAACTTCCGCATCGAGCTGCGCTATCCGCATCGCATGCCGGATCTGGCGCCGCGGGCGGATTCCGGTGCGCCGTGGGTGGATCTCGCCCGGCCGAAGGGCAGCGGGTACTTCGACTACGACGAGCTGGAGCGCGTCGCGCCTTGGTTCGCCGACGCGCAGACCTTCGTCTGCGGCCCGCCGTCGCTGATGGACGCGGTGCGCACGGTCTATCAGGCCGAGCAACTCGAGGATCGGCTGCACTCCGAGGAGTTCACGCTGTCGGTCGCGCCGGTGGACGCCGCCGACGCACACGGCACCGTCAGTTTCTCGGCCAGCGGCGTGAGCGCCGACAACACCGGAGCCACGTTGCTCGAGCAAGCCGAATCCGCCGGTCTCACGCCCGAGTACGGCTGCCGCATGGGGATCTGCTTCTCCTGCACAGCGGTGCGCCGATCCGGCTGCACGCGCAATCTGCGCACCGGCGAGACCGACACCGACCCCGACCAGCCGATCCAGCTGTGCATCAGCGCGCCGGTCGGCGACGTCGACATCGATATCTGATTCACGAAGGGGAGCCAACCATGACCATCCTGACCGAAACCGAGAACGGACCGCTGGTCCTGAGCCCGGACCAGATCGAGGAACTCGGCCGTGAACTCGACGAGCTGCGCGCGGCCATCGTCGCCGACCTCGGCGAGCGCGACCGGGAATACCTGTACTCGATCATCAAGGCGCAGCGGGGATTCGAGATCGCCGGGCGCGGCCTGATGTATCTCGGCTTCCTTCCGCCCTTCTGGCTGGCCGCCGTGGCGGCGCTGAGTGTGTCGAAGATCCTGGACAACATGGAGATCGGCCACAACGTCATGCACGGCCAGTACGACTGGATGCGCGAGCCCGGCCTGAATTCCCGCGTGTTCGAATGGGACACGGTCTGCCCGGCCGACCAGTGGAAGCACTCGCACAACTACCTGCACCACACCTACACCAACATCCACAACAAGGACCGCGACATCGGCTACTCCATCCTGCGCATGGACGAGGCGCAGGCGTGGAACGTGCTCCGGCTCGGCCAGCCGCTGTACGCCTTCGTGCTCATGATGCTGTTCGAGTGGGGTGTGATGGGCCACGACCTCGAGGTCGAGAACATCCTGGCGGGTAAGAAGAAGTGGCCGGAGGTCAAGAACCTGATCCTCGGTCAGTGGCGCAAGGCGGGCAAGCAGGTGCTCAAGGACTACCTGGTGTTCCCCGCGCTGACCGGACCGCTGTTCTTCCACACGCTGGCGGGTAACGTCACCGCCAACCTGGTGCGCAACGTGTGGGCCTTCGCCATCATCTTCTGCGGTCACTTCCCGGCCGGCGTACAGACGTTCACCGAGGAGGAGACCGCGGACGAGACCCGCGGCGAGTGGTACATCCGGCAGATGCTCGGCTCGGCCAACATCACCGGCAGCAAGCTGTTCCACATCATGTCCGGGAATTTGTCGCATCAGATCGAACACCATCTCTTTCCCGATCTGCCCGCGAGCCGTTATCCGGAGATGGCGCCTACGGTCCGCGCATTGTGTGAAAAGTACGGTTTGCCGTACAACACCGGCTCGCTCGGTAAGCAGATCGGCTCGGTGTGGAAGAAGATTTTCAAGCTGGCACTTCCGCCGCGCTGGGTCGAGAGCGAACCGTCCCCCGGTGTTATCGTGATGCGTCAGCGAAAGGCGAGCGAAGCGGGCGTGTGAATGATCGGGAAATTCGAGAGCAACAAGGATCTCATTCAGGAATTGACGTCTTCCGGTGCCAGGCACGTCGGCAATATCGCCAACATCATCACGGGGACGGTCGCCGAGGTCACCAAGGAGATCGGTGAGTGGATCACCGACGCCATCGAGATGAACGAGGCGGCGGCCGCGGCGCGGCGGGACGCGGAGGCACAGCGGGATCTCGATCGTGACCTCGACACCGAGACCGAGGTCACGGTCACGAAACCGCGGGCGGACGCGACGGAGGCGTTCCTCGACGCCGAGGTCGTCGAGCCGGGCGTCGACGAGCCGCGCTGATCACCAGACCGGCAGCCTGCGCCGATGCTCGATGACGTCGGTGATCAGATCCTGATAGCCGTCGACCAGCTCGGCCAGCCTGGACCACTGCAGGTGGGCCTCACCGCCCGCCTGCCCCGGGTGCGGCCCGGTCGTGATCTCGTCGTCCAAAGAGTGTCGGGCCGAAACCCATTTGGCCGCGATTCGGTCGATGACCGCGCCGAGTGTCTCGGTATGCAGGGAGGCGCCCTCTCGGTGCTGCACGTTCTCCGCCACCCATGCGTCGATCCGCCCGATCCATTCCGCGCGGCAGCCGTCGATGTCCTCCACTTGCTGGGCGCAGGCGGCGACGCGGGTGCTGGATGCCTCCGGGGCGTGTGATCGCTCGAGTGCCCGCTGCCGTCGCTCATGGCAGTCGACGAGCTTCCGCGCGGCGTGCAGCACGCTGTGCCGGTGCTGGTTCTCGCCGGGTTCGCGAATCGCGCGAAGCAGTGCGGCGGGCGGCGGCAGCTCTTGGGCTCCGAAACTGCGCTGAGCGTATTCGGTGGGCATGACATACCTCTGCGACACGACGAATCCTGGATGCGCCAGGGCCGAGGGGGATTTCGGGGAGGGGCGCCCCTCGGCTCCGGCGCAGTCCCGCACCCGGATGCCATCCCGCGTTCCACCAGCACGGCAGAGAAACCGGGAAATCCGCGACGATGCGGGAGAAGACGGTCCGAGAAATCAGGACACTTTCAGGAAAGCGCGGTAACCGAAGCCGCGCAATACTCTGGTCTGTGAATCCGAAAGCTGCCGGGAAATCGTTATATTCCGTTACGGATCGGTCACCCGGACCGGCGCTCGGCGGGGCGTTCTCGAAATTGTCGAGCGTATGAGCAGCAACCGATTCGGTGCGTGCGCTGCGCGCCGCCGCCGCATGGGCTAGCCTCGGTATTCGTGCCCGCCTACGTGTCATCGCCGGAGCTAACATTCGGCTTCATGTTCGCGCTGGAAGACCCTGAGCGAATCGCGGAGGTCGTGCGTGATCTGATCGTCCGCAAGACCGTCTCGGTCTTCCGTCTCGCCCGGCTGTCCGACGACGACGGCCCGCCGGAGCGCTACGTGGTCAACTGGGCGGTCATCCCGCAGATCTCGATCACCACCGCCGCGCCGGACGAGGAGGAGCTGCGAACCACCCGCACCATGCTGGTCAACGCTTTTCTCAGTGAGGGTGGCGAGGTCAGCCTGTATTCGGCGCAGTCGAGCGGACCGGCCTGAGGCGGACCGTCCCGGATGCGCACATCCAGGACGGTCCGATCGATCACCCAACCGGTAGCGGTGCGTCGAGCCGTCCGGAGCGGGCGAGCGCGAACAGCCCCGCCGCCGCGGCTGCTCCCACGGCGACGAGCGCGGCCCACGCCAGTGCGCTCATCCCGGCCTCGCGTGTGCGGTCCAGCAGCGTTCCGATGCCCAGATTCCCGAGCAGGATGCCGATACCGACGATGGTGTTGTAGAGGCCGTAGTGCGTCGCCACCAGGCGGTTGCCCGACAACGCGACCACGGTGTCCATTTCGAACGGAAAGACCGCTGCCGCACCGATTCCCAGCGCGACCGCGGTCAACAGCAGTGCGCCGATCGCGGGCCCCACGCCGAAGCCGGTGCCCGGGATCACCACCAGCGGCACGAACGCGGACGCGAGTATCGCCATGCCGAGCGCCAGGCTGTGCGCGCGGCCCCACCGCTGCCCGAACCAGCGGGTGATGCGCAGTTGCCCGGCGATCGCGATCAACCCGGACAGTACGAACACCGCCGTCATCAGCACGGTGGCCGAGTCGCCCGCGATCCGTGCGGCGTGCACCGGTAACGCCAGGTAGACCTGGAAGGCCAGGACCGAGGAACTGATCATCGCCGCGGCGAACAGCAGAAACGGGCGGTTGGCCAGCACCACGCGCCAATCGTCCAGCACCGAGGTGGTTTTCGGCTCGGCGCGGTGCTGCGGCAGCGCGCGTAACTGGGCCAGCGTCAGCACGCCGAACACCACCGCGGCGCCCGTGGCGGTCGCACGGAAGTCGACGGCCATCAGCGCGAGCCCGGCGATCGGGCCGAACAGTATGCCCGCCTGGTAGAAGACGTTGAACACGGCGAACGCCTCCACCCGGCGCTCGCCCGAGTCGACCGCCAGATACGCGCGGACCGCCGGGTTGAACAACGCGCCCGCGAAGCCGGTCGCGGCCGAGGCCACCAGCAGCGCGGGCAGCGTGTCCGCGACCGCGAGCAGCGCGAAACCGCCGGTGCGCAGCAGGCATCCGGTCACGATGAGCGGCTTGTAGCCGAGTCGATCGGCCAGCGTGCCGCCGACGAGGAACATGCCCTGCTGGGAGAAGTTGCGGATACCGAGGACGAGCCCGACCGCCCACGCGGCCAGCCCGAGCGGACCGGCCAGGTAACCGGCCAGGTAGGGCATCAGCATGTAGAAGCCGGTGTTGATGGCGAACTGATTGACCATCAGCATCCGGCTGGGACGGTTGAAGCCGCGGTAGGTGGCGATCAGATCGGTCATCGCGTCCGCTCCTTCCCGGCGGCGTCGCGGGGATCGACGACCGTCGTGCACCGGGTCCACGAGAGCGCGACGGCGTCGGACGGATGCGCGATGCGCAGCGGTGCGGTGGGTGGTGCGACGTCGAGCAAGCCGTGCTCGCGGCAGTAGTCGTCGTTGTACACCGTGTCGAAGTAGCGCAGCGGTCCGTCGGGAAAGACCGCGGCGATCCGCGTGGCCGGATCGCCGGTGCGGGCGAGCCAGCCCGCGACCAGGGCGACCGCGCCGACGCTCCAGCCGCCGCTGGCGTGGTGTGTCGCGGCGAGTCTGCGGCAGGCCCAGACCGCCTCCGCGGGCGCGACCCAGTGCACCTCGTCGAACGCCGAATAGTCGACGTTGTCCGGGTGGATACTCGAACCCAGCCCGCGCATCAGCCGTGGCCCCGCGGGCTGTCCGAAGATCGTGGACGCCACCGTGTCGACGCCGACCAAGCGCAGGTGCGGAAAGTATCGGCGCAGCGTGCGGGTGATCCCCGCGGAATGGCCGCCGGTGCCGACCGAGCAGACCAGGACGTCGATCCTGCCCAGCTGGGCGACCAACTCGAGCGCCAGGGTCTCGTAGGCGTCCTGGTTGTCGGGGTTGCGGTACTGGTCCGGGCACCAAGCCCGCGGATCGCGCGCCAGCAGTTCGGCGACGCGGTCGCGCCGCGCCTGCTGCCAGCCGCCGGTGGGGTGCGGCTCGGTGACCAGTTCCACCCGCGCACCGTAGGCCGCGAGCATGCGGTGCATGAGCGGTTCCAAGCCGGGGTCGGTGACCAGCGTGACCGGGTGGCGATACACCATTCCCGCCAGCGCCAGGCCCAGACCGAGCGTGCCGCTGGTGGATTCGATGATCGGAGCGCCAGGTGCGAGCGCACCGCGCGCGATGGCGCGCTCGACCATGTGCAGCGCGGGCCGGTCCTTCATGCCGCCGGGGTTGGCGCCCTCCAGCTTGGCCCAGAAGCCGAGGCCGTCCGGTCGCGTTGTGCCGCCGAGCGGTTCGGTGATCCAGAGCACGGGCGTGTTGCCCACCATGGTCGCCGGACGCGGACAGCGCTGGGCCGCCGTGAGCAGACTCGCCGGGCTCGCGAGGGCAGGCTCCGGTTCGCGGGGAGCCGGATCGGGCACAGCCGGGTTCTGCAGCGCAGAAGTCATGAGGAATCGTCGATTCTGTGCGGTCGCTGTGGCAGCGACGGTGTGAGTGCGGACTTCGCACGAACACCGGCCGGGCCCCGGCAGGCTCCGGCCTGACGCTGACCGATCAGTTCCGATCGATGCCGAATCGAGTGAGTCTGTCTCTGCCCGGATACACCGGGAGGGTCGCGACCGGGGGTGCGCGCACGCCGCCCCCGAGCGCGGACCCAGGGGCCGCGAGCAGCACCGACACGGACGCGATCAACAGCAACAGCAGCAGCGAGACAGCGCGCGGAAGGGCGGCGAGCACACCATCGGCGGGCACATGCCGGTCCGGTTCGGCGGCGTGCTGATGCCGGTCGACGAGGATCGCCGGGGAGACGATAGAGGCCACGACGGGCCCGGACGCTTCGATGTGGGCGTGTGACGCGACAGCGTGGCCGAAGACATGGCACTGGGGCACCGCCATGGCGACCACCCAGACGGTGTACGTGAGAGCCACGATCATCCGGATCACCGGTAGCCGCAGCGCGCCGAACGTCACGCTGTCCGATGGTACAAGTTCGCCCGCGCGACGATCCGCGGGCGGGAACGACGATGCGGTCGCGGTGCGGGTGATATCGGCTGCGGCACAACGCCGGTCGTTTGCCGAAGACCGAATGCACCCCGATTCGTTGGCATGTCGGTATCAGATGGTGCCGTTCGCCGGCGGCCGAATACGCGACAATCAGGACACCTACTGGTTGTGGCATGGATCACAGCAACCGTAAGGAGCGTTGCTCATGGAACTCGAGAAGCCCGTCACGCCGCCCAGCCCGATTCGTGTTCGAGGCGATCTGGACTCCGCGCTGTCGCGGTGGCTGTGGCTGGTCAAGTGGCTACTGGCGATTCCGCACTACGTCGTGCTGTTCTTCCTACACATCGCGTACGCCGTGCTCACGGTGGTGGCCTTCTTCGCCATCCTGATCACCGGCAAGTACCCGCGGGGACTGTTCGACTTCAACGTGGGCGTCATGCGCTGGGGATGGCGGGTGACTTTCTACGCGGTCTCGGTACTGGGCACCGACAAGTACCCGCCGTTCAGCCTGCAACCGAACGCGGACTACCCGGCCGACCTGGAGATCGACTATCCGGAGACCTTGCACCGCGGCCTGGTGCTGGTGAAGTGGTGGCTGCTCGCCGTTCCGCACTACCTGATCGTCGGCGCGGTGCTCAGCGGCGGCATCGCGATCGCGGGGAGCGACGGTGACGACTGGGGCGGCGGCTCGATCTCGTTGCTGAGCATCCTGCTGATCGTCGCGTTGATCGGGTTGCTGTTCACGGCGCGCTACCCGCAGGGCATCTACGACTTCGTGATGGGCGTCAATCGCTGGATCATCCGCGTGCAGGCCTATGCCGGTTTGATGCGGGACGAGTACCCGCCCTTCCGGCTCGACCAGGGCGCTCGCGAGCCCGACTGAACCGGTACCGAATCCGCCCGCCTGTTCAGCGGGCGGATTCGTATATCCGCCGGACGACGTCCTCGATCTCGGGCTCCTCGATCGACAGGTCCCGCACTTCGGCGCGCTCCGACACCGCGGCCAGCAATTGCGCGGCCGTGATCTGCTCGGGATCGAAGGCCAGCCGCTGCCGCATACCGTCGCCTTCGGTGCCGAGCAGCTGGGCGCAGCGTAGATCGTCGAGGTCGGGCGCCGGTTCGGCCAGGTCGACCACCAGTACCCGGCGCGCGCCGACGGTGGCCGCCAGGCCGGTCAGCGACCCGTCGTACACCAAGTGGCCGTGATCCACGACGAGCACACGCTCGCAAAGCCTTTCGATATCGCCCATATCGTGGGTGGTGAGCAGCAGGGTCGTACCGCGCTCGGCCCGCTCCGTGCGCAGGAACTCGCGCAGCCGTTGTTTGGACAGCACATCGAGGCCGATCGTGGGCTCGTCCAGGATGACCAACTCGGGCGAATGCAGCAGTGC
Organism: Nocardia sp. NPDC047038; assembly: GCF_040644075.1. Lineage (NCBI taxonomy): Bacteria > Bacillati > Actinomycetota > Actinomycetes > Mycobacteriales > Nocardiaceae > Nocardia > Nocardia sp. NPDC047038. Next base: position 54,092 of record NZ_JBEYVQ010000018.1, on the reverse strand, counting down.
CGCGGCGACTTCCGCGCGCATGCGCTGACCCAGCGAGAGCTGGCGCACCGGTGTGTCGAGTGTGTCGGCCATTTCCAGCTGCTCGATCAGTTCGTGCGCGCGCTTGCGCGCGGCGCCCGGCTCCAACCGGTGGATCGCGGCGAGGATCGAGAACGACTCGCGCAGGGGCAGATCCCACCAGAGTTGCGAGCGCTGGCCGAACACCACGCCGATCCGCCCGGCCAGTTCACGTCGCTGCCGCACGGGATCCAGCCCGCAGGTGCGTACGGTGCCCGCGGTGGGGACCAGGATGCCGGTGAGCATTTTGATCGTGGTGGATTTGCCCGCGCCGTTGGCGCCGATGTAGCCGACGGCGGCGCCCCGGTCGATCCGGACGGTCATCCCGTCGACGGCGGTGAGCGTCTCGCGGCGCCTGCGCCAGCGGCGGCCGTTTTTGCGATACAGGATGAACTGCCTGGTGAGGCTCTCCATGTCGATGATCGCCTCCGGGCTGCCCGTGCTCATCCGCCGCCTCCCTGGTAGTGCCGAGTGCCCGATCGCCACAAACCCAGCGCCAGCAGCCAGACCCACAGCGCCGCCACCGGGGTGAGCCAGGCCAGCCAGGCGGGCAGCAGCGGAGGGCCGGGCAAGCCGAGCAGCGCGAGGGTGGGCAGATAGGCCGTGAACGAGACCGGAATCGCGAACCCGAACAGCAGCCGCATGGGGGTGGGGAACACCGACGCCGGTTGCGTCGCCGCGAACGAGCCGCCGTAAGTGAAACTGTTGGTGAGCTCGGAGCCGTCGATCAGATAGAACTGCAATCCGGCGGCGCAGACGAACACCCCGCCGAACAGCGCGATACCGCCGACCAGCGTGAGTGCGAGCAGCGCGGCCGTGGTCGAACTCCAGGCGATGTCGTTGCGTGCCGCACCGGTCACCAGCGCGACGATCGAGACCGAGGCGCGAGCGAACCGGCGCAGGGAGATGTCGCTGGTGATCAATTGCAGCAGCAGTGGTTGCGGCCGCAGGTGGTAGGCGTCGAGCTGGCCCATCCGGATCAGCACCGGCAGCGTGTCGAGGTGGCCGAAAAGCACCTGGGACAGCGCGAAACTCGTGTTGCTCAACCCGAACAGAAGCAGTGCGCCGTCCAGGTCGAGGCCGCCGAGGACGCGTGCGGTGCGGAAGATGAGCCACACCTCGGCCAATTCGACCAGGCCCACCAGAAATGCGCTCAGAAGCTCACTGGCGAACGACAACCGGTAGCTGCGCTGCGCCCGGATCCTGGAGCGCAACACGGCCACGTAGGGCGTCGACCACGACTCGGTGCGCGGGGCAACGATGTCACCCACCCTGCACCTCCAGCCTGCGTCGGCCCGCGACGAGCAGCACGCGTCCGGCGATCGCGGTGACCACCACCCAGAACACTTGGATCCCGACGACCGAGAGTGCTTCCGCGCCGGTGATCCGTCCCGAGAGCACGTCGATCGGAGATTGCAGAATCGACGGGAAAGGCGTGGCCGTCGCGATGGCGCCCAGCCACGATGGGAACATGTGCACCGGCACGAACAGTCCGGCCAGGAACGTGCCCGCGGCGTAGTACAGCACCCGGATGCCGCGGGTTTCCACGACCCAGAATCCGATCAGCACCACGAGGAACCGGCACAGGAACGAGATGACCACCGCCAGTAGGACACTCACCGCTCCGAGGAGGTAGGGGCCGAAGGTGACCGGCATCGCCAGCCCGAAGGTGAGGGTGCCCACCAGCACGCTCGGCACTCCGCGGGGCAGGAAAGTGCACGCCGCGCGCCCGAGATCGTCGGCGAGATAACCGCATTGGATGTCGACCGGGCGCAGGAAATCGATGGCGATGTCGCCGTTCTTGACCCGATCGTCCAGCGGTCCCAGCGGTCCCATGAACTGCACCGCGCCGAGCAGCCCTTGGGAGAGCCACACGTAGGCGCCGATGCTGCCCCGGTCGTACCCGCCGAAGTCGCCCGCGGCATCCACCGCCGCGGCGAGGACGGCCGCGCGGACGAACCCGAACACGCAGTTGGTGAACAGCCCCGCGAACATGGCCATTTTGTATTGCCACTGTCTGCGGAATCCGGCGCCCACGAGGGATGTGTAGAGGGCGACGGCGCTGCGAAATCGTTCCCTGACGGCACGCTGTCCGCCCCCCTCCGGTCTGCCGCGCACAAGGAGTTGACTCTACTGGCCGCGGCGCGGAGCGGGAAAGGCTTCGGCGCGTTTTGAAGAAAAGGCCACATCCGGACTGCGTCGATGTTAGAAACACTCTCACTTCAGATTGTGGAGCGCTCGCGCACGACGAGTAAGGAACGCCGATGACCGTCGCCGAGATGACTGTTTTCGAGGCACTCGAATCGAACGTGCGCGGGTACTGTCGCTGCTGGCCCGCCGTCTTCGACACCGCCAGCGGAGCGTGGTTGCGCGACGAGAACGGCAAGGAGTACCTGGATTTCTTCGCGGGCGCGGGCTCGCTCAACTACGGCCACAACAACCCCGTACTCAAGCGGGCGCTGCTCGACTACATCGCCGGGGACGGCATCACCCACGGGCTGGACATGTCCACCGTCGCCAAGCGGCGGTTGCTGGAAGTGTTGCGCGACAACGTCCTCGCCCCGCGCGGGCTGGATTGGAAAGTCCAGTTCCCCGGGCCGACCGGAGCCAACGCGGTCGAGGCCGCGTTGAAGCTCGCGCGCAAGGTGACCGGGCGGCAGACCGTGCTGAGCTTCACCAACGCTTTCCACGGGATGTCGCTGGGCGCGCTGGCGGTGACCGGGAACGCCGCGAAGCGGTCGGGTGCAGGGGTGTCGCTCGGGCACGCGATGCCGATGCCATACGACGGGTATCTCGGTGTCGCCGACGATCTGCAGTGGATGCGTAAGGCGCTGGATGATCCGTCATCGGGGTTGGACAAGCCTGCGGCGGTGATCGTGGAGACGGTGCAGGGCGAAGGCGGCATCAATGTGGCCCGGGCGGAGTGGTTGCGCGGACTGGCCGAATTGTGTTCGGCCCGCGGCATTCTGTTGATCGTCGACGACGTGCAGATGGGTTGCGGCCGTACCGGGCCGTTCTTCTCTTTCGAGGTCGCCGGGATCACGCCCGATATCGTGACGTTGTCGAAGTCGATCGGCGGCTACGGTCTGCCGATGGCGTTGGTGTTGTTCCGGCCGGAGCTCGATCAGTGGGCGCCCGGTGAGCACAATGGCACCTTCCGGGGCAACAACGCGGCGTTCGTGACGGGCCGTGTCGCGCTCGAGCACTATTGGTCGGATTCCGCACTGGAACTCGCGACCGTCGCCAAGGGGGAGCGGATCGCGCGAGCCCTGGGCGAATTCGTCTCGACCTTCCCCGGAGTCTCGACGCGGGGGCGGGGTCTGGTGCACGGCGTCGCGTTCGAGGACACGTCTCTCGCGGAAAAGGTCGGCCGGGCCGCTTTCGATCGTGGCTTGCTCGTGGAGACGTCCGGTTCGATGGACGAGGTGATCAAATTGATGCCGCCCCTGACGATCGCCGACGACGAGATCGACCACGGCATCCGGCTATTGGCGGCAGCGATGGAAACGGTGTGCGGATGAAGGCTTTCCGTACGTGTTGCAAAACTATCTCAGCGATGCCCGCGTGGCGGTGAGGAGCGAGTAATCGCGCTGCGACGAAGGCAAAAGAGTCGCGACACTGTACTAATCCGGACGCAACAGTCCGGTGGTGTCCTGGTAGCCATGCGAATGCCCTCCTGGCTCGGGAAGAGCAAGACAACCAGCAGCATCTACGACCAGATCGGCGGTCACGCGGCACTCGAGGTCGTCGTGGAAGATTTCTATACCCGCGTGCTCGCCGACGGTGAACTGGCCGGATTCTTCACCGGCACGAACATGCCGCGCTTGAAGGGAAAACAGGTGGAGTTCTTCGCCGCGGCCCTCGGCGGTCCCATCCCGTACACCGGTGCTCCGATGAAGCAGGTGCACAAGGGCCGGGGTATCACCATGCAGCACTTCGGCTTGGTGGCGGGGCATCTGGAGGCGTCGCTCACCGCGGCGGGTGTGCCCGCCGATCTGGTCGCCCAGATCCTGGGCGCCATCGCCCCGCTGGCCGACGACATCGCCTCGTCGACCGCGACGATCTAGCCGCCGGGTCCGGTGGCGTGCCCGCTGCCGGTGGCGGGCAGGCGGGCTCGGCGACTGCGGTCCGCGCCGAACGCCGTAGTCGCCGCAGTTTTCGGGTCCTGGCGGCCGCGCACCGCGGTGTGATTCACGCGCGTTCGAAGGCGTCGACTATGTGGCCGACGAGGCCGGGGAACCGGGCCTCGATATCGTTGCGGCGCAGTGATGTCCAGCGCTTGGTGCCTTCGTCTCGCTGGTGGATCAGGCCGGCTTCGCGTAGGACACGGAAGTGATGGCTGAGCGTCGAGGGCGCGACATCCACGGGAAAGGTGCCGCAAACCCGCTCCGGCCCGGTCCACAGCGTCCGCACGATCGTCATTCTGGTCCGGTCGGACAGCGCGTGCAGGATGTCGAGGAGGTCCAGCTCGGCGACGTCGGGGTGCCGCGGTGGTGCCGTGTTCCGTTGCGATCGGGCCATGTGCGCACTCCTTCCCCCTTGGTGAAACCAGGCTACCGTGCTTATTCTATGTTCGACGAACATCGAACATCGAATAAGGGGTCCTCATGCGGGCAGTGCAGCTGACCGGTCCGGCGCCGGATGCGACCACGACGCGGGTCGTCACGACCGACGAGCCGCGCCCGGGTCCGGGCGAGCTGGCGATCGAGGTCGCCTACGCCGGTATCAACTTCATGGATGTCATGGCGCGACGCGGCGACGCGGGATATGCCTCCGGCTGGCCGTACACGCCCGGGCTGGAGGTGGCGGGCCGGGTGCGCGCGCTCGGCGCGGGGGTCGACCGTTTCGCCGTCGGAGACCGCGTCGCCGCGTTGACCCGCGCGGGCGGGCTGGCCGAGGTCGCACTCGCTTCCGCCGACGTGGTCACCGCGGTACCCGCCGCCGTACCGCTACCGGTCGCGGCCGCCGCGCCGCTGGTGCTGTCGACCGCCACGTTGTTGCTGCGCGATGCCGCCCGGCTGCGGCCCGGCGACTCGGTGCTCATGCACTCGGCCAGCGGGGGAGTCGGCCACGCGGTCGCGCGACTGGCGGCCGCCGAGGGCGCGGGCCCGCGGTTGGGCACGGTGGGCAGGCCGGACAAGATCGCGGACGGGCTCGCGGCGGGGTGGGATGTCGTCACCGCGCGCGGCGAGGATGTCGTCGCCGCGGTGCGGGCCGCGGCCCCGGGCGGGGTGGACGTCATCCTCGATCCGACCGGTACCGCGAATCTCGAGCTCGACCTGGAACTGGCCGCGCCCGGTGCGCGAATCGTACTGTTCGGCAACGCGACCGGTGGCACGCCCACGCCGTTGCCGCCGTTGGCCCGGCTCATCGGCGGCAACGTCGCCCTGATCGGGTTCAGCATCAGCCGGCTGCGGGACACGGTGCCGCACAGAGTCGCCGCGGCCCTCGCCGACGGTCTGGCCAAGGTCGGTGACGGCGGACTGGAACTGCCGGTGACGGTGGTCGACTCGCTGGACCGGGTCGCTGAAATACACGATCTGCTTGCCACTGGACGAGGTTCCGGCAAGTACGTCGTCGCGATCGGCGGCGAGTGAGGCTTCGGTGATCTCGGCTCGAGACACGGACCTAGACGAAGTGCTCGATGTGCGGGAACCCGGCCCAGCCTGGATCACCGGTGTGCACGAACGCAGCGCAGGCCTGCTGCACCTTCATGGTCAGTCGCCGCAGGTCGGCCGGGTCCGCGCCGGCCAGCATCGGCGCCGTGCGCCAGGCCTCGAGACGGCCGAACACGAAGGGCAGGTCGATGCAGTGGCAGGCTCGGAACAGGCTGTCCGGCGGAGACCAGTCGAACCGGAAAGCGAAGGCCGATCGGGTCGGCAGGCCGTCGAGGCCGAAGAACCGTTCGGTCAGCTCCGCAGGCCCGTCGGGGAAGAACGCGCGGGCTTCGTCGCGGGTCGTGCCGACCAGCATCGGCAGGTCATGGGGCAGTCCGCCCACCAGGTCGGCGGACACCCCGCCCGCGGCGACCAGTTGGAACGGCGGTGTCACGTCCAGCGGTACGGCCCGCCGCCGGGCCAGCTCTCCCTGCGCGGACAGCAATCGGCCGATCGACACGGCCCGTAGCCGATCCGCCTTCTCGGGGTGCAGGCCGAGTACCTCGAGGAATTGCCGCCCGATCCCGGCGGCCGCGGCCGGGGCGTACGGCCGCGTCCCTGTCGGCGTGCTCTGCAAGATGACCTGCCGGAACAGCCCTACACCGGCCGGGTGGCGGAGCAGTGCGAGCGCCGACAGCGCCCCGGCCGACTGACCTGCCAGCGTGACGCGTCTCGGGTCGCCGCCGAACGCCGCGATGTTCTCCCGCACCCAGCGCAACGCCGCGACCTGGTCCAGCAAGCCCACATTGGGCGGGCCGTATTCCGGCGCCAAGTACAGGTACCCCAATGCGCCGAGCCGGTAGTTGACCGTGACGACCACCATCCGCCCACGCTCGGCCAACAGGGAGCCGTCGTACCAGGCTTCGGCGCCCGAACCGCTGGAGAACCCGCCGCCGTGCAGCCAGACCAGCACCGGCAGCCCGGTGCCGCCCGGTGTCCATACGTTCAGCGACAGGCAGTCCTCGCTTCGGTCGAGAGCACTGCCCGGCCCCATCACCCGTTCCAGCCGCGAGCGTGGCTGTGGAGACGCCGGACCCGGCCGCCGAGCATCGCGTATCCCGGTCCAGGCGGCAGCGGGCCCCGGCGCGGCGAACCGCGCGGCCCGGCCGAACGGGATGCCGCGAAACGCGGTCACCGACCCGCTGGTGACACCGCGCAATGCCCCGGCGGGCGCGTGTACCAATTCGTTCATCGCTCATGCCGCCAGGAAGGCGACCGCCCCGCCGCGGGCCTCGGCAGCCCCGACAAAGAATCCCCCGGGCAGCTCGCGCACGGTGAAACCGTTGCCCACCACCAGTTTCCGCGCGGCGTCGAGATCGGCGACGGCGACGGCCTGGCCCCCGAGGTAGGGCAGTGCGGGCACCGGCTCCCCGGGCAGGACCGCCTCGAAGTCGGAGACCGCGACGATCTCCATCCGGCCCACTGTCAGCGGCAGGACCGTCAGCGGCGCCTCGGTCAGCGGCCGGACGTCGAGGATGCGGGCGTAGCGGTCGACGGTCGCCGCCAGTTCCGTGTCGTCCACGACGAGCAGCACGCTGTGCAAGTGGGTGGCGCCGTTGGCGTGGTCCAGGTAGCGGGGCTGATGGATCAGTTCGGGCGTCAGATGCCGGGCGATGTGGATCAGCCCCTCGGGGGTCAGCGCGCGGTCGAGGTGCACCGCCTCGAACCGCGCGGTCGCCGGGCCGTCGGGGGTGTCCACGTCGCGTTGCAGCGGCAGCACCCCGGACGACGACAGATCGGCCGCGCGCAGCCGGCGCTCGACCGCTTCGGCGTCCGCGCAGCCGAACGAGCAGCCGTGCAGACCCTCGTACTGTGCGATCAGGGGCCGGATCTGCCACGGATCGACCGAACCGTCCCCGAACAGCCCGAGCAGTTCCAGGTAGGTCGAGCCGAACAGCGCGCACCGGTTGCCCGCACCCATCGGTTTGCGCTCACCACCGGGCCGATCCGAGCCCATGTGCATGGACAGCGGCGTGAGGGTGAAGCCGAGCGCCTCGTATGTTCCGGCGGTGGCATCCATGTCGGTGGTGTAGAGGACGGAGTGGTCGATGCGATCGATGTCGGTCATGCTCAAAGGCTGGGCCGCCGTGGGGCACCTGTTCCAGTCACCGCCCGTTGATTGCGGGATTTCGACATATTGCCGTCTGCAATGGTGGAATCGCTCACCCGGCCACGCAACGGCTCCCGCCCAGACTGAGCACCGAATAGGGCGGAAGTATGTGTCGCGCTCAGCGGCGTGTTCGGGTGAGGGCTGCGCCGACTCGCTTGCTGTTACGGATGACCGGAGCGCTTTCCACGCCGCGGATGCCCGGCAGGTTGCCGATGCCCTGTTCGAGAAAGTCGTAGAGGGCGTCCACATCGCGGCAGGCCGCGAACAGCAGCAGGTTGGTGGGGCCGGTGGTGGCGGCGGCGAATGCGACGTCGGGATGCGCGGCGATCGCCTCGGCGGCCTGCCGCACCCGTGCCGGGTCGACGGTCAGCCACAGGATCGCCAGCGTCTCGAATCCCAGCAGTACCGGATCGATATCCACGTCGAAGAACAACGCACCGCACTCGCGTAACTGGGCCAGGCGGCGTTTGGCGGTCATCTCGGACCACCCGGTCGCCCGGGCGATGTCGGAGTAACCGACGCGACCGTCCTGCGCGAGGATGGCGAACAATTCCTCGTCGCCCTCCGCAGGCGCTGTCGACGCCTGTTGAGACGGGGCCAGTGCGGCGATCTGCTCGGCGGTGAGCGAGTCGGCCCGGCCGTGCCAGCCGGCCGGACCGCCCGCGAAGACACGCAGCAGGCAGTGCGCGGTGACGCCGGTGACCCGCGGCGTCTTCGGCAACTGCCCGAGCAGCAGGGCATCGCTCTCCCGAGAACTGCGGGTGCGGGTGACGCAGACGATCTGCGTGCCGCCCGAGGTGAGGCAGACCCACGAGGTATCCGGCCGCCGGGCCAGCGCATCGGCGACAGCCACCGCCGCGTCGGGGGTCACCTGGACCCGGACGAACCACTCCACCCACCCCAGTCGCCGGGCGTTCGGCAGGCCGACCACCCGCAGTTGCCCGGTGGCGCGCAGCCTGCGGTACCGCCGTGCGACCGTCTGATCGGACACGCCGAGCACCGCTGCGATGCGGCTGAACGGTGCGCGCCCGTCGATGTGCAGCGCGTGCACGATCGCGCGATCGATGTGGTCCAGGACCGGAGAACTCACCGGCGACAGCGTACTGCGGCCCTCCGCGACCGAATTCTCATCGTGGGCGTGCTCACCCACGGCGATCTTCCGGGCCACCTTCGGCGTGCCGCCGTACTTCCTGGCCGACTGCTCCGAAGCGGTGCCGCAACTCGGTCGCGAAGTGGTCGGCGAACTCGGCCGGATCGTCGAAATTACGCTCCGGATAGGGAAGCCGACCGGGCAATGTTCTTTGGTGTTTGAGCGTCGCGCTCGGTGGGTAATACCCCTGTGACCCGTTGTATGTACAGGTCACAGGGGTTGTTGCGCCCCCGGCAGGAATCGAACCTGCGACCTAGGGATTAGAAGGCCCTTGCTCTATCCAACTGAGCTACGGAGGCAGCGGGTTCTACGATGGCCGACATTGGCCGTGCTGTCCAGCGAGTCGATTATAGCGAGCGTCCAGGTGGCCGGATTCTTAGCGTTAGCAACGTTTCAGCCATCCCGAACAGTAGGTGACGCGCCGTGGTGATCGGGGCCAAGGATATCGGTACAAACCCGACCGGGCCACGGAATACTCGCCGAACTACGCTCAGTCGTATGTCCTCCGCCCCCACCTCGTCCGCCGCTCCCCGAGTCGAGGCCGCTCGGTCGGGGGCGACGTTCGGCACGATCACCGCGCTGGCCGGCGCCATCGCGGCCGTGGTCGCGGCGCTGGTGGTGGGGTTGTCGGCGGCGCAGGCACTGAGCCTGCTCGGCATCCCCGACCCGGGTCCGGCGACCACCTACGGACTGCCCGCGGTCCGGGCGCTCGCCGACCTGTCGGCCGCGCTGACAGTCGGCTCGCTGTTTTTCGCGGCCTTCCTGGCGCCGCCGCAGTCGAACGGGCTGCTGGACGTCGGCGGGTATCGCGCGGTGCGCAGGGCGTCGAATTTCGCGGTGGTCTGGGCGTGTTGCGCGGCGCTGCTGGTGCCGCTGACGGTTTCGGACACCACCGGACGGCCGGTGGGGGATGTTCTGCGCCCGCAGGAACTGTGGCAGGCGATCGATCGAATCGAGTTGGCCGGAGCTTGGCGGACGACCGTCGTTTTCGCCCTGATCGTCGCCGTGGGCTGCCGCCTCGCGTTGCGCTGGGGCTGGACTCCGGTCCTGCTCGGGGCCGCGATCGCCACCATGATGCCGCTGGCGTTGACCGGCCATTCCTCCTCGGGCGGGTCGCACGACGTGGCGACCAACAGCCTGATCCTGCATCTGATCTCGTCCGCCGTCTGGGTCGGCGGCCTGTTCGCGGTGCTCGCGCACGCCCTGCGCGGCGGTGCGTACACCGACGTCGCGGCCCGGCGTTTCTCGTCGACCGCCACGGTCGCCTTCGCCGTGATCGCGGTCAGCGGCGTGATCAACTCCTGGGTCCGCGTGCCGCTGGACGAACTGCTCTCCAGCACCTACGGCAGGCTGGTGCTGGCCAAGGCCGCCGCGCTGGCGGTGCTCGGTGTGTTCGGTTACGTGCAGCGCCGCGCCTCGTTGCCCGCCTTGGCGGCCGATCCCGGCGACCGGTCGGCCCTGGTGCGGTACGCGGGCGTCGAAGTATTGATCTTCGCCGCGACCATCGGCCTCGCGGTCGGGCTCGGCCGTACGCCGCCGCCACCGCCGGATTCCGTTCCGACGCCGGTCGAAGTGGAGCTGGGCTACAACCTGGCCGGGCCGCCCAGCTTCGCCCGCCTGGTGTTCGACTGGCGGTTCGATCTGATCTTCGGAACGCTGTCCATCGTGCTCGCGGTGCTGTACCTGCTCGGCGTGCGGCGGCTGCGAGCGCGGGGTGACGCGTGGCCGGCCGGGCGGACGTTCGCCTGGCTGTCCGGTTGTGTGGTGCTGCTCGTCGCCACCTCTTCCGGCGTCGGCCGGTACTCCCCCGCGATGTTCAGCGTGCATATGGGAGCCCATATGGCGCTGTCCATGCTCGCGCCGATCCTGTTGGCGCTCGGTGGCGCGGTGACGCTGGCGCTGCGCGCGCTGCCGCCGGCCGGCCGCGGTGGCGTGCCGGGTCCGCGGGAATGGCTACTGGCCGCGGTACACAACCCGGTCTCGCGTTTCCTGACCCACCCGATCGTGGCGTCGGCGATCTTCGTCGGCGGCTTCTACGCGCTGTACCTGGGCGGCATCTTCGACGCCTACGCCGACTCGCACGCGGCGCACCTGCTGATGAACGTGCACTTCCTGCTCAGCGGTTACCTGTTCTACTGGGTGGTGATCGGCATCGATCCCAAGCCGAGGCAGGTGGAGCCGTTGACCAAGCTCGCCATGGTGTTCGGCTCGCTGCCGTTCCACGCGTTCTTCGGCATCGCGCTGATGAGCATGACCACGGTGCTCGGCGGCTGGTTCTACCACGGCCTCGGTCTCGGCTGGAACGGCGATCTGCTCGGCGACCAGCGCACCGGCGGCAGCCTCGCGTGGGCGAGCGGTGAGGTCCCCCTGGTGGTGGTGATGCTGGCGTTGCTGATCCAATGGTCGCGCAGCGATCAGCGACTCGCGCAGCGCACCGATCGAGCCGCCGAACGCGACAACGACGCCGCACTCGCCGCACACAACGCGATGTTCGCCGAACTGGCCAAGCGAGATGGAGAAGTGCGTAAGTGAGTGAACGCGCCACCACGGTCTCCCCACACAGACCGGCCGGGCGGGTGGACCGGTCGGACGTGCGATCCGCACGCAAGCGGCTGGCGGGGCAGATCCGTAAGACGCCGGTCTTCCACACCTCCATCGCGAGCCCGTCCGGTCCCGTCCCGGTGACGATCAAGCTCGAGCACCTCCAGCACGGCGGGACGTTCAAAGTACGCGGCAGCCTCAACGCGCTGCTCGAGTCGGGCGCCGGGGTCGATCAGGTGGTGATCGCCTCCGGCGGCAACGCGGGTATCGCGGCGGCGCTGGCCGCGGCGCGGCTCGGAAAATCCTGCACCGTCGTCGTCCCGGAGACGGCGCCGCACACCAAGGTCGCCGCGATGTGGTCGCACGGCGCGGAGGTGCTCTGGCACGGCACCTGCTACGCCGAGGCCTTGCAGCACGCGACCGAGCTGGCCACCGAACGGGGCGCGCTGCTGCTGCACGGCTACGACCTGCCCGCGGTGGTCGCGGGCATCGGTGTGGTGGGGCTGGAACTCGAGGAGCAGGTACGTGGTCGGCCGCCGGTGCTGGCCGCGGTGGGCGGTGGCGGACTGGTCGCGGGCATCGCGGCCGCGGTCGGGCGGCGTCAGCGGGTGATCGGGGTGGAACCCGACGGCGCCGCGATCCTGCGCGCGGCGTTGGCGGCCGAGCGTCCGGTGGACATTGTCGGGTCCGGGATCACCGTCGACTCGCTGGGACCGACCCGGATCGGTGACATCGCACTCGACGTCGCCCGCCGCCACGGCGTGCGCTCGGTGCTGGTCAGCGACGACGCGATCAGCGCGGCGCGGGAATATCTGTGGCGCGAATTCCGCATCCTGGTGGAAGTGTCCGGCGCCACGGCGCTGGCCGCAGTGCACAGCGGCGTCTACGTTCCCGCGCCGGACGAGCGACCGGTCGTGGTCCTCTGCGGCGCCAATACCGACGTGGCGGTGTTCTGACCACGCGGGCGTGAAAGCTCGGTCTTCACATTTCGGGAAGTTGTGCACATTCCCGGATCGGATCGCTCGGGTCCGCGAAATCGGCGCACGCTGGAAGTGCCTCCTGGAGGGGGAGGACATTCCGGGCGGTTCCGGATCCGAATGTGAAGGAGCGTAGCTATGTACGAGGCGAATGCGACCGTGATCGGAACGATCGCCACCCATCCGGTCAAGCGTGATCTGACCAATGGCGAGCAGGTGGTCACCTTCCGGTTGGCAAGCAATTCCCGCCGATTGGACCAGACGTCGGGGCAATGGGTGGACAACGGCACCCTCTATCTCACCGTCAGCTGCTGGCGCAGGCTGGTGGCAGGTGTCGACGCGTCACTGCGGCGCGGCGATCCGATCATCGCCTACGGCCAGCTGCGCTCCCACGAGTACCGGAGCAAGGACGGTGTGGAGCGACGGGATCTGGAGATGCGCGCCACCGCGGTCGGACCGGACCTGTCCCGCTGTGTCGCGCACCTGACGCGGCTGTCCGACCTGCCGCCACGGAATACTTCCGCGATCGCGAGCGCTGAAGGTCAGGTGCCGGTGGGCGACGCGCCGGGGGAGAATATCGTTGCCGCCGATTCGGCACCGCCGCGCGGCAGCGCGCCCGAGCCGGTCGACGCTTGATCGCATGGCCGGTTTTCGTCCCGGCGGCAGGGTAGCTCTGCTTCGTCCCCCCATCTCTCGCACCGATAGGCTTCACACTTATGGCTGAGTTCATCTACCAAATGAAGAAGGTTCGCAAGGCGCACGGCGACAAAGTCGTGCTCGACGATGTCACCTTGAACTTCCTTCCCGGCGCCAAGATCGGCGTCGTCGGCCCGAACGGCGCGGGTAAATCCAGCGTGCTGAAGATCATGGCCGGACTGGACCAGCCGAACAACGGTGACGCGTTCCTCGCCGCCGGCGCCACCGTCGGGATCCTCCAGCAGGAGCCGCCGCTCAACGAGGAGAAGACCGTCCGCGGCAACGTCGAGGAGGGCATGGGCGAGATCAAGGTGAAGCTGGATCGCTTCAACGAGATCGCCGAGCTGATGGCCACCGACTACTCCGACGAGCTCATGGAGGAGATGGGCAAGCTGCAGGAGGACCTGGATCACGCCGACGCGTGGGACCTGGACTCCCAGCTCGAGCAGGCAATGGACGCGCTGCGCTGCCCGCCGCCGGACGAGCCGGTCACCAACCTCTCCGGTGGTGAGCGCCGCCGCGTGGCGCTGTGCAAGTTGCTGCTGAGCAAGCCCGACCTGCTGCTGCTCGACGAGCCGACCAACCACCTGGACGCCGAGAGCGTGAACTGGCTCGAACAGCACCTGGCGCAGTACCAGGGCGCCGTGCTCGCGGTCACCCACGACCGGTACTTCCTGGACAACGTCGCCCAGTGGATTCTGGAGCTGGACCGCGGCCGCGCCTACCCGTACGAGGGCAACTACTCCACCTACCTCGAGAAGAAGGCCGAGCGGCTCGAGGTCCAGGGCAAGAAGGACCAGAAGCTGCAGAAGCGGCTCAAGGAAGAGCTCGCCTGGGTCCGTTCCGGCGCCAAGGCCAGGCAGGCCAAGAACAAGGCTCGCCTCGGCCGGTACGAGGAGATGGCGGCCGAGGCCGAGAAGATGCGGAAGCTCGACTTCGAGGAAATCCAGATTCCCGCGGGCCCGCGCTTGGGCAACGTGGTGGTCGAGGTCGAGCACTTGGACAAGGGCTTCGGCGACCGTCAGCTGATCAAGGACCTGTCGTTCACCCTGCCGCGTAACGGCATCGTCGGCGTGATCGGGCCCAACGGCGTCGGTAAGACCACGCTCTTCAAGACCATCGTCGGGCTCGAGTCGCCGGACAGCGGCGAGGTGAAGGTCGGCGAGACGGTCAAGCTGAGCTACGTCGACCAGAATCGCGCGGGCATCGACCCCAAGAAGACGGTTTGGCAGGTGGTCTCCGACGGCCTCGACTACATCGAGGTCGGCCAGCAGGAGATGCCGTCGCGCGCCTACGTGAGCGCGTTCGGCTTCAAGGGCCCCGACCAGCAGAAGCCCGCGGGCGTTCTGTCCGGCGGTGAACGCAACCGGCTGAACCTGGCGATGACGCTCAAACAGGGCGGCAACCTGATCCTGCTGGACGAGCCGACCAACGACCTCGACGTCGAGACCCTCGGCTCGCTGGAGAACGCGCTGGAGAAGTTCCCCGGCTGCGCCGTGGTCATCTCGCACGACCGCTGGTTCCTGGACCGCACCTGCACCCACATCCTCGCGTGGGAGGGCGACTCCGACAACGAGGCCAAGTGGTTCTGGTTCGAGGGCAACTTCGAAGCGTACGAAGCCAACAAGGTCGAGCGGCTCGGCCCGGAAGCGGCCCGCCCGCACCGGGTTACGCACCGCAAACTCACCCGCGGCTGAGTTCGTCGGCGTAGGCGGGTGCACGGTGCGGCCGCACCCGCCCTACGTGTCGCACTGCCTGGATGCTGTGGCCGGGCGAGGTCGACAACGCCGCGAAAGCCCGGATTTCGGCGGACCCCACGGTTCGACTTCGGGCGGCGCAGGACCTCGCCTGTGGAGGGCCCCGGTCGGCGGTGGTTGCTGGGGCCATAGGGGGCAAGACAGGGACGTCGGACGCATATGTTCCCGGGGTGGGTCACTCGGATGCAGTTCGCCCCGCGCAGCGTAAACCTTGTTGGGCCTGGTCGGTGAGCGGGGAAGGGCTCCGACTGTTCGATATACGTCCGGGGCACCTTCACCGCCGCTGGATCTGGTGTCGGCGAGGTTTCTCCCTGCCAGGGTGCCCGCTGCCTGCTATGAGCGAGTGCGCGCTGCCTGGCGTTTGCTGGTGTGCCATGCGGGGCCGGTTGAGCCGGAGTTCGGGTCGAGAGCGAGGGCGACGGCCGCGGTGGGGTGGCGCGAAAAGTCTTTCCGGGGAACGCGGAACAGGAGTGACACCTACCCGCGCGTAGCTCGCTAGGGTGGGAGTCGTGAATGCGCAGGCGCAGTTCGAGCAATCGGTGGCTTCGACCGCCGACGCGGTGGTCGAGCTGACCCGAGGTACCGGTGCGGCGCCGCTGCCGCCACGGATACGACCTGTCGCGCTCACCTGACGTTCGCGGGTCCGACTTCTGTGCTGTGCCCGAGGTTGTCGCGTGTGATCTCGGCACACGAGCGGCGAACTCCGCCGTCGTGGTGAACCACCGGATGTGAAAAGGGAATTCACCCACGCGTCATCGGCGCACAGTTACTCTCGGACCGGCGTCACTTTGTTACGGAACCGATATCCGAGGGAGTTGGCGAAAAATGACCGTCTCGTCCGAATTGTCCAGCGCGGCGTGGGCCGCGGGTTTGCCGCAGTCACTGCGCGGCGAACTCGCGACGCTCGAGGAGGCGTACTTCCGCCACGTCGACGCGGGCGATGTGGACTGTGCGATCACCGGCATCACCCAGATCTTCCGAAGGCACTTGGAGTTGGCGGTGACGCGCCGCCCCGGTCGCGCACTGGTGCGGGTGTACCACCCGGACGACGGCTCCGGAATCGGTGCGGCGGTGCAGATCGTCACCGATGACATGGCGCTGCTGGTCGAGTCGATCAGCTCGTCGCTGAGCCGGATCGGCGTCAGCGTCAGCGAGATCATCCACCCGATCTTCGAGGTCGAGCGGGACGAGGAGGGGCGGCTGACGCACGCCGCCGCGCACGAGGTGGACGGCACCGGCGGGGCGGGACTGCGGGAGTCCTGGATGCACGTGCAATTGCACCCGTCGACCAGTGCGGCGCTGCTGGCCAAGGTCGAATCCGCGGTGCCGGACGTGGTGGACGACGTGCGTCAGGTGATCGGCGACACCGAGGCCATCGAAGACGTGCAGAGCAGACTGGCCGACGATCTCGAATCGGCCGCGCAATCCGGGTCCGCGCCGTTCCAGCCGACCGAACTGACCGACACCGCTCACTTGCTGCGCTGGCTGGCCGGGGGGAACTTCACCCTGCTCGGCTACGCGCGCTACCGACTGAGCACCGACCAGGGCCGCGAGATGTCCACCGTCGTGCCCGACACCTGCCTCGGCGTGCTGCGGCCCGACGTGGGCACCGACTTCCACGTGCCGGTCAACGGCGGTGACCGTCCGCTGCTCACGCTGACCCAGGGGCTGGTCCCCGCCACCGTGCATCGTGCGGTGTATCCCTATTTCGTCGGTGTCGCCGATTTCGACGCCGACGGAACCATCGTCGGTGAACACCTGTTCATTGGCGTCTTCACCGTCACCGCCGTGCACGAGAACGTTCTGGACATCCCGGTGATCGAACGCCGGGTCCGTTCGGCCATCGAGGAGAGCGGATTCGACCTGGACTCGTTCTCCGGTCAGTCCATGCTCGAGGTCATCCAGTCCTTCCCCCGCACCGAGCTGTTCTCCGCCGACAGCGAGACGCTGCGCCGCACCGCCACCGCCGTGCTGAGCGTCAGCCTGCGGCGCCAGGTGCGCCTGTTCCTGCGCGCGGACACCTATGGTCGCTATGTCGCCTGCCTGGTCTACCTGCCGCGGGACCGGTACACCACCAGCGCTCGGCTCGAGATGCAGGAGATCCTGGTCCGCGAACTGGGTGGCGTGTCCATCGACTACTCCGCGCGGGTGGGCGAAAGCGAGTTGGCGCGAGTGTATTTCACCGTGCGCATGCCGGAGGCCGAACTCGGTGTCCCGCGCCGTACGCCGCCCGGCGCCGATACCTCCGAGCCCACCAGGCTGCGCTTGCAGAACATGCTCGCCGAGGCCAGCCGCACCTGGGAGGACCGGCTGAACGACGAGGTGAGCACGTCGACGGTGCTCGATCCCGCGGTGGTGCAGCGATACGCGGAGGCCTTCCCCGAGGGTTACAAACAGGATTTCGCCGCGGCCCGCGCGCTGAGGGACATCGTGCGCCTGGAACATTTGCGAGACGGCGTCATCGATCAATATCTGTACCGGAAGCCGGATTCGGCGCCGGGCTCGTGGCGTTTCACGCTCTACGTCGGTGGTAGCGGCATCTCCTTGAGCCAGGTGCTTCCGCTGTTGCAGAGCCTCGGTGTGGAGGTGGTCGACGAGCGGCCGTACCAGATCGCGCTGGAGGCGGCGGCGGACGGCACCGGCGGTGAGCGGTGGATCTACGACTTCGGCCTGCTGGCCCGCCCGGAGCTGCTGCGCAGTTCGCTCGATCGCGATCTGGACGCCGAACTGCTCGAGTCCTCCAAGCGCGCCGACGTGCTGGAGGCGGAGGTGCGCGGGCTGCGGGAACGGTTCGTGGAAGCCTTCGCGGCCATGTGGTACGGCCGCGCGGAGGCGGACGGGATGAACGAGCTCGTGCTGCGTGCCCGGTTGCCGTGGCGGGCCGTGTCGATCCTGCGCACCTACGCGAAGTACTTGCAGCAGGCCGGTTTTCCGTACAGTCAGGCCAACATCTGCCGTGTGCTGCTCACCTATCCGGATATCGCGCGCCTGTTCGTCGACCTGTTCGCGGCGCGCTTCGATCCCGACACCGTCTCCGCCGAGCACGCCGCGGAACTGGAGACCCAGGTGCGCGGGCGGATCGACGAGGTGGTCAGCCTGGACGCGGACCGCATCCTGCGCGCGATCCTCGGCCTGGTCAAAGCGACGCTGCGGACGAACTTCTACGTGACCGACGCGGAAGGCAAACCGCGCGACTTCGTGTCGGTGAAGGTCGAGCCACGGGAGATCGCCGAACTGCCCAGGCCGAAGCCGCAGTTCGAGATCTTCGTGTACTCGCCGCGGGTGGAAGGCGTGCACCTGCGCTTCGGGCCGGTGGCCCGTGGTGGTTTGCGGTGGTCGGACCGTTTGGAGGATTTCCGCACCGAAATCTTGGGCCTGGTGAAGGCGCAGGCGGTGAAGAACGCGGTCATCGTGCCGGTCGGCGCCAAGGGCGGTTTCGTGGTGAAGCAACCACCCGCGGCCACCGGTGATCCGGTCGCGGACCGGCAGGCGCTGGGCGCCGAGGGTGTGGCTTGCTATCGCACGTTCATCTCGGGCCTGCTGGATGTCACCGACAACGTGGATCGCGCGAGCGGGGAGGTGCTTCCGCCCGCTCGGGTGGTGCGGCGTGACGGTGACGATACCTATCTGGTCGTTGCGGCCGATAAGGGCACTGCGACGTTCTCCGATATCGCCAACGACGTGGCTCAAAGTTATGGCTTTTGGTTGGGTGATGCGTTCGCTTCCGGTGGTTCGGCGGGTTATGACCACAAGGCGATGGGCATCACCGCCAAGGGTGCGTGGGAAAGCGTCAAGCGGCATTTCCGTGAGATGGAGATCGACACTCAGACCCAGGACTTCACGGTGGTCGGTGTGGGTGACATGAGTGGTGATGTGTTCGGCAACGGCATGTTGTTGTCCGAGCACATTCGTCTGGTGGCCGCGTTCGACCACCGCCACATCTTCCTCGATCCGATTCCCGACGCGGCGCGTTCGTACCGGGAGCGGCAGCGGTTGTTCGCGTTGCCGAGGTCGTCGTGGGCGGATTACGACACGTCGCTGATCAGCCCCGGCGGCGGTGTGTGGGATCGCACCGTGAAGGCCGTGCCGATCAGCCCGCAGGCCAGGGCGGCTCTCGGCCTGGGCGACGACGTCGTATCGCTGTCGCCGCCGGATCTGGTTCGCGCGATCCTGCTCGCTCCGGTGGATTTGTTGTGGAACGGCGGTATCGGCACCTACATCAAGGCGAGCACCGAGACCAACGCCGAGGTGGGCGACAAGTCCAACGACGCGGTCCGGGTCAACGGGGATCAATTGCGGGTCAAGGTGATCGGCGAGGGCGGCAACCTCGGCGCCACGGCCCTCGGCCGCATCGAGTTCAACCGCAACGGCGGCAAGATCAACACCGACGCGCTGGACAACTCGGCGGGCGTGGACTGCTCCGACCACGAGGTCAACATCAAGATCCTGCTCGACGCCGTGGTCTCCGGCGGTCAGCTGCCGCCGGACGAGCGCAATCCGCTACTGGCCTCCATGACCGACGAGGTCGCCCAGATGGTCCTGCAGGACAATGTGGCGCAGAACTTCCTCATGGGCATCTCGCGCACCGAGGCGCCGCAGATGCTCAGCGTGCAGACGCGGCTCATCGAGGAACTCGAACAGCGTCGCGGCCTGGACCGCGAACTCGAGGCGCTGCCCTCGGACCAGGAGATGAAGCACAGGCTGGAGGAGAACGCCGGACTGGCCTCGCCCGAGCTGGCCAATCTCATGGCGCACGTGAAGCTCTCGCTCAAGGCCGATCTGCTCGACTCCGACCTGCCCGACAGTCAATACTTCGCCGCGCGGCTGCCGGAGTACTTCCCCACGCCGCTGCGCGACCGGTTCGGAGCGGCGATCAAACGCCACCGGCTGCGCCGGGAGATCGTCACCACCATGATCGTCAACGAGATGGTGGACTACGGCGGCATCACCTACGCGCACCGGTTGAACGAAGAGGTCGGCGCCACCACCACCGACGCGGTGCGCGCCTTCGCCGCGGCGAGCGGAATCTTCGACCTGGACGAACGATGGGCGCGAATCCGCGCCTGTGACGCGCCGACCCCGGTCCGCGACCTGCTCGAACTGGAGACGAAGCGGACCCTCGACCGGGCATCCCGGTGGCTGCTGAGCAATCGCCCGCAGCCGATCGCGGTGGGTTCCGAGATCAGCCGGTACCGGGCCGACGTGCGGGAACTCGCCCCCAAAGTGCCGGGATGGCTGCGCGGGCACCACGTGTTCTCGCTCACCGACCGGTCCGCCGAGTTGATCGCTCGCGGTGCGCCGACCGACCTCGCCACCGAGGTGTTCGGTCTGCTCCACCTCTTCCCGCTGCTGGACATCGTGGATATCGCCGACATCACCGACCGGGACGGAGACGAGGTCGGGTCGCTGTACTACGCGCTCAACGACCACCTCAAGATCGACTGGCTGCTGCAGGCGGTCAGCCACCTCGAACGTGGCGACCGCTGGCACGCGCTGGCGCGGCTCGCGCTGCGCGACGACATGTACGGGTCGCTGCGCTCGCTCACGCTCGACGTGCTCTCCGGCGGCGACCCCGAGGAGACGGCGGACGAGAAGATTGCATACTGGGAGTCGAAGAATCAGTCCCGCCTCGGCAGAGCCAGGGCGGCGCTGTCGGAATTGTTCGAGTCCGGAACCCACGATCTCGCCACGTTGTCGGTTGCAGCGCGGCAAGTGCGGAGCATGGTGAGCGGGGTGGGCGCTCAATCGGAGGTACCACGTTGACGAGTTCGGTGAGCGGCAGCGGGAAGGTCGCGGGCAGCCTGGTGCTGCCCAAGCGGTTCCACGCCAAGGTGGATGTCAGGTGGTCGGACATGGACGTGTTCCAGCACGTCAACCATGCCCGGATGGTGACGCTGCTGGAAGAGGCGCGCATTCCGTGGCTGTTCGAGGACGGCCGCCCGACCGCACCGCTGCGCGAGGGGTGCGTCCTCGCCGATCTGCGTGTCCGCTATCGCGGTCAATTGCGGCACGAGGACACGCCGCTGGACATCGCCATGTGGATCGAGCAGCTGCGCGCGGTCGACTTCACCATCGGCTACGAGGTGCGGGCTGCGGGCGCGCTGCCCGACTCGCCCGCAGCCGTGGTGGCGTCCACGCAGATCGCGGCGTTCGACATGCGGGCGCAGCGGTTGCGCAGGCTCACCGACGCCGAGCGTGATTACCTGTCCGAATGGATGGACTGAGCGACCGCGTCGGTGGCGGCGGAGTGCTGACGGCGGAGCGGCCGTGATGGCGGAACAACGAGTGCTGCATGTGCCCGATCCGGCGGAGCGGGAGAATCTCGCGACGTTTCTGACCAGGGCCGTGCGGCTGGACCCCGGGGCGGTGGTGCGCCTGCGCCGCCGCGGGGAGAAATACGTCTCGGCCTGGGTGGCGACGGGTTTCGAAGCGCTGGCGATGCGCACCGTGGTCGCCGAACTCGGCGTCGACGACGTGACGGTCGGCGCCGACCTCGTGCTGGCCGGTTCGGCCGGTGGCAGTCCGATCGACCTCGGATATTCGATGGACTCCGCATGGCGCGGCGCGCTGCCACCCGTCGACGGTTTCGCACACGTCGACGACGTGCCCGCACGCACCCTGGTCGAGCTCGCCGAGCAGGGTGCGCAGCTGGCGAAGGAACACGGCAGCGGCCACGGCCCGCCCGCCTCGTTGCTGGATCAGGCGGTGCTGACCGTGTCCGGCGCGGGCACCCGGGTGCAGGTGCCGATGCGTGTCGTCTTCGCGCTCACGGCGATGGATTTCATCCCGCACTCGGGGGAGAAGGCCGACCCTCGCCGTATCCCAGCCGCCGAGATCGTCCGTGTCCGCGCGACCAGAACCTGGCTGCGACTCGACGCTCGCTACGGCTCGGTCGCGCGTCGGCTCGGCGGTGGAATTCCTCTGCTACCGCGTTGATCGCGTCGTTCGATGGTCGTCGCCGGGTGCGGCGCACCATCCGCGCCGGAGGGCGGTCAGCCGGGGATCGTCGCTACCGATCACCATTCGGGATGAGGTCGCGGGGCTCGGCCGCTCCGCTGCCTCCCACGAAGTGCTGGCGCGTTCATTCCTGCTCGCCCGCGATCCGCGGTGGGCGGCCGACCTCTCGACGGAGGGCAAGGCCCTACAGCCGCGTCGGACCGGTTCCCGCAGTGGAAACTGCCTTTCGGTCGGTTTGAAGGAATTGGTGCCGAGCGCATGTCGCTCCGGCCGCGGCGGTGCGAGGCCGTCCAAACGCGCGCTGTATCGCTCCGTCGCGTGAGTCGCCGGGTGACGATCACGGCCTAGCGGGGGTCGGCATCGAAAATACGCACATCGCCAGTTCTTTCGCTGCCGCTGGATCGGTGCCAATGCGGGCCGCGGACTGTAAACCCGAGTAGCACAGGAGCGCTCCGATGCGATCGATGGGACAGGCGGCGCCGTCGGCAGGAGGGGACGGCGCCGCCTCCTGCTGCGGGCACGGTGCCGCTCAAGGGACGCCGATGTAGCGGAGGACTGCCGTCGTCGCGGCTGCGGCGAGAATGACCAGCAGAATGGGGCGTCGGAACCATGCGACCAGTCCACCCGCGAAAACGCCTGCGGGCACGGCGAATCCGAGGTCTGCGGTGCCCAGCGGCAAGGTGGTGACGGCCACGAGCGCGGTGAGCAATACGACGGCGCCGATCTCCAGCAGCCACACCACCCGTTCGGGAAGGCGCACTCGGTCGCGGAGTGCGGGTCCGGCCCAGCGGAACGCGTAGGTGCCCGCGGCGAGAGCGACGACTCCGGCGGCCAGCATCACGCCGCTCCCCGCGCGGTCGCTGGTAGAGGCTTTTGCCGCGCCGCGACCAGCACCCCGGACAGGGCGAGCAGCACCGGCAGCCCCGTGGGCAGGAACGGAGCGCTGACCAGGGCGATCGCGGTGCCGACACCCACCGCGGCGAGGGTGGTCCGGTCACGCAGCGCGGGCAACACCAGCGCTAGCAGGACCGCGGGGAACACCGCATCGAGTCCGAGCGCCGAGGTGTCGGTGACCACCGATCCGATCAGCGCTCCGACGGCGGCGCCGCCGGGCCAGGCGAGCAGCACCCCAGCGCCGGTGATCCAGTAGGCCGCCCGTCTGCGTGGCGCGTCGGGCTGCGCGATGGTCATCGCGACGGACTCGTCGTTCATCAGATGAACGCCGAGCGAGCGGCGCCAGCCCGTGCCGACCGCGTCGGGAACCGACAGCCCGTACGGAACATGCCGCGCGTTCACCAGCAGTCCTGCCAGCACCGCCGCGATCGGGTTGCCGCCGGCGGCAACGATCCCGAGAAACAGGAACTCCGAGCTCCCGGCCAGCACCACGCACCCGAGCAGCACCGGCAGCCAGACCGGAAAGCCCGCCGCGACCGCGGTCGCGCCGTAGGAAATCCCGATCACACCGACGGCGAGGCACACCGCCCCGATCCCGAGCAGCGCATTCCGATCGAGTGTTCGCCATATCGAACGCATGTAGTTTATAGTGAACATGACGCCGCGCTTCGTCAATATGGTTTCCCGGCGAGAGCTCCGAAGGACACGCGCTGCGACATGTCCGCACCGCAACCATCCAGCACTCCAGCGCAACCACAACACCACGACCCCACGGCATAATCGCGGCACACGCGGCGCCGAAGGCGCTGCAAAACAAGCAGAGGTGGGTATGACGCAGCAGGACGCGACGACAACACCACAGGCGGTGATCGCCGCCGCGCTGCGCCGCGAGCGCACCAGGGCCGGACTCTCGCTGAGCGAGGTCGCCGGCCGGGCGGGTATCGCGAAATCCACTCTGTCGCAATTGGAATCGGGAACCGGGAATCCGAGCCTGGAGACCTTGTGGGCATTGTGCGTCGCCCTGGACATGCCGTTCTCCCGATTGCTCGACCCGCCGCGCCCGAACGTGCACGTCATTCGCGCCGGTGAGGGGCCGGTGGTGGCGGCCGAGCAGTCGGAGTACCGGGCGACGCTGCTGGCGGCCGGGCCGGCCAATTCCCGCCGCGACCTGTTCCGCATCACCGCGGAACCGGGGCATGCGCGGCGATCGGATCCGCATAGCGTCGGTGTGGTCGAGCACGTCCTGCTCGCCGAAGGGCGCGCGCTGGTCGGCCCCGTCGACGCGCCCGTCGAGCTGCACCCGGGCGACTACATCGCGTACCCGGGTGACCGACCGCACGTGTTCGAGGCACTGGCGTCGCCGACCTGGGCGACGCTGGTGGTGGAGTACACCTGATCGGTCAGGCGGCGCCTTCGTCGAGATACTGCAACCACACGGGGTCGAGTTCGGCGGTAGTGGACAGCAGGCGCCAGTGCGGGCCCTTCGGGGAGACCAGCGGGGCACGCAGCGTCCAGCCCAGCTCGCTGAGCAGTTTGTCGGCTTTGCGATGGTTGCACGGCGCGCAGCTGGCGACGCAGTTCTCCCAGGAATGTTCCCCACCGCGGCTGCGCGGGATGACGTGGTCGATGGTCTCGGCCTTGCCGCCGCAGTAGCCGCAGCGGTAGCGATCCCGGTGCATGAGCGCGGCGCGGGTCATCGGCACCCTGGCGCGATACGGAACGTGCACGTAGGTGCGCAGGCGGATCACCGAGGGAATGGCCACCGACGTATCGGCGGAGTGCACTACCGGCCCTTCGTCGTTGTGGTGAACGGCGTCGGCCTTGTCGCAGATGAGGAGGACGATCGCGCGGCGCGCGGACAATGCGGTGAGCGGCTCGTAGGTGGCGTTCAACAGCAACACCCTGGTCTTGAGCCAGTTCGTGCCCTCGGCGGGCGGGGCGGTCGGGCGGGGTCCGTGGTCGTGATGGCCACGATGTCCACCCGGATATCGTTCGGACAAGATGTGCAGCGGAGTAGCCCCCGACCCACAATTGTGGACGTCGGCGGGCTGGAGTTGTCGGTGCGCTCGCGCCTCATGTGATCGGGCGCCGTGCCGCTGCTTCATCTCGACCTCGATTTCATGATTGGCAGGATCATGTGGTATCTGCAAAGCAGAGACTGTCCCCCAGTTGACCATGGAATGTCGGGCATTGCACGGTGATTTTCAACAATGTCCGGTTAACTGTGGCTGAAGTGCCATTCCGGCGCGATGTTCCGGTTGCCGATCGGCGGCGCAAGGGCGGTACGGCGGCGGTGCCAGGGCGCGGGCACAATGGACAGCGGCGCATCCGGTGAAGCGAGAGGGTCTATGACTTCGGGCGAGCAAACGGCGACGTCGTTCTACGAGGCGGTCGGTGGGGCGGAGACGTTCCGGCGGCTCGTCGCGACGTTCTATCGCGAGGTGGCCG
This sequence comes from Nocardia sp. NPDC047038, assembly GCF_040644075.1. Lineage (NCBI taxonomy): Bacteria > Bacillati > Actinomycetota > Actinomycetes > Mycobacteriales > Nocardiaceae > Nocardia > Nocardia sp. NPDC047038. The sequence goes on along the minus strand of NZ_JBEYVQ010000018.1, from coordinate 28,848 downwards.
CCGATGAGGTGCTGCGCCCGCTGTATCCGGAGGAGGATCTCGGTCCGGCGGAGCGTCGTTTGCGGATGTTCCTGGAGCAGTATTGGGGCGGTCCGCGCACTTACTCCGACGAGCGCGGCCATCCCCGCTTGCGCATGCGGCACATGCCGTTCACCATCGGACCGATCGAGCGGGACGCGTGGCTGCGGTGCATGCGTATCGCGGTCGCCGAGATCGAGCCGGAAACGCTCGACGACGAGCACCGTAAGGCGCTGCTCGACTACCTGGAGATGGCTGCCAACTCGTTGGTGAACGCCCCGTTCTGACCACGGCGCAGCACCGCGGCGCTGGTGTGTTTTCTACCGCGTTGTGGTGGCGAAACATTCGCTGGTGAACCGCAGGTAGCGTGACGGTTACGTGCGAGAGGCGGAGCGGAGCAGCCTTTTTCGCCTGTGCGGGTGGCAGTGCTGGGTATTTGCCCGCCATTCGAAACTGTGTGCCGGGAGAAGGCTTTCGCCTCGAAACTTTGGCACTATTGCGGATGTGAGTGATGCACCAGCCTTAACGGCGCCGGTGGATCGCACCACGCAGTCGTGGTGGCGGTCGGCCGTGTTCTACCAGGTTTATCCGAGATCTTTCGCGGACTCGAGCGGAGACGGGGTCGGCGATCTCGGGGGAGTCCGGGACAAACTGGGCTACCTCGAACTGCTCGGCGTCGACGCGCTGTGGATCTGTCCCGTGATGCGTTCGCCGATGGCCGATGGTGGCTATGACGTTGCCGATCCCCGCGACATCGATCAGCTCTTCGGCGGTCTCGCCGCGATGGACGCGCTGATCGCCGAGGCGCATGCCCGCCGGATCAAGGTCACCATGGACCTGGTGCCCAATCACACCAGCGACCAGCATCCGTGGTTCCGCGCGGCGCTGGCGGCGGCTCCCGGCAGCCCGGAGCGCGATCGGTACATCTTCCGCGACGGACGCGGCCCCGGCGGCGCCGAGCCGCCGAACAACTGGCCGAGCATCTTCGGCGGCCCCGCTTGGACCAGGATCACCGAACCCGACGGCACTCCCGGCCAGTGGTACCTGCACATCTTCGCCCGTGAGCAGCCCGACCTGAATTGGGCCGACCCCGAGGTCGCCGCCGATTTCGAGCAGACGCTGCGGTTCTGGCTCGACCGCGGGGTGGACGGATTCCGGATCGACGTCGCGCACGGCATGGCCAAACCCGACGGTCTGCCCGACATGCCCGAGCTGTCCGTCTCGGCCCTGCTCGCGCACGACGACAGCGACCCGCGGTTCAACAATCCCGCCGTGCACGACATCCACCGCCGGATCCGCAAGGTGGTCGACGAGTACCCGGACGCGGTGACCATCGGTGAAGTGTGGGTGAACGACAACACCCGCTTCGGCGAGTACGTGCGAGCCGACGAACTGCACCTGGCGTTCAACTTCCGCCTCGCGGAATCGGCGTTCGACGCCGACGCGGTGCGTGACGCGATCGACAACTCGCTGTCGGCCGTCGCACCGGTCTTCGCCGTGCCCACCTGGACGTTGTCCAACCACGACATCGAGCGCGAGGTCACCCGCTACGGCGGCGGTGCGCTCGGCGTGGCGCGAGCGCGGGCGATGATCCTGCTGGAACTGGCGCTGCCGGGCGCGGTGTTCATCTACAACGGCGCCGAGCTGGGGTTGCCCAACGTCGACGACCTGCCGGACGATGTTTTGCAGGATCCGGTGTGGGAGCGCTCCGGCCACACCCAGCGCGGCCGCGACGGCTGCCGAGTGCCGCTGCCCTGGGAGGGCGCCGCGCCGCCGTACGGGTTCACCACCGGGACACCGTGGCTGCCGATTCCGGGCGACTGGGCGTCGCTGACCGTCGAAGCGCAACTCGAGGAGTTGGGGTCGACTTTGTCGCTGTATCGCCTGGCACTCGAACTGCGCGCGCTGCGGCCGGAGTTCGCCGGGGATCGCATCGAGTGGTACGGCAGCCCGGCGGGTTGTCTCGCCTTCCGCAGGCCGGGGGGACTGGTCTGCGTGCTCAACGCCTCGGACGCGCCCATTCAGCTACCGCCGGGAGACGTGCTGCTGGCCAGCGCACCGACCGACGGAGGTCAGCTGGCGCCGAACGCGACCGCCTGGTTGGTCTGAGGCGCGTCGGAAAGTCCCAGCTCGGAGCCGATGCAATCGACACGGAGGGCGATCCGGCTCGACCGGACGGAGAACTACTACAGAGGATCGTCTACCTTTGATCCGTGAGCATTCTCGAGACAGTGCTGATCTTCGCCGGCATACCGCTGGTGATCTACGGCATCATCGCCGGATTGTCGTTCCTCGGTAAGCCGCTGCCTGGCGAGAAGCCGGTCCACTTCGCCCTCGGCCAGAAGTGGACCGCGTCGCCGGTGCTGTGGAGTGCCACCGAAGAGGTGATCGGCTCGGGTCACCATTTCGCGGAAACGCCGCATGAGCAGCATGCGGCCATCGAGTCCACGGCGGTGGAGCTGATCGGAGGACGGGCAAGTGGCAGGTTCTAAGTGGCCCGCGGTGGTCGAAGCCGATTTGCCGCACGGATACGCGATCACCAGCAGCGGACGCGTCTCCGGCGTGCACGAGGCGGGCGATGTGTTCAAGGAGGCGCCGTTCAACGACGTGGAGCGGCTCACCATGGACAACGTGCTCACCGAGGCGACCCGCGCGACGAAGGTGCGCTTCAACGTCTACATCGGCGATCTGGGCGAGGACCCGGCCGCGTCCGCGGACGCGATCTTCCCTGGCACGCCCGAGGCGGCGCACTCGGTGCTCATCGCCGTCTCGCCCAACGAGAAGGCGATCGAGGTGCGCTCGGGCCGGGCGGTCGCCGACCGTGCGAACGATCGCGTCTGCCAGCTCGGCGTCACCGCCGCGCTGAGCTCGTTCCGGCAGGGCCAGTTGATCGACGGCGTGGTCTCGGCCGTCCGCGTGATGGCCGCCGCCATCGGCAGGTAGCTGTTTCACCTGCAGCGACTGCGGCGCTGGGGTTCGCGGCCCTCTTGTGGCTCCGAACGGTGAATGCGCGGTCTCGCTTCGCTCGTAAGACGTGGTGTGGCCGCTGCGGTTGCGCACCGCGATAGCTGCCGTAAGTCCGGCGCGTCCACCCGACCAGGGTGGACGCGCCGGTTTCGTCTACGGCTGTGCGTCGAAGGCGCGGGCCCGCAGCGAGCGTTCGATCCCCGCCTTGCCCTCGCTGACCAGCCGGCGCAGCGCCGGGGGATGATCGCCGGCCAGGAACTTGTCGGCGACGGCCACCGCGTCCTCGCTGATCGCCCAGTGCGGGTAGAGGCCGACCACCACGGTCTGGGCGACCTCGCTGGAACGACGCTCCCAGACGCCGGGCACCTCGGCGAAATACCGCTCCACGTAGGAGGCGAGCAGCTCACCCTGCCCGGCGGGCGCGAAGCCACCGACGATCGAGCGGGCGGTGATGTTGGGTACCGAATCGTCGCCCATCACCGTCGCCCACGCCTGCTCCTTCACCTCGGCGATCGGACGCGCCGTCGCTGCGGCGGCCGCCTGCCGCTTGCCCGCGGCCGTGGGGTCGTTGGCCAGCTCCTCATCGATGACCGGAGTGTGCAGCCCCTCGGCGTCGATCTCGCCCGCCGCCGCGAGCGCCGACACGATCCGCCAGCGCAGGTCGGTATCGACCACCAAGCCGGGCAATCCGACCTTCGCCGGGTCGCCGTCGCGCAGCTCGCTCAGCACCTCGGTGTGCCAGGCCGACAACTTCGCGCCGGTCAGCGCGTTGACGAAGGCCAGCTGGTGGTCGGAGCCGGGTTCTGCTTCGCGCGCCAGCTCCAGCAGCCTGTTCGCGTATTCCGGCCAGCCGGTGGTCGCGGCCCATTCCGGCTCGGCGTAGCTGCCCAGCGCGGTGTTGGCCTGCATCAACAGCCGTTGCACCACACCGATCTCGCTCTCGGCGCCGACTCCACGCTCGACCAGCGCGACGAAATCACGGGCACGGAACTCGGCCTGGCGCGTCATCTCCCAGGCCGCCGACCAGGCGAGCGTGCGCGGTAGCGGCTCCGCGATGTCGGCGATGCGGTTGACCAGCACGTCGAGCGAACCGGCGTCGAGGCGGATCGAGCAGTAGGTGAGGTCGTCGTCGTTGACCAGCACGAACTGGCCGCGCGGCACGCCGGCCAGCTCGGGTACCTCGGTGCGTTCGGCGGCGTCGAGGTCGAGCTCGACGCGCTTGGTGCGCACCAGTTTTCCGTCCTTGTCGTCGTAGACGCCGACCGCGAGACGGTGCACGCGCCGCTCGCCCGCGCCCGGCTGTGCCCCCTCCTGCACGACCGCGAACGAGGTGAACCTGCCCTCGGCGTCCACCTCGAAGTCGGGGCGCAGGATGTTCAATCCGGTGGTCTTGAGCCACTGCGCACCCCAGGTGGACAGGTCGCGGCCGGACGACTTCTCCAGCGCCGACAGCAGATCGTCGAAGGTGGCGTTGCCGTAGGCGTGGTCGGCGAAGTACGAGCGCAGGCCCGCCAGGAACGGCTCCAGCCCGACATACGCGACGAGCTGCTTGAGGACGCTGGCGCCCTTGGCGTAGGTGATGCCGTCGAAGTTGACCTCGACCGCGGCGAGATCGGGGATGTCCGCGGCGATCGGGTGGGTGGAGGGCAGCTGGTCCTGCCGGTAGGCCCAGGACTTCTCCACGTTCGCGAAGGTGGTCCAGGCGTTGGTGTACTCGGTGGCCTCGGACTGGCACAGCACCGACGCGAACGTGGCGAACGACTCGTTCAACCACAGGTCGTCCCACCATTTCATGGTGACCAGGTCGCCGAACCACATGTGCGCCATCTCGTGCAGCACGGTCTCGGCGCGGCGCTCGTAGGACGCCCGGGTGACCTTGGACCGGAAGACGTAGTCCTCCAGGAAGGTCACCGCGCCCGCGTTCTCCATCGCGCCCGCGTTGAATTCGGGGACGAACAGCTGGTCGTACTTGCCGAACGCGTACGGCACGCCGAAGTTGCGGTGGTAGAAGCCGAAACCCTGCTTGGTCTCGGTGAACAGCCGCTCGGCGTCCATGTGCTCGGCGAGCGAGGCGCGGCAGTAGATGCCGAGGGGGATATCGCCGTGGTCGTCGGTGTAGACGTCGGTCCACTGCGCGTACGGGCCCGCGATGAGCGCGACCAGGTAGGTGCTCATCTTCGGGGTGGTGCGGAAGACGTGCTTGCCCGGCTCCGCCACGAGCGTCTGCACCACGGCCGCGTTGGAGACGACCTGCCAGTCCTCCGGTGCGGTGACGGCGATGTCGAAGGTGGCTTTCAGATCCGGCTGATCGAAGCAGGCGAACATCCGCTTGGCGTCGGCGGTTTCGAACTGCGAGTACAGGTACACGGCGTCGTCGGCGGGGTCGACGAACCGGTGCAGACCCTCGCCGGTGTGCGAGTACTCGCAGTCGGCCTCGACCACCAGCTCGTTGTGCTCGGCCAGGTCGGTCAGCGTGATCCCGGTCGACTCGTCGTAACCGGAGACGTCCAGCGCGGTCCCGTTGAGCACCGCCGAGCGCACGCCGCGCGCCACGATGTCGACGAATGTGCTCGCGCCCGGTGTCGCGCCGAAGGTCACGGTGCTGCGGGAGAAGAAGGTCTGCTCGCCCGGTTTGCCCGCGCCGTCGGTCAGATCCAGCTCGACGCGGTAGTTCTCGACCGACACCGTCGCGGCGCGTTCGATCGCCTGGTCGCGAGTGAGGTTGGGTGCGGACATAAGGCTCCTTCGTGGTCGAAGAACTGGCACGGGCAAAACCCACAATGCCACCTCGGGGTGGCAGGCCGCGCGGGACTTTCCCGATCAACCCTAATGTTCGCGGCACTTACGCACCGGTGCGCTGTGTGCGGCGGACGGCGCGGCGGCGGTGCTCGGGGGCGGCGGTATTGTGCCTGGTACAGCGCAGGTTCACCCCAGGGATTCGGAGGCTCGACGTTGAAGCATGTGCACGCCGGGAAGGTGCGTGACCTGTACGAGGACGGTGACACGCTGGTGCTGGTCGCGTCCGACCGGGTTTCGGTGTACGACGTGGTGCTGCCGACGCCGATCCCGGACAAGGGCGCCCTGCTCACGCAGTTGTCCAACTGGTGGTTCGAGTACTTCACCGATGTGCCCAACCATGTGGTCTCGGCCACCGACGTGCCCGCCGAGTTCGCCGGTCGCGGCATTCGGGTGAAGCCGCTGAAGATGGTGCAGGTGGAATGCATCGCGCGCGGTTACCTGACCGGGTCCGGGCTGGTGGAATACCGGCAGACGGGCTCGGTGTGCGGGATCGCGCTGCCGCCCGGTCTGCGCGAGGGCGACAAACTGCCGGAGCCGATCTTCACACCGACCACCAAGGCGTCCGAGGGGCACGACGAGGCGATCACCTTCGCGGACGTGGTGAACCAGGAGGGACGCGAGGTCGCCGAGCGGCTGCGCGAACTCACTTTGCACATCTACGCCAGGGGCGCCGCGCACGCCGCCGAACGCGGTGTCATCGTCGCCGACACCAAGGTCGAATTCGGCTGGGACGGCGATGTGCTCACTCTCGGCGACGAAGTGCTCACCTCCGATTCGTCGCGTTTCTGGCCTGCCGACGAGTGGGAGCCGGGCCGCGCGCAGCGCTCGTTCGACAAGCAGTTCGTCCGCGACTGGTCCACCTCCACGGGCTGGAACAAGGAGGCGCCCGGCCCGGAGATCCCGGCCGATGTCGTCGCGGCGACCCGCCAGAAGTACGTGGAGGCCTACGAACTCATCACCGGCCGGACCTGGGCGGGCGTGCCGCGATAGCGGTCAGTCCGCGAGCAGCTCGGTCAGCCGGTCCAGGCAGGGCCGCTGCCCCGCGACGAGCTTGTCTCGCGCGGTGGGTGCGTCGAACCAGTCCGTGCGGTCGATCTCGGGGAACTCCGCGAGGCGGCCGGAGCGCGGCGGCCATTCGAGCTGGAAGGTTCCCGGTACCACGGCGGCGGGATCGAGGTCGCCTTCGACGGCCCAGACGGTGAGCACCTTCTTGCCGCTGCTGTAACGCACCTCGCCCAACGGCAGCCACGTGCCGTCCGGGACCGGCAGCCCGAGTTCCTCGGCGAACTCCCGGCTCGCCGCGACCTCGGCGTCCTCCGTCTCCGGCTCGTACTCGCCCTTCGGAATCGACCACGCGCCCAAGTCTTTTCGCGCCCAGAACGGGCCGCCCATGTGTCCGAGCAATACTTCGACGGCGCCGTCGGGGTTCCGGCGGAAGAGAAGGACTCCCGCACTGTGTTTGCCTGCCACACCGGGTAGTCTGCCCGGTCGCGATCGGACGAGTGCCCCGCATGCTGGTGCCCGGCGCGCCGCCGGAGCAGACACTTCCGACGAACGCATCGTCGGCTTCCGGTCTCGCCGAGCCGGGAACCGTGCAGCCGCCCATCTGAAGCAGGCGCAGCGAGGTCGCGCGAAACTGTGCGGACGCGGACGCCGCATGTGGTGCCGCACGTGCACGGGCAGGTACGAAACCCCGCACGATCCGGTCACGACACCTGGTCGCTCGCCGGCATTCGGCGCCGTCCGAAGTCCAACGCCGGTTTGGACCGCGACGAGCTCGGATCACCGCATTCGGTGCTGCGCGACGGTATAGGCCGATACCCCGGCTGCGGCAGGCGCGCCGCACAGCAGCTCCCACCACAGCCATTCGGACATCCACTCAGCCCGTGAGGTCCGCCCGCGCTTCGTGGCGCAGCTGTGCCGCACGGATGGTCAGATAGTCGCGCTCGGGGACGCTCGTCGTGCGGGCGGCGGCCTTGGTGTAGCAGGCGATGGCCGCGTCGATCGCACCGGCCATCTCGTGCAGATGGCCGCGCACGGCGTCGAGACGGTGGGTACCCGACAGGTGTTCGTCGAGGGTCTCGGCCAGCGCGAGACCGGCTCCGGGCCCCGCCACCATCGCCGTCGCCACCGCCCGGTTCAGCGTCACCATCGGATTGTCCGAGAGCCGTTCGAGCCGGTCGTACAGCGCGAGGATCTTGGTCCACTCGGTGTCCTCGGCACGCGGAGCCTGCGCGTGCAGGACCGCGATGGCCGCCTGGATCTGATAGGGCCCGCGCAAGCCGCCGGAGAGCGTGCCGGTGACCAAGGTCGTCCCTTCGGTGATCAGCGCCCGATCCCACAGCGCGCGATCCTGTTCGGCCAGCGGGACGAGTTCGCCGTGCGCGCCGGTGCGTGCGGCCCGGCGGGCGTCGGTGAGCAGCATCAACGCGAGCAACCCGGTGACCTCGTTGTCGCCGGGCAGCAGCCGGTGCACCGCCCTGGTGAGCCGGATCGCCTCATCGGACAGGTCCGTTCGCTGCAGCGTGTGCCCTGAGCTGCTGGTATGACCTTCGTTGAAGATGAGGTACAACACGTGCAGTACCGCGCCCAGCCGCTCGCGCCACCGCTGATCCCCCGGCTGCGCGAAGGGCCGCTCGACGGTGGCCAGCTTCTTCTTCGCTCGTGTGATCCGTTGCGCCATGGTCGCTTCCGGTAACAGGAAGGCGCGGGCGATCTGTTCGGTGCCGAGTCCGCCCACCGCGCGCAGCGTCAGCGCGATGGCGGCGGCGGGCGTCAGCGCCGGGTGGCAGCACAGGAACAGCATGGTCAGCGTGTCGTCGTGGTCCACGGGGACGGCGTCGGGCACCTCGCGGTCGAAAGCCGTGGTCTCCCTGCGCCGCCGGGCCACCTCCGCGCGCACGGCGTCGGCCATTCGGCGCTGCGCGACCTGGATCAGCCAAGCCCGCGGATTGTCCGGCAGGCCCTGCATCGGCCACTGGGTCGCGGCCGCGAGCAGCGCTTCCTGCAGCGCGTCCTCTGCGGTGTCGAAATCACCGAAGCGGCGGACGAGCGTTCCGAGGACCTGCGGCGCCAGTGCGCGCAGCAGGTCCTCGGTGCTCGCCGGGAGCGGTGTGTCGTCGGGCACCGCACTCCGGTCGCTCATTGCTCGGCGGCGGGGGCGCCCATCACCGCGCGAACCTCGATGTACTCGCCGATCGGTTTGCCGCCGGGGCCGGGGGCGGCGGAGGCCTGCGCCGCGATCTCGTAGGCCCGCTCGGGGCTGTCCACGTCGACGATCCAGTACCCCGCCAAGAACTCTTTGGTCTCCGGGAAAGGCCCGTCCGTGACCACCGGCGCCGACCGGCCGTCCGAACTGACGATCCGCGCCTCCTCCGGCCCGGCCAATCCCTGCGCGTCCACCAACTCGCCCGCCTCGGCCAGTTGCGCACCCAGCGCGCGCTGGAAGTCTATGTGCGCCTGGATCTCTTCCGGGGACCATTCGTTGATCGGTGTGTCGCAGTACTTGGTGGGTGCGTAGGTCTTCAGCAGCATGTATTTCACGGTCGATTTCCTCTCCGGCGTTCGGTCGCTGGGAGCGCTCCGGTGGCGCCCGCGAGGAGGTCGGAGCACGTCGCGTGCGTTCGACACATCTCTGCAGTGATCCGCATCACAGTTCGGCCGAGGTGTCGGCCAGCCGATCCGGATCGACCGGTTCGCCCGCCAGGATCAGTTCCTTGATCCGGTCGGTCACGTCCCAGACGTTCACGTTCATCCCGGCGAGCACGCGGTTGTCCCCGTCCAGCCAGAACGCCACGAACTCGCGTGCCGCCGTGTCGCCGCGCACGACGACCCTGGCGTGTTCGCCCGGCGCGGCGTACCCGGTGTACTCCATGCCCAGGTCGTACTGGTCGGTGAAGAAATAGGGCAGCCGGTCGTAGGAAGCCTGCTTGCCGAGCATGGTCGCGGCGGCGACCGCGGGTTGGTTGAGCGCGTTGGCCCAGTGCTCCACCCGGACCCGCCTGCCGAGCACAGGGTGCTGCTGGGCGGCGATGTCACCGACCGCGACGATGTCCGGATCGCTGGTGGCCAGGCGTTCGTCGACCAGCACGCCGTCGTCCACGGCGAGACCGGCGTCGGCGGCCAGCTCCACGTTCGGGCGCGCGCCGACGGCGACCAGCACCGCGTCGGCTTCGATCGTGGTGCCGTCGGCGAGCCGGACGCCGTTGGCGACCGCGGTCGCGATCGCGTCCTCGGTGGTGATCGCCTCGACCTGCGCGCCGAACCGGAAGTCGACGCCGTTGGCCCGGTGCAGATCGGCGAACACCTCGCCCATCTCCGGTCCGAGCACCGCGAGCAGCGGCAGGTCGGCGCGTTCGACGATGGTCACCTCGACGCCCGCCGCCCTGGCCGCGGCGGCGACCTCCAGGCCGATCCAGCCGGCGCCGATGATGACGAGCCGCCGCGTCGCGCTGCCGAACAGCTCGATCAACGTGTCGGAGTCCTCGATGGTGCGCAGCGTGTACACGTTGGGCGCGTCGGCGCCGGGAACGGGCAGTGTCCGCGGCGTGGAGCCGGTGGCGAGCGCGAGCTTGTCGTAGGACAGTGTGGAACCGTCGGGCAGGGTGACCGTCTTGGCCCCGGGGTCCAGCCCGGTGACGGTGGTGCCGAGGCGGATGTCGATGTGGTGGTCGCGATACCACTGCGCGGGATCGACGATGAATTCCGGCAGCGCCTTCTTCCCGAGCAGATGCTCCTTCGACAGCGGCGGCCGGTCGTAGGGCAGGTGCTCCTCGGCGCCGATCAGTGTCACGCTTCCCTCGAAGTCCTTCTCGCGCAGAGCTTCTGCTGTCTTGGCCGCGCCCAGTCCGCCGCCGACTATGACGAAATGCTGGTCAGAACTCATCGCGGACTCCTTCTCCGAAGGGAACCAAGCACCTGCCGGTCAACCCTACTGGCAGCCGTGCGCGCCGCTCGGGAAAACGGATGCCGCGAGTGGGAACGAATCGCGCGCCGACGTGGTTGCTCGGTAGGGCGGCGCAGTGTGCGGCCGCCCGTCCGCTTGCGATCGAGAGGAAGCCGCCCGTGACCGACGAAGCCACCAAGGACGTCGCCGATTTCTGGTTCGACCCGCTGTGCCCGTGGTGTTGGATCACGTCCCGCTGGATCCTCGAGGTCGAGCAGGTGCGCGACATCGAAGCCCGGTTCCACGTGATGAGCCTGTCGGTGCTGAACGAGGGCAGAGATGTGCCGCCGCAGTACAAGGAACTGCTCGACACGGGATGGGGCCCGGTCCGCGTCGCGATCGCCGCGGCGCAGGAGCACGGCGACAAGGTGCTGTCGCCGCTGTACACCGCGATGGGCACGCGCATCCACAACCGGCGGGCCGAGTACGAACGCGAGAGCCGCAAGGAGACCCTCGCCGCGGTGATCGCCGACGCGCTGGCGGAGGTCGGTCTGCCCGCCGAGCTGGCCGCGGCCGCCGAGAGCACCGACTACGACGAGGCGCTGCGTGAGAGCCACCACGCGGGCATGGACAAGGTGGGACCGGACGTCGGCACCCCGACCATCCACATCAACGGGACCGCGTTCTTCGGTCCGGTGCTGTCCCGTATTCCCCGCGGCGAGGAAGCGGGCAAGGTCTGGGACGGCGCGGTGGCACTGGCGTCCTACCCGCACTTCTTCGAGCTGAAGCGCACGCGGACCGAAGATCCGTCGTTCGACTGAGCACCCGCGCCCGGGTGCCGTCGCGCGGCACCCGGCCCGGTCAGAACGCGGACTTCGGCGGGCTCGCGGGCACCTGGCCGTAGGAACTCGCGTACCCGCCCGCGGGCACACCGGCGCCCGCGGGCGGGGCAGGGCGCAGGAACAGCTTCCCGTGCCTGCTGCGATCGCGCAGCGCCCACATCCGCCAGGTGAGCACGGGGTGGCTGGACAGAGCGTTCACCATCCAGACGAAGAAGCCCTTCTCGACGGCCGCCCGGTCGGCCATCTCGTCGAAGCCGACCAGCCGGTTCATGTACTTGCCCGCGGCCAGGGTGCCCATGGCGGCGGACGCGCCGGTGTGCCGGTTGCAGAAGCCGTGGTTGTCGGCGGTGTACTCCTGCGCGCGGATCAAGCTGTTGCCGACGACCGGCAGGAACGGCACCAGGAACATGCCCAGCTGCCGCCAGTACGACGTGTGCCCCGCCGCGATGTGACCGACCTCGTGGCCGATGATGAACGCCAGCGCGTCGGGTTCGCGTGCGGCGCCGCCGATCTCGAACAGATCGCTGTAGACCACTACGTAGCGGCGGAACCCGTGCCCGCTGGCGAACGCGTTGATCTGGCCGTTGCCGAGCACCACGTAGGCGTCCGGCACCTTCGACATGCCGAAGCGAGCGGCGGCGTCCACCACCATCTGATAGCCCTCGGGGAACTGGGTCGGCGACATCTTCACGCCGTTCACCCGCTGGCCCGCGTAGTTGATGCCGCGACCGAACCACAGCAGCAGCGGGGCGGCCGCGAACGCGAGGACGTACTGGTCGAAGTTCCCGGTGGCGAGCAGCACCAGCGCGATCAGATACGCGAACACGGTGAACACCACCACGACGACGAGCATCGGTATCTCCCAGCTGTGCCGTGCGGGCATGCCGAACGGCGACAGACCGCGGGGCTGCCGCTGCGGCGGAGCTCCGGGGGGCACCGGGGCGCCGGGGTAGGAGCCATAGGGCGCCGGATACGCAGCCGGGGGCGCGGACGGATAGGAGCCCGAGGTGTACTGCTGGCCGTACGACGCGGCAGGCGTGCTCCGATCCGAGACCCACCCGCCCTGCTGGGCGTACGGGTCGGCCTGTCGGCCCGCCTGGTCGGACGGCTGGGGTTCGAACGGCTGCATGGAATGAACTCTATTCAGTTGCCGGGAACGGGGTCGGCGCGTCGGCCGTGTCATCGGGCACTGTGGCCGCGAACACAACTGGCGCATCAGTCGATTCGCGCGGGCCCGCCGCGGTGTTAATCGCGGGGTAAGCCCTCTCGCCGCCGCGCGGCGGCCACCTGACACAATGCCTGCCATGCGCGTTTACCTGGGTGCCGACCATGCCGGTTTCGAATTGAAGAATCACGTCAAGGCCCATCTGGAGCAGGCGGGCCACGAGGTCGTCGACTGCGGCGCGCTCGAGTACAACGCGCTGGACGACTACCCCGCCTTCTGCATCGAGGCGGCCCGCCGGACCGTCGCCGACCCCGGAAGCCTCGGCCTGGTGTTCGGCGGCAGTGGCAACGGCGAACAGATCGCCGCGAACAAGGTGCCCGGCGCCCGGTGCGCGCTGGCCTGGAGCGTGGAGACCGCGAAGCTGGCACGCGAGCACAACAACGCGCAGCTGATCGGCATCGGCGGCCGCATGCACTCGACCGAGGAGGCGCTGGCCATCGTGGACGCGTTCGTCTCCACCCCCTGGTCGGGCGAGGAGCGCCACCAGCGGCGCATCGACATCCTGGCCGAGTACGAGAAGACCGGAATCGCCCCGGCGGTTCCCGCGTACTGAGCGCACGGAGGTCGTAACCGGCTGTGCCGGAAGGACATACGCTGCACCGCCTCGCGCGGCTGCATCAGCGTCGCCTCGCGGGCGGTGTGGTGCGCGTATCGAGCCCGCAAGGCAAGTTCGCCGCGGGCGCTGCCCGCGTGGACGGGCAGGTGCTGACGAAATCCGAGGCGTGGGGCAAACACCTCCTGCACCACTACGACTCGGGCCTTGTGGTGCACGTGCATCTCGGCCTGTACGGCACGTTCACCGAATCCGCGTTGCCGATGGGGGAGCCGGTCGGGCAGGTCCGGATGCGCTTGTCCGGGGAACCGGGCGGGCAGCCGGGCTTCGGCACCGACCTGCGCGGGCCTGCCGCGTGCGAGATCCTGCTTCCGCCGGAGGTGACGGCGCTCACCGATCGGCTCGGTCCTGATCCGCTGCGGCGCGGCGCCGATCCGGACCGGGCGTGGCAGCGCATCCATCGTTCCCGCAGGCCGATCGGCGCGCTGCTGATGGACCAGCAGGTGGTCGCGGGGGTCGGCAACGTCTATCGCGCGGAATTGCTGTTCCGCCATGGGATCTCCCCGCATCGTCCGGGTACGGAGCTGTCCGCGGGCGAATGGGCGGACATGTGGTCCGATCTGGTCGCGCTCATGCGGGTAGGGGTGCGCGTCGGGAAGATGGTCGTGGTGCGGCCCGAACACGATCACGGCGAGCCCTCGTATGCCCCGGATCGCCCGCGCACCTATGTCTACCGCCGCCAAGGCGCCCCGTGCCGTCTGTGCGAGACGCCGATCGCCCATCAGGTGATGCAGGCGCGGAATCTCTTCTGGTGCCCCACCTGTCAACCCGGCTGACCCGGATCGGCCGGGTCAGCCGGCCACGGCGGTGTCGATGTCCGGCTCGTCCGCGAGGGCGAAGCGGCGCCCACCGGCCGTCTTCGCGGAGTACATCGCGCGATCGGCGCGGCGCAGCAGATCGGTGAAATCGAGCGGGCTGCCCGGCGGGTTGTAGGCGGTGCCCACGCTGGCCGACACCGGAACGGGCCCGGCCGACGACCAGACCGGGTCACGCAGCGCGGCCACGATCCGATGCGCGAGGTCACCGAGGTTGTTGTGGTGGGGGTTGGTCGCGAGCACGAACTCGTCACCGCCGTACCGGCAGATCACCGTGTCCGGCGGGCACACTTCGCGCAGTCTGCCGGCCAGTTCGACCAGCACTTCGTCACCGATCGCATGCCCGTACCCGTCGTTGATCTGCTTGAACCGGTCCAGGTCGATCAGCAGCAACCCGACGCCGCGCGTCGGGTCGGTGGCCATCAGGCGCACCTTGTCCTGCAGCAGCGTCCGGTTGGCCAGATCGGTCAGCGCGTCGTGGGTGGCCTCGTGGCGCAACCGGTGCTGCAGCGCGGCGATCTCCTGCACGCGCAGCGACACCTTGGCCGACAGGTTCTGTTCCTGTTGCGCGAGAGCGCGCTCCTGAAGCGCCTGGGCGTAACTGTCGATGGCCTGACTGGCGATGAACGGCCAGCGTGTGGCCACCAGGGAGCCGGGCGTGCCGGACGGGAAGCCGAGCAGCCAGCGCGTGGCCTGCGCCAGCATCCGGATCCGGTCGAACGGCGCATCGGCGAGCCGGGCCCCGAGCATGCGTGCTTCCGGAACCGGGAACGGCTCGCATCGCGCGAGTGTGAGCAGGCGCTCGACGATCTCGATCAGCACCGGTTCCAACTGCTGGGGCGCCGCGCCCGAACCGGGCTCGGCGCAGACCGCACGGGCCCATGCTCGGGCCATAGCGGCTACCGGGGGCTCGATGTCGGTCGACATCGGACTCACCCGGTGTGAGCGACGTCGGTACCCAGGTGCCCTGTAGTCACACAGGCGCCGGCGTCACCCTGATCGTTCCCACTGCTACGCGGTTGCGTCCACCTGGTTCGGCGCACGTTCACCGCCCCCTTTCCAGATACCCCCGTCCGGCAAAAAGGATCCTAGCAAGCCACTCGGCATCGAAAAGCGGCGATTTGCAACGTGTTCTCGACGCCTGGCGAATGGCGATCGGGTATGTGATCGTTCCCGTCGAGTTGGTGTTACACCGGATTCCCGTTCGCTGCAAAATCGCGGCGCGACGCGCTGGCGACACGCTGTACGAGGTGTGCGGAGAGTGGTGCGTGAGCCACGGGGGCGGTCCGGACCGTCCACGCGCCGCTTGCTTCACGAGAATCTGTTCTCGCACGCGACGTCCTCGTCTTCCCTGTCGAGTTGCGAATGGTTGTTCCTGGCGTGCTCGAGGTTGGCGCCTGCTCGCGGTCCTCGGGCCGAACCGGCTCGGGTACCGCTCGCCGCCCAGTGGCGCGATGTCGGTGTCATCCCGCTCTCCCGGCCAGCGGGTTGCCGTGCGATCGGCCGAGGGTTCGCCGGAAAGACTTCTCGGCGCAGAGCGCCCGGAACCCTGCTCGGTGTCGTGGCCGTGGCTGCGCGACACGCCGCGCGCGGCGGTTGTGACAGCGAGTCGTGCGGTCCTCATCGGAATTCCCTCGAGCGAAGTTCCTGGCGTGACATCTGTGTCATCTGAGTTTCGCCCACCGGAATCCGACACGCCAGAGTTTCAATGAAAAATCACCTTTAAAAATTTCCGGCGCGCGCTGCCGCGTGCCCGCGCGCCCGCCGTGCGACACTGGACGCGGCAACCCTGGAGCGCTACGGCGGGCAACCTGCGAGATCGCGCTGCGCGGGGGGCTGATTGGCGTTTCGGAAGCCTGGTTCGGTACAGTCGGATCGCACACGACATCGTGGCGATCCCATCGGTGTCGTATGCCTGCGGGTGTAGTTCAATGGTAGAACCTCAGCCTTCCAAGCTGATGGTGCGGGTTCGATTCCCGTCACCCGCTCCACGGAGCATTCATCCTCGTCGGCGGCCGCCGCGTCGCCGCGAGGGCCACGGGGTGTAGCGCAGCTTGGTAGCGCATCCGCTTTGGGAGCGGAGGGTCGCAGGTTCAAATCCTGTCACCCCGACCATCGTTCGGGGGTGAGGTTCGTGCTCGGATCTCGATCGGCAGGCGGTACCGCCGCCGCGCCGTCTTCGATCATCGGATCGGTATACCTACGTATCCCAGCGGGTTTCGCCCGTGCGCGACGGCGGCCATGGGGAAGGCGCGGAGACTTCCGTCTGCGGCCGCGGTCGCCGGACACCCCGTGGCAACCCTTCGGCATCGGTCCTGAGTAGCCGAGTTCGACGATTCGCCGGCCGTCGCGTTCGACGCGCGAGATCGGGATACGAGACATTCGGGTCGCCGTCATCGGCGCAGCGCTCGAAAGACTCGAACGATTTTGTCTACTTAAGTATTCGACAGCGCCGGATGGAAATAAGAGAACGGTCGGTTCGCGGCCCGCGCCGTCACTGTTCGGCTTGCCGCTGCGGGCTGGCGACCACCGGCGGCAACTCGGAGTGCCGGGCGAACGCCTGATCGATCAGTTCCGACGTGGCGCGGGTGACGATCAACCGGGCGATCGCCAGATCGGTCTCCAGTTTCGTGCGATCCCGCGGGGTTCGTGCGGATTCCTCGTAGGTCTGCCCGGCCAGCCGGTAGAACAACTCGGTGGCGAAGCGGTCGGCGATGCGATCGCAGTCGGCGCGCAGACGTTCGACCAATTGGAACGTGTCCTGCATAGGCAGCCCGGTGTCGTGCAGCCGGGTGGCCAGATCGCAGCATCGTGGATTCGTGACCCGATACGCCTCGAGCGGGTCCTCGCTGGAGGCCAGCGCCTGCTTCGCGTAGTCCGGCAACTCCGCGTAGCTGTCCTGTGGCTCGGTGGTGGCTTCCGGGTCTGCTTCGGCTGCGTTCTGACTCTTCACTCCGAGTACATCGGCGAGTCCGTCGCCACGGTCCCAGGCTTCGAGCAGTTCCCTGATCCCGTTCAGCTTCATGCCCCGCCCCAGCAAGCGGCTGATCGTTTGCAGCCGGTTGAGGTGGTCCGACCCGTAGTACCCGATCCGCCCGCGCACCTCCGGCGAGGGCAGCAGGCCTCGCTCGTGGTACACGCGGACGCTGCGCACGGTGGTGTCGGCTGCCCGTGCCAGTTCGTCGATCGTGAATTCAGAGTCTGCAGCCATGTTTAAAAGGAAACCATAGTCGGGCCCCCGTGGAAAACGGTCCGTTTCATAACGTGCCGTTAAAGACGGTAGCTGGGTGTTGCTTGAAGGTCAACGAGCCGTTACATAGCGGTACAAAAGGTTGTGTGCTGGGCAACAGTGGGCTACCGTGCGTAGACCAGCTTATCGCGGCTGGGTTCCGGGGACTGTTGAGCAGCCCTGATGACGTCCGATCCATGGGCCACGCACCTGCCAGAGGTGTGTGCTCGGCATCCCCGGAGATGGCTATGAGCATTACGCGAACCCTTCCGATGGACACGGGATCCATTGCGTCAGCAAAGATCTCGTCGATTCCGGCAAAGTCGAACCAGCGGCCCCCGTGCGCCGACGTCCCGGACAACTGGGACATGGACAGCGGGAATCCGGATGCCTGGCGAGCGGCGGTGCGCACCTGCCAGAGTTGCCCGCTGCTCACGCAGTGCCGCCAACTGGCGCAGACGCTGACCACCCGCGGTGACGGTCCCCGCGCGATGATCTGGGCCGGCGTCGCCTATGACAACTCCGGCAGCGTCATCGAGAACCTGGACCGGCACCGCGCCGCGCCGATCGACCACAAGCGCCCTATGCGCATCATTCGCACCGGGCCGCGTCCGCTGCGTACCGTATCCACTCTTCCCGCACCCCGTCGGCACATCGTGCTCGGGCAGCCCCTGAAGCCGACCGGCACCGACGGTCTGTGACTATGCTGCGTGCAGCTTTTCGCGTCGAGTCCTTCGGTGGTGCGTAACTCATGACAGTGCTGGCATTGGAGATCGGGTCGTCGGGCTTCGCGGCGACCCGGGTCGCGGACGATGTCGACACCGACGACGTCCGGCGGATCCCGATCCCGGTGACGGGCGCCTGGGATAAATGCCAGGAGCTGCTGCTCGAGGTCGCGGGCGGTGGCGAGGTCACCGCACTCGGCATCGCTTCGGCCGGGCCGATCGACATGGCAGCGGGGGTGATCGCTCCTTCCGAGGTGCCGGAATGGCGAGCCGGTTTCGGCATCGTTCAAGCCGCGCGGAAGTTGTTTCCGAAGGCGCAGGTTCCGCTCGCGCTGGACGGCGTCTGCCTGGCGCTGGCGGAGCGAGGTTTCGGCGCGACGAGCGAAGTGATGGACAGTCTGGCGCTCAACGTCTCCGATCGCATCACCGGCGGGGTGGTCGTCGGCGGCTTCGTGTTGGTGGGGCGTACCGGCAACGCGGGGCACATAGGTCATGTCCTGGTTCCCGGCTTCGACGAGCGGTGCTCGTGTGGCGGCCGCGGTTGCCTGGAGGCGGTCGCCGGTGGCCTGGCCGTGGTGCGCTGGGCGCGGGAGCAGGGCTGGGCGGGCGCGTCGGTGCAGGAACTGCTGGACGCCGCCCGCGTGGGCGAGGACATTCCCGCCGCGGCGCTCGGCCGAGCCGGAACGGCGCTCGGCCGAGCGATCGCCTCCACGGCGGCACTGCTCGATCTCGACCTCGTCGTGCTCGGCGGCTCGCTCGCCGCCGCAGGGCCCGCGCTGTGGAAACCACTCGGCGAGGCGGTCGCCACGCATGCCAGGCTGA
The DNA here is from genome assembly GCF_040644075.1 of Nocardia sp. NPDC047038. Lineage (NCBI taxonomy): Bacteria > Bacillati > Actinomycetota > Actinomycetes > Mycobacteriales > Nocardiaceae > Nocardia > Nocardia sp. NPDC047038. The sequence continues at coordinate 9,908 of NZ_JBEYVQ010000018.1, read as the reverse complement.
GCTTTCTGCCCGGATTGCGGGTGCTTCCCTCGCAGCTGGGAGACATCGCGACGATCATGGGCGCGGGCGTGCTGGCGCTGTCCGGAAGGAATGCCTGATCGATCGCGCGGTGGTGTAATGCCCTGCGCGCGAGCGAATTCAAGCCGCGCATGGATTGCCGAGGGAATGCCGTCGGCTGCGGTCGACGGCTTCCGTTGATCTTGTGGATCAGTTTGCGGCGGATGTGCCGTTGGGCTGCGCGCCGGTGGAAGGAGGGTTCTCCCGAACCGGACGTGAACAAAATGAACACGGCTGCGCGTGCTTCGTGAACATGGTGGAGACTTCATGAGAACGGGCGGCGATGTCACGGAGTTGATTGCGCCGCTAAATAACGGTACATTGCCTGAGTCACAATGTCTCATCCGGGTTGGCGGACCCGGAGGAACGGCTGGTCGGGCAAGTGCGAAGCGAAGTGGCGCAGTGATTCCATGGGTGACGATCGAGACGTTGACGCCGGACGGCATGTCCGTGGCGTCGGTGGGGGATGCACCGCGTGAGTTCGCGAGCTGGCAGCGGGTGCTGCAGCGAACCCTGTCCAAAACACCGGCGTTGTACGACAAACTCACGACCGCAGGGCTGACGGAGGCGATCCAGACCGCGCACGATCAGGCGCAGGATGTCGACCTCGCCATTCAGACGCGGGCGGGGCGGCACCAATTGCTCATCCGCCCGATCTTCGGTCCGGCGGGCGACGTGCACGCGGTGCGACTGTGGCTGGGCCCCGCGTCCGAGCGGGTGCCTCCGCTGCGCCCGGCGGTGGGCGCCATCTGGGACCTGAGCAGTCAGACCATTCAGCAACCGAGTGGCATCACGCGGCTGTCCGGCAGTACCGCCGAAGAGTACGTCCCTAGGATGTCGATCGCGGAACTGTTCCACCGGGTATCGAGTTTCGACCGGCACGCCGAGATGCTCGATCTGCTCTACGACCCCAAGCCCGGTGAGCGAATGCAATTCGACACTACCGTGATACACGGATTCGGGCGCCCGGCCCAATGGCGGATCACCATTCGTGCCCGCGACGACGACCGCACGCGCGGCGCTTGGTGGCTGATCGAGGACGTGACCTCGGAGAACGCGCCTGCGGCGTGGCCGACCTTGGAACGAATCGGATTGCGGGAGGCGCATCGCCGGGCGGGTACGCATCTGGCCGTGGTCCAGCTCGAGCACACCAGCATCTCGCACTGGCTCACCGATCCCGCGCCGTGGGTGCGGTGGGACTACCTCTTCCGTCCGGTCGACGTCTTCCATCCGGACGACCGTCCCCGGCTGGCGGAGCTCGGCGAACGGCTGCGGTCGGGCGACAGCTGCGGTGTGACGTTGCGAGTACTCAACTACGGCGGCGGCTACACGCCCACATCGCTGCTCCTCTATCCCTATCCGGGGTACTCCAGCAGACAGCTGGCGATCGCCCAGCTGGTCCGTGCCGCCGACGACGTTCCGTTGCTGGAAACCCATCGCCAGGTGCTGGAACCGCGGCAGCGCAACGCGCCGATCGGCTACGACGAACAATTGCGTCATTGGCTCGCGGGCAGGATGAAAAGCAACCCGGCCTGCTGACAGTTTAGTTCCCACGAGTGGGAACTACCGGCCGGTTAACAACGCCTGTGCTCTCTACCATTTCGGGAGTGAGGACAGGCGTTCGTGAGTCGGCAGATTCGGGTGAGGCACTGCTTCGCCGGATGGCCGCCCGCCGCCGTCGCGACAACATTGTGGTCGCGGTGCTCGCCGTTCTCGCCGTACTCGGCGGCGGTCACGCGATTCTCAGTGTCTTCGACTCCGGTCCACCCGCACCGTCGGATGATTCGACGACGGCAATCGTCGGGCATGCGCAATTGGCCGGTTCTTACGCCGAGCAGTTCGTCGTCGCCTACCTCAGCGCCATTGCGGGACAACAGGACCGGATCGGCGAATACGTCGGTTCCAATCAGCAGATCACGTTGCCTTCGTCAGCGCGCCAAGTCTCCGACCCCTCGGTCGTCTATGTATCGCGCGCGCTCTCGGCGGGCGGGCTCGAAGTCTGGTCGGTGACGGTGTCGGTCCGGGTCGGCAAAGTCGGCGCAGCGACCGCGCCGGATCAGCGGCAGTTCTACCGCGTCGCGGTCTCGGTATCCGACGGGCGGCTGCGTGCGCTATCGACGCCCGCCCTCGTCCAGGCTCCTTCGAAAGGCGTCGATCTCAAACTGGCCTACGGTGCGCCCTGCGCGCCGGATACTCCGCTCGGACAGGTCGCGGCCGGTTTCCTGAGTGCCATGCTGGCCGGGAACGGTGACGTGGCCCGCTACATCACTCCGGATGCCGGGCTGGCCGCGCTGAAACCGCCGCCCTTCACCGCCGTCGAGTTGACCTCGCTCACCACGGACGATTCGAGCTGCGGCTCCGGCGGCGCGAAAGCCCAAGTGCTGGCCACCGTCAACCCCAAAGCCGATACGGGAGCGACCGCGACGCTGGCCTACCCGCTCACCATGATCCGCAACGCGGGCCAGTGGCAGGTGGTGTCCATAGATCCGATTCCCGCCTTGTCGAGTCCGCTGGCGGTAGTCGTCGGTCAGGATTCCCGCGGCGGAGCGCCGCCCACTTCCACCTCGTCTTCCTCGCCGACGGTGACGATTCCGCCGGCGACACAGAACTGATCCGAGAGGCAGCCCGATGGGTAATCTCAGCAACATCCTCTATGGCATCCTGATCTTTGTCCGATGGGGCGGGATGATCATCATCGCCATCGTGACGATCGGTGTGGTGATTTCCGAGGCAGCGAAATCGAGGTTGTCGCCGGCGCGGATCATCGTCGTCTTCGGATCGGGATTGATGGCCGGGGTGGTGATCTGGATTCTGCCCACGACCATCAACTACGCGCGCACGGACGCGAACCTGATCGTTCCCGATCACCCTATCGGTGGCTATCGATGACCCAAGTCATCAAGGTGTTCACGCCGATCAAACGTGTGCCCACGATGATCGGCAAGGCTCAGAACGGGCAGAAGCTTCCGTTCGGTCCTTATACCCTGCCGCAGATCGCGGCCGGCGTGGGGACGTTGTCGGTTACGTCGGTGTGCGCCATGACTTTCCCGCTCAACCCGGCCGTCACGTTCATCACGGGTCTGGCGCTGACCATCCTGGCGGTCTTCGCGCTCGGGCTCGTGCCGTACACGGGCGTCCGGATGATCTCGCGTGCTTTCTGGCTCGGCAGGCTCATCGTCTATCGCAAGCCGGTGTCCGCCTCCGGCATGCCGATCACCGGTGACTCCGCGCGCCACACCGTGTTCGTCGAGGAGAGCGTGGTTCTTTTACTGCCCGACCGCCCCGATGGTGCGGGTGTGGCCGCCGAGCCGAAGTCCGGTGTCCGGATGCTCGAGGTGATGAGCGGTGGCGGAAAAGTCACCGACTTGTGGCTGCGGCTGAGCGGCAACGACGAAGGCGATGGTAACGGCGACAGCCCGGCTCCCGGAGGACGCCCCTGATGGCACTCGGACGAGATCTACAGCCCACCGCGGCGATCCGCGGCAATCTTCAGTTCACCCATTCCGGTCTGGTGACCGCGACCTACTTCATCAATCCGCTCGGCTACGGATTGCGCAAGGCCGGCGACAAGTACGACGTGAAGATGGCGCACCACGCGCTGGTCACCAACCTGCCGAGCGGGTCGTTGCTGCTGGGCATCCAGGCGCGGCTGAACACGATCGATGTGCTCACCAAGATGGTGGAGGGCGTCGACCTGGACGAGTGCGAGGACTACGCCGACGAGGTGGTCGCCTCCTACGAGCGGGTGCACGCGATCATGCCGCAGACCCGCATCTTCCTGCTGTCGATCCCGGTCGGCGCCAGCAACTCCAGCATGTCCGCGTTGTCGCGCCTGTGGCGCGGCAGCACCACGACGGTCGATGCGACGGCGATCTCCCGTGCCGACCTGGAGGAATACGACGACAAGGCGAACGAGATCCTGTCCAGGATCGGGGGTGACTTCGATCCGATGCCGGTGCCCGCGGCCCTGTTCCAATGGCTGTGGGAGCACTATCTCTCCCGCGGTGCGGCCGGGGACCCGGTGGCGCCCACCCGAGCCGGCGCGCTGGACGACGCGACGGCGGCGGTGTTCCGGTCTGCCGCGCTCGACGAAGGGGCCCAGGCCGACAGCAATCGGCGTATCCGGCCCTCGTTCGTCCCCGTGATCAAGGTGGTGCAGCCCGATTTCGATTACCGCCCGTCATACCAGGCGATGTTGACGCCGCACTCGTTCCCCTACGCGGGCATGACGTTTCCCGGCGGCAGCGAGTTCCTCAACGTGCTGGAGGGACTGGGCGACGTCACCGTGGACTGGGGCATGCGGATCTCCACCAAACCCGCAGACGAGGTGCTCAAGAACAACGAGCTCAGCCTGCGCAGGCTCGGCGAGCAGATGGACCAGCGGGACCAGGAGATCTCGTTCGCACAGAACACGCTGGCGTCGAAGGCACAGATGCTCGGTGAATACAACCAGCATTTCGAAGTCAACGGCGGTGAATCGGAGGTCTCGTTCACCACGGTCATCGCCATCGGCGGGCCGACCCGGGACGCCACGATGGATGCGGTCAACACGCTCAAGCGGCGCTACAAGCGGTTCCAGGTCGATATGACCGCGCCGGTCGGCGCCCAGGTCGACCTGTGGTCGATGCTGATTCCCGGCAGCCCGCCGCGCCGCGCCTTCGACGATTTCGCCCATATCGTCCCCTCGGACATGTGGTCCGGTTTCGTGCCGTTCACCACCAGTCAGATCGGCGACGACAGCGGGCCGGTGATCGGGGTGAACCTGCTGTCGGGCCATTTCGAGCCGATCCACTTCGGCATCATGGAGGCGGCGCTGCACGACCTGTCCGCCTCTTTCGCGGTGACCGGCGAACTCGGTTCGGGGAAGTCATATTTCCTAAAGCTGATGGCGGTGCTCGTCCACGACATGGGCGGGCAGTTCCTCGCCATCGACCGCAGTCAGGTCGGCGAGTGGGAGCATTTCGCGCGGTCGATCGATGACGCGGTCATCATCGACCTGGCGAATCCCACGGTGTCCCTGGATCCGCTGCGATTGTTCAGCCCGCGGATCGCGGGAGAACGCGCACTGGATTCGATCCTTCCGCTGCTGGATCTGTCGCCGACCTCCGGTGCGGGCGCGGCGGCGAGCAATCTGCTGTCACCACGAGGCATGGCCGAGCACAAGATCAAGAGTTTGCTCGATCTGTTCCATGTCGTGCGCCGCTTGCGGGAGCACCCCGAGCGAGGCGAGGAGTACGCCGATCTGGCGGCGCGGCTCGGCACCGTGGTGGAGCGGGTGCCGGTGCTGTTCGATCCCAAGCTGCGACCGCTGCGCTTGGATGCCGCCGCGACCGTGGTCCGCAGTCACCACCTGCAACTGCCGAGCGCCGAGGAACTCACCACCCCGCACCTGTACAACAGGTTGCCGCTGACGAAACGGCTCGGCACGGCGCTGTACGAACTGGTCGGCGTGGCGGCACGGGAGGCGTTCCTCTCCGACAACGGCAGGTTCGGCCTGTTGGTCGGCGACGAGGCCCACCATTTCACGCAGACACAGGTCGGCTCGGCGGTCACTTCGGATTTCAGTCGTGACGGCCGTAAGCACCTGGCCGCGATCGGGCTCGCCTCGCACGACCCGGCCACCGACTTCCAGGGCGCGGCGCACAATCTCATCCCGAACCGGTTCGTCTTCCGGCAGCGCGACGAGACGCTGGCGCGCAACAGCTTGGAGTGGTTGGGCGTCGATCTGGAGGAAGCGCCTTTCCTGTTGCAGATCCTTCGCGAAGAGACCTCGCCTCCGGTTGGGCCCGGTCGTCAGATTCCCGAGGAGCGTCGTGGCGAGATGTTCATGCGTGACGCGCTGAACCGCATCGGTCGCGGCAAGGTGCTCGGTCCGGCGCGTCCGGATCGCGCCGCCGCGATCACCAGCACCCCGACCAGCGCCAACGGCGCGCGTGCGGCGCTGACGGAGTTCCGCTGATGAGATCTTTGCTCGGCTCCGGCATTCGCGTAGATCGGCCTTCCTTCGGGATGCCTTGGGAACCGCAATTCTGGGACGCGGAACGTTGGCGGCCGCAGATGGTGTTCCGGCGATTCCGGGCTTGGATCGCCGCGTCGCGTCGTCGTCGGCGAACCGCGTGGATCGTCCTGGCCCTCTTCGTGCTGTTCGTCTTCCCGGGCCTCGTCCACGCGGTATCCATCGCCCAGCCGGGCACCGCGACTCAGGGAACCGCACCCAACACCGCGACCAGCTGGATGAATGTCAAGGACTCCTACGGAGTCAATGCGTCGAGCTACATGCTGGTGGTCGATCGCGGCGGAGTGCTGAACCTGGGCAATTTCGCGCTGTGGATCATCCTCATGCCGTTGTTCGCGGTATGGCAGCTCTTGTCGATCACGGGGGTCTGGCTTCCGAACAAGGCGCTGGATTTCCAGTGGCTGAACCTGATCAGCGCGCCACTGCAAGCGATGGCCCGCAACCTGACGGCGCAGATCGCGACGCCCCTGATGGCATCGACGGCGCTGGCGATCGGTGCATTCTTCGTAGGCTATTTCATCGTTCGCGCTCTGTACGCCAAGGCCGTTACGCAGGTCGCGACGATGATCGTCTTCGCGATCGCCGGTGTGTTCTTCCTGGCGAACCCGTTGTCCGAGGCATTGTCCGACCACGGTCTGCTGGTGCAAGGGCGCGACTTGGGACTCTCGGTCGCGGCGGGTCTGAACGGGAACAGCAATCCTAATCCGAACCAGTTGGTCGCCACGCTAGGAGCGACCATGACGGACAACTTCGTGCGATTGCCGTTGCAGGTGTGGAACACCGGGCACGTCGTGGACAGCAACCCGTCCTGCCGGGCCGCGTGGTCGGCGGGCATGACGGCGGGCAGCGAAGACCGGGTGCGCAACGGCATGAGATCATGCGGCGACGGCGCCGCGTATGCCGCGATGGGGAATCCGGGCGTCGGTCAGATCGGAGCCGGACTGCTGCTGTTGCTGTGCGCGGTCATCCTCTTGGCCTTCGCCGCGTATTTGTCCATCAAGATCATGTGGGCCGCGCTCGACCTCATCTACTACGGATTCGCGTCGATCTTCGGATTCGCCGCGGGGGGATTCATCTACGGTCCGACGCAGACGTTCACTGTGCGCTGCGTCGTGCACGGATTCATTTCAGCCGGAAAGATGGGCTTCTTCGTCATTGCCCTCGGCGTATACGAGCTGTTGCTGGGCAGCCTGTTCCGAGCGGCGAACGGTCAGATCATGGTGGTGTTCGTCATCGGGGCGGGCGTCGAGATCATCGCCATCATTCAGGTGCGGCGTCTGAGCCGGAATATCGACGAGGCCAACGACTGGGTGACCAACCGTATCGGAGCGGCGATACAAAGTGGCGGATCGTCAGGGGGCGGCGGGGGTGGCGGCTCCGCACTGGGTATGGGCTTGGGTATGGGTAACTCCGGCGCGGCCAACTCGTTGAGCCCGCTGGCGATGCTCGGCGCGGTCAGCACCATCAACAGCTCGCCGGTCACGGCATGGATGTTCGCGGGCCGTCTCAACCCGCTGAGTCCCTTCTCGCGGGTAGATCATGCCGACAAGAAGAATAAGGCGAGGGGCCTGAGTTCGCGGGACCTTCGAATGGCCGCGCACGGTTCCGCATACGACCGGGTATCCGCCGCCGATTTCGCGCGACAAGGAATAACGAGGTCCGGGGCGCGCCGCAACAGTGAAAGAGCCGCCGCCTTCGCGGCGGAGAATGTCGCGCATACGACAGGCATGATGGGCAGCGTGCAGTACGCCCTCCGGATGGCCGGCATCAGCTGGGGGAGAGGGCAACGGGCGACCATCGCACGAGCGGATATCATCCGCCACGCAGACGACGAGCCGCTCGCGTCGAAGCACCTCGGCCGGGTCGTCGCCGCGCATAAGCACTTCGAGCGGGACTTCCATACGAATCCGAGAATGATGATGGCCAGGTTCCATGGGTTGGAGGCCAGCGTCGATCGGTATCGGGGTGATTATGGGGGCGGAGTGCATATTTCGGAAGAGCTGGCCCAGCTCGGCAGAGATTACATCGACAATCCGAACAAGGCGTGGATCGATGCATTGCAGGCCCATGCAGAGGGGCCGGTCACGGGCGGTTCCGCCGCGCGGCTGCGGATCAATGGCCGGGACCTGAATCAAACCGAAGCGGACCGGTTGAGGAGCTGGATCGCCAACGAGCATGCCCTGCGGGTCCAGGCGGCCACCAACTGGGTGGCCCAAGATCCCAACGACTTCGATCGGGTCCGAGTACTGCGTTCCGAAATCGACAAAGCTGCCCAAACCGACCAATGGCAGGCGGGCCGGAATATCACGGGTGCCGTCTCGCTCCCACAGCCGGACCCCGCACATCCGCTGCCTCAGATTCCGGACGCGATTCTGAATCCCCTCAGAAACCCCCGCGGCCGCTGACCACCCCTCGATGAGGGCACAACAGTGGTGCAAATATCACAGAAAGGCACACGATGATCGGTCGTCTCCTGACGCTCGTATTGATGCCGCTCTGGGTATGGGTGGTGTTGGGGGGCGTCGGTGCCATGCTCCTGCTCATGATGGGCCTGGTGCTGGTCATCGGCGGCGCGACATCGTCGATCGCGTCCGACCTGCATTACCAGTGCGACAGTGCGGTGGGGCCCGACCCCTCTTTGACGGTGACCGCGAGTCGCGCCTCGGCGGTGGCGCGGCCGACGGCGCACAGCGCGCCGACGGGTGGGGTGACCACCGTTCCCACCACCAACCCGTACGCGGAACTGACCATCGCCCCGGACGACACCGGCGCGTCCGACTGGCAGCGTGCCTGTGCGACGGCGCTGAAAGACGCGCCGTATCAGAACGCGCCGTTGCTGACGGTGGGCTCGGGAGTCGGCGCCGATTGCGCGCGTCAACTGGCGCTCGCGCTGTCGCGAGGCGCGTCGAGCGGAGCGGAGAGCAGTGCCGGTGCGCGGATGGATGCCGCCGAGCTCACCAGAACGGTGATCTACCGAGCCTCCGCCGCGCAGTCGACGGCGCAGTGCTCACTCACCGCGCCCGTCGGCGCGCCGTCGCCGGACGTCGCACGCCCGCCGGACAGTTCGGTTCGGCGAGCGTGCGGACAATCCGACAGTTCGGGCGCCTCGGTCGTCGTACTGCCGAATACCGTGGCGGCGCAGGGTGCCTGCGGTCAGCGGGTGGACCTCTCGGCCGTATCGGCGGGTGATCTGGTCTTCTGGAACTACCGGAACAATGCGCCGACCGAAGTGGGGATCGCGGTCGGCGGCACCACGCTCGTCACCGTCGATTCGTCGAGCGGCGGCTTGGTGGAACGGGTTATACCCAGTGCGGACGACGTGCGGGTGAAGCGAGTGCTCGGCAGTGGAATGTGATGAGTAAGCGATGCCGCCAACAGAAGTAGAGCCCCAGATCGAGACCGGCGAGGAGCCCGAGGCACCGCCGGGGCCGGTGACGCCATGGTCGACCCGGCCGGATCAGCAGCGGCCACGGCCAGGCGGGGTGCCGGGGCAGCCTGGCAGCCCGTCGCCTGGGCAGGGGCAGTCCGGCGCTCCAGGGCCGGGCCAGTCGGGGCCTGGTCAGCCGAATGGAGCAGGCGATCCCGGTCACGCGGGTCCGACGCAGGCGAGCCCGGGTTCGTCCGGTCCGCCTGTTCCGGGTCATGCTGTGCCTGGTCAGCAGGGGGGTGTGCCTGGTCAGCAGCCGGGGCAGCCGGTTGAGGGTGCGCCGGGTGGTGTGGTGGCTCCGCGGGTGGAGTCTGCGCCGCCGGGTGGTGGGGGTCGGGAGCCTGAGCCGGAGCCGGAGCCGTTGGTGGATCCGGAGTTGGTGGCGGGTATGGCGCCGATGGCGGGGAT
>NZ_JBEYVQ010000017.1:0-114377 GCF_040644075.1 Nocardia sp. NPDC047038 | reverse complement strand
GTGATGTCCGGATCCACCTCGATCCCGGCATCGCCTGCGATGCGGTCGATCTCGTAATAGTCCTTGCCGCCCATCCAGTAGTTCCAGATGCGCGCTGAGTGGGGTATGTCGGTTCGGATGAGGGGGCTGTGGTCTTCGGTCATGGGGTTGTACTCCTAGGCAGAAACGGGTCCGCGGCACTGCCGTGCAGGTGGGTGCGTGGGGTTGTCGCGAATGACTGGTACATCCGATGTGCACTGTGACAGTACAAGATTCGCGCGCGTCCAGAGGGGTGGATCGGGGAGCTGATCTCGGTGTTTCCGGGTCGAGGTGATCGTGTTTCACATCTGTCGCCGGATGACGCCGATCCGTGGGCGCACAGAGGGCGAACTTCGTGCTATCGTCCGGTGTCGGTGCAGATGCAAGAACGTTTGAACGTGCATCTGCACGAACCGAATCGCCTGACTGCGGTAACGGAGGAGTGGGGAAGATGTCGGATACATCCACCAACGAGATCATCGGAACTTGGCGAAAGAGTTCCTTCAGTAATCCGAGCGGCAACTGCGTCGAGGTGGCCGAAACGGCCAACGGCCAGGTGGCAGTACGTAACTCGCGGGACCCGGAAGGCGGGGTCTTGATCTACACGCGTCCGGAGATCGACGCGTTCGTCCGCGGCGCGAAGGCCGGGGAGTTCGACTATTTGACTAGCTGAGCGGTAACATTAGCGGTCGGTGCGGTGTGTCTCGCGACAGGTGGTTGTGACACACTGTGGGCAACCCCCGGAGTATCGGAGACGAACTCGATGATCGCTGAACCCGATGACGATGGTCATGTGCAATCCGTTGTCGCGGAACGTGGTCCGACCGTGCTACGCATCGCATTGGGCGGCCAGCTGCGCAAGCTTCGGGAGAAGAAGGGCATCACCCGTGAAGCGGCGGGTGATGCGATCCGGGGATCGCACGCCAAGATCAGTCGTCTCGAGTTGGGCCGTACCGGCTTCAAGGAACGCGACATCCGCGACCTGCTGACCCTTTACGGCGTTCACGACGCCGAGGAGCGCGAGTCGTTCCTCGAGTTGGCCAGGCAGGCCAACGAGCCCGGCTGGTGGCATCGCTACAGCGACCTGCTGCCGCAGTGGTTCGGCACCTACCTCGGCCTGGAACAGGCCGCGAGCAAGATCCGCACCTACGAGTCGCATCTTGTTCCCGGACTGCTGCAAACGCCCGAATACGCCCGGGCGGTCGTATCGCTCGGGTACGAGGACGCCGATACGGATCGGCGGGTCGCGGTGCGTCAGCGCAGGCAGGAAATCCTCTTCCGCTCGGACCCGCCGGTGGTGTGGGCGGTGCTCGACGAGGCCGCGTTGGTGCGGCCCGTCGGTGGCGCGCAGGTGCATCGAGAGCAGATGCTGCATCTGGTCCGGCTGGCGAAGCTGCCCAATGTGACGATCCAGGTGCTGCCGTTCACCGCGGGGGAGCACGCCGCGGCGGGCAGCTCCTTCAGCATTCTGCGTTTCGCCGAGGCCGAACTGCCGGACATCGTGTATCTCGAACAGTTGACCAGCGCGTTGTATCTCGAGCGGCGGCAAGACCTGGCGTTGTACCTGTCGGTGATGGACCGCCTCAGTGTGCAGGCCGAGCGCCCGGACAAGTCGATCGCGATCATGGAGAAGTATGCCGAAGGGCGCTGAGGCCACGCGGTAGTCTCGGCGCCGCCGAAGACCCGATACGCCGAGCGGCCACCTCCCAAATCGGAGGTGGCCGCTCGGTTTTTCTTTGCTGTCCAATCGCTCGGCGGTGGTAGCCGCCGAAAATTTCGTTATCCGCCGGGCTCGGACGGCGGGACGATCTACTGCTTGATGAAGCTGGAGGCGATTCGCCAGAATGTAGCGGGCTGCAATGCCTCGAGATCCCAGTCGTCGGCCATCGCGTGCGCGGTGCTGACGATGCGGTCGATATCGAAATCGTGCCGAGTCGCCGCCCCGGTGGATTCGACGGCATCGATCACGTATGCCACGGCGGTTTCTCGGGAAAATACGGTATCGGTGTGGCCGCTGTGGGCCGATAATGTGCTCATATGTCTACCGTTCGCCGGCTGGTCGGCCAGTGCGGTGTCGGCTGATCCGAACCGGCCGCCGGTAAGTGGATGTTCCATTCGAATGCCCCTGTTTCTGGCGGCGGCAAACCCATGGCGGCTTCGGCCTTCGGCTCGCCCACGCGGCCTCCCCTGGTGGTCCCCTGTAAAGCGTTGCGGGACCGAGTTTATGCCGCCGTACCTTTCAGATGCAAGCACATCTGCACGATCGATTGCACGTGCGCACTGCGTATTTCGCGGCCGGAAGTTTGCGGAAACGGTGCCCGACGCGAAATTTCAGTCGCGGCCGAATAGGACGTCCGTGCTGTAATCGATCTGTGTACCCGGCTCGACGAATTGGTCCGCCGCGGCCCGCCAAGCAAGAAAATGTTCGGTGAAACGGTGTGCTTCCGCCGCCTCGTCGTCGGTGTAGAGCTGATAGAGAAAGAATCGGTGGGGGTCCACCCGATCTGCGCAGATGTCGAAGCGCAGACAGCCGGGCTCGGTCCGGACGGAGGCGTCGGCGCTGCGGGATATGGCTGCCAGGAACTCGGCGCGGGAGCCGGGGCGGATCTTCATCGAGACGATTCGACTGAACACGGTTGTTCTCCCATCGTGACCGTTGCGGTCGATCGGCAAGGGCGGTAGCGGGGTGCGCGACAGCTCAATCGGTCAGATGTGCAATTGCCTGGCTAATCGGAGTGTCACCCGAGACGAGTTCGAGGGTCAGCCCGTATGCGGGCGCGGCGGGCAGCAGTCCGGCCAGTACGGCCGCCACATCGGCGCGCGGGACCTCGCTGCGCCCGACCGGGGCCGGCGCGAGAGTCACCAGACCGGTGCCGGGGGAGTCGGTCAGGCGGCCGGGGCGCACAATGGTCCAGTCGAGATCTCTCTCGCGCAGATCGTCTTCGGCCTTGGTCTTCGCGTCGATGTACGCCGCCCACACGTCGTCGGAACCGGGAGCGACCGGCTGCCCCGCGCCCATCGTGGAGATCTGCAGGAAGCGGCGCACTCCGGTGCGCTCGGCGGTCTCGGCCAGCCGGACGGAGCCGCCCAGGTCGACGGTGTATTTCCGGTCCACGCCGCTGCCCTGCCCGGCGCCGGCGGCGAAAACCGCCGCGTCGCCGCCTTTTACAACGTCCTCCACCTCGTCTGTGCCCGCCTTCTCCAGATCGCACAGCACCGGTTCGGCGCCGGTGGCGCGTACGTCGGCGGCGTGCTCGGGGTCGCGGATGAGGGCGGCGACCTCGTGGCCGTTCGCGGTGAGCAATGGGGCCAGCAGCAATGCGATCTTCCCGTGTCCGCCTGCGATGACGACGCGCATGGATCGCTCCTTCCGGTCGGGGCGGCGCCCGCGCTCAGCGCTCGGGGCCGCCGGGATTACAGCGCGCTTCGACGGTGGCCTGGTAGCCCACCGCCGGGCGCCACGGTTCCAGGTTCCAGCTCGGCTTGTCCGGCTGGACCAGCCGGGCCCACGCCCAGTGGCAGACGAACTGATCGCGCATGCCCGGTGCGTCCGCGTCCGCCGACTCGGCCACGACCTCCTGCCACGCCCGTTCGTCCGAGCCGGGAAAGGTGGTCCGCCGACCGGCCTGCGTCGGGAAGACGAGCAGCCGGGGTCCGTCGATCGCTTCGGTCCAGGCGACGTGATCGATCAGCGGCTGTCCCGCGTAGGGGTCGACGGACGGCACGGCGGCCGGCGGTATCGATATCGGCGCGGTCGGTACGGTCGTGGTCGTGGTGCCGGCGGTCGTGGTCGGGTCCGCCGAAGGATCGGGCGAATCGTTTCCACAGGCGATCGGCAGAGGCAGCAGCCCCGCCGCGAGCAGTACGGCGGCGCGGCGCCGGGTGACGAGGCGATACGGGTACCGCTGCGCCACGGTCGAGCCTCCTGTGTTCTCCTCGGCACCGGTTTCCGGCGTGCTCATCCGAGCCTAGCGAGCCCGGGCGGTCCCGGCGAGGTCGCCCGGCCGGGCCACCGATTGTGGTGGCTTGCCGGTGCGGCCGCGGCTGGGGATAGTCGGTCGGTGCGGTGTGGACGGTTCATGGTGGGGGCGGCGGGCGTCGTGGTCTCGGTGACGGTCGCGTTGGCCGGGCCCGCTGACGCCGGGGTGGACGAGGCGCCCGGCACCGTGACGGACCTGGCGGAACTGGCGGACCGTCTGCACGTGGCAGGGGCGACGACCGCCGAACGGCTGACGTATTGGTCGCGTGGCCCGCGCGGGCCCATGCTGAGCACCGGAGTGCTCTATCTGCCCGAAGGCGCTCCGCCGCAAGGGGGTTGGCCGATCGTCGCCTACGCGCACGGCACTTCCGGGATCGCCGACGAGTGCGCGTTCACGCTGCGACCCCGGGACTACTACCTGACGTCGGTGTACCCGGATCTGCTGCGCGCGGGCAATGCGGTGGTGATCTCCGACTACGTCGGACTCGGCACCCCCGGCGTGCATCCCTATCTGGACGGTCCCGCCCAGGCCCGCAGCATCATCGACGGCGTGCGCGCGGCACGGGCGGTCGCCCCTTCGCTCGGTACCCGCTGGGCGGTGTTCGGTCAGTCGCAGGGCGGGCACGCGGCGCTGTTCACCGCCCATCTCGCGCCCGGCGACGCACCGGAACTCGATCTGCGCGGGGCGGCCGCGACCGGCGCGCCGTCGAATCTGGACGCGATGTTCCCGCTGGCCGGGCCCTGGTTGCCGCGGCTGCCGCTGCAGAAGACGACGACCTATTTCGGCATGCTGCTGGCCGGATTGCGCGCCAGTGCGCCGGAGCTGGACATCGACGGCTACCTGACCCCGGTGGGCCGGGACGTCCTGCGCATCGTGGAAGCGGACTGCGCCGCCGAGGCGGACGCGCAGGTATCCGGCATCGGCATCGGGGCCATGCTGTCGCGGCCATTGGACGACCCCGCGCTGCTGGCAGCGGTGCGCGCGATGTTGAAGGTGCCGACGAGCGGCTACTCGGTGCCGTTGTACCTCGGTCAAGGGCTGACGGATCTGGAGGTGCCCGCGCCGCTGACGCTCGAGCTGATCGCCGAGCTGCGCTGCGCGGACACCGATCTGCGGGTGGACTGGTATCCCGGCGATCATCTCGGCGCGGCGCGCGAGGCGTTTCCCGACGCGCTCGACTTCCTGCGCGGCGTGCTCGATCGGCCCTGAGTCCGCTCACTCAGCGCCAGAGCGAATGGCACGGTAGCCTGCGCAGGCCGGGACGGACCTGGCCGTCGACGGTGACGGTGAGCCCGGCGTGTGCGGCGGCCGAGGTGAACTCCCACGCCTCGGTTTTGGTGGCCGCGTATTCGAGGACCAGCGCGTCCTCGGGAGTGGGCCCGTCGAAGTAGACGGTGATACGCCGGGTCGGCGGTTCTTGGGTGTCGTCGCGGTCAGCGAGTCTGCGCACAGTGCCGTCCATGCCACTGTCTCCTTCCGGCCTGCGCGGCAGCCGCGCCGGTAGGACTGACGGTAAAGGGCCGCCACTGCTGAGAACATGTTGCAGGTTATCGGCTGGAAATGTCACAGAACGGACGTGGCGTCGTGGGGTACAGTCACCAGCCGGGGCGCATCGCGGGCACAGCCCGGGCGACCCAAACTTGTGAATTGTCAACATGATCGCGTCGGGCGGTACCCAGCGCGGGTGATGTTGCCGAGGATGAGCACAGCGTCGGACGATTCAGGAGGCACACGTCGATGAGTCAGCGCCCACGTTCGTTGGGTAGGGGAGTGGGGCGAAGACGTCTCGCACGTGCGATCGGAGCGATGGCCGCGGGGCTGGTGCTGATCGCGAGCATGGCCGGCGCGGCGACCAGCGCGCCGCTGTATCCCGAACCCGATCCGGATCCCTTCTACGCGACGCCCGCGGACATCGCCGACCGCAAGCCCGGCGACGTGATCGCGACCAGGGTGATGCCGCCGCTGGCGATCTTCCCGGAGACCACGGTGACCGTGATCCGATTCCGGTCGACGAGTTCGGAGGGGAAACCGATCGCGGCGACCACCACGGTGCTGACGCCGAAGGCGCATCGCGCGGACGGTCCGCTGCTGTCGTTCCAGCACATCATCAACGGGCTCGGCTCGGAGTGCTCGGTCTCCCGGGTGCTCTACACCGGCGACCCGAACCTCGTCGTGCGGGAAGCGCCCGGCTGGAACGTGCTGCTGGCGCGCGGCTGGAGCGTCGCGCTGCCCGACCACCTCGGCCCGAATTTCGCCTACGGCGCCGCGAAACTCGGCGGGCAGATCACGCTCGACGGGATCCGCGCCGTCAAGCAGGTCAACGAACTCGGGGTGCAGCGCAGCCCGGTGGCGATGGTCGGATACTCCGGCGGCGGGATGGCCACCGCGTGGGCCGCGGCTCTGCAGCCGAAGTACGCTCCGGAACTCGACATCGCGGGCGCGGCCATGGGCGGCGTGCCGATGAATCTGGTGAAGATGCTCGAGGGGCTGGGGCTCAACCCGCACCCGGTGTTCGGTCTGGCGTTCGCCGCCGGGTTCGGGCTGGAACGGGAGTACCCGACTCGCTTCCCGCTGAGCGACCAGCTGAACGAACGTGGTCTGGCCGCTCGCGCGCAGATCGCCAACAGCTGCACCAACGACATCCTCTCGACGGGGGCGGGTCACGGTGCGCTGGACTTCGCCAAGACGACCTCGATGATCACCGACAACACCGCGCGCGCCGTGGTCGAGGAGAACAGCCTCGAACTCTACGACGGCGTGCCGAAGACGCCGGTGTTCGAATGGCATTCGCCGATCGACGGCCTCATCCCGATCGACGCGGTGGTCAACACCGACAAGCGATGGTGCTCGGCGGGCGCCAGGGTGCAGACCGAGGAGATCCCGGTGCCGGACCATTTGACCGCGGCGGTGCTCGGTATTCCCGCGGCACTGAACTGGCTGGACGCTCGTTTCCGAGGGGAGCCGGCGCCGAGCAATTGCTGAGCGACGATATGTGAACGGCCGAGCCGGGACCCCACTCTTCGGAAAGGGGTCTCGGCCGGTTGTTGCGATATGGATACGCGACAACACAACTCGGACGCTTTACTGCGTCCAGTCCAGGGCGCTGACGTAGCCTGACGTCCTGGCTCCCGGTCTGACAGGGGACATTTCGGGGGTCGAAGGCCAGTGCGCCCGGGTGCCAGACGACGTTGCCGTTCGCACCCGAAGGCGTGTGCCATGAAGATTTCGCGTGCCATTGCTGTGGCATTGCTCGCCGCCAGCTCGGTCCTGGCCGTCCCCGCCGCCGCAGAGCCGCCGCCCGCGCCGCCGCCGGGCGGGTTGCTGCCCGCGCTACAACAACTCATCGATCAGGTGATCCCGCCGCCGCCGATCGCGCCGCTGCCGGAGCCGATTTCGCCTGCGCACGAGGCGACTACGCTGTCGCCGTCGCTGGCCGCGCTGCGCTCGGCCACGCTGCCCTCCGCCGTCGGCGACCCGATGTTCGACCTACGGCCCGCGAATCTCGACGAATCGGCCGAGGGACAGGTCATCGAGGTCCGCGACGTGCGCGCGACGGCCGCGCCGTTGCTGCTGCTGCCGATCCAGCGTGCGCTGCTGGTGAAGTACCGTACGACGGACGCGCACGGCGCACCGTCGTACGCCACGGCGACGCTGATCGTTCCCGCCGCACCGTGGCCAGGGCCCGGTCAGCGGCCGGTGGTGGTGAACAACCTGCCCATCGATGCCCTCGGCCGTACCTGCACGCCGGGATACACCCTCGCGCACGGGCTCAACCCCGACACCAGCACCACCGACTTCCTCCCGCCTACGACGCATCTGGCGGCGCTGCGCGGGTACGCCGTGCTGATCCCGGACCACGAGGGCCCTTCGATGGCCTACGCCGAACCCATCGTGGCCGGGCACGCCGTACTCGACTCGATCCGGGCGGTGCGCGGGCTGCTGCCGGAGGAGTTCGGCGCCGCGAAGTTCGGCCTGGCGGGATATTCCGGCGGCGCGATCGCGACGCACGGGGCGGTGAAGCTGATCGACGGCTACGCACCGGAATTGGCGGACGTGATCGTGGGCGCGGCGCTGGGCGGCGTGCCCGCCGACTTCGAGATCCTGGCCCGCAGCATGAACGGCAACCTCGCCTCGGCGATATTCATGGGTGCCGTGTTCGGCATCGGCCGCGAGCGGCCGGAGATCCTGGCCGGGATGAACAATCTCGCCCGATGGGTGGCCACCTCGCCGGTGAAGAACATGTGCGGCAGCAGCTTCGGAGCGATCGGCGTGCTGATGCTGCCGATCGACATCGCCGCGAATTTCCCCGATCCGCTGCATTCGGCGCTGGCCGCGGACATCTATCGGGTGACGAAGATGGCCGGGATGCGGTCGGCGACTCCGCTCTACGTCTACAACGGCGAGCAGGAGTTCTGGATCCCGGCCGAGGGCGCGCGCGATCTCTATCTGGAGCAGTGCGGCCTCGGCGTGCCCGCGGTGTACCGCAGTGTGCTGGGTGAGCACATCATCGCCGGTGCGCTCGGTTATCCGGAAGCCATGATCTGGCTGGACGACAGGCTGCGGGGAGTGCCTGCGCCCGACGAGTGCTGACCGTGTGACGGCGCTCGGGGGAATCCGGTAACGCGGTGCGCCCGCGATGGCGATCAAGACTGTGTCCCCCTTCGGCCCTTCGGTTGGTATGCCCAGATCTGGCGAGGGCGCTCCTGCGGCGTCGTCGCGGCTTCGGTACGGTGGGCCGGGCCGGTCGGGGGTGACGGCGGATTCCCGAGAGAGGCACATGAACGACATCACGACCACCGCGTCCGAACAAGCCAAGGCACTGGTGGGGCGGCACTATCGCCTGACCGACTCATACGAGGTGGGGCGCGAGAAAATCCGGGAGTTCGCGCGAGCGCTGCAGGACGGCCATCCCGCCCACCGGTACGAAGACGCCGCGGCGGAACTCGGCTTCGACGGGCTCGTCGCGCCGATGACGTTCTCGTCGATCGTGCTCATGTTGATGCAGCGCAAGATGTTCGAGTCCGTGCTCACCGGGTACGACCTCGGCCAGGTGCTGCAGACGGAGCAGACGATCCGGGTGCACCGGCCGATCGTCGCGGGCGACCAGGTGCGGTGCGAATCCTACATCGAGTCGTTCCGGCAGTTCGGTGACAAGGACTTCATGGTCACCAGGAACGTGCTGAGCAACCAGCACAAGGAAGTGTTGCAGACCGCGCACACCACGGCGGTGGCGCAGACCGGGGTGGACCTCGCCGCCGATCTGCGCGCGGCGGTCGAGGGCGTGATCATGACCGGGCAGTCGGCCGCCGACCGTGAGAACGCGGCGGCCGGGCGCGGGTCCGGCGACGACGGCGGGCTGGTCGAGAGCTTCGACGAGGCGTTGCAAGCGGACACCCCCGACGAGTCGCGCACGCCCCGCACCGTCCCCGCTTTCGAGGACCTGTCCGTCGGCATGGAACTGGCCCCGCGAACAGTGCTGCTGTCTCGTGGTGATCTGGTGAATTACGCAGGCGTCTCCGGTGATTCGAACCCGATCCACTTCAGCGACGTGGTCGCGCGCAGCGCCGGACTGCCCGACGTGGTGTCGCACGGACTGCTGACCATGGGCATCGGCGCCGGGTATCTCACCTCGTGGCTCGGTGATCCGGCCGCCGTCACGCGGTACGGGGTGCGGTTCGCCGGGTTCGCCCCGGTTCCGGCGACCAGGGCGAGCGCGATCGAATTCCGCGGTCGGGTCAAGCAATTGGACCCACAGCGCCGTGCGGCCACCATCGCTTTGACCGCGACCTGCGGTGACCGCAAGCTGTTCGGTCGCGCGACGGCGGACGTAGTGCTGCGCTGAACCGAGCGGCCCGCCGTCACCGGATTCGGCGGCGGCGGGCACCGGGTCGTGCGGTCATCGCTTCGGTGCGCGGTCGCGCAGCGGAACTACTCGGCCGCAATGGTTTTCGGTAGCGCCGCGCGACCCGCGGCCAACTCGTCGCTTTGCCTTCCGTAGTTCGTCTGCTGCCGGACCGATGGTCGCTGCCGGCGGTACTCGGGCTGCGGGACGAGCAGTCATCCCGGCGATCTTGAAAATGATCTTGCGGATGTGCTTACACCTGCGCATACGCTGCCGTTCGTGGGGTTCGGTGCTGGAGTGCGGGCACCGCACATGCGAGACTCGGTACATGCGTGCTTCGGTAGTGCGGCCTCAGAACGAATCCATCGCTCGTGGAACGGCTCCCGCCGCCGAGGGCGGCCCGACCGCCCTACGGATGATCCTCGGCGGGCGGATGCGTCGGCTGCGTGAGGCGTGCGGCATCTCACTGGAGGAAGCGGGCGAGGCGATCCGTGGCTCGCACTCGAAGATCAGCCGCTTGGAACTGGGGCGTACCGGCTTCCGGGAGCGGGATCTGGTGGACCTGCTCGCGCTGTACGGCGTCACCGACGAGGAGGAGTGCGCGGAGTTCAAGCGGCTGGCCAAGCAGGCGAACACCTCGGGATGGTGGCATCACGACGCCGACTGGCTGCCGAAGTGGTTCGACACCTATCTCGGGCTGGAGCATGCCGCCCAGTTGATCCGCTGCTACGAGCCGCGGGTCGTTCCGGAACTGCTGCAGACCCCCGAGTACGCCCGCGCGTTGTTCGTGCTCGCGCATCCGCACGAGGACGAGGAGTCGATCGAGCGGCGCGTGGCCCTGCGCATGCGCCGCCAGGAGATCCTGACCAGGCCGGACCCACCTCAGATGTGGCTGATCGTCGAGGAAGCGGCGCTGCGGCGCAGAATCGGAGGATCGCAGGTGTGGTTGGCCCAGCTCGACCACCTGCTGCGGGTCGCGGACGCGCCGAACATCACCGTGCAGGTGCTCGCCGATCACGTCGGCGGCCCCGCGGTCTCCGACGGCGCGTTCACCATGCTGCGTTTCGCCGAGTCGGATCTGCCGGACATCGTGTATCTCCAGCAACTCACCGGCGCGCTGTATCTGGACAAGGACGCCGATCTCGCGGCTTACCGGGCGGTGGCGAATCTGCTGTCGGTGCACGCCGCGCCTCCCGAGTACACCCGCGACCTCATCGCGGCCTTGCGCGAGCGTGAGCCGCAGATCGTCGAGCTGCCGTCCGGCCCGGCCTGACCGGCCCGGTGGAACCACGAATGCGCGGCGGTACAGGGACTTTCGGCCGTAGATAACGACTGGGACAACATGGCAGACTCGGGGCATGCGTCCTTCGAACGTACGACAGGCGGCCGATGCGGCGGGGTTCGGCGCTCAGCCGGTGTCCGGAGGCGGGCCGACGGTGCTGCGGATGGTTCTAGGCGGCCGGCTGCGTCGCCTGCGCGAGGACCGGAAGATCACCAGGGAAGCGGCGGGTGAGGCCATTCGCGGGTCGCATTCGAAGATCAGTCGGCTGGAGCTCGGGCGCACCGGCTGCCGGGAACGCGATCTGGTCGACCTGCTCGACTTCTACGAGGTGACCGACCCCGCGGAACGGGATCGATACCTGGAACTGGCCAGGCAGGCCAATGCGTCGGGCTGGTGGGCGCGAGACAACGACTGGTTGCCTAAGTGGTTCGACACTTACCTCGGGCTGGAACAGGCGGCCCGGCTGATCCGCTGCTACGAGCCGCGGGCGGTCCCCGAACTGCTGCAGACCCCGGAGTACGCCCGCGCGCTGCTCACACTGTCGCATCCGGGCGAGCCGCAGGACGCGATCGAACGCCGGGTCGCGCTGCGCATGCGCAGGCAGGAAATCCTCGCCGGTCCGCACCCGCCGCAGGTGTGGATGCTCATCGAGGAGGCCGCGCTGCGCCGCAGGATCGGCGGCTCGACCGTCTGGCGCGCGCAGCTGGACCGCGTGCTGCACGCGGCGGCGCGGCCGAACGTCACGATCCAGATCCTGGCCGATCACGTGGGCGGCCCCGCGCTCACCGACGGCGCGTTCACCGTCTTGCGCTTCGCCGAGGCCGATCTGCCCGACATCGTCTATCTCCAGCAGCTGACCAGCGCGCTGTATCTGGACAAGATCGCCGACCTGGACGTGTACTACACGGTGCTGAACCAACTTTCGCTGCTGGCCCCGTCACCGGAGCATTCCGGCCAGCTGCTCCAGATCTTGCGCGACGGCATTCCGCCGACCGTCGACGAACCGGTGGACAACCCGAGAAGCTGACCGGCCGCTGGCCGCCCTCCCGACGTCTTCCCGGGCGATTCAGCGCGCCCGAATCGGGCATCTTCTCTGCGAGGTGATGCGCATGCCGGGCAAGAGCAAAGTATTGTCCCATTGGGACAATAGGGGTATGCTCAGGTGTATGAGCGACGACGGTGTCGGTCTGGACGGCCGTCGGCTGCGCACTCGGCGCAGCCGTGAAGCGCTGTCGCGCGCGGCGTTCGACCTGCTCACCGAGCGGGGGCTCGACGCGGTGGCCGTCGAGGACATCGCGCTGCGGGCCGGTGTCACCCGGCGCACGTTCAGCAGGCACTTCGCGTCCATCGAAGAGGCGATTCTCGGCGATGTCGACCAGGATGTGCACCTGTTCAACGAAGCCCTGAGCCACCGTCCCCTTTCCGAGCCGCCCCTGATCGCCTACCGCGGCGCCGTCCACGACTGGCTCGCCACCGAGTACGGCGGGGCCCGTGCGTCGCTGCTCGCCCGCCGCTGGGCGCTGTTCCAGCGCTTCGAGGACGAACCGGAACTGTTCGCCGGCTATCAGCGCATCCGCATCGACGGGCAACGCGAGTCCGTCCGGATCATCGCGGCACGGCTCGGCGTGGATCCGCAGACCGATCCGCGTCCGGCCGTCGCCGTCGGCGCCGGTGCGGGCATGCTGCTCGCGGCGCTACAGAGTTGGGCGGCTGGCCCTGATCCGATGGGCCTGCCCGGCCTCGTCGAAGAGTTCTTCGACACCCTCGTCACCCTCACCGCCGAAATTCGCAACGAGGAGTCACCGTCATGCCTACCGGGTCGGTGAACATGTACCGCCGGACGTGCCGCCGCGTCGGCTTGGATCGCAATCCGCTGCGCCGCAGTGAAGATCGTGTGCAGACCGGTGTCGCGGTGCTGCTGGCCCTGGTGTTCCTGATAGTCGTGCCCATACTCGCGCTGACCGTCGGCGGCCGGGTGTACCGCGTCGAGACGGCCGCGGTACGGGCCGAGACGGCACGCTTGCATCGAGTCGACGCCACCGTGATCGAAACCGGGAAGGCGCCGCTGTACGCGCCGGTGGTGCCCGCGCGTGTGTCCTGGAAGGATGCCGACGGCGTGGCCCACACCGGCGACTATCAGTCGACCACGGTGGTCGAGCCGGGTTCCACCGTGCCGATCTGGCTGAACGAACGCGGCGCGATCGTGGAGCCGCCGTCGTCGACCCAGCCCGCCAGCAAGGCGGTGATGCTGACCGCCGGTGCGGTGGTCGGCGTCTCGATCGTGCTCGTCGGCAGCTATCTGCTGCTGCGCCGAGGTCTCGATCGGCGGCGGCTGCGCAGGTGGGAGACCGAGTGGGTGGCGGCCGATCTCACCTGGGGGCACGGCTGAGCCTTGGTGCGGCGTGCCCGCCGGGCGAGGGTAGGGAACAGGCGCAGCGGGCACGTCGCGTGCCGCGCCGCTACGCGGCGAACGAAGCGGGCCCGGCACTGACCTGAGATTAAGGCATCGGCGTGCCGGACGGCCCGGTTCGCCGCTGATCGCCGGAGATCCCACCACATAGACCCGGTTATGTTGTGACACAGCATAACCGGGTCCGCTGCGCCTCAGACCGGAAAAAGACTGTGCTTGCGGGGGTTGGGCTCGGCGCTCGCCTCTTTCTCGCGCAGCAGACGCAGCGCCCGGCGGATCTCCAGTCTCGTCTGCGAAGGCTCGATCACCGCATCGATGTAGCCGCGCTCGGCGGCGATCCACGGCGTGGCCACCGTCGTGTTGTACTGCTCGATCATGGCGTCGCGCACGGCCGCGCGCTCCTCAGGGGCCACCTGGGCGAGCTGCCGTTTGCCGACGATGCTCACCGCGCTCTCCGCACCCATCACGGCGATGCGCGCGGTCGGCCAGGCCAGGCTGACGTCGGAGCCGAGTTGCTTGCAGCCCATCACGGCGTAGCCTCCGCCGTAGGCCTTGCGGACCACGACGGTCACGATCGGGACGGTCGCCTCGATCACCGCGCGGAAGAACCGTCCGCCGCGCTTGATCACTCCGCTGCGCTCTTCCTCCACGCCGGGCAGCACGCCGGGGGTGTCCACGACGAAGATCAGCGGCAGCCCGAAGACATTGCACAGCCGGATGAAGTGCGTCGCCTTGTCCGAGCACTTGGCGTCGATCGCGCCGCCGAGGACCAGCGGCTGATTCGCGATCACCCCGACGCTGCGCCCGTCCACCCTGGCGAAGCCGGTGATCAGGTTCTGCGCGGTCGCCGCGCTGATCTCGTGGAAGTCGCCGTCGTCGAACAGGCGCAGCAAGATCTCGTGCATGTCGTAGCCCTGCCGATCGGAGTCGGGAACGATCGAGTCCAGCTCCAGATCGTGCGGCGTGACCTGCGGCTCCAGGCCCGGATTGACGACCGGGCCCGGCTCGAGGCAACTCGATGGCAGGTAGCCCAAATAGGTTCTGGCCCAGTCGAAAGCGTCCTGCTCGGTGGCGGCGACATGGTGGACGGTGCCGTTGGCCGCCTGCGCCTGCGCGCCACCCAGTTCCTCCATGGTCACCTCCTCGCCGGTGACCTCCTTGATCACCTCGGGGCCGGTGACGAACATGTAGGACTTCTCGGTCGCGATCAGGATGTCGGTGTTGACCGGTGCGTAGACCGACCCGGCCGCGCATTTGCCCAGCATGATCGACACTTGCGGGACGAAGCCCGACAGTCGTTCCTGGCGGCGGCTCATCAGCGCGTACCAGGCCAGCGAGGTGACCGCGTCCTGGATGCGGGCGCCGCCGGAGTCGTTGATCGCGACGACCGGGCAGGCGTTCCTGGTGGCGAAATCCAGCGCCGCGGCGACCTTGCGGCCGAACATCTCGCCGACGGAGCCTCCGAAGACCGTCTGATCGTGGGCGATCACCACGACGGGCCTGCCGTCGATCCGCCCGCGGCCGGTGACCACGCCGTCGCCGTACATGGCTCCCGGGGTGCCCGGCTGGCGCACCAGCGCGCCGGTCTCCACGAAACTCCCCGGGTCGAGTAGCGCGCGCACTCGCTCCCGCGCGCTGGGAATGCCCTTGGTCTTGCGCTTCGCGATGCCGTTTTCGCCTGCGGGCTCTTCGGCCAGTTCCAGAATCCCCCGCAGCTCGTCCAGCTTGTCTCGCGTACCGCTCATATGTGTTGTCGCCCTTCGAAACTCGTCGCGACGCCGTACGGCAGCGCGGCGCTCGATGCTATCGGCGGAGCGATCTGCTGCACAGCGGTTCGGATGATCTGATGGAACAGCTCACAGGTTTGCCTTTCGATGCCTCGGTTCATAGCACGCGACGCCCCGGCTCACGGCGACGACACGGACTGTGTGACGTCCCAATCGTGGCCGTGGGTCGCGATGAACCGTCCCCAGGGCACCGGAGGGGACTACTCAGGACGGTGCCAACGGATCTAGGGTGATCTCGACGCAGCGCCGGAAATGCGCGGACGGCGCTGCGTCACACACTCCGGAAATCGGTGCGCCCGCGGACATCGGGCCGGATCCGAAAATTGCGGTGCCGCAGCGGTTCTGCCTGTGCGGGACGCGGGCCGCGCGAGATTCCAGCGAAAGTTGTGATTGCGCCCAACGGGTCGGGCGGCCGCTGATGACTTACCCGATGCGGCGGAACATATCTCGATTCCATCACGATCCGACGCTAACCTTCGGGAGGCATGATGGGCAGGCAGTCGAGAACGAGTACCGAGACGTTGACATCGAAACTCGTCGCACACCTGGCCGGGCGCTCCGGCCGCGACGCGTCCGGCGATGTCGCGACGACCGCACGGAATTGTCTGGCGGCCGCTGTCGAACTACTGGCTCCGCGTCCGGCGCCCGCAGCGGTCCGGCCGCCGGAGATCGCCGGTTTCGCCTCGCGCTGGGCGCGGGAGGGCATCACACTGGAAACGGTGCTCGGCGCATATCACGACGAAATCCGTAGCGGGCTGGAATTCCTCGCCGACGAGGTCGCCGACGAGCGAACCGATCATTTTCTCGCGGGTGCGCGATTGGCGGTCCACGTACTGGAGATGGTGACCGTGGCGGCGTCGACCGCTTATGTCGACGAGCACCGCGCGGTCGCGCGGGAACATCAGACCGCGGCTCAGACGCTGGTCTCCGCGCTGCTGGGCGGGCACGCGGTCGGCGAACTCGCCAGGGCGACAGGCATTCCGATCGCACGGTCGTATCAGGTCGTCGCGCTGGGCATTCCGGCGCATCCGGACGAGCGAAGACCCGGCACGGGCACGGACGCGGCCCGGCGCAAGCTCCGCCGCGTGCAGGCCGCGCTGGCCGGTCCGCTCGGCTCACGGGCCTTGTCGGTGCTGTCCGCCGCGGGCGGCACGGTGCTGGTGCCGCTCGACGACGTGCCCGCCCGCACCGGAACATTCACCATGACCGACGACGTGCTGGCCATCGTCGGTGAGGCCGCCGAGGTTCCGTTGACGGCCACGGTGGCCACCGGCCGCACCGCGCGCATCCCGGAACTGGCCGGTCGCGCCCACGATCTGCTGGACCGGCTGCGGGCCGCGGGCGGGCCGCCGGGGCTGTATCGGGTGGCCGACGCGGGCGATGCCCCGGCTTGTGAACTGCCCCAGCCGGGCCATATGGCCATCGTCACCTCGCCCAACGATCGCGTGATCGGCCGTTCTGCCTGATATTCCGCCGCTATCGTCGACTGTGCCCTGATCTCGGGGGTGAGCAAAGGAGTTCGAGTGACCACCGCGTTGACCGATCGCGATATTCTGCGCGAACTGGAGCCCACCGCCGAACGCCTGCTCAACGACCATCTGCGCAAGGCGAAATCCTGGAATCCGCACGATTACGTGCCGTGGGACGACGGCCGAAATTTCGCCGCCCTCGGCGGAATCGATTGGGAGCCGGGTCAATCCGCGCTTTCCGAGGTCGCGCAGACCGCCATGATCACCAATCTGCTCACCGAGGACAATCTGCCGTCGTATCACCGGGAGATCTCGGAGGCGTTCTCGCTGGACGGGGTGTGGGGTACCTGGGTGGGCCGGTGGACCGCCGAGGAGAACCGCCACGCCATCGTGATGCGCGACTATCTGGTCGTGACCCGCGCGGTCGATCCGGTGCTGCTGGAGCAGGCGCGGATGGCGCATATGACCACCGGTTTCGCCACACCCGGCGAAGAGGAGCGGTTGCTCCATTCGGTCGCTTACGTCACGTTGCAGGAGCTCGCGACCAGGATCAGCCACCGCAATACGGGAGCGGCCTGCGGGGAACCGGTCGCCGAGCGTATGCTGCAGCGAGTTGCCGCCGACGAGAACCTGCACATGATCTTCTACCGGAACATCAGCGCCGCGGCCCTCGACCTGGTGCCGAACGAAGCGCTGCGCGCCATCACCAGCGTGGTCACCCGATTCCAGATGCCGGGGCTGACCCAGCCGAATTTCCGGCGCAACGCCGTGCTGCTGGCCAAGCACGGCATCTACGACTTGCGTCAGCATCTCGATGTGGTGGTGCGTCCGGTGCTGCGCGCGTGGCACGTCTTCGAACGCGACGATCTGACCGGCGACGGCGAACGAGCCCGCGAGGAACTGCACGCCTACCTCGAAGACCTGGAGATCCGGGCGCGCCGGTTCGAGGAACAGCGCGAACGCGCCGCTGCCAGACAAGCGGAACGGGCCGCCGCAGCCGGATGAGCCCACGTATGCCGATCACCGCGGTGGCGATGGCCCTCATCGCCACCGCCGCCGCTGCGCCCGTACTCGCCGATCCGGTGCCGCAGACCCCGCCGCCCGCCGTCGACCCCGCCATGACCCGCACCGGGCTGCTCTCGATCGAGGACCTGGGCGGGGGGCACGAACGGCTGTCGATCGCCTCGGCGGCGATGCGCCGGATCATCACCGTCGACATCCTGCGCGGCAGCGGCGCGGCGCCGCGCCCGGTGCTGTACCTACTCGACGGCGTCGACGGCGATGCCACGTCCGCATGGCTGACCAAGGGCGCAGCAGCCGAGTTCTTCGCGGGCAAGCCGGTGGACGTGGTGCTGCCCGGCGGCGGCACCGGCAGCATGTACAGCGACTGGGTCCGGCAGGACGCCGCACTCGGACTCAACCGCTGGGAGACGTTCCTCACCACCGAGCTCCCGCCCATCGTGGAGTCGCTGCTGCGCACCGACGGGCGTCGCGCCATCGCCGGGGTGTCGATGGGCGCACAGGCGGCGATGATGCTCGCCCAGCGCCATCCGGGCTGGTATCGCGCCGTCGCCGGGATGAGCGGGTGCTACTCCACCGCCGACCCGCTGGGGCACGCGGTGACCACCATCACGGTCGCCTCGCGCGGCGGCAACGTGAACAATCTCTGGGGCCCGCCGACCTCACCGGAGTGGGCCGCGCACGACAGCCTGCTGCACGCGGAGAACCTGCGCGACACCGCCGTTTACCTCTCGGCGGCCACCGGGCTGCCGACGGGAGCCGATCTGGTGTCGGTCGCGAACTCCCCGTCGGTCGCGGAAGCGCTGCAAACCGCAGGCGGCGGTGCTGCGCTGGAAGCGGGCGCCCGGGCCTGCACCGAGCGGTTCGCCGACCGCCTGTCCCAGCTGAACATCCCCGCCACCCTGGAGTACACCGCGGCGGGCATGCACACCTGGCCGGACTTCCAGGCGCAGCTGCCGAAGGCGTGGCGGGTGCTGGCGCAGGCACTGGGGCTGCCCACGCCGTCGTGAATCGGCGGAATGAGCGCGGCGCGCTCGCGTTGACACCGATATGACCTCGGCGCTTTCCCCTGTCCGGTTCTCCGTTCTCGATCGCTCGCGCGTCCGGCGCGGTCAGAGCCATCCGGCCGCGTTACGGGAGACCGTCGAGTTCGCCCAGCTCGCCGAACAGTGGGGCTATCACCGTTTCTGGGTGTCGGAGCACCACAGTGTGCCCGGCGTGGCGGGCTCGGCGCCGACCGTGCTCGCGGCCGCAGCGGCGGGAGCGACCGAGCGGATCCGGATCGGCACGGGCGGTGTGATGCTGCCCAACCACCAGCCGCTGGTGGTCGCCGAGCAGTTCGGCGTGCTGGAATCGCTCTACCCGGGACGCATCGACATGGGTCTCGGCCGCTCGGTCGGGTTCACCGACGGCGTGCGGCGAGCGCTGGGGCACGACAAGCGCGACGCGGAGGACTTCGACGCCCAGCTCGCCGAGCTGCTGGGGTACTTCGCCGAGGGCAGACAGGGGGTGCACGCGTGGCCCGCCGAAGGGCTGCGTATCCCGGCGTTCCTGCTGGCCACCGGGTCCGGCGCCGAGCGGGCCGCCCGCTTCGGGCTGCCGCTGGTCATCGCCGCGGTCGGCGGGGAGGACCGCATGGTGGAGGCTATCGAGCGCTATCGTGCCCTGTTCCGCCCCGCCGCGGTGGGCGCGGCGCCTTACGTCGTGGTCTCCGCCTCGATCGTGATCGCCGACAGCACTGCCGAAGCGCATCGGCTGCTGCTGCCGGAGGCGTGGTCCGGCGCATACGCGCGCACCCATGGCGAGTTCCCGCCCCTGATACCGCCCGTGGAAATCGAGGCGCGCACCATGACCGCTCGGGAGCGCCGGATCTTCGACGAGGGGTTGCGCGGCCACCTGTACGGAACCGAGGACGAGGTCGCCGGCCGACTGGAGCGGCTGGTGGGCAGGACGGGCGCCGACGAAATCCTCGTACACACCAGCACCTACGATCGCGATGCGCGGCTGGATTCGCACCGCCGCTTGGCTTCGCTCGTCGGTCTGTCGCGCGTGGCTGTCCGCGATCGGGCCGGTACGGCGGCCTGATCAGCCGGTGCTCGCCTATGGGAAGCGCACTTCGGCGGCGGCATAGCCGAACAGTCTGCGTCCCTCGGCGCGCGCGTCGACCGCGATGGTCGCCCGCCGCCTGCTCGGGTCGATGGCGGTGATCCGGCCGCGGAATTGGATCACGCCGGTGCCGACCGATGGTATGCGCAGGTGCTGCGCGTTGTGCGCGAACTGCACACGAAACCGGGTGAGGGCCGCGGGGTCGCCGAGCCAGGAGCTCAAGAACGAGGTGGCCAGACCCAGTTTGAGCATGCCAGGAGCGACCACGGTCGGCAGGCCGCTGGCGACCGCGACCCTTTCGTCGAACAGCACCGGATTGGATTCGCCCGTCACCCCGGCGTAGTTGACCAGGTCGCCACGGGACAGGCGCATGGTGCGAAGGGGCAGTTCGGCGCCCACCGACAGGTCGGCGAAAGCGACGCGCGGACGCGGTATCCGGCGCAGCGGCGTCGGCGCGAGGTGATCCGCCGCGGCCGGGACGACGGCGCTGCCCCGAGCCGGTGCGTCCGGGGAGCGATGGCCCATGGCGACCTTGCGTACGGCGTCGGCCAACCACGGATCGCGACCGCCCACCCGGGCGAGCAATGCGCTGGAGCCGGTCTGCACCACGGTGCCGTGCTGGTCGATGAGCACGCTCTTGATCGCGAGGACGTCGTAATCGCCGAAGTGCCGGAACGATTCGAAATAGATGTCGCAGGTCAGGCGATCGCCCGCCAGCAACGGCCTGCCGAAGTCGAAAACTTGGTCCGCGTGCAGGATCCGGGTCGGGTCGTAGCCGGTGATCAGCGTGTCCAGAATTTCGCGGTGCACTCTGGTGAGGATTATCGAGCTGAATGTGGCGGGCGCGATGAGCCCGGGAAAGCCGAGTTCGGCCGCGGCGTCCTCGCTCCGATGCGCGGGATGGGAATCCTGGACGGCGCGGGCGAATTCCCGGATCTTTTCCCGTTCCACCTCATAGCGGAGAGTGGAACGGTAACGATGGTCGATGAGTGATCTGGCCTGATCGGCCGGATTCACCGCGGTCTCGTTCATGGTTGCTCCTGTATCGCGAAATGGTGGACGACGGCGCGCTCTCGTCACGAGAGCGGACCGAACCGCCAGAGCAGGGGCGGCATCTGCTCGGGAGTCACGGTGCCGACGACGTCCACCCCCGCGTCGTGGAAGGTGCCCACCGCGCGGGCGAGGTGGTCGGCCGAGGTGATCAACACGACGTCGCGCGCGCCGATCGCGCGCATGATCGTCGCCGAGCGTTCGGCGTTCTGCACGGTCGTGGCCGCCTCCGGTTCCAGATGGATGCGCGCCGCGGGTACGCCGCGAGCGATCAGCCAGTCCGCCATCGCCCGTGCCTCGGTGACACCGTTGTGCGCGTTGCCGCCGGTCACGATGATCGGCGAGAAGGGAGCCAGCAACGCCTGCAGGTATCCGGCGTGCAGGCGGTCGACCAACTCCGGGCGCATGGCGCCGTCGGGCAGCAGCCCGTAGCCCAGCACGACGATGGCGGTCACCGGTCCGCGTGGCACAGGCATGGGCGCGGGGACCGGCGCCTGTGGTCCGGCGGTGGCGGATCCCCGGTCGCCCGAGCCCGGGCCCTCCGCCGCGGCGGAGGGGAGATGGGTCGCGACGACGGCGGCGGCGACCACACCCAGCAAGGTGCGGGCGAGACGAACCACGGTGGCGGACATGGAATCTCCAAGCGGTTAGCCATCGGATGGCCACCGATGGCTGGGGTGCAGCGTCCGTCCATGATGCGGCCACAGGCCGTTGCGGAACCGTAATCGTCTGGTGATCTGGACAATTCACCGTCCGCGAGCCGCTCGCTTGTGCCCGACGACCTCGTCGGCGAATTCCGGGACCGGTCGTCTTCGCCTTCTTGTGCCGCTTCCCTAGCCGCGTCGAGCACAGTCGTGAGGTCTCCAGACCCGGTCGTAGCGGGTGGGCGGGTCGTGTTCGCCGGTTCTAGCGTTGATCCGGCTTCGGTGCCGTCGATCGGCGTGAACGGCGCAGTTCGTCGGACATCGTGGTGCTGCAGGAAGGCGACTCGTGAACGTGCGATCCATGTCTGCTGGAAGCGACACCGCGACCATCGAATGACCTGTTTCCGTCGAGCGCGTGGCTCGTGCCCTGACTCGCCCGCGGGCTCGACGGAAGCACCGACCGCCACGCGTTTCGCTCGCCGGACGGGATCCCGCAACCCGCCTCTGTCCGGCGCGCGCGTCCCCGGCGCGCGGCGGCGTGCCCACCGAGCGGACCCTCGCACCCTCCGCTCGGTGGGCATCGGGGCGTATCGATACGACCGGCTCGAATTAGTTTTGTTCAGGTGAACAAAACTGCATTGCCGTGGCGTGCAATGTCGACTCACCGAGATGGCTCGGGTATCGAGCGGCGAGTGGGGCGTGTTCCAAGTATTCGTGTCGCAGGCGAGTGATCGTGAAATGCGGATATTCTGATCCGGTTGGACCTGCATTCCTCTTCCGGCGCTTCCAGGTGGCCTTGTGATATCTGCCCACTTCATGAATTCACAGGAAATATTCGGGCGGCTCGAAAACGGTAATATCCTCTTTCGGACTTGTTTTCGGTATGGGTAGCCAGCAACGAGGTTGTTACGCCCCTTCGCCGGATGGTACGTAGGCGGACCGCATGCTTCGCTCCGGCGCGTGCCGGGTCGGCGCTCGGGAACCGCAGCGACGTCGGATGTCTCGGCGGTGGTTTGCCCATCGAGTCGAGCGGTGCGCACTCGCGGCATTCGCACACGACATCGATGCGAGCGGCCTGCTGCCGGGCATTCGCCCTCTCCTCGTTCCGTGCGTCGGTGGGAGGCTCGATTCGCCTGTGGTGGCCCGGCGGGTCCATGTTCGATCTTGAAACAGGGCAGGTCCGCGTATCACTTGCGGGAAACTGGAACGGCTGGCAGGCTAACGCTCAGCACGCGACTGGACGGTCGTCCTGTCGCTTTGCTCTGCCGAAGAAAGATTGTGCGTGTGCCATGGGTTCGTCTTCTCAGCAATGGGAAACAGAGTGTTCGCCGCGAATAAAGAATCGTGGTATATGAAGTGCTCTATGGTGTCGGGTTTACCGTCAGTGAAGGTGGCCTCGAGATGTCCATCTCGGTAACCGCCGAGAAACATTCTCCTGCCGAAAAACGCGGTCGGGCCGGCGAGCGCGGGCGAGCCACCCCGCTCGCGGGTACCTCGACCGGCTGCTTCGTCACCGATACCTGATCGAACTACTCGGTAGTTCTCGCCGACCCGCGCCGCTGCTCGCGACGCCGGGTTTCTTCGTCGACCCTGCGATACCCGGGATGTGAAACGTGGACTCGAGCGCTGGTGAATCGTCCGACCGCATGTTGGAGTACCTGAAGAAGGTCACCGTCGAGCTCATGACGACTCGCGACGATCTGACCCAGTTGCGGGAGAAGATCGACGAGCCGATCGCGATCGTCGGCATGAGCTGCCGCTATCCGGGCGGCGTCGAATCGCCGGAGCAGCTGTGGGAGCTGGTCGCGGCGGAAGTGGACGCGGTGGGCGGGTTCCCGGCGGACCGGGGCTGGGACCTCGATGGGCTGTACGACCCGGATCCGGACCGCTTCGGCAAGGTGTACACGCGGGAGGGCGGCTTCCTGCGCGGCGCGGGCGACTTCGACGCGGGATTCTTCGGCATCGGCCCCCGGGAGGCGGCGGCGACCGACCCGCAGCAGCGGCTGCTGCTGGAGGCTTCCTGGGAGGCCCTGGAGAACGCCGGTATCGCCCCGACCTCGCTGCGCGGCAGCGATACCGGCGTGTTCGCCGGTGTCATGTACGAGGACTACGAGCACACCGCCAGGGCCGCCGGACCGATCGCGGAGGGCTACGCGGGTATCGGTTCGACGGGCAGTGTGGTCTCGGGCCGGGTGGCCTATACGTTGGGCCTGGAAGGCCCCGCCGTGTCGGTAGACACGGCGTGTTCGTCGTCGCTGGTGGCCATCCACCTGGCCTGCCAGGCGCTGCGGCGCGGAGAGGCGTCGCTCGTGCTGGCGGGCGGCGTCACGGTGATGTCGACACCGTTCCTGTTCGTCGAGTTCTCCCGGCAGCGAGGTCTGTCGCGGGACGGTCGATGTAAGGCGTTCTCGGCGGCGGCCGATGGGGTGGGCTGGGGCGAAGGCGTGGGCGTGCTGGTGCTGGAGCGCCTGTCGGATGCGCGGCGGTCGGGGCACGAGGTGCTCGCCGTGATCAGGGGCTCGGCGGTGAATCAGGATGGCGCGAGCAATGGTTTGACCGCGCCGAACGGTCCGTCACAGGAGCGGGTGATCGCCTCGGCGCTGGCCGCGGCGGGGCTGACGCCCACTGATGTGGACGCGGTCGAGGCGCACGGTACGGGCACGTCGCTGGGAGATCCGATCGAGGCGCAGGCCCTGATCGCCGCGTACGGACAGCAGCGGGACGAGCCGCTGCGAATCGGTTCCCTGAAATCGAACATCGGTCATGCGCAGGCGGCGGCGGGTGTCGGCGGTGTGATCAAGATGGTGCAGGCGCTGCGCCACGGAGTGTTGCCGAAGACGCTGCACGTGGATGCGCCGTCGCCGCACGTGGATTGGTCGGCGGGGGCGGTGCGGCTGCTGACCGAGGCGGAAGCATGGCCCACGTCGGCGCAGCGGGTGCGCCGTGCGGGTGTGTCGTCGTTCGGGATCAGCGGCACGAACGCGCATGTGATCGTGGAGGAAGCGCCCGCGCCGGTAGCCGGGTCCGACGGCGAGTCCGCAGATACCGAAGCCGGTCCGGCGTGCGCGGCAACCGTCGTTCCGTTGCTGGTGTCGGCGAAGACCGATGACGCGCTCCGCGCCCAGGCGGCGCGGCTGCACGCGTGGCTGCTCGAACACCCGGACGCCGACCTGTGGAGCGTGGCGTCCGCGCTGATCGAAACCAGGGCGCAATGGAATCGGCGCGCCGCGGTGGCCGGTGGCGATCGTGACCAGTTGCTGTCCGGGTTGGCGGAGTTGGCGGCCGGTACGTCCGCCGGTGCGCTCGAAGGTGTGGCCGGATCGGGGAAGACGGCCTTCCTGTTCACCGGTCAGGGTGCGCAGCGGGTGGGCATGGGGGCAGGGTTGTATGCGGCGTTTCCGGTGTTCGCCGCGGCGTTCGACGAGTTGTGCGCCGAATTCGATCGCTTGCTCGGGCCGGGCGTCTCGCTGAAGGACGTCGTCTTCGGCGCCGCGGGTGCGGATTTGCTGCACCGCACCGAGTTCACGCAGCCTGCGCTGTTCGCGTTCGAGGTGGCGTTGTTCCGGCTCGTCGAGTCGTTCGGCCTCACTCCCGATGTGCTGATCGGTCATTCGATCGGTGAGTTGGTGGCGGCGTATGTGGCGGGTGTGTGGTCGACGGCGGATGCGTGCGCGTTGGTGGCGGCGCGTGGGCGGTTGATGGGGGCGTTGCCCGAAGGCGGCGCCATGCTCGCTGCGGCGGTCACCGAGCAGCGGGCCGTCGAGATCACGGCTGCGCACGAGGGTCGACTGTCGGTGGCGGCGGTGAACGGTCCGTCGTCGGTGGTGTTCTCCGGCGACGCGGACGCGGTCGGCGCGGTCGAGCGGCAGCTGTCCGCTGCGGGGGTCACGGTCTCGCGGCTGCGGGTCAGCCATGCGTTCCATTCCGCGCGAATGGATCCCATGCTCGCGGAATTCCGCGCAGTCGCACAGCGGCTGACGTACCGGATGCCCACGATCGCGGTGGTGTCGAATGTCTCCGGGGCGCTCGCCGGGGCCGAATTCACCGACCCGGGTTACTGGGTCGAGCAGCTGCGCGGTTGTGTGCGGTTCGCGCCGGGCGTGGACGCTCTCGTGGCCGCCGGGGTCCGCCGCTTCGTCGAAGTCGGCCCGGACGCGGTGCTGGCCGCGACGACACGTCGCTGCCTGGCCGAACACCCGCGGATCGAAGCCGAGTCGATGGTGACGGCCGCGTCGCGCCGTTCGGGCGACGAGGTGACGCAGTACATCACCATGCTCGCGCAAGCCCACACCGCCGGTGTCGAGGTGAACTGGCGCCCCCTTTTCAGCGGGCGGACACCAGAACGGGTGTCGTTGCCGACGTACGCGTTCCAGCGGCAGCGGTACTGGTTGGAGCCGCTCGGGATCGAGGCGTCACTCGAGTCATCGGATCATCCGATGCTTACCGGCGCCGTGCCGTTGGCCGGTCGGAACGAATGGTTGTTCACCGGCAGGCTGTCGTTGCGGACGCACCCGTGGCTGGCCGAGCACGCCGTGTTCGGGTCGGTGCTGCTGCCCGGCGCCGCGTTCGTAGAACTGGCGCTGACCGCGGGGGCCCGGCTCGGTGCAGGGTTCGTCGAGGAACTGCTGCTGGAAGCGCCGCTGTCGCTGGCCGACGACGTCGCGATCGACGTGCAGCTGACCGTCGAACCCGCCGACGACGCAGGCGCGCGCCGGTTCGCGATCTATTCGCGTGCGGTGGCGCCCGGAGAAACCGAAGCGAGCGAGTGGATTTCACACGCCAACGGTGTCCTCGTCGCCGCCGCGGAGAGTGTGCCCGCCTGGGTCGAATCGGGATGGCACGCCGCGCCGGAGGACGGGCGATGGCCGCCGAGCGGGGCCGAACCGGTGCCGGTCGACGGACTCTACGACCGGTTGGCGCGGCTCGGCTTCGGCTACGGTCCGCTGTTCCAAGGCGTCACCTCGGCTCGGCGCGACGGCGACGACCTGCTCGCCGAGGTCTCGCTCGCTACCGAGCCCGACGCTCAGGGACCGGCCTTCGGCATCCATCCCGCCCTGCTGGACGCCGCCTTCCACACCGCGATCACCGAGCTGGCTGACGACATGCCCGCGGGCAGGCTGCCTTTGCCGTTCTCGTTCGGTGGGGTCCGGCTGTATCGCGCCGGGGCGACGGCGCTTCGGGTGCGTCTGGAACGGGTGGGGGCCGGACGCATCCGGGTAGCCGCCTTCGACGACACCGGTGCGCCCGTGCTGAGCGTCGAAGCGCTGACGGCTCGCCCGGTGGATGCCAAGGCACTCGACCGTGGGGCCGCACGCCGCGCGTCCCTGTCGGACATCGAATGGGTGCCGGCGGCCGCCGTCGCGGGCGGCGCGGCGGGCACGATCGCGCTGCTCGGGGAGGCGAGTGTCGCGGGTGCCGATCGCCGCGGGACGGCACCGGCCGATCTGCTCGGCGACCAGGCGCCGCCGGAGATCGTCGTGTGGTCGCCGGACGGACCGGCCGATGGCGACGTGACCGCGCGGACGCGCACCTGGCTGCGGGCGGCGCTGGAGTTGATACGGGAATGGCAGGCCGAGGAACGGTGGCACGATTCGCGGCTGGTGATCCTGACGCGGGGTGCCGCGGGCCTGCCGGGCGAGAACCCTGACCCGGCCGGGGCCGCGGTGTGCGGTCTGGTGCGCAGCGCCCAGGCCGAACACCCCGGCCGGTTCGTTCTCCTCGACGCCGCACCCGAGGACGACCTCACGACCGAAGTGATCGCCGCGGCGGTGCGGTCGGAGGAACCGCAGCTGGTCGTGCGCGGCGGAGAACTGCGCGTCCCGCGGCTGCGCAGGCAGCACGCGGCGGCGGACGGCAACGGTCTCGGTGCGGGTGCGGTGCTGATCACCGGTGGCACCAGCGGACTGGGAGCCGAGGTGGCGCGTCATGTCGTCGCCACCCACGGCGTGCGGCGGCTGGTGCTGGTGTCGCGCCGTGGTGAACAGGCCGACGGGGTGGCCGATCTGGTGAGCGAGCTGACCGCCGCGGGCGCGCGGGTACGGGTGGCGGCCTGCGATGTGGGCGACCGGGCCGAAGTGGCGGCGCTGCTGGCGGATCTGTCGGACGAGTTCGCGCCCAGCGCGGTGATCCATTCCGCGGGCGTGCTCGATGACGCCACCATCGAGACCCTGACCGCCGAACAGCTCGACCGGGTGCTGGCGTCGAAGGCCGACGCCGCCTGGCATCTGCACGAACTGACCGGCGGCCTGGGACTGGCCGCCTTCGTGCTGTTCTCCTCGGTCGCGGGTGTGGTCGGCGCGTCCGGCCAAGGGAATTACGCTGCGGCGAACGCGTTCCTGGACGCGCTGGCAGTAGGGCGGCGGGCGGCGGGGCTGCCGGCGGTATCGATCGCCTGGGGATCGTGGAACCAGAGCATCGGCATGACCAGTGAGCTGGGCGGCGCGGCGATGGCGCGGATGGGTCGCCTCGGCGTGCGGCCGTTGGAAACGGCGGATGGCTTGACGCTGTTCGATCGCGCCGTCGCCGCGTCGTCGCCGGTCGTGATCGCGACGGAGTTCGACACCGAGGCACTGGCGGTGCAGGCCCGGGAAGGGTCGCTGCCGCGACTGCTGCAGTCGATCGTCACGGTGCCGGTGCGGCGGGCCGCCGAGACGAGTGGGAC
This sequence comes from Nocardia sp. NPDC047038, assembly GCF_040644075.1. Classification (NCBI taxonomy): domain Bacteria; kingdom Bacillati; phylum Actinomycetota; class Actinomycetes; order Mycobacteriales; family Nocardiaceae; genus Nocardia; species Nocardia sp. NPDC047038. The sequence continues at coordinate 86,108 of NZ_JBEYVQ010000017.1, read as the reverse complement.
GTTGGCGCGGCGGCTGGCCGCCGCGCCCGCGCAGGAGCGTGCGGCGATCGTGCTCGACGTCGTCCGCGAACAGGTCGCCGGTGTGCTCGGCCATATCTCCGGCGACGCCATCGATCCGACGGCGCCGTTCACCGAACTGGGCTTCGATTCGCTCGCCGGTGTCGAGTTCCGCAATCGCCTCGCCAAGACGACCGGCGTGCAACTGCCCTCGACGCTGGTGTTCGATCACCCCACCGCCGCGGCGGTGGCGGCCTTCGTGCGCTCGCGGGTGGGCGAGGCGACCGAAACCGACGCCGGGCGGCCCGCGCGGGTGACGCGCCGGATCCGTGCCGACGAGCCGATCGCGATCGTCGGGATGAGCTGCCGGTATCCGGGCGGTATCGAATCGCCGGATGGACTGTGGGACCTGGTGGCCGCCGGCGCGGACGCGATCGGCGCGTTCCCCGTCGATCGCGGGTGGGATCTGGATCGGCTGTTCGATCCCGACCCCGACCACCCGGGAACCTCCTACCTGGACCGAGGTGGATTCCTCTCCGGGATGGCCGATTTCGACGCGGGCTTCTTCGGAATCGGTCCGCGCGAGGCGGCGGCGATGGATCCGCAGCAGCGGTTGCTGCTGGAGGCGTCGTGGGAAGCGCTGGAGCACGCCGGTATCGATCCGTCGGCACTGCGCGGCAGTGACACCGGCGTGTTCACCGGGGTCTCCTATCAGGACTACGAAGAGATCGCCAAGGCCGCGGGCGCGGTAGCCGAAGGCTATATCGGTACCGGCTCCACCAGTAGCGTGCTCTCCGGTCGCGTGGCATACACCTTCGGATTCGAGGGTCCGGCGGTCACGATCGACACCGCCTGCTCCTCCTCGCTGGTGGCCATCCACCTGGCCTGTCAGGCGCTGCGCCAAGGGGAGAGTTCGCTGGTGCTGGCCAGTGGCGCCCAGGTGATGTCGACGCCGTTCATGTTCGTCGAGTTCTCACGGCAACGCGGTCTTTCCCGGGACGGGCGGTGCAAAGCCTTCTCGGCCTCCGCCGATGGTGTCGGCTGGGCCGAAGGCGTCGGTGTGCTGGTGCTCGAGCGGCTGTCGGACGCGCGCAGGCTCGGTCACGACGTGCTCGCGGTGATCCGGGGTTCGGCGGTGAACCAGGACGGTGCGTCCAACGGGCTGACCGCGCCGAACGGTCCGTCGCAGGAACGGGTGATCGCGGCGGCGCTGGCCACCGCGGGACTGGCCCCCGAGGACGTGGACGCGGTGGAGGCGCACGGCACGGGCACACCGCTGGGCGACCCGATCGAAGCGCAGGCGTTGATGGCGACCTACGGGCAGGGCCGGACCGAGCCGCTGTGGGTCGGTTCGCTGAAGTCGAATATCGGGCACGCCCAGGCCGCCGCCGGGATCGGTGGCGTGATCAAGATGGTGCAGGCGTTGCGGCACGAGATGCTGCCGAAGACGCTGCACGTGGACGCTCCGTCGCCGCACGTGGACTGGTCGGCTGGGGCCGTGCGGTTGCTGACCGAACAGCGGCCGTGGTCGGCCTCGGTCGAGCGGGTGCGCCGGGCGGGAGTGTCCGCGTTCGGGATCAGCGGCACCAACGCGCACGTCATCGTGGAGGAAGCGCCGGGCGCCCCGCAGCGCGCGGCGGTGACGAAACCGGCGGACGCTTCGCCGGGAATGCCGCTGCTGCTGTCGGCGAAGACCGAGGCGGGGCTGCGGGCGCAGGCTGCTCGGTTGCGCGAGTGGCTCGCGGCCAGGCCCGACGCCGACCCGGTGGACGTGGCCCATTCGCTGCTCACGACGCGGGCCCGATTCGATCGGCGCGCAGCGGTGGTCGCGGGCGACCGCGCGGCCATGCTGGCCGGGCTGGCGGATCTGGCGACCGGTGCGGGGTCGCCGGCAGTGGCCGAGGGCGGCCCCGTCGGCGGGAAGATCGCGTTCCTGTTCACCGGGCAGGGGGCGCAGCGAGTCGGCATGGGCGCTCGGCTTTACGCGACCTTCCCGGTCTTCGCGGCGGCGTTCGACGAGCTGTGCGCCGAATTCGACGGTCTGCTCGAATTTCCCGAGCCTGGAATGTCGTTGCGGGACATCGTCTTCGGTGCCGCGGGTGCGGACCTCCTGCACCGCACGGAGTACACCCAGCCCGCGTTGTTCGCCTACGAGGCGGCGATGGTGCGGTTGATCGAGTCCTTCGGGATCACCCCGGACGTGCTGATCGGGCATTCGATCGGCGAACTGGTCGCGGCGTACGTCTCGGGGATGTGGTCGACCGCCGACGCGTGCGCGCTGGTGGCGGCGCGAGGGCGGTTGATGGGCGCGCTGCCCGAAGGCGGCGCGATGCTGGCCGCGGCCGTCCCTTCGGAGCGAGCGGCCGAGCTCATCGCCGGATTCCGCGGCGAACTGTCGATCGCGGCGGTGAACGGACCCTCCGCGATCGTGATCTCCGGTACCGGAGGTGCCGTCGCCGAGCTGGAATCCGTGCTGACGGCGGACGGGATCAAGACGTCACGGTTGCGGGTCAGCCACGCGTTCCACTCGGCGTCGATGGAACCGATGCTGCCGGAATTCGAGGCGATGGCCGCCGGTCTCGACTACCGGAGCCCGCTGCTGCCGGTGGTGTCGAACGTGTTCGGCGTCGTGGGGGGCGAAGCGCTTTCCGATTCGCTGTACTGGGCCGGTCATGTCCGCGACACCGTGCGCTACGCCCCGGGTGTCGACGCGCTGGTGGATCTCGGTGTCCGGAAGTTCTTCGAGGTCGGCCCCGATGCGGTGCTGACGGCGATGACCCGTCAGTGCCTGCCCGACGAGGTCGGGTCCCGGTCCGTCGTGGCGGCGGCGAGCAGGCGCGGCGTCGACGAGGTCACCCAGTTCCTTGGCTTCCTCGGGCATGCCTGCAACGCCGGCGTCGAGGTGAACTGGGAGCACTTGTCGGAGGGGCGGTCACCGGAGCGTATTCCACTGCCCACCTACGCCTTTCAGCGTCGGCGCTATTGGCTGGACGTGGTCCGGCCGGTCGCGGCGGGCGCCGTCGACCATCCGATCCTGCTGGACGCGGTGCCGGTGGCGGGCAAGGACGAATGGCTGTTCACCGGGCAGCTGTCGAATGGCAGGCAGCCGTGGATCGCCGATCATGTGGTGTTCGGTACGCCGGTGGTACCGGCGACGACGTATCTGGAACTGATGTCGGCGATCGGCGATCGGCTCGGGATGCGCTCGGTCGAGGAGATGCGGCTGGACATCCCACTGGCCCTCGGTGAGCGTGCCGTCGACGTGCAGGTGTCGGTCGGTGCGGCCGAAGCGGACGGGCGGCGGAGCTTCACCCTGTACTCCCGGACCGCGGACCTCGACGACGCCGAGGCGTGGATTCCCCATGCCGGTGGCGTGCTCGCCGCCGACCACGGCCCCGAACTCGCCACCGGCTGGGATCGAATTTGGCCGCCCGCGGGCGCGGAACAACTCGACGACGAGGCGATCTATCGGCGGATCGCGCGCCTGGGAATGGAATACGGCCCCGCCTTCCGTGGGATGCGCGCGGTGTGGCGGCGCGGCGACGAGGTGTTCGCCGAGGTAGCGCTGGACGACGCCACCGCCGCCGCGGCGTCGGGTTACGGCATTCATCCGGCGTTGTTCGACGCCTGTCTGCACCCCGCGCTCGACTTCGTCATGGACGAGCTGCCCGCCGGGCGGGTTCCGCTGCCGGTCACGGTCGGGGGCCTGCGGCTGGCCCGGTCCGGTTCCGGGCCGGTCCGGGTCCGCGCGGTGCTGTCGGGCGGCTACCGGATCCGGATGGATGTGGTGGACGAGACCGGCGCACCGGTATTGGGCACGGAATCCGTCGTGGTGCATCCGGTGGAGCGGCGCACGGTGGAGCGGGTCCGGTCGAATACGGCGCCGGTGCCGCTGCACGGTCTGGAGTGGGTGCCGGTGTCCGCCGGCGCCGCCGAGCCGACGGGATCGATGGCGGTGCTCGGTGCGGGAAGCGTGGCGGGAATCGACCTGCGCGTCACCGACCTGAGCGAATCGGTCGACGCCGATGAGGACGCGGCAACGATCGTCTGGGTGGCCGAGACCGCGGAAGCGGGCGCGGACCCGGCGCGAGCGGGCAGGCAATGGGTCACGCGGACACTGGAACTGACGCGGTCGTGGCTGACCGACACGCGGTACGACCGGGCGCGGCTGATCGTGGTGACGCGGAACGCGCTCGGATTGCCGGGCGAGTCGCCCGACCCGGCGGCCGCTGCCGTCGCGGGCCTGCTGCGCAGCGTGCAGGCGGAGCATCCGGGCCGGATCGTGCTGCTCGATCGGGACGGCGAGATCGATGCCGGAGTGGTGGCTGCGGCGCTGGCCGCGGACGAACCACAGGTCGCGGTGCGCGACGGCCGGTTGTCGGCGCCACGGGTGCGCCGGATCGCGGCCGCACCGGCCCCGGGGGCGATGTCGTTCGGGACGGGTACGGTGCTGGTGACCGGCGGCACCAGCGGGCTGGGCGCGCTGATCGCGCGACATCTGGTGACCGAGCACGGAGTTCGGCGGCTCTTGCTGGTCTCGCGACGCGGTCGCGACGCCGCCGGGGTCCCGGAACTCCTCGCGGATTTGTCGGCGCTGGGCGCGCGAGTGGATGTCGAGTCGTGTGACATCGCCGATCGCGACGCGCTCACCGCGGTACTGGCGTCGGTGCCGGAGCGGTTCCCGTTGTCCGGCATCGTGCATGCCGCCGGCGTGGTGGACGACGGCACTGTCGAGACCCTGACCACGGAGCAAGTGGATCGGGTGCTGCGCCCGAAGGTGGACGGCACCTGGCTGCTGCACGAGGCGACGCGGGACGCGGATCTTTCGGCGTTCGTGGTGTTCTCGTCGCTCGCGGGGCTGGCGGGCTCGCCGGGCCAGGGCAACTACGCGTCGGCGAACTCGTTCGCCGACGCGGTGGTCCGGCTGCGCGGCGCCGCGGGCCTGCCCGCGGTGTCGGTGGCCTGGGGGCCGTGGAACGCAGGCACGGGAATGACCGGCGACCTCGGTACTTCGGGGTTGGAACGGTTGCGGCGCTTGGGTTTCCGGCCGCTAGGGGATACGACGGGACTGTCCCTCTTCGATGCCGCGCTCACCGCGGGCTCGGCGCTGGTGGTCGGTGCGGAATTCGATCGATCGGGACTGGCGGAGCAGGCCGAGGCGGGAGCGCTCCCGAAACTGCTGAGTGCGCTGGCGCCCTCGTCCGCGCGGACCGCTCGCGCCGGTGGGGATCCGGTCGGGCGGCTGGCGTCCGCCGCGCCCGCCGACCGTGCCGAGGTGGCCCTCGCCGTGACCAGGGAGCAGGCGGCGGCCGTGCTCGGGCACGCCACCGCGGAGGCGATCGACCCCGATGCCGCGTTCACGGAGTTGGGTTTCGACTCGCTGGCCGGTGTGGAATTCCGCAACCGGCTCGCCGCGGCCACCGGGCTGTCGCTGCCCTCGACCCTGGTATTCGACCATCCGAGTTCCCGTGCGGTGGCGGGTTTCCTCGTCTCCAGGCTCGGTGACGCTCCGGCCGCGCGACCACGTCCGGTGCGGGTGACGTCGCGGACTCGCACGGACGAGCCGATCGCCATCGTCGGCATGAGCTGCCGTTATCCCGGCGGCGTGAGTTCCGCCGAGCAGCTGTGGCAGCTACTGGTCTCGGGTACCGACGCGATCACGCCGTTCCCCACGGACCGGGGCTGGGACCTCGATCGGCTGTATCACCCGGACCCGGACGAACCGGGCACCACCTACGTGCGCGAGGGCGGCTTCCTCATCGACGCGGGCGCGTTCGACGCCGCTTTCTTCGGGATCGGCCCCCGGGAAGCGACGGCCATGGATCCACAGCAGCGGCTGATGCTGGAAGCCGCCTGGGAGGCGTTGGAAGACGCCGGTATCGATCCGACCGCGCTGCGCGGCAGCGATACCGGAGTGTTCGTCGGGGCTACCCCGTCCGGCTATTCCGAGCGGGTGGTCGGCGCGTACGAGGGATTCCGGATGACCGGGAACTCCGACAGCGTCACCTCGGGACGAGTGGCCTATGTCCTGGGCCTGCAGGGTCCGGCTATGACGGTGGACACGGCATGCTCCTCCTCATTGGTGGCGCTGCACTTGGCCTGCCAGGCGCTGCGAAACGGGGAAACGTCGCTGGCGCTGGCCGGCGGTGTGACGGTGTCGGGCAGCCCGGAGCTGTACGTGGACTTCGCGCGGCAGCGGGGGCTCGCGCCCGACGGGCGGTGCAAGTCGTTCGCCGCGGGCGCGGACGGCGTCGGCTGGTCGGAAGGGGTCGGCGTGCTCGCCCTGCAACGGCTTTCGGACGCTCGGCGATCGGGCCACGAGGTGCTGGCGGTGATCCGGGGTTCGGCGGTGAATTCGGACGGTGCGTCCAACGGCCTGACCGCGCCGAACGGCCCCTCGCAGGAGCGGGTGATCGCGTCGGCACTGGCGGCGGCGGGCTTGGAGCCGGCCGACGTCGACGCGGTGGAGGCACACGGCACGGGAACTCCGCTGGGCGATCCGATCGAAGCGCAGGCGCTGATCGCGACCTACGGGCAAGGGCGGACCGAACCCGTGCGGATCGGTTCGTTGAAGTCGAATATCGGCCATTCGGTGGCGGCCTCGGGCGTGGGCGGCGTGATCAAGATGGTGCAGGCCCTGCGGCACGAGATGCTGCCGAGGACGCTGCACGTGGACGCTCCCTCGCCGCACGTGGATTGGTCGGCGGGGTCGGTGCGGTTGCTGACCGAAGCGGAGCCCTGGCCCGCGGGGCAGCGGGTACGGCGGGCGGGGGTGTCGTCGTTCGGGATCAGTGGGACGAACGCGCACGTCATCGTGGAAGAAGCGCCCGCACGCGACGAACGGCCCGCCGTGCGGGACCACCGCTGCGATCCGGACGGTGTGATCGCGTGGGTGGTGTCGGCGAAATCGGAGGCCGGTCTGCGGGCGCAAGCGGAACGGCTGCGCGCCTGGGCGGCCGAGCATCCGGACGCCGACGCCCGTGCTGTCGGACGCTCGCTGGTGGAGACCCGCGCCCAGCTGGAGTGGCGTGGCGCCGCGCTCGGCCGTGATCGGCAGCAATTGCTGGCAGGACTGGCGGAATTGGCCGCGGGTACCGGGTCCGGCGTGGTCGAAGGGACGGCCGGATCGGGTAGGACCGCGTTCCTGTTCACCGGACAGGGCGCGCAGCGCGTGGGCATGGGCGCCGAGCTGTACTCGGCCTACCCCGTGTTCGCCCACGCGTTGGACGAGGTGTGCGCCGAATTCGATCGGCTGCGCGAGAACTCGGCCGACGCGGCGCGTTCGCTTTCGGTGGGCGATCCCGCGCCGTCGTTGCGGGAGGTGATGTTCGCCGATCCGTCGGGTGTGCTGGATCGGACCGAGTGGACGCAGCCCGCCTTGTTCGCGTTCGAGGTGGCGTTGTTCCGGTTGGTGGAGTCGTTCGGGATCACCCCGGACGTGCTGATCGGGCATTCGATCGGTGAGTTGGTGGCCGCGTATGCGGCGGGAGTGTGGTCGTTGCCGGACGCGTGCGCGTTGGTGGCAGCGCGGGGACGGTTGATGGGGGCGCTGCCGGAAGGCGGGGCCATGCTCGCGGTAGCCGTCTCCGAAACCGATGCGGCGCACCTACTCGCCGGTTTCGGCGACCGCGCGTCGATCGCCGCGGTGAACGCACCGGACGCGGTGGTGATCTCCGGCGACGCGGACGCGATCGACGAGCTGGAACGAACTCTCGCGGCCCAGGGCCGCAAGACGACGCGGCTGCAGGTCAGCCACGCGTTCCACTCCGCGCGCATGGAACCCGCGCTGGCCGGCTTCCGCGCGGTCGCCGAGAAACTGACCTACCGGGAACCCATGCTGCCGATCGTGTCGAATGTGACCGGAGCGGTGGGGGAGAACTTCACCGACCCGGAGTACTGGGTCGGGCAGATCCGCGCGGCCGTCCGGTTCGCGCCCGGCATCCGGGCGCTGGCCGACACCGGCGTGCGCCGGTTCCTCGAAATCGGTCCTGACGCCGTACTCACGACCATGACCCGCAGCGTTATCGGAGACGAGCCGGGGAGCGGATGGTTGACGGCCCCGGCGGCCCGCCGCGTGGGAGCGGAAGCGCGCCAGTTCGTGACGTTCCTGGCGCGTGCGCACGTCGCCGGAACGACGGTGGACTGGCGGCCGCTGTGGGAGGGCGGCTCGTCGCGGCGAATCCCTCTGCCCACCTACGCATTCCGTCATCAGCGGTATTGGCTGACCGCCATCGAACATACCCCCGACGTGCGGTCCTCCGGCCTGGACGATGTCGACCATCCGCTGCTCGGCGCCGCGGTCTGGCTGCCCGACTCGCACGGTGTGGTGGCGACCGGCCGGTTGTCGCTGTCGAGCCATCCGTGGCTCGCCGACCACATGATCGGCGGGACGGTGCTGTTGCCCGGCACGGCCTTCGCGGAGCTGGCGCTGTACATCGGCGCGATGACCGGCAACCCGCGCCTGGCCGAGCTCGTGGTGACGGCGCCGCTGGCGGTGCCCGCCGACGGCTCGGTCGAATTGCGGGTGCTGGCGGACGGCCCCGACGACACCGGCGCGCGTGCGGTGTCGGTGTATTCGCGCCCGCGTCGTTCCGGCGCGCCGGAACAGGCGGACTGGATCCGGCACGCTACCGGAACCCTTGTCGCGCAAGGGCCGTTGGCCGAGGCGAACCCGACGACGGAAACCTGGCCGCCTGCCGGGGCGCAGCCGGTCGATATCAGCGATATGTACACCGAGTTCGCCGACCGCGGCTACGGGCACGGGCCGCTGTTCCAGGGACTGACCGCACTGTGGCGGCGCGGCGAAGAGGTCTTCGCCGAGGTGCGCCTGCCGGAACAAGAGCATTCGGCGGCCGATCGGTTCGGGCTGCATCCGGCGTTGCTGGACGCGGCACTGCACGCCATCCGGTTCACCGGGCTCACCGGAGAACCCGCTCCGGACGAGATCTACGTGCCCTACTCGTGGGAGAACGTGGACCTGCACGCCGTGGGCGCGGGCGCGGCGCGGGTACGGCTGACCGCGGCCGAGTCCGGATCCGGTGACCGGGACAACCAGCCGATCGCGGTGACGCTCACCGATCCGTACGGGGAGCAGATCTTCCGGATCTCGGCGTTGACCATGCGGCCGATTCCGATCGACACGCTGCGTTCCGCAGGCGCCGCCCCGACCGGGCACGACCCGTATCGGCTCCGGTGGGTCCCGGTGCCGGTGGCGGAACACACCGGACTCGTCGCGGACGAGCACTGGGTGCGCGGCGGCGCCGACGAGTTCGTGCGCGTCGACGGAGGTTCCGTCGCCGTGATCCAGGTCGAAGAGACACCGGTGGACAGCGATGTGCCCGGCGTGGTGCGCACCCGGCTCGCCGAGACGGCGGAACGGGTCACCGGACTGCTGACCCGCCACGATCGCGTCGTCGTGGTCACCCGCGGTGCGGTCGCCGTGACGCCCGCCGCACCGGTGGACCTCGCGGGCGCGGCCGTGTGGGGCCTCCTGCGCAGCGGGCAGCACGAGAACCCGGGACGGATCGTCCTCGTCGACGTGGCGGACCGGTCGGGATACCGGCGTGCCGCCGCGGCCGCGCTGGCCATGGCCGAGGAATCCCAGGTGGCCGTGCGCGACGGTGCGGTGTACGTGCCGCGGTTGAGCCGGGGCGGGGCGGACCGGACACGGCCGCCGCGGCCGAATCCCGACGGCACGGTGCTGATCACCGGCGGCACCGGAAGCCTTGGTGCGCTCACGACCCGGCACCTGGTCGTCGAGCACGGTGTGCGCCGGGTGCTGGTGGCGAGCAGGCGCGGCCCGGACGCGCCGGGTGCCGCGGAACTGGCGGCGGAACTGACCGAACTGGGCGCACATGTGGAGGTGCGGTCCTGTGATGTGAGCGATCGGGCGGCCGTCGACCGGCTGCTGTCCACCGTGGCGCCGGAACATCCGCTCACCGCGGTCGTGCACACCGCGGGCGCTCTCGCCGACGGTCTCCTGACCGACCTCACCTCGGCGCGGCTCGCGACGGTGCTGGGGCCGAAGGCCGACGCGGCCTGGTATCTGCACGAAGCCACGACCGATCTCGAACTGTCGATGTTCGTGCTCTTCTCCTCGTTCGCGGGGACGATCGGCAGCCCGGGCCAGGCCGACTACGCGGCGGCGAACGCCTTCCTCGACGCGCTCGCTCAGCACCGGCACCACCGGGGATTGCCCGCCACGTCCATTGCGTGGGGACCGTGGCGGGCGGAGAGCGGCATGACGAGCACCCTCACCGAGACCGGCATCGCGCGGATGCGCCGTGAGGGCCTGATACCGCTGGACGACGACTACGGAATGGCGTTGCTGGACAGCGCGATGGCCGCGGGCGAGCCGACCGGTGTCGGCGTGCGTCTCGATTCCGCGGTGCTGAACGCACTGGCCGCATCGGGTGCGTTGCCCAGGATGCTCGGTTCCCTGGTCACCGCGGCGCCGCGACGGGCAGGTGGGGTGCGTTCGCTGGCACAGCAGCTTGCCGCGACCGCCGAAGCGGAGCGCGCAGGCGTCGTACTCGCCGCCGTTCGGGAGCACATCGCCGCGAGTCTCGGCCACACTTCCGGCGACGTGATCGATCCGCGGGCTCCGTTCACGGAGTTGGGATTCGACTCGCTGGCCGGCATCGAGTTCCGCAATCGCCTCGCCAAGGCCACCGGGCTGGCGCTGCCGTCGACACTCGTCTTCGACCATCCCACCGGCGAGGCGCTGGCGGCGTACCTGGGTTCCCGGATCGCGGAGATGGTGCCCGTGGACGAGCCCGCCGCCGCGCCCGCGATACCCGTGGAAACCGGGGCGAGGGGTGCGCTCACCGAGCTGGTCCTGGCAGCGCACCGGCGCGGCCGGGTCGGCGCCGCGATACCGATGCTGCTGGAGAGCGCCGAACTCGTCGACACTTTCACCGCCGCGGCAGGGTTCGGTGATCCGGCGCCGATCCCACTGAGCAGGGGCGCCGGAGCGGCGACACTGCTGTGCGTTCCGTCGTTCGTGGTCGGCACCGGGCCGCACCAGTTCGCCCGGCTCGCCAGAGAACTCGGCGGCGACCGGTCGATCGCGGCGCTGCGCCTGCCCGGTACGCAGCCGGGCGAGGCGCTGCCCGAGTCGTGGGATGTGCTGCTGGATCACTTGGCGGCGGCGGTGCGCAACCGCGGAGACGACCGGCCGGTCGTGCTCCTCGGCTACTCGGCGGGCGGCGCGATCGCGCACGCGCTGGCGCATCGGCTCGAGCGGGACGGGCGCGGACCGTCCGCGGTGATCCTGCTCGACACGTATTCACCCGACGACCCGGAACAGAACCGCCGGGTGCTGCTGAGCGCGATCGGCTCCGTACTCGATCTCGGCCACGAGGTCACCGAGATCGGTGATCACGGCTTGGTCGCCATGGCGAGATACGCGCGCCTGTTCGAGCAGCGCAGGCCGTTGTCGATCACCGCGCCGACGTTCGACCTGCGGGCCGCGACACCGCTGCCGGGGCTCGACCTCGCCGAGCCGGTGCCTGCCTGGCTGCACACCGGCGAGACGGTCGAACTCGACGCCGACCACTTCTCGATCATCGGGGCGGCGACCTCGGCCGTCGCGGCCGAGATACGGCGCTGGCTGAGTGAACTCGATGACAAGGAGCCGATCCTCGCGCGGTCGGCGGCAGGCAGTGACGGAGATCCGCGATGACCGCCGGGCGGGCGCGGCACGCGGCATCGAAGCGGCGAGACAGAGGAAATCCCATGGTCGAAGCGGCGAATGACATCGCTATCGTCGGAATGTCGTGCCGGCTGCCGGGCGCTTCCGACCTGGAGAAGTTCTGGCGGTTGCTGCGCGAGGGCCGCGATGCCGTCGGGCGGGCGCCCGCCGACCGGCCCGGTCTCGAGGAGACCGCGGGATTCCTCGACTCGGCCACCGAATTCGACGCCGGATTCTTCGGCGTCCCACCGAACGAGGCGAACGCCATCGACCCCCAGCAGTTGCTCGGGCTCGAGCTCAGCTGGGAGGCGTGGGAGGACGCCGGTCTCGGCGACGCGACGGGGGCGCGGGCCGGTGTGTTCCTCGGCTGCACCGGCACCGATTTCGCCGAAATCGTTGCCGCGCAGGGCAGCACCGGCGTCGGTCGGCATTCGCTGTGGGCCGTCGGACGAGGGGTCACCGCCAACCGGATCTCGAACTACTACGGGTTCACCGGGCCGAGCATGGTCGTCGACAGCGGGCAGTCCTCGTCCTTGGTCGCGGTGCACCTGGCCTGCGAATCGATCCGCGGCGGCGAATGCGAGGTGGCCGTGGCAGGCGGGCTGAATCTCATCCTGTCTCCGTTGAGCGGCGAACGGTACGAGCAGTTCGGCGCGCATTCGGCGTCGGGGAAATGCCACACCTTCGACGACCGGGCCGACGGTACCGTCCGCGGCGAAGGCGGCGGCATGATCGTGCTCGAGCCGGTGGAGCGTGCGATCGCCGCGGGACACCGGATCTACGCCGTGATCCGTGGCAGTGCCGTCAACAACGGCAACGAGCGGCAGGTATTGAGCGCCCCGAGCGGCGCTGCCCAGGCCGCCGTCATCCGGGCCGCGCTGACGGCGGCCCGGGTCGACGGCGCATCGGTGCAGTATGTGGAATTGCACGGCACCGGCACGCCCGCGGGCGACCCGGTGGAGGCGGCGGCGCTGGGCGAAATCTACGGCGCGGGCCGCCCGGCGGGCCGGCGGCTGGCCGTGGGTTCGGTCAAGACCAACATCGGGCATCTGGAAGGCGCCGCGGGAATCGCGGGATTGATCAAGACCGCACTGTGCCTGCGGCACGGACAGCTCGCGCCCAGTCTGAACTTCCGAAACCCCAATCCCCGTATCCCGCTGGACGAGTTGGGGCTGCGGGTGCAGACCAGCACGCAGCCGTGGACGGGCGACGCGCGTCGCCGGGCCGGTGTCTCGTCGTTCGGGATGGGGGGAACGAACGCGCACGTGATTCTCGAGGAGGCACCCGCGACGGCTGCCGTCGAGGTGACCGGCGAGACCCGCCCCGCGGTGTGGCTGCTGTCGGCCCGGAGCCGGGAAGCCTTGCGGGAGCAGGCTGTTCGTCTGCGGGAGTGGCTGGCGGAGCACCCGCGAGCCGGTACCGCCGAGGTGGCGTACTCGCTCGCCCACACCCGGACGCCGATGGAGTGGCGGGCAGCGGTGGTGGGGTCCGGCGCCGATCGGATGCGTGCCGGGCTCGCCGCCTTGGCCGACCCGGCACCCGACCTGGTCGCCGCTGATCCCACGGTGGTGTCCGGCCGGGCCGCGGCGCGCCGGGTGGTGTTCGTGTTCCCTGGCCAGGGCAGCCAGTGGGTGGGAATGGGCGCCGGACTGCTGGCGTCGGACGAGGTCTTCGCGGCGTCGATCGCGGAATGCGAGGCGGCGCTGGCGCCGTTCGTGGACTGGTCGCTGACCGACGCGCTGCGGGGGACGCCGGGAGCCGCCTCGCTGGATCGCGTGGACGTGGTGCAGCCGGTCCTGTTCGCGATGCTGGTATCGCTGGCAAGGCGGTGGCAGGCGGCCGGTGTGCGGCCGTCCGCGGTGGTGGGGCATTCGCAGGGCGAGATCGCGGCCGCGGTGGTGGCCGGTGGACTGTCGCTCGCGGACGGGGCGCGCGTGGTGGCCCTGCGGTCGCGCGCGGTCGCGGAACTGCTCGCGGGCTCGGGCGGTATGGCGTCGGTCGGCTTGCCGGGTGACGCGGTCGCCGACCGGCTGGCGGCCTTCGGCGGCCGATTGTCGGTCGCGGCGGTGAACGCGCCCGGCCAGACCGTGGTGTCCGGGGCGGCCGACGCGATCGAGCGGTTCCTGGCCGAGTGCGCGGCGGAAGGGATCTGGGCGAAACGTATTCCGGTGGACTACGCGTCGCATTCGGCGGCGGTGGAACGTATTCGCGACCGCGTGCTGGCCGACTTGGCGCCGATACAGCCGAAAGCCGGTGCGATTCCGTTCTTCTCGACGGTGACGGCCGAGTTCGTCGACACCTCCGGCCTGGACGCGGCGTACTGGTATCGCGGGTTGCGCGAGCAGGTGCGCTTCGCCGAGGCGATCGAGGCGTTGCTGCGCGCGGAGATGACGGCATTCGTGGAGACGAGTCCGCATCCGGTGGTCGCCTCGGCGATCGAACTGGTGGCCGAGGCGGTGGGCGCGACCGACCGAGTGGCGGTGTGCGGCACGCTCCGGCGTGGTCACGGGGGCCCGGAGGAGTTCGCCACGGCGTCGGCCCGGCTCTACTGCGCGGGTGTCGACGCGGTGGCGGCGGAATTGGCTCCGCCGGCCGCGCGAGTCGACCTGCCGGTCTACGCGTTCCAGCGCCGCCGGTGCTGGACGCCGGAGGTCGGCGCGGGCGCGGCGGATCTGCGCCGTGCCGGGCTGGTCGCGCCGGATCATCCGATACTGGGCGCTGAGGTGCCGGTGGCGGAGCGCGACGAATGGCTGTTCACCGGGCTTCTGTCCCCCGACACCCAGCACTGGCTGGCGGATCACCTCGTCTTCGGGGCTCCCGCGGTGCCCGCGGCGGTCTGGCTCGATGTCGCGTGGAGCGTGGGCGCTCGGGTGGATGCCGCGCGGGTCGAGGAACTGCGGATCGAGGCGTCGCTGCCCGCGAACACGCCGTGGACGATCCAGGTGCGCGTCGCGGCAGCCGACGGGAGTGGTCGGCGGACGTTCACCATCCACGCCCGGCCCGCCACCGGTGCCGCTGCGGAATGGTCTCGGTGCGCGCAGGGAGTGCTGGCCGGTGACCGCGACGAGACCCCCGCTCGGCCGGACGTCGAGTGGCCGCCCGCCGGAGCCGAACCGGTGGCCGCCGAGGAACTCTACGACCGGCTGGCAGGCCGCGGGCTCGGCTACGGTGTGGCATTCCAGGGCGTCACGGCGTCCTGGCTGCGCGGTCGCGACGCGTTCGCCGAGGTTTCGCTCGACGAGTCGGTCGGCGATCGAGGCCGGTTCGGCATCCATCCCGCGCTGCTCGATGCCATGGCGCACGCCGCGACGGATCTGCTCGCCCACGACGCACCCGACCGGACGCCGATGCCTCTGTCGTTCACCGGCGCTCAGCTGTATCGCTCCGGTATCGCCGCCGCCCAGGTGCGGATCGAGCGGGTCGATGCGGACACCGTGCGCGTGACGGCCGTCTCCGAGGACGGCGAGCCGGTTCTGGTGATCGGCTCGCTTCGGCTGCGCATGGTCGATCGGGTGATGGACGACTCCCCGGCGGCGGTGCCCGTGTCCGCGCCGACGCGCCGCAGGCGCGCCGCGGTAGAGGGTCCGCTCGCGCCGCGGCTGTTCGCCGTCCCCGAGCCGGAGCGCGACGCGCTCGTGCTGAACGTCGTCGCCGAACAGGCCGCCGCGGTACTCGGCTACGAGTCTCCCGAGGCCGTGCCCGCCGATCTGCCGTTCACCGCCTTCGGATTCGACTCGCTGAGCGGCGTCCAGTTGCGCGACCGGCTGGCCGCGGCCACCGGGCTGACGCTGCCCGCGACGCTGATGTTCGACCACCCCACGCCCACCGCGGTGGCGCGGCTGGTGCGCGCTCGGCTCGAAGGGACCGATCCCGCCGCGCCGCGTACCGTACGCCGCGCCCGATCCGACGAGCCGATCGCCATCGTCGGGATCGGCTGCCGCTTCCCGGGCGGTGTCGGATCGGCCGAGGACCTGTGGCGTCTGGTCGCCTCCGAAACCGACGCGATCACGCCGTTTCCCGAAGACCGGGGATGGGACCTGGAGCGGCTGTTCCATCCCGATCCGGACGAGCCGGGCACGGTCTACATCCGCGAAGGCGGATTCCTCTCCGGCGCGGCGGAATTCGACGCCGGGTTCTTCGGCATCGGGCCGCGGGAGGCGGCGGCGATGGATCCGCAGCAGCGGCTGATGCTGGAAGTCGCCTGGGAGGCGTTGGAAGACGCGGGCCTGGACCCCGCCGCGCTCCGCGGTACGGATGCCGGTGTGTACGTCGGTGCCTGCGCCTCCGGCTACGCCGACGGCGTGACCGGGGAGTACGAGGGTTTCCGGCTGACCGGGACGTCGCACAGCGTCATCTCCGGCCGCGTGGCCTACGCCTTCGGCCTGGAAGGTCCTGCGGTCACGATCGACACCGCGTGTTCCTCGTCGCTGGTCTCACTGCACCTGGCTTGTCAGGCGCTACGCCAGGGCGAGACCTCCCTGGCGCTGGCCGGTGGGGTGAGCATCTCGGCGAGTCCGGCGCTGTTCGTCGACTTCGCGCGTCAGCGGGGGTTGGCGGCGGACGCGCGGTGCAAGCCCTTCTCCGCCGCGGCCGACGGCGTGACCTGGTCCGAGGGCGTCGGCGTGCTGGTCGTCGAACGCCTCGCCGACGCCCGTCGCCTCGGGCACCGGGTCCTGGCGGTCGTGCGCGGTAGCGCGATCAACCAGGACGGTGCGAGCAATGGCCTGACCGCGCCGAACGGTCCGTCGCAGGAGCGGGTGATCGCGGCGGCGCTGGCCGACGCGGGGTTGCGGCCCGCCGATGTGGACGCGGTGGAGGCGCACGGAACCGGTACCGCGCTGGGCGATCCGATCGAAGCGCAGGCGCTCATCGCCGCCTACGGCGTCGAGCGAGCGGAACCGCTGCGCATCGGATCGGTGAAATCGAATATCGGTCACGCCGTCGCGGCCGCCGGTGTCGGTGGCGTGATCAAGATGGTGCAGGCGTTGCGGCACGAGATCCTGCCGAAGACAGTGCATCTCGATGCGCCGAGTCCGCACGTGGACTGGTCGGCGGGTTCGGTGCGGCTGCTGAGCGAGCCGGAGCCCTGGCCTGCTGGCGACCGGCCGCGTCGTGCCGGGGTGTCGTCGTTCGGTATGAGCGGGACGAACGCGCACTTGATTTTGGAAGAAGCGCCGCAGCAAGCAATTTCAACCGAAGTACCGACCGTCGCGGATAATCCGGGTGATGGTGTCCGGACGTGGACGGTGTCCGCGCGCACCCCGGAAGCATTGCGTGCGCAAGCGGTTCGGCTCACCGAATGGCTCACCGCGCAAGACGACGCGAACGTGGCGGATGTGGCGCACACACTGCTGCGGCACCGCGCGCAGCTGGAGTTTCGCGCCGCGGTGGTCGGGCGCGAACTCGGGGATCTGCGGTCCGGGCTCGCGAGTCTGGCCGAAGCCTCCGACAGCGATTCCGTGGTCACGGGCCGTGCCACGGCGCGGCGGGTGGCGTTCGTGTTCCCGGGTCAGGGCAGCCAATGGCCCGCGATGGGCGCCGAACTGCTCGCCACGCATCGAGTTTTCGCGGAGTCGATCGCGGACTGCGAGGCGGCGCTGGCGCCGTTCGTGGACTGGTCGCTGACCTCCGTCCTGCGTGGGGAGCCGGGCGCGGCATCGTTGGACCGGGTGGATGTGGTGCAGCCCGCGCTTTTCGCGGTGCTGGTGTCGCTGGCGCGAGTGTGGCGGGCGAGCGGTGTGGAGCCCGCTGCGGTGGTGGGGCATTCGCAGGGTGAGATCGCGGCGGCCGTGGTGGCGGGCGGGCTTTCGCTCGCCGACGGCGCGCGTGTGGTCGCCGTCCGGTCCCGGATCGTCGCGGAGGAACTGGCGGGCGCCGGTGGCATGGTGTCGGTCGGGCTGGCGGCAGAGGCGGTCGCGGACCGCTTGGCCGGGTTCGGGGACCGGTTGTCGGTGGCGGCGGTGAACGGGCCGGGGCAGACCGTGGTGTCGGGGGAGATCTCCGCCGTGGACGAATTCCTCGCGGCCTGCGCGGCCGACGGTGTGTGGGCGAAACGGATTCCGGTGGACTACGCGTCGCATTCGGTCGCGGTGGAAGCCATCCGCAAACGGGTCCTGACGGAGCTGGCTCCGGTCGCGCCGGTATCCGGTTCGGTGCCGTTCTTCTCGACCGTGTCCGCGGACTATGTCGACACCGCGACGCTGGACGCCGCCTACTGGTATCGCGGCCTGCGCGAGCCCGTCCGGTTCGCCGAGTCGGTCACAACGCTGCAGCGAGCGGGTGTGAACGCCTTCATCGAGGTCAGCCCGCACCCGGTTTTGACCTTAGGGATCGAGCTGGCGGCGGATGCCATCGGCATGTCCGGCCGCGTGGCCGTGCTGGGCACCCTGAGACGCGAACTCGGCGGGCCCGAACAACTCTCGCTCGCGCTGGCGCGCGCCCACTGTGCCGGTATCGGCCTGACCGCAGGGGCATTGGCGCCCGTCGCCACCCGGGTGGACTTGCCGCGGTACGCGTTCGAGCGCAAGCGGCACTGGCTGGCGCCTGGCGGTGTGCCGGATATTCGGCAGTCGGGTCTGGACGAGGCGGCGCATCCGTTGCTGGCGGCGATGGTCCGGCTGCCGGACAGCGACGAGGCGGTGTTCACCGGCCGGCTGTCGCGTTCGGCGTATCCGTGGCTGTCCGATCACGCTGTCGCGGGTGTGGCGTTGCTCCCCGGAACCGCCTTCGTGGAGCTCGTCCTGCACGTCGGCGCGGTGGTCGAGTGCACGCGGGTGTCGGAACTGGTGCTCGAGGCGCCCTTGGTGGTGCCGTCGTCGGGGACCGTCGAGCTACGGGCGGTGGCCGCCGCACCGGACGAGTCGGGCAGGCGCAGGGTGTCGGTGTACTCCCGGTCGGACGAGGCCGCATCCCGTATCGGGCACGATGCGGCCGACCGGAGCTCGGGCACGCCGTGGGTCCGGCACGCCGTCGCCACGATCACCGCCGAAGCGGATGCGGCCGAGGCGTCGGTCGTGGCCGTCCGCCCACCGGCCGCTGTGGCCGCGATCGATATTTCCGCTGTCTACGCGGAGTTGGCCGAGCGTGGCTACGAATACGGTCCGGTGTTCCAGGGACTGACCGCCCTGTGGCGCGGTGACGGCGAAGTCTTCGCCGAAGTGACACTGCCCGAGCCCGGCCGCGCCGGTGCCGCCGAATTCGGCGTACATCCGGCATTGCTGGACGCGGCGCTGCACGCGGTCCTGCTCGGCGGGCTCGTCTCCGACGTGCCGGATGGGACGGTCGCGGTGCCGTTCTCCTGGGAGAACGTCAGGCTGTACGCGACGGGAGCGACCACGCTGCGGGTCCACGCGTCCCTGTCCGGCTCCCCGTCCGCCGGACCGCGGATCGCGGTGACCCTCACCGATACCTCGGACCTGCCGGTGGCCGAGGTGGGCGCGTTGACCATGCGCCCGATCCCGGTCGAGGCGCTCGGACGGTCCCGGCCGCGCAGCGAGGGACTCGGCTACCGGGTGGAGTGGGTCGCGTCGTCCGCGCCGGAAGTCGCGGCCGCCGGGGTCTGGAGCGAAGCCGAAGACGGCGACACCGTGCGCGTCGAGGGACGGGTGGCGACGGTGATCCGGCTCGACGAGGCCGCGGGCGGCACTGTGCCGGAATCGGTACGGGATGTAGTGACCGCGGTGACCGCGCGGGTGCAGCGGCTGCTGGAGCGGGAGACGCCTATCGTCGTGGTGACCCGCCAGGCCGTGGCGGTGCATCCTGGTGAGTCGGTGGATCTGTCCGCGGGAGCGGCGTGGGGATTGCTGCGGACCGTCCAGAGCGAGCATCCGGATCGGATCCTGCTCGTCGACGTCGACGACTGGGCCGAATATCGGGGGAGCGTCGCGCTCGCGATGACCACGAGCACCGAACCCCAGTTCGCCGTCCGCCGTGGTGTCGCGCACGTTCCGCGCTTGCACCGGGCAGCGGGCGACGTCGGGAACGCGAGGGTGGCGACGCGGGCTTCGGCGTGGGCGCTGACCCACCACGGCAAAGGTGCCCTGACCGGCGACAACCTGACGCTGACCGAGACGCCGGACGCGTCGCGGCCGCTCGGCCCCGGCGAGGTCCGGGTGGCGCTGCGGGCGGTCGGTCTCAATTTCCGCGACGCCTTGATCGCCTTGGGCATGTACCCCGATCCGGGCGCTGTGCTGGGTGTGGAGGGCGCCGGTGTGGTGGTCGAGGTCGGTTCCGAAGTGCCGAATCTCGTGCCGGGCGAACGTGTTTTCGGGTTCTTGACCGGTGTGGGGTCGGTCGTGGTGGCGGACTGCCGGTTGTTGGTGCCGATTCCCGCGGGGTGGTCGTTCGCGGAGGCGGCGGCCGTACCCGCGGTGTTCGCGACGGCGTTCTACGGATTGGTGGATATCGCGGGGACACGCGGTGGAGAGACGGTGTTGGTGCATGCGGCGACGGGCGGGGTGGGGTTGGCTGCGGTGCAGTTGGGGCGGTGGTTGGGTGCGCGGTTGGTGGTGACGGCGAGTCGTCCGAAGTGGGATGTGCTGCGGGGGTTGGGTTTCGGTGACGAGGAGATCGGTGATTCACGGTCGCTCGATTTCGAGGGGAAGTTCCGTGCGGGGCTGGGTGGTGTGGATGTGGTGTTGGACTCGTTGGCGGGTGAGTTCGTGGACGCCTCGTTGCGGTTGCTGGGGCCCGGTGGCCGGTTCGTGGAGATGGGGTTGCTGGATCGGCGTGATCCCGAGCAGGTGGCCGCCGAACACCCCGGGGTGCGGTACGACAGTTTCGTCCTGCTGGAGGTGGCGCCGGAACGGCTGCGGGAGATCCTGACAACGGTTGTGCAGCTGTTCGAGGCCGGGATCTTGACGCCGTCCCCGCTCACCGCATGGGATCTGCGGCAGGCGCCGGAGGCGTTGCGGTTGATGAGTCAGGCTCGGCATATCGGCAAGAACGTGCTGACGGTGCCCGCGCCGTTGCGGCCTGAGGGGACGGTGTTGATCACCGGTGGTACCGGTGGGTTGGGTGCGTTGGCGGCTCGGCATCTGGTCACCGAGTACGGGGTGCGCAGGCTGGTGCTGGCGAGCAGACGCGGCCCGGAAACGCCCGGTGCGGCCGAACTCCGCGACGAACTCGACGCTCTGGGTGCGCACGTGGAGGTCGTCGCCTGTGACGCGGCGGACCGGGACGCACTCGAGACGACGCTCGCGGCGATCCCGTCCGAGCATCCCCTGACCGGCGTCGTCCACGCCGCGGGTGTGCTGGCCGACGGCCTGTTCACCGGCTTGACGGCAGAGCGGATCGCGGAGGTGTTGCGGCCGAAGGTGGATGCGGCGTGGAATCTGCACGAGGCGACGCGGCATCTGGATTTGTCGATGTTCGTGTTGTATTCGTCGGTCGCGGGTGTGATCGGTAATGCGGGGCAGGCGAATTACGCGGCGGCGAATGTGTTCCTGGACGCGCTGGCGCAGCATCGGCGGGTGAACGGCCTGGCGGCGACGTCGATCGCGTGGGGACTGTGGAGTCGCAGCACCGGTATGACGGGCGCGTTGGGTGATGCCGATATCGCCCGTTTGCGGCGGGAGGGTTTCCCGCCGTTGGGCGAGCGCGAGGGGATGGCCCTGTTCGACGCGGCACTCGCGGGCGGCGCGTCGTCGTTCGTGGCTGTCCGCGTCGACCGTGACGCACTGGCGGAAACCAAATCCCGTGCCCTGACAAGCGATTTGGTGCGACCGTCCCGCCGCCGGGTCGCCGGTGCGGTGGCGCAGCGGCCGGAACTGGCCACGCGGCTGGCGGGTCGCTCGGCTGCCGAACAGGACCGCATCGTCCTCGATCTCATCCGCGCCCAGGCGGCGGCGGTGCTGGGACATACGAGCGCCGAGTCGATCCCGGCGGACAAACCGTTCCGCGACATCGGCTTCGACTCACTCGGTGTCATGGAATTCCGCAACAGACTGTCCGAAGCCACCGGTCTGCAACTGCCGTCGACGCTGGTCTTCGACCACCCGACCGCCACAGCTATAGCGAAGCTGGTGCGCTCTCTGGCGGTGCCGACCGCCGCCGAGCAACCCGCCGAACAGGCGTCCCGCCGGGACCGCGCGGTCGACGAACCGATCGCCATCGTGGGCATGAGCTGCCGCTTCCCCGGCGGGGTCACCTCACCGGAGAGTCTCTGGGACCTGCTGGCCGCTGGCGTGGACGCCAGCGGAGACTTTCCCACCGACCGCGGCTGGGATCTCGAGCGACTGTTCGACGCCGACCCGGACAAACCGGGTACCTCCTACACCCGCCGCGGCGGATTCCTCGCGGACGCCGGTGATTTCGACGCCGGTTTCTTCGGCATCGGTCCCAGGGAGGCGTCCGCCATGGACCCCCAGCAGCGCTTGCTGCTGGAAGCGACCTGGGAGGCGCTCGAGAATGCCGGTGTCGACCCGGTCGCGTTGCGTGGCAGCGATACCGGCGTCTTCGCCGGAGCGTGCTCGTCCGGCTACGGCGACCGGGTCACCGGAGAACTGGAGGGCTACCGCCTCACCGGCACCACGCACAGCGTGATCTCCGGCCGGGTGGCCTACGTCTTCGGTTTCGAAGGCCCGGCCGTCACCGTGGACACCGCGTGCTCCTCGTCGCTGGTCGCCCTGCATCAGGCCACCCGCGCCCTGCGCGACGGAGAGACCTCGCTGGCACTGGCCAGCGGTGTGACGGTCGCGGCCGATCCGTATCTCTACGTCGACTTCGCCCGCCAGCGCGGCCTGGCGCCCGATGGACGCTGCAAATCGTTCTCCGCCGACGCCGACGGCGTCGGATTCGCCGAGGGCGTGGGGGTGCTCGTGCTCGAACGGCTGTCCGATGCCCAGCGCCTCGGGCACACCGTGCTCGCTCTCGTGCGCGGTAGCGCGATCAACCAGGACGGTGCGAGCAATGGCCTGACCGCGCCGAACGGTCCGTCGCAGGAGCGGGTGATCGCGGCGGCGCTGGCCGACGCGGGGTTGACGCCCGCGGATGTCGACGCGGTGGAGGCGCACGGAACCGGGACGACGTTGGGCGATCCGATCGAGGCCCGGGCCCTGATCAATGCCTACGGGCGCGACCGCGCCGGTCGCCCGCTGCTCATCGGGTCGGTGAAATCCAATCTCGGCCACACCATCGCCGCCGCGGGCGTGGGTGGCGTGATCAAGATGGTGCAGGCGCTGCGGCACGAAACCCTGCCGAAGACACTGCACGCGGACGAGCCGAGCCCGCATGTGGACTGGTCGGCGGGCGCCGTGCGACTGCTGACCGAGGCAGAGGCGTGGCCCACCGGGGACCGGGTCCGCCGGGCGGGCGTGTCGTCCTTCGGCGTCAGCGGCACCAACGCGCACGTCATTCTGGAAGAGGCGCCCGCGGCGGGGCTGTCACCGATCGTGCCCGCTCCCGGGCCACGCATCGAGACGGTTGTGCCCTGGCTGGTGTCGGCCGAATCCGAGTCGGGCCTGCGGTCGCAGGCCGAGCGGCTACGGCAGTGGTCGATCCGCCACCCCGACGCCACACCATGGGACACCGCCCACGCGCTGCTCACCACCCGTGCGCAACTGCCGTGGCGCGGCGCTGTCGTCGGACGCGACCGGGACGAACTGCAGGCCGGGCTGGCCGAATTGGCCGCGGGCAGCCCGGGCGCGTTCGCGGCGAAGACGAATGGGGCGGGCCGGACGGCGTTCCTGTTCACCGGGCAGGGCGCTCAACGCGCCGGGATGGGCGCCGGTCTGTACGCGGCGTTCGGCGTGTTCGCCACGGCCTTCGACGAGATCTGCGCCCATATCGATCCGCTGCTCGGCCGGTCGCTGCGGGAGCTGGTCTTCGACCCGGACGGCGCCGGTCTGCTGGAGCGGACCGAGTTCACCCAGCCCGCCCTGTTCGCGTTCGAGGTGGCGCTGTTCCGGCTGCTGGAATCGTTCGGCGTCGTTCCGGACGTGCTCATCGGACATTCGATCGGCGAACTGACCGCCGCGTATCTCGCCGGGGTGTGGTCACTGCCGGACGCGTGCGCGCTGGTGGTGGCGCGTGGGCGGTTGATGGGCGCATTGCCCGGCGGCGGCGCGATGCTGGCCGCGGCGATCCCCGAAGAACAGGCGGTGGATCTGCTCGAGGAGTTCGCCGGTGAGGTTTCGCTGGCCGCGGTGAACGGTCCGGGAGCGGTGGTGTTCTCCGGCGCGGCCGCCGCGATCGACGCGATCGCCGACCGGCTGGCCACGGCGAACGCGCGGACTTCACGGCTGCGGGTGAGCCATGCGTTCCATTCGGCGGCGATGGAACCGATGCTGGACGAATTCCGCCGGGTGGCCCGAGGCTTGACCTACCACCGGCCGTCCCTGCCGATCGTGTCGAATGTGTCGGGCGCCCTGATCGACGCCGAACCGACCGACCCGGACTACTGGGTCGCCCAGGTGCGCGGGTGCGTCCGGTTCGCACCGGGCATCGCCACCCTGATCGACGACGGCGTCCGGCGGTTCGTCGAGGTCGGCCCGGATGCCGTGCTGGCCGCCATGGTTCGGCAGTGTCTGGCCGAAAAGCCCGACGCGGAAGCGGAATCGATCGTGATCGCGGCCGCTCGGCGCTCGACCGACGAGCCGGACCAACTCGTGACCGCGCTGGCGCAGGCCACCGCCGGAGGAGTGCCGGTGGACTGGACGCCGCTGTTCGCAGGCCGCGCGGTCGAGCGGGTAGCACTGCCGACCTACGCGTTCGAGCATCGGCGGTACTGGTTGCCACCGGCCCGGGTGTCGGATGTCTCGCGCTCGGGACTGGACGACGCGGGTCATCCACTGCTGGGCGCTCTGGTGCGGTTGCCGGATTCGCCGTCCGTCGTGTTCACCGGGCGATTGTCCGGAGCGGATCATCCGTGGCTGGCCGATCACGCGGTCGGCGGGGCTGTCGTGTTCCCCGGCGCCGCCTTCGTCGAACTCGTCTTGCACGTGGGCGCGGCAGTGGACTGTCCCGCGGTGTCGGAGCTGGTGATCGAGGCGCCCTTGCCGGTGCCCGCGGCGGGTGCCGTCGAATTGCGGGTGGTCGCCGGTGGGCCGGATGAATCCGGTGCACGGGCGGTCACGGTGTATTCGCGGTCGCGGGACGGCGAGGAGCCCGGTGCCGACTCTGCCGAGTGGGTACGTCACGTGACCGCGACGGTGGCCGCGCGAGCGGATGGCCCGTCAGCCGCGTCGGTGGCGACGAGCTGGCCACCGGCAGGCTCGACCGCGCGTGAACTCACCGGCGCGTATGCGGATCTGGCCGAGCTCGGCTACGAGTACGGCCCCGCGTTCCGGGGGCTTTCCGCGCTGTGGCGCGGCGACGGTGAGGTCTTCGCCGAGGTCGTGCTGCCCGAGTCCGCTCGATCGCAGATCGGCGGGTACGGAGTGCATCCGGCGCTGCTGGACGCGGCGCTGCACTCCGTCCTGCTCGGTGGGCTGGCCGAATCGGAGCACGGTGCGGTGGCCGTGCCGCACTCGTGGGAGAACGTCAGGTTGTACGCGGCCGGAGCGACCACGGTGCGAGTCCATGCCGCCGTATCCGCCGTAGCGGCGGGAGAAACCCGAATCGCGGTGACGCTCAGCGACGTCTCGGGGCGGCCCGTGGCCGTGATCGGTGCGTTGAGTCTGCGCAGGCTCTCGGCCGATGTGTTCGCGTCGGTGCGCCGCCGCGCCTCCGGCTACGGCATCGACTGGATCGCACTGCCCGCCGTCGAGCCGAGCGTGACCGCGGCCTGGGACGTCGCAGGTGATCTCGAGACCGTGCAGGTCGCGGGCGCGGACGCGACGGTGGTCCGGCTCGAAACCGAGGCCGAGAAGGGTGACCTGCCCGCGATTGTGCGAGCGGTGGTGACCGCGACGACGGGCCGCGTACGAGAGCTGCTGGAACGAGACGGTCGGGTCGTGGTGGTGACCCGGCGGGCGGCGCCGGTCCATGCCGGTGAGTCCGTCGACCCGGCCGCGGGAGCGGCGTGGGGAATGCTGCGCACCGCCCAGAGCGAGCACCCGGAGCGGATCCTGCTCGTCGACGTCGACGACTGGGCCGATTACCGGGAGAGCGTCGTCCTGGCGCTGACGCTGAACGCCGAACCGCAACTCGCCGTCCGCGGCGGCATTCCGCACGCACCGCGTCTCCACCGTGCCGGGCGCGCGGAGGACGCCCGCCTGCGTGGCGCGGAGCTATTGGCCGCCGGGACTTCCGACCACCGGGAATGGTCGTTCGCGCCGACCGGGAAAGGCACCCTGACCGCGGACAATTTCGGCCTGCGCGTACTTCGGGACGCCTGGGAGCCACTGGCTCCGGGGCAGGTGCGGGTGCGCACGATGGCGGTGGGCCTGAACTTCCGGGACGTACTCGTCTCGCTCGGCACCTACCCCGATCCGGACGCTGCGCTGGGTGTGGAGGGCGCCGGTGTGGTGGTCGAGGTGGGTTCCGACGTGACGAACCTCGTGCCGGGAGATCGAGTCTTCGGGTTCCTGCCGGGTGTGAGGTCGGTGGTGGCGGTTGATCGCCGATTGGTGGTGCGGATGCCTGCGGAGTGGTCGTTCGCGGAGGCGGCGGCGGTGCCTGCCGTGTTCGTGACGGCGTTTTATGGGTTGGTGGATGTGGCGGGGGTGCGGCCTGGGGAGCGGGTGTTGGTGCATGCGGCGACGGGTGGGGTGGGGTTGGCTGCGGTGCAGTTGGGGCGGTGGTTGGGTGCGCGGTTGGTGGTGACGGCGAGTCGTCCGAAGTGGGGTGTGTTGCGGGGGTTGGGTTTCGGTGAGGGGGAGATCGGTGATTCGCGGTCGCTCGATTTCGAGGGGAAGTTCCGTGCGGGGCTGGGTGGTGTGGATGTGGTGTTGGATTCGTTGGCGGGTGAGTTCGTGGACGCGGGGTTGCGGTTGTTGGGGCCGGGTGGCCGGTTCGTGGAGATGGGGATGCTGGATCGGCGTGATCCGGCACAGGTAGCCACCGAACATCCCGGAGTCGCCTACACCGGTTTCATGCTCATGGACGTGGCGCCCGACCGGCTCCACGAGATCTTGACCCGCATCGTCGATCTGTTCGAGGCGGGTGTCCTCACTGCGTCTCCACTCACCGCATGGGACATCCGGGATGTGCCCGAGGCATTGCGATTCATGAGTCAGGCGCGGCATATCGGCAAGAACGTGCTGACGGTGCCCGCGCCGTTGCGGCCTGAGGGGACGGTGTTGATCACCGGTGGTACCGGTGGGTTGGGTGCGTTGGCGGCTCGGCATCTGGTCACCGAGTACGGGGTGCGCAGGCTGGTGCTGGCGAGCAGACGCGGCCCGGATACACCGGGTGCGGGGGAGTTGCGCGACGAGCTCGTCGCTCTCGGCGCGCACGTGGACGTGGTCGCTTGCGATGCGGCGGACCGGGATTCGTTGGATGCGGTACTGGCGGCGATCCCGCCGGATCATCGGTTGACCGGTGTCGTGCACGCGGCCGGGGTGCTGGCCGACGCGCTGCTGGAGAACATGACGGCGGAGCGGATCGCGGAGGTGTTGCGGCCGAAGGTGGATGCGGCGTGGAATCTGCACGAGGCGACGCGGCATCTGGATTTGTCGATGTTCGTGTTGTATTCGTCGGTCGCGGGTGTGATCGGTAATGCGGGGCAGGCGAATTACGCGGCGGCGAATGTGTTCCTGGACGCGCTGGCGCAGCATCGGCGGGTGAACGGCCTGGCGGCGACGTCGATCGCGTGGGGGCCGTGGCAGCAGAGCACCGGCATGACGCGGACACTCGCTGACGCCGACTTCGCCCGTTTGCGGCGGGAGGGTTTCCCGCCGTTGGGCGAGCGCGAAGGGATGGCGCTGTTCGACGCCGCGCTGTCCGGTAGCAGGGCCGCGTTCGTGGCGGCCCGCATCGACCGGTCCGCGCTCACGGAGAGCGCCGATCACGACCCGCGGCCGATCATGCGCGACCTGGTCGGACCCGACCGGCGCCGAGCCGAGACCGTGGTGGGTGGATCGCCGCAACCGGTGAACCGCCTTGCGGGCCTGTCGACCGCCGAGCAGGACCGGGTCGTCCTCGATCTGATCCGCGCCGAAGCCGCGGCGGTTCTCGGGAGCGACGCCGAGACCATCGCCGCCGACAAACCCTTCAGCGACATCGGATTCGACTCACTCGGTGTCATGGAATTCCGCAACCGGTTGAAATCGGCCGCAGGCGTCCAGGTGCCCGCGACGGCGATGTTCGACTACCCGACTCCGAGGGACCTGGCGGGCTATCTCCGCCGGGAGATCGCTCCGGTGGAGGACCCGGCGAAACGGCTCGCCGCCGAAGTCGAAGCCCTGGCCCACAGTCTGGCCTCCGCCGAACTCTCCGCCGCCGACCGGTCGTCCCTGGCGACCACATTGTCCGCCCTGCTGCGTGAACTCGAAGGCAGGGACGCCGGCGCCGCCGATCCGGGCGGCGACGCCGACCACCTGGACACCGCGGACGATCACGAACTCTTCGAGTTCATCGACAACCTCAGCTGACCTCGCACGATCAGGAGCCCCACCGATGGCCGACACCGACGAGCTACGCCGCTATCTCAAGAAGACGGCGAAGGAGCTCTACGAGACCAAACAACACCTGCGCGAACTCACCGATCGGACGCGGGAGCCCATCGCCATCGTCGGTATGGCCTGCCGGTACCCCGGCGGCGTCCGTTCACCCGAGGACCTGTGGCGCGTCGCCGCCGCGGGCGTGGACGCCGTCGGGGTGTATCCGTCCGACCGTGGCTGGGACCTGGAGCGATTGTTCGATCCCGACCCGGACGTGCCGGGCACGGTCTACACGCGAGAGGGCGGTTTCCTCGATTCCGTCGCCGATTTCGACGCGGGTTTCTTCGGCATCAGCCCGCGCGAGGCCGCCGCGATGGACCCGCAGCAGCGCCTGATGCTAGAGGCGGCGTGGGAAGCGCTGGAAGACGCCGGGATCGACCCGGCCTCGCTGCGCGGTAGCGACACAGGCGTGTTCGCCGGGGTTGCCCACCAGAACTACGGGCCCCGCGTCGGCTCCCCGAATATCACGGCCGAAACGGAAGGCCACGCCTATCTGGGTGTTTCCAACAGCGTGCTGTCGGGCCGGATCGCCTACACCCTCGGGCTGGAAGGTCCTGCCGTCTCGATCGATACGGCATGCTCGTCATCGCTGGTCGCCCTGCATCTCGCGTGCCGGGCGCTACGCAACGGTGACGCCACCCTGGCCTTGGCAGGCGGCGTCACCGTGATGTCGGACCCGTCGCTGCTCATCGCGTTCGCGCGGCAGCGCGCCCTCTCACCCGACGGACGGTGCCGGGCCTTCGCGGCGGCGGCCGACGGGACGGGTTTCTCCGAGGGACTCGGCGTGCTTGTGCTCGAACGGCTCTCCGACGCACGGCGGTTCGGGCACACCGTCCTGGCGGTCGTGCGCGGCAGCGCGATCAACCAGGACGGCGCCAGCAACGGACTGACCGCGCCGAACGGCCGGTCGCAGGAAGCCGTGATCGGGCAGGCGTTGCGCGACGCGGGCCTGGAGCCCGCGGACGTCGACGCGGTGGAGGCGCACGGCACGGGCACGATGCTGGGCGATCCGATCGAAGCCAGGGCACTGATCGCGGCCTACGGCGCCCGGCAGGCCGACGCGCCGCTGCGTCTGGGATCGCTGAAATCCAATATCGGCCACACCTCGGCCGCGGCCGGTGTCGGCGGAGTGATCAAGATGGTGCAGGCCATGCGGCACGAGATGCTGCCGAAGACCCTGCACATCGACGCGCCCACCCCCCATGTGGACTGGTCCGCGGGCACCGTGCGGCTGCTGCGGGACAGCGAGCCGTGGCCCGCCGGTGCCAGGGTCCGGCGCGCGGGCGTGTCGTCGTTCGGCGCCAGCGGCACCAACGCCCACGTCGTCCTCGAGGAAGCGCCCGCCGAGCCCGCCGCGGAAGGGGAGCCCGAGCCCCCTACCACGGCGGGGACCGGGTCGAATCACGCTGCTCTGCAGCACATCCCGTTGCTACTGTCGGCCGGTTCCGGTGCGGCGCTGCGGGCGCAGGCGGATCGCTTGCGACAGTGGATGGCGGACGACCCGGAAACGGACGCCCGGGATATCGCGCACTCGCTGCTCACCTCCCGTGCCCGGCTGGAGTGGCGCGGAGCGGTCGTCGGTCGCGACCGGGACGAACTCCTGGCCGGTCTGGCGGCACTCGCCGAGGGTCGTTCCGCGCCCGGTGTGGTCGAGGACCGCGCCGGATCGGGACGCACGGCGTTCCTGTTCACCGGCCAGGGTGCGCAGCGCGCCGGGATGGGACGGGAACTGTACGCGACGTTCCCGGTGTTCGCGGCGGAGCTGGACCGAGTCTGCGCCGAATTCGATCCGCTGCTCGGAAGTTCGCTGCGGGACCTGCTCCGCGCGGAGGCGGCGGACGGCGACAGCGCGCCGGGACCGCTGGATCGGACCGAGTACACCCAGCCCGCGCTGTTCGCCTACGAGGTGGCGCTGTACCGACTCGCCGAATCGTTCGGCCTGACACCGGATGTGCTGCTCGGCCATTCCATCGGTGAGCTCGCGGCGGCGTATGTCGCCGGAGTATGGTCGCTGCCCGACGCGTGTGCGCTGGTGGCGGCGCGCGGACGGTTGATGGGCGCACTGCCCGCCGGCGGCGCGATGCTGGCCGTGGCGGCGCCGGAAGCGGAGGCGTCGGCCGCGCTCGACGGGTACGCGGGCCGGGTGTCCGTGGCCGCCGTGAACGGGCCCGCTTCCGTGGTGTTGTCCGGTGACGCCGACGCCGTCGCCGAGGTCGAGCGGCTCTTCGCTGCTCAGGGCCGCCGGACGAACCGGCTGCGCGTGAGCCATGCCTTCCATTCGGCGCGGATGGAACCGATGCTGGCCGAGTTCCGTGCCGTGGCCCGCGGTGTGACCTACCGGCAGCCGACGATCCCGATCGTCTCGAACGTTTCGGGCGCACCGGCCGCTGACGAGCTGACCGATCCGGAGTACTGGGTCCGTCAGGTCCGGGCGGCCGTGCGGTTCGCCCCGGGAGTCCAGGCGCTGGCCGCCGGCGGGGTGCGACGATTCCTGGAGATCGGTCCCGACGCGGTGCTGACCGCGATGACCCGCGAATGCCTGACCGAGCAACCCGATATCGAGGCCCGCTGCGCGGTGGTCGCCGCCGCACGACGCGGCGCGGACGAGGTCGGGCAGTTCACCGCGTTCCTGGCCGCCGCCAACGCCGCGGGCGCCGACGTGGACTGGAGCCCGGTGTTCACCGGTCGGCCGGCGCGCCGGGTTCCGTTGCCGACCTACGCGTTCCAGCGTCAGCGGTACTGGTTGCCGCCGACCGACGGCATCGGCGATGTGGGCCGCGCCGGACTGACGGCGATGGACCATCCGATGCTCGGCGCGGCGCTGGCCCTGGCCGGTACGGACGAGTGGCTGTTCACCGGTCGCCTGTCCACGGCGTCGCAGCCGTGGCTGGCCGATCACACGGTGTTCGGCACGGTGCTGTTGCCCGGGACCGCGTTCGTGGAGTTCGCGTTGGCAGCCGGTGCGCGAGTGGATGCCGGGACGATCGACGAGCTGGTCCTGGAGGCGCCGCTGCGGCTGGACGAGGGAACCGAAGTAGATATCCAGATCAGTGTCGAATCGCCCGACGACGCCGGGCGCAGGCGCTTCGTCATCGCCTCGCGGGCCGTCGGCGACTCGACCGCCGGATCCATGCACGCCCGCGGTGTACTCGCTCCCGACACGGGAAACGCGGCGGTGCCCGCTGATACGGACGACCCGTTCCAGGACGCCGACGCGACCACCGGAGCGGCGCTCTACGAACAACTGGCCGCCCGCGGTCTCGACTACGGACCCGCCTTCCAGGGCGTGCGCCGGTTCGTGCGCCGCGGCGACTCCGTCGTAGCCGAGGTGCGGCTCGGCGAGACCGATTCGGACGCTTCGCGCTTCGGCGTGCACCCCGCACTGCTGGATGCCGCGTTGCACGCCGCCGTCGACCTATTGTCCGCTGATTTCGCCGACAGCCAGGCGCCGCTGCCGTTCTCGTTCACCGGCGTGCGGTTGTATCGCGGTGGCGCGAGCGCGGCACGCGTGCTGATCCGGCGGACGGGCTCCGAAGGGGCGCGGGTAGAGCTCCGCGACGATACGGACGCGTTGCTGCTGACGATCGATGCGCTGGGGGCGCGGCCGGTCGACAGCGACGCGGTGCGCAGCGCGCGCTCCGTCGGACCCCACCGTCTCTACGACGTGCGGTGGGCCACGGTGGCTTCCGGTGCCGGGTCCGGCGCGGTGCGGCTGGCGGCGGTCGGCGGACCGTCGGAATCCGCTTTCGAGGAACATTATTCGGATATGGCCGCGCTGGTAGCGGCCGCAGATACCGACACCCCGGGAGCGAACACCCGAGCGCAGCCCGACGCCGTGGTGTGGTTCGCCGAGTCCGGTCCCGGGCACGCCGTCAGCACCGAGGCCGACCGGGTGCGCCGGAGCGTGAACACCGCGCTGGCGGCGGTGCAGTCCTGGTTACGCCTCCCCGAGTCCGGCGACACCCGGCTGGTCGCGGTGACCCGTAACGGCGCCGGACTGCCCGCCGAGGATCCGGATCTGGCCGCCGCGGCGCTCTGGGGCCTGCTGCGCAGCGCGCAGTCGGAGCATCCCGGCCGGATCGTGCTGGTGGACGCCCAGAGCGACGCGGTCATCGGGCCCGAGCTGATCTCGGCGGCCCTCGCGACCGACGAGCCGCAGCTCGCGGCGCGTGGCGGCGAGCTGGTCGCGCCCCGGCTCGCCCGGCGTGACGACGCGCCCGGCGCGGCCGTCACCCTGGGCCGAGGCACGGTGCTGATCACCGGCGGGACCGGTGGGTTGGGCGCGCTGGTGGCCCGGCACCTGGTCGCGACCCACGGTGTGCGGGATCTCGTTCTGGTGTCACGCCGCGGCGAACGGGCCGACGGTGTGCGCGAACTGGTGGCCGAACTGGCCGGACTCGGTGCTCGGCCGCGGGTACTGGCCTGCGACGTCGGCGACCGCGCCGCGGTGCGCGCCCTGCTCGACCAGCTGGCCGACGGTCCGGAGCTGACCGCCGTCGTCCATGCCGCCGGCGTCCTGGACGACGCGACGCTCGACGCACTCACGCCCGACCGGATCGAGCGGGTCTTCGCGCCGAAGGTCGACGCCGCACTACACCTGGACGAACTCACCCGTGACCGGAATCTGTCGGCGTTCGTGCTGTTCTCCTCGATCGCGGCGGTCCTTGGCTCGGCGGGCCAGGGCAACTATGCCGCCGCGAACTCGGTGCTGGACGCGCTGGCCCGGCGGCGCGTCGCGGCGGGCCTGCCCGCGGTCTCGGTGGCCTGGGGCCCGTGGAACCAGAGCGGCGGGATGACCGCCGAACTGGGACGCGCGGGCCTGGACCGCTTGTCCCGCATGGGCTTCCGCCCCTTGGCCGAGTCCGACGGGCTCGCGCTGTTCGACCGGGCGGCGGGCGCGGAGACGTCGCTGGTCGCCGCCGTGGACTTCGATACCGCGGCATTGTCCGCGCAGGCCCGCGCGGATCTGCTGCCGCCGCTGCTGCGTTCGCTGGTAGCGGTACCGCGCCGTGCCGAGGGCGGCGGCGACCTGGCCGAGCGGCTCGCGTCGGCGCCACCGGACCGGCACGACGCGATCGTGCTGGATTTCGTGCGCCATCAGGTCGCCGAGGTACTGGGCCACGCCACGGGCGAACAGATCGAGGCCGACAAGCCGTTCAGCGAACTGGGCTTCGATTCGCTGGGCGCGGTGGACCTGCGCAACCGCCTCACCAAGGCCACCGGTCTGCGTCTGCCGTCGACGCTGGCCTTCGATCACCCGACGTCCGCGGCGGTCGCCCGGCTGCTGCGTTCCCGGATCGACGGCGCGGGGCAGGGCGTCCGCCCGACGCGGAAGCGCGCGCGAGCCGACGAACCGATCGCGATCGTCGGCATGGCCTGCCGGTACCCCGGCGGAGTCGCGTCGCCGGACGATCTGTGGAATTTGGTGGCCTCGGGGACGGACGCCATTTCCGAGTTTCCCGCCGATCGCGGCTGGGATCTCGATCGCCTGATCGATCCCGATCCCGAACACACCGGAACCTCCTACGTGAACGAGGGCGGGTTCTTGACGGACGCGGCCGATTTCGACGCCGGATTCTTCGGCATCGGCCCGCGGGAGGCGAACGCGATGGACCCCCAGCAGCGTTTGCTGCTGGAGGTGTCGTGGGAAGCGCTCGAGCACGCGGGCATCGATCCGACGTCGCTGCGGGGCACCGACACCGGCGTCTACACCGGGGTGATGTACCAGGACTACGAGGTCTTGACCCGCAAGGCCGGATCCGAGGCCGAAGGCTACGTGGGCACCGGCTCGGCGGCCAGCGTGGTCTCGGGACGCATCGCCTATTCGCTCGGTCTGGAAGGCCCCGCGATGACGGTGGATACGGCGTGCTCGTCCTCGCTGGTGGCACTGCACGTGGCGTGCCGTGCGCTGCGACAGGGGGAGAGTTCGCTCGCCCTGGTGGGCGGTGCGACGGTGATGGCCACGCCCACGGTGTTCGTGGAATTCTCCCGCCAGCGCGGACTGGCGCCGGACGGGCGCTGCAAATCGTTCTCGGCCGCCGCCGACGGTGTGGCGTGGGCGGAGGGCGCGGCCGTCCTGGTGGTCGAACGGCTCTCGGACGCACGGCGACTCGGCCACAACGTGCTCGCGGTGGTGCGCGGCAGCGCGGTGAACCAGGACGGCGCCAGCAACGGTCTCACCGCGCCGAACGGTCCGTCGCAGGAGCGGGTGATCGCGGCGGCGCTGGCCGATGCCGGGCTCGGGCCGTCGGACGTGGATGCCGTGGAAGCGCACGGCACCGGAACGACACTGGGCGACCCGATCGAGGCGCAGGCGTTGCTCGCCACCTACGGCCAGGGCCGCCCGGAAGGTCCGCTGCGTGTCGGTTCGCTCAAATCCAATATCGGCCACACCCAGGCGGCGGCCGGTGTGGGCGGCGTGATCAAAATGGTGCAGGCGCTGCGCCACGAGATGCTGCCGAGAACCCTGCACGCGGAGGAACTCTCACCGCATGTGGACTGGTCGGCTGGATCGGTGCGCGTGCTGACCGCCGCCGAATCGTGGACCTCGGGCAGCCGGATACGACGCGCGGGGGTGTCGTCGTTCGGTATCAGCGGCACGAACGCGCACGTGATCCTCGAGGAGGCGCCACCGTCCACGCGTGCCGAGCGACCGGCGGCGGACTCCGGCCCGGTAGCGGGCGGCGTGGTACCGCTGGTGGTCTCCGCGAAATCCGCGGAAGCCCTGCGCGGTCAGGCCGAACGCTTGCGCTCCTGGCTGGCCGACGCGCCGGAGATCGACCCGCGGCGGGTGGCGCGTGCCCTGCTCGACTCGCGCGCGCTGCTGGATCGCCGCGGCGTTGTCGTCGGCCGCGATCGGGAGGAACTGCTCGCCGGGCTGGCCGCGCTGGCGGCGGGAACGACGTCGCCGCACGCGGTCGAGGCACCGGCCGTGCCGGGTACGACGGCCTTCCTCTTCACCGGTGGTGGCGCGCAGCGAGTCGGCATGGGTGCCGGTCTGTACCAGGCGTTTCCGGTGTTCGCGACCGCGCTGGACGAGGTGTGCGCCGAGTTCGACCCGCATCTCGGGGGTTCCCTGCGGGAGGTGATGTTCACCGACGAGGCCGGGGTGCTGGACCGGATGGACTGGATGCAGCCCGCGCTGTTCGCTTTCGAGGTGGCGATGTTCCGGCTGCTCGAGTCGTACGGCCTCCTGCCGGACGTGCTCGCGGGTCACTCGTTGGGCGAACTCGTCGCGGCCTATGTGTCCGGGGTCTGGTCGCTGACCGACGCCTGCGCGCTGGTGGCGGCGCGGGGACGACTGATGGGTGCGGCGCCCGCCGGTGGGGCGATGCTGGCGGCCGCGGTGTCGGAGACGGAAGCGGAGGAACTGCTGACCGGTCTCGCCGACCGGCTCGCGATCGGGGCGGTGAACGGTCCGGAGTCGGTGGTGTTCTCGGGATACGCCGATGCCGTCGACGAGATGCGGCGGCGGCTGACCGAGGCGGGACGGAAGCACACCCTGCTGCGGATCTCCCACGCGTCTCATTCGATGCTGATGGAACCCGTCCTCGAGGAATTCCGCGCGGTGGCGGAGGGACTGACCTATCGCGAGCCCACCGTGCCGATCGTGTCGAATGTATCCGGCACGCGGGCCGGCGACGAAATGCGCGATCCGGGCTACTGGGTGGCGCAGGTGCGCGGCTGTGTGCGCTTCGCGCCCGGGGTGCGCAGCCTCCTCGACTCCGGGGTGCGGCGTTTCATCGAGGTCGGACCGGACGCCGCGCTCACCGCGATGACCGGAGAATGCTTGGCCGAGCGTCCGGAACTGGCGGCGAAGGCACTGGTGGCGGCCTCGTCCAGGCGTTCGGTCGACGAGGTGACCCAGTTCGTCACGCTCCTCGCCCAGTCCTTCGCGGCAGGCGCACCGGTGCGGCTGCGGTCGCTGCTGCCGGGAGCGGACGCACGGGTGGAATTGCCGACGTACGCGTTCCAGCGCCGCCGGTACTGGGTGCGACCGGCTCCCGAAGTCGTGACCGGCTCGTTCGGCCATCCACTGCTGACCAGCGCGGTGCCGGTCGCGGGCAAGGACGAATGGTTGTTCACCGGCCGGTTCTCCGCGCGCACCCAGCCGTGGATCGGCGACCACGCGGTGTTCGGCTCGGTATTGCTGCCCGGGACGGCCTTCGCGGAGATGGCGCTCGCCGCGGGCGCGCAGGTGGACGCCGGGGTGGTCGGCGAATTGCTGCTGCAAGCTCCGTTGCCGCTCACCGCGACCGCCGAGATCGAGCTCCAATTGAGCGTCGGGGCGCGCGACGAGCAAGGGCGGCGCGGATTCGCCGTGCATTCCCGCGCGGCCGATCGGGAGTCCGACGGCACGGACCCGTGGGTGCGGCATGCGAGCGGCGTCCTGACCACCGCCGACGACGACCACGCGCCGGTGTGGAGCGAACCGGTGTGGCCGCCGTCCGGCGCGGAGCCGTCGGACGGGTCGCTCTACGACCGGCTGGCGGAGCGCGGCTTCGACTACGGTCCCGGTTTCCAGGGCGTCACCGCGTTGTGGACGCGCGGCGAGCAGACCTTCGCCGAGGTGTCGCTCGACGAATCCGTGGGCGTCGCGGCGGCTCCGTTCGGCATCCATCCGGCGCTGCTGGACGCATGCCTGCACGCGGCGCTCGGCGAGCTGATCGGCGACCTGCCCGCCGGGCAGGTGCCGTTGCCCTTCTCCTTCACCGGTGTGCGCTTGTGGCGCTCCGGTGTCACCGCGGCGCGCGTTCGCGTCGTCCGGGATGCCGAGGGGCAGGTCACGATCGACATCGCGGACGACACCGGCTCGCTCGTCGCGCGCATCGATGCGGTCTCCGCACGTCCGATCGCGGCCGACGCGCTGGGTGCGGCGCATGCGGGACGCCGTACGGCACCCCTGACGCTGAGCTGGACGCGCGCGGAGCTACCCGCGCTGCGGGCGGTGCCCGACCGTGTGGCGACGATGGGGCAGGCGCGAGTATCCGGTGTCGACCGTCACTACCTCGACGCGTCGGAAGTCGCTGCGGCCGAACAGGTTCCGGATATCGTCGTCTGGTCGCTCCCGGAGGGGCTCGCGGCCACCGCTGACCCGGTCGAGCCCGGGACGGTGCGGGAGGCGACCCGCACCGCCTGGGAGCTGCTGCGCTCCTGGTTGTCGCTCGAGCGGCTGGCGGACACTCGCCTCGTGGTGGCGACCCGCCGCGCGACGGGCCTGAACGGCGAACC
Source organism: Nocardia sp. NPDC047038 (assembly GCF_040644075.1). Classification (NCBI taxonomy): domain Bacteria; kingdom Bacillati; phylum Actinomycetota; class Actinomycetes; order Mycobacteriales; family Nocardiaceae; genus Nocardia; species Nocardia sp. NPDC047038. The sequence goes on along the minus strand of NZ_JBEYVQ010000017.1, from coordinate 48,647 downwards.
GGTCGATCTGGCCGCCGCCGCCGTCACCGGTTTGGTCCGCAGCGCACAGTCGGAACAACCGGGTCGTTTCGTGCTGCTGGACCACGACGGAGACCTGGACGCCGCGACGGTGCTCGGCGTGCTCGAATCGGGGCACGCCCAAGTGGCGGTCCGCACGGGCGAGATCTACCTCCCGCGCCTGGCCTATGGCGACGTACCTGCCGAAGATCCCGGAAACATCCGTAGTACGAGTGCTTTCGGCGATGGCACGGTGCTGGTCACGGGCGGAACCAGCGGATTGGGCGCGGTGATCGCGCGGCACCTGGTCACCGCACACGGTGTCCGGCATCTGCTGCTGGTGTCGCGGCGCGGCGCGGCGGCCGACGGTGTCGCGGAACTGATCGCCGAGCTGGAACGGCTCGGTGCGCGCACCCGGGTCGCCGCGTGCGACGTGGCCGATCGCGCGGCCTTGGCCACCGTGGTCGAGTCGATCGGGACCGAGCACCCGCTGTCGGCGGTGATCCACTCCGCGGGCCTGATCGACGACGCCACCATCGAGACGCTGACCGTCGAGCGGATCGATCGCGTACTCGCGCCCAAGGTCGACGGCGCGCTGCACCTGGACGAGCTCACCCGGGGCCACGACCTGGCCGCGTTCGTCGTGTTCTCCTCGGCCGCGGCGATTCTCGGGTCGCCCGGACAGGGCAACTACGCGGCCGCGAACGCGTTCCTCGACGGGCTCGGGCAGGCCCGGCGCGCGCAGGGGCTGCCCGCCTTGTCGGTCGCCTGGGGTTTGTGGAACCAGGACACGGGCATGACCGCCGAAATGGACCGGGCCGCGCTGGCGCGGCTGGAGCGTATGGGTCTGCGGATCCTCGGTGACTCCGACGGTACGGCGCTGTTCGACGCGGCGCTCGCCACGGATGCGGCCATGGTCGCCTGCGTCGAGTTCGACAAGTCCGCCCTGGCCGCGCAGGCGCGTGCGGGGCTGCTGCCCGAAGTGCTGGGCGGCTTGGTCGCCGGCCGCGCCCGCCGGGTATCCAGCGCAACCGCCACCGGCGGACTGCTGGCCGACCTGCTCGCCACCGCGCCGGAGGACGAACGCGACGCGCTGGTGCTCGGATTCGTCCGCGAACACGCCGCGGCGGTGCTGGGATACCAGTCCGCGGCGGCGATCGATCCCGAAACTCCGTTCAACGAGATGGGTTTCGATTCGCTCGGCGGCGTCGAGCTGCGCAACCGGTTGTCGGAGGGCACGGGCACGCGACTGCCCTCGACGCTGGTGTTCAACTACCCGACGGTGAGCGCGGTGGCGAAACTGCTGCGGTCGCAATGGGAAGCGACCGCGACCACCTCGGCGATCGATGACCAGATCGCCGCGCTCGCCGCGCTGCTGGCGACCCTGCCGTCGCAGGAGGACAAGGCGCGGCTGGCCGAGCGGATCCGCGCGACGCTGACCGACGCCATCGACGAACCCGCGCCCGAGCCCGCGCCGGTCGCCGATCAGGGCCGCGACGCCGTCGAGGCGGCCGCCACGGCGGACGAACTGTTCGCTCTCATCGACCAGCAGATCAGCGGAAAGTAGAGGAAGGCCATGACATCCGACGACGTGTCGGCGATCGAAGTGACCGATGGCGTGCGCTCGCTGCACCTGGAGTGGGACGACCCCGGCATCGCCGTGCTGGGCATGATCCAGCTCACCAGGGACGAACTCGTCGAGCGCATCCGTACCGGCGAACTGCCGCTGCCGCCACTGGCCAAACTACTCAACATCGAGGTCGTCGACGCCGCGCCGGGGCGGATGACGCTGCGCCTCACGCCGGACGAGCGGCATGTGAACTTCCTCGGTGTGGTCGGTGGCGGCGTGGTCGGCGCGGTGCTCGACGTCGCGATGTGGGGTGCGGTGCAACTGTCGGTGCAGGACAAGTCCATGCTCACGACGGTGAGCATGACGTCCAATCTGGTGCGCGGGGTCTCGCACACCCAGGGGGCGTTGGAGGCGGTCGCGGAGGCGGTGCACGTCGGCCGGACGACGGCCACCGCCGAGAGCCGTCTCGTCGATGCCGCGGGGAAGGTCTACGCGACCGCGACGGCCACGTTCGTCCGGATGGGCGGCGGCAACGGGTGAATTCCGACGGCCCGGGACCAGGTCCCCGGGCCGTGCGAATTCAGAGTTCGGCCGCGAGCTGGGTGCCCTGCTGGATGGCGCGCTTGGCGTCGAGCTCCTTCGCCTCGTCGGCGCCGCCGATGAGATGCACCCGCACGCCATGGGATTCGAGCTGGTCGTACAGGTCGCGCACCGATTCCTGGCCCGCGCACACCACCACGTTGTCCACTTCGATCACGCGCGGCGCCTGCCGCTGCGGACCGAAGCTGACGTGCAGTCCGCGATCGTCGATCCGTTCGTAGTTGACCCCGCCGATCTGCTGGACTCCGCGCGCGTCCAGCGCGGCGCGGTGGATCCAGCCGGTCGTCTTACCCAAGGTCAGTCCGAACGGTCCCGACTTGCGTTGCAGCAGGGTCACTTCCCGGATCGCCCTGGCAGGCTGAGGGGTTCGCAACTGGCCGCGAGCGTAGATGTCGTCGGTGACACCCCACTCGTCGCGCCATTCGTCGAGCGCGAGGGGGCCTTGGTGGACCGCGGTCAAGAATTCGCCGACGTCGAACCCGATTCCGCCCGCACCGACGACGGCCACCCGGTTGCCCACGGGCTTCTCCTGCCGGATCAGTTCCGGATAGGACAGCACCATGGGGTGATCGATGCCGGGGATCGCGGGAATTCGAGGGCGCACGCCGGTGGCCAGCACCACCTCGTCCCAGCCACCCGCGGCGAGTTGTTCGGCGGTGGCCCGGGCATTCAGATGCACGGTGACGCCGGTGAGTTCGAGTTTGCGCCGGTAATACCGGATCGTCTCGTCGAACTCCTCCTTGCCGGGGATGCGGCGGGCGAGGTCGAATTGTCCGCCGATCCGGTCCTCGGCTTCGAACAGTTCCACCTGGTGTCCGCGCTCGGCCAGGCCGATCGCGGCCGACAACCCGGCGGGACCGGCGCCGACGACGGCGACGCGCTTGGCCCGCCTGGTGGGCAGCAGTTGCAGCAGCGTCTCGTGGCACGCGCGGGGATTCACCAGGCAGGACACGGTCTGCCGGGTGAAGGTGTGGTCCAGGCAGGCCTGGTTGCATGCGATGCAGGTGTTGATCTCGTCCACCCGCGATCCGGCGGCCTTGTTCACCCATTCCGGATCGGCCAGCAGCGGGCGGGCCAGCGAGATGAGATCCGCCTCGCCGCGCTCCAGGATCTGCTCGGCGACCTCGGGCATGTTGATCCGGTTCGACGCGCACACCGGAATCGAGACATGTTCCTTGAGCGCCGCGGTGTATCCGACGAACGCGGCACGTGGCACCGAGGTGACGATCGTCGGCACCCGCGACTCGTGCCAGCCGATATCGGTGTTGATGACGTCGACTCCGGCGGCTTCGAGTTCCTTCGCCAGGTCGATGATCTCGGCGTAGGTCTGCCCGTCCTCGACGAATTCGGCCAGCGACATCCGGAACATGATGAGCAGGTCGTCGCCGACGGCGGCCCTGGTCCGTGCGGCGACCTCGACCGGGAATCGCCGCCGGTTCGCCGCCGATCCGCCCCAGCGATCGGTCCGGGTGTTGGTGCGCGGCGCGAGGAACTGGTTGATCAGAAAGCCTTCGCCGCCCATGATCTCGACGCCGTCGTATCCGGCCAGCCGCGCCAACCGCGCGCAGCGCACGTGATCGGCGATCGTGGTCTCGATCTCCTGCTCGGTGAACGCCCGCGGTTCGAACGCGGTGAGCGGCGACGCCACCGCCGAGGGCGCCAGATTGGTGGGGATGTTCGAATCGCGCCCACCGTGCAGGATCTGCAGCGCGATCTTGCCCCCCGCTTCGTGAACGGCGTCGGTGATCACGCGGTGCCGCTCGGCGTCGGTCTCGTCCAGCATCGCGCACGCGAACGGCCACAGCCATCCGTCGCGGCTGGGGGAGTAGCCGCCGGTGACGATCAGCCCCACGCCGCCGCGTGCGCGTTCGGCGAAGAACGCGGCCAGCCGGTCGATGTGCCAGGCCCGATCTTCCAGCCCGGTGTGCATGGAGCCCATGACAACTCGGTTGCGGAGTTTCACCCTCCCCAGCTCGATCGGCGACAGCAAATGCGGAAAGGCGGAACTCATGGGATGAACCTAACGGTAGCTACCCACCTCCGCAATGGCTGGCGCGGCATGCCATCTGCGATGTACGGCCCGATACGGACAACCGGGTGTTCTGAGGGCGACAACCCGGCAATCTCCGACTCGACCGCCTTCGCCGCCACCGCGAACCAAGCGCCGGGCACGGCTTCGCTACCCGCCGTGCCGAGCGCATACGCCGGGAAGGCCCGCAGCGGATCACACCTCCTGTCGCGCGGCGACCATCGCGTCCACGGTCGCCGGGGACAACATCTCGTCCGCGACCAGACCCGCCAGCCCCACGAACGCGCCGTTCTCACCCAGCCGCGAGGGGCCGAGGTCGAGATCGCGCAACGCGCTCGGGTGCGCGTTCGACTCGACGCCGCGCCGCACCCCCTCGAGAAACGGCGGCAGCACCCCGATCGCCCCGCCGACGCGGACATGAGCCGGATTCACGATCGACACCATCGTCGCGAGCACGGTACCGACCAGGCGCCCGGCCCGCTCGGTCGCGCGAATCGCCTCGGGGCTGCCGTGGCCGACCAGCCGGACCACGTCGGCCGTCATGCGTACGCCCAGTTCCCGGGCCAGCGCCTGCCCGCCCGCGCCCGCCGCCACACAACCACGGCGGCCGCAGCTGCAGAGCTGCCGACTGCCCTCGATCCGCAGGTGTCCGATCTCGCCCGCCGAGCCGCTCACGCCACGGTGCACGCGTCCGGAGATCACCACGCCCGCACCGATTCCGGTCCCCACCTTCACACCGACGAGCGTCGCGGCCGGACGGTCCAGCGCGCGGAAGTCGCCGAATGCCAGCGCATTCGCGTCGTTCTCCAGCAGCACCGGGACACCGAGCGCGTCGGCGAACGGTTCGCGCAGCGCAGCGCCGTTCCAGTCCGGCATGGTCGGCGGCGCGACGGTCACTCCGCTGTCGTGGTCGATCTGGCCCGGCACCGACAGGCCGATCGCGCACAAGGTTTCGGCTCGCCCGGTCCGCCGCAACAGCTTCCTTCCCGTGTCGAGCAGCATCGGCACGACCTCGGTCGGACTGTGCCGCAGGGGCAACCGCCGGTGTTCTCTCGCGAACACCGTCCCGCGCAGGTCGACCACGGCCAGCGTGGCATGGCTCTGTCCGAGATCGGCGACGAGCGCGGTGCTTCCGGTGTCGTCGACCTCGAGCATTTCGGCGCGTCGTCCTCCGCTCGATTCCTTGCGCCCCGCGTGGCGGACGAGCCCGAGACCACGCAGCGCCTCCAGCCGCTCGGTCAGCGTCACCCGCGACAACCCCGCGAGTTCCTGCAGCTCGAGCCGGGTCAGTGGCCCCGTGGCGCGCAGCAGGGCGAGCACATGTCCTGGCGAAGTGGGGCTGGAGGGTGTCGCGGGCATATTGACAATATCTCTCAGCGCACTTATGTTAACCAACCTGACAAAAGTCTGAAACCCGTTGTGCCCTAACAGGAGCCATGCATGCTGGTATCCGGTTCGACGCGCAGATCCTTCCTGCGCGCGGTGGGCTCCGGCGCGGCGGCCCTGTCCGCCGCGGCCTGCACCGGATTCGCGACCAGCGGCAACGGCGGCATGATCTTCCTGTCCACCCAGTTCCGTCCCGCCGACGAGGCCGAGCGTTTCCGTACCCTGCTTGCCGCCGCCGCGCCCGGCGTCGGCTACGTGACCATCGAGGAGAGCCCGTTCGCGAGCCAGGTGCGCAGCCAGGTCGACGCCGGCGCGACCAAGATCGGTCTGCTCGGCGGTCTGCACGGCGACCTCGCCCCGCTCGCCGACGGCTACCTGGAAGACCTCACCGGTTTGCTCGCCGACTTCGGCGCCCGCGGCTGGTCGGCGGAATACCTGAAACTCGCGAAGGTCGGCACCGACCGTACGTGGTACATCCCATGGGCCACGGCGAGTTACGTCCTCGCCGCGCACGCGGACGCGCTCGAACACCTGCCGCCCGGAGTCGATGCCGCGTCGCTGACCTACGACCAGTTCCTCGACTGGGCCGTCGCCGCGCGCCGCGCCAATGGCAATCGCCCCGTGCTCGGCCTGCCCGCGGGCCCCAAGGGCCTGCTGCACCGGTTCGTCCAGGGCTTCCTGCTGCCCTCGTTCACCGGCGGCCAGATCACCACGTTCCGCTCGAACGAGGCCGTGACGGCCTGGCAGTACCTGCGTGAGCTGTGGGCCAACTGCGTCCAGTCGAGCACGAATTTCGACTTCATGCAGGAGCCGCTCGACAGCGGCGAGGCGCGGATGGCGTGGGACCACGTCGTGCGCTTGGTCCACGCGCCCGAGCGCGACCCGCGCGACTGGCGGATGCTTCCGGCGCCGCGGGGCGCACACGGCCTCGGCTATATGGCCGTGATCGCCGGGCTCGCGATCCCCAAGGGCAGTACGGACCCCGAACTCGCGCAGCGGACGATCAGCACGCTCACCCGCCCGGAAACCCAACTGCGGCTGCTTCGTTCCAACGGCTTCTTCCCGGCGGTCGACACGGCGATCCCCGCCGATCTGCCACCGGCTGTCCAGCTCGAGGCCGACGCGGTGCGCAAGCAGCAGGAGGCGCCCGGCGCCATTCTCTCGTTGCCGCCGGTGGGTCTGGGCCAGCGTGAAGGTGAGGTGAGCAAGGTCTTCAAAGACAGCTTCCGTTCGATCGTGCTCGACGGGGCGGATATCCGCTCCACGCTGGATCAGCAGGCCCGGGTGCTGCAAGGCATCCTCGACGAGCTGAAAGTGCCGTGCTGGGCGCCCGACCCGGCCGCACAGCTCTGCCGGGTGGGATGAGCCATGATGTCGCGTCTACGCTCCCCGTGGATCCTGCTGCTGCCGTCGATCGTCCTGATGTCGGCCCTGTTCGGCTGGCCGCTCGTGCAGGCCGTGCTCGAGGCGTTCCGTGGCGGCGACGGATTCACCCTCGCCAACTGGGACCGGCTGTTCGACGATCCCTATGTCCTCCCCGCGCTGCGCAACACCCTCCTGCTGATCGCGATCGTCGTGCCGGTCCAACTGGTGCTCGCCGTCGCCATGGCGCTGCTCATGCAGGCCCGGCCGCGGTTCGCCGGCGGCCACTTCTACCTGTGGTGCCTGCCGCTGGCGATCTCCGAACTGGCCGCGGGCCTGGTATGGCTGTCCATCTTCGACAACCGCGGCTACCTGAACTCGCTGCTGGTCGGCATCGGGCTCTCCGACGACGGCGTGCAGTGGCTCGGCTACCGGAACGCGGGCACCATGCTGCTCGCCGTGGTGGTCGCCGAGATCTGGCGCGCGACGTCACTGGTGTTCGTCATCGTGGTGGCGGGCGTGCAGATGATCCCGCGCGACTACGACGAGGCCGCGCAGGTGTTCGGAGCGAACCTGTGGCAGCGGCTGCGGCATGTGACGCTGCCGCTGCTGGGTCCGAGCTTGCAAGTGGCGCTGATCTTACGGACCATCCTCGCGCTGCAGGCTTTCGCCGTGGCGCAGGCATTGACCGGCCGGGACTTTCCGCTGCTGGTCGGCGAGACCTACGAGTGGTACGCGAATCTGCAGAATCCCGCGGTCGCCAGCGCTGTCTCGCTGATCGTGCTGGCGATCTCGCTCGCTACCGCGGTGTTCTACCTGCGTGCGGTCCGGCAGCCGGAGCAGGCCCGATGAGTCGTGATCATGCGGCAGAGGGCCGAAGGAGGCGAGGAGCGCGATGAACTCGGCCGAGGCGCCGTCGCGGCGCGTGCTGCCACCCATCGACCGCGCACCCCTGCGCAGGCGCCGCCTGCGCGCGGTGGGGGTGCAGGCGGCCTGCACTGCTGTAAGCCTGTTCATGGCGCTGCCGATCGTGCTCATCGGACTCGCCGCGTTGTCCTCCCGCGAGGCGCTCAACGAGTTCCCGAAGTCGCTCGTCCCGAAGGAGTTCTCCACCGAGACCCTGGTCTCGTTCTTCCGCGCGACCGGGACCCTTGCCGCACTGGGCAACTCGGTGCTGGTCGGCCTCTACACGGTGTTCTGGTCGCTGGTGATCGGCGCGCCCGCGGGATACGCGCTGGCCCGTCATGCTTTTCGCGGCAAAGACACCTACCAGGTCTTCATTCTCTTCGTGCGGGCGCTGCCGATCGTGGTGCTCTCGGTGCCGCTGGCCACGGTGTTCCTGCGGATCGATGTGTACGACACGGTGTTCGCCGTGACATTGGTGCACACCACGCTCGCATTGCCGACCACCGTGCTCATCACGGCGAGCATCTTCGTCGCGGTGCCGCCGGATCTGGAGGAGGCGGCCCGGGTCTTCGGGTGCAGTCGATGGCAGGCCGCGCGCCGGGTCGTGGTGCCGCTCGCGCTGCCGGGTCTGGCGGCGTCATCGATCTTCACATTCGTCCTGTCGTGGAACGAGATCCTCGGCGCGACGATCGTGACGCTCGGGCACCGCACGCTGCCCGCGCAGGTGCTCACGGCGCTGGGTGAGGCGTCGACCGCGTACCGCTTCGCCGGTGGCTTCGCGCTGATCATCCCGGCGCTGGCGTTCATCTTCGTGATGCGGCGCTACCTGGTGAACATGTGGGGGACGACGCTCAGATGACAGGGGTTCGCTGATGGCCGAGGTGATTGTCCGGGATCTGGTGAAGACCTATCCCGGCGGCACGGCGCGTGCTACCGACGAGGTCTCGCTGGAGATCGCCGACGGCGAGTTCATGGTGCTGTTGGGGCCTTCCGGCTGCGGCAAGACGACCTTGCTGCGCATGATCGCCGGGTTGGAGCTGCCGGACTCGGGGCAGATCGTGATCGGCGGCAAGGACGTCACCTACCTCGAACCGCGGCGGCGCAACCTGTCGATGGTCTTCCAGTCCTACGCGGTCTTCCCCAACAAGAAGGTCGCCGACAATATCGGCTTCGGCCTGCGCGTGCACGGTGTGCCCGCCGAGGAGATCCGGCGCAAAGTCGCCTGGGCCGCCGAACTGCTGCAACTCACCCCGTACCTGGACCGCTACCCGGCGCGGCTGTCCGGCGGGCAGCGCCAGCGTGTCGCGGTGGCGCGGGCCATCGTGATGGACGCCGACGTGCTGCTCATGGACGAGCCGCTGTCCAACCTGGACGCGCTGCTGCGGCTGTCGTTCCGGGCCGAGCTGAAACGACTCGTCGCGGAACTCGGCACCACCACCGTCTACGTCACCCATGACCAGGTCGAGGCGCTGTCGCTGGGCAACCGTGTCGCCGTGATGCGGGACGGAGCGATCGTCCAGTGCGGCCCACCGACCGAGGTCTACGACGACCCGGCGACGGAATTCGTCGGCGGTTTCCTCGGCAGCCCGCCGATGAACTTCCTCACCGGCGTGGTCTCCGCGGCGGAGGACGGGCCGCGGATCGACCTGGGCGGGCAATCGCTCGCCGTGCCCGCGGCGCTGTCGTCGTTCGAGGGCGGCACCCTCCGGCTCGGTATCCGCCCCGAGGCCATCGTGGTGCGCGAAGGCCCCGCGGACTCGACGGTGCGCGGTGAACTCGAAGTGCTCGAGCCACTCGGCTCCTCGACCCTGCTCACCACCCGCGTCGGCGGTCAGACCGTAAAAGTCCAAGCGCCGCCGAGCTTTCGTGCCGCCGAGGGCGACCCCTCCGATCTCTACCTGCCACCCGAAGCGTGCCGTTGGTACGACCCGGAAACCGGAATGCTGCTGAATCTCGACTGATCCGCCACGGGGCGACTGCGGCACGGAGCCGCCGCGCCCGGTCGCGGCACGCCCCTACCAGTACCTTCGATCGGCGGTAATCCTGCGCGGATGATCACCGGAAGGCGTCCGCGTGGGCCGTGGCCCACTGACCGAACGTCCGTGGCGCGCGGCCGATGACCTCTTCTACCGTCGGTCGGACAATGGATTCGTCGATGGCTCCGTTCACGTAGAAGTCGAAGAAGGCGTCCACGTACTCGACGGGGGTGGTGCGGAGCATGTCGGCGCGGGCCTCCTCGTCGCCGAGGCCCTGACAGATGAGGTCGCGGCCGATGGCCTCGGCCAGGATCGCGACCTGCTCGGCGGGCGTGAGCGGCTCCGGCCCCGTAGGCCAGAGGATTTCGCCGTGATGACTGTTGTCCCGCAGTACGGTGGCGGCTACCGCGCCGATGTCCTGCGGATCCAGAGCGGCCGTGCGCACCTCGGGGAACGGAGCGCGAATCACGTCTCCTTCGCGCAGCTGGGGGAGCCAGCGCAGGGCGTTGGAGGCGAAGGCGCAGGGGCGCAGAATGGTCCATGCCGCAGCGTATTCGGTGACTTCCCGCTCGGAGGCCATCATATAGCGGGTGATGGCATTGGAGGTGTCGCCGGTGCCCGCGGAAACACCCGACAGTTGCACGATGTGTTCGACGCCGGCCTTCGCGGCCGCCTGCGCGACCGCTGGATAACCGGGCAGCAGGAACAACGCACGTACCCCGTCGAAACTCAGGGTCTCCGGAGACGTGAGGTCGCCCGCCACGGCTTCCGCTTCCGGGGGTACGACTGCACGCTGCGGATCGCGCACCAGCGCGCGCACCGGCTCGCCCGCCGCGGCCAGGGCTTGCACAACTTCGGCGCCGACATTGCCGGTCGCTCCTGTCACGAGAATCATTGCGCTGATCCTTCCAGTTCCCAACGTTTTTCGCGGCACCGTTGCAGGTACCTGCAACGCACTGTGCAACCTTTGCCCTCCATCCGGCGGAGGATCACGCTGTGAGATGTACGCCTATACCGTCGAGGAGTCTGCCGAGCCCGAATTCGAACAAGCCCTCGGCGACGGCATCGATGTCGTGGTTCTCCGGAGGACCGGCACTGAACATGGCCAGCGTGGCCGGATAGCGCTCCGGCTGCCCGTACCGCTGGATCATCGCCGGATCGAGGGTCGGACCGACGTGCCCGGCCGAGTCGCGCCCCTGGGCCGGATCGATCGCCAGCCGGGCGGCGCCGCCGACGAAAGCGGTGACGCACAAAACGATTTCGGCGACGCCGCGGGGTGGGAGCCCGGCCGCGATGAGCGCACCCATCGCGGCCTCACCCCACGCGGCCTCGTTCGGTCCCATGCAGCGATTGCTCGCGCCCACCGCCAGCACCCACGGGTGACGAAGGTACAGCTCCCGGGTACAGCGCGCCCACAGCTCGAGCGCGGCACGCCAGTCGCCTTGCGGAAGATCCGGCGGTTCCGACATGGTCGCGTCGAACATCAGGGCGACGAGTTCGTCCTTGCCCGGCACATATCGATACAGCGACATGGTGGCCGCGCCCAACTCTTTGGCGACACGCTGCATGGACAGTGCGCCGATGCCTTCCTCATCCGCGATGGCCACCGCCTCTCCGACGATCCGGTCCAGGCTCAGTGCCGGCCGGGGGCCACGGCCGGACCGCCGGCCGCCGGTCCATAGCAGCTGTGCCACACGCGGCAGTTCATCGGTCATGTTCGCTCCTCGCGATCATACTGCGTATGGCCTACGCGTTGCGTATAGGCTACGCAGTACTTTGTCGTCTCCGATGTCCGGGGTGGTTGACCATGGCAGCACCTGCCAGACATGCGTATCCGCGTGCGGAAATCGTCTCGGCCGGCAGGCGCCGGGCATGAGCCTGGCCGGACTGGGGCTGACCACGGAGCAGGAGCGCGTCTACCGAGAACTGCTGCGCACCCGTCCCGGCATCGCCTCGCATGCGGGCGGCGCGGGCCGGGGCGATGCCGGTGCGGGGAGCGTGCTCACCGAACTGCGCGTCCTCGGTTTGGTGGACGAGAACCTCACCGCGGTGCCGCCGGCGGCCGCGGTGGATCTGCTGGTGCGGCGGCGGATCACCGAGGCGCAGCAGCAGTTCGAAGGCCTTGCTGCCGCCTGGGAGGCGTTGCGGGAATTGACCGAGGAGCAACGCACCGGCCGACCGGCAGGGCTGCTCGAGCAACTGTCGAACGGGCCGGAGACCACGCGGCGCATCGGCGCATTGCTGACGGATCACCCCGGTGAGTTCGCGGCGTTGCGGACCGATGCGCTGTACGACGAATCTCGGCACCCCCATGTCCGGCACGGCCGCCTGCTGATGGCGGGGCTGCGCAGCCGCACCCTGTTTCCCGTACACACACTGGAGGATCCCCGGCAGGTCGCCCACGCAAGCCGTCTCCATGCGTTCGGCGAGCTGCATCGGGTGACGACCGAAGCGGTCTGGCCGCTGACCCTCGTCAACCGGTCGGTCGCCTTCGTGCCTGCCGATCTCTCCGATCCGGAGGCGGGTGTGCTCCAGATCCGGCGTACCGGGGTGGTCCGGATATTGGCGGAGGTCTTCGACGGCATCTGGAACCGCGCACGCGACCTGGACGAACTTCCGGTCTCCCCCGTCGAGCAGCGGGTCTTGCGCGCGCTTACCCGCTACGACACCGACGACTCGGCGGCACGTGCGCTGAATGTCTCGGTGCGCAAGTTCCGCGGTCATGTCGCCGACCTGATGGACCGGCTGGGCGCACGCACCCGATTCCAGGCCGCCCTGCTGGCCAAGGAACGCAACTGGCTCTGACCGGCTGCGAGCTGTCCGGAATCCGCGGGCTCCTATGTGCGCTCACCCGGGCGGACCATGGTCAACTGATGAATCCGCCTGCTCTCATATCGCATTCCGGGAATCACCGGGGTCGAGCCGATCGGAGTGAACCCCATGCGGGTGAAAAACCTTACCGCTCGGATGTTCTCGACTTGCGTCTGCAGATGGCAGCCGACGCCGTTCTCGTCCAGCCGGGCGAACCACCGGTTCATCAGAGCGGCGGCGGCTCCGGTTCCGCGCGCATCGGCGGCCACGGCGATATGCAGGTGTGCGGGCCAGCGCACGTCCTGGAAGTCACCCGCCGTGGGCCGGCGTCGGATCGCGGCCACGAGGGTGTCGACCATGGCGACGCCGAAGAACCTGGCCGGCGTCGGGCGCAGGAACAATCGGTAGGCGCGGATCGCCCGCTCGATCCGCTCGGACTCACTGGGAAACCTCCAGCTGTCCGCGCAGCCCGTCAGATATCCGACCAGCTTGCCGTTCACGACCGCCACGAACACCGACTCGGGCTCCAGATCCAGATATGGATCGAGGTAGATCGACGCCTCGGATTCCCGATCACCCCACAGCGAGGCGACGGGTGAGCCCGCACTCGCCCGAGCGAACAACTCCCGCAACTCCGGTCGGTCGGCGGTTTCGAATCGGCGAATCTCCACGGCGGTCCGTCTTGTCGATTCCGCGGCGATCACAGGGCCCGGCGGAAGTGCGCGGCGACGGTGTCGACGGCGACGGTGACCTGCGGCTCCTGGTCATAGAAGTCGAACTGGGCGTTGCCGAGCAGATACTGGGTCGCCGCGAAACCACCGAGCGTCTCCTGCCAGGCGGCCACGATCTGCGTCGAAGCGAGCACGACCGGCTCGCCGCCGTCGAGGCTCGTGTAATCCAGCGTCACGTTGTCGGCGAACACGGCCGCGAGGTCGTCCCACTCGCGGAGATCGGCGTACCACGCCATGCGCGTACCGGTGTCGATGACATCAAGGCGATCCATGTGGCACAGAATGGCTTTCAGCGCCCTGCTCGCGAAAGAGCAGAAGTTGCACACTGCGCTGCAAGAACCTGCGGATCCATGAGATCCGGCGGCGAAGCCGACTGATGCAGCGGAGCACGAGCAACGCTCGCGTGCGGTAGGTCGCAGTTCGCGGCCGACTACGCTGTGGAACGAACGACGAGGCAAAGCGCCGGAACTGATGGTCTGCCGTAGGTTTCGGACGAAGACGAAGGCGCCGTGAGGAGGACCGATGGATGCCGAACGCACCGGCAGCAAGGTCGTTGACCCCGGCCGCTTCGATCCGGACACACCGAAGCGAGGGACCTCCCAGCACCCCGATCGGCGGGTGCCGGCGCGTGTCCACCGCTCCATCTTGCGCGAACGCGTAGTGCCGCTGCTGGCAACAATAGTGGGATTGGCAGCCGTGCTGGCTGTGGCGATAGCAGGTACCGCAGCCCTGCTGATCGGATATGGCTATTTCGAACAAGGACGCGACCAGGCCGAGCGTGACAGCTGGTCACGCAAGATCGAGACTGCCATCCGGGCCCTTCCGGGGGTGACCGACGTGTCGCACCGGTTCGAGCACTACAAGGGCAGACACTTCAACGCCGAACTCGACGTGCGGCTCAGGGACGACGCCACACCGGCCGAGGCCGCGTCTGTGGTGAGTGCCATGGGCGCTCAACAGCTTCCGCAGCGGTTCCAAGGCGACCCGACAGAGGTCACCATCGACCGGATGGCGGACACCTATTCCGCATACTGGCTTTTCGGCCGTGACGTGAGCACTGAAGCGAACGCCGCAGACAGCTGGGCGCGACTATGGGCCGCAGGCACCGAAGTGCACTGGTCCTCGCGCGGCGGCGACGCGAGCCGCATAACCAACGCCATCGACGTCCGAGCGGGCTCCGAGAGCGAACCTCAGCGCGCGACCGCGGCGATGCGCCGAATCATCCGGGACTTTCCCGAACTGGCATCCAACCAGTGGACCGTATCCACCGTTCATGAGCGGGAGCGCGGGTTCACCAATCACTCGGAACGGCGCCCCGGGTCGTATCCCTGGCCCCATGATCGCCTCACCCCCCACCAAGAGCCCACCCCTCGCTTCCCGTCCGATGACGAACTCGACCTGTGGCAGTGGTTCCTGACCGATCAACCCATCCCGTTCTTCGTTCTGGTGTCGGTCTACGACCCGCCCTCCGAAGGCCGCGCACTGGGCGTCACCGTAGTCCCCCCGGTGGGGACGGAATTCAGCGCCGCGCAGACCACACAACTCGCCGATCTGCATCTTCCCTACCTGGCAGGCTCCGGTGCGGCGGTCGACTACACGATCTACACACCCAACGGCCCCGTCCACTCCTACGGCCCCTTTTTCGAGGTCGTGGTCGGCGGCTGCCAGACACCCGGGTACAACGTCTTGCCGGAGTCGCAGCCCTACGTGCGTCAGTACGAACGCTGCTAGGCGTCGCCGCATGGCGGCGAGGTGAGTTGGATTCCGCCCAACCGCTATTGCGGCAAGCACTGCGCGGGCCGCTGATACCGCGCTCACATCGGTGCAGTCGGCGAAGCTGACCAAACGTGAACGGCAGGTCGCCGGTTTGGTCGCGCAGGGACTCAGCAACAAGCAGATCGCAGCCGAATCGGTGATTTCGCCACGCACCGCGCATGGACACGTCGAACACGTGTTGACCGAACTGGGGTTCAATTCCAGCGCTCAGATTGCGGTGTGGGTCATAGACGAATCCCGGCAAGAAACGTCGTGAGCAAGCCTCGGTTTCGCCGCCACTCGATACCGGGGATGTCAGCGGTGCCGGTAGGGCAGAGGAACTCATGAATTCGCGACGAATGTATCGCGTCCCTAAGGAGATCTTGATCTCTTCGTGAGGTGTCCAGACCCATCGTACGGGGGAAGCGCACCGCCCAGTCGAGTTCTAGCGTTGACAAAGTTTCCGCGCCCGTCGAGCAGCTGCGACGGCGCCGGTGGTCTCGGAGAAAGACGAACGATGAAACGAAGTTCCGACATCGATACAGGTCGCCCGGCCATGCCTGTCGCCGATTCGGGCAGCGTGCGGATGAGAATCGAAACACTCCGTCGCTGTTCGGGGCACGCGCTCATCATGCTCATGGCGGTGTTCGCCGTGACCGCGGGAGTGGTCGTGGCATCGCCGCCCGCGAGCGCCGATGCCGCGTCGATCACCGGTTCCTGGCCGGAGGACGATCGGACCGTGCAGGTGCGGGTGCATTCCGCGGCGATGGGGCAGGACATCATGGTGAAGGTGCTGCGCCCGGCGGACCGTTCGGTGCCGCGGCCGACGTTGTATCTGTTGAACGGTGGCGGCGGTGGTCAGGACAGCGCGACCTGGCAGAAGAACACCGACGTGCTGCGCTTTCTCGCCGAGAAAGACGTGAACGTCGTCCAGCCGGTGGGCGGGCGTTGGAGCTATTACACCGATTGGCGCGCGCCCGATCCGAAACTCGGTGTGTACAAGTGGAAGACCTTCCTCACCGAAGAGTTGCCACCGCTGATCGATGCCGAATTCGGCACTACCGGGGTGAACGCCGTCGCGGGCTTGTCCACCTCCGGTACCTCGGTGCTGCAGCTGCCGATCGCGAAACCCGGTCTGTATCAGGCGGTTGCGGCCTACAGCGGTTGCGCGCAGATCAGCGACCCGATCGGCCGCGAGTTCGTGAAACTCGCCGTGGAGAGCTGGGGCGGCGGCGACACCGAGAACATGTACGGGCCGCCCGACGACCCGATGTGGGCGGCCAACGACCCGTACCTACACGCCGACCAACTGCGCGGCATACGGCTGTTCCTGTCCACGGGAACCGGAGTGCCAGGCATGTACGACGTCTACAACGGCGCCTACGCTCAGCCAGGGCCGCGCGGTTACCTCAACCAACTGGTGCTGGGCGGTGTGATCGAGGCCGCGGTGAACTGGTGCACGCACAACATGCGCGACCGCCTCGACTCCCTCGGCATCCCCGCGACCTACGACTTCCAGCCCACCGGGACCCATTCGTGGGGGTATTGGCAGGAAGCGCTGAAGAATTCGTGGCCCGTGTTGGCCGACGGGCTGGGGCTGCCGCGCTGAGCCGAAGGCCGCGTGGGCTCCTGGCGATCCGGGCCCCGAGGCGGCCTTGGCGGATACTGGCCCGCATGACCGACATCCTGGCGGATCCCCACCTCCTCCCGGCTGAGTTGCGGCCTTACCTCGATGCGCTGGTGCGACGATCCCGCACCGTCTGCGGGCGTCATCTGACGAGTGTCTTCGCCGTGGGATCGGTCGCGCTCGCGGACTATCGGCACGGGCGCAGCGACGTGGACGTGGTCATCGTCGTCGCGCCGTCGCTTCCCGCGCAGGCATTGCGCGAACTGGCCGAATCGCTCGCGCACTCGTCGCTGCCGTGCCCCGCGGCCGGGCTGGAACTCGTGGTCTACAATTCGGATTTCATCGCCGCACCGTCCGGCGCGGCCGGTTATCTCATGGACCTCAACACCGGTCCCCTGTTGCCGAACCGCGTCAGCTTCGATCCGGCGGACTCATCGGCCTTCTGGTACGTCATCGATCGCTCCATCGCCCACGAGACCGGACGCCTCCTGTACGGGACTCCCGTGCGGCAGGTCGTCGCGGCACCGTCGCGGCGCGACGTTCATGCCGCGCTGCTGGCTTCGGTACGCGAACACGCTGGGGGAGAGGGTCATCTGGGTGACAACCGAGTGCTGAACGGCTGTCGAGCAGTAGCGTTCTGTCGCACCGGTCGCTGGCTGGCCAAACGCGAAGCGGCACAGATGATCGCGAAGTCCGAAGAACACTTCGCCCCCCTCATCGACACAGCGCTGCGCAGCTTCGAGCACCCCCGCACGGCCGCACTCGCACTGCCCACCACCGACGTGCGAGCCTTTCTGGCGTGGGTGGGGGACCGCGTCGACGAAGCCGCGACTCGGACAGTGGGCGGGCGACCGCGTGATTGATGCCGAGATGTGATTATGTCGATATGCGCATCAAACGCAGCCATGCAGTGGTGCAACGCCTCAGTCGACACTGCAGTCCCTTTCGAGCGAGTGTGTAACAGCGGGATCGCTCCAGCCGAATAGCAGTGCGTCGCGGCCGGTTCGACTGCGACGCACTGGGGGCCGGGATCGGATCTGAACCGGCTGAACGCGGATTTTCCTGATACCGCGCGTTTCGGATTGTGGAAGGGTGGAGAGCCGTATGTCGTCGATTCTGGCCAAAGGGCAGAATGTCTCGCTGCCGGACGATGTGGTCCGCATTGATGTCGTGATCGGGTGGACCGAAACGGAGATCGAAGTGGACGCGTCCGCGTTGTTGCTGCGTGTGGACGGAAAGGTCGGCTCCGACAGCGATTTCGTTTTCTATAACCAGCCGGAATCGCCCGACGGATCGGTGCGCTTCTTGGGAACGAGCGCAACCGAGGAGGGGGCGCAGGCCCGAATCGCGATCGACTTGTCGACGGTTCCGGATACTGTTCACACAGTGGCGCTGGCCGGCAGCGTCGGCACCGGCACTTTCGGGCAGCTCGGCAAACTGGCGTTCCGGGTCGTGGACGGCGCGGGACATGTTCTCGCCGAGTACGTCACTGCTGACGCCACCAGTGAGTCGGCGTTTGTGTTCGGCGAGGTGTACCGCCGTGGTGGTGAGTGGAAGGCCCGGGCGGTGGGCCAGGGTTGGGAGTCCGGTCTGGCCGGGCTGGCGACGGATTTCGGTGTCGATGTGGACGACGATGCCGAGCAGGATCAGGCGGACCGGCCGCCCGGTGACGCATCGGCGACGGAACCACAGCCCGACGTGCGGGCGGACTCAGGCCCGGTCGGTGCCACCGAGCCGGAGGGGAAGACTGGACGTCCTGCCCGAGCGGATACCCCGGCAACGCGGGCCAGGGGTGTGCGCACCGCGAAACGCGTTGCGAAAAAGGCGAGACCGATGGAATTCAAGTTCGCCGAACACGAGTCATGGCAACCGGCCCGGCTGTTCTCGGTGTTCGGTGTCGGCGCCGGAGAGGAGCAGGAGCGGCGAGCCACGTCGGCACTGATCGCTACGATGCAGGCTGTGCGTCCGTTCGCGCGTGCACTGTGTGCGCGGATGGGGGCTCCAGCAGGTGTCTTCGAGGGGTACGTCGAGGTGCAGTACCAACGGGGCGATTCGACCGTCATCCCGGACGCGGTGCTCAAAGTCGTTCGAGGAGGGCGAGTTTGGACGGCTTTGCTGGAGGTGAAGACCGGCAACGGCAAGCTGAGGCGGGAACAGCTCGAGAGCTACCTCGAGGTAGCGCGCAAGAACAAGTACGACGTGGTGGTCAGCTTGTCGAACGATGTGCCTGCCGGTCCTGGAGAGCTGCCCGTGCAGGTCGATCGCCGCAAGCTCGCGAAGGTGGCCCTGCGGCACCTGTCGTGGGCGGAGGTGATGCATGAAGCGCGAATGCTCCTGTCGCACGGCGGTATCGAGGATGATCTGCAGAACTGGATCGCGAGTGAGTTGCTGCGTTACCTCTCCCATCCCCGGTCCGGGGCCAGCGAGTTCGTCGATATGGGCCGGCACTGGGTTGCCGTCCGCGACGCGGTGGTGGCGGGTACTCTTCGCGCCGGCGACCAGAAGGTTCTCACCGTCGCTGACGCCTGGATGTCGCTGTCGCGGCATCTCGCGCTGCGACTGACCGCGGAACTCGGCGTCGGTGTCAAGCACATTCTGCCCCGTCGGCACCGTGCCGATCCGGCCGCACGGAATGCAGCAGCGGCGGACCGATTGGCAAGCGAGGGTACGTTCGAAGCTGTCCTGCGGATTCCTGACACCGCGGGCGATCTGATAGTGGTCGCGGATGTTCGAACCAACAGGATTCGCTGCCGTACCACTCTCGATGCGCCCAACGAGGGTACCGCGGGTCGTCGGTTGTCCTGGTTGCTCAGGCAACTCGAGGACGCTCCGGGTGATGTGCAGGTCGAGGCGGTGTTTTCGGTGCGTGGCAACGAAACATGCGAGCATCTCGAGACAGTGCGCGGTAATCCGAAGGTGCTAACGGACGGCCGTGCAGGTGAGATCGTGTCCTTCTCGCTGGAGAAGTCTTTTCCTATGGGCAACAGAAGATCCGGCTCCGGGACCGCGGCGACGTTCATCGCCAGCGTGACAGCGGCGACCGACGCCTTCTACGGATCGGTTGTGCAGCCGCTGCGGGGGTGGGTGCCGCCTGCTCCGAAGCAGTCGGAGCCGTCCGACGCGGACAGTGTGGTACTTGTGGACGGCTGAGCTGTCTCGACTCAGATGAGTCACAGCCCGCTCGCGGTGTAGTGCACCCGCACCGGGACGTCGTCGGCCCAGGGCTGGCGGGTCACCATGTCGGCGACGCGCACTTCGCCGCGTTCGAACTCGCCCGTGGCCGCGTCGACGAGGCGGTATCGCTGGGTCTGCCGGTGGATCGGCTGGGCGTCGAGGAGGACGACGCGTACTTCGCCGGGTTCGAAGTGGCAGCGGCGGTGCATCGCGGCGATGAGTTGTTCGTTGTGCATGTGGCCGTCGCCGAAGTTCCAGCCGACGGCGGTGCTGCAGATGCGTTCGCCGTCGGTGATGGTGTACTCGTCTTCGTGGCCGGGTGGCATGGCGCGGTGGACGAGCGTGAACAACGCGCGGCCGTGGGTGTTCATGGCCCGGAAGGCGTACCCGAGGTACATCGGGATCTGCGCGCGATCCTTGCCGTAGAACCGCTCCAGCTGGGCCTGCGGCATGCCGGCTATCGCGACGATGCCGGTGCCGATCTTCGCGGCGGCCGAGGGTTTGACGCACCACATGGTGGTGTCCCAGTTCCCAGCGTAGTAACGCATGCCCGGTAAGAAGGAGATCTTGCGCGGGAACAGATTCCCGGCGATCACGATGCCTGCGATCACGACGAAGAGCACCGCCACGGGCACGGGGTTGCGCACACTGCTCGGACCGAGATCGGCGTGCGCGACGAACAACGTGACGACGCCGAAGATCATGAAGACGTTCCACTCCAGCGGGACGCCCATGGGAATGGCGGTGAGGATCGCCAGGTGGAAACACACCATCGCGATCGCCGCGATCGCCGTCGGCCAACCGCCGTGGGAGAAGAACAGCACCAGCGGAACGCACATCTCGACGACCGTGCCGCCGTGGGCGAAGACGCGGGACAACCGTCCCGGCCGCAGATCGTCGGGGAAGCGTTCGAAGAACGCGCGCTTGAGCGGCTTCGGCCGGAACACCGGACTGTTGGACATCATCGTGGACACCACGAAAGGGAAGTGCTTGTTGAGTTTCGAGGTGGCCGCGCCCATCCAGATCACGACGAAGACCACCTTCGCGGCGACGATCGAATCGGCTCCGGGGAGAAGGAAGACGACTGTGAGGGTGGCGTACACCTCGCCCCGGGCGGCCAGGAAGATCACTTTGTCCCGCAGCCCGAGTACCGCCAGCAGCCCGAGGATCACCGCCACCTGCCAGTGCGGCAGCAAACCGACGGTGGTGTTCAGCTCCGGTATCGGTCCGGTTCCATCGGACAGCAACGCGACCGCTGTCGTCGCCAGCAGCGCCG
This sequence comes from Nocardia sp. NPDC047038, assembly GCF_040644075.1. Classification (NCBI taxonomy): domain Bacteria; kingdom Bacillati; phylum Actinomycetota; class Actinomycetes; order Mycobacteriales; family Nocardiaceae; genus Nocardia; species Nocardia sp. NPDC047038. The sequence goes on along the minus strand of NZ_JBEYVQ010000017.1, from coordinate 27,447 downwards.
CGTACAGCGCGACGTCCACCGGCGTGCGGTTGTCGCCCTTGGTGAGCGGTATCCGCCCCGGCCACGGTGGCAGCCGAATCGTGTTGGGGCGCAACCAATACAGGATCGAGCCGAAGGGCGGGAAGTACCGGTTGTTCAGCGGGCCGAACCCGCACCCGAGGCCGACCACTTCGAACAGCAGCGTGTACAGCACGACTTTTTGGAAGACGATCGGCTCCGACCACCAGGCGCCGACGTCGGTGAACCCGTCGATACCGTTGGTGGTCAGCGCGATCGACCAGCCACCGAGCACGTAGAGGCAGATCTTGCCGACGTAGAACAGGTGCAGCACCGCCGGAGTCCCGAAGCCGACCTCGGCCCAGTGCCGGGCCATGGGACGGATGCGCTCGGCGCGCGTGCCCTTGCTCCATTCCGCCATATCGACCACCGGCAGGTCGGGCTCGAGAAATCCCATCAAGCACGCTCCGATCGCGAACGCCCGGGGCACGGTCCGGACCCCGAGATTCCCGATACGGTGACAGGTGAGTCAGTTGCTGTCAACGACTTCCTTTGTCGCGCTCGTCGATGGGGAAGGGCAAGATCGAAGCCATGGAGCCGACCCCGACAGCGCCGCTACCGAGGAGCATCGACGAATTCCGTGTGCTCGCGCATTCCCGCTTGGCCGCATTCCCGCGCATCGAGGTCGCCGACCTGCCCGGTGTGCGCCGCGCGGCGGTGGTGCTGTGCGTGGTCGAGGAGCCCGGCGGGCCGCTGTCGGTGATCGTCATCAAGCGGGCCTATCGTGGCCGCAACGCCGGACAATGGGGCCTGCCCGGCGGCCGGCTGGACGAAGGCGAGACCACCGAAGAAGCCGCCTTGCGCGAACTGCGCGAGGAACTCGGCCTGGACGCGCGGCCGAGTGATCTGCTCGGCGCACTCGACGACTTCCCGGCGGCCTCCGGTTTCACGATCACGCCCCTCGTTCTGGCACTGAACGACGCGACCCGGTTACGCCCGAATCCGGATGAGGTCTACTCGGTGCATCTGGTGGATCTGGCCCGGGTGGCCGCCGAGGACACCCCGCGCTGGGTCCGGGCCGAGGACGCGGTACGGCAAGCGGAACTGCGCGACGACACCGCGCCTGCGGGCGAAGCGGGCCTGTTGCAGATGCGGCTCGGCCCGAACATGACCATTCACGCACCCACCGGCGCGCTGCTGTGGCAATTCCGTGAAGTGGTCCTGCTCGGCACGGACCCTGACGCGGCCAGAGTCGCCCACTTCACCCAGCCGGATTGGACCCATCGCTAGTTCTCGACGGCGTGACCGTCCAGCCGCGTCGAGGACTCACCGCCTCCGGGGCGATCTCCTCGACCAGGTCGAGGCCCGCCGTGCCGAGTAACGCGTGCATGTGAGCCTGCGACCACCCGCGGATCCGTAGCGGCGGTTCGTTGCGTTCGGTGAAGATCGCCGTCCCGTCGGCACAGACCTGGGCGGGCAGCCCACGCTGCGCGAGTCGATGCGCGTCCACCCAGGTGAAGACGCAGGTACCCGAGTCGCCCAGCCGGGTGCGAATGCGGGTCAGCAGGGCCGCGTGGTCGCGTACATAGCCGAGGAGTTCGCCGACCGCGGAGATGAACGGGTAGTCGGCGTCGGCGTCGTCGAGGAACTCCGTCGCGGACTGCCGTCGATAGTCGACCAGAGGACTGTCGCGGTATCTGGCCTTCGCCAACGACAGCATGCGCGCGGAGATGTCGACGAGGACCACCTGTCGGCCTGCCCGGACGAACGCCGCGGCCTCACGCCCGGAGCCGGAACCGAGGAAGAGCGCGGGGGCGCCACCACGGCCCGCGAAACGGGACAGCGCCGCGAGAACCGCGGCGTCGAACCGCGCGGGCGGCAGATCCCAGCGCGCGTGGTCGTGCGCATCCGCGACGGCGTCGAAGGATTCGGCCCTGCCGGTCATCGGCGCAGCCGTCGGATGTCGTCGAGGATCGCGGCGATCTGGCGCGCTCGGTAGGCGTCGAGGTCGCGAAGTTCGGGGGGTTCCGGACCCAGCCCGAGACGTTCCTCGAAGGCGAAACGGCAGCGCATCAGCCGCTCCAGCGCGCCGTCGCTGCACTGCTCGTGATCGGCTTCCCGCGCGACGGCCGCTCGGTAGATCCGATCGACGTCCGGTTCGGTGAACCGGTAACCCAGCGGTGCGAACGACGTCGACGGCTCGGCGATCACCTGGGTGCGAAGTTCCCTGTGGGCGAGGGTGTTGTGGAACGGGATCAGCGTGGTGAGGCTGAAGGACCGGTACAGCCGGTGTTCGTCGAGCCAGCGCAGGCTTTCGTCCAGCTCGTCGAGTGTGCTGCGCGGCTCGAAGACGATCAGCGAAGCGACCAGACCCACGTCCCGTTGCCGCAGGTGGCGCACCATCCTGGACAACTCCTCCGGTGTCGTGCCCTTTCGCAGTCGGCGCAGCACCGAAAAGGAACCGGATTCGACACCGGCGTGCACCTGAATCAGCCCCACCGAATGCAAGGTGTCGAGTACCCGGTCGAGCGTGCGGTCGAGCCGGGCGTAGATGGAGAAGCGGACCTCGATGTTCCGGCTGCGCAGTTCGTCGGCGAACCGCTGTGCCCAGTCGACCGCGGCCGGCGCTCCCAGAAAGTTGTCGTCGACGAACTGTACGCGTCGAATGCCCTGGCCGACAGCGTGTTCCGTGATCTCGCCGACCACGTCGGCGGGTTCGCGCGGCTGCCACCGGCGGACGCGGGGCGCATCGGGAACGCCGTCGACGGCGCAGAAACTGCATCCGTGCATACAGCCGCGTGTCGCTTCGATGTCGAGTACCCCGCGAACGCGGGCGAAGCGAGGGAATCGGCGCTGCGGCGTGATCGTCTGCCAGGTATCGGGTGGCGCGGGCGGTATTTGCCCGCAATGGGCCAGGCAGGTCGCGACCACCCGGCCGACGTCACCGGAATCCGCGACCGCGTCCACCTGCGCGGCCGCGCCGGGCTGTACCGACACCGCGGCCGCGGCCCGGCCCACCACCAGCACGTACGCATCGGGGTGGACCGCCCGGGCGGCGCGAATGGCCGCGCCGACACCGTCCGAGATCCGGTAGAGGGTGTCGAACACGATGACCGGTCGCGGCGCGAGCGAGCGCAGGGCCGCGACCAGACCCTCCGGATCGGCGGCGGAATCGTAGTAAGCGCAGACGATCCCGGCTCGCTCGAGTGCCGAACCGATCCCGCCGAGCCGGAGGTTCTCGTAGGGCAGGTTGTAGGCGAGCGAGGACCCGTCCTGAATATTGACCAGCAGCGCCCTCGCCGGCGCGGGGTGTTCAGGTGACACTGACGATCGAGAGCAAGCGATCCCGGATGAGCGTTCGATTGATCTCGCAGCGCACGTCCGGTCCGTTCTCCAGCTCGCCGGTATGCGAGTTGTACCAGCGTGCCTGGCAGTCGCCCGCGCACTGCCACTTCGCGAAGCAATTCCTGCACTTCGGAATCTTGTTGACATCGTGCAAACGCAGCTTCGCTATGCGGTTGCCGTCCACGTCGAACGTCCGCGTTTCTCGGTTGTACCGTCCGTAGTAGGCGTGCGGCGCGCGTTTGTCGTCGTCGTACATTATTTCGTAGCAACTCGAAATATGGCCGTCGGAGGTAAGCGAGAAATTCGGATCGGTGACGCCGCAGAACGTTCTCCGGACATGGGGAAAGGTGGCCAGCGCGCCCGACACCACGATCGTCCTGCCGTATTCGTCGGCGATCTCCTGGGCCGCGTAATAGCCGCGTACGAATTCCTGCGCTTCGGGTTCGCCGAAGACCACCGAGCGGCCACGGCCGGTGCCGAGCACCGGCCCCAGATGGAAACGTGGCAGGTCGAATGTCGAACAGAGGTAGCGGGCGATCTCCGGCATCTTGCCGACGGCGGCTCGGCTGATCGTGGACTTGATCATCAGATCCGGAACGCGCCCGGTGAACAGCTCGATGACCTCGCGCACCCGGGAATACGACGTGCCGCCGCGCACGGTCGGACGCTGGAGATCATGGATCGCCGCCGGACCGTCGTGGGACACTTGCACGCTGTCCATGTTGTCGGCGATCCACTGCGCCTTGGCGTCGCTGATCAGCCCGTTCGTGACCATGCTCGCGTTGACGCGCAGATCGCCCGCTTCGTTGCGCGCGTACTCCCGGCTCCAGTCGACCACCGTGCGGATCAGGTCGAAGTCGAGCGTCGGTTCGCCGCCGCCGTGGAAGTTGAGATAGGCGGTGCCCGCGCCGCTCGCCGCCGCGTTGTCGATCACGAATTTCGCCGCGTCCAACGCCATTCGGCGGTTGTACAGGTCGACCGGGTGATCACCGGCGTCGGCGTAGCAATAGGTGCAGCGGAGATTGCAGGCGGCGGTGACCATGTAGACCACCCCGGTCGGCGCGAACGATTCGTCCCAGGTGCCCACGGGGGCGGGGCTCGGCGTGTCGGCGGGCACGATGAGCCCGAGCCCGTGCAGGTACCGCAAGGTCTCGCGGCTCGCGGAGCTCTGCCCAGAGCGGAGTTCGGCGGCCGTCTGCGGTGTCAGGCGGCTGATGACGCCCTCGAACGGCGCGTAGAGCAGGTGGCCGTCGTCGACATCGACGACGAACACCTCCTCGGCGATCTTGAACCGGCCGTCGGACATCAGAACACCTTGCATTCCCCGACGCACTGCGCGCACATGCGATTGTCCTGAACGGTGGGTGCGCCGATCCGCACCGTGTGCGCGGGCTCTTCGCCGGGTGCGCAGCGAAATTCCGCCGAGTCGAACAGGAGATTCAATGTGACGCGGTCGGATTTGATATCACCGAGCAGAGTTTCGGACATGGTCGCGCTCCCGTTCAGATTTCGATTCAGGAAATACCAGAAAAACAGTACCGAGCCGGACACGGTCGCGCCGTCGATCGCCTGGACGGCCTACCGCGGAAATGGCGTGTCGCCCGCGTGTCCGGAGAATTCATTCGGCTGAATGTCGTTCGTTCGCCCGACTGCCGATCGGCGCCGGATATGTTATTGCGGGTACTGGGTGATGGCCCACTCCGAGCCGGTCCTGCGTGCGGAAAGTCTGCGCGTGGGTTCCACGAATTCGACGACCGGTTCGTCGGTGTCCGACAGCGTCACACCCAGCCGGCCGTTGCCGAAGGTCGCGCCGGTGAGACCTTGCACACAGTCCACGAGATGGCCGTCGGCCCGGATATGGACCCGGAGCGCGGGATTTCCCAGCCACAAGTCGTGGTTCTGCACCAAAGTGGCCGCCAGCGCGCCGGTTTGGCCGACGCGGGCGCAGCGCTCGCCGTGGAAATTGTAGGCGGGGCGGGCCAGCACGGCGGCCAGTGTCCGGTGGTCGAGTTGCCGTTCGATGAACCGGCGATCCAGCCGTCGCGTGGACGGCACGCACTCCCAGCGCCAGTTGTACCTCTTGATGTCGAGCACCGGTGAGTTGTCCACGAAATCGAGCCACTCGAAGGAGATTTCGGTACCTCGGATGTCGAGTACCCGGCTCAGGGTCATGCCCAACAGGTTGGGCCGGCACGACGACCGGATCGAGAAGGCGCCCTGCGCGTGGCGCGTGCCCGGGCTGCCCGTCAGCACCTCGGGATCGGCCAGATGGAATACCGCGAGCACGTAGAGGTGATCACCTGGCTCGATTCCGTCCAGCGCGGCCAGATACCGTTCGTCCAGCACCACCCGGGACGGAAGCCCCTCGGAGGGAACGTCATCGATCGTCGGCGCGCCGCAGCGCACCACGCCGATCGGGGCGAAAGCGGGCAGGGGCGGGGCAACGGGGGTCATGCTGTACTCCTGGGATCAGTGGAATTCGGACGCACCAGCGGGCAGCCGCGCGTATTCGCGGCGGATCAGATCGGCGATCGCGATCACCCCGTCCGGCGCGGGTTCCCTTCGCTACCGCTGCCGCCCGCTCCAGCAACGCGGCGGCTCCGTCGAGGTCACCGCGGGCAGTTCTGCACCGCGCGATGTTCACCGCGAAGCGCAGTTGCTTACCGGTGAGATAACGGTGGCCGTATTCCGAGCCCAGTCTGTGACAGGTGTCCAGCGCGGCGCGTAACCGGCGCTCGGCGGGGTCGTGGTCGCCGTCGTGGAATCGCGGCAGAGCGAGCACGGGCAACGCCCCGGCGCGAACGACGGCGGTCAGTTCACGATCCGGCCGCGGCAGGTGCGCGCCGATCTCGTCCATCGTGTCGATGCCTCCGGAACGAGTTGCTGTCCTCGCCGGGAAGCGGCTGCGGGCCCGGCTTCCCGGTCTCGGATGAGTCTGGCCGCGCGGGCACGAAAAATCTGTCCGACGATCGGAGGACAGATCACACCGAGCTCGCTGCGCGCCGCCGTACTCGGTTTGCTACCTTGAACGTCGTTCAAGTTCTAGGCGGAGGGTTGTCGTGGAGGGTGTCGAGAACTCTCGGGAGCCGAGGGCCGGTGTTTCCGCGCGGGATATGGCGCAGATCGCCGTCTTCGCGGCGCTGATCGCGGCGCTGGGCCTGCCGGGCGCCATCACCGTCGGGTTCAGTGGTGTGCCGATCACGGTGCAGACCCTCGGCGTGATCCTGGCCGGTGCGGTGCTCGGGGCGCGCAAGGGAACGGCGGCGGTTCTGGTTTTCCTGGCGCTCACGATGATCGGCCTGCCGCTGCTGTCCGGCGGCCGTACCGGTCTGACGGCGCTGGCCGGTCCCAGCGCCGGGTACCTGATCGGCTGGATTCCCGCCGCGCTGTTCATCGGGCTCAGCACCGCCCGCATCCTGCCGAAATACCCGGTCGTGCTCGGTCTGCTGATCAACGCCGTCGGCGGTCTGCTGATCATCTATTTGTTCGGCACCGTTGGCCTGCTGCTGCGCACCGATCTCGGCGTGCGGGCCGCCGTCACCACCAACTTCGCGTTCATTCCCGGCGACCTGCTCAAAGTCGTCGTCGCGACCGTGGTGGCCAAGGGAGTGCACCGCGCCTATCCCGGTGTGATCCGTGCCTAGTCCCGAACTCGGCGGCGCGGCCGACGCGCCTGCCGTCGACTTCGGTGGCCGCCGCTTCACCTACCGCGAGCTCGACCGTGCGATCGAGCGGTGGATCGCCGACAACCCGGACGAGCACGTCTACGACGCCTCGGCCCTGCCGGTTCCGGACGCGCTGATCCGCGTCTGCGCCGCGGCCCGGCGCGGCATCCCGGTCTTCGTCGAGAATCCCGCCGCGCGCCCGCACCGTACCGGCATCCCGGCTGGGGCGTTCCTGCTGGTGGCGACCTCGGGCTCGACCGGACGTCCCCGGCCGCTGGCGCGCACGGCCGCCTCCTGGTATGACAGCTTCCCCGCGTTCACCGCGATCACCGGTGTGGGGGCGTCCGACCGCGTGCTGATCACCGGTCCGTTGCACGCGACCATGCATCTGTTCGGTGCGTTGCACGCGTTGTGGCGCGGCGCGTGCGTCACCGACGACCGGTCGCGAGCCACCGTGGTGCACGCGGTGCCCGCCGTACTGCGTGAGGTGGTGGCTGCCTGCCCGCGCCTGCGCACCGCGATCGTCGCGGGCATCGCGCTCGACGACGGTGCGGTGGCGGCGGCCGGCCGCGTGGATGTCGTCGAGTACTACGGGTCCTCGGAGGTCTCGCTGGTGGCGGCGCGCCGTGTTCCCGAGCCGATGCGGCTGCTCGACGGGGTCGAGGCCGAGGTGCGCGACGGACTGCTCTACGTCCGATCGCCCTACCGCGTGCTCGGCGCGCCCGACTGGTTCGGCGTCGGTGACCTCGCCGAACTGGGCGACGACCGTGAGCTGACCGTGCTGGGCCGGGGCGACTGCGCGATCAACGTCGGCGGCACCGTGGTGGTCGCCGAAGAGGTGGAGCGCGTTCTCGAAGCGCTCGACGGCGTCGCCGCGGTGGCGGTGATCGGCTCGCCGCACGCGGTGTTCGGGGAAACCGTCACGGCCGCGGTGCAGTTGGACGGACGCGCCGGGCTCGACGAGGTGCGGTCGCGAGCACGCCGCGTGCTGGCGAAGGAGGCGATGCCGCGCCGGTGGGTGCCGCTGCCCGCGTTGCCGCGCACCGCCGCAGGGAAGGTGGCCAGGGGCGAACTGAAAGACTTGCTGGCATGAGCCCGGTTCCCGTCCTGGTAGCGCCGCGCCGCACGCCGATCGGCAACGCGGGCCACGGATTGTCCGATCTGACCACCACCGATCTGGCCGCTCCCGTGCTGCGCGAGGTGCTGACATCGCTGCGCGGCGCTGGCATCGACGCCGACGTGGACGACGTGGTTCTCGGCAACTGCCTCGGGCCCGGCGGTGATCCCGCCCGGGTCGCCGCCTTGCGTGCTGGGCTGGGCGTGCGTGTTCCGGGCGTCACCGTCGATCGGCAGTGCGGTTCGGGCCTCGACGCGGTGATGCAGGCGGCGTTGCGGGTGCGCAGCGGCGCGGACGAACTTCTCCTGGCCGGCGGGGTCGAATCGGCCAGCACCGCCCCGTGGCGGTTCTGGCCGCCCGTGGCGGACGCCGAGCCGGTGCGATACACCCGCGCCCCCTTCGCGCCACCGGGTTTTCCCGATCCGGACATGGGTGCGGCCGCCGACGATCTCGCGCGAGCGCGCGGCATCAGCCGGGAGCGGCAGGACGCCTACGCGGCCCGCTCGCACACGCTCGCCGCCGCCGCCGACTTCACCGCGGAGATCGTGCCGGTCGGCGGCGTGCACCGGGACGAACGCATCCGGGCGGGGATGACCGCGGCCCGGCTCGCGCGCCTGCGTCCCAGCTTCGGCGTCGACGGCACCGCCACCGCGGGCAATTCCTGCGGCATCTCCGACGGGGCGGCGGCCATGGCGGTCACCACCGAGGCGATGGCCGCCGGGCTGCCCGCTCTGCGGATCCTCGGCTGCGCGGTCGCCGGATCAGACCCGGCGTACCCGGGCCTCGGTCCGGTACCCGCGATCCGAAAACTGCTGCGTCGGACCGGTTTCGGTGTAGCGGACCTCGGCGTCGTCGAGATCACCGAAGCCTTCGCGTCGGTGGTCCTTGCGGTCGCCGACGAACTGGGCCTGGACGAGTCCACGATCTGCCCGCAGGGCGGCGCCATCGCGATGGGGCACCCGTGGGGAGCGTCCGGGGCCATCCTGCTGGTGCGCCTGGCGAGTCAGATGCTGCGTGCGGACGGCCCGGCGCTCGGTCTCGCGGCTTGCGCCATCGGCGGCGGGCAGGGGATCGCGATCCTGGTGGAGCGAGTGTCGTGAGCGAGATCGTCTTCGACTCGGTGAGTCACCGCTTCGGCGAGCGAAAGGTGCTGCGCGACATCGATCTGCGGATCACCGAGCGCCGCGTGGGCGTCATCGGGTCGAACGGTTCCGGCAAGTCGACGCTGGCGCGCATGATCAACGGTTTGCTGACGCCGAGTTCCGGCACGGTCACGGTGGACGGTGTCGACGCGGCCCGCAAGGGCGCGCAGGTGCGACGGAAGGTGGGGTTCGTCTTCACCGATCCCGACACCCAGATCGTCATGCCCACGGTCGCCGAGGATCTCGCCTTCTCGCTGCGGCGGACCGGGCTGAGCAAGCAGGAGATCGCGGCGCGCGTGCGGGAGATCCTGGAACGATTCGGGCTCGCCGGTCACGCCGAGCACCCCGCCCATCTGTTGTCCGGCGGCCAGAAACAGCTGCTCGCCCTCGGTGCGGTCCTGATCCGGCGGCCGGAGGTGATCGTCGCCGACGAGCCGACCACGCTGCTGGACCTGCGCAACGCCAGGGTCGTCGCCGACGCGCTGGACGCGGTGGATCAGCAGGTGATCGTCGTGACGCATCAGCTGTCGCTGCTGGAGAGCTTCGAACGCGTCATCGTGATCGACGACGGGGCGGTGGTGTTCGATGGAACGCCCGGCGACGCCCTCGCGGCATACCGAGCGTCGGTCGAATGATCGGCCTGTACCGTCCGGGTGATTCGCCACTGCACCGGATACCGGCCGGGGTGAAGCTGGTGCTGCTGCTGGCGTCGATCGTGGCGACCACGGTGTTCGTGCGCACTCCACCGCAGGTGCTGGCCGCCGGGGCGGTGGTGGCGGGACTGTTCGCCCTGGCCGGGATCCCGTGGCGGGTCGCTGTGGCCCAACTGCGTCCGCTGGTGTGGATGCTGTTGATCATCGCGGTTTTCCAGGTGCTGATCACCTCGCCCGCGCGGGCCGCGGTGGTGTGCGGCTTGCTGGTGGTCTCGGTGGCGCTCGCGGCGCTGTTCACCCTCACCACCCGGGTGAGCGACCTGCTCGATGCCGTGACCCGGTGGCTCGGACCGCTGCGGCGGGTGGGTGTCGATCCCGAGCGGATCGGCCTGCTGCTGGCGCTGGCCATCCGATGTGTCCCGCTGCTGGCGGGGATCGTGCACGACGTCGCCGAGGCCCGGCGCGCTCGCGGCCTGGAATGGTCGATGACGGCGCTGGTCACGCCGGTGCTGGTGCGCGCGCTGCGGACGGCCGACGCGATGGGCGACGCCCTCGCCGCCAGGGGAGTGGACGATGACTGAACTGCTCGCCGCGCGGATCGCTCGGCAGGCCGCGGCGAATCCCGCGGCGACCGCCGTGGTCTCGGGACGCGAGGTGGTCGACTACGAGCGGTTCTGGTCGAAGGTCCTGCGCACCGCCGCCGGGCTCGACGGCATGCGCCGGGTGGCCGTGCTGCCCACGTCCGATGTCGAATCCCTGGTGACGGTGACCGCGGCGATGCACGCCGGGGTGAGCGTCGTCCTGCTGCACCGCCATCTGCTGCCCGATCAGTTCGGCCGTGTCCTCGCGCTGGCCGAGCCGGGAGCCGTCGTCGCGGCGCCGCACCAGCACCGGCGGTTGCGGCGGCTGGGATTCGACGGCGTCGTACGGACCGCCGCCGCGTTGGCATCCGATGCTCCGGCGGCCGGGGCGCGACCGGAGGCCGAACTGTTGGTGGGCATCACCTCCGGCACCACCGGTGAGCCGAAGCTCTTCGTGCGCGATCAGCGGTCGTGGGCCGCCACGCTGGATCGCTCCGATGCCACCTTCGACATCGGCGCCGGAGACCGGGTCTCGGTGCCCGGCGTGCTGGACCACACGCATTTCCTCTACGGCGCGTTGCACGCCTTGACTCGCGGCGCGACGGTGGACCTGCGACCGGTGGTCGACGCACTGAACGACGGTGCGACCCAGCTGTATTCGGTGCCGACAATTGCGTGGGACGTGGTGCGGGCGGGAATCGGCCAGGTCGGCGGCGTCCGGGAGGTGCTGTCCTCGGCGGCCCGGTGGCCGCTGGCGGGACGGCGAGCGTTGCGGGAGGTCCTGCCGAACGCCTCGCTCGTGCACTTCTACGGTGCGTCCGAGCTGAGTTTCGTGTCCTACGACCGTGGGCTCGGCAGTGCCGACGAGAAGTCGGCGGGCGAACTGTTCTCCGGTGTCGAGGCGTGCGTCCGCGACGGCCTGGTGTACGTGCGCAGCGACATGCTGTTCGACGGCTACCTCACCGCGGACGGCGTGGCAGGCGGTCCCGTCGACGGCTGGATGACGGTGGGCGACCGGGGCGAGGTGATCGGCAACCGCCTGCGGCTGTTCGGCCGGGACAGCGAGATGTTGATCCGGGCGGGCCTCAACGTGGAACCCGCCGCCGTCGAAGCGGCGCTCACGGCGATACCGGGTGTCGCCGAGGCCGCCTGCATCGGCGTACCCGACGCGCGCATGGGGGAAGCGCCCGCGGCCGCGATCGTGCTCGGCGCGGGCGCACCGGAAGCCGACGAGATCTGGCGGCGGCTGCGCGCGACCTTGCCGAGTCCGAGTATGCCGGTGCGGATTCTGGTCGTGGACCGGCTGCCGCGTACGCCGCGGGGCAAACTGGATCGGGCGGCGCTGGCCTCGACGCTGGCCGCGCACCGCCGTGTCGGCCGCCCTGAGGTCGATCGCTGATCACCGGAGCGCGACAGAACGGTGGTACGCGCTCGTCACCGACCGCGCGGCCCCTCAGCTCCGCCGGGACGTGACCCCTTTCGCCGGGCCACCGAAGCGCAATCCTCTGCGCTTCATGTGACCTTCCCTTGACCGCGACGATGATCGTCGCGGTGGCGTCGACGTGGAAGCCGAGGGCACACAGATCACCGCGACGCGTCTGTCCGACAATCGGCCGGCTGATCCACCGCCGGTGCCGGGCTGGTCGATTCCGCCGACGACGTACCGAACCACGTCAGGTAGAACAGGATCGCCAGCGCACCGAGCGCGCCGAGGATCACGATGCCGGACGGTAGCGGGTGCGTTGCCATCGGCACGGCGAAGAAGCGGATGCACAGCAGCACGCCGGTGCAGACGCCGACACCCATGGCCACGATCCGGACGCGCTGCTGATCCCAGCCCCGATCCGGCTCGCGCAGCACGGATTCCACCGTCAGGCACAACGCCGCGCCCACGACCAGGTCGATGCCGTAGTGCGCGCCCAGGCCGAGCGTCGCGACAAGCGTGCACACCAGCCAGAACGCCCCGCCCCAGCGCAACCACAGCGGGCCGCGCCGGGAGTGGATGAACAGCGACAGCGCCCAGGCGGTGTGCAGCGACGGCATGCAGTTGCGCGGCGTGATGCCGTCGAAGCGCAGCGCGTCGATCGAGGACGGCACGGCCGGAACGACATCCGGCCAGACGTCGGCGATCTCGAAGCCGAGTCCCTGCGGTCCGTAGGCGAGCACCGGCCCCACCACCGGGAAGACGACGTACCAGATCGGCCCGACGAGGCCGAGGGTCAGGAACGTGCGCACCAGGTAGTGCCGTGGCCACGCGCTGGTCGTCACGCCGCGTAACTGCCAGGCCGCGACCAGGACTGCCGCCAGCGGAAGCTCGAAGTACACCCAGCGCACCACACCCGTCGCCAGCGGTCCCGCCACCTCGAGCGCGTGCCCGACCAGCCAGGACGGGCTGCCGAGGGCGCGATCGGCGACCTGTACATACGGATCGAGGACTGTCGGGCAGGCCCACGCGGTGATGTCCAGCCAGATCTCACTGATCTTCGTCGCCGCGATCAGCAGCGCGCCGAAGGCGATGGTGCGCAACGCCGTGCGGCGTCGTTGTCCGTCCCACCGCACGAACGCGAGCACCGCCAGTGCGGTGAGCACGATGGTCGGGCCGTTGCCGACCGTGAACGGACGCCCCTCGGCCGTCCTGATGAGGACGAACACCAGGTCGACGCCGATCGCCGCGGCGACGGCGCCCAAGCGTGCGCGCGCCGTGATCCCGACCAAGGCCAGCAGGAATCCCGCCCACGGTGTGGTCGCCGACTTCGGCGTTCCGGCGTAATCCCGCAGCAGGCTGGTCAGCGGGCCCAGCGCCCCGATGTGCGCGGCCATGAGTTCGCCGCCGATCAGCGCGACCACGATGGCCGCGATACCGCACCACACGACCATCGGCCGGAACCGACGCTCTCGGAGCTCTTCGATACCCACTCGCTCGCCCGGTGGGGTCAAGCTCCCTCGCACGTCGTTCACAAGCACCGGAACATCGTAAACACGGCATTAACGGCATATGTACGCGGAGATGCTCGCGCGCTGGCGGGAGCGCGCCGTCCGGGTCCGGTCAGTGGAAAACGGCTGGCGTCGATCTTTTTTCGGGGACCGCGGTGCTGACGCGAGCGGCGGTGACCGTCCGCTACGGGATCGACGCGTCGGCCAGCGGAGCGTGCCGCTGCCACGGACGGATCTGCTCCAGCTGTGCGGCGACCGCCAGCAACGTGGTTTCGCCGCCGGGCGCCGCGGCGAGCTGCACACCGATGGGCAGTCCGGTGTCGGACTGCCCGGCGGGAACGGAGATCGCCGGGTAGCGGACCGTGTTGAACGGCGGCGTGAAGGGAATGAAGCGGGATACGTCGAGCAGGGTGCCCGGAAATCCCTTCCCGGCGAAGGTTCCGACCGGAATTGGCGGGGTCGCCAGGGTGGGTGTGAGCAGAAGATCGTGCTCGCTGAACCACGCGGCGAATCGTTCGGACTGCCGTGCCGGGGGAGCGTCGGGTACACGACGCACCCGGCCGATCACGCGTCCGGCCCGGGCCACCTTGCGGGTCAGCGGTTCCAGAAGGTCCGCGCTCAGGTCGGTGGTGTCCTCGGCGACGCCGGCGAAGTAGCGGGTGAGGAAACCGAGCGCGTCCTGTGGTCGCCACGGCGGAGCCACCTCGGTGACGGTGTGGCCCGCCGCACGCAGCGCTTCGGCCGCCGCCAGCATGGCAGTGCGCACCTGCGGGTCGACGGAGGCTCCGAGAACCGGTGGCCGAGCGGTCATGCCGATTCGCAGGGTCCGCTGGGGTGCGGCCGGTGCCAGGTAGCGGTCGTCGGCCGTGAGCACCGCCAGCAGCAAGGCCGCGTCGGACACCGTGGTGGCCAGCGGTCCGAACGTCGACAGGCCGAGCCAATTGGAGCCGAGTTCGGGAGGCCGCGCGATCACGCCGTCGCCTGGCTTCAGGCCCACGAGCCCGCAACAGGACGAGGGGATGCGAATCGAACCGCCGCCGTCGGAACCGATTGCGAGCGCGGTCATTCCGGCGGCGACCGCCGCGGCGCCGCCGCCGGTGGATCCGCCCGGAGTGTGCGTGAGCAGCCACGGGTTGCGGGTGATGCCGTGCGCGACGCTCTCGGTGACCGGCCACTGACACAGCTCGGGCACATTGGTCTTGCCGATCAGCAGCGCGCCCGCGGCACGCAACCTGCGGACCAGCTCACTGTCGGACTCGGCCGCGGTCTGCCGCGCCGCGCGCGAACCGTGGCCGGTCACGCACCCGGCGAGGTCGAGATTGTCCTTCACCGCCACCGGAACTCCGGCGAGCGGGAGGTCGGCGAGATCGCTACGGGTGGCCAGGGCGCGGGCTTCGCGGCGCACCTGCTCGTGGCGCACGATGCGGAAGGCGTTGATCCGTGTATCCAGTGCCGCGATGCGGGCAAAATGCTCGTCGGCCACCTCCAGCGGGGATACCTCCCGGCTCCGGACTCCCGCCGCGATTTCTCCCGCCGACGCGCCCACCCATGTCATCGCAACCTCCTGATACCTCTGGTTGCGACGACCCGGGCTGTGCCGCCACCGGCCTTCGTAACTCGTGGCTCACGGTAATCGTCGATCTGTGACACCACAATGACCAGCGCCTTGTCGTTCCCGCGCATGGGAACGGGCGGCGGGGCGAGTGATCCACGCGGGGTCGTCGCGGTCCACCGCCGGCCGCGGACGGCGACGAACCCGTGAACGCGTCGAGCGGTCAGGTCGTGCGATACGTGCGGGCGACGAGTGCCGAGCGCAAATACCACAGGCCCGACGGCTGCGACGGGTCGAATCCGGTGAGCTGTCCGATCCGTTTGAGCCGGTAGTCGACGGTGTTGGTGTGCACGTGCAGCACGCGAGCCGTGCGCTGCCGGTTGAGGTTGTTGGCGATGTGCCGTTGCAGCGTCTCCAGCAGTTCCGGGTGCGCGTCCAGCGGATCCAGCAGCGAGCCGAGGTACTCGCGGCCGGGCCCAGGTCTGGTCAGCTGATATTCCAGCGCCAGCTCGTCGAAGCGGTACAGCCCGGCCACCGCCTGCAATCGCTGCACCATGTCGAGCAGTTCGTGCGCCTGGTCGGCGGCGGTGGGAATCTTCTCGGGGGTGGCCTCGACCATGGTCGCGGTGACGCCCACCTGCGCGGCGTGTGACAGCTGGGTGACCAGGGCGTCGAGCTGCTCGTTGTTCAAGTGGCCCGACGGGATGAGCACCGTGCCGCCGTCCACGCTCAGCAGCGACAGCGCGGCCTCGCCGCAGCGCGTTGCCAGCTCGGCCTGGACCCGCCGCAGTTTCCTGCGGGCGACGACCTTGCCGTCGACCATCGGATTGCGTTCCTCGCGGTGCGGCGGAATCGCCACGGCCAGAACGGCGTACGAGGAGGCGATGGCGATGCCGCATTCGCGCGCCATGGTGGAGGTGCTGTGCCCGCCGAGCAACGCGGAGGTCAGCGTGTGCACGGCGGTGTGGTGCTCGCTGACCACCGCGCGCAGCTCGCGGACGTAGGCCATGGAGACCGCCGAGTTGATCATGTCGAGCATCTCGACCACCATCTTGGCGCCGTCGACGAGGTCGTCGTAGTCCTTCATCGTCGCGTCGGACACCACCAGCTCCAGGCCCATCTTGAAGCCTTCGTGGATCGAGTGGTGGATGGTGTCGATCGGTACTCCCTCCCGCGCCCATCCCGCGGCGGCGTCGCCGAGCCGCTGGAGTTTCTCCGGGAGGTCTTTACCGTCGAGCATGCTCACCGCCAGCTCCAGGCAGACCCGGGTGATGGTGGTGACGTCGCCTGCGATGGCGTCACCCGGTAGGGTTCCGCACGGGATGACGTTCTCGACGAAGTGGCCGACCATCTGACGCGATAGCCCGCGAACGTCTTTCAGTGGCGACGACATCGGCTTTCCCGACAGGGTCAGGCTCGGCCGGGCCGAACTGTCGACGGACATTGGCGACTCCCTTCCGCCCACGATTGCTGTGCAGCGCATTCACACTAATCTGTTGATCTCTTTCGCGGACCTGATCGACGGGTTCTGTGAGAGCGAGTGAGACCGTCCGGCAGGGAGTTGTGAGCGGTCACAGCAGCTGGACGTGCGACCGATTTCCGGTGACCACCTGCCCATTTCCGGCTCGGCCCACCGGCTCGCCGCCGGGTGCGGAGCGCAGCCGGTTCGGTCGTTGCCGCGAGGCGCGGCCGACATGCCGGTAGGATCACCCGCGCCGGTCATGGCCATGTAACCAGGGTCTTGTCCGGCACGTGTCGTGTCCTGGATGGTGTGCAGTGCCCATCTGTCGCGCACGCCACGGCGGAAAGGCAGTGATGACGCAACGATAGGGGCAGGGCGATGACACCGGCTCTGAGATGTCTTGTCTGGGAAGTGGACAACACCTTGTGGGACGGTGCCGTGTGCGACGCGACCGTCGGCGCGTTGCGGCCCGCCGCGCTGCGCACCCTGCGCGTGCTCAGCGAACGCGGGATCTGGCACGCCGTGGCCAGTCGCGGCGAGCGTGAGTGGACGCTGGACAAGCTGTACCGGCACGGCGTCTACGAGATGTTCTCGGCCGTCGAGATCGGCTGGGGCCCCAAATCTTCGGCGATCGTCCGAATCGCGCGCACGCTCGGCCTCGGACTCGACACCATCGGCTTCATCGACCACGAGCCGGTGGAGCGCGCCGAGGTGGCCCGTGCGCTTCCCGCCGTGCGGTGTTATGCCGCCCGGAATGCCGACGTCCTGCCGGTGCTGCCCGATTTCCGGCCCGTCTTGCGCACCGGGCCCGCGCCGACGCCGCCGCTCGGATTCGCCCGGGTGCCCGTGCGCTGAGTGCGTAACGCGCGGCGCGCCGACGGAATCCGGCGGGCGAGCCGTCCGCTGCGCCTCGGACTTCCCAGCGTCGCGAGGTTCGCGCGGCAGCCGTATCGTCCTGGCCGGCACTACGATATGCGGTGGATCCAGCGGCGATAGGTTCTCACCATGAAGTGCTACGGCGTGACCGCCAACGACGCCCAATCGTGGACCGCGATCGCCAACGGTTTCGTTCCGATGGACTACCGGTACGGCGATCCCGAACGGTGGTACTCGGGCATGACGGTGCAGGAATCGGCCGCCTACCGGTTGTTGCGCTGGGAGCAGCGCGGAACGAGTACCTCCTATCGCACCCGGACCAACATCCGCCACGGTCCGTGCGACGACTTCTATTGGGTGGTCATCCCCGAACGGGGCGTGTACTCGGTGCGCTATCGCGGCGAGGAGACGCGGGCGCGGGCAGATCAGGCCGCGGTGACCGCACTCGACGACCTGTGCCAGATCCATATCCCGCTCCTGTCCGCCTTCGCCATCCAGCTGCCCCGGGCCGAACTCGATCATCGCGCGGGACCGCTCGCCGAACGCGGCATGACGATCGACCTGAACTCCGGACTCGGCCGGATCACCCAGGCCATGATCCGCAGCACCCACGCCGAGCAGTCGAACCTGTCCGACCACGAGTTCAACGCGGTGTGCGACCGGATCGCCGAATTGCTGAGCCTGATCTCGCTCGGCGAAACCCATCCGCAGCGCGGTCATCACGCTCAGGTCGTCGCGCAGATCCGGCAGTACGTGCGCGCCAACGTCGGCCGGGACGACGTCCGCCTGCCCGCGGTGGCGCACGCGCTGGGCTGGTCGCCGCGGCAATTGCGCTCGGTGCTGCAGCAGGTCGGCACCACCTATCGCGACGTGAGGCGGGAGGAGGCCCTGCGCGCCGCGCGCGATCTGCTGGACGATCCCACCCGGGAGGATCCCATCCGCGAGTTGGCGATTCGCGCCGGATTCACCCCGGCGTGGTTCTCCGCGGCGTTCAAGGCCCGTTTCGGCGAGACGCCGCGAGAATTCCGGCGGCGCCGTGCGGCGGAGCGCGCCGAGCCGGATGCGGCCGGTGCGCTGAAACGAGGCGGATCGAAATCAGCAGGGCAACAGGCTGATCGGGAGCCCGCGTAGCCGGGACGGATCGGCGGTCACCCGGTATCCGGCCACCCGGTCGCCGTGCACCGTGACGGTGAGCGCCAGCAGCAGCCTGCCGCGCGGGGCGACGACGATACCCGGGTGACCTTCCACCAGCGCGAGCGCCGCAACCTGCGAACGCCTCTGCAGCAGCACGGTTTCCGCGGCGACCGAACCCGCGCCGCGCACGGTCGTGGCCACTCCGGCGGGGAGCGCGGCGGCGTCGGCCGTCCGGACCACGTCGGGCGCCAGCACGGACAACAGCCCGTCGAGATCGCCGCTGCGCGCCGCGCGCAGGAACGCCTCGACGACATGCCGCTGCGCGGCGAGCTCCGGGCCCGCCGTCACAGCCACGCCCCGCACGCGCTGCCTGGCTCGGCTGGCCAGCTTCTTGGCGGTCGGCGTGGTGCGGCCGACGATCGGCCCGATCTCGTCGAACGGCACCGCGAACAGGTCGTGCAGGACGAACGCGACCCGCTCGTCGGGGCCGAGCCGGTCCAGCACCACCAGCAACGCCCGGCCGACCGACTCGATCAGGACCGCCTCGCGCTCCGGCTCGTTCTCCTCGGCGCCGCTGTCGAGCCGCGGCGGGTGGTCGAGCGGTTCCTCGCGCCGCGCCGCCCTGCCACGCAGCATGTCCAGGCAGATCCGGGACACGACGGTGGTGAGCCAGCCCGGGAGGTTGCGCACCTCCTCGACGTCGTGGCGGGCCAGCCGCAACCAGGTCTCCTGCACCGCGTCGTCGGCCTCGCTCGATGAGCCGAGCATGCGGTAGGCGACCGCGTGCAGATGGTCGCGCCGCACCTCGAATTCCCGCGCCAAGCCGTCTTCGGTGGGCATCGGTCACCTTTCCGCTCCGTGGTCCGTCATCGGGATGACGGATTCGACAGCTCACAGGTGACCGTCGTCCGGACCGGGCGCGGCACCTGAGGAAAGGGTATTGCCATGGACATCGCCTACGTCGTCGCCACGGTGCTCGCGGCCGCGGCCGCCTTGCTCGCGGCCGGCATCGATGTGGTCCGCGCCGAGTGGGTGCGGACGAACATGCGCGCCTACGGAATCCCGGATTCGTGGCTGACGCCCCTGGCCGTGGTCAAGGCGCTCGGCGGGGCCGGACTGCTGGCCGGTCCGGCGTTTCCGCCGATCGGTGCGGCCGCGGCGGCCGGGTTGGTGCTCTACTTCGTGGGCGCGGTGCTGACCGTGGTCCGGGCGCGGCACTACACACACATCGGATACCCGCTGCCGTATCTCCTGCTGGCCGCAACCTCGCTCGGACTGTTCGTCGCGTCGTAGGCGAGAGGACCCCTACCCGGCGAGGATGAACGAAGCCGCCTGCTCGCCGATGAACACCGCCGGTGCGTGCGTGTGCCCGCGGATGATGAGCGGCATCACCGAGGCGTCGGCCACCCGAAGCCCTTGTACGCCGCGCACTTCCAGCCGCGGGGTGACGACGCTGGCGGTGTCGGTGCCCATGCGGCAGGTGCCGACCGGGTGGTAGAGCGTGTGCGCGTACGAGTTGAGGGTCAGCTCGAGCACGGCTTCCGGTTCCGCCGGCGCCTGCGGCGGGTAGATCAGCGGGCCGAGGACCGCTTTCATCGACGGCTCCGCGGCGATGGCGGCGCACACGCGCAGCCCGGCCATGATGGCGGCGCGATCCGCGCCCGCGGAGTCGGACAGGTAGCGCGGATCGATCAGGGGCTTGGCGGACGGGTCCGCGTCGGACAAGGCGATCCGGCCTCGGCTCTGCGGGCGCAGCAGCACCGTCGCCAGGATCACGCCGTGTTCGGTCGGGTCCTGCAGTCCCTCGTAGTAGAACGGCGCGGGCGCGAAGACCAGCTCCAGATCGGGGAACTCCAGATCCGTCCTACTGCGGATGAACCCGTACGCCTCGCCGACGTTCGAGGTGAGCATGCCGCGATGCCGGATGAAGTAGTCCAGCAGTTGGCGCGGCTTCTCCGCGTCGAACAGCGAATCCCCCGCGACGCCGTAGCCGATGCCCGCGACCAAGTGGTCCTGCAGATTCGCGCCCACCTCCGGCGCGTGGTGACGCACCTCGATGCCGTGGCGGGCCAGTTCGTCGCGGTCGCCGATACCGGAGAGCATCAGCAGTTGCGGGCTGTTGATCGCGCCGCCGCACAGCACGACCTCGCGCCGCGCGGTAACCGTGTGCGTGACACCGCCCTGGCGGTACTCGACGCCGACGGCGCGCGTGCCGTCGAACAGCACCCGGGTGGCGAGCGCTTCGCTGCGGATCGTGAGGTTCGGACGACGCAAGGCGGGCCGCAGATAAGCGTCCGCGGTACTCCACCGACGTCCCCCGCGCTGGGTGACCATGGTCTCGGTGAACCCGTCCGGCTGCGGCCGGTTGGGCGGCTCCACCTGGTAGCCCGCCTCCTGGACCGCGGCCAGGTAGGCGGCGGTGAGGCCGCGCGGGCTGCGCTGGCGGGAGACGTGCAGCGGACCTTCGGTGCCCTCGTCGGGATACTGGGCGTTCTCCACGCGTTCGATGCGCCGGAACTGTTCGACGGCCGCCGCGAAGCCCCACTCCGCACCCGCCAGCAGCGCCCACTCGTCGTAGTCGGCGCGGAAGCCGCGCACCCACATCATGGCGTTCATCGACGACGAGCCGCCGAACATCTTGCCGCGCGGCCAGTAGATCTCGCGGTTCTTCAGCTCCGGCTGCGGCTGCGTGAGGTAGTCCCAGTCCACCTCGGAGCGGAACAGTTTCGCGAACCCGGCGGGGATGTGCGCGAATTTGTTCTTGTCCGGCGGGCCCGCCTCCAGCAGCGCCACCATGGTGCCCGGATCGGCGCTGAGCCGATTGGCCACCACCGCGCCCGCCGATCCCGAACCGACGACGACGTAGTCCGCGGAAAGCTCACCAGATTGCACTTTTCCCACTCCGATCTGCACCGACTACGGCAAAGATACGAGCAAGCACGCGCCGTGCGGCCCGGTTTCGGGTAACCGGCTCGAAGTCGTCCGGCATTGTCCGCGCTACCGCAGGATCAACAGCGCGGAGGCCTCGATCCGGTCGGCGATCTCGGAGTACGACCCGTAGCCCATGCCCGCGCGCACCAGCGCGCCCGCGTAGAGCAATTCCAGCGACTCGACCACGTCCGGGTCCGGGTTCGGACCGAGGGCGCGGATGATGCGTTTGCGGATCTCGGCGCCGATGCGTCCGCGCAGATGCTCGACGTCGGGATCACGGCCGAGCAGCGCGCTGGTGACCGCGCCGGAGAGCTCCTGCTCGTCGGCCACCAGCATCGCGATGTTCCGCAGTTCGGCGACCACCCGGACGGTCGGGTCCGGGTCCTCGCTGACCGGCGACGGCGAGGCGACCAGCCGCCGCCAGAAGATCTCGGCGACCAGATGCTCCTTCGACGAGAAGTAGGTGTACGCCGTGGCCGTCCCGACCCCGGCAGCCGCGGCGACCATCCGGATGGTCATGCCCGCGAACCCTTCGCGTGCAAGCACTTCCACCGCCGAGCGGGTCAGCTTGTCGACGGTGTCGGCTTGTTTGCCGGAGAGCCTGCGGCGAGTCGCCTCGAGAATGACGGAATCGGGTTCGGACATGTGTCTGGATCCTACTAGGCGGATTGGAACGGTTCAGTTCTTGGCCGCCGCGATACCGGCCCGGCGTCCGTAGAAGCTGCCGTCGCCCAGCGATGCGCCGCTGACGTAACCGCCCGCGCACAGACCGGAGGTGCACCGGCCCGCCGCGAACAGCCCCTGGATCGGCTCCCCGGAGACGTGCAGCACCCGGGAATCGAGGTCGGTACGCAGTCCGCCGAGGGTGAAACCGGCCGTGAAACCGCGCATGTCGAACGCCGCCACCGATCCGCGCAGCGGGCGCAGCCATTCTGGCTTCTTGCCGAGCAACGGGTCCGCGCCGTTGGCGGCGTGCAGGTTGTAGCACTCCACCGTGGCCTGCAACGCCTGGCCGGGCAGGCCCATCTCGGCTTCCAGCTCGGCGATGGTTTCCGCCACCCAGGTCGGGGGCTGGCGGAAGAACGGCGTCGAGGTCTCGGTGGTCAGCGCCTCCTCGTAGGACGCCTCGTCGATCACCAGGTACGCCTGGTTGTCCTGCTGGATCAGCGTCGCCTGGCCGATCCGGCCGGGATAGGTGTCCTCCTGGATGTAGCGCTGGCCGCGCCCGTTGACCAGGATGCCGCGCGCCAGCAACTGCGGGTCACCGAAGAAGGCCACCTCGGTCGCGTCCATGTGCGCCAGCTGCGCGCCGAGCGCCTGCGCCAGCCGGATGCCGATGCCGTCGTGTTCCTCGATCGCCGCGGCGGGCCTGCCGATCAGTCGTGGCGCGTAGCCTTCGATCATCTCCTTGTGATAGGCGAAGCTGCCGGTGGCCAGCACGACGCCGCGTTCGGCACGGATGGCGACCGGCTTGCCGTAGCGGCGGGCGAGCACGCCGACCACGCGATCGTCGTCGTCGACGATCAGCCGCGCGATCCGCATGTCGTACTCCGCGCGCACGCCCAGTGCTTCCGCGGTGTCGGCCAGCGGTTTCATGAGCATCCAGCCGCCGCCCTTCTCCCCGGTGCGCTTGTCGGCCATCTGCGGAACATGGCCGCGCGGAGCGGGTTTCGCGATCGCGTTGAAGGGCGCGGCGTTCTCGCCGCCGGAGTACATCAGCCCCTCGTCGTGCGGCGGCTCCCACCCCGGCTCGCCCCAGAACGCCTCGCGGAACGGCACGCCGCAGGACACCAGCCAGTTGAAGTGCTCGACGCTGCCGCGGGTGTAGTCGGCGATCTTCGCCTTGTCCACGCCGGGCCCCAGCGCCGCGAGCAGGAAGGCCTCCATGTTCTCGGGGGTGTCCTCGAAACCGAGGGCCTGTTGCAGCGGTGTGCCGCCGCCGAGGTAGATGAATCCGCCCGCCAGGGCGGCGGCGCCACCCCAGCCGCCGGTGCGCTCCAGGACCAGCACGTCCGCGCCGGCGCGGGCGGCCTCGATGGCGGCGCAGACGCCCGCGATGCCGTATCCGGCGATGACGACGTCGGCGCGATGGTCCCAGTTCTCGACTCGGCTGGCGCGCAGGGGGCGGATGGTGGTGGCGTCGGACATGGTCAACGAATCCTTCACTGCTCGGCGGGCGCGGACTGCGCGCGGGCGGCCTTCTTCTGCTGCGCCACAATCGTGCCCACCAGGATGTCGAGTTTGGTGCCGTTCGGCCAACCTACGTAGTGACACAGGAACACCGCGATCTCGTGCAGCTGGTCTTCGGTGAGTTCGCCGTTGCGCAGCGCGGCCCCGACCTGGATGCCGGCGGTGTCGATCGCGCCCTGCGCCGCCAGCGCGCCGAGCAGCAGCAGCCTGCGGTCGCGGATGGTGAGCCCGGGCCGCGACCAGATGTCGGCGAAGAGGTGGTCGGCGGTGACGGCGAAGTGGGCGCCGGGGTATTCCTGGAACTCCGTGCCGTAGACCTCGGCCATCTTGGCCAGCCCGCGCTGCCGCGCGGAGTCGCCGGAACCGTTGTCGCTCATGAGGATTGCCTTTCCGATACGGAGGTGCCGGTCCCGACGCCGAGGCCGGGGCCGAGCCGGTCGAGTGCGAGTTCGGCCAGCGGCAGCGCGGTGCCGAGCCGTTCGCCCAACTCCAGGGCGAGACCGAGGTCCTTCTCCCCGAGGTCGCGCACGTGCCGCAGGATCGGCAACCAGAAGTCGCCGTCCTGGATCGGGGCGGTGGTGTCGCGCAGCATGATGGCGCCGGGCCCTCCGGTGACCGCGTCGGAGTGCCGTACCACCTTGCCGAGCGCGGTGAGGTCGAGACCGGCCGCCTCGGCCAGCCGTTGCGCCTCGGTGGCCGCGGTGAAGGAGACGAAGTGCAACAGGTTGCGCGCCAATTTCATGCGCGTGCCCGCGCCGACCGGCCCGGCGTGCACGATCAGGTCGGCGAAGCAGCCGAACGGTTCGCGCACCTGCTCGAACGCCGCCGCGCTGCCGCCGACCATGACCGCGAGCGCGCCGCGGGTCGCGCCGGGTGCGCCGCCGCTGATCGGCGCGTCCACCAGTTCGACGCCGCGCTCGCCGCAGAGCACGCCGAGTTCCTCGGCGGTGCGGTCGCTAATTGTGGAGTGCACGGCGACCACGGTGCCTGGTGCGGCGGTCCGCAGCAGGCCCTCCGGTCCGGTGATCACCTCGCGCACCTGGGCGTCGTTCACCACGGTGATCGAGATGACGGTGGACTGTCGGGCCAGCTCGGCCGCCGAGGCGACGGAGTCCGCTCCGCCCGCGAGAAACGGCTCGACCGCCTCGGGCCGCATATCGCACACCGTCAGCCCGCCCGGCCACTCCAGCAGGCGCTCGGCCATCGGCGCACCCATGTTGCCGAGGCCGAGGAATCCGATGCGGGCGCTCATGATCGCACGATCTGTCCGCCGTCGACGTTGAAAATCTGCCCGGTGACCCAGCTCGCCTCGTCCGATAGCAGGTACAGGCAGGCGCCGACGAGATCCTGCGGAGTGCCCATCCGCTTGAGCGGCAGGCGTTTGACGATGTCGTCGACGATCACGTCCGGGGTGACCGACCTGGTGGCGTCGGTATCGATCGGACCCGGCGCGATGGCGTTGACGCGGATGTTCGACCCGCCCAGCTCGAAGGCCAATTGCTGGGTCAGGCCGTTGACGCCGGTTTTGGCCAGCCCGTAGAAGCTGGAATACAGCCACGCGGCGGTGGAGGACTGGTTGACGATCGATCCGCTGCGGCGTTTGGACATGTGCGGCCAGACGGCGCGGGTCATGACGAGCGCGCCGTCCATGTTCACGCTCATGAACTTCTTGTAGTAGTCCCACGGCACGGTCAGCAGCAGGTTCAGCTTCATCTCGCCGTAGATGGCGGCGTTGTTCACCAGATGGTCGATGGCGCCGAATTCGGCGACGGTGAAATCGGCGAGCGCGGTGGCGGATTCGGGATCGGACACGTCGAGGAGTCCGAACACCGCGGTGCCGCCGTCGGCGACGATCTTCTCGACCACCGCCGCGCCGCCTTCGGCGTTCTTGTCGGCGACGACGACGTTCGCGCCTTCGGCGGCCAGCGCCTGCGCGTAGGCGGCGCCGATGCCCTGCGCGGCGCCGGTGACGATGGCGGATCTTCCCGTGAAACGGGCCATGGACTTCAGCTCCTCTGTGTTGTTCCGCGACGGTCAGGCCGCGGTGGCGATGACTTTCGTCTCGAGGTACTCCTCGAAACCGGCGATGCCCATCTCGCGGCCGAGGCCGGATTGCTTGTAGCCGCCGAACGGGACGTCGGCGGAGTACCAGATGCCGCCGTTGACGCTCAGCGTCCCGGTCCGCACGCCTTCGGTGACGCGCCGGATGCGTTCGGGGTCGTTGCCCCACACCGAACCGGACAGGCCGTAGGGGGAGTCGTTGGCGATGCGGACGGCGTCCTCGTCGCCGTCGTGCGGGATGATCACCAGCACCGGGCCGAAGATCTCCTCGCGGGCGACGGTCGAGCTGTTGGGGACGTCCGCGATCAACGTCGGTTCGACGAAGAAGCCGCGCTCCCGGTCCGGCCGCCCGCCGCCCACCACGATCCGGCCGCCTTCGGCGCGCGCGATGTCGAGGTAGCGTTCCACCCTGGCGCGCTGCCGCTCGGAGATCAGCGGCCCGCAGACCGTGCGCGGGTCGGCGGGATCGCCCGGCTCGATCCCGCCGAGCGTGGCCGCGGCCGCCTGGACTGCTCGGTCGTAGGCGGCGCGTGGCACCAGCAGCCGGGTGGACAGCGCACACCCCTGTCCCGCATGCACGCACACCGAGAACGCCGCCACCGAGCAGGCCGCCGCGATGTCGGCGTCGTCGAGCACGATGAACGCCGACTTGCCGCCCAGTTCGAGGAACGCCTTCTTCAATGTCGTCGCGGCGCCGGTCATCACGGCGCGGCCGGTGGCCGTCGACCCGGTGAAGCTGATCATGTCGACGCGCGGATCCGCGGTGAGCCGGGCGCCGAGCGTGTGGTCGGCGGAGGTCACGATGTTCACCACACCGGCCGGGATGTCGGTCTCCTCGGCGATGATGGCGCCGACCGCCGCCGCGCACCACGGGGTGTCCGGAGCGGGTTTGAGCACGACGGTGTTCCCCGCGGCGAGCGCCGGGCCGAGTTTGGCGAAGTTGATCTGGTGCGGGAAGTTCCAGGGCGTGATCGCCCCGACCACACCGATCGGTTCGCGGCGCAGTACTCGGCGCGTCTTGATGCCCATGGGCGCGGCCACGCCCAGATCGGTTTCCCAGGCGTAGGTCTCGGGGAGCCCGGCCGCGTAACCGAGGTCGGCGACCGGGCCTTCCAGTTGCGGGCCGCTCGTGAGCATCCGCGGTGCGCCGACCTCGGCGATCGTGATCTCGCGCAGTTCTTCGACATGGGATTCCAGCGCGGTGCGCAACTGCGCGAGACAGCGCGCCCGGAAGGCGTGATCGCGCGACCAGTCCGTCTCGTCGAACGCGGTGCGCGCGGCGTCGACGGCCGCGTCGAGGTCGGCCGCGTTCGCGTCGGCGGCGAGGCCGAGGACCTCCTCGGTCGCGGGGTTCACCGTCGCGAAGACACCGTCGGCGCCCTCGACCAGCTTGCCGCCGATCAGCAGGCGGGACCCGTCGGCGGGCAGAAGGCTGCTCATGGATTACTCCGATACTGTCTGGACACGTGTACGGAATATAGTCTTGGAACGTGATCGGTGGCAATAACAGGTTCTAACTCTGCCATTCTCGCCGAGGTCCGGGTGTCAGGCGATCCGGCCTGTATCGACTCCCGCCGGTGTTTCGCTCCGAAGCGGAGAAGTGAGCTCTGATCGGATGATTGTCGAGATCGAGTACGCGGTGGTAGTGTCCAGACACATGTCCAGCTATCTGTCTTCGCTCGGCCCGCCATGTGGTGCCGCGTTGCGGAACGTGTTATCGAATTCGGAGTGTGGGCGATGACGGCTGTGGTGGGGCCGCTGGTGTTCGACCCGTATGACTACGGGTTTCATGAGGATCCGTATCCGG
>NZ_JBEYVQ010000016.1:0-131613 GCF_040644075.1 Nocardia sp. NPDC047038 | reverse complement strand
CCACCGAAGGAGGCCATCGGGTAGAACATCAACCAGGACCCACCACCTGCGGAATTCCGCGAGCGCGGGCACCGGGAATTACGTGAACGTCGACAGTACGGCCCGGACCGACCAACGGGGTCCCGTCAGTCCGACACCACGACCGGCAACACCGGCGCCGTTCCTCCGACACTGCCGCGACCGCATCGGGCGCAGCGTCGGGGGCCGTGGGCGGAGGACTCGTCGTCGTGGCCGGTCGCGATCGGGCCTGAGCTCGGCGAGTGTGGCTCGGGCGCGGCGTCGCGAGTGGCCGTGTTCGCCGGGGCACGGGTGCGGTATACCGCTGCGGCGCAGTGGATCTGGCGTTGCAGGCTTCGTATCCGGTTCTTACGTCATGGGTCGGCCACCATTGAAACTGATTGACAACCAAGGAGGAAGGTCTTCACTTCACGGGCACCTCCAGCTTCCCGAACCCGAGACTGACCCCTGTCGAGAAGCCGAGGGCTTACCATCCAAGCCTGGACCCCACCGCTCACAGAAGAGAGCGACTCCCCAATCCCATGGTCACAATCGAACGAGCACGCGCCCCGGGTCGTACAGCGCCCGATGCCATTTCACTACCGAGCACTCTGCCGACGCGATCGACACAAGCCCGTGCAAACCTCGCTCCACGACGGCCGGAACCTGTCAAACCATATGAGACCAGTCAGGCCACGAATTCTGTGTTGATGTTCTCCTTTGCGGGTTCGTTGATCCAGGCGGATGTAGGGAGTCTGGGTGGGATCGGAGGCCGCCCGAACCGGGCCGGGTTGGCGGCATAGGCGGTAGCGAGGATTGCGCCGCGTGCGGCGCGGATTGCGGTGGCGGTGCCGTCGTGAACCGTTGCGGGCGTGTGCAATCCGACCCCGGAATGCCGGTGATGGTCGTTGTAGTAGGTGAAGAACGCGTCGCAGAACCGCTGTGCTTCCCGGATCGATGCGAACCGTTGCGGGAACGCGGGGCAGTATTTGAGGGTTTTGAAATTCGCCTCCGAGTAGGGGTTGTCGTTCGACACATGCGGTCGCGAATGCGAGCGGGTGATGTTCAGGTCGATCAGCAGCTCCGACACCGGTTTGCTGGTCATCGGGCCGCCGTTGTCGGCATGGATGTAATCGGGCACGGTCCCGTTGTTCGCGGCGATCGCGTCGAGCTGGAATTGCTTGGCGATCCACCGGGATTCACCGGCCACGACCGTATGATGGATCGCCTTGCGGGAGAAGATGTCGAGCATCACCAGCAGCGTGTAGTAGACGCCCTTGAACGGTCCCGCCAATTTCGTTGCGTCCCAACTCCATACCTGATTCGGGCCGCGCGCCACCAGTTCGGGTTTCACCCGCGCCGGATGCGTCGCCTGGCGGCGGCGTTCGCGCACTTCACCGTGCGCGCGCAGCAGCCGGTACATCGTTGAGATCGAGCACAGGTACCGGCCCTCGTCGAGCAGGACCGCCCACACCTGCGCCGGGGACTTGTCGGCGAACCGGTCACTGCGCAACTCGGCCAGCACTGCGGCCTGCTCGGCCGCCGACAACGCGGCCGGATGCACCACCGGCCGCCGAGGAACCGACTTCGGCGGTTGCGGGTTGCGGTGGCGGTGCAGCGTGGCCTGGACTTGCCGGTCACCCGGCACGCGGCGGTGACTCCGACCAATGGCTCGAGCTCACCGACCGCGGCGTCGATCACTTCGATCGTTTCGTCTCGATACCCGCGCTCTCGGAGAGCATCTCCAAGAGCTCGTGCGCTTTTCCCATGACCTGCAACGCTTTTCGTGTCCGGTCCAGTTCTTGCTTGGTACGTTCCAGCTCCGCCGCAAGCTTGTCCGCCCGCCGGTCAGCCTCGGACTTGACGGGCCTGGGCCCAGTCGGTTTGGCGGACAAGGCGTTCAACGCGCCCGCATCACGAGCACGGGTCCACTCGATCACATGCGAGTGATACAAGCCCTCCCTGCGCAACAGCGCACCCCGAGCACCCGGCTCGGTCAACTGCTCATACTCGGCCACGATCGCCAGCTTGTACTCCGGCGTGAACGACCGCCGCTTCGACCGGCCACCACCGGCACCCTCGTTCTTCGCTGCCGCCACACCATCCTCAGCGGGCAGATCAGCCGCACCCATCGTCACCTTGCTCGTATCCCTGAACTCGCCCTACTCAGCTACAGAAAACATACATACCAATCGGTCTCGTTAAAGTCTGACAGGGAGGGGGCAGCTCGCACCACCGGATCGCTGCCGGCCGAATAGGGCGCACCACATCCTGGACAGCCTCCAGTGAGAACGTCACCGGCGCCCGACGGGTCCGGTCTCAGCCTTATGGCGGCCGCGACTTCCCCGGCGACCTGCGACCGATCGAGGAGCTGCTTGGCCAGCCTCCACGCGCTGTCGGTCGCGACAAGGACGATGTGGCAGAAAGTGCCAGCAGGATCGACTGGGAATACACCGGCAACAGACGTCATCTCGGCTGTACAGGACTTACATGGTGTGCGTATGCCGTAAGCACGCAACCATGTTCGTGGCCCGGTGTTGCTCGGGGGTTTGTCGATACGGACACTGGGAGGTGGTTGATCGGTGTGGTGATACTGCCCGGTGCGGCGGGACATATCCTCACACCGCCCGCACATCACGGTCCACGCACCGGGAGTCCCGCTCAACAGGCCCCGTTCGTCTGCCACCCTGACCGAGCACATGGCACACGGCTTGCCCCAGCGCGCTCGTCGACCAGTCCCTGCCATCCACTGCCCCCTTCGACCTGAACCTGTTCCGGTATCCATCCTGGCATGCGACGGACCTGCATGCCTGGTGTGAACCAAGCTGGGCAACACAGTTCAGGACTCAATTCCGCACTGTGGCAGCTAGAATGCTGAAGTTTCGTCGGGGTGGTTATCAGTTGAAGTCTGTTGGCCGGAATAGTTCTCAATTTTCGCGTATTCGACATCCGACTCTTGGGGGTTACATGATCGACGACCGAGGCGATGAGCAGTTGCTCCACTTGTTGGCATCCGGCGTTGCTGCTGCGCACAAGCAAATCTCGGCCGGCGCGACGCTCAAAGTGCCGTACCCCTACGCGCTGCAACGTGCTCTTGACCAGTTGACGCTGCGGCGCTTTTTGACTGAGGCAGGATCGGGCTCGGAAGGTGGACCCTCATGGGTTCCTGCCGGAGTTCCGGAGCTCTTGCGGTGGTGTGAACACCCGTTGGGCCGATGGCCGGTGCCGATCGGCGGTGAGGATGTCGCTGGCGATGTGCTCCTAGATCTGGGTGCGCCGACACGGATGTGTCATGAGTGGGCACTTTCTACGAGCGATGTCGAGGGCGAGGTGTTCGAGAATGCCATCGTCGCCGATGTCCGGCGCAAATGCCGGGCAGCAGGGCGGCAAGATTCCTATGTCGCTTTCCGGCGGCTGGTGATCAGCACCCCGGTCCTTACGGAGCTGGAGTTGCAGGAGCGGCTGATGTCTCCGGAGTTGCGGATCCTCGCTGAAGCAGTGAAGGAGTGCTACCCCTCTGCCCCGGCCGAGTGCCGGTTCAGCGACCGGGTCGTCCCATGCGCGGACTGCGGCAACCTACTGGTGCGATTCAGAGATGACGTGTGGTGCGTCAACGACCGGGTGCACACGACGATCCGCTCCTCGACAAGGAGAGGGTCTGCCGCTCGCTCAGGGTGTGCGCTGGCTCGCGGCACCCATCCGCACGTTCATCGCCGCACCAGGTCGCGCCGAGTTGAGACTCGAGCAAGACTTGTCCGCACTGGGTGTCAAGGTCGAGCTATGGCCGCGCTACGACACCTACGACCTGCGGATCGAATTCCCCGACGGGCATGTCTGGGCAGTCGATGTGAAGGACTGGTCCAACCCGGTCCAGCTTGCGAAGCAGTTGGGCCCCATACCTTCCGATCCGCCCTGGCATCGCGCGTTCTATATCCCGTCCCGCGAAGCTGTCGCGGAAACACCTGGCTACCTGAAGACACTTCGCGAACGCTCACGGACCGGTTTGCGGGGAACGGGCGTGACGATCGTGTCCGAACGCGGATTGGTGAACATGGCGAAGGAGAGGCTGGCGGCCGATGCGTGACCGGACTGCATGGCGAGCGACCCTGATGCGGCAGTTCCAGGGGTTGTGGGACAAAGATGAGCAGGGGATGGAACTCGGGGCCTTCCTTGATGTGGAACTTGGCATCACCCTGGTTCAGCGGGTGTGCCCGAACGAGCCGGTTACTGCTGCGCATGAGCTCCTGACCGGTTATCCGTTGCTCGAAGCGCTCGGGGTGCGTACCGATGAGGTGACGGCGAGCAGTATCGCCGTGGCCCGACACCTGTTGGGGCCGCTGCGTACCCGCCGCGATTGGGAAACGGGAATCCGGTCCTACCGATCGGTTGCGGAAGATCTCCGGGGCTACCAGATCGACAGCGACGGTTACGCAAGTGCGCGCTCGGTCAGTGTCGCCGACCGCCGCTTCTCCGACTACGACAGAGCTTTGGACTCTCCGCCGGTTCTGAGTCGGCAAACTATGCGGACCGCACCTGCCGGCCACTACGTGACAATCTCGCGGGGACGCCCGGTCTCGGTCGAGATTCCCGAGTCGCTGGCGCTGCTGCCGAAGCCTTCCGGCCATCAGCTAGCCGCGCGAGGGGATCGGAAGCCACTGACCTTCACGTGGGAAGAACTCGCCACAACTGCCGCGGTGCTCGACCAACGGGAGGAAGCTGCCAAGCTCGCTCATCGGGGGAACTGGGTTCGACTGTTCGCGCGGTTGCGGCTGCGAGTGCGTGAGCACGACGAATTCGTCGACTCCCAACAGCTGACTATCGCAGGGGTACTGCATCTGATCGGCATGGTTGGTGCGGGCAAGAGCACATTGATGAAGCTTCTGGCCGTCTGCGCGGCCGAACGCGGGCTGCAGGTCACACTGGTCGAAGGTGACGTGTTGTCCTGTCTGCGGACATCGGCCTGGCTTCGCTCAGTCGAAGTTTCGGCGGCGCCGATTGTCGGTGCTTCAGCGCAACATCGGCACATCAACAGGATGCACCAGGTACATGCCGCGAACGCTGCGGACGGGATGGCGTTGACCGGGTTCCCGCGCGATGCTGATCTGCTGTCCACCGCGTGCGGCCTTGACGCGCTGCGTCCGACTACCACGCCATGGGAATTTCAGGACGCGCCGTGCCGCGACAAACTCACCGAACCCGGCGAAGGCGATGCCACCAAGCGATTCGGCTGCCCGCTCTGGGGGAAGTGCCAGCGACACAGAACCAGCCGCGCAGCCGTCGACGCCTCGGTGTGGGTTGCCACTCCCGCGAGTCTGGTGTTCAGCCGAGTTCCGCAGGAGCTCAACCGTGAGCAGTTGCGCTATCTCGAATTGGTTTGGCGACGTGATGATCTGGTGATCGTCGATGAGGCCGACCGGGTGCAGGCGCAGCTCGACGAGATGTTCAGCCCCGACCAGACCCTCATCGGACACGACGACGCGTGGTTGGAACGGGTGATGGACCACACCGAACGCGAGCTCCGTACCCACGGTCGGGCGCAGTTCGGGGATCGGAAGGTGCGTGAGTGGGTGACAACGGTCAATGCCGCTCGCACAATTGCGAACCGGCTCTATGCGCTGCTACGTCGCGACCCGCTACCCCGCGGTACCAGCACGATGCTGAAATGGATCGGGAGAGACTGCTTCACCGAATGGACGTTGGCGGACAAACTTGTTCGCACCTGGACCGGCGACGACGCCTCGGACCCGAACGATGAGTCGTATACGACGGTGCGCACCGCGCTCGATCACTTCCTCCCGGACCCGTTGGGGCGGCGCGGGCGCGCACAGTCCGCGCTGACGACCGAGCTCGTCGAACTTGCCAGGGCTCTGGTAAATCTCGCCGACGAGGAGGAATGCGCTCGCCTCGCCACTCGATGGTTGCGCAACGCCACACTCCCCCGACCGGTAGCGGAGGCGGAGGTCGACGAGATGG
Source organism: Nocardia sp. NPDC047038 (assembly GCF_040644075.1). Classification (NCBI taxonomy): domain Bacteria; kingdom Bacillati; phylum Actinomycetota; class Actinomycetes; order Mycobacteriales; family Nocardiaceae; genus Nocardia; species Nocardia sp. NPDC047038. The sequence continues at coordinate 125,643 of NZ_JBEYVQ010000016.1, read as the reverse complement.
CGTTGCGGCTCGAGTTCACCATGCTCTTGGCGGTGCTGTCCAACACGCTCAACTCCCTCCTCCGCGGTTGGCGAGCGGTCGATACTTCACTGAACTTCGATGCTGTCGGAGGACTGACATTTCAACGGCCGCCAGAGGACTACACCCCGGTCGTGCCTGCACCGCCCATGGGTGCCATTCTGGGCTACCAGTACCAGCGAGATCCGGAACATCAGGATCGCATGGGCACATTGCGCTTCTTCCGATGCGCTGGCGTCGGCCGATGGATCCTGCTCAACCTGCACCGGCTGTTCGCCCCGGACAGTTCCACCGGCCCGGCGGTGTTGCTGATGTCGGGAACGAGCTGGGCCGGTACCTCGCCGCGATACGACATACAGAAACCAGTCGGCGCCATACTGCAAGCCCCACGAGAAGAACTCCGCGCGGTAGACGAGAGCAGTTTCTTCCTCCACTCCGTCAGAGACGAGCACGGCAATGCCATCTCAGTATCGGGCCTGCGTGGACTACAACGACGTCTCGCTCTGCAGCGAATTCTGCGCGAGTTGGCCAGTCAGCAACGCCCAGATGATCCGAGCCGGTTCGAGAAGGAACTCGCCGGGTTACCACCGGAGCGTCGACGTATCCTGCTTCTCGTCGGAAGCTACCGGGAGGCCGAACAAGTCGCCCAGGACCTCACCGATATCCGCAGCGATTGGCGCGGGCAAGTGTTACATCTGGTGGCCGACCAGACAGAGTTCACCGGCTACTGGACACCCACACTGCGGCGTGGAGATGTCTCGCGCCTCGCTGACACCGAGGCTACCTTCCTTGTCGCCCCATTGCTGGCCATCGAACGCGGCCACAACATCTTGAACCCGGCCGGGAAGGCTGCGATCGGCTCCGCCTACTTCCTCATTCGGCCGCATCCGCGACCCGACGACATCACCTACCCCGTGCAGTCGATGAATCGCTGGGCTATCGAACGAATTGCCGAGTTGGGATCCGCCCGCCACCCCTACAGCGCGTCCGACTTGCACGGGCTGGGTCGAGAACTGCGCGCAGTCGGATATCGGCTCTGGCAAAGCAAGCTCACGATGCCTCTCGTCTACGGCTCACTCGATCTCACGACCGACCGGCCCGCGTTAGCGTGGACCCAGCTGGTCACGATCTGGCAGGTAATCGGACGACTCGTCCGCGGCGGTTGCGCAGCCAGAGTCCACTTTTGCGACGCCAAGTTCGCCCCCGACCCCCAAGACCCGCGCGCCAGCCTTCTTGTGGGCATGCACCGTGCACTCGACCAGTACCTCGGCACCGATGCCGCATGTACGCGGGCCGATCGCGAGCTCGCCGAATCCTTGTACGGACCATTCCACCGTGCGCTCGCACGAATCCCAGGAGTCACCGATGCCGAAATACACTGAGCTGCAACACACAGCGTTCGTGATACGTCCGCGGCAATTCCGTGAGCTGACCAGCGACTTCCATTCGATTCGCTTCCCACGTAGCTGGATCGCCCCCATCACTGATCTCATGCAGTCCAGTGACTCGCGCCGGAGATCGGTTCCCATCGCTTCGCTCAACCGCGCCATGCTCGCTCTCGTACCCGACATCGCCGCGATTGGACGGGGTGTCGGACGCCCCGACTATGCCGGGGATTGGATGTACAGCACCGCACCCACCTCCGAACGAAGCCTCGAACTGATCATGCGTGCCTGGCTGCAGACCGTCGTCTCGCCGAAACATGCCGACGAGGCGAGCCAACTATGGGAAAAGCTGCCGAAACACGACATCAAGTGGCAAACGGCAGACCTTAGCGTCCTCGATCACCTCGAACACCATAAGATCGCGGCGGACACACCCGCTGCGACCGAACATATCGCCACAACACCAAAAGTGCTTCGCCACCTCATCCCGGAATCCCTCGCGGCGGAACTGCTCCGGCGCAGCGACCGTCCAGACGGGTTTCCGGTAGGCTTCCGGCGCTGTCCCACCGGCGATGCGGGAAGCGTCGAGTTGATCAGCTGGCCCCCGCAAGAGGACATCGACAGGCGCAATCAGCGGTGGCCGTACTCCCACCGGATCCGGCTGAGTCTGCAGTACGTCCCTTTTCAACCCGATCCGAGAGTGCACATCAGCGTCGGCATCCGCCGATGGTGCCCCCGCACTCCGAAGACCAACGGCGACAGCGTGAATGCCTACATTCTATCGAAGGTCCCCTGGATAGATGGACTTCCGCAATCACGCAGTTTCCGCATCGCCCCGACACGCTGGCGGAGAAATCCCGGAGGTGACGGCTTCGGATGGCATCGAGAACTTCACCATCTCTTCGACAACATCACCTTCGACAACATTCCGATCGACCCATACAAACTCGGGGCCGATCCATTGACCTACCTCAACGCCGGCGACGACGACCTGGCCGCGGCCCTCGTCTACAACACACGCGCCGGCTACGACCACCACATCGGGCCGGGCGCGACCGCACGAGACCGCGACCGCATCAAGGACTGGATTGCCGATGCGCTCGGCGACATCATCGCACTGGTTCCCGCGCTCCAGCCCGTACCGATCACCCTTCCCGCCATCGCTGATCCCGCGCCCGCCGAGGTACGCCAACGGATCGCGAAAGCTACGAACGGACAGCCACTGACGGTCGAAATCCACTGGGACACCGCATCCATCCGAGATGCCGCAATCAAAGCCGTAGTCGACGACCTCGGACTGGAATCGCTATCAGATGGAGCAACACCGCAAATAAATTGGGTCACGGAAGAACTCGCCGTCGAGATTCGTACCCGGGAAATCGGTTCCCTAGCTGCACCGTTGGAGGTCGACTCATCGATTCGTGACACCGCAACCCGCAATCGCAGAGCCGCACAACCGCGAGAACAGGCGGTGTCCGACCAGCTCGGCAACACACCCAGCGCGCTAGTCTTCATCGAGCTCCGGAACCGAGACGCTTTCAAACAGCCAGGCAGTGATCCCAAAGCCGCACTACGGGTCGGATTCGCACGATCGGGTCGCTTGACCCAGTTCATGACCCCGGAGAAAGTACCGCCGACCGACGAAAAGGCCTTGGACAAATACCACAAAGCTCTCGATGCGAAAGCAAAGCTGTCATGGCGAGACCTTCGCCGGCAACTCGTAGGCAGCCTCCGCCCCGTCCGCTCCACGGTGAACAAGCTGACCTTGCCGCACCCGATGGACACCGTTGCGATCTACATGCTCCGCCGCAACGCCACCGACCACAGCTGGGGACGGCGCCAGCAACTGCCCGTCGCGATTTGGACCAGCTCCGACAACCCTGCCGTATGGGGACGCACCCTCGGCGGCCCATGGGAGCTCTACCCGGATCTGCTCCGCAGACTCGCCACCGGCAGCGCCTTCCGCATACCCGAAGTCGACGAGAAACAGGTGCAACGATTCGTCCTCGACGAAGTCATCGCCACCCTGCACACCGACCAACCGACACTGCTGCTGACCTGGTCCCAAAACATTCGCCTGGACTGGCAGAACCTACAGATCAGCAAGACACTGATCGACCGCCTCGTAGTGGGCGATACCCCCGCCCAGCACCTGGCGCCCCAGTTGCGTCACGTCATGCTCCGTACCGCCGATGGGGACGAGACCCCGCAAGTGTATGGAGAGGCAGGCGATGTGGTCGGCCTGCCCTCGGGGCTCTTCCGCTACCCGGGCTCGAACCGTGTATTCGCCAGCTTCGCGTCGAAACCCGGTTCGGCTAAGACTCTCGCCCGGCCTATGGGGACCAGAGCAGACGACATCCTCGATCCAGAAGGCCGATCGCTGCTTGATACCAGACGTTCTGCATTCAACCCTCAATGTGTCGAACTAACAGTCATGCGACAACACCCCGACGACGACCCAACCGTATGGGCCGCAGCAGCACACGCACAGCGACGACTCGCGGACACATACGGCGACACTCTGCTACTTCCGTGGCCACTCCACTTGGCGAAGAAGGCCACAGAGTATGCCATTCCCGACCTCGCAGAAGAGACCTTCTCCGACGAGACCGACCACCCAGAGGATGCGGCATAATTCGAGCCGTCGAGCCTGTCAACCCAGTCGGCCGAGGAGGCGGGCATCGACCGTCCTACGAGGCGGTCACCAACGATGAGCACGTGTCGTGGTGTCGTGCCCGCATCCCGGTGGCATTCTTACACGCCACAGCATGAGGTGGCGATCGGCCTGACTGACCGGACCGAGGGCGCAGGTCACAGGAGCAGCGGCCTCGCCAAGAGCACATTCGTGTGCTGAAACTTGATCGTTCAGCTGGCACGATTGAGCGGTGACTGGAACCACGGTGCACGACGTGTTCGCGATCCCTGACGACTCCCACCATGCACGGGTCCCGAAATATCTATGGGAGTATGCCCACGATCATGCCAATCTGGCAGAAGCTGCCGATGAGCTGCAGCGCTTCCTTGCGGACGTAGCCAACGAAGCGTCCATCACAGTCCACACAATTCAGGCGCGTGCCAAGAGCTTGGGGTCCTACCAAGACAAGTCCTTGAAGAAGCTCGATGACGGAACAGCGAAGTACCCCGACCCGAAGGACCCGGAGACGGGAATCCAGGACTGCATCGCCGCGCGGGTGATCCTGTACACCTCGCAGGCCCGGGACGACTTCGCTGACCAAATTACTCGGCGAGCTGTCGCCGGTGACCCGTTCAACCCGGGAGAAGAGAAGCACAACGGGTACGACAGCATTCACGTCATCGTCAAGGAAATTACCAATGACATACTAAAGACACGCTATAAATCTCTCGCCAAATACCTTGAAGCATATCCGGGTCTGGAGATTCAGCTCCGAAGTGTCGCAGCTCACGCCTGGGCGGAGTACGAGCACGACATCCGATACAAATCCCCCGCATACCAGGCGTTATCGAAGAACGACCGCGAGCAAGTGGACCAGTACTTCGTCGAAGCAGGCGGCATGCGGCGGTTCATGGATGAGTTATTCGACCGGATCGACGGGCTCATGGCGAAAGGAGATGACAGCACATCTCCCGTAGATCCCGATCAACTGACCGACGACGTCGGTTACTCCAAGGGCGAAGCTAGCGACGACCACGAACTCACCGTCGATACACTTCGCGGCTTGATCGAGGAGCGTTTCCCGAAGAACGACGTCGGCGAGAGCGCCGCGGTCATGGAGCTGATCTCGAACCTCGACCCCCTAGGCGTCCATTCAATCGGACGCTTGAGCTCGACACTCGCGCAGATTGAATCCGACGATGTATTCAGTCTCATGGAGTACCCAGTCACACCGACCGGCGCGCGTCGACTCGACGACGAACTACTCACAGCATTTACCGAGCGCTATGTGGAGAATGCAGCTAACGATGACCGCCAACAACTCCTTAGGCTCCGGTTGCGCAAAGTCCGAGGCAAATATGCCATCTACTCCATCCACGACGGTGGAACATCTCGGCCTGCTGTACCTGCGGCACGCGCAGTGCGGGATCTCGCCCAGATGGTTGCAACCACTTATGGCATAGACGCGGCGCTCATTGATGGTGCAATCGCACGCGACGCCGAGGAGCTGAAAAAGGCCGCAAAACCGGGCGCTGTGTCTACACCCGCCGGCGACCTTCAGGTCGCAACCAACCTCGCCCGTCCCTGGGCTGAGGAGATCCTGAAGGTACTGATGGAACGTGCGACCGGGTCCGGTTGGAGCGTGACACGGGCAGGGGACGTACTCGTCGAGGCACCCCCAGCCGTGGTTCCTGACGAGCCAGCGACGGATGATACACCTGCCGCTGAGATCACTGAGCCGCACCGCAACGACGACACGTAACGCTACTTACCGAGAGTCGCGGCGGATCCTCAGCCCAAACACCATCCGAGACGAGGCGGGAAACGCACTCGTTTACGAGCCTGGGGAGTAGTCCGCCTTCATCCGACCGAATTTCTGGCATCAGATGCTCGGGAGTGGTCGCCGCAGCACGCGCGATGGTGCCAGCCGGTGGATAACGAGTGCCCTGTAGCCGTCCGAGAGAGTATATGAGACTGTAGATTTCGGTTGGCGCGGCTGATCGACGTGGTGAGGGGAGGGCGAGTGACCGATCGTGTGGATGTTGATCCGGCCGAGGTGCACGCCACCGCTGGCTGGCTGGAGGCCTCGGCGCGGGAGTTCACCGACGAGCTCAATCGCTTGATGAAGCAGGTGCGGTCGTTCGTCGGCGGTGATTGGCAGGGCCTGGCGGCCGGATCCCATCACGACGCGTGGGCCGAGTGGGAAGACGGCGCCCGTCAGGTGATCGCTGGCCTGGAACATGATGCGGCTGCGCTGCATGCAGCAGCAGACGGTTTCTCGACCACCGATCGGGGTAACGCCGACTCGATCGGCGCGGTCGATCCCGGGGTGGCGTAGGTGGACAGCAGCGATTACCGCGTCGATCTGGCCGGAATGCAGGCCCTGGTCGATCAGGCCGATGATCTGGAGAAGCGGATCGATGATCGGCTACGCGATATCCAGTCCCGCATCGCCGATCTGCACATCAACTGGACCGGCCGGGTCGCCGACGCGCACCACGCCGCCGCCACGGAGTGGGCCAGTGGTGCGGCAGATATGAACGCCGCTCTCGGGGAACTTCGGCAAGCACTGGGGCGGGCGCGATCGGTCTATCACAGTGTGGGCCAGACGAATGCCGGGATGTGGCCGCGGTGACGGCACCGACCGTCCCGGTGATTGTTCACCGCGCTGATGAATACCATTCTGCTGGCGAGGTTTTCGGTCAGATGTCGACCGACATGGTGACCACGCACTCATCGCTTGTCGCGGTGTTGACCGCGTCTGCGGGAATGGCCGGCAGCGACAGCGTCGGCGGGCAGTGGGCAGCCGGCTACGACGAAGCCGCCCAACTCGCGATCTCGACGTCGTCGAAACTGGCGACCTCGTGCGGTCAGATCCGAGACTTGATCGTCGTCGGTGCTCACAATCATCAGGTGGCCGAAGCCGCGGCTGCTCACCGTGACCTCCCGCCGCCACCAGTGCCGTCGCTGTCGGTGGACCCGTGTCTGCCCGAGAGCGCTCCTTCTGCGGCGGGCGACGGGATTCCGGAGCCGTTCGGGTGGTCGTTCATCAAGGATGCCGTCGGCTTCGGGTGGCCGAACGGGCACCAAGACCAACTGAACGCGGCCAAGACCGCCTGGCATACCGCTGCCGCCGACTTCCGCACGGTCGCCGGGCAAGTCCCCCACGCTGTCGACATGCTCACCAATCAGCTGTCGCCCGAGATCGACATCGCGGTGACCACCTGTCGAGCGCGGCAATCAGATCTCCACACGTTGGCCGACACATGCCAGACCCTCGGGGATGCCTGCGGCGAGTACGCACACTACCTCGACGAAGCCCACCACCAGATCCTCGACGAACTCGAAGCTCTCGCCATCGAGACGGTCGCCGCCGAGGCAGCATTCGCAGTCCTCGCACCTTTCACCGCGACCGTGTCCGAATGGGTAGGCAACGCCGCCTTGGCCGGGCGAATCGCTGTGAAGGCCCGGCGTATCTCAACGATCATCGGCGAGCTCTCAGCGAGGGTGGCGAAAATCGTCACCAACACCGTCCGGCCCCTCGTCGAGCGGCTGAAAACTCTCTTCGAGAAGATCCGGCTCTGGGTGGAAGCGGCGAGAACCAAGTTCCTCGGTCGCGGCCGACCCGCTGCTTTGTACTCACGCTCCGGCGCCCTGTCGAACCGAGAAGTCCTCGAAGGCAATGTCGGACTACCCAGAACCATGGAAACGATCGAATACTACGCAAGACTGGCCGGTGTAGACCTCCGCGGCACCAAACTGGAAATCCTCGATGACGCCGACACAATCTCCTACCTGGACTTCCAAGGAGCTATCGCCAGAACCGACTCCCTCGGTGTACAGCTCGGACCGGCAGCGTTCCAGGACGCGGAAACGCTTGTCCGCACGCTGGCACACGAGAGCGTGCACGTCCGGCAATACGCGGACGGTAGCATCAGCTCGATGACCAGCGCGCTGGAACAAGAAGCCTACGCAGCCGAGGACGCATTCGTCGCTACCTGGCGGAGGAACACACAATGACCGAATCGCGCTTGATCGTCGAAAGAGTCGACTTCCTTCCCACGCGCGCGCAATGGGTATTCGTCACCGGCACGCTGTCTGGCGACCCCGTCCATATCGGTGACACGGTGGCCGTCGAAGACGCTGACCAGCGAACCGTCACCACCATCAAGTCCATCGAAATCCACAGTCCGCCAGGCAAGACGACGATCGCGCTGGACGTCGCTCTTCGGCCGCTGATCACCGCGGGCACGGTGATCAGCCGTCAGGGATGAATATGGTGAGCGAGCAATTGTCACCCGCCCTGCCGGGCACGGACTTCCTCGTCGCCGCCAAGGTTTCGTTGTACGCCAAACCGAATGACCTATCTATTCGCCGCAGGTAGCCCAAGGAACCGACTCACAGCCATGACCAACCTCCAGGAATGGGAGCAGCGGCTCCAGCAAGACCTCGCCCAGATCCGCCGCAACGGCCAGCAACTCGCCAAGCAGGCAGCCGGCCTCCGGGGCCGCGGCGAAGTCCGCGGAGTCCTGATCGAAGTCGACACCACAGGCGAGATCACCGACCTGAAGATCGCACCCGGCGCCATGAAATGGACCAGCACCCAGCTCACCAGCGCCCTGCTCGACTGCCACCGCAAAGCCCGCATCGAAGTGCGAGCCAAAGCCGAACGCCTCCTGCAGAAAGCCGATCCCCGCATCCGCGGCCAGGCCAAACTCCTCGAAACCGCACCAATACCCACAGGCCGGCGAAGCAGGCCGACCAGCGAAGCCGACGTCCAGGCCGCCGACGATGCGTACTTCGAACGCCGAAACCTGTACGGCGGCTGGACCGACTGATTTCGAGCCCCACCACCTTTGCCGCCGCGCGTGTTCGGCCCAAGCTGCCTCTGCCGGTGTTCAGGGCGAGCGCCCCTCGCGAAACCGGCGGGCCCCGGACATAGTCCAGGCGCCTGCCTCGAATAAATGACTGGAGGTCCGTGGCGTTCCAACCGATGATCGTGCAATGGCCGGTAGTGAAGGCACCGCGAGTCGGATCGAGTGGCATGAGTTGCCGCAGCCGGTATGCGCCGGGATCGAGGCCCGCCTCGGCGCGCCGGTGCGATCGGCGGTCACACAGACGGGCGGGTACAGCCACGGCGCGGCCGTGCGGCTGCTGTTGAACGACGGCCGCAGAGCGTTCGCCAAGGTGATCAACCGTGATGACAAACTGTGCGGGATGTACCAGACCGAGGCACGCACCGCAGCGCGGCTACCGCCCACGGTCCCGACACCGGCGGTCCAGTTCACCGCCGAGCTCGCCGGGTGGTTCGTCATGGTATTCGACGACGTCGACGGCCGCCATCCACGTCTCGATCAGCCGGCCGAGCTGGATGCGGTGCTCACGGCAGTGGAGCAGTTGGCGAACGTGCTGACGCCCAGCCCGATCCCCGATGTACCCACGATGGCCGACAGCTACGGACCGGAGCTGAACTGCTGGCGGCACTTCGCCGAGCACGGGCCGCCCGTCGACCTCGACAGCTGGTCGCTGCGCAATCTGGATCGGCTGGCCGAGTTGGAATCGACCTGGGCCGAACCCACAGGCGGCGTGACCCTGCTGCACACAGATCTGCGGCCGGACAACATGCTCCTTCGCCCCGACGGCACAGTCGTGGTGATCGACTGGGCCTGGCCCTGCGTCGGCGCCGCCTGGCTCGAACTCGTGTCGCTGGCACCCTCGATCGCCGCCAGCGGAATCGACCCCGACCCCATCCTTGCTACCCATCCGCTGACCCGCACAACCGACTCCGCCGCCGTCGATGCCTTTCTCTGTGCACTGGTCGGCTACTGGGCACACAACAGCCGCATGCCCCCACCGCCACATTCGCCGAAACTGCGCCGTCGCCAAGCATGTTCGGCGCAAGTGTCGGGAGAATGGCTGCGTCGACGACTTGCATGGCCGTAGCCGCCACACGACTCTATCGGTGATGATTCTCTGATTCGCTATAGCATCGGAGACCAATGCCAGCAGGGGCCGAGGCTAGTGGTCGATGTGCCAGCCGAGGCGGTTCATCCGCTCGAAGATCACTCCACAGGGTTTGGTAGCTTGGCGCGGTAACTCCTACTCGACACCAGGGATGTCTGGCGCGATGGTGACCGTGATTCATCGGCTCGGCAGCGAGATCGTCGAGCTGGCAACACCGTCCGGCGCCCTGGCCGCCGCGCATCTGCGCGCACCCGATTGCGCTGGGCGAGTCGTTCGCGACGAGGGACACGTGATCGCGCTGGAACGGTCGGCGCTCGCCGCATTCGACACCGCCCGGCCCTGCAACCACCGGCTCGCATAATCCCGCCCAGAAGGTGGTGATCGATCTTGCCGTTTATGCGGCCACCGCCGCGCAGCTTTCCGTTGCACCGCAATCTGATGCGCCTGAACAACAGTGAGGAAGACCATCCGTTGAACAAATCCACCCCGCAGATGAGCGAGACACGCCGCTATCAGCAATAGCGTGCTCACCTGTCGTATGTAAAACTCGGCGACGCCGCCGAAGCGTTGCCTCGCGTCCTCGACGCCGCTACGACATCCTCGGCTGGTCCGATTGGCAGTTGCTCCGCGATATCGCCGAACTGCACTCGATCGCGTCCTACATCCGCCTGGCTCCGCACAAGCCAGCTGCGGCCGAACAGCTGGCAGTGCGGATGTGGTCGCTCCAAACCGGCCAGCGGCAAGTCTTGTGGCGATCGGTTGCTTGACGCGCGTCGATCTGCACAAATTGGCTTACTCTCCCCAACCGTCCGGCTCGTCACTGCAGACGACGTGGCCGCCATCTTTCCATCAACGTAACGACAAATGGCTGCTCAGACCTTGTCGTAGCCCAGGTGAAAGCTCACATGTAAAAGGCGTACCGCCCCTGCGGACGATCCTGCGGGCTGAGATGGCGCAGGATTTGACCGACCCGGTCCGCTGTGCGCAAGGTGATCGGCTGCCGCCCATCGAGCTGGGTCTGGTTCCAGTTCATCTTGGTCAGAGCAAGCAACTCCTCGGCCAAGTGCTCGGGACTGGACTCGGTCTCGATCATGCGAAACGGCAGCGGGGTCGGGATGTACATGCCGGGGTAGGTGCCGTAGAAGGGGACGCTGCCGCGGGTGTAAAGGACGTGCTGGCGGGCGTCGAGGCTGAACAGGGTGCCCCGCAGGGGCGGGTGCGCGGCGGGGCGAAACAGCCGCACGGGGTCATGAGCGGGGAACCAGAGCAGCTCCACGGTGTCGATGTCGGCGGCATCGGCCGCAGCACGGAAGCCGTTGATCTCTTCCGGTGTGTAGGAGGAGGTTTTGTGCAGCACGACGCGAGCGGGAAGGTGGCGGTGTTCCTTGCGGTAGCGGCCGAGCGCATCGGTGAGGAGGGCGTGAGCGTCGCCTTCGGTGAGGTGGGGTTGTTTGTCATGGTGCGACACCTTGGCGGGGGCTCCTCGGACGATGACGCCGTCGCCGCGCTGGTTGAACACCTGGGCGACGCTGGTCTCGAGGGTGGTGTGGTCACCGCTGCGGTAGAAGGTGACGCCGACGTAGCAGCTGTCGAGGTCGGTGGATTCGCGCGGCAGGCGCCAGGGCACGCCGCCGGCCTTGTAGTAGAGAGCGGTGTGCAGGTTCCATGCCCGCGTGGCCAGGTCCTGGAGACGGGGCTTGTCCCCACCTGGCGGAGTGAAGCTCGGATCCCATGTACTACGGCGGATGATCTGGATGGGGCGGCTGTAGCGCATGGCCACGGCCTTGAGTACGGCGCGGAAGTCGTCGACCGGCTCTGCGGGCCGAGCCTTTTTCCAGGGGGCATCTGGGTCGACCTGTGCTGCGGGGCGTTCTGGGAGTTGTTCGGGTCGAGCGATGAGGACAACATCGCAGCCGGGCTCCTCGTCGAGCACTTCGAGTTCGGCGGCGTACAGCTCCACAGCGGCCTTGACGGCGGCCTGCGGTGCGAGGTCGGTCAACCGCTGGAGGTCGCGATCGCGGATCGGTCGCTCCAAGCGCGAGTCCCACACCAGCGTGGAGCGGAATCCGGCACTGGTGTCGAAGCCAGGGAACGGCACAAACAGTCTTCCGAGTCGGCTGTCTTTGGCGGCGATGGGCTGACGGCAGTTGTCCAGCCAGCGCCGCAGGCCCTGAATGGATGACGGGGTGCCCACGATGCCGACCCGGATCGTGCGCACGGCCGTGTTCGTGGCGTCGGCGGGTCCGTAGTCGGTGATGCCGTGGCGCGGGTCGATGTGGCGGGCGCCGCCGCTGAACTCCAGCGGGGGTTCGTCAAGGACGGTCAGCTTCACGGTTCCACCTCGAACAAGGCCAGTTCATCGTTGATCGGCTCATCAGGTTCGTGAGCACCGTCGGCGTCGTCCGCGGTGCCGGGGTCGTTCTTTCGCGGATCGGCCTGCCAGGCGGCGTCGTCAATGGCACGGTCGGAGGTGTAGGTCACCAGGTCGCCGTAGGTGAGTATGGTTTCGCGAGGGTCGAGGACTCCGTCTTCGCCGTGGAGGTAGGTGGCCCACATAAGGGTCTGGCCGTGAACGGCGGGGTTCTTGTCGAGTCGCTTGATGCCGGCGAGGTGCTCAGACATGAACAGCGAGTCGCGATACCCATCACGGGTGTAGTGGTAAGTCGGGGTCAAGGCGCAGTACCACTGGCCGTCTAGCGGCATGAATTGCCATTCCAGGGCGACGTGCTTGTAGTAGCCGACCTGGTCGGGTTTGTTCTTCTTGAACTTCGGGTGGAACACCAGCCGTTGCCGTCCGCTTGCTCCTCGGATGTGGCGCGGCTTCAAGTCGGAGGTCGGGCGGAAGTAGACGATCTTGCGTCCGCCGTGCCAGGCGCAGTCGATGCTCACGTCGCGCTGCAGCGCGTAATTGAGCAGTTGCACGAGCCAGCGCTGTCGCATCGGGTCGGAGTTCCACGACGCTGTTTCCACGGCGTCAGTAGGACCGTTGGCGACGTGGCGCAGGGCGGTCTCCTCCACTGGCATCCAGCTGTAGATCTGTCCACCTCGCAGGATGAAGTCGCGCCGCACATCAGGGTCATCGCTCTCGCGCTGTCGACTGATGACCTCCCGCGGGTCGGTGTACTTCGTGGGAGCCGCGTAGAGGAGGGCGGGGACGGCGACCGGCAGGAGGTTGGTGGTCAGTACCTCCTCGCGGTGCTCCGCGACTGCGACATGAGCACGTCCGTGCGGGTCGGCGAGGTTGAGTAGCCGGTGCGCCGCGTTCTGGTCGAAGCGCTGGGTGCCTTTGTCGAAATCGATCCGGCCGGAAGCGCGGTGATTGGCGTCGGCGAACCAGCTTTGGATGTGCATCCACCATGCTTCGCCGGTCTGCGGGTGAGCGCAGACCAACAGGACCGGGTTGTCGGCACTCATCCAGTAGTCCACGTCGGCCTGTTTGCACAGGTAGTGGAAGCCACGTTCGTTCTCGCCGGGAAAGGGGCGATCACTCGCCTTGCTCTGCACGAAGATCACCCTGTTGGCAACCTCGCCGGTCGACGGGTCGCGCAGCTCGATCTCCCCGTCGATTCCAGCGTCGAGGGTTCCGGCCCGCTCGTGCCACACGAAGCCCATCTTGTTGACCATCTGGTGAATGAGCGCAATACCGCTGTCACCGATGTGCGAACCCACACCGATCTTCTTCATGCGCACCTCACCGGGGCCGGGCTGCATGTCCCATGCCTCCGGCCGGAACTACCTGTCGCAGCGTGACCGACCATCTGCGCGACTCCCTTCGCGATGACCATGCACGCTACGCCGAGGGTCCGACAAAACGAGGCAAACAGCTGCAGCGAGCCGTCGGATCAGGTGCACAGCGTGTCCGGTCCCGGCGGGTGCGCAGAGGCCGAGCAGCATGTAAGCCGTGGGCGGTTCCGTCACGCTCCGTCCACCGCCTAGCGACTCACTCGGACGGTTGGAGCCCGAAGCGGCCCTCGACCATTAGGCTGCCGCGATAAATCCGCTGGTCAGCCCTGTGCCCATCCTTGGTACTCCCGCCCGAGGGCACATCGAACGTGGGAACGCCAGCGGTGCTGGGCGTGTGGTGTCGCTGGCGTTTCCTTGTGATGACAGTCTTGGCGGTGCGTTGCGCGTCTGCCAGGGTCAAGCCCGAGAGGGTGATGCGGTAGGTCGCTCGGTGCTGGAGCTTGTTGTAGCGGATTTCGAGTCGTAGGGCACGCCGTGAAGGAGATCGCTACAGACCGAGTGCTCGACCCAGCATCTCAGGGCTCGCAGCCTGCCGAACATCCGCACCGATGACCGGGTCGCTCTTGTCGCGCTGTGTATGGTGGCCAGCTCTGCATGGAGACTTTGAAGATTCGAATACAGTCGAGGACAGAACCGGACGGTTTTCCTTAAAGTGCAGGGTTCCGTGGCTCGACACCGCGAGAAACAGGGGTGTGGCGCGGCGAGCGAGGACCCCGCCACACCTGTCCACCTCTAGAGCCGGAGGACGCAGGGACTTTGGACACCTCCCACGTATTCCTGTCATCATAGGGCCGGAGGCTCACGGGGCCCTTCCCTCGGCTCGTCAGTGAGCGCGGTGGGGTCGGCACTGTATTCGGTAAACATCTCCAAGATTTGACGCGCCTGCGCCTCATCGTGTTCGCTGCGTTCCAGATCCTCTTCCCATTCGACGGTGCCAAACAGCCCGGTGTGCATCCAATCATCGATCAGGTCGTTCGGTAACGCATCGTCGCTGAATGCAGCATCCGCTGCGCTGTACAGGATGTGAAGATCTGTCTCCACAATCCGATAGCGGGGTGGGAACTTATATAGCCTCCGATGTATCGGCCGATCCGGCGCGTACTCAAATGCTCCCAGGTACCACTTGACATCACGCCGGAGCAGATCATGTAGATCTTGCCTCTGAGAAACGGTGAGCCCGGAAACAACCACGACAGCGACAGCGTACTGCCGAATCATGTTGTCGAAAGCGGGAACGGACATCGCTTTCCATAGGCCAGCCTTATCGAAAACCCTCAAGGCGATCTCGGCCGTGGACAATCGCGTCTGCTGCAGGATGCGAGCGGATAGAATACATGCTGCCGTTGTGGTCAGCTCGCGACGGTACTCCGGGACAACGCGCAGCAACCTTCGGAACACTTCCTCCTCGATCTGCAGCGGCATGACCCGATCCTCGTCGAAATGCAATACCACCGTGCGGGTCACCGGGATGGGTTGTGAAGGTGCGGCGACATCCTTCGCCGTGGACCCTGACGCCTCGTCGGTGAAGTCCGCCAGATCTAGCTCATCCCGGCCGCCGCTGCCCAGTCGTGCATATTCGAACATGGCACGCATCGGACTCATCGGCTGCCCGAAAAGCCACGCGGATATCTTGATCTCGGTCTCCGAGACGCCGACGACCACACCCAGTCCCGCGTACACAGTCGGCTCGCGTCGGGCCTCGTCCAGATCGGTTGTGGCCGTGGCGGTGGTCAACCACGCCGGGTCGAACCGGATCTTCACCACGCGGTCGCCGAGTTCGCAGGTGAGGTACGGATCCTTTGCCCACGAACCGGTGATCGGCCGCGGCGGAAGCTGCGGCGGGTTCACCACGCGCATGGGGCCGTCGAAGGCCACCGTCAGACCCTGCGTCAGCACATCGGCATGTTCGATATCGAGCCGTACAGCCTGCTCATTCCAAGTCTCGAAGATCGGTTGGATGCGGTGCACAAACATGCCCACAACAGAGCCTTGGCCGTTGAAAGGGCGCGACGGATCCAGCCCCACCGCATTCGCTATCCGGTGTAGACCGAGTCCGTCTGTCTGCATACTGACGCGCGGTAGATTGACATAGTCCACGGTGGCGTAGCGGATGTTCCAGGACCGGCCAGCCTTCCGTAGCACTGCACACCAATGCTCGTGCGCCGCCTTCTTGGTGCGCAACTCCTCGGCGCCGACCTTGGTTTTGTCCACGATGTCGTGGCAGCTGGGACACAGCAGCATCAGGTTCTCTACGGAATTCCTTTCTTCCGTAGACATCCCGGTATCAGCGCGTGGACCGAAATCCGAGAGTGCATGGATATGCGCAGTCTGCGCTGTGGGCACCGCCCCCGCAACGCCGGGGTCGAGTTCGCGTCGACACCGATGACACATACCGTTAGCCATGCGCCAGAGCTGGCGCTTTACAGATTCCTTTACCTCGGCACTACGCCCCATACCCACCTCGATACCGACAATGCTTGTACGGTAGAGCGATTCGATGAAACCACCAATAGGTGGATCCGATGAACCCCCATGACGGGAACAGCATAGCCAACACCGCAGCGCGGCTCGGGCCTGGCACGCGAGTGTACGGTTCGACCTCCGTGCTCAAGCGGCCTGTTCAGGCGACAGCGTCTTAGCAGTTGGTCAGCAGCTTCGAGTTGCAGACGGCGGCCCGCCAAGTGCAACGGCACCGCCGTCGGGATTTTGCGGACGCGGACTGCCTCTGGCAGGTGCAGGTCGGTCCACGCTCCTAGCCAGAGACCACGGTTCATCCACTCGAAGGTACGCGTCATCCGCAGCTTGAATTTCTCCCTCGGTCTCTGGGTTCAGACAACCACGGCTGCCGGTCGCCCGGCACCGGTGGTTTGCAAATATTCGTCGGCCCCGTTGGTCATCAGTAAGCGGTGCCAGCTGGGCTAGAAGAGCTGCGACACGTTCGAGGAGGGTGATTCGCGGTCCACGCAGGCGGGACTCAATTGTTGAACCGCTGGTGCCGCCTCGCCGATGTCTATATCAAGATCGAAGCGCGCCCGCCGACAGGCGGCCCCCGAATCTCAAAGCTCGGCGCGGTCTGAAGGAATACCTGGTTCCCAGGTGCAGTTGGCGCATGACTTCTCCAACCTTGTTGCGATAAGGGCTTACCGAGCGTCGCCGGTTCTCATTCACCTCGGCGAAGCCGCTCCGAGTCGAGTTCTTAGTTGTTACGCTGACCACGTGGGGGACAGCGAATTGCCAAGCGCGACATACGCGACGGGGCTCAGGCATCCTCGCATAGGGGACCAGACGGTAAAGGTCATGATCACCGTCAAGACCTACCCGAACCCGAGCGACACGTACGGCGAGACCGTCTGCGTGGCGGGCGTCAGGCTCGATCGAAAGCGTCCCGAGTGGATCCGTCTGTACCCGGTGAAGTTCCGCAACGAGGATTTCGACAAGCAGTTCAAGAAGTACGAGGTCCTGCGTCTCAACGGCACGTACAGACAACCCAACGACAACCGCCCCGAATCGTTCCGCCCGCGCCAGGACGAGCTGGAACATGTAGAGCTGTTGGACACGAGCAGCAACTGGCAGCGGCGCCGGATGAACCTCGACGGCCTCATCGGCGCCACCACGATGTGTGATCTCCGCGCACAGAACCCCATCGGCGGCATGGGCACCCCGTCACCATCGCTCGGGCTGATCAAACCGACCGATGTCGAGGTCAGCGTCGTCGCCGGAGATCCCTGGTCCGCAGCGGAGCAGGCGAAGATCGACAAGTCGTCGGCGCCCGATCTGTTCGGGACCTCGCTCGAACCGCTGGAACCGGCGCCATTCGCCGTGCGATACAGGTACCGCTGCGAGTCGTCGAAATGCCCCGGACACGACCAGAAAGTGCTCGACTGGGAGGCAGGGCAGGCCGGCCGACGGTGGTTGAAGTCCTACGGCGCCCTCCGAGCGCAAGAGATGCTCCTCGCGAAGTGGCGCGACATGATGCTCTCACCTGACCGCGACGTCCACTTCTACGTCGGCAACCAGAACCAACACCGCCGATCCTTCTCCGTCCTCGGCGTCTGGTACCCCAAGACCGAACTCGCCTTGTTCTAGACGTGCACCACGGCGGCATTGGGCCGGGCTTCGAGAAGCCGATCCACAACAATGTCACGGTGGCACTCGGAGTGGTCGTGCTCGAAGCACAGCAGCGCCACCACGCCACCATCGAGAAGCTCGCACACGTGCGCAAGAGCGTCAGTCGCAGCGGCACTGTCGAGTAAGTCGTGATACCGAGCACGGGACTCCGGCTCACCGGCACGGAACCCCTCCCGATTGCTCTTCGGATTGCCGAGTGCGCGATGGTGAACGTAACCGATACCCACCGCAGCCAGGGACTCGGCGAGCCTCGTCTTCGACAACCCAGGCTTGCGGCTCAGCGGAGTCAAACGCACATCGACGAGCACCTCGACGCCTTGTTCGACGAGCTGGGCGACGAGATCGCCGACGGTCTTCCCCTCGTAGCCGATGCTGACAAGGGTTCCTTCGGCGCCGGCATACTCGGCGGCAGTGTCAGAGGTTCCCATGGGTTCCTATGGTGCATCAAACCACGGCGATGCAGTGCGACAGACCCCAAAATGCGCGACAGAATCACGACCACAGCTCAGGCCGAGTCCGACCAGTCGCGCGGCCCGCTGAGTCGCGCGGTGACGGCGAAGAGGTGTCTAAGCAGCCAGCCCACTCCGACACGAACAGCGACCTCAGTGATCGGAATCACAATCTGGATATTTAGCCTGTCTGACCAGTGGCTCCACAGCACTGCACCCCCATCTTCCAGTCCGAACGAGGGGTGGCTTGCCTGCCGGACGGGATAACTTCAGTGTCGAATCCATGAGTAGCGCGATTGCAGCTGGTCTGTTGTCCCTTCTGATTGGTGTTCCCGCCTCCGCCGCCGTGTTGGTGGCCACTGTGGGTGCCGTGTTCCATCGTGACCGTGAACACCGAAGAACCGCAGTGGAAGTTCTTCGAATCCTGCTGCGACGGAGCCGCTGATGGAAGCGGGGATTCGTCGCGGGAAAGGCGTAACTGCAAAACTCCGGCGCCGCGAGCGGCTCCACTGGCTTCTGTCGGTGATCGCCGCATGCGGTCAAATAGAGGTGCCACGACTGATACGCGGTTCAGCGCCCTCCGCCGCGCCTGCCACCCTCGAACGCTACCAACGTTATCTTGACGAACTCGTCCAACTCGACCTGGTGTGGATACACCGGGGACGTCGAGGGGTCCGCATTGCCAGCGCGACCGCTCGGGGCCACAGTGCGCTGGCACGAATTCAGACCATCGAGTACCCGCCCCAACATCCGCGTGTCAGATAGCTGCCCGAGGCTCTCACCCAGTAACACGCGAGAGCCTCTCATATCGTGCGACGGAGCAGCCCGGCGGAGCTTCGGCATGCGCCTTGCCCACAGCTGGTAATCCACTTCGATCACCAACCGCCCACCCGAAAACCGCAGGTCATCCCCGTTCCCATGTTCAATGTGTCCCGCCCCGGGCACGACGAACATGGGAACGGTGAACCGATCCGTGCGGACGCACCGCAAATCGTCAGACCGGATACGCACCCACTATGACCAGGCGTTTTGCAGTTGCCCATGTTTTGTGTGTCCTGCCGAGGGAATGGTGCTCGAGCCCGGACGTCTGTCCCTGGGTGAGACGGCGGAGGTGATGGGGAGTCCGGTGTATGCGGCGATGCTGCACGCGAACCCATGCTGGCAGCTGCGACGCGGTGGCACCGACCAATCTGATCGGCACATCCGCAGTTCAGCGGGTCTTGAAGACTCAGCGCGTGCGAAGGGCGGCCTCGACCTGATCACGCCCGGGTGCCGGACGGTCCCACAACGGTGAGGCCTCGGTGAGTCGTCGGGTCAGGCCGTCGACGAGCGCCTGTTCGCCTGCGGGGTGCGGTCACCCGCCGCGATGACCTTCGCGTAGCGGACCGCGTCGATGACAGCGGCTTTGATCCTCTCGCCGGCGAGGTAGCGGTCCAGGTCTTCGGACCAGCCCGGATGCGCGGCGTCGGGTTCGGCGGCGGCCCACGCGGTCAGGAACGCCTGCTGCTCGTGCGGGAGGTAGGTCATTTTCGCCAAGTGGATCGCGACATCGGCCAACGGGTCACCGTAGAGGGCCAGCTCCCAGTCCAGGAACACCGTCCGGCCCTCGCGGATCATCATGTTCTTGCGATGGACATCGCAATGGATCAGCCGGAACGGGCGCGCACGCAGCGATTCGGCGGCACCCGACAGGGGCGCGAACGGATCCTCGGGGATGCCCAGGCACCGGAACAGCGCGGTGAAGTCCGGGCGGTGGCTGTCGTGCAAAGCGGCGGGTGTTGTCCCACAACCGGTTCGCGAACCGGCGCGGATCGTCGTCGAGTTCGTCTGCCGGAGAGGGCAGCTGGTCGGTGGGGATCGCGCGGAGCTGACCGAACAGGCTGGCGACGTCGGCCGGGACGTGCTCGGGGACGGCGGTGCCGCGCGGTGCAATCGCATCGAGTTGGTGGCCGTGGATGTATTCCTGGATCTGGTATCGCGGCTGGTCACAGGAGCTGTAGAGGCGTGGGGCCGCAGCGACGTGGGCGGCGATCGCGGCCAGGATCCGCGGTTCGGGCCATTGGGTGACATCCATGAGGTCCGCGTGTTCAAGCGGTATACGGACATTCACCGCGACGCACGCGACATCGACTCGGATATTGCGGTTGTAGAACCCGGCCGACGCGTTCGGACTGTCTAGAGCCTGGCGGTGCAACTCGGCGGCGGCCATGGCCAGGACAGGGAGCGTGTCCCCACAGGATGAGATGTGGTGCGCGAGAACGGACGAGGCGGCGGATCCGGATGCGGCACAGCTGCCATGCACACGATCGTAGAGCTCGCACGAGGGCAGTCACCGAACAGGGCACCGCGCGCATCACCTGCTTCCCTTCGCCGCTGGCGGTACATGCATCGTCGGGTCACCGGCGCGTCGAGCCCGCCGCGCACATAATCAGCCTGCCGAGACCCGCAAACCATCGGTGAATTCAGTTGGTCGGCCGGGCCAGGTGGGGCGAGCTCGGTCGGTTGGTTGTGGTGCAGGTTGGCGTTTGGTGGGGCGCGAAGATGGGCTTCGGGAGCCTTCGATCGCGGCGTCGATGTCGCTGGCGGTGAGGAAACCAGGTGCGGCCGGCTTTGTGGCCGGGGAAGCGTCCGCTCTTGAGTTGTTGGAACGTAACAGCGTTCGGATTTCCCTAGTGCGCGGGCACCGGCGGATACCGGATAGGTCTGCTCGTGAGGTCCGGTGGGAAGAGGTGGGGTCCGGACCGGGTGCGGGGTGCGGGGTGCGAGGGTTTTCAACCATGGTCAGATCCAGTGCTCAGTTATGGATCCCGAAGTGCGGATCCGGCGAAATCGACGTCGAGACGTGGATTCGATCCGAATATTCCAGCAATTTCTCGACGGCTGTGGGGACGACGAGTTCTTACGTCCGCTTCATGGCAGGGGATAACAGACATGTCACGGTGCCCCGAGGTTGCCGATGGAGGGGCATCGACAGCCTCGGGCGGGCGACATGTCGGCGTGCGGTAACGCTGAGCTTGATCAACATGACCCGGTGGTCGGCTGAACTCCGAGAGAGGTCTTCGGCGTGTTGTAGCGCGTGTCGAAAGTTTTCTATCCGTCGGCTTCTCGGTTCGTCGTCGAGCCGGGGGAGGGTTTGGGCGAGAGGATGAGCAGCAGGACGGACTCGGACTGATTAGAGATGGTCAGGCTGTAGGCGACGGGCAGGCCGGTGACGGGATGGATGGTGTGCATCAGCGCGCTGGGGTCACGCCCGTAGGCGGCGCGTACGTGATCGCTCCACGATTTCCGGAACTCGATGTTGGGGCCCAGGTGTCGGAAGACCACTCGGACCTGCTCGGTGTGGCGATAGCGGCCGGTCATGGCACGAATGGAGGCTGTTGTGTAGTCGAGTTCGAAAGGCCGGTCGGTCAGGATCGGTTTGGTGTTGTCGCTGAACATCCACACTGGGACCGACCCGGTGCGCTCGAGTCCTGGTGTCGCCTCGCGGAACAAATCGTTGCAGGCCAGCACGTTCCATATCGGGTCGATGTAGGCGGCGAGGTCGCCTCGGGCGTTCAGGTCGCGGAGATGGGCGATGAGCAGGTCGTTGGCGGTGACCGACCTGGCCAGAACCGCGGTGGGTTCGAGGTCGAGTGCTGCCACTCCTAATTCGCGCACGTGGCGGGCGAGGGCGGAATCGAGTCGGTAGCCGGCGATGATCAGCTCCAGCAGTTCTGGGCTGGGGTTTCGGCGGCCTCGTTCGATATCGGTGAGGTAGCTTCGGCTGATTCTGAGCATGGCCGCGGCGTAGTCGCGGGTGTAACCGCGTTCGTCACGGATTCGGCGGACGGTGTTGCCGAGAGTGGGGACACGCGGTGGTAGTGCGTGTCGGGATCCGGGTGATCGGCGTAGTTCGGGATCACGGGTCATGGGAGTGGAATCCCCCTCCTCGAAAGTCTTCCACGGCAGGATGGGCAGAGGTTATGGTGATCGGTTGGCCCCCAGGTGATGTTTCGTTCCTACCAGAGCGGGTACCGCCCGGCAAGCGTTTAGATGATCACATCATCCAAACCAGTAGCTCCGAGGATGCGAGCGCCGAGGATGGTCGTCTCGATGGACGGTGTTGTGGCGGAGCGACTTCGGTGGAAATTCCAGGTATTGCAGCTTGCATACATTCCGCAGCAAATCTGCTGATCAAGTAGTGAATAGCAAATGTATGCAAGTAGCGGTACCGCAAACTGCATACCTGAAAACCCTGGATTTCCAGCAGTTCCGGGCGTTTGGTTGGAAGCGCGAGGTCGACACCGATCCCGCCGAGAATCCGAAAGACGCTGAGAGGAACGCGATCGTGGATCCCTTCGTAATTCTGGGCTACATCAACGCCGGGCTGTCGGTGCTGTCGAGCGGCCTGAACGTCGCAGCACAGGCACTCAGCCCGATCCTGCCCTTCATCTGACCGAGACGACCTGAGAAGCGGTCTCCCACAGCGGATCCCCCGCTGTGGGAGACGCCGCCCAATTCCTAGGCCGCACTCTCGCGCGGCAATTCCACTCCCCGTATCGCTCACCCTCACTGGGAAGGCTTATTTCGTCATGCCCTCATCCGGGAATTCACCGCTCCATCGCACGTCGGCCAACCACCACGCGACGCATACGCCTGGTAATCGCGCCGCACGCCGAGCCCGGCACACACCGCGCACCACACACGTAGCCCGCGTCACCCTCTGCGCGGTGGTCCCGGTCGCGGTCCTTCTCGCGACAGCGGGGACTGCGCAGGCCGCCGAGCCGCTCACCGCGATCGCCGACCAGCCCGGCGTCACCAGCCCCGGTCAGCCCGGAACCACCGCGCCGCCACCGCCGCCCGCGCCGGAGCCGTCCCCCGAACCGGCGCCGCCGCCGGAGTCCGCGCCGGCACCGCCGGTGTACTACGCCCAGCCGCCGGAGGTGCGCAACGCGCCGACGCGCCCGGCGCCGTCGGTGGACGAGCCGGTGGAGCCGATCCGCATCGAGGACCTGCATCTTCCCGAGCCGGTGGAGCCGGTCGCGCCGGTCGAGGTCCCCGACGATGTGATCCGGTTCGGCCAGTGGGAGACCGCGCGTCCCGGCTGGCTGGATCCGCAGTGCGCGGACGCGATCAACGATTTCTCCGCGGGCATGGAGGCGCAGCTGGCGACCGCGCTGGACTCGATCGGCATCCCGGCCGGGCGCTCGGATCGGGTGTCGGGTGCGACGCTGGCCGGTGCCGGGATCGGCGGCGCGGTCGGTGCGGTCGCGGTCGGCGCGCCCGCAGCGGTCGCCGGTGCGGTCGCCGGGGGCCTGATCGGGGGCACGGTAGGCGGGATCGCGGGCGCCGCCCTGGGCACGATCGTGCCGGTCCCGGTCATCGGCGAGGTGACCTCCGGTGTCGCTGGTACCGCACTCGGTGCGGCGGCCGGTGCCGTCGCCGGGGCGGTCGTGGCCGGTGTCCCCGTCGCCGCTGTCGGTGCGGTCGCGGCCGGAACCGTCGGCGCGGGCTTCGGCGCCGGAGTCGGAGTCGGCCAGTGACCACGACGACCTCGAACGCCCGCCGACTGGCCGCTGCCGTGGCGATCGCCGCCACCGCGTCCGGTCTGACGCTGGCCTCGGCGCCCGCCTCGGCGGTGCCGATCGGCCCCGGGTGCCCGGCACTGTACGTGCTGGGTGTGCAGGGCACGGGCCAGTCGTCCCCGACGGCGGACCCGCTCGCCGACACCGGGGTGGTGGGCGCGCTCATCGCTCCGGTGCTGTCGGCCGCCCCCGGCCTGGTGCAGCGCTCCTATATCCCCTACGGCGCCGGTTTCGGCGGTGCCGTTCCCGGCGGAGGCCCGGATCCCTACGCGGTGTCGGTGACCGACGCCCGCCGCCAGCTCGACGCCGCCGCGGCCCAGATCGTGGATACCTGCCCGGACACCTTGATCGCCGGAATCGGATACTCCCAAGGCGCACAAGCTGTCTCGGATTTCGCCGCCGACATCGGCGCGGGCCTGGGCCCGATCGGTGCGGACCGCATCGCCGGTGTCGCGCTGTATGCCAACCCCGATCGCGCGCCCGGCGCCCCGGTCTTGCCGGGCCGGCCTGGACAGGTGGTGCCCGATCCCGCGCCGGGCACCAGCGGTGCGGCGGTCTCGCAGGTCGCGATCACCAACCCCGCGGCCGGTGGCGGCGGGATCGCGGGCGCGGTCGGCTACGGCGAGCTGACCGGCCGTGTCGCCGATATCTGCACCGACGGCGACCTGGCCTGCTCGGCCCCCGACCGCGCCGCGCTCCTGCGGGTCGGCGCCGAGATCGCGGCCCAGGCCGACCTGCGAAACCCGATCGCCGCGCTGGGCACCCTCAGCGGCCTCTTGCAGGCCGCGCTCGGCGATGCGTGGAACACGGTGCTGCTCAACGACTTCTACGTCGACGGCGGGGATGTCGACTACCGGCCGCAGCGGGGGCTGGCCGATCGGCTCGTCGAGGCCGCCGACCCGCGCACCCCGACACCGGACGGACAGGCGGCGGCGGCACGCTGGGGTGAGATCACGGCCACGGTCGCCTCGAATCCCTTTGTGCTGCTACCGAAGCTGGCCGGACAGCTGTCGGCGGCGTGGGGGCAGTTGGTCGCCGACAACGCCGACTTGGTGAATCCGGCGGTGCTGCTGCGCTACGTCGACACCATCGCCCGCCATAACGGCTACGCCACCGGCGGCCAACTCGCTTCCGGGGTGGCGTGGATGGTCGCCCTGGCCCACGACCTCGCGGGACGGTGACCATGACCACCTTCGGCATCGACGACACCGTGGACGAGTTCTACGTACCGGACTCCGACGACTTCACCCAGCCCGCAGGTGCGCTGCTACGAGCACGCGAGGTCGAGGTCCCGGTGTTAGCAGGAGCGGGACGCGCGTGGCAGGTGGTGTACTCGACCCGCACCGCGTTCCACGCCCCACTGCCGGCGTCGGGGCTGGTGGTGGCTCCCGAGCAGGCCGTCGCCGGTGACGGGTCGATACTGCTGTACTGCCCGCGGTTCCAGGGACTGGGAGGGCGCATCGCCCCATCTCAGCGCCTGGACCAGACGGCCCTCGCGGATGTGGCCGCGGATGTGGCGATGGCGTTGGCGCGGGGCTGGGTCGTCGGGGTGCCCGACGGCCAGGGCGTGGGCATGAGCGGTCTGGGCGCGCACCCGTTCCTGTCCGGTGCCGCCGCCGCGCACACCGTGCTCGACCTGGGCCGGGCCATCATCGGCTCGACCGATTTCGGCGCATCCGGCCCGTGTGCGATCTGGGGGTACGGCGACGGCGGGCGGGCCGCGGTGCTGGCCGCCGAAACCCACCCCGACTACGCCCCCGAACTCGACCTGCGCGGCGTCGCCGCCGGCGCGGTCGTCGGCAACCTGCGAGCCTTGGTCGCCGACCTGGACGCCGGACCGTGGGCCGGACTGGTCTTCGCGGGGATGGTCGGACTGGCTCGCGCCTACAGCCATCTGCCCGTCACCCACCTGCTCACCGAGGAGGGACGGCGTGGCCTCGCGCACGCCCAGACGCTGACGGTCGATGAGCTGATCGAGACCTACCGGCACATTCCACTCGGCACGTGGTGCGAACGCCGCGAACCCTGGAACGACCCGATGTGGCGTTACGTGCTGGCCGCAGAATCCGCCGCCTATCGCGCCCCCCGGGCGCCGGTGCACCTGTACCACGGCACAGAGGACGCGCTGGTCCCGATCGCGCTGAGTCGCGCCCTGTTCGCCGAATACCGGGCTCTCGGGGCGGATCTGAGCTGGCGCGAATACAACACCGGCCACACCCGCACCGCCGCCGTCGGGGCACGCGAAGCGCTGATGCGGCTGAACAGCTTCCTGCTACGCCGCCGGACACCCTCTGCGGCCACCATCTCGCAACCACCCGCCACCTGAATCGTGTCTGCCCGCCCCGGCCCCCTCGCCACGGGGCGGGCAGGCACCCCCATCGAGGTGAAATCTCATGCACAGCAACCGCATACGACCCCGCCACCTACTCCGTAGCGCCGTGATCGCGTTGATCATCGGCACTACCACCGTCAACGTCACCGTGACGGCATCAGCCGAGCCCGGCGCGGCTGTGGACGGCCCGTGCCCGGTGCTGTACGTGCTCGGTGTGCAAGGCGGCGAGGAAGGTGATGTCGTCTCCGGCAGCGACACCGGCGCGTTGGGACAGGTATTCGGACCGCTGACAGCTGCGGCGGGACAGGCCGTGCAGCGCGCCTACATCCCCTTCGGGCACAGCGGCGACGGGAGTTCACTGGCCTACGACGACGCGGTCATCGCAGCGGCCGACCAGCTCGAGCAGGCCGCGGCGGCCGTGGAAACCCGCTGCCCGGACACCCGTCTCGCGGTTGCGGGATACGCGCACGGCGCCGCGGCGGCGGACCGCTTCGCCACTCGGGTCGGCGCGGGCAGCAGCACGGTCGACGCGGACCGGGTGGCAGCGGTCGCGCTGCTGGCCAATCCCGCCCGCCAACTCGGCACACCCGTGTTGCCCGGCCGTCCGCAAGCGCACACCCCCTCGGCCGCGCCGGGCACCGGCGGAGCCCATGTCTCGACGATCACGCTGCTCAACTCGGCGCTGACCGGAGCCGGGATCACCGCCACGACCACCGCCCCGACCGGTTACGGAACATTGACCGGGCGGGTGGCGGATCTGTGTGTCGGCGGCGACGCCACCTGCGACACCGCACCCGGCAGTCCGCTGGCGGCGACGGTGGCCAACATCGCGGCGCGCTCGGACCTGCGGGATCCGATCGCGGCGATCTCCACCATCGCCACCGCCTTGTCCACGACGGTGTTCACCACCGCGGTTGGCGTCGTCAACGACGACCTGTCCGGCACCAGCCTGGACCAACTGTCCTACGACCCCGCCAAATCCCTCGGACAGCGCCTGGCCGAAGCCTCCGACCCGGCCACCACACCACCGAGCCACGCCGACGCGCTCTCGGCGCTGTTCAAACTCGGCACGATCGGGCTCAACGCCGCGATCTCGGTCGCCCGAACGGTGATCACTCCGGCGACGGTGGCTGAGCTGGCAACCGTCGGCATGGCTGACCCGCTGGCCGCGGTCGGGATTCTCGGCACGAAACTCGCCGCCGCGGTGGTGCAACTCGTGCCGCCCCAGACCGCCAGCCGGTGGGTCAACGACGCCTTCGACGCGATCACCAGCACCGTCACCGCGCCCGATCAGCTCTACACCCTGGCCGGGTCCGCCCAGTACAGCGACACCACCGGCCGCCACGGCTCCTACGACAGCGTGCCCGCGGCCGGCACCGGCGAATCCGCGCTGCGCGCGGTGTCGGCCTGGTTCACCGCCGTTGCCCGCGACCTGGCGACCGCCCCGACCACACCGACGACGGCGACCTCGACGACGAGAACGCCCTCGGCCACCGCGCCCTCCCGGCCGAATTCCCTCCCACCGGTGACCACGAGCTCCGTGGCTCCGTCGAGCCGGTGAACCACCCCAGACCCCTTCGGGCGGAAGCCGGATTCAGCGGACGCTACCCCTTCGGTCTGCTGATCCTCCCCGGAACTTCCGCCCGGAGGGCCCACCCCGACCCCGACACCGACCACCGAAGGAGGTGGCACCGACAATGGCGGACACCGAGATCGACTCCCCACACGGGGCCGGGTGGCTCGAGAAAACGACACCCGCGGCCCTGCAAGCCGTTGCGCCCGATACGGGAACCCCCGACGGTGACGATCACGCGTGGCGGTGGCTGGATCGGCCTGCCGAGGAGCCACCACAACCCCGCAACCGCCGGACCGCCCGGCCCACAGCGCGACTGGGGCGGATAGGCATCGCGCTCGGGACGGCACTGGTCGCTGTCGTCGTCCTCGTCGCTGTCGTAATCCGTTGGGGCAGCCATGAACCCGACACCAGTAGGGTGGCGCCCACCGCCCTGGCCGCGCCGCCCACCACGACCGCGGTCGCCGCCGCGGCGTGCACCGGGTTGAGCGGTGACGTGGTCACCGACACCGCTGGTGACCCTCGCACGATGGCCGGGGTGATCGCGGCCTTCGAGCACGCCTACTACCAGCGCCGCGACGCCGAGGCCGCGCTGCGGCTGGTCGCACCCGAGGCCGGTCTGGTCCCCGAGGCCCTGGCCGCGGGTATCGCCTCGATCCCCACCGGGAGCACGCACTGCGTGGCGATCACCGCGGTCGCCGAGACGACCGCCGAAGTGCACCTGGTCGAGCGGCATCCCGATGGCAGCCGCATCGACTACCTGCAATTGGTCAACGTCCGGGCCGGCACCCCGAACAGCGGCGATCTGGTGATCTCCAACATCCAGAAGCGAGGGTGAGGATGACCGCCGCGCACCGCCTCGCCGACACCACGCGACCGCCCGGGCTGGCGCGGCTGAACCCGGACACCGTCGCCGTGCCAGACCCGCAGCACCGTGCCCCGGTGCGTGAACAGCCCTTGGCGATCACCGGCGCGCACCCGCCGCTGTTCGCGGTTCTCGGCGCGCACGGAGGCGCTGGTGCCTCCACCCTGGCGCGCTGGTGGGCACCGGCCGCGGACACCGGCGCGGCCTGGCCCGCCTGCCCGCACACCACCCAACGCGTGCTCGTGGCCGCGCGTCTGTGCACACCCGGTCTGACCGCGGCAGCCGATCGACTGCGGGAATGGCACGCCGGGCTGGCACCGACCGGAGTCGAGGTGATCGGGCTGGTGCTGACCCCGATACGGCCCGGCAAGGTCCCGGCGGTGGTGCGCCGCTACCGGGCACTGGTCACCGACCTGGTCACCGACGTCTACGACATCGGCTGGCACGACCAGCTCCTCGAGATCGAACTCGGCGAGCTGGCCGAATTCACCCCCTTCGACCTACCACCGTCTCGTCGCGCCGGGTTGCGCCACGCCGTTCCGGCCGATGTGCATCGCGCCGGAACACAGATCATCACCCGTTTGTCCGCGACCCACATATCGGTTGCGGTACATCCTGATTCGGAGACGACATGACCATCGTCGCATTGGCTACCGACGTGGCCTCGACCGTGCTGGCCCAGGAAATCAAGATCACGCCCACGACCCCGCCGGGCTCGAAGCAGATCATCAACCTGGTCAACTATCTGGCCTGGCTGGTGAGCCTGGCCGGGATCGCCGCCCTGATCTACGCGGGCGGGAAATTCGGGTGGGAACGCTGGCACGGCGGCAGCGTCGAATCCCCGAAGATCATCGCCGCCGCGATGGCCGGAGGCATCCTGGCCACCAGCGCCGGCCCCATCATGAACGCCGTCGTCACCGGAGGCTCCTGATGGCCTCCAACAACTCGAACTCCGTGCTCGCGCATCAGGATTGGATGCCGCTGGCGGCCTCACCGCCGGGCAGCACGATCCTGCCGAGGCAGGTACTCGAACCTCTGGCCCAGCTGCTGGGGTATCTGGCCTGGTGCGTGCTGCTGTTGTGCATCGCGCGCGCGATCTGGGTGGGCGGGCTGCTCGCGATCCGCACCTACCGCGAGGAAAGCGTCGAAGGGCTGCTCGGTGCCCTGCTCGGCGCGGCGCTGCTCGGCACCGCCAGCTCCCTGGCCCTGGCCGTCATTCCGCGGTGACCACCATGCCCACGACACCGACACCCCCGCACCCCGACCGACTCCCGCGCTGGGCCGCGACCGCCGTCCTGGCTTTCATCGGCTCCCTGGCCGCCGCCGCTCTGCTCGCCTGCGGCGCCGACGCCACCGAACCCACCCGCGCCCCGGTCGCCGCGAGCGACACCCTCACCCCGCCGACCGGGCTGCGATGGCAGCCCTTCCAAGGTGTCGACCTGCCCGTCACCGACCAAGGCCCCCACCGTATCGACGGTGCCGTCGCCGCCGGGTTCGACCACTCACCCGCAGGTGCCGCCGTCGCCGCGGCGCAGGCGACGGTGCGGGCCTCGATCGCCACCGACACCCAATGGCCCCAGGTCGGCGCGCACATGCTCGCCGCCGGTGCGGGCCGTGACGGCTGGGCAGTGGCGCGCGCGCAGATCTCGATCACCGCCCCCGTCGCCGAGGGCGCCCCGCGCCTGCTCGGCTACATCGTCACCCGCTACAGCCCCGAGGCCGCCGACGTCGAGATCTACAGCCTGCACCCGGACAACTCGGTGACCCGCAACCGCGCCGCCGTGCTGTGGCAATACGAGGACTGGCGCCTGGACCTGCCCGCCTCCGCTGTCGCCGCCCCGCCGGCGGTCACCGTCACCACCGAGCCGCCCCCCGACCTCGTCGTCTTTCTGCCGCGTTGAAAGCGAGCTGCCCCGCATGCGAATTCCTCGACTGCTGATCATCGTCTTCGCCGCCATCGTCGTGGTGGTGATCGTCATGTTCGTCGTGACCATCACCCGCGACGACGGCCCCGCTCAATCCGGCAGTACGACAACACGTCCGGCGCTTTCCTCCTCCGAGCCCCGCCCCATGGGACCGACCGCGGACCTGTTCGGCAACCGGCTCGAGATTCCCGCGAGCGAGGCCGGGACCGCACTCGCGCAGGATCGCACCCGGCGGGCCGACCCCGGACAGCCGGACTACCTGGTGCACGCGCCTGCGGGCCTGCGCTGGCAACGGGGATGGGGCGGTGCGGCGCTGCCGGTCTCGACCGGCGACGGCCCGACCACGATCGCCGAGGGCATCGCCTCGGGTTTCGCGCACACCCCTCAAGGCGCCGGGCTCGCCGCCGCTGACGCGCTCGCCCGCGCGCTCGCAGCCCCCGAACCCACCTGGCAGCAGGTCGTCGCGACGCGCTATCACGGCGGCGGACAGGCGCTGATCGACCGGTTCGCGCGCTCGCGGGCGCGCACTCCCGACGCGGCCCGCTACGTGACCGTGCCCGACGGCGTGCGCATCGCCGACGGTTACAGCCCCGACTACGCGGTCGTCGAATTCGCGACCCGCGACGGGTTCGGCTACCGGATCGCGCGCTGGCCGATGGCCTGGCTCGACGGCGACTGGCGCGTCGCGGTCCCCACCGAGATCGAAACCCTCTGGGGACCAGGGACCTTCGTCGACTCGATGACCGGATTCGGTACCTGGAAGGCCACCTCATGAACGACAGCCTCGTATCGGCGTCCCCAGCCGGCGGTGCCCGTGAGCAGCTGCCGGTGCCCGGCGTCTGCGATATCCCCCTCGGGCCCCAGCAGGTGTGTGACCAGGTCGGTGAGGTCGCGACCCAGGCGGTGGGCTCGGCTTGGGAGGACATGGTCGATTTCCTGATGTCGGGTTTCGGCCGTGGGGTGCGTTTCGTGATGGCCTGGTGGACCGACCTGCCGTCGCCGGTGCTGACCGGTCCGGGTGGCCAACCGGGCGCGGCATTGACCGCGGTGCGCGACTTCAGCGGCGGGCTCCAGGTCGTGTTCCTCACAGCCGGGATCATGTTCGCCGCCGCGCGGTTGGCGCTGGCCAAACGCGGTGGATTGGCCGGAGAAGCACAGGAGAGCTTCCTGATGCTGGTGCGCGCCTCCTTCACCTCGATGGCGTTCGCGGTGCTGGTCACCACCGGTACCCGCGCGGGCGATGCCTTCTCGGAGTGGGTGATCTCCACCTCCAGCCATGGGGACTGGATGCGCGCGGTCGACCGGCTCACCGAATTCGACAAGGAAACCAACGCCGGGCTCGGCACCGGGATCCTGTTCGTGGTCGGGCTGCTCGGACTCATTAGCACCCTGATCCAGCTGGTCATGCTGGTGATCCGGCAAGCCCTGTTGATCCTGGTCGTGGCGGTGATCCCACTGGCCGCCGCGGCGTCGGGCACCGGCCCGGGATCGCAGTCCTACAAGAAACTGTTGTCCTGGTCGCTGGCGTTCGTGCTCTACAAACCCGTCGGGGCACTCGTTTACGCCATCGCCTTCACCGTGATGGGGGATGAGAAGCAGACCGATCCGCAGCAGGTGCTGCTCGGGTTGATCCTGCTGGTGATGAGCGTGATCGTGCTCCCGGCCCTGGTCCGCCTGGTCGCCCCCGCGGTGTCCACCCTCGGCGGGGGTGGCGGCGCGACCGCGGTGCTGGCCGGTGGCGCGGCCGGTGTCGCGATGGGCTCGACCGGAGACCGCGGCAGCGCCCGCAAGGTCAGCGAAGGCGAGAACGCGCCCAGCAGCTCCGGCTCCGGCGACGCCTCCGGTGGCGGTGGTGGCGGCGGTGGTGGGGGCCGACCACTGGGCGGCGGTTCGGGCAGCGACTCCGGCACCGCTTCGGAAGCGAGCGCCGGCACCGGGGGATCGAGCGGATCCGGCGCAGGATCCACAGCCCGGTCGACCCCGCCGAACGCGAACCCGTCCTCCGGAGCGGGAGCGGAGTCCGGGGGTGCTGCTGGTGGTGGTGGGGCTGCGGCCGGTGCCGGTGCGGCCGGTGCGGCGGTGATGGCCGCGCAGCAGATCAAAGCCGCGGGCGAGCAGGGAGTCGCCGCGGTCGAGTCGCAGACCCGCGACGCTGCCGACGGGGGCTGGAATCCCGATTCGCTGACCCCGGCGGAGGTGCGGCGGTGACCGCGCGGATGTACGGACGGTGGGAACGCCCTCGCAGCGCAGGCTTCTTCGGCCTGACGTGGGGTGTGTCGATGGTGGGGCTCGGGCTGGTGATCATGATCATGGCCGGGTTCCTGATCTCGCGCTCGCTCGGCGTCGCCGCCGGCCTGGTGGTCGTGGCCGCGGCGGTGTTCGCACCTTTGGCGGTCACGATCAACGGCCGCACCGGCTGGGAACTCGCGCTGCTGCGCGTCCAGTTCGCCATCGCCCGCTCCCGCGGTGAACACCTCTATCGGGCGGGCCGTTTCGCCCGCATCCCTGGCATCGCGAAACTGCCCGGCCTGCTCGCGGATTCGAGCCTGTCGGAGTACGAGACCGCGGGCGGGCGCCGGTTCGCGATGCTGCACATCCGCCGCAGCGACCACTACACGGTGGTGCTGCGGGTCGTCCCGCGCGGCAAGGAACTGGTGGATCAACCCCAGATCGATGCCTGGGTCGAAGGATTCGGGCATTTCCTGGCGACCCAGAGCCGCGGCGGCGAGGTCGTGGCGGTCACCGCGGTGCTCGACAACGTCGTCGAGACTCGGCTGCGCCAGGCCCGCGAGGTCACCCGGCTGGTGCGTGAGCAGGCCCCGGAGTTCGCGCAGGCTGTGATGCGCGAAGCCGCTGCCGACCTCGGCGGCGTCGGGGTGCGGATCGAGGCGCGGATCGCGATCACCTACCGCGCCATCGGCAAGGGCCGCGTGCGCCGCGACGACGCCGAGCAGGCCCGCGAGATCGGCCAACGCCTGCAAGGAGTGCTGTCTCAGCTCGCCCGCGCCGGCCTGCCCGCCACCCCGCTGCAGGCATGGGAAGTCCTGGCGCTGGTGCGCACCCGCTACGACCTGGCCTCCCAACGTGACGTCGAAGCCGCCGGCGCGTCACTGCTGGAAACCCAGTCCTGGGATTCGGTCGGCCCGATCGCCCACGTCGATCGCTGGGATCACTACGTCCACGACGGCGCTCGCTCGATCACTTGGGAGATGGACGCCGCCCCCCGCGGCGCGGTCATGGAAACCGTGCTCGAGGAACTGCTGCGTCCTCGCGCGGATGTGCCCCGCAAACGTGTGGCTCTGGTGTACCGGCTGCACTCGGCCGCCGAAGCCACCTCGCTCGTGGATTCGGACTTCCGTGACGCGATCGCCGCCGAGCAGACCGAACGCGGCATCGCCTCCGCCTCGGCGCGCATCCGGGTTGGCAACACCCAAGCCGCCCGCGAAGAACAAGCGCGCGGTGCGGGCCTGACCCGGTTCGGGGCGCTGGTCACGGTCACCGATCACCTCGACGGGGACCTGCCCGGTATCGAGGCATCGGTCAAGGCGATGAGCGCGGCGTCGCGGCTGTCGGTGCGCCGCTGCTACGGCTCCCAAGCCGCGAGCTTCGCCGCCAGCCTGGGGATCGGGTTGATCCTGCCCGAGCACTCCTCGATCTCCAAGCGGGTCAGCGCATGACCGGCAACAACGACCACCGGGACCGGCGGCGCCGCGAGACCGTCGCGGGGGTGCGGGTGCTCACCGCGACCGCGCGGGCGGCGACCGAAGCCGCTGCCGCCCGGCCCGGGATCCGGGGCTGGTGGGCGAGGCTGGCGATATCGAGCGATGATCATCGCCGGGCCACCGCCGCCCGCCGCACCGAGAACGCCGGTGCCGGAGATGGCTTCGACCGATCACTGGCACAGCTCACCGACCGCGGCTACCGCGGGCCGGGCGGCGGCCGAGCCGCCGTTGTCCCCACCACCCCGGAATGGCGCGCCACCACCGTCCAGGTCGCCGGACTATGGCCCTTCTCGGTCGGCGCCAGCGCCCCAACCGTCGGCACCCCGGTCGGCTCGCACTACATCACCGGCGCACCGGTCCACTTCGACCCGATGAGCTGGTTCCTCAAAGGATTCATCACCGCACCGATCGCATTCGTGTTGGCACTCAACGGGTTCGGCAAATCCTCCCTCATTCGGCGCATGGTCACCGGGGCCGTCGCGGCGGGGGAGACCGTGCTGTGCATGGGCGACACCAAACCCGACTACCGCGACCTCGTTGAGCGTCTGGGTGGACAGGTCGTCGACGTCGGGTACGGGCACGGCACCCTCAATCCCCTCGACGTCGGTGCGTTGGGGGCGATCGTGGACCAGCTCACCGACGCCGACCAGCGCCGTCAGGTCACCGCGCGGGTGGAAGCCGGACAGGTCAATATCGTCGCCGGGCTGATCGAACTCGTGCGCGGCTCGCGTGTCGCCGACTACGAAGAAGTCCTCATCGCCGCCGGGCTGCGCGAACTCTACAGCCCCGCACACGATTTCAACCACGAACGGCCACCGCTACTCGAGAACCTACTCGAGGTGATCTCCACCGGCGGCGAACAGATGATGCGCTTCGCGGAAGAGGACGACGAAACCAGCTACCGCGCCTCCACCAAGACCCTGCGTCGTTCCCTGCGTGCCCTGGTGGAGGGGCCGTTCGGGGCGATCTTCAACGGCCCCACCACCACGCAGCTGGACCTGGCGAGCCCGGCGGTGTGCGTGGATGTCTCGCGCATTCCCGAAGGTGACACCAAACTGCTGGCCGCGGTGCTGATGGTGTGCTGGAGCGAGGGCTTCGGTGCCGTCGCTGCTGCGCACGCCCTGTCCGATGCCGGGCTCGCCCCGCCGCGCACCTTCGAAGTGGTGATGGACGAGATCTGGCGCGTGCTCGGGGTCGGTGAATTCATGGTCGATCGCGTCGACGCCCTGACGCGGCTGAACCGGACTTTGGGCACCGGGTTGATCATGTGCAGCCACACCATCAAAGACCTCGCCGCCTTCGATTCCGCTGCGGCGCAGGCGAAAGCGCTGGGGTTCTTCGAACGGGCCCGCGCGAAGATCATCGGCCCGGTCGGCCCGGAAGAGATCGACCGCATCCGCGCCGCGGTCGGCATCACGGACACCGAGAAACTCCTCGTCACCTCCTGGGCCGCGCCACGCCCACCTACCGACGATGACCTCGGCCCCAGACAGCGCGAAACACCGCCCGGCACAGGATGTTTCCTTCTCAAGACCGGTGAAGCGGCCGAGCCGGGTGTGGCCTTCCGCATGACCTTCACCCCGACCGAACGGGCGAGTCAGGTCCACAACACGAATCAACGTTTCGATCT
This sequence comes from Nocardia sp. NPDC047038, assembly GCF_040644075.1. Classification (NCBI taxonomy): domain Bacteria; kingdom Bacillati; phylum Actinomycetota; class Actinomycetes; order Mycobacteriales; family Nocardiaceae; genus Nocardia; species Nocardia sp. NPDC047038. The sequence goes on along the minus strand of NZ_JBEYVQ010000016.1, from coordinate 89,709 downwards.
GGACAGCGAGGCGACGAGGCGATGACCGGCGGCGATGATGAACGTGACCTCGAAAACGACCGCCGCCGCAGCGATCCTACTACCGATCGCGCTGCTGGTGTTGCTACTCGGGGTGGTCGCAGCCGATCCCCGCACCTCCTGCGCCACACCGCTGGCCGCCGGAGCGGGCGGGCCGACCGGGCAGACGGTGGCGGGTTTGAGCGAGGCGCAGTTGCGGCTCGCGCGCGACGGGGTCGTGATCGGCAAACAGCGCCGGATGCCCGAATCGGTGATCCTCGCCGAACTCGCCGCCCAAGCCACGGAGTCTGGGTTCCGGAATCTGGCGAATCCGTCGGTTCCGGAATCGCTGAGCTATTCCAACGACGGGCTGGGTCACGACCACGACTCGGTCGGCCCGCATCAACTCCGGGCCAGCGTGTGGGGATCGGTCGGCATCGCGAAGCTGATGCAATCGAGTTACCAGATCAACTGGTTCTACGACCGCGCCGAACAATCAGGGCTACTGGCGCAACAGCTCTCACCCGCGGAGTTGGCCCAGCACATCGAGCGCTCGGTGCCCAACGCCTACGCCGGACAGATCGAGCTCGCGCGCGAGTTGTATCAGCGTTTCGCCGACGTCGACCCCCGCACCGCACCCGCCTCGGCGGGTGCGGCGCCCACGGGCTGTGGTTCGGGGGCAGCGTCGGTGTTGAGTCCCGCCGAGGCCAGCGCGTTCGGGCGCGCGGTGATCGAGCACGCCTCCCGCTGGATCGGCACCCCGTATGTGTGGGGCGGCGGCGATATCAACGGCCCGACCAACGGTGGTGTGGACTGCTCGGGACTGACCCTGTATGCGATCTACCACGCTTCCGGCGGCCGGATCCGGCTCCCGCATTACACCCAGGCCCAGCAGGACCATCCCAGCGCGGTCGTCGTGCCGTTCGCGCAACGACAGCCCGGCGATTTGATCTTCTTCACCTCCCAAGGGGACTCGGATTCCCATCACGTCGGGATCTATCTGGGACCCGACGATCAGGGGCGCGACCAGCTCCTGCACGCTCCCCAATCCGGGCAGACGGTGACCACCACTCTTCTCAGCGGATTTGCGGGGGAGCGAATGGACGTGCGCCGCTACGAAGTTCGCGAATCGACCGGGTTGTCATGACCGATTGCGTCTTCTCACCGGATCTTGCGTCGATCCCGTTGCGCGCCGGTGCACGGCCCACAGCATGCCGCGAGAACCCATCCCCCGGCCGCGATCACCGCCCCATCTGCCGACGCCCCGCAGAACCGGAAACAGCACGTAGACAACGACACACGGAGGTCGAACCGTGAGTGAGAACCCCACAGACCGCCCCGCCGCCGGTGCGGGAACGACGATGCGCGATATCGAATTACTGGTCACCACCAACACCGCGCGGCTTCGCCGCACCACCCGCGCCCTGGACCTGGAGCGCTTCGCGATCGAGCACGGACTCGACGATCCGGCCGGATTTCAGCGATTCGTCCGCGTTCTGCGCTCGATGGCCGGGGTCGACTACGAGGCCGTGCGCGCGCTGAACATCGCGCAGAAGGGCGCCGACCCGATCTTCGCGGTCCGCGCGGTCCACGGTCCGAGACTAGCGCTGTGGTGCGCGGGAACCCGTGCTCATTTCACCGTCATCCGCTCGGGCGGAGAGATCGTCTGGCGCGACCGCCACCCGCCGGACGCGACGGTCAAGAGCGCGGCGCAGGCCGCCGAATCCGCCGCACGCCAGGCGATCCGGGTCGCCGGGCAGACGTGCCGACGGTGGGATGTCGACGCCGCCGCCCTGCGCCTGACCGTCGCACGCAGCCACGGGCTCGATCTGGCCGGGCTCTACCGCGCCGCCCTCGCCGCGAATCTGTTGCTCGAGATAGTCACCGATCCCGTCCGCAATCCGGCAGCCCGCGCCTCGAGCGCCCCCTGCGTCGAATGGCGCGGCAGCGACCTGCTGTCGCTGACCGACCCCGACCCCGACCAGTCATGAGCAGCCGACGCACCGCGGCGGCATGGATCGCCACCGTCGCGATCTGCGCGACAGGATGTGCCGCACAGTTGCCAGCCAGCCCCACTACTGGCGAGATCAACTGCCACGGGAAAGATTTCGCCGCACCGTTCGATCAGGTTGATCCCTGCGATGCCGAGCAGGTACTCACCGCCGCGCTCGGCGCGATCTTCGGCTACCAACCCGGTGAGCAGGCCGACCCCACCGAGGCGCTGGCCTCGGCACGAGCGTTGCTCGAGGACCGGTTCGCCGCCCGCGCCGCATCCAGCGCGCTGGTCTGGGCGCCGGTCACCACCGCCGTCTGGCAGCAGTGGCGCACCGACCGTGTGCAGGTCGCGACCACCGCGCGAGTACTGGCCGATGACCACCCACCCGACACCGCCACCCAGGTGGCACGGGTCGTGACCATCGACATCGACGCGCCCGTGTCGGATCCGACCGCCTTCGCGGTGTATGCCACCGCGACCCGCGACAGCGTCGAGACACAGTGGCTCCTGTCGGAATTGCAGGTGACCCAGTGAGCGGAGACCCGGTCGAGGAGGGCGGCCAGCAGATGCGTCAGGGCTTCGTCCAAGCCCTACAAACCGCCCACACCACCGCAGCCCTGATGCGCGGCCGCGGCACCGATAGCCGCTCGCACACCGAACACCTCCAGCGCGTCGAACAAGCCGACCGGCGCGAGCAGCGCTCGATCCGCGAGTACAACGTGCGCGTCGCCGCCACGATCGACAAATCCAGGTCCGAGTGGCAGCTCAACCAAGCCCGCATCACCGAAATCAAGGGTCGCACCACCCACAACCAGGAAGCCCACACCCTCGCCCAGACCGAAACCCGGCGGCGCATCGAACGCGCCGACAGCGACCTGGCCCGCCGCAACAAACTCGGCGATCAAGAGCACACCCACAACCAGCAGATCCACGACAAGAAGACCACGGCGTACGACAGGCGCGAGGCCCGCGCCGACGAACTCCACAGGCTCGACGTCGAATACAAGCAACTGCTGATCGGAATCCGTAAGCGTGCAGCCGGTTTCACCGACACCCTCACCGGCCAAGGCACCGACGGTGAGGCTGCGGCGTCGACGGCGGCGTTCGCCGCCGCCGACGCCAACCGGGACCTGTCCGAGGAACACGAGCGCGACGCCGATGCATACGACCAGCGCTTCGCCGAGGACACCGGCCACAACGTCACCGAGGTCATCGACGCTCCTTCCCTCCCGGCTGCCGATGCCGACGCCGTGATCGACGTCGAATTCTTCGACATCGAGCCCGACCAGCCCGGCGGCGACGACTTCGGTGTCACCGACCCCACCGCATCCACCGAACCCGAGTACCCGGGGTCGGTGGCACCGGATGCGTGGCAGCGACTGACCGAGGACCTGACCGCCGAGACCCGCCTCGCACACGCGGTCGACGAACTGATCGATCCCGCGCCCGAGCCGGATCTGCCGATGGCATCGGTGGTCGCCGACGCCGTGGACGCCGCGGTCGGTGGCAGCACCGGTGAGGAACCGCTGCCCGAGGACGCGCCGGGCATCGATCCCACGACCGAGCAGTTCGGTCCAGAACCGGAGTGGGAGCTGTGACCGGGTCGAGGAGTCAGTGATGGACAGCCCGACCGCGCTCCAGGCCCACCTGCTCAAGGGCATCCAGAACCTGGCGTTGGACAACGAGCGCCACCGCCCGCGCCCGGCCGAGACCGGCGAACCCGCCGGCACCGACGAACAGTGGGGAATTGGACAGCGCTGCCTGGACCAACTCGAACAGGTCGCCCTCGGGATTGGGGTACCGCACGCGTGGATCGACTACGCTCGCGCCTCCGGGCAACGCGGCGAACGGTGGCAGGCGGGCCGGCAGATGCTCGGATCCGGGCGCATCGAACGCTCACTGCTGATCACCGCGCTGGGCCGTGACGTTCGCGGCTTGCAGGACATGGCCGGTATCGGCGCGGTCTTCACCCACCGTGGCGTCGACGCCGAGGTCACCGCCCGCTTCCGCCGGATCATGGGCATGACCTGGCAGCGTCTGGGCGCGATCTCCCACGCCCTGGGGTTGACGACCGAAGAACGACACCAGGTCTGGGCCCGAGGCGAGCGCCACTGGTCCACTGCGGTCGCCGAGCGACTCCGCGACACCGACTTGAAGTCGTTGGCACAGGACTGGAACCGGATCGTCACCGCTGACTTCAGCGCGGCGACCATCCCGGTGGTCGTGCTGCAAGCCGCCGGGATCACCGCCGCCGACGCCCACGCGGCGATGCCGACCTCGCCCGACGACATGGTCACCGAGGTCACCGAAGCCCTCGCCCTGCTCGACGAACGCCACATTCCCGACCCCGCCATCGCCCGCACGGCCGCCGCGATCGCCACCGCGGTAGAGCCCTCACCCGAGCCCGGCGCGGCCCTCGCCGATCCGGACTCCACCTCGGCGGGCGAACAGATTGCCCTGCCGTCCTATCCCGATCCGAGCGACGGAGCCGAACCATGACGGCAGCTACAGAGATGCAACCGAAAACCGTTGTGCCACAAGCCCAAATAGGAAGGAAAAGGCAGATGAGTCGAACCGATGATCTCGGGGACTTGGCGGGCTGGAAAGCCGGGCTGCTCGCGCGGATCCAGGAGCGTGGCGCCGAGCACGCGCGGTTGCTGTATCGGGGATATCCCGAATACGGCCCCGGCTTCGGACGCCGTGACATCGCGATCCAATCCTGGCAAGCGCACCTGCGCGACCTCAAGGCCGAACAGCGGGAACTGATCGTGCGCACCGACACCTCCGGAATCCCGCCCACGGCGATCACCGCGGCAGTGGAAAACGGCAAGGCGGGCCGACGGTGGGGCGAGGCGGTGACCGATCCACCGACAACCCGCCACGGCGACGACCCAGTCCGCGCGCAGATGATCGCGACGATCGCCGAGGACATCTGGACGTTGGAACACATGGCTGCCATCGCCATCGCGCGCGAAGAACGCGAGGTCGGCAACCCGACCGACAGCGCCGGTCACCAGCAGTACCTGATCAACATGGACCTGCTATGGGAACGCGTCGACTCCGTCGCGGCGCTCGCCGAACTGACCCAGGCCGAACGCGATCAACTCTGGGGACGAGACGAACTCGGCTGGTCGTGGCTGGTCGAGTTCAGCGTCGACGGCTACGACGACACCGAACTCGAACAGGCTTGGCGCGTGCACGCCTGGGCGGGAATCGCCTGGGACGTGCACCGCAGCGTCGAGAACATGACCGCCGACGCCGCACGGTCGATGGTCGCCGACCGGGCGCGACCGCCGACGCCGCAGGCGCTGCTCGGGCGCGCGGGCGGCGGTGACCGGTGTCGCCGAGGCTCCGGGGGACGCGATCACCCGCGCACTGTCCACGACTCGCAGCGAGGTGACGGCGAGCACGGATCGGCGGCTCGAACCACCCGATCACACGCCGGAGAACGGGCCGACCGGCGGGGTCGAGCTGTGAGCGGGTGGCGATCATGACCACTCCGCCCCCGGCGCCAGGATCCCGCGAATCGGTCGTGCAGTGGCAAGCCCAGCTGCTCTCCCAGATCCGGCTGCTCACCGGCGAGCACACCCGAATCCTCGGTGCCGGCTGGGAAGGGTTCGAACCGCTGGATTCCGGCGGTGACGCCGAATCGGCTTGGCGGCAACACCTCGACGCTCTGTCCGCCGAACGAGAGCGCGTCGAGCAGACCGCGCTCTCGGCGGGTGTGCGGCAGGAATGGATCGACGACGCGGTCGCGCTCGGCGAGAACAGTGCCCGGCCCCGTGTGGATGCCCTGTCGAGATTGGATTCGATGCCCTGGCGCGACAACGCCGCCCAAGGATTCTTCGTCGGCATGCTAGGGCTGGACCTGTGGCATTTGGAGCGGATGGCCGCGTTGGCGGCCGAACGTGACGACCGCGTCGCTACCGGCCGCTGGAGCTACGGCAAGAACCCGATGTCGGAAAAGCAGTTCGCCCAGAACATGGAGCTACGTCACGAACGGGTGGTCGCGCTGGCACACGCCGCGCAGATCACCGAGGACGAGGCCGACATGTTGTGGGGCGACGCTGCCGAACCCTACCGGCGTGATCACGCCGTACGGCTGGAAATCCGCGACGAACTCAGTGTGGCCCGAGCATGGCACTCCTACACCAAACCCAGCACCGAACTGTCGGTACCACCCTACGTTCCGACCGACCCCGCCACAGGCACCCCAATCGTCGGCGCGCACACGCTGCCCCCGACACCGCAACAGATGATCGCCGCCGCCGCCGCGACACTGCGCGCCGAATTCATCAACGCCGCGTTAGCCGACACCGACGTCGCCGCCGACACCACCACCGCGCTCGGCGCGATCTCCGCTGCCGTCGACAACGAGCTGCCAGCCGAGGACACCGGCCTCGCCGTCGACCCCGGACCGGATCCGGACAGTGACGGCGGATATCGCCACGACTACGGCACCGACCCCTGACCACCTGACAGACCCTGCGTTTCGTCGATGCCGTTGGTCACGGGTACTGGCCGCGACATCGAACCCGCCACCGGGGACACCGATTCTTCCTCCTCTCTGTTTCGGAGGCTGCCGATGTCCATCCCGCAAGCACCACACCACCGAACACCGCGACACCGTGACCACACCGCGGGCAGGCGCTGATGAGCTGGCCCGACTCGCACCCCGGATCGCCCACCGATCCCGGCTACTACCACGACACCGCCGACGAGCGTGAAGCCCAACTGCGCGCCGATTTCGCCCGCTACCACTACCTGCGCGAAATCGCCCCGTACGGCGAAACACCCGATCAGATCGCCGAACTCACCGCCCAGGCCCAGATGCTGTCCAAGCGGTGGACGGATCCCGGCGACGCCGAAGCGCGCGCGTTGTGGACGCAATTGGACGCCAGCACCGCCGCCTGGCAGGCCCGGCCGGAAACCACGCGCGCCGCCTACGACCGCCTCGCACAAGCACATGCCACAGGCGATCAACTCGTCGACGACCTGACCTGGCGCACCCTGCGCCAGACCGCGATCCTGACCGGACGCATCGAACCCGGCATCACCGGATCGGTACAGGACAGCGCACGCTCACGCCCCCAGGACCAGGCGAAAGTGATCGAGCTGCGCCCGACGAGCCGAGTGGACCGCGCACTCGGCGGACGTGGACCCGATATCTCGCTGAAGGAAGTCGACGCGCTCATCGCTTCCACCGACGAGCTGCTCGACGCCGAAGAACGCCAGGGCGACCTCGATACCGGCGCAGACCAACGCAGCGTGGAGCGGCAAGCGGCACTGCGGCAGGTCCAGGACCTGTCGGCCGAGCACACCCGCACCAGCACCCGCTTCGCCGGCGTGCCCAGCCACGACCAAGCCCTCATCGAGCGCCTGGACGAACTGCTGGCCCAGACCCGCGACGCCCGCGCGGAGGCGGCACGGGCAGGGGCCACCCAAGACCAGATCGACCTCGCCTACCTCGCCGGACGCGACGGCACCTACGCCCACACCACTACCGAACCCGACGCGACCGCCGCCGACCGCATCGACGCGGCAGTCTCGGCCGCCATTTCCGCCGACCCAGTCGACACACCGAGCGCGGAGTCAGACACCGGCGTCGACACCGAGCCCGACCCGTCCCGAGACATCGAGGTGACCCTGTGAAAACCGCTGTCCACCAACAGATATCGGAACACAATCCAGAAGCGCGCACATGATCTCGACACGGGAGACCCGTCGACGGACCAAGAGCGGGATCGGGGAAGAGACCACGATCCTGCTGCTGTTCGTTGCGGCGGTCGCGGTGTCGCTCACCGCCTGGGCGGCGCTGTCGCTGGGCCGGTGGTGGGCCGGAATGCCGGTCACCGGCAACCCGGTCGCCGCGCTGCTGGCCGTCGCGATCGGCGAAGCGAGCTGGCCGTGGCAGGCCACGCTCGTGGCCGTCGCACTCTACGGCCTTGAGGCAGGCTTGCTCGCTGCCGGATGGCTGCTGCTGCGCACACCGCACGAGATCGACAGCGCCGCACGAACCATGCAGCGCCCGAACCAGATCCGTATCGCCCGCGCCCGCGACAACGCCGTGGCCAATCGGCGGTTGCTGGCCGACGCCCCCGAGGACGTCCAAGAACTCAAAGGCCCGCCCCTGGGCCGAACGGTCGTCGGCGGGGTCGAGCTGTTCGTGCCCGCCGAGTTGGGGGTGACGATCGCGGCGGGCACCCGAACCGGCAAGACCATGGCCTGGGCCATCCCGGCGGTCCTCGCGGCGTGGGGGCCGTGCCTGGCTACCTCGAACAAACCCGATCTCTACCGCCACACCCTCGCCGGACGGCAAGAGGCGGGCGATATCTGGCTTTCGGACCTGCAAGGGGTCACCGGAACACCGACCTGCGGATTCTGGGTGAACCTGCTGACCCAGGTCACCGGCCTACCGGCGGCACGCAAACTGGCGGGATTCTTCGTGTCCGCCGCCTCGGGAACCGCCGCTCAAGCCGCGAATGCCAAGGTGGACAGCTATTTCGATGGCGGCGCCCAAGAACTACTCGCCCTCTACATACTCGCCGCCGCCCGCGCGGGCGGGGATCTGCTGCACGTGGCGGAATGGCTGGGCAAGGACCAGGACCCTACCCCGGCGCTGATCCTGGATGCCCACGGCCAGCGTCGCCCGGCCGAGCGTATCCGCGAGTCCCAGGCCCTCTACTCGCGCCAAAGGGACGGGCTCTACGACATGGCCAGAAGGTTCTTGAACGTCTTGGCCGATGCCGATTACGCGCAAATGGTGACCCCACCTTCACGCACTCATCTGCGGGTGCGTGAAGGCAAAGCGGGCGTCGTGATCGAGAAGGCGGCCCAGCCCCGCACACACGAGTTGCCCGAGTTCAAGCCGGTCGATTTCGTCGAATCCACCGACACCGTGTACGCGCTGTCGATGGCCGGACCCGACGGGGCGACACCGCTGACCTCGGCGTTGGTCGGACAGATCATCGAGGCCGCACTGAGCGCCGCGCGCGCGCGTCCTGACGGGCGGCTGGCGGTGCCGCTGCTCGGTGTGCTCGATGAGGCCGCCAATTGCGCCCGCATCAGCGAACTACCGTCCTACTACACCTACGCGGGGGGCTGCGGCATCATCCTGATGACCATCCTGCAAGTTCTCGAACAGGGCGAAGACCTGTGGGGCGTCAACGGGCTCAAGACGATGCGCGCCCAGTCGATCGAGGTCTATGGCGGTGGCATCGCCGCGGTGGACTATCTCCAGCACTGGTCGCAGATGGCTGGACAGCACGATGTCGCCGACCGCTCCCGCAGCCGAGGCCAAGGCGGCACTAACCGCACGCTGTCGTGGCGCGCCGAACCCATCCTCGAGGTCTCCCAGCTCGCCGCGCTCCCCAAAGACCGCGCCTTGGTCCGGCTGCCCGGACACGGACCGGTCCTCGTATCCAAAACCTGGTGGCAGGACACCCAATACGCACCGCTGATCCATCGATCGCTGAAGCAATTCGCCACCGACAGCCAGCCCGTCGCCCTCGTCGTACCCGAGAAACCCGACGACGCAGACGACGGTCCGGATGCCGAAGGGCAGCGGTCATGAACTCCACGAACCCGACGGCACCAGCCGCCAAACCGGCGCAGGCCCACAAACCCTCGTATCCCCACTTCGTCGCCTTCGCCGAGAAATGGCTGCTGCCCTTGATCAGCGTCCGGATCTCCGGCGGCCAACGCGAGAACACCTACACCTGGTGTGAGCAATGGTGGGCACACCGCCCCGTCGCGGTCCGCATCGCTTTCTTGCACACCGCGTTCGAAGCCTCCCGTGGCCCCGGCGCCAGCGGATTCGTCACCGGCCACGTCGACCCCCATTTCCGCGTCATACTCGACGCCGCCAAAGGACCCCTGCACCGCTGCACCCCGACCGACCACGTCAAGACACCCTCGCTGCCGTTCGAACCCGTTCCCCCCGAACGCATTCCGCCCAACGTCCGCGCGGAACAAGCCGCACCCACCGGGACAGGTACCGGCTCGACGAAGGACACCGACTCCGAGAAGAAGAAGCCGCCACCGCGGTTCACCAACTACGGACTCTGGGTGCAGCAGTGGCTGCTACCGGTGACCTCGGTACGCATCGCCGCCCAGCATCGCGAGGGCACCTACACCTGGTGCACCCGCTGGTGGGAACACCACGGCGTCGCAGTTCGGTTCGCGCTGCTGCACGCGGCGTTCGAGGCCGCGGTCGTCTCCACCGACAAGACGGCGATGTCGTCGCTGTTCACCCGTCAGATCGATCCGACCATGCGCTTGGTCCTCGACGCCGCCAACGGGCCGCTGCACCGCTGCACACCCGGCGACCACGTCGAGCTGCCCGGACTGGCCGCCAGCCGCGTACCCCGTAACTGGTTCGGCGCGCCCGGCGCGCGGCCGGCGATCGAACGGCTGGGATTCGGGCCCGATTTCCGAGCCCTCGCTCCCGGCGAGGACGAGGAGGAGCTGTCGTGATCCCGCCCTCCCGAGTCCAGACACGGGTGCTCAAGGCCGTCCAGAACCGCAGTCGCGCCATCGCCGCCATGCTCGCCGAGGCCGAAGGATTCGACCGCTCACCGACGCAGGAGTGGTTCGGCACCTACCAGCACCACGCCATCGGGCGCGCGGACCTGATCGCCGCCGCCACCGCAGGGGGACTACCGAGCGAATGGCTCGACCAGGCCCAGGCGCGCGGCGAGCGCGGGATCGGGTGGCGCGCGGATCTGTATCTGGTGACCCCCGGCCCGACAGACTGGGACCGGATCCTCGGCGATCTCACCGGGGATGTGGCCCGGATCCAGGAATGGGAAGCACTCGATACCGCCCACCGGCAGTTGCACGCCCACGACCCAGGCGGCGCGTCGGCGAGCCTGCGCACCAACCTGACCGCCATGCACATGCGCACCGCCGGTGTCGCGAATCTGCTGGGACTGACCGCCGATCAAGGAACCCAGTTGTGGGGCGAACTCGACGACTGGGCACGCTCGGCCGCCGCCACGCTGGACGGACTGCCCGCCGAACAGATCCGGCACCGCTGGCACGCCGCCGCCGACACCGACACCCGCGCCTGGGCCGGGCAAGCCACCGCGCTGGCCACCGACGCCAGGATCGCCGTCGACTCCAGCCCCGCGCTGCCCGCCCCTGCGGCCCTGCGGACCGCGATCGCCGACGAATTGGGACCGGTCCACGCGCAGTTCGTTCCTGCGCGCGACACCGAGCTTCGCGCGGCGCTGGACGCGGCGATCCCCGAACCCGACCAGCAATCGCCGAGCACCGAGGCGCTGTTCAGCGACGCACCGTCCCCCGATGAACCGTGGGTTTCCGAACACGCCGGTGGGGAACCGGTATTCCTGAGCGCGGAGGGGAGTCCGTGGTGAGCGGGGTCGCGATGCCTGTGCGGGTGCGCGATATCCCCGCCGACCACGCGCAGGGACTGCGGCGCATCCACGAGCTCGCCGCCGAAAGCGCCCGCCTGCACCATCTCCAGAACACCGCAGGGGCGTCGGTCACCGAGCGGCTGGGCCGGCAACAACAGATCGATCAGGCCGACCGCGAGCGGGGCCTGCTCGAAATCACGGTCCGGGGCAACGGCGTCCCCACCGAATGGGTGGACCTCGCCCGGCGACTCGGATTCTCCCGACAGCCCTGGACCCCGGCACAGATCCTGCCCCCGCCTTCGCCCTCGACACCTGCGCGCGGAAACCGCAACCGGGTCGCCTCCGACACCCATCTGCTCGCCGACATGGCCGCGGTCTCCGCGGTGCGCCAGCACCTGCTGACCCACCACCAGATCAGCATCGACCCGAACTCGGTCGCCGAACACCAGTTCCGTCGCAACATGCACACGGTCTGGCAGCGCGCCGTCGTCACCGCCGCAGCGATCGGTATGCCCACATCCCAGCGCGAACGCATCACCGATGCCGCCGCCGCTGGCCTCGACCAGCGCCTGAGCATCTACCGGGATCTCACCCTCGACGACCTCGACACCCTGTGGCACGCCTACACGGGCGCCGCCTTCGGCGAGACCGCGCGCCGGAAGCTCACCAAGGCGCCCGAACGCGACACCACCAACGCCGCGTTTCCCGCTCCCACGGACTGGCTCGAACAGGCCCGGACCGGTCTGTCCAGCACGCTGCCCACCGACCCCGCCGACGACATCGCCGCTGCGGTCGCCGCAGCCGTCACCGACACCGACCCCGACCAGGGCACCGAGCGAGAACGCGACCACGACCCCGTCGTGGACCAGTTCGCCGACCACCAGGTCGCGACGGAGTCTGGACCCGACCCGTGATCTGTCCGACATCGGCGCGCCCGCAACCAGCACAGGAGCAGACGTGACCCGCCCTCGCGGCAGACACGACCCGCCCGGCCCCGACAACCGCCACAACCGCCGACGACGCAGTCGGCCGATCCCGCACCGAGACAACAGGTCTCGAACATCAGAAGGAGAACCCACCGTGTCCGTCACCAACGATCGACTCACCCGACCGGCCGGACTTCGCCGCCAAGTCTTCGGCCACCTTCGCGTCACCTACCTGCCCGACGGCGTGGCGCTGCTGGATGCCCGGCGCTGGCTGCCCGACGCCGACGAACACGTGTGGCGTCAGTTCACCGCCTTGCTCGATCCCGACGGCTACCTCGTGGCCAGCGTGGGCGCGCTGCTCATCGAATACGGCAACCGCGCCATGCTCATCGACGCCGGATTCGGGCCGCTGGCCGTGCCCACCCCGGTAGGACAACTGCGCGGCGGGCAACTGATCGACAGCCTCGCCGCCGCCGGGAAATCGGTCAACGACATCGAACTCGTCGCTCTCACCCACCTGCACATGGACCACATCGGCTGGCTGTGGCAAGCCCATACCGACACCACCATCAACGTCTTCGCCGGAATCCCGGTACTGGTCAGCACCACCGAATGGGACATGCGCGACCTCGCCATCGCCGACGGCACACCCCCGGAAGTACTGGCCACCTTCGCCACCCAGATCCGTCCCGTCCCCGACAGCGAGTTCTTCCCCGGCGTGCGTGCCCTGCCCACACCGGGACACAGCCTCGGCCACACCAGCTACCTACTCAGCAGCCTCGGCGAGCGGCTGATCGTGTTCGGCGACGCCCTCACCACCCCCGTCCAGATCACCCACCCGCACCTGACCACCGCCATTGACGACGACCACGCACAGTCGCGGGACTCCGCCGCCCGGCTTCTGCGTGAACTCGCCGAGCCGCACACCCGCGGGTTCGGCATGCATTTCGCCGACATCCAGTTCGGCCGCCTCGTCACCCACGAGCACACCAACCACTGGCAGCCCGAATAGCGCCCGCCACCACACCGATGAAAGACGACACCATGACCCAATACCGACCCACGACCGTCAACACCGACCGACCGGATCCCCGCATCGCCGTGCGCGATATCGACAGCGAAGCCGAACTGCACCAGTTCGTACGCTGGGCCGCGATGAGCGGCGTCGGGGATCCGGACTTCTTGGTCGAGCACCTGCTCGGCTTCCACCAGGACGGACTGCTCGGCAGCGACCTCATCACCACCCGAGCCACACTGCGCCGGACCCTCGACAGCCACGGCGTGCCCGCCGCCGCTGCCACCCGCACCAGTGCCTCGGTCGCTGTCGTCGACGGCCAACTGGCCGGAGGCATCCTCAGCGGGCCCACCCTATGGCTGCTCACCCGCGTCATCGCCACCAGCCCCGACCACCCCCTCCTCGCGCTGCTGCGCACCAGCGAGATCCAGGTCTTGGCCGTCGATGAACAGCATCGACGAACCGGCGCGGGAGCAGCCCTGGTGAACAGCGCCATCCGATCCTCGCGAGCCCTGAAAGCCCACGTGCTCTACGGACAGTTCCCCAACACACCGCGGTTGTTGAGCTTCTATCACGGCTGTGGACTCACCGTCCACACCCCCGGCGCCGCCATCGATTTCGGCAAACTCGCCGGAATCGATTTGACCATCAATACCTCCAGCGAAGACCGGTTCTTCACCCACAACCTCCGCTGAACTCGCACGCGGCGCGACGGCGCGATTGCCGGGCACACGAGAGATCCGCCCCGCGCAACCGCGTCGTCGGCCAGTCGGCACCGACCGGCCGCCTTCTCCAGGGCGTCCAGGTCAACGAAATCCCGAACCAGGCCGCAGCGTCGCAGAGCTGACCCCTCCAACGACAGGTAACCGACCCCAGCTGAGGAACCCAAACGATCTCAGCTTCTTGTCGTTCGACGCCCGCACAACCCGTCCCCGGCACAGACCAAAGGAATGCCATGCTCACCAGCACTCGTTCGACCACACCCGCAGTCGAAATACGCCACGCCATCACCCGCCGTGAGGCGCACGAAATCGCACGCTGGCGGCGCGTGGCCGGAAACCCTCTGCCACGGCTCGCCAGACACCACCTCCTCGACATCCACCTACACCCGCGTACCGATCTACCGGCCGTCATCGCCCCGAGAGCGCACTACGAGTCGCTGTGCCATCTGACGATCGGCGATCGCTCATGACATCCGAACCGACAGCGCACGACCTGGCGCAGGCGAATACGCACCGGCATCGTTCCGCCGCGAACCCGGCAGTGCTTCAGGTCGCGGTCATCGGCGCCGGATTCGGAGGGATCGGCATGGCCGCGGCACTGCGGCGAACGGGCATCACCCGGTTCGCGGTCTTCGAGCGATCCGGCAACATCGGAGGAGTATGGCGCGATAACACCTACCCCGGATGCAACTGCGATGTCCCGGCCCACCTGTACTCGCTGCCGATCGCGCCCTACCGAGATCGCCATATCCGCTATCCCGATCAGCGTGCGATCCTGAACTACCTGCACCGCATCGTCGCCGACGAAGGACTCACACCGCACCTGCGATCGGGTATCGGGATCACGGCCGCCACCTATCTCGACGACACAGGCTTCTGGGAATTGGTTACCGACTCCGGACAGACGATCCTCACCGAAACCGTGGTCTTCGCTCTCGGTCAACTGCACCGCCCTCACATCCCCACCCTGCCAGGACACATAGAGTTCGGCGGCACCATGTTCCACACCGCGCGCTGGAACCACGACCATCCCCTGACCGGTCGCAGCGTCGCGGTCATCGGCACCGGTTCCAGCGCTGCCCAGATCCTGCCCAGTCTCGCCGACACCGCAGCCCGGGTCCGAGTCTTCCAGCGCACACCGCACTGGGTGCTGCCCAAACCCGGTCCCGCGTTCGGGCCCGTCACCACCGCGCTGCTGGCGGTCCCGGGCGCACATCACGCCTACCGTCGGCTGCTGCACCACAGCGCTGACAGCCTGCTGGCGCCGATCATGCGCCGCGGCTGGCCCGCCCGCCCTGCCGAAGCGATCGCGCGCCGCTATCTGCGACACCACATATCCGACGCGGTGATGCGCGCGAAACTGACACCGAACTACCCTCTGGGCGGCACACGGATCGTGCTCGACAACGGCTTCTACCCGAGCCTGCGCAGACCGAACGTCGAGCTGATCACCACACCGATCTGCGGACTCGACACCCGCGGACTCATCACAAGCGACGGGACACACCACGACGCTGACACCATCATCTACGCCACCGGCTTCCACGCGCCGCAATTTCTGGCCGACGTCACGGTATCCGGGCGTGGCGGGCGACTGCTGCACGAGCAGTGGGCCGAGGGGGCGAGCGCCTTTTACGGCATGGCGGTGCCGGGATTTCCGAACCTGTTCCTGATCGCCGGACCCAACTCCTTCACCGCCGCGGGCAGCAACCCGGCGATGAAACAACTCCAAATCGACTACATCCTGGCGTGTCTGCGGCTGCGTGCCGAAAGCGGTGACATGGCAATAGAAGTTGACTCCGAGGCGATGTCGGCCTACCAGGAATGGATGGACCGGGCCCTCCAGACAACCGTGTGGCCGCGCAGCCCGCAGAGCTGGTACAAACACGCCAACGGCGCGGTCACTAATCCCTGGCCCGCGACCGTAGGTCAATACCGCAAGAAGTTGCGACGGAACCCGCCGACACACTGCTTCACAACGATTGCCCACCAGCCTCCGACGATGGCATTCGCGGGTGAGTTCGCACAGTGAGCGAACCGAGTCGACGGGATCGACGCGGTCGGCTTACTGACCCGAACTCCGACGTTCCACGAGCGACGCCGACCGAGGTGCCGCTGGGGAGGGGATCCGGCGGCACTCGGACGACGATCAGCGTGTGCTGACCCCTCGCGACGTTACGCTCACACCGTCCCGTACGGCAGCGAACCCCCGATTCGACGCCACGCCGGTGAGGACTCGACAGCGGGTCGGCGCGTCGATAGGCCCAAGACGATTGGCCGATGGACTGAGGAACCGAACACGCCGGGCTGATCCTTCGACGGTGGTTCTATCGGCGAACGCTCTGGATGACAGCGATGCAGTTCAGTGGTACAGCGACGGGGTCACGGCATGGACTGATCTCCAGGAGCACGACGCTGTGGTCGCCGGTGATCCCGTACAGGGCTGCGGGAATATCGATCAGTCCTGCGGTGTATTCGGTGGGTGGATGCTCGATCTCGGGGAGCAGGCCCCACCGCGAATGGACTGTCGGGGGTTTCGCGGCGGCGATTTCGAGTCGGACCTGCACGTCGGCGGTGTTGTGGGCGCTGGTGCGGGAGAAGGCTAACGCGAACAGGTCGAGGTCATCGACACCTGGGATAAATATCGAGCCGGCATGGTTGAACGCCGCTCGTGCCTCCCAGGTGGTCCAGCTACGGTCGTCGCCGTGGAGGTGCGCGGGAAGCTCACGGCTGTTCAGGGCGAAGGGGCGGGAGTGGTACTGGAACTGGGCGTCGTTGAGCGCGGTGACCAGGCGGCGGCGTTCGGTCTCGACACGCGATGACGGTCGGGGCGAGTGAGCCAGGTCGGCCGGGTGGATCACGACTCCGACTTCGCGCAGCAGTTGACGAGCCGCAGTGACGGGGTCGACGTCGTCGATCAGCGGTGTCGAGCGGATGTGGGAAGAAATAGCATGCGCCTGTTCGGCGGCGTGGTCGGGTACCCGCAGCACTGCCACGGTGGTCCGGTCGCGATCGTCGTAGTCGTCGGACAATCTGCTGCCGTATCGGAGCTCGATCGGCATGGGCGGCAGCAGCTGCGGGTATTGGGTCAGATAGGCCAGTCGTGCGCGGGATGCGACGTGCAAAGGCCATCCGGCTACCAACAGGGCGCGTTCGGGTTCGGTGCTGTGGTCGCGGCGATGGACTCCGCGCAGCCCGTGCAGGGCCATTTCCGCGCGGTCCACCCAGGCGGTGACGGTCCGGTCCCGCAACGTGGAAAAGACCCGATCCGACCAGCTCTGCGGTGTGTCGGCAGGATGGACCGCCACCGTGGGATCGGCCGGTAACCGGGTCAGGTCCTTCACCTGGGACAGGTGTTCGGCGACATACCTGGTGGCATTCGCGGTGATCATGGCGGGATCGGAGTGGCCCTGCCGGTGCGCGGCGAGCCAGAGACCAGCGACCGACGCCCAAGCGTCGAAGGACCGATCCTTCAGGCCGTAGACCCTGATACCGGAATCGGCGGTACCGGTTATGGCCGCAAGCAGATCGCTTTCGGCGCGTGCGGGTGAGTCGGTGTCCACGATGTCGACCGCCCGATCGAGCAGCCCGTCCTCGGCATCGGAGCCGAGCCGCGTGGCCAATTGCGCGAGCAGCTCATCGTGTCGGCGCGAGTAGTCGAGGGCCGCGCTGTTGATGGCGGCGATCGTGCGCGAGTAGCCCCGAACACCCCGGATCTGGTCGATCAATCCCGCTATCGATTCTGTCGACATCGGGCATCGGGCACGCCATTTCGCGTAGTCGAGCCATTCGAAGGTGGCGTCTGGATCGGCGAGCATGCGAGTGAGCGAGTCGATGTGTCGGCGCATCGCGCTCACTTCGCCGACGGCTCGGAGGGTACTCGCGTGTACGGGGTCGACGGAGCTGGCGACATTCGCGCAGTTGCGGCACACCTCGTCCCACCGGATTCCGAGCAGCGGGATCTGCTGGACGGCTCCCTCACGCCCGTACTGACATCCGTTTCGGGCATGCCATTTACCCGACCTGGCCGCAACCAGCTCGACGGTGGCCTGATCCAACGCGGCGGGAATCGGAATCTGGTGACGCTCGAAGTCGGCACGGTCGAGCACGTCGGAAGGAAGGGTGACCGGGCTCATCGGCCGCGATCGGGACTCGTTCGCGCGGCCGAACCCGAACGCGTCGCGAAGGGGTTCGCGGGGAACTGATGCGCCACCCAGAGGAGTTTATCGGGTCACCGAGCACAGCGGATCATTTGGCGTGGCCGCAGCAGATCCGATCCGCGCATCTGGGCGGTCCCGTCGTCGACGATCGAGCGGGCACGCCGGGCAACTATGTGCAGCAGTCGGTCTGCGATCGTCGTGCCGGATTGTTCCAGCGCCTGCACCGCTGTCCGGCATGGGCCTGCGTTCAGCCGCTCGAGTGGGCAGATCCGTGGAGGTGGTCATCGGTACTGTCGCTCGCTGTTCTCGTCGCTGGTGTGGTGGGTCTGCGCGGGTGGCGCGCCTTGGTGGCGAGTGTGGGCGCGCGGGCCGGTTCGAGGTCGGCTACCGGTTCCCACGCCGGTGACCACTGCTTCGTTCGCTGACCGAGGTGGAGGAATTCGGGGACGATGAAGCGTTGCGTGATATCGGGGCGGACCTTGTGGAGCAGGACCGCGAGCATCGCGATACGCGCGACGAGATCGCCGATGGTCACGATCCCGTCGGGTTCGTCATCGAGGGGCAAGGCTGCGCCGTGGGGTGGCTGAACCGTTGGGCGAGTTCGACACGATCGCTTTAGTGGCCCGTGCTAGTGCGGCCTGGCCGCCGTGCAGGGTCCAGTCGTGGCTGTCGACGATGTCGATACCGGCGAGGTAGGCGGCCCAGATGTCGTGGACGGTGTCGAGCGCGTCCTCGATCGTGGTCGCCGGGGTCACTGATCCGTGCCGGATGCCGAGGAGCCGGTTCATGTCCGGACAGGCCGGGGCCGGTCGAAAGATGCTCACCTGTGGTCTTTCTCGGTTCGGTTGCGCGTCGGACCGCTCGGGTGGGGTCGAAGATCGCTCGTCGTTACGGCGGGCTCAGTCATCGCGCACCGCCGCGAGTGCGTCCCGCACAACGGTGATGACATCGGGGTCCTCGTCGGCGGGAGTCGTGAGCGCGATCTGGTGATCGGTGGTGGTGCGGTCGGGGGTGGGCCGGCTGGGATCGGGCATGGGTCAGCTCTCCTGGATGGGGGTGCTCGTTCTGGGGAATGTGCGGTCGTTGGGGGCAGGCAGTACGAGTTCGATTTGCGTTCGGATCCACTGGTGGTCGGAGGTGGCGTCGTCGGGCGGGCCGATGGCGAGCCCGACCAGGGCGGCGATCAGTGATGCGGCAGTGGTCGGGAGCTCGATGCCAGGGCAGGGTTCCATGGTCGTGGTGAGCAGCTCGGTCAGTGCCGCGTGGATACGGTGTCTGCGGTCGTGGTGCTGTGCGCGGTGTTCCGGGCCGGTGGTGGCGAGATCGAGTTCGAACCAGATCCATTCGGGGTGGCTGGTCACGGTGCGCGCCCACTTCGTCAGCGTCGTGACCAGGTGGCTGCGGTCTCTCGGGTGAGCATCGCGGATGCGGTGTACGGCCAAGGCGGTCAGCCTCTCGGCGACCTCGTGACCGATCAGATGTTTGTAGGGGTAGTGCTTGCCCAGCGCACCGGTGGTACACCCGGTGGCGTCGGCGATATCGGCGATATGGACAGGCCCGTAGCCGTGGGCGAGGAACAGTCGTCGTGCGGTAAGCAGCAGTCGGCGCCGAGTCCGTTGCCCGCGCCCGCGACGCGCCGTTGCCGGGGCGGTCACAGGGACCGCACGTTCTGCGCGGCAGGGCCTTTCGGGCTGTCGATGGCATCGAAGGTGACGCGTTGATCCCGGTGCAGCGCGTCGTGGCCGTGGACATCGGCTTGACGGACGAACAGGTCCGGGCCGGAGTCGGGTGTGATGAACCCGAAACCCTTCTCGTGGTTGAACCATTTCACGGTCCCGAACTTCACGTTTTCCTACCTCTCTTGGTGATTCGATGGACGGTCGGCATCGATTCCGCGGTCGGCGAGTGGGAGCTGCGCGCGGCGTTCGTGGGTCGCGGTGACCGGGTCGGCGTGGCCTTCCTGGACTTGTGCCATGCGCAGTGCCGGCTCCTGCCGGTGTTCGGCGCTGCTGGCGTGGCGTAGTACGGACCGGGATTGGCGTGGATCTGCGCGGCGTGGCGGTCGACCTCGCCGAGGGATCGCGCGTGGCGTTTCGGCAGGGTGGTTGTGGTGTGGGGCGTGGTCAGTGCCGTGCATTGGCCGGTTGTGGGACACGGGTGGGTAGATGGACCCGTCCTGCGGCGACGTCGGCGGCGAGCACGTCGTAGACCACGGCCTGACCGACCAGGGACTGGTGTGCTCTCGGACCGGTCTCGACCGGGACAGAGGGGTCGATCGCGGTGATCCAGCATCGGCACAGTTGAGATACCTCGGCGCCGAGACCGTTGCGATGACAGGTCGCCGACCGGTGTACCGGCGGGGCGAGGGTATGGGCGAGATGGTCATCGATCCGGTCGATCAATCGGCCGAGTCGTCGGTGGGCGGTATGCAGGGCGTCGGTAAGAACGTCGATGTCGACGCTGTCGTCGTGGCCGGGCGGCAGCCGCAGTAGCTGGCCGAAGGCGGCCCGGTAGTGGTGATGGGCATCGAGCATCTCCACCGCGATACCGACCAGAGTGGGGAACGGGTAGTCGGCGGCGGCGAACCCTGGTGTGTTCCAGGCGCGGAACAGCACGTGCGCGGATGGGATCGCTCCGAACCAGGATGAGTCTTTGCCGGCGGCCCGTGGCGTCCGGGGGTCTGGTTGGTGCCCGGTGCCGGGGCGTGTGCGGTTCATCGGAGCTCCTGGATTGCTCGCCAGCCCAGCGGTAGTTGGACGCGTCGGGTACGGATCGCGGTGACCAGATCGGCGTAGCCCTGGTGGGTTTGGGCCATCCGCAAAGCGGCTTCGTGGTGGTGTTCGGTGTTGGTGGTGTGGCGCAGGATCCACTGGGACTGGGCGAAGACATTGGCGTAGTGGCTGATCACTTCGCCCAGAGGATGGGTGTGGTGGGCGGCGTTGACAGGTCGGGGCAGGCGGAATATCGCCCACTCGTCGATCGCCGCCATGACCGCGGTCATGTGGTCGCGGGTCGCGATCTCGTCGAACCCGGCCGGACGCCGATCCGGTGACACCGCCGCGCTCAGCAAGCTCGCGTGGATATCGGCCAGCTCCCGCGCCCACCCGATCAGTGACGAACTGCCCTCGACACGGCGTCCGGCCACGGCGAGGTGAAGTTCGCGAGCCTCCAGTAGCCTGTCGACTGCCCCGTCGCGATCGTGCTGTCCGGCGTCGTATTTCGAAATCGCTAGCGGGCCGGTGACAGGTGTTGTGGTGCTCATCGCTGACTCACCGCCGACTCACCGGTCATGCTCACGCGGGCCGGTAGGGTGCAGCGAGTGACGGTGTGTGCGCCGCGTGGGAAGCGTTGCACATGCTCGCACAGGGCGATCAAGCCATGGGAGGGCTCATCGCTTCGCGGATACGGCTCATCGAGTTCGACGAGCAGCGACCCAGTCATGGTGTCGACCAACGTGCGGATCACCGTGTCGGGCATCGCAGTGGGTTCAAGCCACAGCGTCCGGGTGGCCGGGTGGTGGCGATCGCCGATGAGGGCGACATAGACCGCGTCGACGCGTTCCATCACCTCGGGCCACCGGTGACGGGTCAGCGCCTCGGCGGCGTCCAGTTGCGCAACGGCAGGGATCGCGCCGACTCGAGACTCGACCACGAGTTGTTCGTGGCCCGCGTCGTGCTCCTGTACCGGACGCGATACCGGAGCCGGTCGGTGCGCGGTCCCGTCGAGATAGTGCAGGGTGAGGGTGGGCAGGGCGGTGAGTTGGGACAGTGCCGCCCGTCCTGACGCGTCGAGATCGGACAGGTGTTGTCGGGAGGGCACCAGGAACCAGACATCGGTCGCTTCCAGAATTCGCGACAGGATCGACCAGAGCAGATCGGCTCGGCGGTGACCCGGTGCCAGGAGCCGTCCGAGGTCCACCCGTCGCGACCGTGCCAGCGACTCGAGGCGGTTCAACACCGGCACGGTACGGTCGATCTCGGTGAGCAGATCACCGATCAGGGTCTCCGGTGCGAGCGGTTCGAAGAAAACGCGGCCGTCCCCGAACCCGTTGCGCGCGGCGAAGTCGTGCACGGATCGATCGAAAGCATCGGCGCCGTGTCTGGACAGCAGGTCCGAACGGGCGTATCCAATCCACATTTCCTGTGACCCCTTTTCGCTGGTTCTCCTCGAAGAGGTGAAGGGCGGTAGTGACCGATGACCAGTGGCGACCCGAAGGGTCTTCGGGCATGCACGAGATGAGCCTGCGTGTCGCCGCCGATGACGTGGGCGAGTCCTGACAACGAGTGATCAGGGAAAACAGTTCTGGGGGAACGTCGGGTTCCGCAGCGCTGATGTGGCTGCCGTCCAGGCGGCGCGTGGCGACCTATCGTGTCGATCCGGTCCGGCGCCGACGTGGCGGGGCGCGGAGTACCTCATCTGCTGTCATAGACAGAGTTAATCGTCGCCGGAGGACTGCCACCATGACATCGCGCAGGGCAGAATCGGGCAAGTTCGCCGACATTCACATGACAGATTCGGACACCCGGTCCGATGACTCCGGGCACGAGCTGTCGAGGATCGTCGATGCGACTGCCCTCCGGTGCTGTCGGTCGGAGGCCGGTTTGCCGCCACGCGGGGATCTAGGTGTAGAGGTCCCAAGGGATGTCGTGCCGCCCTGTCTTGAGTGTGGCCAGGCGGTGGGCGTGTTGGGCGGCGACGCTGGGGCGGTGCTGGAGATCGGGCAGGACGCTGGTGACCATGATCAGCTCGCGGATACGAGACAGGATCGGCCACGCCGGATCGTCGCGGACGTCGCTGCCGTATGCGTGGACGAACTCGCGGTAGAAGTCGTGGCGGTGGAACCGCGTTGCTCCGACCGCTTGGGGAACGAGATCGTATGCGAGAGGACCGATCCCGGCCTCATCGAGGTCGCAGAGCACGACGGTGTCATCGTCTCGGTGCAGTAGGTTGCCGGTGTGGGGATCGCCATGGATGATGCCGGTTGGCAGCTGGTCCTGGACGCGCCGGAATTCTTGTTCGGCTCGGTCCCATTGCTCGCGCAGCCACCGGGCGTCGGCGGGGGCGAGGACAGCGGTGTCGGCGTGTGCGAGCCGATCGCGTGCGGTGGTGAACGGGTCCCAGGTCGGCAGGACGGTGTGGTCGAGGTCGAGGGCGTGAAGTCGATGCAGCGGCGATGCCAGATCGGCAGCGGCCCAGTCTGTTCGCCGGCCGAGTTCGTGCCAGAACGTCACCGTGTAATCGCCTTCGACCTTCAGCGGTTGTTCACCGTCGAGCAGGGCCGCGATCGGGGCGTTGCGGGCCTGCAACCAGCGGGCCATGGTGACCACGCGCTGTCCCCGCGAAACTCCGACCCGGTCGGAAGCGACGCGAAGGACAACGCGTTCGCGTGGGAGCCGGTAAACGGCGTTGACGGTGTATTTGATCAGTTCCGCCCCGTGGGAGTTCAAACCGATTCGGGCGCAGGCCAGCTCGACGATGCGATGCAACTCGGCGGCACGCTCGGCCGCGATATCGGTCGCCACACCCCCAGCCTATGCGCTCGTGGCACGGCCCGTGGTCGGGTGATGTGACGCGCGGGGGATCGCCAGCAGGCTCGCTTTGACCGCGTGGGACAAGTCCCGGACGTCGCTGCGTGGTGTCGCGGTGGTGGCGCAGCGGACCATGTTCTCCAGCCGGTCCGCGACCCTGGCGCTGGTGATCCGTTCGGCCATCTCGACGGCGGTGGTGGCGAAGGACAGGCCAATGTCGATCTCACCGAGTCGGAAGCAGGCGGTGGCGGCGGTGATGTTGTCGAACAGGATGCTGCGGGCCGGCCGCCCGGGCGCGGAGGCTTGCAGGGAGGCGCGGGCACTGTCGAGGGCGGCGAGGCAATAGCGGTCGGCCACGGCGCGGGGCGCGGTGGTGGCGTATTCGTTGTAGATCACGGCCTGGATACCGGTGAATTCGCCCGGTGTGAAGAACACGCGAGTCCATGGCGCGACGATGTCGCCGACGCGGTTGATCTCGTCTTCGGCGCATGCCAAGGCGAAGTTCATGCGGTTCTGATCGCCCAGCATGGCGTGTGCCCACGCCTCGTTGGCGTACAGGCGAGCCGATTCGCCGCCGTCGGCGGCGTCTCGCGCGGGAAGTTGCCCGAGCTGGAACATACGCAGTGCGGTGCGCGGATCGCGTTCGATCACACTGATGCGGCCCAGCACGTACAGGATCGACGCAGTCAGACTGTCCGCGCCCGCCCGACGCGCGAAGACCAGAGCCAGGGTGGCGAACTGGCGCGCGCGATACTGATCTCCGGCATCGTGAAACGCCCAGCCGATCAATCGGGCCAGGTCGGCCGAGGCAACCAGAATCGCCTGATCGGCAGTCTCGTCGCGACACAGCTTCCGCAGATCCGGTATCGAACCCAACAACGCCGTCGCAGAACCGGTGACCGCGAAGCCGCCGCGTTGTTGATCGAGCGACCGCAAACGCGCCGTGGCCGACCGCACACCATCGGCATCCATGGCCCGCCCGCGGCCGACCCGATCCGTCGCCTCTGCCTCGTCGAGTCGCGGAAGCCACGGGACCAGCGCGGAAGAAGATCCGACGACCGCGGCGGCGACGGCCTCCAACAACGTTGCTTCCGGCGCGCGTCCCAGCTCGGATACGCCTGACCCGACAGACCATGACATCGGTGCCTGCACGGGCACGGCATCGGTGGCGGGTCGCGCGCGTGCAGATCTCTGGTCGTGGTCAGGGACAGGTGCGCCGATTGCCACCAGTAGACGTCGATACGGTGCGCTCGGGGTCCGGACGTCGCCGTCTTCCCACCGGGCGACATGACGCTCGGAACACGCGACGTTGACACGCTCGCCCCTGGCGCGCGCGTTGATGAGCTCGGCGAAGTCCTTGCGACTGATCTGGAGGTGATCGAGCCGAAACGACCGCAGGCGTTCGCCCCAGGATCGGTCGCTCGCCTCAGCGCCGGCCGCGAACTCGGCGGTGGGATCGCGCAACATCGACGGCTCCACCGGCTACCCCTTACCTTCGGACACCACCTGCTGAACCCTGACGCCGCACGCGCCGGTTCGGCGTCCCACATCTCCCTCGCGCGTCGACGCCCAACCGAACATCGACTAACAGAGTGCTCTCTTGCCTCGGACAGATTATCTTTGCTGATAATCTAACCTGATAATCAGTGTTACGGGTGGAAAGAGTCCGATCGAGCTGTGGGATACGGTGGGAGTGCATGGCGAGGACCGCGAGGAAAGTGCTGCTCGGACGGGAAATCGATGACCTGCTGCGGCGGTCGCGTGTCACGCAGGCCGACGCCGGCCGGATCGTCGGTGTCGGCCAGTCGCGCATCGCCGCCGCGATCGCGGGAACCGGCAATCTCACCGCCGAAGCGCTGAAGAAGCTGGTCACCGAATTGGGGATCGGCGATGAGAACTATCTCCAGATCCTGCTCGACCTGCGCGAGGACAGCCATCGCCGCGGGTACTGGACCTCGGGGTACCGGCGTGCCTACATCGAGGACCTGCGACTGCTGGTCGATCTCGAAGCCGTGGCCGATCGCCTGCGCGAAACGGCCGCCGAGATCATCCCCGGGCTACTTCAGCATCCCGACTACATTCGCGCGCTGCACCAACCGTTCCAGCCCGACGACCACGATCCTGACGCCATCACCGTCGATGACTACGTCGAAGCACGAACCGCGCGCCAGCAGATCCTGTTCACACGCAACGCACCGGAGTTCCACGCGATCCTGTCCGAATCCTGCCTTCGCCGCACCTACGGCGGTGACCAGGTGATGGTCGACCAGATTAGCCATCTCATCGAAGTGTCGGCGCGGCCCAACATCCAGATTCAGGTCATGCCCTTCACCCACCAAGCCCCGGGCGCCGGTATGGAGGACCGCTACATTCTGGTCCGCGTTCCCTCACCCGGAGCGGCGGGCGATCTGGAGATGGCCGTGGTCGAAGCGCAAGGGGAAATACGCTACATCGACGACAAACCCGCGGTCGCCATCCGCGACAAGATCTTCAACCGCCTCACCATGACCGCCCTCAGCCCCGCTGATTCCCGGCAATTCATGCACCATCTGCTCCGCGGCCTGCGCAGCCGACCCACCGTCACGCGATAGCCGACCGCAGGACCACAACCGAACAGGAACCCGTCGATGTCCGAACCCGACTTCGAACCTCGCCATCTCGACACCGCCAAGCCGAGCTCGGCGCGCATCTATCTGCACATGATCACCGGCGAGGTCATCTACGAAGCCGACCTTCCCTTTATCGAACAGCTCTACACCGCGATACCCTTCTACCCCAAGTGGGCCCGACACAACCGCGCCTTCCTCGGCCGCGCCGTCCGGCACATGGTGGGCCACGGAATCCGGCAATTCCTCGACATCGGATCCGGACTACCCGCCGGTGGCAACACCCACGAAGTCGCCCGCGAACTCATCCCCGATCCCCGCGTCGTCTACGTTGACAACGACGAAGAGGCCATCAACCGCGCCCGCGAACTTCTCACTCAACACCAGCTTCTCGACACCACTGTCATGATCGACGCTGACCTGCGCCAACCGGCACGCATCCTCGAACACCCCGATACCCGCAGACTGCTCGACTTCACCCAACCCATCGGGCTGCTCCTGATATCCGTACTGCCCTGGATCACCGACGAAGACGGCCCCGCCGAACTCCTCGCAGATCTGCGCGACGCGATGCCACCCGGCAGCCACCTCGCGATGACCCATGTCTCCCTCGAAGACGCAGGACCCGAAATCAAGACCCAGGTCGCTGCCGGTGCGTCGGTGTTCGCCGACGCGAGTACCCCCGTCACTCTCCGAACCCGACAGCAGTTCGCGAACTTCTTCGACGGATGGACCCTCACCGAACCCGGAATCACCTACGCCACCGACTGGCACCCCGATACCCCCACCGACACCGAAGATGACGCACGCCCCTGCAACTTCGCCGCTACCGCCACCCTCTCGTAACGTGGACTGGTGCGAGAACCGGAAAACCCCCGGTCCCGCACGCTCGAAAGGAACGCCCATGCTGCCGACACCGACCGTAAGTCAATTCCGCAAGGCTGCCGCCAGCTCACCACAACAGGCATGCGTCATGATCTACCGAGACGCCACCCGCACCATCGTGTGGGACGACAAACTCGCCCACATTGGCGACCACGAAGTCCCCCTCGACCAGTGCCTGACCTTCGACCACGACCAATTCGAGGCGATCCAACACGCGATCCGAACAGGCGAGCCGGTGCGTCACGCGCTCACGATCACCCGAACAAGCGGCAACGGCTACGTTTTCAGCGCTGCCGAAGGGCATGCGGGAAGCGCCGGAACGGCCAGACTGTACTTCGACCACAACGAATACCGCGCTTTCATCACAGGCGTGCGAAATCGCGAGTTCGAACGCGGGGTCTACTCCGTAGCAGCCCTTTTATAGGGTCTCGAAACTCGTGTCGGAATCTTAGAACGTTTGGCGGTGCCGTGGCGGATCCGCCACGGTTCTGAGATTCCGCACCGTCGGTGGCAGATTGACATCCTCGGCTGCTGGGGTGGTCCTAGCAACCTTCGCCGACTGCCTGGCCGTTCGTCGGCATTCCTTCTTACGATCGGCTCGAAGCATGGCGGTCCGGCTGCCTCTATGCCGATGAGCCGGTAACAGGAGGCAAAGCGGGACCAGCCTCGCTTCGCCTCGGATTCCACGGCACATGCCTCGTTGAGTCTCAGCCAGCACTGTCGCCGCCTCACTGTTCGGGACTGGCCAGGAGCCAGGAGCGAGCGGCATACACCCTCATGGCTGCCCATTCAAGGCTGAAGCAGTACTGTAGAGCCCCTCTTGAACGGAGTGCGGGCCTCCGATCGCGGCCCCACGCGCTACCGCCACTGCACCTTCGAAGTCTCCGGTGCCAGCCGGTCGAAGATTGAGAAGTCGAGGCCTCTAACCCAGTCCTGGATTTCCACGCCATACCCCTCGTACAAGAAGTAGGCCGCCGAGATCCAGAAGTTGTACTGGATTCGCCCCGGCTGCTTCCACAGGGTGGTGAAGGCATAATCGATTGTTCCCGCATCCTCGTCCGCCGATACCTCGACGACATTTCGCGCCTGCAACTCGTGCAGGCCCATGTCGAACAACCTGGAGCTGACGACGCGGTTCTTAACGTTCTGCAGCGGTAGATACGGGCCGAAGTCTGATGGGTCGCCAAAGTCGCACGTGTGGTCCAATTCGTTGCGGCACTCAAGCAGCCACAGCTGAAGCAGCTGCGAAAGAGTATCGAGCGCGAGCTGCGAGAGTCGTTGCAAATCTGCCCGGGCACCGGTTAGGGCATCGACGAATCTCGGCGCAGCGTCCTCCTCGTCGTCGAGCCCGAGGGACTCCAGCAACCCTGCGGCGGTAACAGCGGCCTTCGCTGGTCGAAGTCCTGTGTCGATGGCGCCGGTAGCGGTCTGGATACCTGACTGATCTTGTGCGATCGCGGCGGTGACTGCCTCAGTGACCTTCGCTTCGTGCTTCTCCTTCATGGCGCGTAGCCGCTCCACCGAGAATTTTGCCTCACCCGTATCCGGCGCATCGACCTCGCGACCGTGGGTCGCGCACATGAGGATCAAGTTGCTGACGGCGGCCCTTTCCTCGGCTGTCATCGGGCTGGCCCCGCGTGGCCCGTCTTCTTCGGCGCCGACGATGTGCGCGACGGTGCCGATCCAGCCGCCGGTCGGAGACGTCAGCGGCAGCCCGCAGTCGGTCATTGCGCAGCGGCCACCGGACTTGAACATCAGTTCGCGCATAGCCTGCGTCTTGATCGTCAAACGGGTCTTGCCCTTGCCGCTAGCCTTCGCCATACAGATGATGTTGTCAGACCGATCACCGACAAGACGTTGGCTCGTCGAGACCTAGTTGTGCTATCTCGTAGGCGGTTACGCACCGCTTATCGAGTGAACGAACAGGCACGGCCCTGCTTCCTGTCTGTAAAGTCCCAGGACTTGCTTGACGCCGGTGTCTCGGGTGTTGGTTGACGGTCGCGGGAGATTTCTTACGGTTCAACCACATTCGTGACGGATCTGCGTCATCGTGTATGGCCGTGGTCGAGACGCAGGATGAACGTGTTGGAGTCGCTGACGGCGACTGGATGGTGGAGCACCGGTTCCGGGCCGTGGTGGAAGTGCTGGATGGATCGCCGGTCGCTGAGGTCGCCCGCCGGTATGGGACGTCGCGGCAGTCGGTGCATGCCTGGTTGCGGCGGTTCCGGGAAGGCGGCCGGGAGGGGTTGAAGGATCGGTCGCGGCGGCCTCACACTTCGCCGTCGCGTGTTCCGGTCGACGTGGAAATCGCGATTTGCCAGCTGCGGCAGACGTATCCGAAATGGGGTGCGCGCCGGATCGCCCATGAGCTGGCAGCCCGCGGAGTCTCGGACCCACCGGGCCGGTCGACGGTGCACCGGATCCTGGTGCGTAATGGCCTGGTCGACCGCCAGGTGCAGATCCACCGCCGCGTCTATAAGCGGTGGCAGCGTGATGCGCCGATGCAGTTGTGGCAGATGGACATCATGGGCGGGGTGTTCCTCGCCGACGGGCGCGAGTGCAAACTGGTCACCGGAATCGACGACTGCTCACGTTTCATCGTGATCGCGACGGTGCTGGTGCAGCCGTCCGGACGGGCGGTATGCCAGGCATTCATCGACGCGATGCGCCGCGTCGGCGTCCCGTCCGAGGTCCTGACCGACAACGGCAAGCAGTTCACCGGCCGCTACTCCAAACCGCTTCCGACCGAGGTCATGTTCGAGCGGGTATGCCGCGAGAACGGCATCTTCCAGCGTCTGACCAAACCCCGATCCCCAACCACGACGGGCAAGATCGAACGATTCCACAAGACGCTGCGCCGCGAAATGCTCGACCATTCCGGACCGTTCGCCGATCCTGCCGCCGCGCAAGCGGCAATCGACGCCTGGGTTCACGCCTATAACCACACCCGGCCCCACCAGTCCCTCGAGATGGCCACCCCCGCTCAAGTCTTCCGCCCGCATGCTCTGCCGGCCGCCGCTGCCCGGGGCTCGGTCGCGCCCCCGGTCGAACCGGCCGCGGAAACGGTGGAGGCCATGCGGTTGCCGATGCTCCCTCCGCCGGGCTCGTCCGAGGACAACGTTCCGCTGCAGGCCGTGGAATTCGAGGCCGTGATCCGCCCCAGTCGACACGTCACGTTGCCGCGGAACCGAAGCCTGAAGTTCAGCCCAACCCTGGTCGGACGCACCGTCACCGCGTGGGTTTCGCACCACTCTGTCCACGTCCTGCTCGACGGACAACTGATCCGGACCCGGGCGATGAGCTTCACCGACGCCGATCTGCAACACCTGATCATGCGCGGCGGCCGGATCGGCGGGCCCGAACCTCGCGGCGGCATCAGCGCCGATCGGCCGCTGGCGCCCA
The DNA here is from genome assembly GCF_040644075.1 of Nocardia sp. NPDC047038. Lineage (NCBI taxonomy): Bacteria > Bacillati > Actinomycetota > Actinomycetes > Mycobacteriales > Nocardiaceae > Nocardia > Nocardia sp. NPDC047038. The sequence goes on along the minus strand of NZ_JBEYVQ010000016.1, from coordinate 59,095 downwards.
CGGCCGTCGTCGAGGTAGACCGCAAAGCCAGCAAGGACGGCGTGGTTTCCCTCGGCACCTCACCGGTCGCCCTCGGACCGGAACTGATTGGCAAGCACGTCACCCTGCGCTTCGACGGCGGCATGATGTATGTCATCCACGCAGGACTGCTGGTCAAGACCCTGCCCGCCCCGATCCCGCACGAACGACGTTCGAAACTCACCGGCGCCCGAACATCCACGACACCCCTACCTCCACCTCCCTCACGGCCCCGCCAGGCCGTTCGCCGGATCGGCGCCGACGGAACATTCCAGGTCGCCGGCCAGAAACTCCGGCCCGGAATCGCGCACGCCGGCAAGACCGTCACCGTGGTCATCGAGGAAACCTGCTTCCGCGTCCTCGACGGAGAAGTCGAGATCTCCACCCACCCCCGCAAAGGCGGACAGGTCACCCGCTACATCGCCGGATCCCGCTGACGTCAACCATCACCTGGAACCGTCAAATATCTCCCGAGACACCGTCAACCATGTCCCAGGAACGGACCGTCAAGCATCTCTCCGGACCTCACACGCGGGGAGACCCAACTGGCCATTGACAGCTTCCATCGCCGCCGAGGCGGGTCGCAGCCGTATAGCGCACTGTCATGCCGCTTGTCGAGTGATCAGCCGGCGGAGGTGGTGCGGTTCGCGGCGCTATGTCGTGACGACGGACGAAGCATGAGGAAATGCCACCGAATTGAGACTGGCAACGCCCGCCACGACGTGAGACAAGCTGGAAATGGTCAGGTCAGTCAGATGGTGGTCCGCCACGGATTTCGAGAACCTACACCTTTGTAGACCTTCGATCCTGTTCGCCTGTCGAGCGGTGCCGCTCGTTATCGTCGCAGAACCACGACCGTGTTGCCGGATGCCGGAGGGAAGCTGTCCGAAACAACTACGGGCAGAACCACCCGTCCGAAAGCCGATCTCAGACTCCGATGTCGGGCTCCGGCGAGTCGCTGAGATCGGGCTGGTCCAGTCCTGTGTGGTCAAGTGGGGCGTGGAGCTCGTCGGTGAGGCGTAATGCGTGTTCGCGATGTGTCTGGGCCGCGGTGAGATCGGCTCGGCGGTGTTGCTCGGTGCGGATGCGGTCGATCTCGCTGCGGGTGTCGGCGGCTAACTGGGCGGCGGTCGCGTCGGCGGTGGCTTGCTGGCGACCGGGGTGGCTGTTCCGGGTCGTGATGTCGTCGGGGCTCGTGTTCAAGACGTCGTCCCATTTGTCGGGTGTTCCGGCGCGGTTGACCGCGTCGCGGTGGACTTCTCGAGCGTCGCTGCGGGCGCGGGTGTGGGCGCGTTCGTGGTCGGCTTGCTGGCGGATGAGTTCGTTGATGCGGGTACGCAGGACATGGCGCACGTGGCGTTTGTGGGTGGGGGTGGTGTCGAGGCGTTGGCGGTGGGTCGCGAGCTCGGAACGGGTGGCGTGCAGTGCGCGAGTCGCTTCGTCTAGACGGTGTTTGGCATCGAGTGCTGCGAGGATCGCGGTTTGTGCGTCGCGGTGGCGCAGGAGCAGCTCATCGATATTGACGCTGTCGGATTGTTCGGGCGATGCCGGCGCGTAGGCGGCGGCGTAGGTGTCGGTGAGCGTGAGCTGCTGGTACAGATCGGTCAACCGGTCCGCGAGTTGAGCGTCGGTGAGCGCGAACAGCGGATCGGTGATCGGGGGCTGGTGCTCGACTTCGCCGCTCGGCGCGGGGTGAGTGCGGATCCAGGCTTCGATCTGGGCGCGTCGTCCGGGGTCGGTGGCGGCTTTCCAGTCTCGGCGCAGGATGGCGTGCACGGCGGGAAGGGGTTTGGCGGCCGCGAGGTGGTCGGCGCGCGCAGTCATGTGCTGGGCGGGGTCGTGATCGGGGATCCCGGGTTCGCCGTTGTCGCGGCATTCTCCGCAGAGTCCGTCGTCGGAGCGCCGCGGCGGCACCGGTGTCGCGTCGCGCGGGCGGCGTTCGATGCTGCACGCGACGCATTCCAGGCCGCGGGCGCGATGGGTGGCGGCTTTGTCGTAGTCGAGTGAGTACGCGGCGGGGGTGGGATCTTTGGCTTCGTCGCGGCGGTAGCTGCGCCCGGCGAGGTCGGCTTCGCGAGGCGTCGGGGTTGCTTGCCGTGGTAGCGGTGGCAGGTGGGAGTCGGGGAGTGCGGGGTCGTCGGTGAGACCACGGACCTCGTGCGCATCAGGACGCGCCCAGGGTTGATCGTCGATTCCGGCGCGGGTGTCGTGGTAGTCCTGCTCGTGTCGGCGGGCACGGACCTGCGGGTCGGGCAGCGGGTCGCGGACGAGGTCACGGTCGTGTTGGGTGAGGTGGTCACGAGGCGCTTGGTGACGGCGTGCGCGATCGAAGACCGGTGATGGCGGTTTCCGGTCGGGTCGGTCGTCGTGAACACCGGGATCGGTGGCCGGGGTGCAGGCGTCGATGAGTGCCCGATGTTGGGGAAATTGCTGCCCGGCGTGGCGTAGGCGAGCGGTGGCGACGGGGAAGGCGTAGCGGTAGAGAGTGTCGGTGACCGCGCTGATCACCCAACGCTGCTCGTCGGTGAGCTGGTTCTCGAACTGCCGGAAACGGTGCACCGCCGCACGGATTCGGCCTTCGCGATACAGCTGCGCGATGGCAGCGAGCTCCGGATCGAAACCGGAGGCGACGAGGTTCGCCGGAGTGGACGACACCGGTACCGGTGCGGGTGCGGTTTTTTCGTGTTGGCTGTCGGGCGGTTCGATATCGGGTGGATGCTCGCGGGCGGTCGGTGCGGGGGATTGGGTGGTGGTGTTTTCGCTCATGGGTGCTGTGGTTTCGGTGTGTGGGGTGGTGGGTGTGTGGTGTAGGAGTGCGTCGATGCGCCAGGCGAGAGCGGCGGCGATCTGGTCGGGGCGCAGGCCGGTGCCGTCGTCAGGGGTGGCGGCAAGCAGCAGCTCGTGCGCGGTCGCAAGGATTTGGTGAGGTGTCCATGACGTGCGGCTGGCGCGGTCGACCGCGGCCACGACCCGAGGCCAGGCCGGGTCGTCGACGACCCGGTCGGCGGTGTCGGCGCCGAGGACGTCGGTGAGGTCGGTGAGCCAGTCCGGGCGCAGGTTGTGGTCACGGGCGTCGAGTGCAGAGGCGTCGAGTTCCAGGCGCGCCCACAGTGCGGCGGCGGGCATCTCATCCGGTAGTGGTCGTAGGGCGGCGGCGGTGTGGAGTCGTTCGGTTATGTCGATGCCTGCGCGGGCGGCGAGGTCGATGCGTTCGGCGATCGCGGGCCAATACGGGTCGGCGAGAATTCGCGGCTCGATTCCGTGCACGGTCTCGGCCCACCGATTGACCGGGCGTGCCGGGTCGCCGAGCGCGGTTTCGACGCGATGGTCGAGGACGTCTTGGTGGTCGCGTTCACGCACGGGGTAGCGGCGCGGACCGGTCGGGCGGATATCGGTGTCGTCGGAGTGCAAGCTCGCCCGCCAGACCGCCAGCTCGGCCAACAATGCGGGGTCGGTGCCGAGCAGTGGACGCGCCCAGACGGGCGCGGTCAGCGGTGTCCATTGCGTGGTCGCGGCCCGGATCTGTGCGGCGAGTTCGGCCAGAACACGCGCGCGAGCGTCAACCTGGGTGGTGCTGGTATCGAGTCCGGGTGGTATCGCGGGTGTCCACGGGAACGGCCCCGTCCCGGTGGAGTGCGCACCACTCGGGTCCAGACGCCAGTCCAGGACCGCGGCGGGGTCGCCGGCGGTGTCGAGTTCGCGCTCATCGATCGCGTCGCGTAAGGCGTTCACGGGATCGGTGCCGCTGACGGCGAGGGTGGCGAGGTGTTGGCGCAGAGTCGGGTAAGCGGGACTGCCGGTGAGCCCGGGATGCAGTCGTTCAGCGGCGGCATCGAGGCGTGTGAGGGCGGGCTCGCCGAGGGTGTGTTCGGCGGCCAGGCCGAGGACATCGACGTAGATGTCGAGCGCGCGACCGATGCGCCGGTGCGGATCGAGCGCGTCACGCAGCTGGGTATGCGCCGACTTCTGCGCGCCGTCACGGCCCAGAACCCGCACCAGGTTCTCGACCGCGGTGTGCGGGAATACCGCGTCCTCGCTGTAGAAGGAGCCTTCCTCGCCGCTGAGCGCGGAAGGAATGTAGGCGTGGTTGGCGTGGGTGCCGCGGGTCATCGCGACGTAGAACTGCTGTCGGGTTTCGCTGCCGGTGAGCGCGACATGACAGGCGGCGGTGGTGATTCCTTGCGCGGAATCGATCGTCGCCGCGTACCCGAGACGCACATTGTGTGCGACGTAGTCGGCCGGTAACCGCACATGCGCGCCGGTGTCACTGTGGTGTCGGGCGGTGACACTGCCATCAGGGTGGACAGCTTCGACGGTCCACGCGTAGCCGTTGCGCACCCAATCCCGTGCACTGAAGCGCAGTTTCGGCGCGTTCTGGAGGGTGCGGATCGTGTCGCCGACCGAGGCGGCGGTGCCGTCGGCGAGCGCCACTTCGGGGCCGTCGAGGCCGCCCTCGCGGGCGATTCTGTCGGCGCGGGCGCGTTCGTTGAGCGCGGTGACGGTGTCGTGGTTGGCGGCCAACATGATCGCGCTACGCCCCGCCGCGTGGTCGGCTGCCCAGGCGGTGTAGGCGTCGTCGTGGGTCGAGCCGGTGTGTCCGCCGTGGATTCGGCCGTTGTCCAGATACCAGCCCAGCGCGGCGGGATCGCCCTCGCGCAGCATCAAACTCGCCGACGCCTCGGCCGTGGAGGCAAACCGCACGACGTGGGTGAGCGTGAGCGAAGACTCCGGTGCCGCAGCGGTCATGTCGGCATCGACGCCACCAGCCTCGATCGCGGCAAGCTGGCGATCATCGCCCAGGCAGCGGATCGTCGCACCGCGATCGGCGAGGAATTGGAGCAGTTTCAGGCGTTTGAGGGTGCCGATCTTGACGTGTTCGTCGACGACCACGAGCGTGTCGGTATTGATGTCGAGGACCCACTGCGGCAGCGGCGGCGGATGCTCACCCTCGCGAACCTCGTGTCGGCCGGGGGTGTGGAGGTCGATGACGGTGAGGAGTTTGTCGACGGTCTCGCAGCGCGCGCCGATGGATTCGCCGAGAACCGCGGCGGCGTTGGCGGTGGGCGCGAGCCCGAGCACCGTCCCACCACTGCGTGTCCAGGCGGTGGTCAGCACGGCCATGCCAGTGGTCTTGCCGGTGCCGGCGGGCGCGTTGGCGGTGTGCACGCGCAGCCCGGAGCTGGCGAATCCTTCGATCACGCTGCGCTGCCCGGCATTCAACCGTCGATCCGGATTCGCGGTGTCGTAGTCACCAATCGCCGCGGCTACCACCGCGGACTCCAGCACGCGGGCGCCGGGCTCCACCGATAGTGCGATGAGTGCGTCCTCGGCGGCCAGGATTCGGGTGGACGTGTAGATCCGGGCGCCGGCCGGGGTGTAGACGCTGGAGAAGTCGCGGCGCGCCAGGGACTTGGGGACTGTGGCGAGTTCGGGCTCGTCGGCGATATCGGGATCGCCCATCGGTATCGACCGCGCCGGATCCAGCGCCGCATCCAGCACGGCCCCGCTGACCCGCTCCCACTGGTCACTGGTGATTCTGCCGCGGATCTGGCGTTCGACCTCGGCGCGCACGTTCGCCGAACGCCAGGTCGAACGCTGCTCCGCGACGGTCTCGAGAACCCGATCCGCTGTCCGCGCGATCCACTCCCGCGTCACGTTGACCCGCGGCGAGCGCACCGGATTCAGCGCCGCCGACACCATCGCCGCGACCGCGCCCCGGCCGCCGAGCAGCGCGACAGCCTCCTCGCGCCAACTGCGCCGTTGCTGCGCGAACGACCGCAACAGGTGTTTCGCGGGCCGGGTTTCCAGGGTCGCTTGTTGGGCCAGATCACGGATCTCGATCGGGGTCGGCTCGCGACCGTGAGCCTGTTGGAACACCGCAGCCAGCTCACCGACGCGGGCCCGGATCGCGGTTTCGCGCCGCGACCACGCCTCGAGCAACCGCAGTGGAATTCCGACGATCTCGCGGATCGGGCGCTTGCCCGGGTCGGTCCCGGCCCGCTCGCCGAACTCCACACCCACCAGCCGTTCGCAATGATGCTCGAGGCGGGTGTTGTAGATCTCGCTGACCGTGACCACCACCCGGTACAGTGCGGCGCCGTCCAGGGTCCGCCAGCGGCCGTCCGGGGTGCGGCAACGGTTGGCGATCAAAACGTGTGTGTGCAGATCAGGGTCACCGGCACGTGAATCCCTGTGAAAAAAGCACGCGGCGACGATGCCCTCGACGTCGACCTGTCGGACGCCGTTGCGACCCAGTCGGGTGTAGATGCCGTGGCGCTCCAACCACCGCAATGCATCCGCCACCGCGGCGCGGTGGGCGGCCTCGACCTTCGCCGACACCGACAGCGGCGCCACCGCCCACAGCGCCGACACCGACTTCACCGGAGAAAAAGTTATGTCGAAACCGGCGACCGCGGTCGATGGTGGGCGTGAGTTTTTCGCGATCCATCCCGACAACTCACGTGCGTTCAGTGGTGGCCGTTGGTACTCGTCGGTGAACATATCGAACGCGACATGCGTGCGGATTCGCCTGCGATCCGACTCCGAAAGTGGAGCGCCGGCCGGTCTCTCGTGCGCGATATTGTGTGCGGCATACGCTCGCCCGCACCGTTTACGAAAATCGGAATTCGGTGCGTAAACGCGAAATGGATTACCCAAACGCGACGCTTTATCGGCCGCGTCGCTGGCCTGTTTCGGTGTCGAACCGGCCGCGGACGCGCGGTAGAAGACGGTTTCTTCGATCAGTTCGGCGTCGGGATGGCGGCCCAGTCCGAACAGGGACTTCATCTGCGACTCGGTCACTTCCGCGCCCGCATCGATGCCGAGAGAGGTCAACCCGCTACCGCTCCACACGCCAGGAGACTCGCCGTGGGCGGAGTAATAATCGGACAGCGGGGATCGGCCGCGGGAGTTGATATCGTTCGCGGCTATATTTCGCAGGTAATACTGGTAGCCATTGCCTGCGACGACTTTATGGATCGTCGCGGTCATAAATCCATCGAGCGCCCCGGCTCGACGAAAGTCGAGCGACCCAGGTTATGCAGATTTCGGCTGTTTACGAAAAATCCCAGGATGAGACCGGATCGTTATCGAAATCTGCTGGTGGAGGGTCCTGGATGCAAGAGGTGTGCTTGACAAAAAGAATGGGGATGAAGGGGGTGGATGAGTGTATGGATGGTGGGAGGTGGATGGTCAGGTGGGCTTGTGGATGGCTGGGGACGGATTGGGAAGCGGTGTGCGGGTGATCGGTGAGTGCGTAGGGACTGGGGCGGGTAGGAACCGGAACGGGTGACCCGGTTCCTACCGTGATCACAGCTGTCGGGTGCCCGACGGTCGGGCGGGCACGCTCACCGGTGCTGCCGGGTCCGGACCGCCGCGAGCGGGTCGAGGGCGGGATCGAGGGTCAGGGCGGTGAGGGTGTGGCCGTGGCAGGGTTTGGGCGCGCACCAGCAGCCGAGCACCCGGCGGGCGAGTTCGCCGCGACGCAGGCGGGCGAGGAGGTCGGGTTGGTCGGCGAGGTGGCGGGCGTGAGCGGCGAGCACGTCGTCGCGGTTGCCGTCGCGTCCGAGGACGAAGGGGTTGCCCCAACTGCTGGTGCGATCGATGGGCACGAACAGGTCGTGGCGGCGTGCCCACTCGATCAGGTGCGCGTGTCCGGCGGCGGCGCGCATCGACACCACGACCGAGCGGCCGGTGGCCAGGGTCTGGTGCAGCTCGGTGATCGTGAGGTGCGCGGGGTCACTCGGCGGCGCGGGATGAGTCATGGCGTAGTGGTCCTTCCGGTCAGGGTGGTCGAATGGCGGGTGCGGTCCCTCGGTCCGTGCATCGCGAGCGGGAACGGACGGTCGCGGCGCGGTGCCGGTCAGCCCGGTGGGGCGGGGACGCGGGTCCATCCGCGGGACTGACACGTGTAGTGGCGGTCGTCGAGTCCGACGACGTCGCCGACCGACAGTGACCGGAGTCGCATGCCGTACCAGGTGTCGGTGTGGATCTGGTCGTCGTCGTGTTCGGGGTGGTCGTTGAAGGCGGCGAAGACGCGCTCGAGCAGAGCCTGGTCGGTGTCGGCGGCCGGGTCGACGCTCAGTGTGTAGGTGTAGGCCAGCATCACGGATGCGTCGGGCCGGTACCCGGTCAGCAGGACGGTCGGGTCGGTGTTGAGGTAGACCCGCACCCGGACCTCGGTCGGGCGGCGGGGTGCGAGCGGGGCGTCGCGCAGCGCCGCCAGGGCGCGGCGCGCTCGGTTCGGGAGTCGATGCACGGTGGGTGCTCCTGTCGGATCGGGAGTGGTGGACCGGTCCGCCGCAGGGGTCGACACCGCGGCGGACCGGCGAACGGGAGGAAACCGAGCAGGGGCGGGTCAGGCCACCGCTGCGGTGCGGCGGGTGGCGGGTACGAGTCCGAGGCCGATGCGGCAGTCGGTGCAGTAGTTGTCGGCGTGGACGATGCCGTTTCGGGCGCAGGCGTCGCAGCGTCCGATGCGCTGCCCGGCACCGAGCGCGGACCCGCCCCGGCGCGGCCGTCGCGCGGCGGTAGGACGGGGTGCGCGTTCGGGCTGTTCGAGGTTCGTCGCCATCCACCGGGTGATCAGCCGCCAGGTCGGTCCGGTGTTCGCCGCGGCGGCCCGCACCCGATCCAGCAACGCGCGCACCTGGGCGGGATGAGCGGCGGCGATGTAGGCGCAGCGGGATTCGACGAAGGTCTGCATCTCGAACCCGGCGGGCAGGGCGGGGATGCCGGGGTGGCCGTCGGCGCGGCAGACATCGCAGAGCCCGTCGTCGCTGACGATCACTCCGTGGCGGGTGTGGAAGGGGCGGCGGTCGCCGGAGGGCCGGTCGATCCAGCAGCCCACGCACGGCCACCCGAGATACGGGGTCATCGCAGCGAGGTCGTAGTCCAACCCTGAGCCCTGCCAGGTGGACTCGCGGACGTCGAGTTCGCTGTAGGGCAGATACTCGTCACGGTCGCTGGGGACCGCGAGCCCGGTCCTGCGGGCGGCGAAGCGGGACTGGTCGGCCGGAGTGATCCGCGGCGGGAACTGCGGGCGGGTGCGTCGGGCACGTGCGCCGCGCGCCCAGGCCGAAGGCTTGGGCTCGGTGTCGTGCTCGCGCAGGAACTCCCGTGCCGCGTCTTCGAGCCCGGCGTGACGGCGCTCGGGCGCGATGTGGCGTTCGGGCAGCTCGGGGGCGAGGAGATGGCGGTCGGCTTCGGTGTAGCACTCGGCGACGTGCAGGAAGTACGAGCGGTCCCACAATTCGGCCTGCACGTGCGCCCACAGCTGCCCGGCCTTCTTCCGGGGCTCGGGAACCGGCGGGGTGCGGTCGTCGTCGACGGCGGTGTCGATCGTGTACAACCGCTGCGCCGCATAGCCCGCGTATTCACGGTGGCGGCGCTCGGCGACGGCCAGGTCCCGGCCGCGGTGGCGCAGGCTCACCAGCCCGGTGGTGGGTGCGGGGATGCGGGCGCGGCGGGCGGCGACCTTCTCGGGCTGGTAGCGGGCGGCGTCGGTCGCCGCAGACGGGGTGGCGGTGTCGCGGTCGCGGTAGCGGCGGTCGCGGATGGAGCGACGCACCCATTCGGCCGCCTCGATCGAGGTCTCGGACTGCTGGGGCAGCTCGGGCCGGTACAGACCCGGGTCACCCTCGGCGGTGTGCTCGACGATCATCGACCGCAGCTCGGGGCGGGACTTGGCCATCCACCCCAGCTGACGCGCCGCGGTCTTCCACGGCGAGCGGGTCAGCATCTCGGCGGCGCGATCGAGGAAGGCACGCTCGGCCGGGGACGCGAGAGCCAGCACGGCGGTGAAGCGTTCCCGCGCGGCGTCGGGATCGGTGTCGAGGAGGTATTCGATCTCTCCGAGCGCGGCGGCGAACGGGGACACGGTCTGCACGGGATCGGTGACAACGTCGGTAACGGTCTCGGTGACAGAGTCGGTGGTTTCGGGTGCGTTCAACGTGGCGGTCATCACTGGGTTCCTGTTCTGTCGTCTGGAAACAGCTCGGCCCCGCGCCGGACGCACGCACACGCGTACGTAACCCCGGCACGGGGCTGGGCGGCTGGTCGTCTGACCCGCCTGAGTGCGGCCGACCAGGGTGGGAGCCCGACGCGGCGGAGGGAACGCGCCGAAACGGGCGGCGCTGAATTCGCTGCGCCCAATCACTCGGCCGCCGGGTACGAGACAGCCGGCGCGCCGGGCGAATTCGGTGACGGCCGGGCGCGGGCCCGCAGCCGTGGCGGGATCACGCCCTGGTAGCACTCAGCAAGGCGGGGCAGACGGCCAGCCGCCCAGCCCTCACCAACCGCCACACCCGCCCGCTCACGTGCCCAGCACCAGGCATCAGGTGTGCGGGTCATCGGGGAGGTCGATGGCCGCCCACGCCTGTTGCCAGGCGGCGGTGAAGCTGGTGCCGTTCTCGGCGGCGCTGATGCCCTCGTCGTGGGACTGTGTCGCGTCGTAGATGACGACGGTCCAGCTGTCGATGTCGCTGCGCCGGGCAGCGAGTCCGGCGTCGATGCTGGTGATCAGGACGTAGAGGGTGCCGCTCGGGTCGATGATCGGCCCGGCGTCGGCTTCGATGGCCACGAACGCGAAGGCGGGCATTCCGCCGGTGTCGACGACGCGGGGATTGCCGCCGATCCCGGTCAGGAACTCGACTTCGGGACCGTGGGCGGCGAGCAGCGGTGCCGCGATGTATTCGGGCGCGGGAAAATTGGGTGAGTCGATGGACATTGCGCCTCCTGTCTGTCGCCGGGCCGGTGCACCCACCCCGCGAAGGCCCGGCGACAGTGCGCGTGAGTTCGAGCCGGGTTGGGTGGGGGTCTCGCGAGCGCGTGCCGCGGCGACCTCGCGTGTCGCGGTCGGTGGCTGTGCCGGGTAGAAGTCAGTGCTGCGTGGCGGATTCGAGCGGGTCCACCGATTCGATGAACCGCAGCGGCACCAGCACCGCAGCGAGTCCGAGGCGGGCGTGAGTGCGGACGACGATGTGACGGTGACCGACCGCCAGGACGTGGACACGGTGGCAATGCCCGCCGCGGGTCGTGATCGTGGCCCCGGTCGCTGTACGGCGCAGCCGGTGCAACTCGACCGCGATCAACGCGAGCCGACCAGGCCCACTGTCTGCGCCGTCCGCTCCGGGTTCGTCCGGTTCGGTGTCGGTGATGACGGTGAGGCGTCGGGCTATGACCCGGCGCAGGCGACGGATCCCTTCCCACGGGCTGGCCTCACCGGCGAGGGCATCGAGACGGTCGAGCAGATGGCGCAGGAACCGGATCTGGATCGCGGCCGTCTCACGCGGGTCATCGGCGCTCACTGCACACCCCGCTCCCCGGTCAGGCCACCAACCGGCCGTGCGCGCCGGTACTGGTGCCGGTCACCGTCTCGAAACCGGGGTGGCGGGCCGGTCGGCGGCGGGCGCGGGTTGCGATCGCTTCGCTGGTGGTGCGCACCGCGTCGGTGGCCGGGCTCGGTTCGGCGTACAGGCGCAGGTCGTAGCAGTCCTCGCGGACCGGGCGGCGCACCCAGCCGCGGAACTCGACCTCGACCGGGACCTCGACCACCTCGACGCCGGTGGCTGGGCGCGACCGGTGGTCGAGAGCCTGGGTGTCGGCGGTGCCGAGCCGGGCTGCGGCAAGGGCGAGGACCCTGGACAGGGCGGCGTCGGGTGAATGGGCGTGACCGCGGTAGAGCAGCCCCAGCCACGCCCAGTCCTCGGGCGCCAACTCGGCCAGCGCCGCAGCCATCGCGGCGCGCGCTCGCGTGGGCGCGCGCTCGGCGACCGCGATCAACGCGGACGCCGCCGCTGTCGACGCGGTGACCGCGGGCGCTTCGGTAGGGACTGGCTCGCTCATCTGGGGATCTCCTGGTCCGGGTGAGACAGCGGTGGATCCACACCACTCGCGTGGATCCACCGCTGTCGAGAGGGTGGGTTCGATTCAGGGCTGTTCTTCGCGCATCTGCGACTCGCGGCAGATCCGCTGCCAGGTGCGCACGAGTCGATCACCGGGCCGCAGGGCCGCGACGGCCTCTGCGCGGTCGCTGGACTCGCACCACAGCTGCCCGTCGGGGCCGAGCACGCTGTACCAGCGGGTCGGCTCCCAGTCACCGTGGTCGCGGGTGTCGGTCGAGTTCTCGGGATTGTGCACGCGGTGGTCGACCTTTCGACAGTGGATCGGCGCACGCGGGCGGGGCGCGCGGGATGCGAGAAGGGCGCGCGATCGCTTCCGCGAGCGCCGCTGACGCCGGGCGCGCGCGGAGGTCGGAGTCGGCCGGGACGGGTTTCTAGAACGAGGGCTCCTCGCCTCCGCCGAATCCGCCGCCGAACCCTCCGCCGAATCCGCTACCGGTGGTGGCCCAGGGATCGTCGTCGCCGCTGCGGTTGCCGGTTGCCGCGCCGACGAGCTCGCGGGAGCGATCGCTGCTATCGTTCGTGTTGGTGTGGTTGGGCTTTCGTTTGGTGACCTTGGCGGTGGCGTAGCGCAGCGAGGGACCGACCTCGTCGACCTCGAGCTCGACGACGGTGCGTTTCTCGCCTTCGCGGGTCTGGTAGCTGCGCTGCTTGAGACGGCCGCTGACCAGAACACGCGCTCCGCGGGTCAGCGACTCCGCGGCGTTCTCGGCGGCCTCTCGCCAGAGGCTGCACCGCAGGAACAGCGCTTCGCTGTCCTTCCACTGGTTGGTGTTGCGGTCGAAATATCGCGGGGTGGATGCGACGGTGAAATTCGCGACCGCGATACCAGCGGGCGTGAATTTCAGTTCTACGTCCGCCGTGAGATTCCCTATCACGGTGATGACGGTGTCTCCGGCCATAGCAGTTCTCCTCGAAGTTCGATGATCAACAGGGACAGATGAATTCGCGCGGGATCAGCGCACGGGTGCGGCTCCGAGCCGGTCGTGTTCGGTGTCGGTACGCGGCTGGTCGCCGCGCTGGTGGCGGGGTTCGGGGTCGGCGGTTTCGTTGAGCGCGGTGAGCACGTCGGTGACCGAGTGCGCGGGGCGGGCGTGGCCGTCGCCGATGAGCTGGTGACAGCCAAGCGACGTCGAGAGGGGGCCGGGCACAGCCAGCACCGGGCGGTGCAGCCGCCGCGCCCACCGCGCGGTGGACAGGGTGCCTGAGCGCAGCCCGGCCTCGGGGATCACCAGCTGCCGCGACATCGCCGCGACCAGTCGATTGCGCGCCAGCAACCGCGCACGGTCGACACCCTCGCGCGGCGGGTATTCCGACACGATCGCGCCGGTCTCGGCGACGGCGTCGAACACCTCGGCGTGCGCGGTGGGATAGACGCGGTCGATCCCGGCCGCGGACACGAGCGTGGTCGGCGCGCCGTGGTCGAGGGCGGCTTGGTGGGCGAGCACGTCCACGCCGAAAGCGCCGCCGCTGACCATGTGCACACCCCGCACCGCCAACGCGCCCGCGATCTCGGCGGTGATGCGGGCACCGCGCGGCGAGACCGCCCGCGTACCGATGACACCGACGCGGGTCAGCACCGAGACCGGGTCGATGGTGCCGCGTACCCAGACCGCCACCGGCGCGTCCAGATACCGGTCGTCGGGGGAGTCGAGGTCGTCGAATCCCAGTCCGGTCCAAGCGGGATCGTGGGGGGTGAGCAACCACGCCCCGATGTCGGTGGCGCGGTCGAGATCGCGGGCGGCCAGCTCGGCCACCGACAACCTCGAACCGGGTCCGGCCGGGAGCGCGCCGATCCGGTCGGCGGCCTCCTCGATGTCGGTGGCGGCCGAGCGAGTGGCCGCGAGCGCGCGGGCAGTGGTGGCCGGGGTGAGCGCGGCGCGGGCCAGGATCGCCCACGCCCGCAGCCGTGTATCGGAGACCGTGGCGATCGTGTGCATGGCAATGCTCCTCGAAAGTGGTGGTGCCGGGCCGGTTGCCGGGGCGAGAGAATCGCGGCCTGCCTGGGCACCGGAGTCGGGTGTCGCAGGGTTGGTCAGCCGGGTGCGATGGTGATGCCGGTGAGGGTGTGCAGGGCGTGGCGCCAGTCGGCGAAGCGGGTGTTTAGGTGTTGGTCGGGGATCCGGTGTCTGCAGTCACCTCCGGCGTAGCCCCCCACCCGCCGCAATCGTGGGTGACCGCAGCCAGACACAGCTCGCCGTCCCAGACCCGGACTTCGCTCGCGTCCGTCTCGCCGGCCGGGTCCGCGGTGAGATCGTCATCGCCGCGACAGAACTGGAGACGCAGGCCCGCACCGGCCGTCGCGACGGTGGGTACCGGCGATCGCGAGACCGGTTCGGCGGTCGAGGGATTCGGGGTGGGATCGAGCATGCGGGTACCCCAGACTCCGGTGGTCGAGGGCAGCGGTGGACGAACGAACCGACACTGGCGGGGGCACCTGGCCGGACTCGCCCGCCCGTGTCGTATTCCGTGGTGCCGGATCTCAGGAGGGGCCGGTGTCGGAGAGTTCGACGGAGAAGGTGTTCGGGTAGACGGTGATGACGAGCCAGGCCGCAGTGTCGGGTCCGCGCAGCGTGTCGATGAACGCGGCCCCGTCCTCGCCGAAAGACTCCGTCAGCGGCAGGTATTCGACGAAGTCGTCACCCAGCGGCGGGCCGTGATGCCAGTGGGTGCCGTATCCGTGGCCGTGGGCGTAGACGACATGCATCTTGCTGTCCGGGGGATCGGCCTCGGTGCGGGCTTGGCGGGGCAGACCGTTGCTGGCCAGATAGATGCCGTCGTCTTTGACCCAGATCAGCGACGGCGACCCCACGCCGGTGTTGTCGAAGGGCGGAAGCGAGTGTTCGGCGGCGGCCATGGCGTGCTCGGCGAGGTCGAGTACGTCGGCGCGGGGAAACCACAGTTTGGCGCAGGTCATCGCGGTGAGGTGTCCTTCCTGGTGGTGCCGGTATCGGTGGCCGGTGCCGCGGCGGATCGCTGGACCAGGCATCGCCAGATGCGCGCGCGGCTGCGGGTGGCGGGGGTGAGCGCGGTGAGCAGTGCCGGGTCCAGCCCGCGGTAATAGTCACTGCCCTCGATCTCGTGGCGGTGGGCCAGTTCGACCCGGACCCGGTCGCCGGACCCGCCGCTGCGGGCGAGGCGGTAGAGCAGCTGATGCGCGGTGACCTCGCCGGTGGTGTCGGCGATCGCGGCGGTCAACACCGTGTCCCAGCTGGTCGTGGCCCAGGCCGCGACCGTGTCGGCGGCCGGGGTGCGATCGCTGCGGAGCAACCGCTGCCCCTCGGGCAGGTGCTCGCGCAGATACGTCAGCGCGAAGGCGTCGATATCGGTGTCGGCGGGCACGGTGACCGCGACCGCGCGTGGTCCGGTGAGCCGATAGCGCGAAGCGAGCCGGTCCTCGGCCTCGACCCCGTCGAGCCAGTGCCTGCGGTCTCGGCCGAGCACGTATTCACCGCCGGGCGGGTCGTCGAAGGCGTCGATCAACTCGGCGCGGCAGGCCGGACTGCTGGCTTCGGCCAGGGTGGCGTCGCGGAAATCGCGCCAGTCGTCCCATTCCCAGCCGTGACCGGCATCGATCACCACAGATCGGCAGTCGGCGACGACGCCGTCGACATACACCGACACCCAGGTCTGGGCGGACGGGTCACGGACCACCACGACTTCCACGTTCGGATCCGGCATGATGTCTCTCCTTCCAGCTGCGGTCGATGGGTCATCGGCGCAGGTAGCGGGGGCGGGAGCGGGAGTAGCGCAGCCCGTTGGCGATAGTGCGATCCGCCTCGCTGCTGGTGAAGCCCTCGACCCCGACGTGCACCGCGGCGGCGTCCGCGAGCACGGTGCGGGCGTGGTGTTCGCTGATCTCGTCGGCGGCCACCAGCCGTCCCAGCACGAGCGCGGACCGGAACAGGGTGTGGTTGCGCAGATGGACTCGTGCGCTGGCGACGCGGTGGGCTTCCCCGGCGAGGATGGCCGCGAGGTAGGCGTCGGGATGCGTCGCACCCGCGCAGGACCGAATCGTGGGCGCGGGTGGTGGCGGGGTGAGCAGAACGACGAGCTCGGCAGGCAGTTCGGCGACCGGATGCTCGGCGGCGACGATGTAGTCGCCGTGGCGGGTCCGTGATCCGGGCGCGATGACGTAGCCGCCGTGCCCGCGGGTGTCGATCCCGTCCCCGAGACGGCCGATGCTGCACGGCAACCGCGGCGTCTGCGGGGCCCGGTAGTAGAGATGCCAGCCGTGCGGGGTCGCCACCGTCCACGTCACCGGCACCGGCGCGCTCGAGCGTGCGTCGAGCCGGGTCATGGCGTCGGCGAATCCGGTGGCGGGCGGGCTCATATGGCGGGGGTCGAGGTCGATCACGCACAACCCGGCAGGGCCGGTCGCGATCGCCACGTTGCGGGCCGGGTCCTGATCCCACCACCGGTTGATGCGGGCCGGGTCGGTGGAGGCGTGGTCGGGCCAGCGTTTGAACACCGGCGGCTTCTTTGCGCCGGGCCGGATCGGGAACACCGGCCACCCGCGCGCCGCGATGTCGAGAGCGAATGCCCGCAGATCCACGACGTCGGCCTGCGCCGACGTGGCGGTCACCACCGCGGTCCCACGTGGCGGGCGGTGCGGGCGATCCACACTGCGGTGGCGTGCAACTCGCGCACGCGTGCACAGACCGCCTCGAGGGTGGCAGGCGGGTCGGGGTCGGCGGGCAGGCGCGGGTAGTCGAGATGGTCGGCGCGCAGCAGTAGATGCCAGGACAAGCTCATCTGGTCGAACACGCGCACGGTGGCGCGGAAGCCGCCGTCGGCCTCGACGGTGACGGTGATGTCGGCGGGCTGGGCGTCGACCAGGCACAGGCTGCGGGCGCGATAGCCGTTGTCGTCGGTCCGGGCCAGGGCCTCGATGGCGGGTTCGTCGGGGGTGCGCACAACTGACTCCTTCGGAGAAGGCCGGAGAAGGCCGGGACGCGGCCCCGGTGCGCCCGAAACTCCTCCGGGCGCACCGGGACCGCGGGGATGCCGAGACGGTCAGGCCGCGTCGGGCAGGTCCTGCTCGTTGGCCTCGGTCTCCTCGTCCGCGTTGAGATCAACGACGCCATCGGCCCTGGTGTCGCCGGGTTCGCCGGTGGCGGTGGGGTTGTCGATGTCGATGTCGACGGCCTTGATCTCGCCGAGGGCGGCGAGTTCGACCGGGACCAGCGGGTAGCCGAGTTCGCGCAGGAAGCTCAGGTAGCGGCGTACGGCGGATTCGGTGTAGCGCCACAGGTCCTTGTCGGCGCGGTGCTCGTAGCCACCCAGCACCAGCGCGAGCGCGATGACCTGGGCGCGGGCGGGTTTGGTGGTGTCGAGGGTGGCGAGCATGTCGAGGCGGGACCGGTAGCCCTCGATGCCCAGCAGCTTGAGCGCGGAGTCGAAGGCGTGGTATTCGCCGGTCAGTCCCGGATCGGCCAGCAGGGACCGGGTCATGAACAACGCGGCTTGGGTAGGCGGGGTCTTGCGGGCCAGCAGCCGGGTGACGAACTCGATACGGGTCGCCTTGGCGGCCAGACCGAGCTTGTTGAGTTCGCGGACCCGCCGCCGCGCGGCCCGCTCGATCTCGGCCGCCTGCGCCGCCGCTTCGGCTGCCGCTTCGGCGGCGGCGCGCCGATCCGCGGCGACCTGCTCCTGATCGACCTGACCGAAACGGGTACCGCGCTCGCCGAGGTGCTCGCCCTCACCGACCTCACCGGCAGCGGTGTCGGTGTCGTCTGCGTTGTCGGGCTCGGTGTCGACGCGTTCGCGCAACCCTGTCGCATCCAACAGGTCGCGGGGCAGGAAGTACTCGCACAGCAGCTGGTCGCGCTGCTCGACTTCGCGCGCGTGGCGCAACCCCTCGGCGGGCTCGGCGTCGGGCTGATCGCGGGTATCCCAGTCCACGGTGTCGGGGTCGACGATATGGCCGGACTCGATTTCGACCCACACCTGTTCCTCGGCGATCTCGAACCACGCCAGCCACGCTGCGGGGTGGGCTCGGATGTGCTCGAATTCGACGGCGTTGCCGTCCGCGTCGACGAGTTCGCCCGCGCACAACAGTCCCATCTCGGCGTCATCGAGGTCGGGGTAGTCGGTGAGGATCCCGAGCCCGGCCTGGGCATACGGGAGGGCGTCGGCGAGGTAGGCGCGGCGTTCGGCGCGATCGGCGGCGATCCGGTTGGCTTCGTAGTCGAACACCCCGCTGCGGACGTTGAGCAACCGCCGTACGGCGTCGAGGTCGCCGACGTTCTCGTATTCGGCGATGACCGCGGCGTGGGTCAGGTCGTACTGGTCGTCGTCGATCAGAGTGCGCGCGGTGGGCGAGGTACCGACCTTGCCAACGAGTTTGATCTCGTCGCGTTTGGTCTGCAACGCCTTCGCGACGCGGGTGACCGAGGCGCCGAGGTCGAGCATCGCCGCGATCCCGGCGGCGCGGTCGCTGTTGGTGAGCGGGATGCGGCGGTCGTTGAGGGTGATCTGTTCGGTGATGCGCTCGATCTCGGCCTCGTTGGTGTCCACGCTCGGGTCGAAATCGCGGATGTAGACCGGCACCTCTGGCAGTTCGTAGGCCAGCGCGGTCAGGGTTCGGACCTGCCCGTCGCGCACCACCAGACGGCCGTCGGGCATCCGGATCACCAGGATCGGGTCCCGGACCCCGTGTTCGCGGATCGACTCGGTGACTTCCGGGTGATCCTCGAGCTGGAAGGTCTCGCGCACGTTCTTGTCGATCTCGAGCAGGGCGGGATTCACGGTCGGGCCGGTGCACAACCGGTCAAGGGACCCGGGTGCCTCGTCGGTGTCGGCTTCGCCGGGGTCCGAGCTGCGGTGTTCGGTGTCGGTGGGGGCGGGACCGGGTGCCGGGTCGACGGCGGGGGCATGCTCGGCGATGTCGGTGTCGGTGGTGGGCGTGTCGGTGTCGGTGGGCATCGAGATGGGCTCCTATCTTGAAAGAGGCAGGGACCGGCCAGCTTTGGACTGGCTGGTCCCTGCCTCGTGGGATGGGACTTCGATGGATGGGGCGAAAGCGCGGGCTAACCGCTCGCGGGCTTGGTGAGGTTCGGGGGCTCGCCGTCGATGACGATGTCGAGGTCGTCGCGGGCGATGGCGATCTCGGCATCGATGCCGCCGTGTTTGTGGTGCACGTCGCGGTAGCAGGCGCGGCACACGACCCCGGATATCGAATCGGCGCTGCCCTTGCCGCTGGCGTGACAGCACGGTGTCAGCACCGCCGTGTGGTGAGTGGCGAATCTGATGACGACACAGCCTTCGGCGTCGAGGCCGAGGATGTTCTCGACAGCGTCGAAACCCGCGGGCAGTCGCAGTTCTCGCTTCTTCTTCGTCATGGGCAGATGTCCTTCCAGGGGTCGGAGGGGTTCTGTCGGCGCGAAGCAACACGAGATCGCGGTCGCCGGGCGATGTCGGTGACCGTGTGGCCGGTGGCGAGCTCGGGGGACACCGGAACGGCCAGCGGTCCCGGGCCTGCCGATGTCGCTACCGACCGCGTGCGGGCGCTCGGGACAGGGGTGCTACTTCTTGGGGCGGGGGGCGACGTTGATCGGGCGCAGGTACCGGGCGCCGTGCGGGGATTCGGGGTCGGTGTAGCCCCAGTGCTTGGCTTTCCAGTCCGGGTACTGCTCGCGCCAGCGGTCCACGGTGTCGGGGCCCAGCGCGGTCACAGCGCCGGCGGCGCCGAAGTGCTCGGCGGTGTCGAATTCGGCGCGGGTCAGGGTGGTGGTCTCGGCCATGGGCACAACTCCTTCGAAAAGCAGGGACAGGGATATCGAGCGGGAGAGTGGTCCTCGGGTGCGGGTCAGACGAGGGTCATCGCGGTGAGGGCGAGGTCGTCGAGGTCGTCGGCGCGGTCGGGGTCGGAGATGGTCTGGGAGTAGCTGGTGACCGCGTTGGCGATCCCGGCGGCGGTGCGCTGTCCCCCGGCGATGAAGTGCGACAAAATCCCCGAGCGCTCGTCCTCGGTGAACCCGAGCTTCTTCGACACGACCTCGAGGGTGCGGTCGGGCTGGGTCACCGGGGTACCGGCGTGGCGCTCGAGTTCTTCGACCCGGGCGGTCAGGAACTCCGGCGACATCCACTCCGAGACCTTGTCGCGGGTCTCGGCGGTGATCACCGCGAGCCTTTTACGCTGGGTGTCTTGCGACCACGAGCGGGTGCCGCCGATTTCGAGGCGGTCCCCGACGTGGCGTTTGGTGAACGCGAACAACGGCAGCGTGAGTCCGTTGCCGCAGATCTGCACCACCAGCTCCGGCTTCAACGTGACCGCGTGGTGGCCGATCTCGGAGTTGGAGAACCGCAACCCGGCGAACACCACCGGCTCCGAACCGGGCCGGTAGCCGCGGCCCTCGCGCGCGGCCAGCCGCCGCCCGGTCTCGATCTGCCCGGCCACACGACGGCGCTCGGCCTCGAGGTCGGGGTTGGCGAACGGGGTCCGATAGTTCTCCAGGAACGTCGGCGCGAGGGTGCGGATCTTCGGCGAATACACCTTGCAGTGCATCGAGGACTCCGACAGATCGCAGGAGCGCACCGTGACGTCGGTGTCGGCCAGGCGGATACCGTCGAGCACCGCGGTGAGCACGTCGAGGTTGTCGATGATCCCGTAGCGGTCCGACAGCACCGCCCGCAACACCCCCGGCTCACCGGGCGTGGAGGAGGTGAACAGGCGCAGCAGGAACGAGCGCTCGTCCGGCCCGCCGGGCAGGCGCGGATCGGTCGGGCCGTGCAGCAGGCCGTTGACGTTGGCGTCGTAGAGATCGGTGCGCTGTATCTCCCGCAGCGACTTCAGGTACCCGGCGGGGATCTTCAGCTTCGACCCCAGATGCGAATCCGCGGCACCGGTCGGCCGATACAGGCCATCGACAGGGGTGACGCCGCGGTCGTCGAGGACCGGCTCCACACCCGACAGCTGCAACAGCCCGTCGCAGGCGCGCAGCGCCGACGCGGGGGCCAGGACGTCGAGTTTGGCGGCCTGCTGATCGTTGAGCAGACCGACGAGGTCTCCCAACTCGGCGTGACGCACACACGAGGCGATCGACATGACGGTGTATTCCTCTCTGGGACAGGCGGATACGACGCGACACCCACCGGGTGCAGCGGGTGTCGCGTGCAGGAAGGGGCGTAAGGGCAGTTGCAGGGATCACAGACAGCACGGGCCGACTCGACCGCCTCGCCATAGGCGAAGGCGTCGGGCGTGTGAGGTTGCTCGATCGCGGTGACCTGCGTGCGCCTCGGGCTGGTGAGTGCGGTTCAGGTGTCAGGGGTGAGCGGGTCGGCCTCGGCCGCGACGTCGAAGACGAGGTTGCCGATCTGTTGGATGAGTTCTTCGACGGCGTCGAGCTGTTCGGAGGTGAGGCCGGGAATCCGCACGATCGCGGTGGTGCCGAAGGAATCCTTGTCCTGCCGGCCCGCCTCGGCGTCGGCCTCGGTGTCGAAGGCATGCAGGTAGAACTCTCTGCTCGCGCCGCCCTGCTGGATGTAGACGAAGGATGTCTTCGGAGCCGCAGCACCCGCGAGCCATGCGGACAGGCGCCGGATCGGGTGCAGAATGTGATGCGCCCGGTCCTGCGGGTCGCACTCGTCGTAGTCGCGTTCCTCCCCGATCTCCGCATAGGCCAGGACCGCACGCAGGTCCGCCAGCACCGCAGGCGTGAGGGTCAGGTCGGTGTCGAGCATCATTGAAACTCCTCGGGTGGCTGCGATCAGCAGTACGGATCGGCGCGGGTCAGTTCCGCTGGCGCAGGGTCTGCACGAGCGCCCAGGCCGCATCGGCCTCGGCGCGGGCGGCGGCCAGACGCCGGTAGCCGCGCTGCTGGAGCACGTCGATGGTCCCGAGAGCGGTGGCTGCGTCTTGGCGGCGCGCATCGGCGCAGAAGTGGCGATGGCGGGCGGCACGGTCGTCGGTGAGGAACTCGGCGGTGATCTCGATGACGGTGTCGGACATCAGTTCCCGCAGGTCCGCATCGGCGGTGGTGAGAGGATGGCCCAGTTCGAGGTGCAGGCGTCCGGGCTCGCCCAGGCACACCGCCGCCGCGGCCCCGCGGCCGGGCTCTCCGGGGACGAAGCGGGCCAGCACCCGCGGGTTGCCCAGGGGCTCGCCGTGGGCGCGCAGGCCGAAGAACCGCACGATCACCATCGACCGGCGTTCGGGGATGCCGTCGACCAGGACGGTGTGTTCGCCCATGTCGGTGAACACCGTCCCGGTCAGGGGTGCCTCGTCGGTGCGGAACAGCGTGTAGGAGGCCCCGTAATCGGTGGAGTTCGTGTCGGTGCTGAGGCTGAAACCTGGTGTGGGCATGACGAATCCGGGCTCCTGTCCAATCGGCGGGTACGAGGGGTGGCGGTTTTTCAGCTGGCGCGGGTGGCCCGGTCCCACGGCGCCACCACGGCACCGGCGCGTGCTCGGCGGCGGCGCGCGAGGGCGGTGTCACCGAACTCGGTGGTGACGATCTCGGTGCGCGGGGCGGGGTGATGCCAGTACGGGTCGTGGAAGGCGGTGTTGACACTGCATCCGGGCTCGAGGGCGATGCCGGTGCCGGAGGAGAAACGCTTGTATTCGGCGTCGCCCTGCCCTTCGAGCATCTCCTGGCTTCCGCTGTAGTGGAAAGGCGCCGAGGTCTGCGGCACCAGAAAAACGCCGTGGCGGGCCAGGTGCGAGGCGAGTGCGATGACGTGGTATTCGAAGCGGGGTCCGCGGTAGCCGGGGGCGTTGCCGGTACGGGGGCGGGGGCCGAAGGGCGGGTTGGCGATCGCGGTGTCGAACAATCGCCACCGCTGCCGCCCCACCTCGAACACATCGGCGCAGACCCAGGTGGCCTCCGGAACCAGCTTCATCCCGACCGCCACGAACTCGGGATCCGATTCCACGCATACGATTTCGCGCGCGGGCAGCCCACGAGCCTGCTCAAGGGGGTTGCGGCAGGCGAAGGCGAGCGCGCCGATCCCGGCGCACAGGTCGATCACCCGATTGCCGACCACGTCCAGGGACATGCAGTCGGCCAGATCCGTCGGGGTGAAGAACGTGCCCTCGACGGGGCGGGCCTGGCTGGCCGATTCCTGGTAGTGGGTGAGGACGAAGCGTTTCTCTTCTTCGTCCAGGTCGCGGCGTAGACCGGCCAACCCGAGCGCTTCGCGATGCGCGGTGGCCTCGGCACGAGTAAGTCTGCCCATGAGAGATCAACCTCCGAACACAGGAAAGACGCCGCACCTGAGCCGGGTCCGGCGAAAAGGGGAATGGATGAGGAAACGGAGCCGGCCCTGACCGGAATGCGCTCAGGCGGCGGGCCGAGGTTCAGGTCCGCGCGGTGGGTGGCGCGGACTCGCCGGGTGCGTGCAGGATCTCGAATTCACGCAGGGCCCACCCAGGGGCCGCACGCAGTTCGCGGCTGTCGATCTCCACGCCGGAGTCGGTGATCCGAGCGCGCCGCCAGAGGGTCGGGGAGCACACCAGGACCTGCTGCACGGCGCCGATGCCGTGGCCGTAGGTGTAGGCGCGGTCCAGGCGTATGACCGCGCCGACCGTCCGGCGGGCGGTGGCGAGGGCGCGGTGGTGGCGGAGCGCGTCGGCCCGCCACTGGCAGGCGTCGGGATGGTCAGTGGGGGTGAGCGCGTCGAGCACGCGGCGGGTGACGCCGTGGTGATCGC
Organism: Nocardia sp. NPDC047038; assembly: GCF_040644075.1. Classification (NCBI taxonomy): domain Bacteria; kingdom Bacillati; phylum Actinomycetota; class Actinomycetes; order Mycobacteriales; family Nocardiaceae; genus Nocardia; species Nocardia sp. NPDC047038. Next base: position 35,525 of record NZ_JBEYVQ010000016.1, on the reverse strand, counting down.
CGGGGCCTTCGGTCTCGTGCAGGTGCTTGACGACGATCTCGGACACACCGCCGCGGTGGTGGCGCTGGTAGAGCAGCACGTGCGCCGACACCGTCACTGGTGTGGTGGTGTCGGCGATCGCGGCGTAGAGGGCATAGGACCAGCCGCCGTGGCGGCGGCCGGTGCCCAGCGCGGCGCGGCAGTGCGCGACCAGCATGTGCCCGGTGGGCAGGTTCTGGCGCAGGTTGTCCAGAACGAAGCGGTGGGTGTCGGTATCCACCGGCACCCGGAACCCGGTCGAACCCATGCGATCTCCTCGCAAGTGGGCGCCCGCGGGCGCGGGGTGGTCAGGAGGTGGTCTGGGATGAAGTCGCTCAGCCGTTGTTCGGCGGCATCGACGAGGTCTGCGAGCAACGGGTCGATGCCTTCGTTCGTGCGCGATGCCACCGGGGTCAGCGGTTGTCGTCGCCGAGGTACGGAGCGTGCTCCTCGACCTCGCCGTGGTCGAGGACTGCCCGGAGTTGCCGGACCCGGGCGGGACCAAGGTTGTGGGCGATGCGCATTCCTGGCGACGCCGGGCACGCCGCAGCGGATTCGAGCTGCTCGCCCGATAGGGATTCGAGCCAGGTCAGGACTGCCCGCAGATCGGTGAGGGTGACGACGGTGACGCCCTCGACCTGGTCGAGATCGTCGGTGTTCTCCGGTGTCACGGTCACGACGTAGCGGAATTCGGTGCGCGCCGCCGCCGCGACAACGGTGGCGATGGTGTCCGGCGGGCCAGCGGCGCGCAGGCGGCCGTCGAGGCCGAGTTCGGCGAGAAACAGGACGTGGTCGAGGAGCCCGCGCCAGGGCGGGTCGACGGCGAGCTGGTGGACGGTGACCGCGACCGCCAGATCGTGGTGGGGCCGGTGGCCGATGCCGCCGACGCGGTAGAGGCGAAACTCCTCGCCCGGATATTCGGCGTCGCTGTTGACCAGCCCGGCACGAACTCTGTGGCGGGTCTCGGGCGGGACCGGGTGCGCGGCCACGGAGGCTGCGACCGTGTCCAGCGCGGTGGTGGGAGTGGCGGCGAGCAGGGCCAGTTCGGTGCCGCCGTGGCGGGTGAGATTCGCTGTCCAGGCGAAGGTGTCGGTCACGCGGGTTCTCCGTTCGGTCGGTCCGGGGCGTCGTCGCCGGGAACCGATTCGGTGGTCAGATCACCGGCGAGCAGGTAGATGTCGCGGGGTGAGGCGAGTGGGGTGACGTCGTGGCCGGCGATGAGGTGGTTGCCGGGGCTGGAGGTCGGGGAGGTGATCGGCCCAGGCACGGCGTAGGTGTTGCGGCCCAGCCGCTGCGCCCACGTGATCGACACCTCGCTCCAGCACCGCCGATCGGCCTCGACCAGGACGGTGGCGCGGGTGAGCGCGGCCAGTAACCGGTGGGCCGCTCCCACTCGCTGCGGTCGCGGCGGGGTCCCGGGCGGGTATTCGCTGACCAGCACACCGGTGCCAGGTTGCGCAGAGCGCAGGTTGTGGTTGTGGTGGCGGTAGGCCAGGTCGGTGCCGCACGAGAGCACCGTCAGTGTCGGTGCCGGGATGTGGTGGGCGGTGGTGAGGGCGTGGGCGGGGATGCCGGGACCGCCTGTGGCGGCGACGGCCATGCCGCGGGCGGTGACCTCGGCGACGATGGCGGTGGTGGCCTCGATCCCATAGCCGGTCGGGCGTGGTGTCCCGGCGACCGCGACGGCGTCCTCGGCGATCTCCGGTAGCCGGGCGGTGCCCGACACCCATAAGGCGAGGGGACCGACGATGTATTCGGGTCCCCACCCGGGGGCGTGCAGTGCCGCCAGATGCGCGGTCGGCCATTCGGGGTCATCCGGGGTGATCAGTCGACCCCCGCCTGCGTAATGTACGACCAACTCGGCAGCGGCGCGGTCGGGATTCGCGCGGGCGACTACACCTGGATCCACCTCGGCCTCGGCGGTGCCGGTGGCCAGCGCGGTCGCCGCGTCTTCGACACCGAGCCGGTCGATCAACTGCCACACCGTTTTCGACGGTCCGCGCGCGGCGCGCGAGAGCAGCGCCCACGCGAGCCGCCGGGGCTCACGCACTGCTCCGAACGGGCAGTGCTCAGTGCTGTTCATGAGCGAATTCCGTTCTGCTGGTGGTTGAATCGGCCTGGCCGATCGGGGCGGTACTGCTGAGCGCATCGGCGCGGCCGGTGGTGGGTGTTATTCGCCGAAGGCGTTGAGGGGCCGGCCTGAGCGCCAGTTGGTCCAGGCGTCGGCGATATTGGGGCGCGACACACTCGCGGCCACGAGCACGGCGTAGGCGCGGGCGAAATCGACCGCGTCACCGGACCCGATCCCGGCCGCGTCACACCAGCCGCGCACATACCCGAGGGCCTCGGCGCACAGCCACCACGCTGTCCGGTTCCGTAACGCGGCGTCGCATTCCTCGAATCCCGGCACCCGCTCGACCGGGGACGGGGCGGGAGCGAGGTTGGCGGTGAGGTCGCCGGTGACCCGCCACGCGACCCACGCTTCCGCCAGGCCGGGGACGAAAACGTTGTCTTTGGTGAGGGATTCGGTGACTCGGTCGGCGTAGGCGGACGCGAACGCCTGGGCGGTGGCGGCTTCGGGGGTAAAGGGGTGTTGGATGTGCAGTGCACCCCAGACGAAGCCTTCGGCACGCGCGCGATCGTTGTCGATCCGGGCGCGGAGGCCGGTGTCGGCGGGCGAGGCGGGTGTGGACATGGGGGTGGCTCCTTCGAACGAACGACAACGCCGCTCTCGTCGGGAAAGGATGGCGGCGGGTTGACTGGGGCGACGGTGGACCTCGACGCACCCGGCAGGCCAGCTCGGTGACCACGAACCCACCGACCCGCACCCGGGGAATCGCCAGCGGGTTCGGGTGCGCGGTGGGCTGGAACTATGGTCTGCCGAATCCGTGCAGGTGCAGGGCTTCGACGATGTCGTGGGTGTTGGGATGATCGGCGCCGCGCAGGTCGGCGATGGTCACCGCGACCGCGAGGGTCCGGTCGGCGCTGTGGCGAGTGATCCGGCCCTCCCGCAGTGCTGCCTCGAGCGGAGCGGCCTCGGTCCGTGACAACGGAAAGTGTTGGCGCAGAAGCGATGAGGGGACGCGGGCGTTGGTGGTGTAGCCGTGCTCGCGCCACCGGGCCGCTGCCGCCGTACGGGCCGCGGTGACCCGGCGGCGCACCTCGGCGCTGGTTTCGCGGGAGTCCTCCCCGAACCCGCCACGGTCGTCGGGGTTGTCGCGGATGGTGATGTCGACCCGTTCGGCCAGGACCCGGTGCAGCCGCTCCCGGTGGCGGCGCTTGGCCGCTGGCGGGCAGGCACACGCGGCATCGCGGGCCGCATGGCACAGGCATTCCGCCGAGGTCAGTACCGCGAGGGTGTCGCAGGGCAGCCGCAGCAGGTTGTCGCGGTTGGCGACGACGACCTCACCGTCGTCCAGCGGTGACCGTAGCGCGTCGAGCGTGCGCTGGTGCAGGTCGGGATAGGACTCCAGGTGCAGCACGCCGAGGTGGGCGCGGGCCAGCGCGCCGGGACGTGCGGAGGCGGCGCTGCCCAGCAGTGCACGGGCACTGGAGGAATGGTGGACTTCGACGTAGGGGCGGGCGGTGATCGATGCCAGCGGACCCTCGGGCAGGGTGCCGGCCAGCGACGGGATCGCCCGGACCTCCAGCGACTCGGATTCGGTCAGCCGCGGCAGTAGTCCGGGCAGGCGTTGGGCGAGCGCGCCGAGCCCGGCGGCCGGTGGCCCGATCAGGCGCAGGTGGTGGCCCCCGGCAGCGGCGACCTCGAGCGCCCATCGCGCCCGGTAGTGACCACGCACATCGCTGAGGTCCACGCCGGTGAATTCCGGTGGTGCCGGGACGGCGGCGGGTACGTCCAGGGTGTGGTCGGCCCCGCCGAGCCAGGCCAGCACAGCGCCGAGATGATCGGCGCCGAGAATGGTCATCACCGGCACGAGGGCGGCCTCGGCGAGGCTTTCGCGCGGCACGATCACGAGGGTGCGTCCGTGGTCGCGGGCGGCCAGGACCGCGGGCAGGATCCCGCGCACGGGCCGCAGACGGCCGTCGGGGGCGAGTTCGCCGAGCAGTACGACCCCATCGAGGCGCGGTGCGGGGATCGTGGCGGGGGCGGTGGCGGCGAGTACCGCGACCGCCAGTGCGAGGTCGTGCATACCCTCGATGCCCGAGCCGACCGGCGGCGAGATCGTGAGCGTCACCCGGGCCTGCGGCCACCCCCACCCCCAGCCGCAGCTGGCGACCGCGGCGCGGACCCGGGCGATGCGCGCGTGCGGCTGGTCCTCGGACGGACCGGTCACGGTGAGCGAGGGCAGTCCCGGCGTGATCTCGGCCACGACCTCGCGCAGGTGCCCGGTGAGTCCGCGCACGATCATCGAACAGGCCACCGCGCCCATCACCGCCCTCCCTCATGTGGGGGGTCGACGGACAGGGGCAGACGACGGGTCGATACTGCGGCGTGACGGACAGGAGTGGAGGGCATGGTGGTCTCCGTTCTCGGTGCGGGACATGGACGGGAAGCCGCAGGAGGGCAGGCCGACAGGGATCGGTCGAATGGCGGCCGAACGGGTCGGCGGCGCTGCCGCTGACGCCGGATGCTGTTGTGTGACAGCGGATTGCGCGAGCCACAACGGGATCGCGGGCGGTCGTTGGCCCGGTGTCGCCCGCAGGGGTGTCGGCGGGTCAGGCGGTGGGCAGGTAGGTGCGGGCCTCGACCAGGACACGGACCTGGTTGTGGACCTCCTCGGGCCAGCACACCGGCCCGGTGATCGCGAACTCGGTCACCGGGAGTTCGACCGGGTCACCGTGCACGCGCCCGGCCGGGCGGCGGCGCGCGCGCAGACGCAGCACACCCGGTTCGGTGATGGGCTCGGGCGGGGTGGCGAACCAGTGCGAAGGGTGCGCCCACACCGCGTCGTATTCGATGCCGTCGATGCGCCAGGACCAGTGCTCGGCCTGGAGGCCACGGTGGTAGTCGAGTTTCGTCTTCCCGCCCTTGCGTTTCGGGCGCGGCGGGAGGCTGTTGGTGTCGAGGTCGGCGAAGATGTCGGGGAACCGTTCGTGGGCCTGGGCATCGGTCATGACGGCGGTGATCTCGTGGAAGCGCACGGTGTCATCGGTGGTGATCCACCGATGCCCAGTCATCTTCGCCGCGATCGTGTGCACTTCCAACGGGGACAGTGAAAAGTTCACCACCGACACCGATTTCGGATTCACTCGCGTGATCTGACGCCACGTCGCCCCGCGGGCGCGCACGAAGTCCCCGACCGTGAAATCGTCACGGCCCCAGCCCGGAGTCAAGCCTTGGTCGATCTGGGTTTGGCGGACCTGTTTCCAGTAGGCGATGTCCCGCTCGCGCTGGGTCATTCGGGCCAGCACGCGCGCCCGGTATTCGCCGGTGGCCGGGCCGGTGGTTTCGGTCTGATAGACGTTGCCGTCGCTGTCGAGGAACCGGCGGGTGTGTCCGTCGAGGGCGCGTTGATCGCCGCGCTGCTCGGCCTCGAGGGTATCGATCCGGTTGGCCACCGTCCGCGCAGAATTCCGGTGCTCGGTGGTGTGGGCGGCGGCCTCGGCGCGATGGTGGGCGCGGGTGGCGTCGCGGTCGGCTTCGACCGAGCGGCCCCACGCCTTCCACGACTTGTCGATGGCGTTGCGGTGGCGGCGTTCGGAATGGTGCCCGATCTTGACCGGCTCTCCGAACGGGGGCAAGGCGTTGTGGGCGCGCTGATGCGCGGCTTCCGCGGCGGCGGCTTTCGCGTCTTTGCGGGATGCCTTGTTCTGCAACGCATCGACTCGGTCAGCCTGTCGGAGGGCGCGGTCGGTCTCGGCGTCCTCGGTGGCGCGCACGCTGCGGTCGATGTCCACCTCGACGGTGTATCCGGCCTCACGCAACTTCTCGGCGGCGTAGTCGATGTGGTACTGCTTGGGCTGGCGATCGCGGGAGGACACCACGATCCAACAGCCCAGACTCCGCGCCCACCGCCAATGCCCGACCGCCTTGCGCACCGCGCACATGACCTCGTAGGTGCCGTCGTCGCGGACGGTGCCGGTCAACAGGGTGCCTTCCTCGGCGGTATGGGAAATCGTGAGTGCCGACAAGAGCGCCACATCCTTCCAAGAGTTGTCGACATGCGCATCTACGCATGCGTGAGGGTTGGGTTCGTCCGGCCGTTTTCTGTAGCCGCGGGTCAGTCGCGGCGGGGTGAGCTTTCGGGCAGCTGGTAGTCGTGGGCGCCGGTGCGGGTCAGTTCGTCGCGGGTGAAGTCGTCGACGGGTGCGCCGATCCACTCCGCGGTCAGGCCAGGTAGGGTGGCCTCGCCGAGCAACCACGACTCGAGGGTGTCGCCGACCTCGAACAACCTGCCGGTCGCTCGGTCGTCGACGCACAGGCGCGCGGTGTCACCGCAGCGCACGCGGATCAGCGACAGTCCGGTCGTTTCCTCGATCGCGGCGAACAAGCCACCGATCCGCTCGGAGGCCACCGAGACCAGCGGTGCCGGGCCTAGACGTGTGGTGAACGCGTCGGGGTCGGTGAGCGCGCGCAGTACCGCGGTGAGTTCGCGGCGGCGTCCGGCGAGGACGGCGAACACCACATCGCCGAGCGAGTCGCCGATACTCGAGTTCCGGACCGCGGCGCGCACCTTGGGCAGTTCGGTGCGGGTGAGGCTGCCGCCGACCATCGCCAGCAGATCCGCCACCGACACCACCGCCGCCTCGGGCGCAGCGCTCACGCCCGCCGGCTCGACAGCGGTGACCGACGGCGGTTCGATCTCGGTGTCGTCGTCGCATCCGCCGACCTCGAGATAGGCGCCGGTGAGAAGGTCGTCGTCGCCGACCTCCACCAGAGCGAGGCTACTTTCGTCGATACCGACGAAACCGGAGGTATCCAAACCCGACACCCACGCACGTAGTTCCGGGACGGAGATCATGAGCTTCCTGCCTTTGCTGTTGTCGGAAACAGAGTTCGTCGATTCGGTGACCGGGTCGCTCGGCAGCGTCGACCGCGACGAGCCAGAGGAGGCGACGCGACCGGGGGATCTGCGCTGCCGATGCTGGATGGCGTCGCCGTCGCGGTGTTCGAGGGAGCTGCTGCGGGCAGTGCGTGTCCTCTTCCGGTCATGGGCTGTCAGAGGCGACCCGTGATAGGTGGAGCATGCCGTTGGCGATCTCCACGATGTGTTCGAGGTGGAAACGGATTGCCGCAGCCGTCGAGAGTCCACTGTCGGGGAACAGTATTTCGCTGAATCCGGTGGTCACGGCGACGCTTTCCTGCCCACCGCTGTGGTTGCGCAACATGAGGCTGAAGCCGGGAAGCTGCGGGGTGTTGTCGTTGGTCGACGAGCATTTCCAGGCGAGGGTCGCCGGTGCGAACGTCGGCATTGCGCGCGGCGTAGAGCAGTGCCACCAGGTCGCCGGCGGGCTGCTCGTCGTGACTGCACGCGATGTTGCCCGCGATCCGATGCCCTTGCGCCGCGACCCAGCCCGCGAACGCGGCCTTGTCCAGAGCGAACGGGCACGGATCGTGATGGCCGATGACGAAGGCGGTCTCGGGAGAACCGCTCGCCGGTGCGTCGGCGGGCTCGTAATCGCTGAGCAGCTCGTGTGCACGGGCCAGCAGATCCTTCTGCTACGTACCGAGGACGTCGTGGGATCCCCGGTAGCGGCCCACAGCTCTGCGGCGGTCGCTACTAGGCACTCGATTTCCTCGGTGGTGAACCCGGTCCTGATCGGGTACATGGGCGGTCCCTTTCTGCTCTGCTGTGGCGATATCCGTGCTCGGCCGCCACACCAGCGGTGATCCGAGCGACGGTGCCGACACGGAGGGATGACGCAGCGACACCACCGGTCCGGTCAGTGGACCGCCGCGTGATCCGCACGGCGGGACGGCAGGACGGTCGGCGCGGGCCGAAACTGTCGTGGCCGCAACCGGAGTGGGTCATTCCGCAGGGCTGGTGCCATGCGCCCGGCGGTGGCGGCGTGTTGTGACTCGCACCCATATGCATGGCCATGCCCGCGCTTGGTGACGCTGGCAGAGGCGTTGCGAACAACGATTCTTGGCCGGGCCGCGTGGCGATAGTTGGCCATCCAGGGACGTGGGCTGCGGGCTGGCCCGGTTATCGATTGGTTTGTGGGCCAGTGGGCCGCGGACATCCGACGCCGTTGTCGCGACGCGACTGCGGTTCAGGAGTTTCCTTCGTCGAGTTCTCGATGTAGCAGTCAGATCGGCTGATACGTTGAGCGCGTGGACCAAAGGGCCGATCCACTGAGCGCAGAGGATCCGGTGACCAGCCGGGAGCAGGACGCTGTTCGGATCCTGTTGTTGCTCGACAGCGCGGGCGAACCAGTGGACGACACCGAGCGGAGGATTCCCGGGCTGAGCACCGCGGTGTGTGTTGTCCGCACGACGGTGCGGTTGCTGAAGCTCGACTTCTGGCTGCGCAACCCCGACTACCTTGCAGACGAGCTGCTCAACGACTACGAGAGCAGTCGCGAGGAGCCGCTGCTCGCCATGGCCGCGTCGATCTTGGAGTCCGAGGAACCCGAGGTGCGTCGATACCCCATGCTGCGCAACAAGTTCGGCGCGTGGGAGAACATCGACAACGCGATGGCGGTTCTACGCGGTGCGGGCCTTGCCGCCCGCAAACGCAGCGGCACGATCGAGCGGGTGCGTCAGAGCGATTTCTACCTCCTCGACGAAGGCAGGCGAGTGGCCCGCGAGATCGTCGCCGACGAGCCGGTCTTCCAGTACTACGTCGACCGGGTCGACTTGGTGGTGAGACTCGCGGATGGTCTCGGCGGAACGCAGTTGAAGAACCGCCAGTACTTGCAGCGCGAGTATGCCGATACACCACTGCACGAGCACATCTCGACGGTGGCACCGCGGGCACGTGCCCGCTTGGCGGCGCTGCAAGCCGACTTGGCCGATTCGCGTGAGGCTGTGGACACTACGCAAGGAGAACGACGATGACCGGGCTTGTGGGCGACGACCAGCACGCCCTGTTCACCGGTAAAGATGCGAGCACCGTGGCAGATGGGGGCGCGCAGGAGCCGCCGGTGTCCGGTGAAGCGTTGCTAGATACGCGAATCGCAGACCGGGCCAAGGTCACCGCGGAACAGGTACGGGACGTATTCGCCACCTACGGGTGGCCTTTGGTGTTCACCCCGGCCCGCCCGCGGTCGCTGCGCCTGGTACGCCTGCGGTTGGAGGGAGTCCGCGCGGGCAAGGTCGCACCCGGCGCGTTCGATACGACATTTGATTTCACCACGGGCCTGACGGCTCTGGTCGCGTCCAACTTCCGGGGTAAGACCAGTGTCCTGGAGCTGATCACATGGTGCCTGCGCGGGACACCGCGGCGGGAATTGCAGAGCGGTGTCCGGGGCTGGCTGAATCACCTCGACCTGGACATCACCGTCGCCGGACAGTCGATGGGTTTCCGCTTGGACATCACCGACGGGGCGATCTCGTCCGCGACCGTCCTCACCGCACCCAGCGCGTCCATCCTTGCTCATGCCCGGGAACCGGACCCCGCACAGAAAGTGACTGTCCTGCTCCAGGCGACCGGCGAACAGAGCTACGCCGAGCAGGTGGCCCACCTGATGTTGGACCGGCTCGACCTGTCTCAGATTGTCAGCACGCTAAACGAGACCAGCACGCAGACCCACGGATGGCCAGCCTATTTTGCCGCGATGTACCTGGGCTCAGCCAGCACGAAGATCCTGCTGGGAGACCATCCGATGTCCGGCTTGGCGGGCAGGCTGCTTCAGGTCTTCTTGGACCTCCCCGCAGCCGCAGCGCTCACCCGGGTCAGGACCGCCCGCGATGTCCGCCGTAACGAGGCACAAGCCCGCCAAGCCGAGTGGGAACGCGAAGCGGCCCAGCGTCTAGAAGAGCGCACGCGCATCGAGGCCGAACTGGTGACCGCACGCGCACGACTGGCCGAGCTCACCGCCGCCGCCGGGCACAGCGGATCCCTCACGGAACTCGCACGAAAAGCCGCGCACCTGGCCGGGCAGGTCGCCGACGCCCGAGCGGTCGACGACGACGCCCGGCGCGCCGAGCAGAGCACGAAAACCGACCGTCAGCGGGCAGCCAAGCGCCTGGCCGACGTCCGCGAGAGCAAGGTCGCCAGAGCGCTGTTCCAGGGACTGGACCCTGACGCCTGCCCGCGGTGCGATCAGGCCATTACGACCGACCGCAGGCACAGGGAGCACCACTCCCACGCCTGCGCCGTGTGCGACCGCCCGGTCGACACCGACGACGCCGAGGCGATGGAGATCATCGCAGAGGCAGAGGTCCGCTTGAACGCGGCTGCGGAAGCCGAAGACCAGGTGAGAGCCCACGCGGAGTCCACGCGTACTCGGCTCAGGGCCCTCACCGCGGAGTTGGCTACCGCAGACGAACTTCTCCGAGCTGCGCGGTCGGCCACTGCGCTGCCCGAGGTGATGCAAGCCCAGCAGGCAGTCTGGCGCCTCGAAGGCGCGTTGGAAGTCCTGCCGGCTTCGTCCCCGCCGGGCGGGGACGAAGCCGACAACGCGAGACGGTGACTCTGCGGGTGCTGGACACGGCGGTGAAGATCCTAGACGCCGACAACAAGAACGCCGCGGACGCGCTGTTCAATGACTTGGGGCGAGAGGTCGTCGACCTGTCCCGTCGGTTCGGCATGCTCTCGCTCGAGAACGTGCGCATCGACCGCGGTGCTCGGATGAAGGTCACCAAGGACGGGGGCGGCGAGGACTGGTTCAGCGATTGCGATTCCGGTGCCCGCCTGCGCCTGCGCATCGCATTGGTCATCGCCCTGCTGCGCGTCGGGGCTGCCTATGGCGTCTCGACCCACCCGGGACTGGTCATGATCGACAGCCCCAAAGCCGAGGAGGTTCAAGACCTCGACGCAACTGTCCTGTTCCGCGAACTCGCGGCGGTCGCTGAAGAACAGGGCATTCAGGTCGTGATCACAACCCGCGACTACGACCTTGTCCACACTGTCCTCGACGCCAAGCACACCATCGAAGCTGACGAGAACGAGCCGCTGTGGTGACCAGGCCAGGAACACGACGTGGCTGACTTGGCCGATCGCTTGAACAACCTTGCCGCAGCCGGGCAGCGGGTGTCCTTCACAACGATCGCGATTCCCGTGGCGGAGATCCTCGACAAAGCCCGCGAGATCGCCGCAGGTCCATTGGCGCCGTTGCTGGCCGAGGCCATTACCGCGGACGACGCCGACCAGCGATGGGCGGATGTCACCGGACTGTTCGTCGACGGTCTGGCGGCGCAGAAAAGCGTGCTGGCCCTGTCCAGCGCCTTGGAAGTACTTTTGGCCCGTCCAGCGGTGCTCAGTTCTCACGGACCAGCGCTGCTCGACGCACTTCTCGACCAACTCGCACAGACGGTCCAGGACGCCCCAATACTCGCCGGTACCCGGCTGGACGCCGCAGTGCGGTTGGCCATCGGCAAGGCCGTGAAGCCCTTTCGGGTGTGGGATTTCCTCGAACGGCTCTCCGTGCTGGACGCCCCGGAAGACTTCGTCGAACTGCTGCCGCGCACCCTGGGCGCGGCACTCGACAGCTGGGCGGAGGAGACGGAAGCAGCCACCACGCTGCGCCGCCTCCTCGGTGAGCTGGCCCAACTGGAAGCTTCCGACTCGGACGCGGTCTACGAACTAGGCTGCGACCGACTCCGCAACGCTTTATCGAGCACCGACCTGACCCAGGTCACCCAACACCTCATAGATGCCCGGCGAGATCTCGCCGCCAGCACCACCGACGAAGCCCGAATCGACGCCGACTGCTTGATCGCGGCCTGCGACGCGGTTCTCGCTTTCAGCCGCCACGACACCGGCGCAGTGGCCAACGCGGCTGTACGCCTTACGAGGGCACTCGAACAACTCACCGCATGGCAACTGCGTACCCACCAGCCCACCTGGACCCGCCCCCGTCGCTCGGCCCTGCTCGGATGGCACCAGCTCCTACTGCTGCTGGACACAGCCTCGAATACTCTCGCCGACACGGTTTGGATGAGCCCGTGGAACGCCCTCGACGCCGTCCTCTCCGCCTACAACTCGATCCGCACCGTCCAACCGTTGGGCCCCAGCACCGACGCGGGTGTGGCCTTACTCGTAAAGCCCGCAATCGAAGACACCTTCTTACGCGAGCAGAACTTCCTGCACATCCTCGAACGCGCCGTAGATCAATCCGAACAGCACACCGGCCACCCCCAATTCGACCACCCAACAGCCGAAATTCTCCTGGGCAGAATCCGCGCCCGACAACCTCGCACCCCCAGATCCAGCGCGCCCGACGGCGAAGCCAACCCCGACGACGAAGACCCACAACCTACGCAACGGCTGTACCGCCTGGCGCCACTGCTGGTCCGCGCCATGGGCGAGAAGGCAGCACTAGACCTCACCGCAGACCTGACCGACGACGTTGTGTCTTTCCTCGGCGGACTTGCCGAGCAGGCAGATCAAAGCCGCTTCGACGCAAACGACCCAGTGGTAGGTCCGATCGTGCACCGCATCCTCGACCAGTTGGCCGGACACGCCCACTACACCGGGCGAGTACATGTCACCTTCTCAGCGCTGGTGTACCAGACCGTCCTATTCCTCAAGTCGCGCCTAGACCTGGAAAAATCCAGCCTTCTGGGCAAGAGGCGCCGTAACGGCGAACCGGTCTACGACTACCGCCAGCGGCCCGAGAAAGACCAACGCCAACCGCTTGAGGAGGACCTGCAATTGGACTTCCGTAGCTGGCTGGACTCGGGCCCCCTCCACTACGCGGCAAGTGCTGAGCCAATCGACTTGGCCCTCGGACGGGGCGACATCATCGTACGCTTCGACGCGCTGCGCTACTTGGCCGAGATCAAGAAAGATGATCACGACAACAGCCGCCAGCACATCGAGTCCACCTACCTGACTCAAACGACGGAATACAGCAACACCAACGTCCCCTTCGGCCTGCTCCTCGTACTCGACCTGACGCCGAAGACCTCCAGCAGCGGCACCCTCAGACTCGATGAGCTGATCTGGGTCGCGACCCACCGTCCGGCAGGAGCCACAGTTGATCGGAAGGTCGTCGTAGGTATTTTGCCTGGCAATCGATTGCCACCCTCGGATTACTCAAAGTGATGGCTCATGAGGCCGCAAGCCCAAGGCCAATGAGTTCCGCGCCGCTGTAGCCCCTATCCACGCCAACTCATCGAGAGGTGGTGCGAACCCCACGAGTCGGCTCTCTGCGTGGAACGTACAACACTCGACATCACCGGCGCCGCAGACAAATCCGGAAAACGGCCACCGAGAGCCCCAGTTGAACGGTGAAACACGGGTACTGGCCAACTATCGATGAGAGTGGTCAATTACCCCTGCAAGGCACATGTGTTCGAGGGCCAGCAATCGTTGGTCGGCGTGTCCTCCCCACCGTGCCTCGAAACCTGAACGTTTCTTCGGGTTGATCGTGTTCGGGGCGGCGACGAAGAACTCCTCCAACCGGGGATAGCCCTGGGTCTCTTCGGTCAGCCAGAGCCGGGAATGCTCCCCGTCGGTCCGCGCAGCAATCTTGAGGCTATCGGCGAGTTCGGCGACGAACCGTTGGGTGCCGGCGCGGTCGGCGCGGTGGATGACCTCGACCGCGCGCCAAGCTTGGGCACGCGCGCTGTAGCAGCGCCGCACCCGGTACACCGCCCACTCGCACGCGTCCATCGCGGCGTCGGCCAGGGCATGGACCTCGTGCGCACCGTCGGCGCGCAGCCTGTCACGCAACGATTTCCCGGGCCCGAACAGTCCGCTGCGATGGTTCAACGCCAGCGCGCAGTACTCGTCGACCAGATGCCGGAACGCCTCGTCGGGATGGGCGCGGTAGCGGGCGAGCTGGTCGGGCCAACTGGGCACGCTCACGAAACAACACTGGCGGCAGCAACTTTTCGGCCACCATACTCCGAACAGTCCGAACAGGTAGCCCTGGCACATCGCCCTGCTCATGCCCGCGGAATGCAGCGGGTAGATCGGGTATCGGCGTCCGCCCATCCGCACCGAGGCGTCGCGTTCGATCCTTCCGAACTCGTCGTGGTTGAAGCCCACCGCGTGCAGGTAGGGTCGTGGACCCAGATGTGTTGCCCGCCAGGCGTCGAGGGGCTGGCCCTTTGCTTTTGCTGAGCAGGCTCGTCCGCCCTGGGAAGGCATGACGCCGTTACCGCGGTGCTCGGCGGAGAGCGCGTAGAAGCCGTGTTCGTCGGGGTCGGGATGCAGCCGGGTCGGGGTGCGGGTGTCCTGCAACACCACGATCCCGTCGGCGACCTTGGGACCGGCGCGCGCGACTTCGACAAGGCGCACCCGCCTGGCAGCCAGCAAGGGCAGAATATGGGCAGCGACCAGGTCGCAGGTCGATGCCCATTCGTCCCCGGTTTGAGCGACCATCACGATCAGATTCGACAGATCGGCCAGCAACTGCGGAGGACGGAAGTCGGGGTCCAGCAGAGTACGGGTCACGCCCGCCGCGCTCTCGACACCGAGCCCGAACGACCAGCAGATCGGCATCGCCTCGTCGTCGAAAAGCGTTGCCAGAGAGAATAATCCCTCCGCATCTTCGATCACAGCAGGACTCCTTTCGGCAGGTGAGACGAGTCGCGTACGGGTGGGCAGGATCGGAGCCGCTGCGCCGCGGGGCGGCCCGGACGGGCAGGCGCCCGGCGCACCCCTTGCCCTGGGGGGTGGCCGAGCGGTAGTTCGGTGGGGAGCACCCCTTTTCGGGTGGGCGCCGGGAGCGGGCTATCGGGGGTCGAGGGGGCGGCGGGCGTGCAGCAGTACGGTGTCGACGTCTGTGCCGGAGGTGGTGAACGCGCGGGAGTCGATGTCGGTGAAACCGCCGTGTTCGGTGATGAATTCACGCATGGCTCGGTGGCTGCGGTCGGTTCGGTAGCCGATGTTCGCGGGTGCGAGGGCCAGCAGTTGACCGCCGTCGAGCAGCAGCTCCCAGGCGGTGTAGAGGTGATCCATCCACACCGTCGCCCGTCCCGGCAGCGCGAACGGCGGGTTCATCACCACTCCCGCGAACTGCTGCGGTGTCGGTGTCGTGGCGAATTCCTCGAAACTGGACACCACGACGGTGACCCGCGGGTCGTAGGAGATGCGGGCGGCGCGCTCGCGATCGGGCTCCACTGCGGTGACGTGCACGGTCGGGTTGGCTGCAAGGATCGCGCGCACGAAGACGCCGTCGCCGGCCGAGGGCTCGAGGACGTGGGCGCCGGGCGGGAGAGCGGCGATATCGGAGTGCTCACCTGCGACGACGTGGCGCGCCAGCGGCTCGGGTGTGGCGAAGTACGCCTCCAGTACCTTCCTGGTGGTGTTAGGGGTCGTGCCGCGCGCCACGGCAGCTTCGATGATCTCGGTGGGGTCGCTGGGGAAGACGTGGGCCTGTGCTCGGCGGTTCCATTTCCCGCCCATGGTCTCGATGACCCGGTCGACTTTGCGGTAGTCGGCTTGGCTGAGCCGCTTCGGGAGATACGAGTTGTTGCCCTCGATGCGCGACTCGGCCAGAATTTCGCGCGCGAAATCGGGCACGGGCGCAGAAGTTCTTACAGCCATTGATGATCGCCTTTCACACTGAAACGGCAGGACAGGAGAAGGGGGCGGTAGCGTGCGCACACGCTGTGGGTGAAGCGGAATCGGCAGGTGTCGTACCGGGTTCGAGGTTCGCCACGTTCACCGGTTCACGGCCGGGCACTCGCTGCGGGACGCGAGCGGGGTTGTCTGTCAGGAGGGTGAGCCGATGACCAGTGCCACCCATTCGTCGCCGGACTCGACCGCGAGGCAGTAGTGCAACGAAGTGTCCTCGGCCATGGTGGTGATGATGCGCAGCCGGTAGGTGTTGGTCCAGGTGCGCAGTTCGTCCCGGGCGACGGTGAGCCGGTGCTGAGCCTCGGGATCCAGGGACTCGAAGTGGGCGGCGTAGTCTGCGAGGCTGCCGGTGTACAGGGTTGCCGCGTACTGCGCACAGGTAGCGGCGCGGTTCCTCGTGCACGCAGCACTCACGGTGGCGGACGTGGACACCACCGACCACCGATGCGCCGCTCTCGGGGCACCTGCACCGGAGCGCGGGCGGCGCGACGCGGACCGTCGACGGCTCGACGTTGTCGTTCATGCGTCGGCTTTTCGGTAGATGCGCGCGAGCAGGGTCCGCACGGCGTGCAGGTGCCCGCGGCGGGTTTCCACGTTGAGATAGGTCGACAGTTCGACCGCGGCGACGAAGGCGTCGACGAGCTTCTCGCCGAGTTGGTCGACCTCACTCTTCTTGTCCAGCAGTTCCTGGACCTGCTCGCTCAGACGCGTGATCTGTTGTCCGGGTCCTGCCATCCCGGCCGGGACGAGATCCAATCCGAACTCGGCGGCCAGCATGCCGAGCAACTCCCGCCCGTTGGGCAGCGGGGCCCGATCGGCGGCCTCGACCACCGCCAGGCCCTGCGGGGTCGAGCAGATCACGCAAACCTCGCGCGGCTGCTCGTAGCTGCACTGGGTCCCGTGCACCTCGTCCAGCGGCTCGCCCTGCTGGATCAACCCGTCCAGACGCCATCGGCCGTCCTCGAACACCATGTGCACCTTCACCGCGTCCTCGATCCGATGCTCATCGGGCATGTACGGATCGAAATCGGGGTGATAGGCGTCGATCTCGTTGTCACTCATGATGTTTTCCTTTCTGCGAGTTCGAATGTGGGCGTGCGGATCTCGGTTCGGGTCCGGCCGTGCGGGGACACGAACCGACGTCGGGGAGAGCCGGGCGTACCGGGAAGAGGGCGGGTTCAGTCGATCCAGTCGGCGACCGGCCTGGTCCCGGTGTCGGTGGCGGCTTGGGCGATGACCTCGGCCATGGACACGTCCACACGGAAGCGGTGCCCGATGTCGGCCTCAACCGCTGCGTACTGCGCGGCCAGCTCGGGGTGCAGGCGCGCGGCTCGCACCAGACCTGATTTCGATGAATAGATGCAGAACACACACGACGCGCGCGGAAATCCTGCACTGTAAGAAGAATGAGGCCGGGTGCCCGCCGACGCGATCCGCGCCCACACCGTCTCGAGGTCCCAGCCGTGAATCGGCAGCCACGTATCCACGATCCGCCGCGAATTCGAGACACTGGCCTTCGGAGGATTCCCGGCGCTGCGGGCGGCAGCGCACCGCGGGCACAGACACGTCCTGCCGGACTCGTGCACGAAGGCGTGCCGGTTCGCTCTCTCCGCGGACTCTTGACTGCGATGGCCCATGATGTTCAGCACCCTGATCGGGCGATCGACGATCCCGGCGGCGCGGGATTCCGCGACCAGCATCGTGATCACCCGCCGCGCCGGAGATCGCTTGAAATCGCTTAAGCACCAACGATTTCGATGAGATGGCCATTTTCCGCGTTCGGTGACACGGTCGAGGAGGTCGCCGCCTGTGCGCGACACCACCTCGTGGCGCAGCCCGTAATGGTAGGCGTGTTCTCGTGCGAGAGCCGAGGTTTCCGGCCAGTCGGAGCGGCCCATGTCGGCATGGACTGTGGTGACCCGGTCCAGCACGCCGAGGTGGTGGAACTCCTCGACCAGAACATCCACCATCGCCTGGCTGTCCTTGCCGCCACTCAGGCTCAGAAGGTAGTGGTCGTATCCACCCAGGTCAGGCCCCGCAGCCACCGAGAAATCGATCCCACCGCGCCCGCGCCGCAGTGACCGCTGGGCGGGGCCACGCCGAGCGGGCCGTCGCGTCGTGGCAATGGGCGTGGTCACGGCCGGGACCGCCTTTCTGTGTCGGTGCCGCTGCGGGCAGCGGGAGGCAAGGGGCGCGCACCGGTGGGGAGCGTGCGTGGTGTCGGATCCGGTCAGGCCGCCGACACCGTTCGTAATCCGGCGTCGAACAGCGGGATCTGTTCGCTGCGAGTGACTTCGGTGCGGGGCGCGATGCGGGGCCGCGGGCGTGGTGCGGGTTGAGTGGGTGCCGGTTGCTCCCACAGTTGGGGGTCGGTGGTGACGCGCAGGTGGTGGTTGAGGCGCAGGGCGTTCATGGCCTTTTCGCGGAAGGCCACCGCGTAGCGCAGGCAATTGCGGCAATCGGTCACCCGCCGGCGCGCGCTGTCGCCATTCGGGCGTGAGAGGTGCATGCAGCCGGGCATCGGTGTCCGGGCGCGCCGCGCTGCCAGTGACCAGGATTGGCTGTCAGCGCTGTGCAGAAGATGCCCGGCCAGGACCAGGGTGCGCAGCGAGACTCCGTAGCCGTGCATCCTCATCCCGAATCCCGCGAGCGCGGTCAGGACGTGGGCGACATCGTGGTCGGCGCTGCTACGTCGGCAGATACTGCCGATCCCGACCCAGCGGCTAGCCAGATCGATCCCCGCCGAGCGATACATCCGGTAATGCTCGACATATTGGCTGGGATGCCACCCTTGAAGGGTCGGCAGCCACGGGACGTGATCGAAATTGTGTGCCAGGTACCGGTAGTTGTCGAGGGTGAGTTGCTGATGATCGGCGATGCTCAGGCCGGTGCGTCGCAGGCATCCGGGTTCGCACGGCAGGTCCTGGATGCCGACGAACCCGGGTGGCCCGATGTCGTCGATGAGCCGCGACCACAACGCCCCGTACTCGTCCGGCACGGCCCACCAGGGGTGATGATGTGGATCGGCGGTGAGCACGAGAGCCGAGTAAGCCCCCGAGTCGCCGCTGTAAGGGGCGTGGTTGATCCGGACCGGGAACCGCTCCCCCCTGGTTCGGTAGCGCGCCAGCCGCGGCGCGGACAGGAACACCGGCACAGGTGTGGTGTTGAGCAGGCTGGGTTGACCGACACCCAGATAGAACTGCATCCGCCGCGCCGGATCAGGATGGTCAGCGGTGACGGTCCACGGCGTGATCGGTCCCCACGGCGTGTCCCACCGCCGACCGCCACTGTCCTCGGACACGCGCTCGGGTGCCGGGTCATCGAATGGTGAGGCCATCATGCGAACTCCTTCCACACCGGGACGACGAAGCAACGGCGGCCCCGACCGTCCTCGGACACCGCAGGCGTATTCGCCGCATTCGGGGGGCCGATGACCCTCCGATTCGATTCGGGCGGCACACACCGATGAGGCGGCAGCGCAGCGAACGGTGCTGTCGCGCTGTGCCGCGCCGTGTTCGGCCCGGCCCGGGTTGGCTATCGCTACGGGATGGTGATGCCGAGGTCGGCGGCGGCTGCGATGGCGAACCGCGCGAACCGGTGCACTACGCCTGGTGGGAGGGCACGTTCGAGCGCGGCGTGGAGCAGCCGGGCGAAGATGTGCGTGGGATCGGCCTCCAGTGCGACCGTGATCGCGAGCCCGGCCAGCGTGCCGTCGCCGCGCAGGTGTGCGCTGTAGGCGAGCAGGACCGCGGCCTCGGCGCGGTAGCGGCCGGTGAGGCTGCGGGTCAACAAGATCCACAACCTCTCCGCGGCGACGGCGTGCTCGCCGATGGCGATCGCGGGCAGGCACTGCGACACCGTCGCGATGCTCAGCACGGCCCCCAAGCGTGCGAGGTCGCTCGGGGGGAAGGTGACACCGTCGGCGAGATCGGCGATCGCGTACAGCACCTGCTCGAGGTCGCGGCGGTCGCGGACGGTCATCTCCAGCTCGTGCTCGACGGCCTGGCGGCGGCCACGGACCTCGGCGACAGCCCCGCCCAGCGCCGCTGACACCGGGACGGCGAGCGCGGGATCGGTCCTCAGCGAGTCGGCCAACGCTGCCCGAGACTCCAGGACAGGCATCCCGAGCGCTGCACGTTGCCGCGCGGAGGGTGTGCGAGCGGGATCGGGCAGCGTCCCGGATTCGGTGGTGCCCGACAGCGACCACCACGATCCACCGGCCACGATCGCGACCGTCGCGAAGGTACCGGACACGCGGACGGGACTGGCGGCGAGGCCGCGGACCACCTGCTCGACAAGACGATGGTCTCGCCCGGATGTGGCCCGTCCGTCGACGCCCGGCGCGGGCAGCCGGTCATCGACGACGATCACGAAACCTGTGGCAGAGCCCATTTTCGCGAGCAAGGGCCGCAGGCGGTCGAGGATCGAAGCGGCACTGTCGGTGAGGTCGAAGCGAGGCAGCGCCGCCAGCTCGCCGCGGTCGGGATCTGTCGATCCTGCTGGGATCAGAACCAGGATCAGCGACCGCTGCGGGATGAATCCGATCATGCCGGGGATCGAGGCGATCAACCGGCCCGGAGACGGCAGTGGCTGAGGTATGGACATCACTAATCTCCTTGGTAGGGAATAGAACAACCTCCGAACAACTCATTGCTGGTGCCGGTATGACATCGGAATGGGAATGCCGAGGGCTGGCGCCGACCGCAGTGGGGCTAGTCGGGCACCGCAGCACCGGACGGGCGGAATCGGCGCGGCATTGGTCTTCCACGAACGTGAACGACGAGCGGATGATCACGATGGGTGGGCGGGGAGTAGCATCGTTGCCGGAGGATCAGCAGGCTGGCCGATATTGTTGGAGGTCAGCTCATGGCTGCACGTCGACCGCCGCGCTCACCGCGAACGGCTCGGTCACCGGAAATGACGCAACGGGTGCAACGTTCACGCGAGCGTGTGCGCCGTCGCCGAGAACTCGCCCGCGAACGCGACCGCGCGATCGCCGCGGCGGTGCGCCGCTATCTGTCCGACTGGCAGGCGATCACCGCGTGCGAGACCAAACGCGACGCCGAGATCGCCGAACTGCGTCGGCAGATCAGCGTCGTCGAAGACGAAGCCGCCGCACAGATCGCGAGTCTGCGCGCCGACCAGGGCAGCGCGGCGATGATTATTCGAGACCAGCCCGGCCACACCGACGATGACGTCGCTGACCTGCTGGAGATCACCCCGAAACAAGCCCGCCAACTCATCACACTCGCCCGAACACAGGCCAGCGACCCGCCCGCCCCGCCGGAGGACGCCGAAACAACCGACCTCACGCGCGAGCAGACGCAGCGGACGCAGGAGAAACAGACCTACACCGACGGCACGGAATCACCGGGTGCCACCAGTGTCCCAGCGCAGACCGAACAATCGAGATGACACCGGCATCGCCGCCGACTCACCGAGGTCGGCTGCGCACGAGAACCTGATCGGCGGCGTCCAACTGTCGACAAGCACCAGCCAGCGCTGCAACACGCAGAATGATTTGCCGACCGGTTCGACAACCTGCCGATTCGACGACGACCGTGCCGGGCCCGGAGCGAGAGTCGACCGGTGCGATGGGCGCTATCGCAAGGCGACTATCGGGTGTCGTTGTAGCAGCCGACCTTCCAGACATGCCATCGGAACTGCTGCGGCGACAACGACTGTCGCACCGGTATTCCTGCCACGGGCGAGTACGGCCAGAACGCGGTCCCGCAGCGATGGCAATAGAACCCGGCCCTCCACAGCGCGTGCGCGTGCGGGCGTCCGCGCAGGATTCGGTTGTTGTGACGGCGTCGGCCCCGCGCAGCCGCGAGCGTCAACAGGCCCGGCGAGGCGTAGACCCCGACCATGAACACCCCGGACACAGCCATCGACATCTGGGCTCGTCCCGGTTCTTCGCCGACAGTGCCGATGGCCAGAACGATGAGCATCAAGAACGCGGGTACCAGCAACATCCAGCCCACTCGGGTCAAACGCCGCGTCGGTTTCCAGTCGGGCTCGCGGGCGAAGCTGTTGGCCAGCGCGGTGGTGTGGGTTCGATCGACGGTCATGGTGCCGAACACCGGCACGAGCCCGCTACTCGACACTCCGAAACCCGAATACGATCCGCTCTCCATCGAGACCGAGGTCCCGTCCGAGCACAACGCGGGCACACTCTGCACCCAGTCGAGCCGTCCACAGCTCGGGCAGGTGATGTCGATATCCATCCGCCGATCTCCCGGTCGGGCCGCCGCGTCGTCACGGCGGCGCGGTGGTGCTGCCTGCGATGTAACCTCTGGCAAATCGTATTGAACACCGCCGGAACCGGTGTGTCGATAATCCGAATCTACGTAACGCATGGTCTGTTTCCTCTCATGGGCGCGTGAGGGAGGGCTCCTGTCGGTGAATTCCGGCAACGGGTGCGAGCCAGCAAATAGCTGGTAAATACTGGTGGGTTCTCGGTCGGGGGATCTTGCGGACCACAACCGCTGCCATGTCGATCAGGGGCCGTCCTCGGAGTGCATCTGTGTGACAACTCACACCATCGCTGCTCTGATGGATACGCCCCCAGGCCCGTTCGGGGCCGCTAGAAGGTCTCCTCGTCATCGAGGTTGTGACGTGCCAGTTCTGCGAGGTCCTGGACCTGGTCGTACGGTTTGGTCCGAGCGGCGACAGCAACGGTGACCCGGATCTGATCGTCCTCGCCCGTGCGCTCCGTGTGGCGAACCAGCGAAGAGACGAGATCTCGGGTTTCACGTGGCTACGCACAAAGTTCGGTGATCGCTGCGCCGCGACCAAAATACGGACCTGGTCCTCTTCGGTACCATCGACGATCAACAGATCATCGATGTCGCTGGCGTGGGCTTGGAAGTGCACCTGTGTGATCGGCAACTGATCTGTCTCGGCGCGGCCAATGCCCAGTGGCATTGCAGCAACGGCGACGCTGGCTGGTGGACGAGCGCTTTGCGGCTACTTATCGGATGTCGCCCGTGGGTCGCGCCTGGTTCGCGTGTCGTGGGGTCTAGGACGGGTCGAACTTTGTTTCGCCGCAACCGGTCTCGAGTGCCGAGGCGTACAGGTTTGAAGCTGGTGTCGCTGCTCCGAGTGGTGCGCGGACATGAGCCGTGGCGGCCACCGTGCTCCCCGACGCCCTCGCCCGCCACGGCCACTACACCCTCGCCGGCCACCACCCCGGTCGCCGACCAACCCGCGACCATCCTCCCCCCGCCGCGGAGCACCCCTCCGGCGGCCCGCCCACGCACCCCGACACCTACTCGCTGCGATCCTGAACGGCGAAGCTACCGGGTCAGCAGCGCCCCATGCACATGCGCAACCACAGCCTCTCCGCGCCGCACTCGTGCTCGAGCGCCGAGGTACCGCGCGATCGCCGAACATCTGGCCGAGATCTTCGACGGTGAGCCCACTGTGCGACCCGGACGATACGAGTGATGGCCAGCAAGCCTTCGAAACAACAGCCAGGTAGGACGCCGAGCAAGAGATCGTCAGCAGCACGGCCGGGCACTGTACGTGTCGACTGTCGAAACGTCTGCTTCAGCGGTTCACGCGCGCGGTGCTAGTTGGACTGGTCCTCGGCAACATGTTCTGCCTGCTGGAGGATCAGGTTGGTTGCCGAAGCTTCTTGGTCGGGTGGGTAGCCGTGCTTGAGCAGGAGGCGCTTTATCCTCGTGCGGAGCTTAGCCCTGACGGTCTCCTTGATATTCCAGTCCGTCTTGGCATCTTCGCGGATGATGGCGGTCAGTTCCTGCGCGATCGCGCGCATGGTCGCGTCCTGCATCGCGATGCGGGCCGATTCGTTGTCTCTGAGGGCGTCGTAAAAGGCCAGTTCGCTGTCGGTGAGCCCGGTTTTCTCTCCGCGCTCCTTCTGGGCCTTAATCGCCTGTGCTATCGCGACGATCTCTGCCATCACCTGCGCGGCATCTATGGTGCGGTTCTGGTACCGGTTCATCGATTGGGACAGCATCTCGGAGAACCGTCTCCCGGCGACGATGTTGCGCTTGCTGATCACCTTCACCTCGTTCTGGATGAGGCGGCGTACGGCTTCCAAGCGGGCGTTCTTCAGATCGGCGGTCTCGAACCGCGTCTTGAACTCGTCGTCGATGACCGAGATGTCTGGCACGTCGATCCCGGCTTCGGCGAACAGGTCTATAACGCCGGAGCCTGAGATGTGCTCGGAGACGATCTGCCGGATCGCAGTGTCGAGTGCTGCGTCGGACTCGCTGCGTCGGGCGTCGGTCTCGAGCTTGGCGAGCTGGCCACGGACAGCGTCGAAGAACCCGATGTCTTCGACTACCGCGTGTGCCTCGTCGGAAGTTGGCACGAGCGAGTACAGCTTCTTCAGGCGGCTGGCGTGTGCCATGAACCTCTTCTTGAGGCTCGGCTGACCATCGCTGTCGTCGTCGAACTCCCTGGGTTCGGCGTCGCCGGTGTCGTCAGTTGACCGGTCTGTCTCAAGCAGGTGGTCGACGACAGCGGTGACTGCGTACAGAAACGCTTTGTGCCCGCCGTCGCCGAGGATCGTCACCCAGTCCACGCCGTGGAGCAGGTCACTACAGATCGAGTGTTCGATGAGCATCTCCGGGATCGCCGCCTGACGTACGTCCGCGCCGATGACCCGTTCCCTCTTGTCCCGCGGGGTGTAGGTGGCGAGCGCATCGTGTAGGTCGTTGGCAATGCCGATGTAGTCGACTACCAGGCCGGACGGCTTGTCCTTGAACGTGCGGTTGACGCGAGTAATGGCTTGCATCAAGCCCGCCGAGCGCATCGGTTTGTCGACGTACATGGTGTGCATCGGCGGGGAGTCGAACCCGGTCAGCCACATGTCCCGCACGATCACCATTTCCAGCGGGTCGTCGGGGTTGCAGGCGCGGGCTTTGAGGTCGCGGCGCTGTTGCTTGTTGCGGATATGTGGCTGGAAGCGCTCCGGATCGGTGGCGTCGCCCGTGATGACGACCTTGAGCGCCCCTGTTTCATCGTCATCGGAATGCCATTGCGGGCGTAGCCTGACGATCTCGTCGTACAGGTCGACGGCGATCCGGCGGGACATCGTCACGATCATGCATTTACCTACCAGCACGGAGTTGCGAGCGTCCCAGTGCTCGACGATGTCGACGGCGAGCTCTTTGATCCTCTTCTTGGATCCGACGATCGCCTCGACCCGCGCCCATTTGGTCTTCAACCGCTCCGCGATCTCCTCCTCCGATCCGACCGTCGCGTCGTCGAACTCGTCGTCGATCAGGTCGCGCGCGTCCTCCGGCAGCTCGACCCTCGCCAACCGCGGCTCGTAGAAGACCTTCACCGTCACACCGTCGGCGATCGCCTGCGTCATGTCGTAGACGTCGATGTACTCGCCGAAAATCTCCTCTGTCGAGCGGTCCTTCTCATCGATCGGCGTACCGGTGAACCCGATGAACGACGCGTTCGGTAGCGCGTCCCTGACGTTGCGGGCGAACCCGTCGATGAGGTCATAGTTCGTGCGGTGCGCCTCATCGACAATCACCACGATGTTGTTGCGCGCCGATAGTGTCGGGAACTTCCGGCCTGCCTCCCGGTCTGCCTTGGTGAGCCCGAACTTCTGAATGGTGGTGAAGATGATCCCGCCGGACTCGCGGCCACCGAGCAGCTGTTTGAGGTGGTCCCGCGAATCGGCCTGAACGGGTGCTTGCGGCAGCGGCGAGCCCGGCTTCGAGGAGGCAAACGTGTCGTCGTAGAGCTGATCATCGAGATCGTTGCGGTCTGTGAGGACCACCACCGTGGGGTTTTCCATTGCCCGGGCAGACATCACCAGGCCCGTGTAGAACGCCATCTCCAGCGACTTGCCCGAGCCCTGCGTGTGCCACACCACCCCGGCACGCCCATCACCCTCAACCGCTTCGACGGTATGATCGACGGCTTTCTTCACCGCCCAGTACTGGTGGTATTTCGCCACCGCCTTCCGAGTTTTTACGCCCTCTCCAAAGGTGGCGACGAAGTGCCGACACAAGTCGAAGAACACGTCGAGGCGGAACATGCCCCGTGCGAGTACTTCGATCTGTGGCATCTTCAACCCGTCACGATCACGCGGATCGCGGGTGTGCCCGTCGATCGTCTTCCAAGCCGCCCAGTGGTTCCACGGGGCACTGAACGATCCCGCCAGAGCCTCGACACCGTCGGAAACGACGGACACCTGGTTCCACTTGAACACATCCGGGATCTGCGACCGGTACGTCTGCGTCTGCTGGTACGCCCCTTTGACGGTCGCGTACGCCTTGCCGGTCCGCTTCAACTCGAACAATGCCATCGGCAGGCCGTTGACGAACAGCAGGATGTCCGGCCGCCGAGTCTTTTTCGGTCCCTGAATCGAGAACTGGTTGACGGCCACCAGATCGTTGTTGGCGAAGTCATCCCAGGCGATCAACCACGCCCGCGCCGCCCTAGCGCTCCCGTCAGCGTCGCGATACTCAACCGGAACCCCGTGGATCAAGAACCGATACGCCCGCCAGTTCTCCGACTCCACCGCTGGAGATTCGACACGCTTCACCGCCGCGATAACGTCCGCCACAGCTTCGGGCGGCAGATCGGGGTTCAGGCGGACCACGGCGTCCCGCAGGCGGCCCTCCAGAATCGTCTCGCGATAGTCCGCCCGCTCGGCCTTCGGCTCTCCAGGCGCGATTTCCGGACCGAAGAGATGCTTCCATCCCAGCTCATCGAGCAACTCCAGAAGCCACTGCTCCAAATCGTCCTCAGTCGGCGTCGACACCTACCCCACCCCTCGAGAACCTCGACACGCATCCGGCCAGATACAAACAGCGGAGATTATCGAAGGTGCGGACGCTGGAGTCGGCCATCGCAATCCTGAAATTTGGAGACCGTGGTTGCTCATAGCTCTTCCTATGTTGAAGCGGAAAACCGCTGAAAAATCGCAGCCGATAAGCGTTCTGCTCGATCGATCTCGCGACGGTTGTGGGCGATGAGTTCGTCAAGGGCTCCAAGCGCGGCAACAAGTCGCTCTTGCTCCTCTATCGGCGGCAGATTAATCACCACTCGACGAAGGTCTGTCAAACTGACGTAGGGAGCCATATCAGTCTGGTCCTTGTAAATACCGAGCTGACCCGCGAACTCCAGTGAACGCGCCCAGTGATATAGCCATGTCGAGTTCAGTGCATCTTCGTTGAGGCTCCGCAGGAAGCAGACTTGAGGACTGTACGAATGTTCCGGGAAGTCATCCGGTACGCGGGCAACTCGTCCAACGGTACCTTTCGTCGTTATGAGCACATCGCCTGGCCGAGAGACTTTCGCGCCCATTTTCGTTCTGAACTCGAGTCGGATGTGATCCTTGTATGACGGTTCCAATCGTCCGTCAAGCACGTCAGCGACACGCAGGATGGGTAATCCGGTGGTACCAAGTTGATCCGCACGAGTTCGGTATCCATCACTGAATATGAGATCGCCTCGGGCAGACAACTCGGCCAAGGTAAGTGACTTACGCATCGCATCCCACCAGGGAGTCGAGTGCGGCAAGCGCTGACGCTTCGAGTTCAGCCCGCTTCTTGAAACCGTCGCGGATCTCGTTGGTGAGTCGGGTGATCTTCTCATCGAGGGGTTCACCGTCATCCTCGGCTTTTTCAGCACCGACGTACCTACTCGGCGTGAGGACGTAGCTGTGCTCGGCAATCTCGGCGCCCTCGACAACGCGACAGAACCCGGGGACATCCTGGTATGGCTGGCCGTTGCTGGTGTCGGTGCCGCGCCATGCGTGGTAGGTGTCGGCGATCTTGGTGATGTCGTCGGTGCTGAAGGCTCGAAGCGTACGGCTCTCCATGTAACCGATCTTGCGGGCGTCGATGAACAGCATCTCGCCCTGTCGTGGCCTGGTCTTCGCCCCGTTCGGTCGAGCGGCCTTGTTCTTGGTAAGGAACCACAGGCAGACCGGAATCTGCGTGCCGAAGAAGAGTTGCGGCGGGAGGGCGACGATGCACTCCACAAGGTCAGCTTCTACTAGCCTTTTCCGGATCTCGGCTTCCCCGTTCTGCTGGCTCCCCAAGGACCCGTTGGCTAGGACTGTTGCCATGGTCCCTGTAGGTGCCAAGTGATACAGCATGTGCTGTATCCAGCCATAGTTGGCATTGGCATCCGACGGAGTTCCGTAGCACCATCGGACGTCGTTCTCCAGCCTGGTGCCGCGCCACTTGTCCTGGTTAAAGGGAGGATTCGCGATGACAAAGTCGGCGCGGAGATCAGGGTGCTGGTCATTGTGGAACGAGTCGCCCCACTCCGCGCCGAGGTTGGCGTCGATGCCGCGCAGGGCGAGGTTCATCTTCGCCAGCCGCCACGTGGTCGGCACCGATTCCTGCCCGAAAACGGAGATGTCATTGTGCACGCCGCCGTGTGCTCGGACAAACTTGTCGGCCTGGACGAACATGCCGCCGGAGCCACAGGCGGGGTCGAAGACGCGGCCGTGATAGGGCTGAAGCATCTCCACCAGCAGTTGAACCACGGAGCGTGGTGTGTAGTACTGCCCGCCGCGCTTGCCTTCACCTCCGGCGAATCGGCCCAGGAAGTACTCGTAGACGCGGCCGAGCACGTCGAGGTCCTTGTGCTCCTCAGCTGCGAGGTCGGAGCGAGAAAAGACGTCGATGAGCCCGCCGAGCATCTCGGGGGTGAGCTCTTGGCGGGTGTAGTTCTTCGGCAGCACGCCGCGCAGCGTCGGGTTCTCCCGTTCGATCGCCGCCATAGCCGCGTCGATCCGCGCGCCGATGTCGGCCTGCTTGCCGACCTTGCGCAAGTCCTCCCACCGATGCCCGTCGGGAATCCAAAACACGCCTTCGGCGGTGTACTCGTCGCGGTCTTCGAGCACCGACCACTTCGCGCCCTCGCTGGGCATGAAGTAGTCCGAATCCGGATCGTTGACGAGTCGGGCCAGCTCGTCGTGGCGTGCGGTGAACGTGTCCGAGACGTACTTCAGGAAGATTAACCCCAGCACGGGGTGCTTGTACTCGGCAGCATCCATCGACGAGCGCAATGCTGTCGCCGAATCCCAGAGCACCTCCTCCAGGCTCTTGTTCTGCTTCGCCCTAGTCCTCGGCGGCACTGCGACCT
This sequence comes from Nocardia sp. NPDC047038, assembly GCF_040644075.1. Classification (NCBI taxonomy): domain Bacteria; kingdom Bacillati; phylum Actinomycetota; class Actinomycetes; order Mycobacteriales; family Nocardiaceae; genus Nocardia; species Nocardia sp. NPDC047038. Next base: position 6,813 of record NZ_JBEYVQ010000016.1, on the reverse strand, counting down.
CCTCTTCAATTCGTCACGCTCGTCGGTCAACTGTATTCGTCGGCCATAGACTGCCTGACCGAACGGATGGGGTTCGACTCCCCCGTGTGACCTCGAGTCGTCATCGGTGCCGCGCACTCGACAAGGTCATCGTTGACGCTGGCTCTCGTGGCCGTAACCTCAAGAGTGGGTAAGCGGCGGGCACACGACCAGTCGGACCGCTCCTGCTCCTGCACGAACACCGCCTCCCCAAACTGTGAATCTGCCTGCACTCTAGCGTGATTCACTGCTTCACAATCATCATCATGTGGTCGCCTGCGATTCCGCAGAACAAGCGACGACCATGTAGACATCATGACATTGCCTTCAGTAAATGATGGAATTTACTGGATAAGGGTGGAATGGGTGTGATAACATATCGGTCGTGACCACCCCCTTGGAGGAACTCGAACGACGGATCGAGAACCTGCGCATCGACCTACGTCGTGCCACGATCGCAGGTGATTCGGTGCGAGCTCGCGAACTGAGGGCGGAGCTACGTCGAACGGACAAGGCCTGGGAAGACGCTCTGGCGGCCTTGGCGCCGTCCGTGGATGAACCCGAGCTGGTCGGTCACCCCGGATCGCTGCTGTCGATTCGGGATCAGGTTCATCAGGCATTGACGCTCGTAGGCGTGGCATCTGCGCCGAAGCTGATCGCGGCGGTGCAGGATGCGTTCTTCGGTGGCGGACTCGGTGGATCCAAGCTGACCCACCTTCGCCGGGATGAGGAACGTTCGTTCCGGTCATCTCCTTACGCTCGCCCCTACTACCTGTGCAGCGCGCTGACTGCGGATCGTCTGACTGCGGCCCGAGGTCTGCTGGCCGTGTCGACCTGGCCGCTGAGCCGCCGAATGATCGGCCCACTCAGCCCGCGCGTGGACTTCCTCTCTGCGGCCATCAACGTGGCGGAACAGGTGGGGCGGATGGGGGAGCCGACCTTGCCTGCGATGCGTCTGCTGTGGCGGTTCGCCACCACTATCCCCGGTGCTGGCGAGAACTTCGACGTGCTGGAGTGGGAGACCGTCGCCGAGGCGGCCCGTGCCGAGCTGGCAATACATTCCGACGCTGACCTAGCCGATCGCGATTCGGCGGCAACGCGGGCCGGGTCTCAACTCGATGACGTCCAGCAGTTGTTCGGCGCCGTGCTCGAGGTTGTTTCGCGCTCTACAACTGAACACTGATCGCGCAGCATCGATTACTCTTCTCATCCACGCTTGCTTCCCTTGTGAAGGAAGATCATTTGAACGACAACGACTTTCGTCTGGATTTTATCCGCGGGTCGGTCACCCCGAAGAAGCACAACGCCAGGACGATCGCCGCCCTGACCAGCAATCCCGGGTGCGCGCGACGTAGCGTTCTCGATGCCGCCGCGGTCGATAAACAGGAACTGGCAGAGCATCTGGGATACCGTCCCCAGTTCGGGCAGTCGCCCTTCGACCTGACACGCGGCAAGGCCTTCGAGGCCTTCGTCAAGGACCATGGCTGCACCGAGCTGCTCAAGCTGCTGCGAGAGCATCTGCAGCTGCCGCTTCCACAGGTCGCCTACGCTGATCTCAACAACGTGGCCGGTCACGACACGCTCGAAACGCGCTACACGAACTCGCGCCAGCAGCTAACACGAGCCGGTCGGTCCGGGCCCGGCGCGGGCACCCTGTTCGATCATCCGCTGCTGCGGATGAACATCGCCGGCCACAACGCCTATCTCGAACCGGACCTGATCGCGTTCAAACTGTCCGAACAGTTCCACGTCGTGGAGGTGAAGTCCTTCCCGATCATCGACGGCAGCGCCAACCCGGCGAAAGTCGCTCTCGCGGCGACACAATCGGCGGTGTACGTGCTGGCCCTGCGGCAACTGCTTCAGGAGCTGCGGCTGGATCCGTCACTGGTGTCGGACGAGGTGTTCCTCGTCTGCCCAGAGAACTTCTCGAACCGGCCGACCGCAGCACGAGTGGATGTCCGCAAACAACTCACCGTCCTGCGCCGCCAACTCGCCCGGATCGCTGACATCGGCACCTTATTGGGCGCGCTGCCACCAACCCTGACACTGGACTTGTGCCGCGACCCGGAGGGAAAGGCTACCCGCTCGGTGGCCGACCTGTGCGCTGCTCTGGACGCTATCGAAGCGCGATACGCACCCGAATGCCTGACTACCTGCGAGATGGCACTGTTTTGCCGAAACGAGGCGCACGATCGCACCTCGCGATTGGGTCGATCGGTCCAGGAAGACCTCGGCGGTATCGAATCGATCACCAGGACCCTTCACCTGGCGGAAGGAACCCGGACCCCCGGCGAGCACGAGTACGAGGCGACACAAGTGCTGAGGATGGCCGCACAGCTGCGAATGGACTGCCTGGGCGGTGTAGCATGAGCACGCTCACCGCTCTGGCTCGCGCATACGCCGTGAAAGCCCGTCGTGCACAGCCGATCACGACAGTGCGGCACATTCATATCGAGGACCATCCGATGGTCTGCGTTCCCCTGAGCTTGGCCGGTGAAGTGATCGCGCCCTTGGCCGCGCTGGTCGGCACCGATCGCGACCACCCGGAACTGCTCATCGTGCCGCAACCACGCGACCGGGTCCTGCGGCTCGAGTTCGCCCACGAACTGGCAATGCGGGTCCTGCACTACATCGCGACGTGCCGACACGCCACCACCGGGCCAGCCATGGGCACAGCAGCACAACTCTGGGTGCCCAATCGCGGTGGCGTCGAATTCCTCCGACTGCTCGGCCGCTCGACGCGATTCCGCTCCACCACCGGCGAATACCCGGCTCCGATTCCGGTACCGGACCTTGGGCGATGGCTGACCTTCTACGCCGAGCGAGCCGACCACCCCGGATCCTCGCTGCTCGTTGCCGCCACCGACGCCTTGGCCCGGCACTGGGCGAGCGGGCAGAGCGACCTCGAAGACGCCAACCTCGCCGCGCTGCTCGGCTGGATAGAACCACCGCCGGATTCCGATGGTGCCCGAGCCGCACTCGATGCCGCTGATCCATTGATCTGGCCCCCAGCCGGACCGGCCACCGACCCGACATTCGACCGGGAAGTGCTGGCACCAAGTATCGCCGAGTACGACCGCGCCACCACACGACGGGACCGCCTTGTCGCCACCACGCGTCTCGAGACAGCACTGCGTGAGCAGCTGTTGCCGACCTGGCAGCTGGTGTGGCGCGGGATCGACTGCTTACGAACCCTGGCCCCGGGAGCGCACGTGCCCGCGCGCTGGAGCCGAGATATCAAGGAATTTACCAAGTTCGGCGATCGAGTCGCCAAACGGCAGCGTCCACAACCCAAACGAGACAGCGCGGTGGCCGCCGCAAGGAGACTGAACGAGCTCGAGCGGGCGCAGGCGGAGTACGACGCGCAACGGGCTTTCGACGACCTGCTCGTGATGGCCGAGTACCGCCTGTCCGGCGAGGCATTCGCCGGAACTGTTACCACCGTCAACCTTCAGAACCCTGCCGGGACAAGACGCCGATCCCCGAAGCCGGTGATCACCATCCACACCACCGATCCGGTCAGGTTGACCGCCGACGAGGGCGCTGCGCTGGTGGACCAGCAGCGACCACAGCAGAAGGCCTCCATCACTGCCATCCGCAGCCGGGCCGACGGTACCGAGATATCCCTCGAACTGTCGAGGGGAATGGGCCACGGCAAGACCCCGCAACCCGGCAGCGTCCCCGCCGTCGGCGACCTCGTCTGCTACAGCCGACTCTCGGACCGATACACACCGACGGGCAAGTTCCCCGATCGCAGCGACACCCCGTGGACCCACGGCGGGCCCCCGGACGAACCACTGCCAGCAGCCCAGGACGCGAACGAGGAATGGTCATGAACAGCGTTGTCGCACAACAGGTCGACCATGTGATCGCAAGCGTGCTCGCGGAATTCCAGCACGGCAGCCACCGCGGGGTGGTCGTGGATTCGCCACCTGGTGCCGGGAAATCCACACTGGTGGTGCGCGTGGCGGTCGAGATAGCGCAGTCCGGCGAGCCGGTGATGGTCATCGCTCAGACCAACGAGCAGGTCGATGATCTTGTCAATCGACTGGGAATGGACGCGCCGACTGTGCGGATCGGGCGCCTGTGTTCGCACGACTATGTACCCACCGCCCAGGTGGCGCACCCAAATATAGTTGTCGGCCAGCAGTTGTCGAACCTCGGCGACGTCCAGATCACCGTCGCTACAGCCGCCAAATGGGTGTATGTCACTGAAGGCCCCTGGCCGTGGGCCATTGTCGACGAGGCGTATCAGATGCGATCGGACATGCTGTTGCGCGTGGCACTACGGTTCGATCGCGCACTGTTCGTCGGCGACCCTGGCCAGCTGGATCCATTCTCCACCATCGACATCGATCGCTGGACCGGTCTGAAGTGGGATCCGATGCAGAGCGCCGTCGCGGCGATGCTGCGCAGCAACCCCGACCTGCCGGTTCATCAACTCCCAGTGTCATGGCGGCTACCGCCGTCGGCTACCGAGCCGGTGTCCTCCGCGTTCTACCCATTCACCGGATTCCGTGCCGCCACCGAGCCCCATCAGCGTTATTTCTCCTATAGGACAAGCGGATTCGGGACCGCATCCGATAACACTCTCGATCTGGCGGCGCAAACGGGATGGGCTCTGCACGAACTACCAGCACGCCACACCGTGCGCACCGATACACAAGCCATCGAGACGATCGCCGACCTGGCGCACCGCGTCCTACTTCGCGGCCCTGTGGCCCGATCCGAACGCAGCACCGACGAGACCGAGGTCGGCGCAGACCGGATCGCCATCGGCGCCGCCCACCGCGATCAGGTTGCGGCGATCCGGCAGGCCCTAACCGCCCGCGGCATCGCCGAGATCTGTGTGAACACAGCAAATCGCCTGCAGGGCAGCGAGTACGACCTCGTCCTGGTGCTGCACCCGCTGTCCGGACGCCGCGATGCCACCGCATTCCACCTCGAATCGGGACGGCTGTGTGTGCTGACCTCCCGGCACCGGCACGCCTGCATCGTCGTCGCCCGCGCCGGCATTCAACGACTGCTCGATGCCCATCCGCCTAGCGAACCGATGCACTTGGGGGTCCCCGCGAAATTCCCGGACGGCTGGGAAGCGAACCAATCCATGCTCACCCATCTACAGAACCACCGAATATCCGCCACATAACACCGAATTCATCTACGTTATCAATATTTTCGATCAGGCGTGCCGAAAGGCACGCTTCCCCTCCCGCGCCCGGAAGAAGATCATGAGAATCCTCCACACCTCCGATTGGCATCTCGGCAAGATGCTGTATCAGCGATCCCGCGCCGAAGACCACATTGCTGTCCTCCACGAGATAATCGATATCGCCCGAACACGCGAGCCTCACCTTATAATTCATTCTGGCGACCTGTTCGATCATCGCCGGCCGTCCTACCGCGACGAAGGCATCGCGATAGACGTCCTGCAGGAACTCGCTGCGATCGCCCCCATCGTAGTGCTTCGTGGCAACCACGACTCGCCCCACTGGTTCCGCCATTTCGCCCGAGCGTTCGGGCCACGCAGCGGAATTCACCTTATCGACAGCCGACGCGATCCGAACGACGGTGGAATACTCCGCTTCGACGGACCCGGCGACACGACCCTGCGACTTGGTGTACTCCCGTTCGTCGATCTGGCTACCCAGACCAACGTATACGACAATCCCGACCAATGGTATTCGTCCTACGCCCGGGCTGTGGGCGAATTCGAACGAGAACTCGCCGCGGAATTGGTGCGCGATCTGGACACCAGCCGGGAGATCGCCGTGTTCACCGCACACGAATACGTGCGAGGCGCTGAACTCAGCGGGACCGAACGAGCAATGCACATCGATGACAAGTACGCCACCGATCCCGCGGACCTGCCCACGGTCTCCTACGCTGCGCTCGGACACATCCACAAACCCCAACAGCTCCGCATCAGCGGCGTCACCGCCTGTTACGCCGGATCCCCACTGCAGCTGGACTTCGGCGAAGCGGGCGAGCAGAAGAGCGTCGTCATCGCCGATCTGCACCCAGGCCAACCCGCCGAGATCACAACAGTCGCGCTCCGAAGCGCGCGGCAGCTGCGGATCTTCGAAGGCACCCTCGACAAACTACGGGCAAACGCATCGACCTTCGGGCGGGACCTGTGCCTCTTCAAAATCCACACCCCGACAAACGATCCCACGCTCGCCGAGCAAGTCAGCGCGATCGTCCCCGACGCGGAGATCGTAGGAGTACGACCGATATTCGGGGATGAACCGGAAATTATCACCGCTGACATTGTTGGCGCTGAGGCCGACTCGGATCTACGGACATTATTCGCTGAATTCCTGTCCACCCAGACCGGGCCAAAGGCGGACCCACAGATTCTGCACAAACAGTTCGACCGCATCCTCACCTGCTTCGAAGACGAGGTCACCTTCACCTTGCCGGACATCGAAGCGCTACTGGCCGAACCCGACGACACCACTGACCTTGAGGAGAACCAGCGATGAGACCGCTGCATCTGAAATTCAAAGGTTTGCGCTCATATCAGCGCGACCAGGAAATCGACTTCACCAATATCAACCTGGCCGCCATCATCGGCAACACCGGCGCTGGGAAATCATCGATCCTGGAAGCGATGTGTTTCGCTCTCTACGGCTACCCGACATGGGCCAAACAGAACAGCAGCTGGCTGGCAGCCCACGGAGGCGACGGCGCCGTGCGTGCCGAGCTGACCTTCCGGGCAGGCGACAAAACCTGGTGCGTGCGGCGAGCGACAACCATCGACAACCACAAGCGGACCGATGCCCTCACCTGCCG
>NZ_JBEYVQ010000015.1:0-156360 GCF_040644075.1 Nocardia sp. NPDC047038 | reverse complement strand
TACGCTTCACGCCGCTTGTTCGGTGGGCTGTCGGGCTGGCGTTTGCGCGGCCGCCGCGCACGCGACGAAGGAGCAAGCGGCGGCCGCGCAAACGCGAGCCACAAGGGGGCCGCGAACACCCAGCGCCGCAGGCGCTGGAAATCTAGTACCGCACGCGCGAGTTCGCGTACAGGCAGATCGCGGCGGCCGTCGCCAGATTCAGGCTCTCGGCGCGGCCGCGAATGGGAATGCGGACGCGGTGGTCGGCGCGGCGCGCGACGGCCGGGTCGAGGCCGTGCGCCTCGTTGCCGAACAGCCAGGCCACCGGTTCGGTGAACAATTCGTCGGCGTCGTCGAGGTCGACCTCGCCGTTCGCCGCCGTAGCGAGGATCGTGATGCCCGCCGCGGCGATCGCATCCAGCGTCTCGGCGACATCGCGGTGCCGGGCGATCGGCACATGGAAGATGCTGCCCGCGCTGGCTCGCACGCATTTGCCGTTGTGCGGGTCGACCGTGTCGCCCGCCAGCACCACGCCGTCGGCGCCGACCGCATCGGCGACTCGGATGACCGTGCCGGCGTTTCCCGGCTCGGCCATCTCGACCGGGACGGCGAGCATCCGGGGTCCGGCGTCGAGGATCGTGGCCAAGGGCACGTCGAGCAGATCGCAGACCGCCACCAAGCCCGGCGCCGTGACCGTTTCCGCGAGATGCTCCGCCGCGCGGTCGCTGACCAGCGTGGTGCGGACGCCCGCCGCGGACGCCCCCGCGATCAGCGCGTGGTCGCGTTCGGCGGCCGCCTGCGAATAGAACAGCTCGTGGACGCGCGCGGTCTCCAGGGCCGCGGCGACGGCATTGGCTCCTTCGGCGAGGAATCGGCCCGCTTTGCGGCGCTGCGCTCCGCGTTGCAGCTTGACAGCGGAAACGACCCGCGGATTGCGCTCACTGAGCGCTTCCACGGGTCGTTCCGAAAGTCGTCCGGGTGTCAACGAACGCGACTCAGGCGGCCGGCGCGTTGACATCCTGCGGCAGGGCGGCCTTGGCGACCGCGACGAGGCCGGCGAACGCCTCGGCGTCCGACACCGCGAGCTCGGCGAGGATCTTGCGGTCCACCTCCACACCGGCGGCCTTCAGGCCCTGGATGAAGCGGTTGTAGGTGATGTCGTTGATCCGCGCGGCGGCGTTGATGCGCGCGATCCACAGCTTGCGGAAGTCACCCTTGCGCGCCCGGCGGTCCCGGTAGGCGTAGGTGAGCGAGTGCAGCTGCTGCTCCTTGGCCTTGCGGTACAGCCGCGAGCGCTGGCCGCGGTAGCCCTTGGAGGCCTCGAGGATGGAACGGCGCTTCTTCTGAGCGTTGACGGCCCTTTTGACGCGTGCCACTGGTCAGTCCTGTTCGATCTGGGGGCGCGGGGCGGCGCCCGGAAATGGGTCGGGGTGGCGACGGAGGTAACTCCGGTCGCGAGTGCGTGCCGGTCTGCGCGCGGGCGCGATCAGAGACCGAGCAGCTTCTTCACGCGACGGACGTCGGCGGAGGCGACGACTTCCACACCGTCCAGACGACGAGTCCGGCGGCTGGGCTTGTGCTCGAACAGGTGGCGACGGTTCGCCTGCTGGCGCAGCAGCTTGCCTTTGCCGGTCACCTTGAATCGCTTCGAGGCGCCGCTGTGCGTCTTCATCTTCGGCATGGATTCCTCTATCTGTCGTCCCGGCGGTCGGGGCGGACCGCCGGTGTTCTGATCGGTGTTACTGCGGGCCGGCCGTCTCGGCCTGCTCCGGGGCGGGCTGACCGGCCGGGGCGGCGCTGGGCGCCGGGCGCGAAGCCGACTCCTGCTGCGCCTTCACCCGGGTCTTCGCGCCCTTGTGGGGGGCGAGGACCATGGTCATGTTGCGACCGTCCTGCTTGGCCGAGGTTTCCACGAAACCGAGATCGGCGACGTCGGACGCCAGCCGCTGCAGCAGCCGGAAACCGAGTTCGGGGCGGGACTGCTCGCGTCCCCGGAACATGATCGTCACCTTGACCTTGGACCCGGCCTCGAGGAAGCGCACGACGTTGCGCTTCTTGGTCTCGTAGTCGTGGTCGTCGATCTTCGGGCGGAGCTTCTGCTCCTTGATCACCGTCTGCTGCTGGTTCTTCCGAGACTCGCGCGCCTTCTGCGCCGTCTCGTACTTGAACTTGCCGTAGTCCATGATCTTGCAGACCGGCGGACGGGCATCCGGTGCCACCTCGACCAGATCGAGGTCGGCTTCGAGGGCGACGCGTAGTGCATCTTCAACACGCACGATCCCAACCTGCTCGCCGCCCGGTCCGATGAGCCGGACCTCGGGAACACGGATGCGATCGTTGATGCGGGTCTCAGTGCTGATGGGGCCTCCTAGGTCAAGCGGTGTCGTCAGACGACCGCGCGCAATAACTGCAACCCCTGTTCAACACAAAGGCCCCGGTGCGGTATTCCGCGCACGGGGCCCGATGTCGACCGATCACCGACCACGAGCGAACTCGGGTCGACTCTCGCGCGGCAGGGTTCTCCATGAGAACCCCGGCACGAGAAACCCACCCTCGCGGGTGAGTGACCGGACCGCTGGACCGTACGATGACTCGTCGGCAACGGTGGGAGTCGGGCTCCACTTATCAGCCCCGGGGCAGCCCGGGGCGGTCGTCAGCGGAAAGTCTAACATTCCGTTCGGCTATCGCCGAATCGGCCGCGAACCATTGCCCGGCCGCCTCCGGCATGCCACGCTCCCCCGGTGCCCACACGACCCCGCGACCTGCTGCGATGGCAGTTCGACCTGACCTGGTCACTCGCCGGGATCCACCTCGCCGACATCGCCGAGATCGGCCACCTCCGGATGCTCCAGGCGGCGTCGCTAGCCTGAAGGCATGACTGACGAGCTCGACGCCTCCGTACGCGAACTGGCCGACATCCCCGCGGTCGAGGTGATCAGCCGCGCCGCCGTGATGCTGATGAGTTCGGCGGCCGAGAAGCTCGGGCTGGCGGACGAGGACCCCGAGACCAGCCCGCGCCGCGACCTGGACGAGGCACGCCGCGTGATCACCGCGCTGGCCGGACTCGTGACGGCGTCGGTGGAGTACCTGGGGCCCCACGCCGGACCGATGCGCGAGGGATTGCAGTCGCTGCAACGTGCGTTCCGTGAGTCCTCCGCGCATCCCGACGAGCCGGGCAAGGGTCCGGGCGAGAAGTACACCGGCCCGGTCTACTGATCTCGATCGTTCCCCGGGCCGCTCAAAGGTCGGCGACAACGCGGGCAACGCGCCGCGCCGGACACCGACCGGCCTGCGGCTGAGCTTGCGCGGGCATCCGGCCGCGACATGTCCGCCCGATCGGTTCCCAGGCTCGGCGGACTCGGCGCGGCGATGCAGGTGATGCTGTCGCCGCCGTTCGTGTCGCTGGTCGCGCGGATCGGCTGTGCGGTTCTGATCACGAGCGGCGCCATGGCCCTGGCCGACCTGCTGCCCTTCCGGCTCCACCCGGTGCAGGAGGATTCCGCAGCAGCGCCGGAGTTGTGAGCGAAATATGAGCGGGGACAACGATGTTTAGGAAGTTCCCCAACGGGTGGGGCACAGTGGGCCCATGGCTACTCGGATTCTTCTCGCTCCCGGATTCTGGCTCGGTGCATGGGCGTGGGACGAGGTCGCACCCGACCTGCGGCGGCGTGGCAACGAGGTAGTGGCGCTCACACTGCCCGGCTTGGACGAAGCCGACCCGGACCGGTTGTCGGCCACCCTGGAATCCCAGGCGCAAGCCATCGTCGACGCGGTGCCCGAGGGCGAGACCGTCGTGCTCGTCGCGCATTCCGGCGGGGCGGCGCCCGCCTATCTCGCCATCGACCGCGCGCCCGAGCTGTTCCGTCGGGCGATCTACGTCGACAGCGCGCCGCTGCCGAACGGTTTCGTCATCAACTCCGCGCTCGACGTCGCCGTGCGCGAATGGATTCTGCCGGAATGGCCGGAACTCGAGGCCGCGGGCAACAGCCTGGCGGGCCTGGACGAGGCCGCCTTGACGCGCTTTCGCGAGCGTGCCGTGTCGGAGCCCACGTCCGTCGCGGCCGCCCCGCTCCGGTTGAGCGATTCGGACGCCCGCCTGGCGGTCCCGACCACCGTGATCTGCAGCAGCATGACCGCCGACGTGGTCGAGAAGCTGCGCGACAACGGTGAAACTCCCCTCTTCGCCGAACTGGCACGCATCGACGCCGAGTACGTCGACCTGCCCACGGGACATTGGCCGATGTGGTCCAAGCCGAAGGAACTCACCGAACTGATCCACGCCATCGCCAATCGCTGAACGAACGGCGGCGCGGCCCGGTGCACCCGGACCGCGCCGCATCGCACGAGAGGTCAGCCGACCGCCGCGGCCTTCTTCGCCGGACGCTTGGTGGCCTTGGCCGCGGTCTTCTTCGCCGGAGCCTTCTTCGCGACGCTCTGCGGCGCGGGTGGCTGGTCCAGCACTTCCTTCAGGAACTGACCGGTGTAGCTGTGCGCGACGCCCGCGACCTCCTCCGGCGTGCCCTCCGCCACCACGGTGCCGCCGCCGGAGCCGCCCTCTGGACCCATGTCGATCACCCAGTCGGAGGTCTTGATGACATCCAGGTTGTGCTCGATGACGATCACCGTGTTGCCCTTGTCCACCAGGCCGTTGATGACGTTCAGCAGCTTGCGGATGTCCTCGAAGTGCAGGCCCGTGGTCGGCTCGTCGAGGATGTACACCGTGCGGCCGGTGGACCGCTTCTGCAACTCGGCGGCGAGTTTCACTCGCTGGGCCTCACCACCGGAGAGGGTGGGAGCGCTCTGGCCGAGACGTACGTAGCCGAGCCCGACGTCCACCAGGGTCTTGAGGTAGCGGTGGATCGAGGTGACCGGTTCGAAGAACTCGGCGGCTTCCTCGATGGACATGTCCAGCACCTCGGCGATGGTCTTGCCCTTGTAGTGCACCTCGAGGGTTTCCCGGTTGTAGCGGGCGCCGTGGCACACCTCGCAGGGGACGTAGACGTCCGGCAGGAAGTTCATCTCGATCTTCAGCGTGCCGTCGCCGGAGCAGGCCTCGCAGCGACCGCCCTTGACGTTGAAGGAGAACCGGCCCGGCTGGTATCCGCGCACCTTCGCCTCGGTGGTGGCCGCGAACAGCGTGCGGATCTTGTCGAAGACGCCGGTGTAGGTGGCCGGGTTGGACCGTGGCGTCCGGCCGATCGGCGACTGGTCCACCTGCACCAGCTTGTCCAGGTGGTCGAGCCCGTTGACCCGGGTGTGCCTGCCCGGCACCTGCCGGGCGCCGTTGAGCCGGTTCGCCAGCACTGTGGCCAGGATGTCGTTCACCAAGGTCGACTTGCCCGACCCGGAGACGCCCGTCACCGAGGTGAGCACACCGAGAGGGAAGGCGACGTCGATGCCCTTCAGGTTGTGCTCGCTCGCCCCGACCACGGTGAGCTGCCGCTTCTTGGTGACCGGGCGGCGCACCAGCGGCACGTCGATGCGTTCCCGGCCCGACAGATATGCCCCGGTGAGCGAGTTCGGATCGGTGAGCAACTCTTCGTAGGGCCCGCTGTGCACCACCGTGCCGCCGTGCTCGCCGGCGAACGGGCCGATGTCGACCACCCAGTCCGACGCGCGGATGGTGTCCTCGTCGTGCTCGACCACGATCAACGTGTTGCCCAGATTGCGCAGCCGCGTGAGGGTTTCGATGAGCCTGCGGTTGTCCCGCTGGTGCAGGCCGATGGACGGCTCGTCGAGCACGTACAGCACACCGACCAGGCCGGAGCCGATCTGGGTGGCGAGCCGGATCCGCTGCGCCTCGCCGCCGGAGAGGGTGGCGGCCGCGCGGGACAGCGTGAGGTACTCCAGGCCGACATCGAGCAGGAAGCCCAGCCGCGCCTGCACCTCCTTGAGCACCTGCCCCGCGATCGCCGCCTCGCGCTCGCCCAGGGTGAGCGAGTTCAGGAACGCCGAGCACTCGCCGATGGACAGATCGCTGACGTCGGCGATGGACTTCTTGTCGCCGTTCGCGGCGATGGTGACGGCGAGGATCTCCGGGCGCAGCCTGGCGCCGTTGCACACCGGGCACGGGATGTCGCGCATGTACCCGTCGTAGTGCTCTTTCATCTGCTCGGACTCGGTGTTCTCCATGCGCCGCTGCAGGAACGGCATCACGCCCTCGAAGTCCGCGTAGTACGAGCGCTTGCGGCCGTAGCGGTTGGTGTAGGAGACGTGCACCTGGTCGGCGCTGCCCTCCAGCACGGCCTTGCGCGCCTTGGGCGGCAGATCCTGCCACGGGGTGTCCATGGAGAAGCCGATGGAATCGGCGAGGCCCGAGAGCAGCCGGGTGAAGTACTCGGCGGTCTGGCCGCGCGACCACGGCGCGATGGCGCCGTCGTTCAGGCTCAGCGCCGGGTCGGGCACCACCAGTTCCGGGTCGACCTCCTTGCGGATGCCGAGGCCGGTGCAGTCCGGGCAGGCGCCGTAGGGCGAGTTGAACGAGAAGGAGCGGGGCTCCAGGTCCTCGATGTCGAGCGGGTGGCCGTTCGGGCAGGCGAGGCGCTCGGAGAAGCGGCGCTCCCGGTCGTGCGCGTGCTCGTCGCGATCGACGAAGTCGAGCACCACGATGCCGTCGGCCAGGCGCAGCGCGGTCTCGATGGAATCCGTCAGGCGCTGCTTGGAACTCGGCTTCACCGCCAGGCGGTCGACGACGACCTCGACGTCGTGCTTCTCCTGCTTCTTCAGCTTCGGCGGATCGGTGAGCGGATACACCACGCCGTCCACCCGCACGCGGGAGTAGCCCTGGGTGTTGAGCTGGTCGAACAGGTCGACGAACTCGCCCTTGCGGGTGCGCACCACCGGCGCGAGCACCTGGAATCGGATGCCCTCCTCCATGGCCAGCACCTGGTCGACGATCTGTTGCGGCGTCTGCTTCGCGATCAGCTCGCCGCAGACGGGGCAGTGCGGCGTGCCCGCTCGCGCGTAGAGCAGCCGCAGATAGTCGTAGACCTCGGTGATGGTGCCCACGGTCGAGCGCGGGTTGCGGTTGGTCGACTTCTGGTCGATGGACACCGCGGGCGAGAGGCCTTCGATGAAGTCGACATCGGGCTTGTCCATCTGACCGAGGAACTGCCGCGCGTACGCCGACAGCGACTCGACGTAGCGCCGCTGCCCCTCCGCGAAGATCGTGTCGAAGGCCAGGCTCGACTTGCCGGAGCCGGACAGACCGGTGAACACGATGAGGCTGTCGCGGGGCAGGTCGAGATCGACACCCTTGAGGTTGTGCTCCCGAGCTCCGCGCACAGTGAGGCGTTCCGCCACGGCCGTCCCTTCTCCTTCGTGTTCGGCGTCCAGACATACCCCCGGCCGCCATGCTAGGCATGGGCACCGACAAGTTTCGCGGACCGGCCGTCACCTGGGCGAATGACGGGACCCCTGTGGCCGGACGTTGCGGATGAGCCGGGAAACGGGCCAGGACGCCTCCGTAGCATCGCCCTCCCGGCACCACTGGTCAACAGCGCGACGTCATTCGGCATTCCCCTGGTCGACACAGTTACGGCAGGCAGCCCGACGCAGGGCGGCCCGCGACGCCCCCAACGGATGCGCGGTGCGCGAGATCACTCCGCGGTGGTGGGATGGAAAACCTCGAGCACGCGCGGCGAACGAACTGGTCAGCACGGTGCGAGCACCCACAGACACCCACAGAAGCGCGGCGCGGATGTCTCCGGCGAGACCGGTCACCACTCCGCACAACTGCGCCCCGCGCGCACCGGTCCCCGACTAAACTGAGCCCGCTGTGCGCCCCCCACCGGCCTCCCCCACTCATCCATGACGATCCTGACCCAGCATCTCCCGTCAACGGTGCTCGACACCCTGCGCGCCCTGCTGCGAACCGCCACCCGCTCGGTCGCGGCCCGCTACGGCGCGCTCGGCATCCGCGGCCACGACGACCGGCTGGTCGAGTTCATTTTCCACGGCGTCGACGACGCGACGGCCGCCCACATCGGCCGCTCCCCCGAGGGACACGGCGTACTGGGCTTGCTGCCGGCGCACCCGCACCCGATCCGGCTGGACGATCTGTCGGAACATCCGGCCGCTGTGGGCTTTCCGCCCGGCCATCCGCCGATGGGCAGTTTCCTCGGCGTCCCGGTGCGGGTCGGCGAGGAGATCTTCGGCAATCTCTACCTCACCGAAAAGGCCGGGGGACAGTCGTTCACCGAGGACGACGAGGCCATCGTGCTCGCCATGGCCGCCGCGTCGGGTATCGCCATCGAGAACGCGAAGCTGTACGAATCCGCGCGGACCAGGCAGGCGTGGATCGAGGCGACGCGCGACATCGCGACCGAGTTCCTCGCGGGCACGGCGCCGGATCTCGTGCTCGCGCAGGTGGTGGCGCGCGCCCGCGCGCTGACCGGTTCGCAGCAGGCGCTGCTGGCCGTGGTGGCGCCGGGGACGCCGCCCGATGAAGCCACCGAACTCGTTGTGGCGCAATGGTTCGGCCCTGGAGGGGGCCCGGAGCGGGTGCGCATCGCGGATACCGCCACCGGCACGGCGTTCACTCGCCGCGCGCCGGTGCGGTTAGCCGACGCCGAATCGGTCGATCTCGGGGCCGAGGTCGGCGCGGCGGGGCCCGCGCTGTTGCTGCCACTGCAGACCGCGGACCTCGCGCTCGGTGTACTGATCGTGGTGCGGCCACCCGGGTGTCCCCCGTACCCCGGCGAACTGGTGGACCTGACCGCCGCGTTCACCGATCAGGCGGCGCTGGCCATGCAACTGGCCCAGACCCAGCGCAGAATGCGCGAACTCGACGTGCTCGCCGACCGCGACCGCATCGCACGCGACCTGCACGACCATGTGGTCCAGCGACTGTTCGCGGTCGGGCTCGGGTTGCGGGCCACCGCGGCCCGCACCGAGGATCCCGTAGTGCGGCAACGGCTTTCGGTGGAGATGGACGGTCTGCAGGAGGTCGTGCAGGAGATCCGTACGTCGATCTTCGACCTGCACGGCGGCGACCCACTGCGCCGTCGGCTCGAGGACGCCATCCGCCAGCAGACCGCCGACGGCGCGTTCCGGACCAGTGTGCGGTTCTCCGGGCCGCTGTCGGTGGTCGGCGACGAGCTCGCCGACCACGCGGAAGCCGTGGTGCGCGAATCGGTCAGCAACGCGGTGCGCCATTCCGGCGGGAACCGGCTCGCCGTCGAGATCACCGTCGGCGACGAACTGACCGTGCTCGTCGAGGACAACGGCGCGGGGATGCCCGCGCAGGTGACACCGAGCGGTCTGGCCAACCTCGCGCAGCGTGCGAGCATGTCCGACGGTCACTGCACGGTGCAGCGGACCGACAGCGGCGGCACCAGGGTGCACTGGTCCGCGCCGCTGGCCTGAGAGTCAGGCGGGCAGCACGATCGCCAGGTCGCCGTCGTGGCGCCGGTACAGCAGCCCGCCACGCCCGCTACCCGGATCGGTACAGAACAGGAACGGCAATCCCTTGTGGCACAGGATGTTCGCGGCCTCGGCCGGGTCCAGGCAGGCGGCGGGAGCCGCGTCGGCCAGGATCGGCGGGGTGCCGCGCACCGGCTCCGTCGACCGGATCGGCGGATACGTCGCCCACTGGCGGACGAGTCGCACGCCCGCCTCCGCCCAGTGCACCACCGCGTCCGCACCGGTCTCGGCGTCGATGAACAGGTGGGCGTCGTAGTCCATGGCGTCCAGCACCGCGACCGCCTCGGCGGGCGTGCAGACGGACAGGACGCACCGCTTGCGGCGCACGATCGGACGCGGCGCACCCGCGCGGGCCAGCGGAGGGCGGGCCGGATCGGGCCAGGTCCGCGTCTCGCCCGCGGCCGAGCGGGCCAGTCGCCGGTCGAGCCGCTCGGCGGCGAAGGTCACCGCGAACCCGCGCGGCCCGGTGACCTGCACCCGGGTGACCACATCCCGGTGGTGGACGTCGACTTGGACCACCGTCGGCGCCTCCGGATCGGGCGGCGCGCCGAGACGCACCCGGGCGGGCCCGTCGAGATGATGCCTGCGCAGAACCCGGGTGATGGCGCGCACCGCCCGCGTCACGTCCATGGCCGAGACCTCCCCACGCGTGGTCACCGCCACTTCCGGCCCCGCGGCCGTCGTCCACTGGTCCGACGCGAATCGCAGTCCCGATGAGACCATCTGCATTGCCCCGCCTTCCGGATCGATTCGTCCCACCCCATGCCAGCACCGCGGGGGATGCCGCGAACAGGGCCGAAAGTCCCCATCGAGCGAAAAAGACTGGCGCAGGCGGAATTCAGGCTCGGCCCGGGGCGAGTGCCCGCGCCGCGCCTCGCGTGGCGGCCACGATCACGCGGCGCCGAGCACCACGACGGAGTTGTTGCCGCCCATACCGAGGGAGAGCTTCACGGTGATGCCGCCCTCGAACGGTGTGGGGCCGTCCAGCAGCCGTGGATGCGCGGGCGCGACGATCGGGGCCGCGGGCACGATGCCCCGGTCGTAGCCGAGCGCGGCGGCCGCGACCTCGACGGCGGCCGCGGCGCCCTGGCAGTGGCCCGCAAGCGGCTTCACCGCGTAGATGTGCGGGCGGTCGGCGAACACGTCCGCGAGCAGATGGTGCTCGGCCACGTCACACTGCCGGGTCCCGGTGCCGTGCGCGTTGAAATAGCGCACGTCGGCGGCGGTGACGTGCGCGGCGGCGAGCGCGCCGCGAGCGCAGTCGAGGATCTGCTCGTGTGTCGGGTCGACCGAGACCACGTGATAGGCGTCGTTGGACATGGCGCCGCCGAGCACCGCCGCATAGGGCCGATCCACCGAACGGGTCAGCACGAACGCCACCGAGGCCTCGCCCATGCTGAAGCCGCGACTGCCCTCCTGGAAGGGACGGCAGGCGTCCAGCGGTTCGGCGTCGGCGACCGCGGCGCCGAGCCGCACGAAACTGTCCAGCATGTCCGGGGTTGCGGACAGGTCGGTCGCCACGAAGATCACGTCGTCGGCCATGCCCGCGTCCAGCCAGAGCTTCGCGGTGATGAGCGCGACGTTGGCGGAACTGCACGCGGCGGAGATGTTCATCGCCGGGCCGTGGAAGCCGAATTCCTGCATCAGCATCGAGACCGGCGTGGACGGCAACAGCCGCAGGTAGTCCCTCGACCGGCGGCGGCCGCCGTCGACGAGGTAGAAGTCGCGCCAGTTCACCACGTCGCCGAGCACGATGGCGTGCAGCAGGCCGACGGTGCGGCCCGGCCGCCAGCCCCGGTCGCGTGCGTCGGCGACGGCCTCCCGCGCCGCCTCGTGCACGGCCCGCCCGTACCGGCTCGTGCTCACCTCGGGGTCCCCGCCGTCGGGGACGAGCGCGACCCACGCGTCGTCGTCGCGGCCGGGCCCGTAGCCCGGTTGCAGAGCCGCCGCCGACTTGCCGCTGAGCAAGCCGTCCCACAGCTGTTCACGTCCCCATCCGTATCCGGTGATCGCGCCGATCCCGGCGATGGTCATGTTGTCTCGAGGCCCCCGCGGATCGGTGCGGAACCGCGTAGCGGCGTTCGGGTCGGCACCCGGCATGTATCGCTCCTTCACCGGCTCCCAGGGCGGGCCGAACCGTCTGCCCCGCCTCGACGCAGAAACCGGTTTCTGCCATGATCGCCGGATCCGGCCCGAGAACGTGCCAGTACTGTGATCGAAGCAATAGCGTGGAGGATGTGATCTTGTCCACGTCGATACCAGAATAATCCCGTGTTCCAATGGCCATAATGGGGTCGATGATCGGGGGTTCGAGTGGGTGACGACAAGCTGGCCGCGGCGGTCGACGCCGCCGAACAGCTGGCTGCGCGCTACCGCTCCCTGGTCGAGCACACCCCGGACGGGATCTGTGTGCACGAGCGTGGCCGGGTCGTCTACGTCAACCCGGCCACCGTCCGGTTGCTCGCCGCGGAGGACGCCGAGGAGATCATCGGCCGCCCGCTGACCGACTTCGTCCACCCCGCCTCCGTCCCCTCGATGCTCGACCGCATCAGCACACTCACCACCGCGGGCGCGGCCTCGATTCCCACCGAGATGACCTTGATGCGGGTGGACGGCGGCACCGTGCCCGTGGAGACGGTGTCCGTGCTGACCGCGTGGCACGATCACCTCGCCTATCAGGTGGTCATCCACGACCTCACCGCCCAGCGCCATGCCGAGGCCGCGCAGCGCAGGGCCGAGCACTACTTCACCACGGTCGTGTCCCAGTTGGAGGAGGGCGTCGTGGTGATCGATCCGGAGGGCCGGATCGAGTCGATGAACCCGGCGGCCAAGCGCATCTTCGGTACCGAGGGGCCCGACGGCATGGTCATCGGGCGCACCATCCAGTCGTTGCCGCTGGTGCTGCTGGACGCGAACGCCCAGCCGCTGCCGCCGAGCCGCCATCCGGTGGCGCGCACGCTGGCCACGGGCGAGACGATCACCGGCTATGTCTTCGGCGTCGACCGGGTGGACGGCCAGCGGCGCTGGCTGTCGGGCAGCAGCCGCCTGCTCAATCCAGGCGATCCGCGCTCGTCGGCGGTGTCCTCCTTCGCCGACATCACCGAATTCCGCGCCAGCAGAAGGCAATTGGAGTATCAGGCCACGCACGACTCGCTGACCGGGCTGGCCAATCGCTCGCTGATCCTGTCCCAGCTGGCCGCCGCGCTGGCCAGCACCGAGGAACTGCTGCCGGTGTCCACCGTGCTGTTCATCGATCTTGACGGGTTCAAGGCGATCAACGACACGCTCGGGCACGCCATCGGCGACACCGTGCTGCAGATCGTCGCCCAGCGCCTGCAGCGCGCCCTGCGCGGCGACGACATCGTCGGCAGGCTCGGCGGCGACGAATTCCTGGTCCTGCTGTCCGGCCGCACCCGCCGCGTCGACATCGACGCACTGGTGAGCAGGTTGCGCTCCACCATGGCCGAGCCGATCATCGCGCGCGGGCACCGGATCGAGGTGAACGCCTCGATCGGCGTCACCGAACTGGGGGTGGGCGACCGGCGCAGCCCGGAGGCGGTGCTGCACGACGCGGACTTGGCGATGTACCGCGCGAAGCCGCCTGGACGGCGGGAAGGCACCGTCACCAAAGGCCGCAGACCCAACAGCACCCACGCGTCCTGACGAGCTCGCCATGATCATCGAACACGCACTTCTGCCGGTTCGCCCCGAACTCGCCGCCGATTTCGAAGCCGCCTTCGCCGCGGCACGGCCGATCATCGCGAGCATGCCCGGCTTCCGGGCGCTGTCGCTGTCGCGCGGTGTCGAGTCGCCGGGCAGCTACCTGCTCCGGGTGGAATGGGACCGGCTCGACGATCACGTCGTCGGATTCCGCGGCTCGCCGGAATATCAGCGCTGGAAGGACCTGCTACACCACTTCTACGACCCGTTCCCGGTGGTCGAGCACTTCACGCCGGTGCAGCTCACACCGCCCGCCGACCTCACCCCCGCCCCGGCGCCGGGGGCCTCACCTGCGGTTACGGCGAGCCCGCCGCAACCCCAGTAGACTCGACAACTCTGTTTTCCGTGCGTGCACCTGCCCGATCCCGGCGGCGTGCTCGCGCCTGTTCGCGGTGACAAGGAGTTCAGTTTGCCCGACCTCACTCAGGACCGTGCCGCAGGCGGCGGCGCGCCCGAGCGGACCCGCGAAACCGATCAGGAGCAGGCCTACCTGTCGGTGCTGTACGAGCGGCTCGACGAGATGCGCGACTACGCGCGCAATCGCCTGCGCACCGTGCTGCTGGAGACCGGCGGCACGCCGCAGGCCCGCAGCGAACGGGAGTCCTTCAGTCAGCTCTACACCGAGGACCTGGCGAAATACGACGCCGCCGAGCACGGCCTGTGTTTCGGCCGCATCGACCTCGACGGTGAACAGGAGGAGTACCGCTACATCGGCAGGCTCGGCATTCTCGACGAGAAGGACGACTACGAGAGCCTGCTGCTGGACTGGCGCGCCCCGCTGGCGCGGCCGTTCTACCTGGCCACCACCGCGGCGCCGGACGGGGTGACCCGGCGCAGGCACATCCGCTCGCGCAACCGCAAGGTCACCGCGATCAACGACGAGTACCTCGATCTGACCGCCGCGCGCCGGGCCGGCGTGACGGCCGCGGACGGCGGTGTCGGCAGCGAGAGCGCGCTGCTGTCCGCGCTCAACGCCGCGCGCACCGGCCACATGAACGACATCGTCGAGACCATCCAGCACGAGCAGGACGCGATCATCCGCTCCGAGCACAAGAGCGTGCTCGTGGTGCAGGGCGGGCCCGGCACCGGCAAGACCGCGGTCGCGCTGCACCGGGCGGCGTATCTGCTCTACACCTACCGGCAGCAGCTGGCCAAGAGCGGCGTGCTGATCATCGGGCCGAACGCCACCTTCCTCGACTACATCGGGCAGGTGCTGCCGTCGCTCGGCGAAACCGGCGTGCTGCTGTCCACCATCGGCGATCTGTACCCCGGCGTCCGGGCCGCGCGCGAGGACTCGTTGCGCGCGGGCGAGATCAAGGGGTCGCTGACGATACTCGAGGTGCTCAAGCAGGCCGTGCGCGACCGTCAGGAGGTGCCCGCCGAACCGATCCGGTTGGGCTTCGACGGCTATCCGGTCACGCTGGATCGCAAGATCGCCACCAAGGCCCGTGGCCGCGCCCGTTCCTCGCGCCGCCCGCACAACCTGGCGCGGCCGATCTTCGCCGCCTCGGTGATCGATGCGCTGACCGATCAGCTCGCCGCGACCATGGGCGCCGACCTCTCCGGTGGGCCCAGTCTGCTCAGCTCGGCCGATCTCACCGAGATCCGCGACGAGATGCGCGCCGACCCGCAGATCCAGGCGGCGATCGCGAAACTGTGGCCGATCCTGTCCCCGCAGGATGTCCTGGCCGAACTGCTCGCCGACCCGAAGCGACTGGACCGGGCCGCCGGCTCGCTGGAGCCGGCCGACCGCGCCGAACTGCTCCGGCCGGACGACGGGCGGTTCAGTCCGGCGGACGCACCGCTGCTGGACGAGCTGGCCGAACTGCTCGGCGTGGACGACACCGAGGAACGCGAACGCGCCCGCCGACGCTGGCGCGCCCAGCTCGCCGAGGCGCAGGACGCCCTCGACATCCTCACCGGCTCCGCGCCCCAGGACCTGGAGGACGACCTCGATCCCGAGATTCTGATGGCCTACGACCTGATCGATGCCGGCCAGCTGGCCGAACGCCAGGACTTCCGCACCCGCCAGACGACCGCGGAGCGCGCTGCGGGCGACCGCACCTGGACCTACGGCCACGTGATCGTGGACGAGGCGCAGGAGCTGTCGGAGATGGCCTGGCGCATGGTGATGCGGCGCATCCCGAACCGGTGGGTGACGGTGGTCGGCGACGTCGCGCAGACCGGCGACCCGGCGGGCACGTCGTCGTGGCAGCGGATGCTGGAGCCCTACGTCGCGGCCCGGTGGAAGCTGACCGAACTCACCGTCAACTACCGCACCCCCGCGGAGATCATGGACGTAGCCGCCGACGTCCTCGCCGCCATCGATCCGACGGCGACCGCGCCGCGCTCGGTCCGCGAGACCGGCCGCGCGCCGCGCGCGTACCGGGTCGAGCCCGGCGACGTGCACGCGGAGGTCGCCCGGCTGGTCGCCACCGAGACGGGGCCGGGGACCACGGCGGTGATCGCGCCGCAGGCGCTGGTGGCACCGCTGGCCGACCTCGCGAGCGAATCGGTGCGCGTGCTGACCGTGCACGAGGTGAAGGGTTTGGAGTTCGACGCGGTCTACCTGGTGGAACCGCGGGACATCCTCGACGAATCGCCGCGTGGCCTCAACGATCTGTACGTCGCGCTGACCCGCGCCACCCAGCGGCTCGGCGTGGTGCACAGCGCGGACCTGCCCGCCGTGCTCGACCGGCTGCGCTGATCACCGACGCACCGGAAGACGAAAGGCTCCGTGCCACAACGCTGTTCGCGGTGGGCGCGGAGCCTTTCGGCCGAGGCGGGACTCAGCGCACGGTGTGCACGATCAGGACGTCGGAGCGCGATTTGCGCGCCACATCGGAGGGCACCGAGCCGAGCAGCCGTCCGGCCAATGTGTTCAGGCCCCGGTTACCGACGACCAGCAGATCGGCGTCGACCTCCTTGACCAGCGCCAGCAGCGATTCCACCGGCTCGCCGACGATGGCGCGCTCGACGATGTCGGCCGCACCCGCCGCGATCGCCTTGTCCCTGGCGACGCGCAGGATCTCATTGGTCGGCGCGGAACCGCGTACCTGGTAAGCCTCCTCCTTGAGCACGTCGGCCGCGGCGGCGACATCGCGGTCGTCGGTCGGGTAGTACGCGCAGGCCACGACCAGGGTCGCGCCGGACACACCGGCCAGGGCCCCTGCCTTCTCGACGGCGACATACGACGAGTCCGAGCCATCGGTACCGACGACAATGGTCCGGTAGGCGGTCATTTCTCCTCCAACTATGCGGTGTGTCGGGTGCTGCGCACGGGTTCGCCTCTGGTTCGACGGCGCGCCGGCGCGGCGACTGGGGTCGACCATAGCGGCAATCGGTGCGGAAATTTCAGAAATCGCAAGACATCACACCGGGGCCGTCCGGCCATTCCCGCCGCGTATTCGCCAGGGAATACCGGAAGGGCCGGACCAACCAGGGCAGACGCAATTTCGGAGAACTAAACTTGTGATGTGCCACAACGGCCTTCAACGCCGTTGCGGGCCTGGGATATTCATCACAGAGCCAGGTCCGTCACACGAAGATCGGTCCGCCCCGCACGTTGATCACGTGCCGGGAACGGACCGATCGGGCCCGGACTACCGTGCGGCTACGGCCACTGCCGATAGTTTGCCCAGAATATGCCGAGAATCGCTCCGATGATGTCCATGGCTTCTTCTTCCTGCGGTGAAAAGGACGCGCAATATTAGCGCGCGGAGCGCGGACTAGAGGTCGAAAAGCGGACCGGTGATGGTCAATCCGAGTTCGTCGACGTGCGCGAAGAACGCGAACAGCATCAGGGCGGCGCCCGCCAGGGCGACGTCCTTGTTGAAATGGATCATCTCGCCCTGTCTGGTCTGCGGATCGGACTCCTGCCAGAACCGGTGCATCACGGCCGCCGTCGGCAGCAGCGCGACTACCAACAGCAGCGAACCGAGGTCGGCCCAGATGCCCAACAGCACGCTGAGGCCGCCCAGCAGGAACAGCGCCCCCGAGCCGAACACTGCGGCCTTCGCCATCGGGACGCCCTTACTCCGCGCGTACCCCGCCATCGCCTCGGTCTGAGTGAAATGCCCGAGGGCGGAGGCCAGGAACAGCAGCGCGAACAACACTCGTCCGATCAACACCACGACATCCATGTCCAGCTCCTCGTCGGCTGTCCGGCAACTAAGCCCTCGCCGGGATGACCTTGGCGGTGACCTCGTTCCGGAGACGTAGGGAATTCTTGGCGTATTCCAGGGGTGCCATACCCACTTCCGCGGTGAACTCACGCGAGAAATGGGCCTGGTCGAAATAGCCCAGTTCCGCGGCCAACGCGGCGAGATCCTCGGTACGGCCTTTCGCGAGCAGGTCGGCGCCGTCCTGCAATCGATAGCGCCGCAGCACCCATTTCGGCCCCGCGCCGACGTAGCGGCGGAACATGCGCTGCAGCGTGCGGGCGGGCACATCGAACCGCTCGGCGATCTGATCGACCCTGGTGAGCTCCTGGTCGGTGGCCATGGCGTCGATGATGCGCAGCACCGACCGATAGGTAGGGTCCTCGTCCGCGGGGTGGTCGGCGAGGTATTCCTCGACGATGTGGCGACGCCGCTCGACAGTCGGCGCGTCCAGCACGCGTTCGGTCAAGCTCGCGGCGTCGGGCAGCACGTCGGCGAGTGGCACGGCGCGATCGCGGAACGAGCCGACATCCAGGCCGGTGAACGCGCCGAATCCGCCCGCACGGAAGCGGATGCCGAACGTCTCCCCGAGCCCGCTGAGTTCGCGGATGAATTTCGTGGTGGTCACGCCGTTGACGAATCCGCCGGTGCGCGTTTCGGATCGCTCGAAGGTGACGTTCACGCTCGGATAGGACAGGACCTCCGCCCGGTACGGCGGCCTGCCCCGCAGATCCCAGCTCACCGCCCAGTACCACTCGATGTAGCGGTCGACCGCGGGACCCGGCGGCAAGCGAACCAGAGAGCGATGCTTCGCCTGCTCGTCCGGATGCAGAATGCCCTTCGTGTCCTCGGGCGCGAAGGGATTGCGGGGCTGCGGCGGCTCGGCGGCGGATGATTCGGCGCTACGCGGCACGGTGTCGCTTTCTTACAAGACCCGGGGGCCCGGACCGGCGAAAGTAGTGGTCATGACGAACACAGTGAATCCCATTGCCGATGGCTACCACTCGATCACCTGTTTCCTCGCGGTCGGCGACGGCAACAAAGCGATCGATTTCTACACCGCCGTCTTCGAGGCCGAGGTCGTCACTCGCAACGACATGCCCGACGGGCAGCCCGCGCACGCCGAACTGAAGATCGGCGACTCGACCCTGCAGATGGGGCTGCCCATCCCGGACAACGGCGTGCTGGCGCCGAACGGCGAGTGGGTGCACACCTCGATCGTGCACTACTGCCCCGATGTCGACGCCGTGGTGCGGCGCGCCGTCGAACACGGCGCCCGCAAGGTCGAGGAGCCGCAGACCTTCGTGACCGGCGACCGGTTCGGCGTGGTGATCGATCCCTTCGGGCACCGCTGGGTGGTGCTCACCAAGGTCGAGGACGTGTCGCGCGAAGAGGCCGAGCGCCGGGTGAACGAATGGATGGCCACCCAGGCCTGACGGCTCGGCTGCCTCCGCGGTCGTTCCGGGAACGGACCGCGGAGGCAGCGCCGCTGCGCCCCGGATCAACTCAACCCGGCGGCGTCCATGCCGCGCAATTCCTTCTTCAGATCCGCGATCTCGTCGCGTAACCGCCCGGCGAGTTCGAACTGCAACTCCCGAGCCGCGTTCATCATCTGTGCGGTGAGTTCCTTCACGAGATCGGCCAGTTCGGCGCGCGGCATCGACTTGACGTCGCGGCCCTCGTACACACCCGCGCTCACCGCCCGCCCCGGCTCGCCTTGCGCGCGTCTGCCCCGGCTGGCGTTGCGTCCGGAGCCGCCGACCTCCACCTCGGTCTCGTCGGCCTCGCGGTACACCTGATCGAGGATGTCGGCGATCTTCTTGCGCAGCGGCTTCGGATCGATGCCCATTTCCTCGTTGTAGGCGATCTGTTTCGCGCGGCGGCGTTCGGTCTCGTCGATGGCGAACTGCATCGAGTCGGTGATCTTGTCCGCGTACATGTGCACTTCGCCGGAGACGTTGCGCGCTGCGCGCCCGATCGTCTGGATCAGCGCGGTCGTGCTGCGGAGGAATCCTTCCTTGTCCGCGTCGAGGATCGCCACCAGCGACACCTCGGGCAGGTCGAGGCCCTCGCGCAGCAGGTTGATGCCCACCAGCACGTCGTATTCGCCGAGCCGCAGCTGCCGCAGCAGCTCGACGCGGCGCAAGGTGTCGATCTCGGAGTGCAGATAGCGCACCCGGACCCCCAGCCCGAGCAGGTAGTCGGTGAGGTCCTCGGCCATCTTCTTCGTGAGCGTGGTGACCAGGACCCGTTCGTCACGCTCGGTGCGCTGCCTGATCTCGTGGATCAGATCGTCGATCTGCCCCTTCGTCGGCTTCACCACGACCTGCGGATCGACCAGGCCGGTCGGCCGGATGACCTGCTCGACCACCTCGCCACCGGTCTGCCCGAGTTCGTACGGACCGGGAGTCGCCGACAGATACACCGTCTGCCCGATCCGATCGGCGAATTCCTCCCAGGTCAGCGGCCGGTTGTCCACCGCGGACGGCAACCGGAAGCCGTACTCCACCAGGTTGCGCTTGCGGGACATGTCGCCCTCGTACATACCGCCGATCTGCGGGACGGTGTTGTGCGACTCGTCGATGACGAGCAGGAAGTCCTCCGGGAAGTAATCCAGCAGCGTCGCGGGCGCCGAACCGGCCGGGCGGCCGTCGATGTGGCGGGAGTAGTTCTCGATGCCGGAGCAGAACCCGACCTGCCGGATCATCTCCAGGTCGTATTGAGTGCGCATGCGCAGCCGTTGCGCCTCGAGCAGCTTGCCCTGGCGTTCCAGCTCGGCGAGCCGGTCCTCCAGCTCGGCCTCGATGTCGTGCACCGCGCGCTCCATCCGCTCCGGGCCCGCCACGTAGTGGGTGGCGGGGAAGATCCGCAGCATGTCGACCTGACGGACGACGTCGCCGGTGAGCGGGTGCAGGTAGTACAGCGCCTCGATCTCGTCGCCGAAGAACTCGATGCGAACGGCGAGTTCCTCGTAGGACGGGATGATCTCCACGGTGTCGCCGCGCACCCGGAACGAGCCGCGGGTGAACGCCATGTCGTTGCGGGTGTACTGCACGTCGACCAGCAGCCGCAGCAGCGCGTCCCGATCGATCTCGGTGCCGACCTGCAGCTGCACCGACCGGTCGAGATACGACTGGGGCGTGCCGAGGCCGTAGATGCACGACACCGAGGCGACCACCACCACATCGCGCCGGGACAGCAGGCTCGAGGTCGCCGAATGACGCAGCCGCTCGACGTCGTCGTTGATCGAGCTGTCCTTCTCGATGTAGGTGTCGGTCTGCGCGATGTACGCCTCGGGTTGGTAGTAGTCGTAGTAGGAGACGAAGTACTCGACGGCGTTGTTCGGCAGCATCTCGCGCAGTTCGTTGGCCAGCTGGGCGGCGAGCGTCTTGTTCGGCGCCATCACCAGCGTCGGCCGCTGCAACCGCTCGATCAGCCAGGCCGTGGTGGCCGACTTGCCCGTACCGGTGGCGCCGAGCAGCACCACGTCACGTTCCCCCGCGGTGATCCTGCGCTCCAGTTCGGCGATCGCGGCAGGCTGGTCGCCCGCGGGCTGGTGCTCGCTGACCACCTCGAACCGGCCGCCGACGCGCTCGATCTCGCCGACCGGGCGGAACTCCGAGTGCGCGAGCGGCTGCTCGGCGGCCCTGTCCTCGAAGCCCTCCGCCGGAATCTCGGTTGCGAATGCCATGCTCACCAGCCTAGGCCCACCCACCGACAGGTTCCCGTGGACAACGGACGGTCACGAGCCGGGCGATGCCCCACGCTTCGGCGCTGTGAAACCGATCACACCGAAAGCGGTCGCCGGCCGGTCGTTCGCCGAAAGTTCCCGAGTTCGCGTGCCACCGATACGCACGGACGCGATCGAGCCGCCTGTCGACCATCGAGAAGAAGGGGATAAGCGACACCGCGCGGTGGGTACACCGAAAGCGAACGATTTCAACGACTTTCGATGAAGCGGTGCGAGCCCGCTCCTATCATCCTCGGCGGCACGGAGTTCGCCGTGCGGCCCGCGCTCGACCGCATCCTCACAGCCCACGTACCCGCGCTCGGCGCGAACGGTTACATGTCCGAAATGTCCGTTGCGGCAACAGGTTTCGTGTGGAAGAACACCTTATCGCGAACCGCGCGAGCACCCCGACCCAGGTGTAACCTGATCTGGTTGTTCGGACGTGGTGAAGGACAAAAGCCATGAGCGGTCTGATTCCATTGCTCGTCGCCGTGCCGGCTGTGACCGGCATCGCCGGGTACGTCGCCAGAGACATCCGCGCGGTGGTTCCCTCCGTCGCCGGCGCCGTCATGGCCGCCCCACCAGGGCCGATCGCTCCCGTCAGACCGGCGCCGCACCGGCCGCGGGTGGAGTTCTTCAATCTGGCCGAACTCAGCAACACCGACGCCAAGGGCTTCGTCCGCCCGGTCGACCGCTTCCACGTCGAGCCGTGGGGCCTGTACATGGCCCGCCGGGTCGGTGGACCGGATTCGCACTACCTCGAATCCTGGTTGCTGCCGGGACTCTCGTTGCGCGCGACGCTGGCGCGGACCAACCCGGCACACCACCGGGAACCGGTCTACCGCCTCGACGTCGGCGAGTTCAGCCGGGTCGGCCAGAAACGCTGGAAGGCGGTGGACCAGTACTTGTCCATCGCCGTGCGCCGCGGCGGCACCGCCGAACTGCTCGGCGTCGACGAACTGCTCGCCGCGCATGCCGCGGGACTGGTCGAGACGGCGCAGGCGCACCGGGCGTTCGAGCGGGCCACGGCCGTGCTGGACGGGCTGGCCGCGCACGATCACCGCGTGGAGGGCTGGCTCGCCACCCACGGCATCACCCTCACCTGGATGTAGCCCGCGGATTACTGCCTCCGGCTCGACGCGCCGGGAACGGCGGTAGATTCTTGATGCATGACGCAGGCACCCATCGTCGACGTGCACCGGCCCAAAGTCGAGTACTTCAACCTCGCGGACCTGACGAACACGGATCCGAAAGGCTTCGTGCGCCCGGTCGAGAAGTACCACGTCGAGCCGTGGGGCCTGTACATGGCGCGCACCTCGGATCACCCGCAGTTCCACTACATCGAGTCCTGGTTGCTGCCGAAGCTGCACCTGCGCGCGACCATCTTCCACTACCTGCCCGCGCATCGGCGCGACCAGGACTTTTACCTCGACATCGGTGAATTCACGCCGGTCGCCCCGAAGAAGTGGAAGTCCGTCGATCACTACCTCGACATCGTCGTGCGCTCCGCACGCGAGACGCAGCTGCTCGACGTCGACGAGCTGATCGCCGCGCACGCCGCGGGCCTGATCAGCCTCGCCGACGCCGAGGCGGCGGTGCAGCACGCCACCGCCGCCATCGACGGCATCGCCGCGAACGGTCACACCTTCGAGGGCTGGCTGGAGACCATGGACATCACGTTGACCTGGCTGTAGTCCCGGACCTGCGCACACCCGACCCGATCGGCGCGGCGGACGGCCGGGGCCGGAGCGGCTAAGGCGCCGACGACTCCCGCCAAGCGAGCGCCCGCGGATACGCGGCGTCGAACCAGGGCTCTTTGACGTCGAGGTAGGCGGCGGTGGCCTCCGCGCCCGTCAGCCCTGCCGCCTTGGCTTCACCCTCACGCTTGACGGCAAGATACTCCGCGCGAGCCCCGGCGTCGGCACGCAGCCAATCCCGCAGCAGCAGCGCGTACTGCTGCCCCGGCGAACCCTCGACGCGCACGTGCACGTTGGCCAGCCGGCCGGGGTCGGCGCTCTGGTGGAAGCGCTTGCTCCACAGCGCGGTGTCAACGCCCGCCGGGTCCTGCGGTGTCGGCTTGGGATTGTCCTGGGTACTCTCCGGCCGCGCCGGGAATCCCGCGGCGGCGATGGCATCGCGCAGGCCGTCGGCGACGGCCAGGTCGGCGACCGTGATCTGCAGATCGATGACGTCCTTGGCGGGAAGGCCCGGCACGGACGTGGAACCGACGTGGTCGATCCGGGAGGCGGCGCTGCCGCAGGCCACCCACAGCCGGGCGATCAGCCGCTGCGCCTGCGCGGGCCAGGCCGGATCGGCGGGCACCAGCCGGATGTCACCGCGTCGCGCGGGCGTCCCGGCGCGCAGGTTGCGCTCGAAGGGCACCAGGCGCTCCGCCCACAGCGCGCGTACCTCCGCCTCGACCTCCCCCGGCGCGCCACTGTTGTCCAGCAATACATCGGCAACGGCTCGGCGCTGCTCGTCGGTGGCCTGCGCTGAAATACGCGCACGCGCATCGGATTCGGCGACACCACGGAATTCCACCAAACGGCGAATTCGCGTTTCCGCGTCGACGTCGACGATGAGCACGAGATTCATCAACGGCGCCAGGCCGTTTTCCACCAGAAGCGGAATATCCTGCACCACAACGGCGTCCGCGGGTGCGGCCGCGATCAATTCCGCGGTACGTTTTCCGACGAGCGGGTGCACGATCGAATTCAGTTTCGCGCGCGCCGCGTCGTCACCGAAGGCGGCGGCAGCCAGGGCGGGCCGGTCGAGACTGCCGTCCGCGGCGAGGATGCCTGCGCCGAACGCCTCCACCAGCGCGGCGAGTCCCTCGGTGCCCGGCTCGACCACCTCCCTGGCGATGAGGTCGGAATCGATGACCACCGCGCCGAGGTCGGCCAGTGCGCGAGCCACCGTCGACTTCCCCGCTCCCATGCCTCCGGTGAGGCCGATTCGTAACATTCGACCAGTCTCGCATCCGGGCCTGGCAGGGGCCTGTGCTGCCCCGAACGCGTCGGCGACGGTCCGCCTCGTAGGCCCGGCCCGTCGACGGTCGATCCGGCCGATTACCCGATGCGGTCGCGTATTCCACCGCCCGGGAAGCCATTTGCCCGATCCGTGACAGCGCCGAGACCGATTCGCAACAATTCCGGATGTTTACGGTTCGGCCGCGACGACTTTCCGACACGCCGAGGCAATTACTCGGGCAAAATACTCTGCCGATCAGTTTCGTTCCGCTAATCTTCGCCGTGGCGATCCAGGCCGACACCAGCGAAGCAAAGGAACACCATTGGGCACCAGAATCAACCGGGCGGGTCGCCACCGCCTGGGCATGGCGGGGCGAGTGCACTGCATTCAGATCCCCGCTGTCGCGGCGGCGCTCGCCGAGCACCGTCGCTCTTGGTTCACCGCGTTCATCAGTCCCGCGCGGCACAGTTTCGCTGCCATGCGGAACCGTCCGGCCGCACCCGCGGTCCGGTGGGTACCTGCTACCGCAAGCTGAACCCGAGCTCGAAGTGGCCCAGCCTCTCGCCAAGGCTGGGCCACTGTTTTGCGTGCCAACGGTGAGCGCGGTTCTCGGTGCACGACATCGGCCGGACAGAATGTAAGTACAGATGCAAGATCGATCGCGGGCCGCGACAGTGAACTCGCTTCCGGCGGAACTCCGCGCCGACCGTCCCCGAATAAGCCGTGCTTCCCCGAGCGCGAACTCCGAGCGGCCCGGACGCCCGGGTGACATCGTAAATAATTACGAAAGTTCTCCTCCGATTCGGTGACGAAGCCGTGCGACGACACGGCATGCACTCGGTTTCGATTCGTGACCGTCACCGGAACGAGAGAAAAACAGCTCCGAAACCGCCGCCGTTTCCACGGCTTCTCGCGCAACTCGACCCACCGAACGGCCCCAAAAGCGCCGACGACCGAATTCCCGGCATTATCGCCAGCGGGATATTGCCTTTCACCAGCGGCCGAAGCCTTTCGGATTCTCGATGTGGTGCGTCTCCTGGCAAACCATCCGCAGCGAGCCGGGCTACCGGGTCTCTCGCGGCGCTCAGCCCGACGTCACGCGGCGCAGCAGCCCGTACAGTTGCCTGCGCTCCGGTTCGTCGAGCACGGCCAGTGCGGGCACGTTGTCGAACACCTCTCGATCGAGAGTTCTCCGGAGCTCCTCTCCCCGCTCGGTGAGAGTCAGCAGGCGCGCGCGGCGATCGGTGGGGTGCACCTCCTTGCGCACCAAGCCCAGCGCCTCCAAGCGGTCCACCATGGTCGCGGTATTCGACAGGTCGGCACCCAACTGACGGGAGAGATCCTTCGGCGTCATGGGCGTAGCCAGTCGCCCCAGTGCCTTCGCCTGCGCCGGGGTCACGCCCAAACGCGCTGTGGCAGCGGCGAAATGCGCACGCACCAGCCCGACCGCGCGCTGCAGCACGTCGACCAACTCCGCCATGCTCGGCACCTCTTGCGGTTCGCTCACCGGCACAGCCTACCCACGGCACACTAATTAGTGGTTGACCACCATTAAATCGGATGTCACCATAGCTCGGTAATAGTGGTACACCACCAATGAAGGAACCATGACTACTTCGACGATCGCACCGCGCCCCGGCCTGAGGTCCGGCTATCTGGCGTTGACGCTGTTGTGCTCGGTGCAGATGATGCTGAATCTCGACGACACCGTGGTCAACGTCGCACTGCCCACCATCCAGCGCTCGCTGCACATGTCCGAAAGCGACCTGACCTGGATCGTCAACGCCTACCTCCTGCTGTTCGGCGGGTTCCTGATCTTCGGCGGACGTTGCGCCGACCTGTTCGGCGGCAAGCGCGTCTTCCTGGTGGGCGTCACCGTGTTCGCGGTCGCGTCACTGACCACCGGCCTCGCGCAGAACGGCTTGATGGTGGTGGCGAGCCGGGCGGGTCAGGGCATCGGCGGCGCTCTCGCCAGTCCGGCCGCGCTGAGCATCGTCGCGGGATTGTTCACCGACCCACGGGCGCGAAGTCGCGCCTTGGGCATCTGGGCCGGCCTCGGCGGCTTGGCGGCCACGCTCGGCGTGGTGCTTTCCGGCGTCATCACTCAGTACGCGAGCTGGCGTTGGTGCTTCTTCATCAATGTGCCGGTGGCGCTGATCGCCCTGGTCGCGATTCCACGACTGGTCGAGACGGGAACCCGGAGCGAGGCCGTGCGGCCGCGCATCGACGGGCTCGGCGCAGCCCTGATCACCGCGGCGGTCGCGGCGTTCGACTACGGGCTGATCGACAGCGGCCGAGCATCCTTCGCCGCGACGGCGTTGCGGCTGGGTGCGGGTCTCGCGCTGCTGCTCGCGTTCCTCGTTCGCGAACGGCGCCACGCGTCCCCGCTGATTCCCTTGTCGTTCTTCCGCGATCGGGATCGGGCGGTCGCCAACGCGGCCAACGTCCTGTTCTGCTCGGCGATCCTGTCGATGTTGTTCTTCCTCACCCTCCACCTGCAGCAGGTCATGCACTACAGCCCGGCCCGAACCGGAGCGGCCTGGCTGCCGTTCTGCGCGTTGGTGATCGCGGGCTTCGCGACTTCGGCGGCCCTCACTCCACGTTTGGGCGTCCGCTGGGTTCTGACCACCGCGATGGTCGCTTGCGGTCTCGGCATGCTCGCGCTGTCGCGGCTGTCCCCCACGGGAGGCTATCTCGAGCTGTTGCCGGGCATGCTGGCCGCCGGGTTCGGAATGGGCTTGGCGTTCGTGTCGATCACCATCGCGGCGGTCGGTGAAACCCACGAGGACATCACCGGACTGGCCTCCGGACTGGTGACGACGACGCAACAGCTCGGCGGCGCGTTCGGGCTCGGCGTGCTCAGCACCGTCGCGATCAGCCGCAGCACCGCGTTGCTGGAGTCCGGGATCTCCACCGAATCCGCACTCACCCAGGGATTCCGGCTCGCATTCGAAATCAGCTCGGCGATTCTCGCGGTGGCGGCGATCCTCGCGGCACTCGGCATCACAGCGAAAGCCGGCACCGCTCCGGCACCGGCTCGCTGAATTCATGGACCGGCGACGGCGAGACACCTCATCGGATGCCTCGCCGAAGCCGCACCAGCCCGGAACGCGGGGTCAGGCAGTCGTACCCGCGTGCATCTGCCGAGGCGGATTCGGCAGCCCGAGTGCGGTATTGAGGCGGTAAGCCCCACCCAGACCGTGGAAGACCGCCATGCTCAGGCCTCCGATGCCGATGCTCACCGCACCGACCCATGGATGACTCGCCAAGTCGGCCCAGTACACCAGCAGCGCCGTCAGCAGCAGTCCGAGGAATCCGGCCACGGAGTTGCGCACGGGCGCGTTACCCGTGACGTTCGGGAACTCCTCCCCCATCATCCCTTTCACGAAATGCGGAACGGCGTTCACTCCCAGGATCCCGGCACCGAGGGCCAGGGCGACAGTGGACCACATCGCTACCACCTCACTCTCCAATTCGGTCAACAGTTGTAGACCGAAAGCTACCCCTGCGTGGCCTTTGAGTCAACGCACGTAGACTGAATTCATGGATGCCACTCCCACCCGAGCCCAGCAGCGCCGCAACACCGAGGAACGGATCCTGGCGGCGGCGGGCCGGTTGTTCGCGGAGATCGGCTACGACCGGACGACCATCCGGGCCGTCGCGACGGAGGCGGACACCGATCCGAGCCTGGTGATGCGCTATTTCGGATCGAAAGAGAATTTGTTCGCGCGGGTCGCGGTCTTCGCCGACGACCACCCGATCACCGGGACGCCGGAGCAGGTCGCCGAACTCCTGCTCGACGCGCTCGCCATCAAGCTCGCCGACCAGCCGGTCAACACGCTGGCG
Organism: Nocardia sp. NPDC047038; assembly: GCF_040644075.1. NCBI lineage: Bacteria > Bacillati > Actinomycetota > Actinomycetes > Mycobacteriales > Nocardiaceae > Nocardia > Nocardia sp. NPDC047038. Next base: position 128,532 of record NZ_JBEYVQ010000015.1, on the reverse strand, counting down.
GCGATCCGCTCGATGCTCACCCACCCGGACGCCGCCGACGAGGTACGCGCGGCCATGACCGCGCGACAGCGGGAAGCGGCCGGGCAGTTGCGCGACGACGCGGCGGACCTGCGCGCCGGATTGCTGGGAGCCCTCACCATCGGCGTGGTGATCGGCCGTCATCTGCTCGAACTCGATGGTCTGCGCGACGCGCCGCCGCAGCGCATCATCGCCTTGCTGCGCAACGCCTTTCACGACATCGCGCACGGCCCCGCGGAACCGGGATCGCACGAGGGAACACGACCGGCACGCTAGACCGTCCGAGCTCCGCGACGCCGCTGCGGAACCGCCGCCGAACCCGACGGGCTAGAAGCCGAGCGAACGAACCAGGTCGCGCATCTCGGCGCGGAACAGTTTCCCCGGGTCCTGCGACTGTGGACGCAGGTGGCCGTACACCTCCAGTGCGATCGGGCCGTGCATCCGGCCCCACAGACGCAGGGCGAGGGCGAGCGCGTCGGGAGGTAGATCCGGGAAGTCGGACCGGACATGGTCGACCAAGCTCGCGTCGAAGTCGGACCACGTGCAGTCACCCGCGGACTGGGTAGCCGCGGCCCGTGGCCACGCGGCGGCCGCGAGACCGACCAGGCCGGTACAGGCGCGTAATTCGGCCGCGCCGGCGGGTCCGCCCGGCGGCGGCCGATAACCGGGCACCGGATCGCCGTAGATGAGCCGGAATTCGGCGGGCCGTTCGATTGCCCAGGCGCGCACGGCCTCGGCCCAGGCCATGATGCGTCCGGCCGGATCCGCCGCCGGAACGGCGTCGCGCGCCGCTTCCAGCCGGTCGACCAAGGCGGTGTAGACGTCCGAGATGAGGGTGGAGATCAGGTCGTCGCGGGTGGCGAAGTAGCCGTAGATCGCGCCCGCCGTCATGCCCATTTCGCGAGCGATGGCGCGCAGCGAGATCGCGTCCGGACCGCCCTCGGCGAGCAGCCGCATCGCGATCGTCGTGATGTCCTCCAGCGTCTGGGCGCGCAGGCGCTCCCGGCGACTTCTCACGATCTCGGCCACGGTTGACACCCTACAGCGTTTGGGTACTATCTGCCGTGTTGTTACTGAACGGCGTGTAGTAAATGAACACTGCTAAGGAGAATCGTGGACATCGGAGTTTTCGGGGCGACCGGCGTCATCGGGTCGCGCGTGGTCACCGAAGCGCTGCGGCGGGGGCACCGGGTCACCGCGTTCACTCGCGACGCGGCGCGTGTCCCGACCCGCGGGGGGAGCGCGACGTGGGCGGTGGCCGACTGGCTGGATACCGACAGCATCGCCGAGGCCATAGCCGGGCTCGACGTCGTCGTGAGCGCGGTGAACGCCGGGCACGGCATCGCCGACACCATCGCCAGAGCGGACGACTTCGTGGTGGGCGCACAGGCGATGGTCGCCGCGCTCGACCGGCAGCCGCGCGTCCGGCTGATCGCGGTGGGCGGGGCGGGCAGCCTGGAAGTCGCGCCCGGCATCCAATTACTGGACACCGAAGACGATTTCACTCGCACCCTCACCGAAGTGCTCGATGTTCCCGCGGACTACGCGCGGGTGGTGCGCGCATTGCGCGACGCGTTGAACATCTATCGGCTGTCCAACCGCAATTGGACCTACCTGAGCCCCTCCTCGGGGCGGATCGCTCCGGGCGAGCGCACCGGCCGCTTCCGGATCGGCGGCGATCAACTCTTGGTCGGCGGCGGAGACCTCTCCGCCGAAGACGTGGCGGTCGCCCTCATCGACGAGGCCGAGCAGCAGCGTTTCGTTCAGCGCCGCTTCACCGTGGGCTACTGAGGCTGGAGTCGCCTGCCGAACAATCCGGGGCCTACGGGCGAACAGCCGGGCGCCGCGCACGGTTTCTGTCGGACCCCTCCGGCACAATAAGGGATGTCGGACGTCGATCAGGTTGCCACACAAAGTAATCCGCAACCCGAGAGATAGGGGTCACCATGCCCGACGTCCTTGCTTCGACGCCCGACCGTCTCGCCGTGGACCACGAAGAGCTCGTGGCCTTCGCGGCGGAGATCGAGCGGCACCGTGCCCTGCTGCGCCCCGCCGCGGAGGATTACCGGTACCGCGTGGCCCAGCGGATCGAGCATCTGGACCCGTCGGACCAAGAGCCGTTCCTGCGGCAGGCGGAGCAATTCGTCGAGTCGCTGCTGATCGACCCGATCCGGCACAACACACTGGATCTGGCCGCTTACCGGGCGATCCGAGACGGTGTCCCCGTGCGGTTCGACGCCGAACGTCGAGCCTACGTTCTGCGTCGACCGGAGCGGGAACCGCTGGTGATTCGCCCCGGCTTGCCGGAACATCGGCTGGGCGTCATCGCCCGGCTGGCCTCGCTCGGGTTGCGGCTCGAGCAGATTCAGGTCGTCGCGCTCACCACGGCCCAGATGGTGGCGCCACACGAGGCGCTACGGCCGCCCGCTCACGCGCCACGAGTGCAACGCGGCACGACGAAAGCCTCACGGCACGAGAACGACTGAAAAACTCACCGAAAAACGACTGTGCCCCAACCGAATCCCGGTTGGGGCACAGTCGTTCAGCCTATTGCCGATCAGGCGTTGCCGGACAGCTTCTCACGCAGAGCCGCCAGCTGGGCGTCGCTCGCCAGCGAACCGCCGGCGGGCTCGGCCTGGCCCGCGGAGGACTGCGAACCGCTCTCGGAGGAGTAGTTCGACGCGCCGCCGCCGTTCGCGGCCTCGGCCGCGGCGTCGGCCGCCATCTTCTCCATCTGCGCGGTGTGCATCTTGTGGCGACGCTCCGCCTCGGCGTAGCGGCCCTCCCACTCCTCGCGCTGCTTGTCGAAGCCCTCGAGCCACTCGTTGGTGTCGGGGTCGAAGCCCTCGGGGAAGATGTAGTTGCCCTGCTCGTCGTAGCTGTCGGCCATGCCGTACTTCGACGGGTCGAACTCGGCGTGGTAGTCCTCGTTGGCCTGCTTGAGGCTCAGCGAGATCCGGCGACGCTCCAGGTCGATGTCGATGACCTTGACCATCGCGTCGTCGCCGACGGCCACGACCTGGTCCGGCACCTCCACGTGGCGCTCGGCCAGTTCGGAGATGTGCACCAGGCCCTCGATGCCCTCCTCGACGCGGACGAACGCGCCGAACGGAACGAGCTTGGTGACCTTGCCCGGCACGATCTGGCCGATCGCGTGGGTGCGGGCGAACTGACGCCACGGGTCTTCCTGGGTCGCCTTGAGCGACAGCGAGACGCGCTCGCGGTCCAGATCGACGTCGAGCACCTCGACGGTGACCTCGTTGCCGACCTCGACGACCTCGGACGGGTGGTCGATGTGCTTCCAGGACAGCTCGGAGACGTGCACCAGACCGTCCACGCCGCCCAGGTCGACGAAGGCGCCGAAGTTGACGATCGAGGAGACCACACCCTTGCGGACCTGGCCCTTCTGCAGCTGGTGCAGGAACTCGCTGCGCACCTCGGACTGGGTCTGCTCCAGCCAGGCGCGGCGGGAGAGCACGACGTTGTTGCGGTTCTTGTCCAGCTCGATGATCTTGGCCTCGATCTCCTTGCCGACGTACGGCTGGAGATCGCGGACGCGCCGCATCTCGACCAGCGACGCGGGCAGGAAGCCGCGCAGGCCGATGTCGAGGATCAGGCCGCCCTTGACGACCTCGATGACGGTGCCCTTGACGGCCTCGTCCTTCTCCTTGAGCTCCTCGATGGTGCCCCACGCACGCTCGTACTGCGCCCGCTTCTTCGACAGGATCAGGCGGCCTTCCTTGTCCTCCTTGGTGAGAACAAGGGCCTCGACCTCATCGCCCACGGAAACGACCTCGTTGGGGTCGACGTCGTGCTTGATGGAGAGTTCACGAGAGGGGATGACGCCTTCGGTCTTGTAACCGATGTCGAGCAGGACCTCGTCGCGATCGACCTTGACGATGGTTCCTTCGACGATGTCGCCGTCGTTGAAGTACTTGATCGTGGCGTCGATGGCGGCGAGGAAATCCTCGGCGGAGCCGATGTCGTTGACGGCTACCTGCGGCGAGGTGACGGTGGTGGGCATATGTCGGTTTGCTCCGGACGGATTGTGGTCGGTTGCGGACATTGGAACTTTCGGTACGCTGCGATCTCACCGCGAGGTGTGAAGACGGACACTAGGAACGTACCGCACGCGACGCGCGTGAAACTCAGCACGGGTTGAACTTCGGTACGGCTGTACGGAAGACACTCGCGCGTTCAGCGTACGCGACCTCGGTCCGGGCGGGCAAACCGGTCGGGGCGCCACGCCGATAGTCTGATCGGCGTGTCGGAAGATCGCCATGCGCAAGCAAACGCACTGCTCGGAACGACGGGCACGGTGCGGACCCGGATCGGATCGGCGGCCAGCAGACTGGCCAGCAGGCGATGGTGGGACGCCGACGCCGCGCAGTACCACGAGACGCACGCGGAGTTCCTCGCGTGGACTCCCCCGGCGGCGAGTTCGTGTGGTGCCCGGAGGGCCTGCACGAAGGCGACATGAGATTCCTCGGCGACGTCACCGGCAAAGCGGTGCTGGAGATCGGCTGCGGCTCCGCTCCGTGCTCGCGCTGGCTGGCGGGGCAGGGCGCGCGCCCCGTCGGGCTCGACCTGTCGCGCGGGATGCTCGAGCGGGGCCTCGCGGTGATGGCGCGCGGCGGCCCGCGAGTGCCGCTGGTGCAGGCGGACGCCGAGGCCCTTCCGTTCGCGGACGCGTCGTTCGATCTGGCCTGCTCGGCGTTCGGCGCGGTGCCGTTCGTCGCCGATTCGGCGCAGGTGATGCGCGAGGTCGCGCGAGTGCTGTGCCCCGGTGGGCGCTGGGTGTTCTCGGTGAACCACCCGATGCGCTGGATCTTCCCGGACGATCCCGGCCCGGCGGGCCTGACCGCCACCATCCCGTACTTCGACCGCACCCCTTACGTCGAGGTCGACGGCGACGACGTGCCCACCTACGTCGAGCACCACCGGACCATCGGCGACCGGGTCAGGGAGATCGTCGCGGCGGGCCTGGTGCTGGAGGACATCGTCGAACCGGAATGGCCGGAATGGCTCGACCGCGAATGGGGGCAGTGGAGCCCGCTGCGCGGTGAGCTGTTCCCCGGTACGGCCATCTTCGTCACGAGGAAGCCCGGGCCGTGAGGCGGCGGTCATCGACCAGCTCGAGGATGGAGACCTCGTGGCTGACCAGTAGCATCTGCGTCCGCGGCAGGTCGATCAGCTTGTGCAGACCGTCCCGGAAGGCTTCGGCCTCCGCCATGGTGTCGAAGTCCAGCTCGATGAGCACCCGGTTGGGGTTGTGCGTGAACCGCGCCACCCGGCAGTTGCGGGCTCCCGCCTCGGTGTAGTACTGCACCAGACCGTCGAAGGCGGGCTTCCACGTCTCGTAATCGCGGACGGTGTCATCGATGTGCACGACCGTGGTCATCATTTCCCCTTTCGGTTCCGATGGCCGGACATTTGCTGACACCTTGCAAGTCTTCGCGCCCTCGGGCCGGGGCACCATCTCTGATCGGTATCGAGGTCGTGTCACTGCGACTTCGGTTTGCGTCCGGCCTGCTCCAGCGCCAGGCGCAGCGCGTACTCGATCTGGGCGTTGATGCTGCGCAGGTCGTCGGCCGCCCACTTCGCGATGGCGTCGTGGACGGCCGGGTCCAGGCGTAGCAGCAGTTTCTTGCGCTCGGCCATGGGCAGCCCGCCTCAGGAGTAGAGCGAACCGGCGTTGACGACGGGCTGGGTGGGACGGTCACCGCACAACACGACGAGCAGGTTCGACACCATCGCCGCCTTGCGCTCCTCGTCCAGTTCCACCATGCCCTCCTGAGCGAGCCGCTCCAGCGCCAGGCCGACCATGCCGACCGCGCCCTCGACGATCCGGGTCCGCGCGGCGACCACCTGGGCGGCCTGCTGGCGGACCAGCATGGCCTGGGCGATCTCGGGCGCGTAGGCGAGGTGGGTGATCCGCGCCTCCAGCACCTCGATACCCGCCATTTCGGTGCGTTCACGCAGTTCGACGGTCAGTTCCCCGGCCACCTCCGCTCCGTCGCGCAGGCTGGTGCGGTCGGCCTCGTGCGCGTCATACGGGTGCGTCGTGGCCAGGTGCCGGACGGCCGCCTCGGACTGGGTCTCGACGTACTCCTCGTAGTCGTCGACGGCGAAGGCCGCCTTGAAGCTGTCCACCACCCGGTAGACGACCACCGCGGCGATCTCCACCGGGTTGCCGTCGGCGTCGTTGACCTTGAGCTTCTGGGTCTCGAAGTTCCGCACGCGCAGCGAGATGCTCTTGCGGTCGGTCAGCGGGAGCACGGAATAGAAGCCGGGCTCGCTCACCGAGCCGACGTAGCGGCCGAAGAACTGCACCACTTTGGCCTCGTTCGGGTTCACCACGGTCAGCCCGGTCGCGAGCAGCAGCAGGACGACGACCACGACGACCGCCGCCACCGCACCGGCCACCGCGAAGCCGTTGCCGTCCCTGGCGCCCACGGCGAAACCGAGCGCCGCGCCGCCGCCGAACAAGACCGTGAGCACGAACCACCCGAGCAGCACCAGAAAGCCGTCGACGTGGAACGCGGATCGAAACTGCATGACATTCTCCCAATATCAGAGTGATATCACGAAGATAGCATGACGCCGCCGCGCCGCACCAGGGCGCGGCGGCGGTGGGATCAGCGGGCTTCCGGCCGGATGTTGCGGTTGAAGCGGAACAGATTGCGCGGATCGTGCTCGGCCTTGAGCGCGGCCAGCCGGGCGTAGGTGTCGGGCCGATAACCCGCGCGGGTCTGCGCCTCGTCCGCTTCGGCGCCCGCGCCGTAGAGGAAATTGAGGCTGTGCCCGAGCGTCCACGGCGTCAGCGCGGCGCGGATCGCGGCGCGAGTCGCGGCCTCCTCGGGGCCGGTGATGATTCGCACGACATACGCGGCCTCGCGATGATCCACGGCGATGCCGGTATCGCTCGGGCGGGCCAGTGCCCCGCCGAGATGACGGACGTCGACGACCGCGCCCGCACCGGAATCCGGGCCCGCGGCGGCGAGCAGGGCAGCGGCCGTCTCCTCGGTGAATTCGCCGAGTAGCGCGTTGGTAGCGGCATAGGCGTGTGGATGGTCAGGGTCGCTGTGAATGGTGTGCGACTCCGGGTACGGCATTTCGCGCAGATCGTCCTTCAGTCGTTCCCCCACCGCCCGCAGCGGCGCGACCAGCCGTTCCCCTTCTTCCGCTGGCCCGTTGTAAGCGATCCGGATGGAGGCGACGTACCGCCCACGCAGCGGCGCGGGCACCTGGGGGATATCCGGGAAGGCGAGCATGGTGACCGTCGAGGTGAGGTCCTCCGGCACGGTCGCGGTCCATCGTCGCCACGCGTCCAGCGCCCGCTCGACCAGCGGCGTGTCGAACACCAACTGCCCGCCGTACACCGTGGTGACCGGGACCAGGCCGACTTCCAGCGCGGTCACCACGCCGAAGTTGCCCCCGCTGCCGAGTACGGCGCCGAACAACTCGTCGTCCGGCGTCAGCGTGCGCACCCGGCCGTCGGCGGTGACCAGCTCGATCGATCGCACGTGCTCGGCCGCGTACCCGAACCGGCGCGCGAGCAGACCGACGCCGCCGCCGAGCAGATAGCCGACCACGCCCACCGACGGCGACGAACCGTTCAGCGGCGCCAGTCCGTGCTCGGCCGCCGCGTCGACCAGCGCGCCCGCCCGCACTCCCGCGCGGACATGCGCGGTCCGGCGCACCGGATCGATCCGGATGTCGGTCATGCGCCCGGTGCTGATCAGCACACCGCCGTCCGCGGCGACCGACAGTCCGTGGCCGGTGGCCTGCACGGCGATCGGCAGATCGTGGCGCGCGGCGTATTCCACGGCCGCGCGCACGTCCTCGGTGTGCACCGCGCCCACGATCAGCGCGGGCCGATGGGTGTAGGCGGTCTGGAACCCGGCGATCTCCGCGTCGTAACCGTCGTCGCCAAGGCGGAAGACCGGGCCGGTGAAGATGTCGCTGTTTTCTTCGATCTGTGCGGCGTTGTTTCCCATGGCTTCGACCCTGCCCGGCCAGCGTGAAGAAGTAAAACAGATACTTCTTCTAGTTCCTATAATGACCGGTTATGGAGCTGCGTCAGCTACGGTACTTCGTCACGGTCGCCCAGGAAGCGAGCTTCACCCGCGCGGCGGCTCGGCTGCATCTGGCCCAACCCGGCCTGAGCGCCCAGATCCGGCAGCTGGAGCGCGAACTCGGCCAACCGCTGCTCGACCGTGGCGGGCGTACGGTGACCCTGACCGAAGTGGGCGCCGCCGTTCTGCGGCACGCGCAGGCGGCGCTGGCCGCCGCCGAGCGGATCACCCATACGGTGGACGAGTTCAGCGGGTTGCTGCGGGGTCAGGTCCGGGTCGGCCTGATCTCGGGAGCGGCGGTCGAGGAGTTCGACGTCGCCGCCGTGCTCGCCGAATTCCACGGGGACCACCCCGAGGTCGGCATCAGCCTCACCGAGGACACCTCCGAGCGGATGCTCGCCGCCCTCGGCCGGGGTGATCTCGACATCGCCCTGATCGGGATGACCGGCGCGGACCTCGAACCGGGCATCGGCATCGAAGTGGTGCTGGAGACCGCGGTGGTCGCCGCCGTCGCGGTGGCGGACCTCGACTACGGTGCGGAGATCCCGCTGACCGCGCTGCGGGATCGTCCGCTGATCTGTCTCACCCCCGGCACCGGAAGCCGCGGCGTCTTCGAGCGGGCATGCGCCGCGGCGGGATTCGAGCCCGCGATCGCCTACGAGGCGGCGGCGCCCGCGCTGCTGCTGCGCCTGGCGGCGCGCGGTCTCGGTGTCGCGGTCGTGCCCGCGCTCAGCACCGAGGAGGCCGCGGCCTTCGGGGTGCGGACCGTCCGGATCGTCGAACCGGAACCGCGCGGGCGCCTCGCACTGGTCTGGCGCACCGACCGTCCTGCGAGTCCGGCAGCCAAAGTGCTGCTCGGACAGCTGCGCATCGCGTTGCGCGCCGGGACGTAACCCCCTCAGAGCAGTCGCGAGAGGAACGCCTTGGTGCGCTCGTGCTGCGGATCCGCCAGCAGTTGTCTGGGCGGCCCCGACTCGACGACCACGCCGCCGTCCATGAACGCCAGCTGGTCGGCGACCTCGCGGGCGAATCCCATCTCATGGGTCACCACGACCATCGTCATGCCCGAGCGGGCCAGTTCCCGCATGACCGTGAGGACCTCACCGACCAGCTCCGGATCCAGCGCCGAGGTCGGCTCGTCGAACAGCATGAGCTTGGGGTCCATGGCCAGGGCACGGGCGATCGCGACGCGCTGCTGCTGCCCGCCGGACAGCTGCGCCGGGTAGGCGTTCGCCTTGTCCGCCAGCCCGACCCGGTCCAGCAGCTCACGCGCCCTGGCCACCGCCTCCGCTTTACGCACCTTCTTGACCTGGGTGGGCGCCTCGATGATGTTGTCCAGCGCGGTCCGGTGCGGGAACAGATTGAAATGCTGGAACACCATGCCGATCTCGCGGCGCTGCTTTGCCGCATCACGCGGGTGCATCTCGTAGAGCTTGTCGTTCTTCTCCCGGTAGCCCACGATCTCGCCGTCGACGTACAGCCTGCCCGCGTTCACCTGCTCCAGGTGATTGATGCAGCGCAGGAAGGTGGACTTACCCGAGCCGGACGGCCCGATCAGGCACAGCACTTCGCCGCGGCCCACCTCGAGGGAGACGCCCTTGAGCACATGCAGTGCGCCGAAGTTCTTGCAGACCCGGTCCGCCAGGACCATCGGAGGGGCCGTGGTCTTCTCGACCTCCACGCTCATTTGGCCTTCTCCCCCTGCTGGGCGTCGGCCAGCTCCTGCAGCTGCTTGGTGGTCAGCGTGCGGGAGACGCCGCGCGAATAGTAGCGCTCCAAGTAGTACTGCCCGACCATGAGCACACTCGTGATCGCCAGATACCAGGTGGCGGCGACCAACAGCAGCGGAATGGGCTGGAAGTTCACGCCGTAGATGTCCCGCGCCCGGCCGAACAGATCGGTGCTCAGCGGGATGCCGGTGACCAGCGAGGTGGTCTTCAGCATGCCGATGAGCTCGTTGCCGGTCGGCGGGATGATCACGCGCATGGCCTGCGGCAGCACCGTGCGGCGCATGGTCTGGCTCCAGGACATGCCGAGCGCCAGCGACGCTTCCCGCTGCCCTTCACCGACGGAATTGATCCCGGCCCGCACGATCTCGGCCATGTACGCCGCTTCGTTGAGCCCGAGGCCGAGGACGGCGAAGGCGAACGCGGCCTGCAGTTGCTGCACGTCGAGGTGGAAGAACTCCGGCCCGAACGGAACGCCGAGCTGGATCCGGCTGTACAGCGAGGGGACCAGCCCCCAGAACACCAGCTGCACGAACACCGGGGTGCCACGGAAGATCCAGAGGTACACCCATGCCGAGCTGCGCAATACCGGGTTCGGCGACAGCCGCATCACGGCCAGCACCGTTCCGAGCACGACCGCGATCGCCATCGCGCACACGGTGAGTTCCAGCGTGACGATCGCGCCTGCCGTGATCCTGCTGTCGAACAGGTACTTCCCATAGGTATCCCAGCGATAGGCCGGGTTCGTGGCGGCGCCGTAGACGAACAGCCCCACCAGGACGAGGATGACCGCCGCCGCTATCCAGCGCCCCGGCCTGCGCAGCGGAACCGCTTTGATCGGCTCCGGCTCCCGCGTCGAATCCGCTCCGCCGGGCCCGGGATCGCCGGGCGCCGGCCGAGTGTCGTTGTCCGTCATCGATCAGCTCACGGCGCCGTTGACGACGGACTTCGTGATCGCGCCTTCCTGCACGCCCCAGTTCTTCGTGATCTCGGCGTATTTGCCCGTGTCGATCAGGTGCTGGACCGCCTTCTGCAGCACGGCGGCCAGCGGCGCGCCCTTGGGCACCGCCCAGCCGTAGGGCGCGGAGTCGAACACCGGCCCCGCGTTCTCGATCTTGCCGCCGCTCTGCTTGATCGCGTACGCCGTCACCGGCGAATCGGCCGACATGGCGTCGACCTGACCGAGCACCAGCGCGTTGGTCGCGGCGCTCTGCTCGTCGAACGACTTGATATCGATGGCGGGCTTGCCCGCGGCGACGCACTTGGCGCTCTTGGCGGGCACCTCGTCGGTGTGCTCCACGGTGGTGGCCTGCACGGCGACCTTCTTGCCGCAGGCGTTCTCCGGATCGACCGGCTTGCCCTTCTGCTGGGCCCACTGGATGCCCGCGTTGAAGTAGGTGGTGAAGTCGACCTGCTGCTCACGTTCCTTGGAGTCGGTGATCGACGACATGCCCACGTCGTAGGTGCCCGCCTGGATCGAGGGGATGATCTTCTCGAAGGCCGACTCGAGGTACTCGGCCTTGACGCCGAGCACGGAGGCGATCGCGTCCATCAGGTCCACGTCGAAGCCGACGATCCGGCCACTGGCGTCCTTGTACTCGTTCGGCTGGTAGGGGATGTTCACGCCGACGACGAGCCGGCCGGATTGCTTGATCTTGTCGGGGAGTTGTGCGGCGATCTCGTCGACCTTGTCCACCTGCACCTTGGCCACCGAGGGTCCGGTGTCCTCGGTGTTGGTGGTACATCCGGTCAGCACCAGTGCGCCCGCGGCGAGCGCGCCCGTGGCGGCTCGCAGGGCGCGCCTGCCGAGAAACGAACGATCAGACACAGCAGCCCTCCACATTTTGACTCCACGCTACCCGGGCGTCATCACCCGTTTGGCAATTTAAGCGACCGGGCCGCTCCGCGCTGGACAGTAATGCAACAGCAACACGATCTGCTCGCGCGCCCCGTGCCGGGGCGCCGGCGGGGAGACCCTACTCCGCCGGGTGCCGCTCCGCGGATCGAATGAACGACGTCGGCTCGGGCTCTGCGTCGGCCCGGTTCCGCCGCCGTACGCCGCGGCTCTTCCCACGCGTGCGGTCCGGGGCGTGGCGGTGGACACGGCGCTCACATCCGGGCACGCGGTCCATCGGACACCGGCTCCGTTCGCGCGACGACGCCGTTGCGGCACCGGCGCCGAATTCCCCGGCAATCTTGACGACGCCTCCGCCAGCGCCGATGATTATTTGCCGGTCTTTTCGGGCCGGACGAGTTTCTCCGGATCGACGGATGAACCGAACGACTGTCCGGACACTCGAAAATTGATGTGCCCTCGAATATTCGAGCGACACGGCGGCGGTGAAACGTTCCCTCTTTCGGACGCTTCGCACCGACGCCCGCACCGAGCACCGATGCGGGCTGCCCTACCGAACAAAGAGATATACGGCAGGCAGAGCCCGGCAAGCGCACAGAGAAAGGTTTGTTTTCCGGCCACCGGGCCGTCCGACGGTCCGATCCAGGACATGGTGAGCCGCGGATTTCGAATACGCCGCGGGCTCGTCAGAGGAGGTTCACATCATGGATTCGTTCTGGGACTACGTGTGGTACACGATCCTCGTATTCGCTTTCGTGGCATACCTGATCGTGCTGTTCCAGATTCTGGTCGATCTGTTCCGGGATCACTCCGTCTCGGGCATCGCCAAAGCCGTGTGGGTGATCGCCTTGGTGGTGTTCCCTTACCTCGCGGCATTGGTCTACCTCGTCGTCCGGGGCCGGGGCATGGCCCTGCGCGCCCAACATGCCCAGGCAGAAGCGAAACAAGCCACCGACCAGTACATCCGGGAGGTCGCGGGCAGGTCTCCCGCGGAGAGCATCGCCGACGCCAAAGCCCTCCTCGACTCCGGCGCGATCACCGTGGCCGAATTCGAGCAACTCAAGGCCCAGGCACTGGCAGGACAGCAGCCCGGTGCGGCGCCGCAAGCGGGCGCGGCGCCGACGCCGCAACCGAGCGGGGCGCCCACCCGGCCTGCGGGTCGGTGACCAGCGCCGGTTTCGCGCTCAGGAAGCGAGGATGCGGGCCTTCTCGGCCTCGAATTCGGCTTCCGTCAGTACGCCCTGAGCTTTGAGTTCGGCGAGTTCCTTCAACGCGGTGATCCGGTCCATGCCCGCACCGCCGCCACTCGGCGGTGCGGGCGCGGGCTGCGGCGCGGCGGGTTGCTGCGCATACTGCTGCTGCGCGTACTGCTGCTGCTGCTGCGCGTACGGGTCGTACTGCGACTGTTCCTGCGCCGCCCAGCGTTCCCCCTGACGTCGGGAGACCCGATTGGAGACGGCGGTCGCGGTGCCCGCGACGACGGCGGTGCGGGCGACTCCGCGAAGCAAACCTGGCATGACTGTCTCCTATCGACTCTGTGCCTCGAGGGCATCCAACGACGACAAAAGGCTTTGCACCGGGATGCGCCCGGAGGCAACGAGTTGAGCGCCGTTGCGGCGCAACGCGGACGCGAAAGGCGCCGCCCACCTGTTCTCGTAGACCAGGACCGCGGCCGAACATCCCGGTTCGAGCGCCGCCCCGGCTTCCCTGCGGTCGGCTTCGTCGAGCAGGCCCGAGCCCGCCTCCGCGAACAGGGTGATGTCGAAGTCCCCTTCGAGTCCCATGTCGGCGATGTCGATTCCGGTGAGGGAACCGTCGGTGTCCTTGCGGACGAACGCCAGATCGAGGACCCGGACTATGCCGCGCTCGACGAGGTCGGCCAGCATGGGCAGCGCCGAGCCGTCCGGGGGTCGATCCGGGGGAAATTCGATAACGAGATAGTCAATAGGGCCTATCGCGTCGATATCGGTATCGGTCACCGGAAGCCTCTTTTCCGTTGCGAAATGGAGAAATTCGTTCGAATCGGGCCGCCGTGCCGATCGGCCTCTCACAGGTCTGCCGGAATACGCACCGGCATCCCGGATCCGAGAAATGACAACTTCGAACTCGGCTGCCATCCCGATGCTAATCTCAGTCATAGCGTACGCCGCCGACCGCCACCCGGTCGCGAAACCTTCAGCCCGGCCCGGACCCTCAGGTTCGAAGCCCGTCCCGACATGGCGTGCATGCGCACATCCCATGCCGATACGAAATCGCCGCGAAAGGGAACCGCAAATGTCGCAACACACGCCTGTGGGCCAGGAAAACCACCGCGTCCGGCAAGGCATCGCCGCGGGCACATCGATTGCGGCCGCGATCATACTGACCACCGTCGGGTTCCTTCAGCTGTTCCAAGGAATCTCGGCGGTCGCCGAGGACGAGTTGTTCGTCCAGGGCCAGCAGTACACCTTCAAATTCGACTTCACCGCCTGGGGATGGACTCACATCGTGCTCGGCGTGGTGATGATCGTCGTCGGCATCGCGTTGATGACCGGCGCGACCTGGGCGCGGGTGTCGGCGATCGTCATCGCGGCGCTGTCGATCATCGCCAACTTCCTGTGGCTGCCGTACTACCCGGGTTGGTCCATCCTGATCATCGCGCTGGACGTGGTGGTGATCTGGGCCGTCACGACGTGGAACCCGGAGACCACGTTCCAGGGGCCGGGTTCCGCCGCCGGCCCCGGAGCGCCGCCCTCCGGCTCGGCGACGGCCTGAGCAGCGCGGCTGCCGGTCGCGTCCCGCAACCCGAATCCGTTCCTGGAGTGAGGAACCCATGGATTCCAACGCGAGTGACAATGCACCCGAACGTCGGCTGAGCGCGGACGAACGCGCCGAGCTCGAGCGCCTGCGCGCCGAGGTCGCCGCGCTGCGGACGGAGGCGCGCGGTGCGCCGCCGCGAGTGTCGCGGCCACCGCGGCATGCGTGGCGGTGGACCGCGGTGGTGATATTGACGGTGCTGGTCGCCGTCCTGGCGATCACCACGGTGCTGGCGCGCTTCGTGCGCGGCGAGATCCTCGACACCGACCGGTACCTGAGCACGGTGGCGCCGCTGGGGTCGGATCCGGCGCTGCAGACGGAGGTGGCCGACACGGTCACCGACGAGATCTTCGCTCGCGTCGACATCGAGGGCCTGACCGCGGACGCCCTGGCCGCGCTGACCGACGCCGTTCCGGCGACCGCGAACCGGCCTCGGGTGGACCGGGCGGTCGAGGGTCTGGCGCCGGTGATCACGCAGCAGGCCCGCGGCTTCGTCAACGACACCGTGCTGTCGTTCGTGCGCAGCGACCAGTTCGAGGATCTGTGGGTGCAAGCCAACCGCGCCGCCCACACCGCGCTGGTGGGGGTGCTGACCGGCCACGTCGGCCCGCAGTCGGTGACCGTCGACGAGAACGGCACGGTGAGCCTCTCGCTGCGCACCGTGATCGAGAACGTCAAGGCGCGGCTGATCGATCGCGGCTTCACGTTCGCCGAGAAGATCCCCGCGGTCGACAAACAGTTCGTGTTGTTCCGGTCGCCGGAACTGGTACGGGCGCAACGGGCGGTCGACAATCTCGACAAAGCTTCGGCAGTGCTGCCGTGGGTGACGATCGCGGCCGCTGTGGCCGCGATCGCCGCGGCACCCGTCGGCCGTCGCCGCCGCGCCCTGGCCTTCGTGGGTCTCGCGCTTGCGGTGGGCATGCTGATCTTGGCGATCGCGCTGATGATCGCGCGAGCGGTGTATCTGGACAGAATGCCGCCCGATGTGCTGTCCCCGGACGCGGCCACCGTCCTCATCGACACGGTGCTGGTTCCGCTGCGGACCGCGCTGCGCGGGGTCGCCGTGCTCGGTCTCGTGATCGCGGTGGGCGCTTACCTCACCGGAGGGTCGGCCTCGGCCACCGTGGTGCGCCGCGATTTCGGGCGTGCCATGGACGCGGTACAGCGACTGCGGCGATCGCGTCCGCCGAACCCCGTGGAGACCTGGGCTTTCCGGGCGCGCACCGCGCTGCGCTGCGCGATCATCGGCATCGCCGCGCTGCTGCTGGTGTTCTGGCGCTACCCCACCGGTCTCGTGGTGGTGTGGATCGTCCTGGGCGCGCTGCTGGCGCTGCTCCTGCTGGAGCTGTTGATTCGTCCCGCTCGGGCCTGGCAACAACCAGCCGAGCCCGAAACGAAGGACGGGGCCACGGCCGGGACCGGTACGTGATGGCGGGAGCGGAGCGCCGCTCGGCGCAGCCGCCGATGGCTGGGCAGTGGTGGGCCAGGGCGGCATTCGCCGCCGTGATCGCCGCGGCCGTGCTGCCACTCGCGGTGGCCGGGCTGCTCGGTCTGCTCACCTTGCTGATCGCCGTGACGGGCGGCGTCGCGGTCGGCGTCGCCGGAATCTACTGGTCCTTGGTCAACCGTGGCGCGGTGCGGGTCGCTTCGGCGGCTCTGGCGATCCTGGCGCCGGTCGCGGTGGCGCTTCTCTTCGTCCGGGAGCGTCAGCTGTGGGTGGTGCTGGTCTCCGGAGCCCTGGTCGCGGTGGCCGTGGCGTGCGCACGCCGGGCATTGCGGAACGATCCCGGCGAGTCGCGACTGCCCGAGTTCCCCGCCGCCCCGGCACAACACCCGTTCCTGGTGATGAATCCCCGCTCCGGCGGGGGCAAGGTGGTCGAGTTCGATCTGCCACGCAAGGCCAGGGAACTCGGCGCCGAAGTGGCGCTGCTGTCCGGGTCGCATCCGATCGATGTCGCCGCGCTGGCCCGGCGAGCGGTTCAGCGGGGCGCCGACCTCCTCGGCGTGGCAGGCGGCGACGGAACGCAGGCCTCGGTCGCGGCGGTCGCCGCGGAACACCGGCTACCGTTCGTGGTGATCGGCGCCGGTACGCGAAACCATTTCGCGCGGGATCTCGGACTGGATACGAAGAACCCGGCCGCGGGCTTGGCTGCGCTGCGCGACGGTGTCGAGATCCTGGTCGACCTCGGCACCGTCAACGGGCGCACGTTCGTCAACAACGCCTCCTTCGGCGTCTACGCGGAGGTGGTGCGGAGTCCGCAGTATCGCGACGACAAGACCGGGACCGTGTTGCGCCTGCTACCCGACCTGCTCGGACGTGGTTCCGACACCGGGTTGCGAGCGCGCATCGGCAACGTGTCCGTGGACGGGCCCCAGGCGATCCTGGTCAGCAACGGCCCTTATGCCACCGGCGATCTCGCGGGCCTCGGCCGCCGCGCCCGCCTGGACGCGGGTCTGCTCGGCGTGGTGACGGTCACGGTGGCGAGCACGCGCCAAGCGGTGGGCCTGCTGCGGAGGGCGCACGATCGCGGTCTGGTGCGGCTCACCGCCACCGAGGTGGTCGTCGACGCGGACCGGGCCGAGATCCCGGCCGGTGTGGACGGCGAATCCCTCCGCCTCGAAACGCCGGTGCGCTGCGCGATCTCGCCGGGCGCGCTGCGGGTGCGGGTGCCGCGGACCCGGCCGGGCACGCGGGTGCCGCCACCGACGCTGAACTGGGCGCGGTTGCGAGAACTGGCCGGGCCGCGCAAATTTCGCTGACCGCTACCTGCGATGCACCCTGGCGCAAACCTGCTCGGTGAATTCGCTGGTGGATGCCAGTCCGCCGAGGTCGGCGGTGGCGATGCCCGCCTCGAAGGTCGCGGCGACGGCGCGTTCGATCCGCTCGCCCGCCCGCGCCAGGGCCATCTCGGCGTCCCGGGTCGCCAGCCAGCGCAAGAGCATCGCCGCCGACAGTTGCAGCGCCACCGGGTTCGCCCGGTTGTGCCCGGCCAGCGACGGGGCCGCGCCGTGCACCGCCTGCGCCATGGCCGTGGTGGCCGAACAGTTGAGCGACGCGGCCAGTCCGAGCGATCCGCTCAACTCACCGGCCAGGTCGGACAGGATGTCGCCGAACAGGTTCTCGGTGACCAGGACGTCGTAGTCGGAGGCGGCGCGGACCAGGTGCGCGGCCGCCGCGTCGACGTGTTCCTCGTCGACCTCGATTCCCGGGTAGTCCTGGCCGACCGCGCGGCAGACGTCGCGGAACAGGCCCATGGTCAGGGGCAGGACGTTGGCCTTGTGCACGATCGTCACCCGTTTGCTCCGGGTCGCGGCCAGCCGGAACGCCTGATGCGCGATCCGCTCGCAGGCGGCCCGGGTCACCAGTCCGACCGACATCGCGATGTCCGGCGTCGGCCGGAATTCCCCCGACCCGGCGAACATGTTGCGGTCGGCATAGAACCCCTCGCTGTTCTCCCGCACGATCACCAGGTCGATATCCGGGGCCGCCGCGTGCACACCCGCGAAGGCCCGCGCGGGACGGATGTTGGCGTAGAGGTCGAAATGCTTGCGGATCACCCCGCCCGGCGCGACGCGATGTTCGGCCGGATAGGACGCGTTGTCGTGCGGGCCGAGAATCCACGCGTCCACACCGGCCAGCTGCTCGAGCGTCTGCTCGGGCAGCGGAGTGCCGAACTCGGTGATGGCCTGGTGTCCCATGGCCAGTGGCACCCACTCGACCGGGGCGGCGCCCGCCGCGGACAGCGCCTCGTCGACGACCTGCCTGGCGGATCGCACCACCTCGGGGCCGATGCCGTCGCCGTCGATCAGGCCGAGTCGCAGTGCCCGGTGCGCCCGGGGTCGCTTCACGTCGTTCACCGGGACATCCTCCCGCCGGCGCGCCCGGCCGCCGGAACCGGCCCGCGGACACGCCGGTTGCGGCTACCTTCGGGAGACCATGGTGCAGTCGGTCGAACTACTCCTCGACGAGGCCGCCGACACGGAGATCCGCCGCCAGTGGCAACTGCTGGCGGAAGCAGGCGTGCCGAGCCTCGCCGCGCGCACCGACGAGTCCAACCGCCCGCACATCACCGCAGGGGTGGCCAGGCAGATCTGGCCGCGCATCGAGCAGGCGCTGGACGAGCAGGCCTTCGCGCCGATCCCCGTGCGGCTCGGCGGGCTGGTGGTCTTCGGCGCCCGCCGCTCCATCCTGGTGCGGATGGTGGTCCCGTCCGAGGCACTGCTCGCCCTGCACCGCCGGATCTTCCACACGATCTCCCCGTGCCCCGGCGTTCCGGCCAACCTGCATCCGGACGCGTGGACCCCGCACATCACCCTCGCCAGGCGGGTGCCCCCGCACCAGCTCGGCGAGGCCATCCACGCCGTCGCGCGGGACCGGGATTTCCCCGCGACGGTGCTGGGTATCCGTCGATGGGACGGGGATCAGCGGCGCGAGTGGCCGGTCGGCCGGATCCGTCGTGGAAGATAACCGAGGCAGCCCGCGTTGTAGCAGGCACACCGAAACGAGAGGACGTCATGGCCACCCAGACGCTGACCCAGCACAATTTCGATGAGGTAGTCACCGGAAACGACGTGGTACTCGTCGATTTCTGGGCCGATTGGTGCGGCCCGTGCAAGAGTTTCGCACCGACTTTCGAGGCCTCCTCCACCAAGCACCCCGACGTGGTGCACGGAAAGGTCGACACCGAATCCGAGCAGGGCCTCGCGGCGGCTGCCAACATCCGCTCCATCCCGACCATCATGGCTTTCCGGGAGGGCGTGCTGGTGTTCGCGCAGCCCGGCGCGCTGCCGCCCGCGGCGCTCGAGGACCTGGTGACCCAGGTCAAGGCGCTGGACATGGACGAGGTGCGCAAGCAGCTCGCCGAGCAGCAGAAGGCCGAACAGTAGTTCGCGTGGCGCGGTGCGGCACTGCGCCACAACGGAATTCACTCGGGCCCGGGGACGGACACGCGAAAGCGGCAGTCCGTGTCCGGGCCTGTCGCACGTCAGTGGCCGGGCGCGAACCTCGGGGCGGCAGGCCGCCGCCCCGAGGCCGAATGACCCGATGTCAGGACACGCCGAGCAGGTTGACGCCCGCGATCATGGCGCGGACCGTCGACTCGGCGCCGTCGTCGGCGATCGCCGCGCCCCAGCCGCGCCTGCCGTTGCATTCGCACTGCACGAAGGTGGCGGTGCCCTCGGCGGTGCGCCGCTGGTGGAATTGCAGGATCTCGACGGGGTAGCCCTCCTCGTAGAGGGCCGAGGTCATCGCCGCGACGGGGCTGCCGGTGGCGACGACGGTCCGCAGATGCCCGGCGAACTCCAGCGTGGCGGTGAACTCCGCGGTTCTGGCGCCCGCGGGCGACCACTCGCCGAGCCGGATCGGACCGCCGTGCGCACAGTAACGGCTGTGGAACTCCGCCGAGGTCAGCCCGGTGGCTTCGGCCCGTAGGCCCTTGGGCGCGGCGGCTTGGAACATGTCTGTATCAAGAGTCAGGATGGTCATTGAAAGTAGGTCTTCCCGAAGAATGTCGTGGCTCAGTTGACAGAGGGGACCAGCACTAACAAGTGGAAATGCCCGCAGCGAGGGGGCCGGCCCGAATCAGACCCCGCTACGGCGGGCTACTACGAGAACTCGGGGAAGCGGCGCCACCATCGCGGTGAGCGGAAGTAGCTCGGCGCGATCCTCGGACACGGAGGCGGTAGCCTGCGTTGCCACGGAGGGCCCGATGAGCGACGCCGAAAGCAAAGCGCTGTCGCGGTCTGCGACATGGAGCGCTGCGCTGCGGCGGTCGGCGGGTTTCGGCACGGCATCGAGGATAGGGACATCGCGGCGCAATAGCAACCACATTCGATGCCCGAATTGTCTACTGGCGAGTATCAAACGTGCAGTTCAGCGCGGTGCGGCCAGAGCGAGGGTAGCGTCGGTGACATGGGTCTCCTCGTGGCGATGACCATTCCGGGTCTGGCCGTCCTGCTCATCCTGTTCGCCTTCGCCGAAGTCGCCTGTAACAAACTCACCGGCGGCCGCGCGCTGCCCTGGACTCGCAAGCGGTCGGGGCTTCCCGTCGCGGCGGCGGGGTTCGAAGAGGTCACGGCGGTTTTCCAAGGCGGCAAGCACCACGAGTTCGAGCAGCGGATGACGACGCTGATGCATCGGGAGGACGCATCCGACGGCGCGCCACCCCGCGACGAGGTGGATCTCGGCGCCGGATCGGCGCGCCTGATCGTGCGACAGCCCTCGTGAAATACGCCACAACGCAGTGAGATCCGGGTGACTTCACCCGGATCCCACTGGCGCAGTGTGAAATTCGTCCCTATCGGGGCAGAACCTCGTTCAGCTTTCCGGTGGCGACGTCGAAGACGAAGCCGCGGATGGAGTCCTTGTGCGGCACGAACGGGCTCGCGACGATGCGCGCGATCGATTGGCGCACATCGGTTTCCAGGTCCGAGAAAGCCTCAGCCGACCACTCGGGCTTGATGCCGGTCTCCTCCTGGATGCTCGCCTTGAAGTCGTCGTCGGTGAAGGTGAGCATGCCGCAGTCGGTGTGGTGGATCAGGATGATCTCCCTGGTCCCCAGCAGCCGCTGGCTGATGGCCAGCGAGCGGATCTCGTCGGCTGTGACGACGCCGCCCGCGTTGCGGATGACGTGCGCCTCGCCCTCGGCGAGGCCGAGCGCGCCGTAGACATTGAGCCGCGCGTCCATACACGCGACCACGGCCACGCCCTTCGCGGGCGGCAGCGGCAGCGGGCCTTGGAAGGTGCTCGCGTACGCCGCGTTGTTCTCCAGGTACTCATCGGTGACAGTCATGGGCCATCCCCTGCGCTCGGTATGCGTGAATCCCTATATATGACCAGCCTCACGGTAGGTGGCCGCGCGGCACGGGACATGGGTCCTGTTCACCGTGATTCGTTTACTTGCGCGCGGTGGCCCGATGATAGCTCTCGGGATGCCTGATGCCGGGCCCGTGCGGTGGGGCCCGGCATGTCGGTGCGGTGCGCCCGCGCCGGTCAGTGCGCGGCGGAGTCCCAGCTGCGGCCGACGCCGACGGAGACCTCCAGCGGCACCGAGAGGGCGATCGCGGCGGACATCTGCTCACACGCCAGCGCCTCGAGCGTCTCCCGTTCCCCGTCGGCGACCTCGAACAGCAGTTCGTCGTGGATCTGCAACAGCATCCTGGAGCGCAAACCCGCCTCGCGCATCGCCCGGTGCACGTTGATCATCGCCACCTTGATGATGTCGGCCGCGGTGCCCTGGATGGGGGCGTTGAGCGCCATCCGTTCGGCGGCCTCCCGGCGCTGCCGGTTGCTGGAATCCAGATCGGGCAGGTACCGGCGGCGGCCGAACAGCGTCTCGGTGTAGCCGACCTTGCGTGCCTGCTCCACCACCTCGTACAGATAGTCGCGGATGCGGCCGAAGCGGGCGAAGTAGACCTCCATCTGCTCCTTCGCCTCGGTGGTGCTGATCTTCAGCTGCGCGGACAGACCGTAGGAGCTCAACCCGTAGGCCAGGCCGTAGGACATCGCCTTGATCCGGCGGCGCAGTTCCGAGCTCACCTCGGAGATCGGGATGTCGAAGGCCTTCGACGCCACGAAGCTGTGCAGGTCCTCCCCCGAGTTGAACGCCTCGATCAGGCCCTCGTCCCCGGACAGGTGCGCCATGATCCGCATCTCGATCTGGCTGTAGTCGGCGGTCATCAGCGACTGGTACCCGGAGCCGACCACGAAGGTGTCGCGGATCTGCCTGCCGGTATCGGTGCGGATCGGGATGTTCTGCAAGTTCGGTTCGGTGGAGGACAGCCGCCCGGTGGCCGCGATCGTCTGGTTGAACGTGGTGTGGATGCGACCGTCCTCGGCGACGCACTTGAGCAGGCCGTCGACGGTGACCTTCAAGCGCGTGGCGTCGCGGTGCGTGAGCAGATGCTCCAGGAAGGGGTGCTGGGTCTTCTCGTAGAGCGATTCCAGCGCGTCCGCGTCGGTGGTGTAGCCGGTCTTGGTGCGCTTGGTCTTCGGCATGTCCAGCTCGTCGAACAACACCACCTGCAACTGCTTGGGCGAGCCCAGGTTGATCTGCTTGCCGATCACCTCGTAGGCCGCCTCGGCCGCCTCGGCCACCCGGTCGGCGAACTGCCGCTGCAGCGTCGCCAACTGGTCGGTGTCCACCGCGATGCCCGCTTCCTCCAAGGTGGACAGCACACCCAGCAGCGGCAGCTCCATGTCCGCCAGCAGCGGGGTGGACTCGATCTGGGCCAGTTCCCCGTCGAGCGCGTCGGCCAGGTCGGCGACGGCACGCGCGCGCAGCATCTGCGCCCGCGCGAGTTCGGCGTCGACGGCGTCCTCGTCGTCGAGCAGCGACAGCTGCGCGGTCTCGCCGGTCTCGGCGCGCAACTCGCGGTGCAGGTAGCGCAGTGACAGGTCGTCGAGGTTGAACGTGCGCTGGCCCGGGCGGACCAGATACGCCGCCAGCGCGGTGTCGCTGGTCAGCCCGCCCAGTGCCCAGCCGCGGCCGCGCAGGGCGTGCAGGGCGGCCTTGGCCTCGTGCAGCGCCTTCGGCACGGCCGGGTCGGCCAGCCAGGTGCCCAGCGCCGCCTCGTCCTCGGGGGTGAGCACCGTGACGTCGATATAGCCGCTCTCGCCGTCACCCGCGGCGATGGCGAGCGCACGAACGTCACCGCCGGCCGGGGAGCCGGTGCCGAGGATCGAGACACCGTGGCGCACACCGGCTTTCGCGTGCTCGGCGAGCCAGTCCGCGACCGCGCCGATCTCCAGCGCGCCGCCGCTGATCTCGAAACCGGCCTCCGCCTCCGGCTCCGGCGGAGCCAGCGTCTCGAACAGCCGGTCGCGCAGCACGCGGAACTCGAGATCGTCGAACAGCTGATGGATCTTCTCGCGATCCCACGGCCCCTGCGCCAGCTGATCGGGGGTGTACGGCAGCGGCACCTCCCGCATCAGCTCGGTGAGCTGCCGGTTGAGCACCACGCTGCTCAGATTGGCCCGCAGCGCGTCGCCGACCTTGCCTTTCACCTGGTCGACCTTCTCGACCAGCGTGTTCAGGTCGCCGTACTCACGGATCCACTTGGCCGCGGTCTTCTCCCCCACGCCGGGAATGCCGGGCAGGTTGTCACTCGGATCGCCGCGCAGCGCCGCGTAGTCGGGGTACTGGTTGGGCGTGAGGCCGTATTTGGCCATCACTTCGTCAGGGGTGAACCGGGTGAGGTCGGACACGCCCTTGCGCGGGTACAGCACCGTGACGTTCTCGTTCACCAACTGGATGGAGTCCCGGTCGCCGGTGACGATGAGCACGCGGAAACCCGCGGCCGTCGCCTGCGTGGTGAGCGTGGCGATGATGTCGTCGGCCTCGAAGCCCTCGATCGCCATCACCGGAATGCCCAGCGCGCCCAATACGTCCTTGGTGAGTTCCACCTGCCCGCGGAACTCGTCCGGCGTGGTGGTGCGGTTGGCTTTGTACTCCGGATACGCCTCGGCGCGGAAGGTCTGGCGCGACACGTCGAACGCCGCGGCCACGTGCGTCGGCTTCTCGTCGCGCAGCAGGTTGATCAGCATCGCGGTGAAGCCGTAGACCGCGTTGGTGGTCTGCCCGGTGACCGTCTTGAAATTCTCCGCCGGTAGCGCGAAGAACGCGCGATAGGCGATCGAATGCCCGTCCAGCAACAGCAGCGTCGGCCGGTCTCCCGAGCCGGGATCGCCGGAACCGGACGCGGGGGCAGGACGCGGAGCGGTCGTGGGTGAACTCACGCCCCAGAGTCTAGGGACCGGCACCGACAAGGCGATACGCCGACACCCGGCAGCCGGAGCCGCCGGGACCGGATTCCGGTCCGCGGGGCGCGAGTACCGGTCGCGCCCCGCGCCGTCAGAGTGTGCCCGCCAGTTCCCGCAGCACCGGCAGACTCACCGATCCGGAGCCGAGCACCACGTCGTGGAAGGCCTTGATGTCGAAGTCCGCGCCGAGCCGCTCGGTGGCCGCCACCCGCTGGCGCAGGATTTCCAGCTGACCGATCTTGTAGCCGACCGCCTGCCCCGGCATCGCGATGTAGCGGTCCACCTCCACGGTGATCTCGGCCAGCCCGACCGGCGCGTTGGCCACCATGAAGTCGATGGCCTGCTGCCTGCTCCAACCTTTCGCGTGCAGGCCGGTGTCGACCACCAACCGGCAGGAGCGCCAGGAATCGCCCGCCAGCATGCCCAGGCGGCCGAGATCGTCCTCGTACAAACCCATCTCGTCGGCAAGCCGCTCGGTGTAGAGCGCCCAGCCCTCGACGAAGGCGGTGTTGGCGAAGGACTGGCGCTGGAAACGCGGCAGGTGATCGAGTTCGTTGGCGATGGTGAGTTGCAGATGATGACCGGGGATCGCCTCGTGGTAGGCCACCGACGCGGTCTCGAAGCGCCCACGGCCGGTGGGATGGTGCTGGTTGACGAAGTACGTGCCCGGCCTGGACCCGTCGGCGGCCGGCGGGAAGTAATACGCCGCAGGCGAATCCGCGGCCAGGAACTCCGGCACCGGGACGATGTCGCAGGACTCCTTCGGCAGGCGCCCGAACCAGTTCCCCATTTCGGCGGTCGCCACGGCCAGGGCGCGGCGGGCGTCGAACATGATCTGCTCGGCGTCGTCGTAGCGCAGCGCGGGATCGTCGCGCAGCCGACCGAAGATCGCACCGAGATCGCCGGTGCCGAACAGGCGCGCGCCCACCGTCGCGTATTCCTCGCGCAGCTTCGCCAGCTCGGCGAGGCCGAGTTCGTGGATCTCGTCGGCGCCGAGATCGGGCAACGTGGTGTGGTGGCGCAGCAGCCGCCGGTAGATGTCCTCGCCGTCGGCGCCGAGCCAGCACAGGCCCGGCTGGTCGTCGGGACGCGCGGCGGGCAGCAGTTCGTCGTACAGCGCGTCGCGGTAGACCTGGAACGCAGGCCGGATGACATCCCGCGTCACCTCGGTCAATTCGGAGCGCCATGCGGCCTCGCCGTCCCAGCCCTCCGGACCGGCGAAGGTGACGAACGGATCGGCGGCCACGTCGGAATCCAGGTAGCCGTCCAGCTGATTGAGCGAGCGCTCGATGGCGATCCGGGCGGGCGTGCGGCCCGCGGCCAGTCCCGCGCGGAACCGCTCCACGGCCTGGCCGAGCATGTCCCCGAACTGGCGGTAGCGGCGTACCAGCGCCAGCGCGTGCTCCGGCCGCGGCGCGTTCGTCTGCGGCGCCACCATCAGCACGCCCGCGTGCACGCCGTTCATCTGGTCGGAGGCCAGTTCCAGCGGCCGCCACTCCAGATGCTCGACCGCACCGTTCAATTCGGTGCGCAGCAAGCTGCGGGTGATGCGGTCGCCCTGGCTCAACCCCTCGGCGTCGAGCGCGTCGACCGCGCGCAGCAGATCGCGCCAGGTCGACAGCAACCGCTGTTCGGCGTCGACGGACAGATCCTCGATCCGATCGTCGAAGCGGCGGTCGCCGAGCAGGGTCGCCTCGCTCGGCGCCGCCTCGAGGACGCTGTCCCAGTACCGCTCGGCCAAGCTCATCAGCTCGTCGTGACCATCCATGGTCACGATCATGCCTCGAGCCAGGCCGCGCGGCACCGGAGTCTGCGGCGAGCCAGGCGAAGCCGCCCCAGCGAAGGCGAAGGTACGCATAATCGGCGCAGTCGCACGTAGTCCGTCCTCAGCCCGCGCATGGCCGCAGCGAAGGCGGAGGTACGCCTAAACGGCGCAGTCGGACGTAGTCCGTCCTCAGCCCGCGCATGGCCGCAGCGAAGGCGGAGGTACGCCTAAACGGCGCAGCCGGACGAAGTCCGTCCTCAGCCCGCGCATGGCCGCAGCGAAGGCGGAGGTACGCCTAGCCCACGCCGAGATACGCCGATTTCACCGCGGGATCGGTGAGCAATTCCGCGCCGCGGCCGGTCTTGGTGACCTCACCGGTCTCCATGATGTAGGCGCGGTCGCTGCGGGCCAGCGCCTGCTGCGCGTTCTGCTCCACCAGCAGCACCGTGGTGCCCTGCTGGTTGATCTCGCCGATGATCCGGAAGATCTGCTGGATCACCATGGGCGCCAACCCCATCGACGGTTCGTCGAGCAGCAGCAGCCGCGGCCGCGCCATCAGCGCGCGGGCGATGGCCAGCATCTGCTGCTCACCGCCGGAGAGCGTGCCGCCGACCTGCTTGCGCCGCTCCAGCAACCGGGGAAAGAGCTCGAACACCCACTCCAAGGTCCGGTCGTACTCGGCCTTCTGCTTGAAACCTCTTCCGTAGCAACCCATGTCGAGGTTTTCCTGCACCGTCATGCCGGGGAAGACGCCCCGGCCCTCCGGCGCTTGGATCAACCCGTGCAGCACCCGCTCGTGCGCCTTCATCTGGGTGATGTCGCGACCCTCGAACAGGATCCGGCCACGCGTCAACGGCAGCAGTCCCGACATCGCGCGCATCGTGGTCGTCTTGCCCGCGCCGTTGGCGCCGAGCAGGGTGACCAGCTCGCCCTCCGCGACGGTCAGCGAGATCCCGTGCAGCGCTTGGATCCTGCCGTAGTTGACGACCATGCCCTCGACTTCGAGCAGCGGTGTGCCCGCTGCGGTCTCGCGTGCCGTCTCCGCCACCGGCTCGGTGGCCGCGGCCTTGGCGAGCGGCACCGCCTCCGGCTCGGGCCCGGACGGCGCGACATCCCCGGACGCGCCGTCTTCGCCTGTGGCGGAGCCGGTTTCGACCGCTTCGGCGTCCGGCACGCCGAGATACGCGGCGATCACGGCGGGGTCGTCCTTGATGTCCCCGGGGAGCCCGTCGGCGATCTTGCGGCCGAACTCCAGCACCACGATCCGGTCGGTCACGCCCATCACCAGCCGCATGTCGTGCTCGATGAGCAGCACGGTGAACCCGTCGTCGCGGATCTTGCGGATCAGGTCCATGAGCGCGGACTTCTCGCTCGGATTGAACCCGGCCGCTGGCTCGTCCAGGCACAGCAGCTTCGGCTCGGTGGCCAGCGCGCGGGCGATCTCCAGGCGACGCTGGTCGCCGTAGGACAGGTTGCGCGCCTTCTCCACCGCGCGCGGAGCGATCCCGACGAACTCCAGCAGCGCCATACCGCGCTCGATGGCGTCGCGTTCCTCGCGCCGATGCCGCGGCGTCCGGAACACCGCGCCCGGCACCGACGTCTTGTGCCGCGCGTCGGTGCCGACCACGACGTTCTCCAGCGCGGTCATCTCACCAAAAAGGCGCACGTTCTGGAACGTGCGGGCGATGCCGAGGCGAGTGATCGCGTTGCGTTTGGTCTTGGTCAGCGGTTTGCCGTCGAAGTAGACCAGTCCGGAGGCGGGTTGGTAGACGCCGGTGATCGCGTTGAAGCACGTGGTCTTGCCGGCGCCGTTGGGTCCGATGAGACCGAGGATCTCGCCGCGGCGGATCTCGAAGCTCACCTGGTCCAGCGCGGTGAGCCCGCCGAACTGCACCGTTAGGCCCTCGGTCCGCAGCAGCGGCGCACCCACCGCGGTCTCGATCTCGCGGCGCGGGGCGACCACTTCCGCCACGGTCTCCGCGTCGGCGAGTTCCGGGATCACCTGGGTGACGTCGACCGTGCCCGCGGACTCGGCCTGTGGCTCGGCAGCGTAGCCCGCGGCCATGTCCTCGTTGTCGAACAGCGCGTCGCCCGCACCCGGCCCGGTCATCGGCCCGCTCCGATCGGCTCGACGGGGGCCGGTCTGCGCACGGCCTGGTACACCTGCCTGCCGTAGGTGAGCAGCTTCTGCCGCACCGGGAACAGACCCTGCGGACGCAGAATCATCATCACCACCAACGCGATGCCGAAGTACAGATATTTGAGGTCGCCCAGCGACTGCGCGCCGCCCTTGCGGAACAGCAGCACACTGCCGAGCAGCAGCAATGCCAGCACGCCGGTCACCACCATCGCGGTGATCACGCCGCGCCGCGGCCATACGCTCAGCCGGCCCGACCACAGCCGCCACGCGACGATCAGCGCGACGAACACCGCGACATCGATCGCCAGCAGGACGTACCCGGTCGACTCGTTGCTCACCAGGTTCACCGACTGCAACCTTGCGGGCAGATAGGCGATCACGAACGCGCCGAAGATCACCCCGAGCTTGTTGCCCTGCCCGCCGATGACCACCGCGCACAGGAACAGCATCGAGTTGATGATGTTGAACCCGGTGGGATTGATGAACTGCACCTGTCCGGCGTAGATCGCGCCGGACATGCCGCCCACCGCGGCGCCGATCATGAACGCCCACAGCTTGAACTTGAACGTCGGCACGCCCATGATCTCGGCCGCGTCCTCGTCCTCGCGGATGGCGACCCAAGCGCGGCCGACGCGGCTGCGCTCCAGGTTCCCGACCAAGAGCAGCACGATCACCACCAGCACCATGCCGAGCCAGTACCAATAGGTGCCGTAGCCGGCGCGGTCGAGCAGGTCGGCGCTGTCCGGGTTGCCGCTGTTGCCGCCGGAGAACACGCCTTCCGGTCTGCTCGCGGACTCGCCGACGTGCGGGTACGCGACACCCGACAGGCCGAGGCTGCCGTTGGTGATCTCGGTGAGGTTCTCCGCGAGCAACCGGACGATCTCACCGAAGCCAAGCGTCACGATCGCCAGGTAGTCGCCGCGCAGGCGCAGCGTCGGCGAACCGAGGATCAGACCGGACACCGCGGTCACCGCGACCGCGATCGGCAGGCACGCCAGCCAGGCCCATTTCGGATCGAGCCAGCCGCCGTCGGTCTGGTTCCACGGGCTGTTGGGGCTGGTGAGCAGGCCGACGGTGTAGGCGCCGACCGCGTAGAAGCCGACGTAGCCGAGATCGAGCAGGCCCGCCTGCCCGACCACGACATTGAGGCCGATGGCCAGCAGCGCGTACATCGCGACCTGCGCCATCACCAGGCCGAAATTGTAGGAAGGGGTGTTCAGCAGCGGCGGCGGGAACAGCGGGAGCAAGGCGAGCAGGAGCAGGATCGGGACGCCGACGCCCCACTGCGCGGGCCTGCTCAAGCCGTCCCACCAGGTCCGGATCGCGTCCCCGAGGCCGCGGCGCGCGGGGTCCGGCGTGGCCGCCGTCGTGGTCGTGTCGGTCATGCGCGCGCCCTTCCGAGACTCTCGCCGAGGATGCCCGTCGGGCGAACCATCAGCACCAGAACGAGCACCACGAACGCGACCACGTCACGCCACTCGGTGCCGAACAGCATCTGGCCGTACTGCTCCACCACGCCGAGCACCAGACCGCCCAGCAGCGCGCCGCGCAGGTTGCCGATGCCGCCGAGCACCGCGGCGCTGAACGCCTTGATACCGAGGATGAATCCGCCGGAGTAGATGATCCCGTTCGGGATCTTCAGCGTGTACAGCATCGCCGCCGCGCCCGCGAGCACACCGCCGATGAGGAAGGTCAGCATGATGACCCGCTCCCGCGAAACGCCCATCAGCGTCGCGGTGTCGGGATCCTGCGCCACGGCGCGGATACCGCGCCCGAACTTGGTCCGGTTGATCAGGACTTCGGTGACGATCGCCAGCGCCACGGCCGCGATCACGATGAGCAGCATGATGTTGGTGACGTCCGCGCCGCCGAAACTGAACTGCACGGTGGGCTCGACGAGCCGGATGGCCTGCTGCGCGTTGGTGCCGCCGAGATCGGGGCGGATCTTCGGCAGCACGAAGTGCACCAGTTCCTGGAGGACGAACGACATGCCGATCGCGGTGATCAGGAAGGCCAGCGGTTTGGCGCCGCGCTTGCGCAGCGGACGATAGGCCACCCGCTCCAATCCGACGGCCGCGCCTCCGGATACGAGCATGCCCACCACCATCGCCAAGCCCAGGTACACGACCGTGAGCGCCACGCCCTGGGTGTAGGCGTCGGGGCCTGCCGTGAATCCGAAGATCATCAATCCGATCAACTGGCCGAACAACCCGAGCATGAAAATTTCCGAATGGGCGAAATTGATCAGCCGCAATACGCCGTACACCAAGGTGTAGCCCACGGCGACCAAGGCATAGATGGCGCCATAGGTCACGCCGTCGACGGTCAGCCGCCAGAAATTATCGATCAGCCCCTCGTAGTTGAAGTCGACCGAGCCGGCCGCGAGTTGTACCCCGGCGGCCAATGCCGTTTGTTTCATTTATTTCTGCCCTCATCCATTCGCCCACCGAACAACGGCACGTACGGGGATTCGTCCGAATCCCCCGTACGTGCCGTGCGCCCGGGATCCGGGGCTACTTGACCTCGTACACCCAGATCAGCGCGTTCGACAGTTCACCGTTCGGGTTCCACTTGTACTGACGCGCGAGGCCGGCACCGTCGTACGTCCGCACATAGTCGAGCAGGTCCGGGCGGGTGACCTTCCCGCCGTCGATGCCCTTGGCCAGGATCGTGGTCAGGTCGTAGGCCTCGACCGAGTAGACGCCCGGCGCCTGACCGTTGAGCGCCTCGTAGTCCTTGGCGAACTTCTCCGGGGCCGGACCGCACGGGCACGACAGCTTCGCGCCCTTGGCCGCGCTGCCCGCCTGGGCGACGAACTGCGGGTCGTTGGTGCCGTCGGCGGAGACGAAGACCGCCTTCACGCCACCGGACTTCAACTGCTGGGCCAGCGGCGCGGCCTCGGAGTAGTAGCCGGAGTAGAAGATGGCGTCCGGATTCGCCGCCGCCACCTTGGTGACCGTCGCGGAGAAGTCCTTGTCGCCCTTCTTGATGCTGGCCGCGCACGCCGGGTCGGCGGCGGCGCCGAGGCCTTCGGTGATGGACTTCGCCAGGCCGGTGCCGTAGTCGGTGTTGTCCTGGATGACGCAGACCTTCTTGTAGCCGGCACTGTTGACCAGGTACTTCGCCACCGAGGGACCCTGAACGTCGTCGTTGGCCAGACCGCGGAAGAAGGTGGTCCAGCCGTTCTGGGTCAGCGTCGCGTTGGTCGCCGACGAAGTGACCGAGACCAGGCCCGCGTCGCTGAGGATCTTGCCGGTCGCCTTCGTCTCACCGGAGAAGGCGGGACCGACCAGGCCGATGATCGAGCGGTCGTTGACGATCTGCGGGATCACCTGGGTGGCCTTCTGCGGGTCGCCCTCGGTGTCGAACTGCTTGAGCTCGATCTTGCAGCCGGGGTTGGCCTTGTTGTGCTTGTCCAGGGCCAGCTTGACGCCGTTGACGATGTTGATGCCGAGCGCGGCGTCGGGGCCGGTCAGCGCGCCCGCCATCGCGATGGCCGTGCCCGGCGCGCAGGTCGCCTTGCCGTCGCCCGCGGGATCGGCCGCCGTGGCCGCGTCGGCCTTCGGCACTTCCTTGCCCTGCTGGTCGACCTGCAGAACCGGCTGGATGGAGAGGCCGCCCGCCCCGCTGGTACCCGAGGAATCCGAACCGCTGCTGGTGGATTTGTCGCTACAACCCGTCAGCACCAGCGCGGCGGCGGCGCCGACGGCCAGAACAGCTCGCGTCGAGCGACTGCGCCATGTCGAACTAAGCACGTTTCACCTCATCTAAGTTCTGTGCTCCCCCGGGATCGCCGAGGAGGCCGACTCACATCAGCCCGGTCAGAACATAGCGTCGGTACGTTAGTTCCGCATCACATTCGGATCATGCGCGCGACATCGTTTCGAATTCTTGTTCACGACTACGTTTCGTTCGCGTAAATTTTCCCGCGAACGGCGCCGTCACTTCGGTGTCAGGTTCTCCAGCACTACCTCGGCGACCGCCTTCATCGTCGTGCGGCGGTCCATTGCGGTGCGCTGAATCCACTTGAACGCCTGCGGCTCCGAAAGGCCCTGCGTCTGCATCAGCACACCCTTGGCACGCTCCACCAGTTTGCGCGTCTCGAGTCGCTCGGCGAGATTCGCGACCTCGCTCTCCAGCGCGGTGATCTCGTGGAAGCGACTGGCGGCCAATTCGATGGCGGGCACCAGATCCGATTTCGTGAACGGCTTCACCAGGTAGGCCATCGCACCCGCGTCACGGGCCCGCTCCACCAGATCGCGCTGGCTGAACGCGGTCAGGATGACCACCGGGGCAACGCGTTTCGACGCGATCTCCGCCGCCGCGTCGATCCCGTCACGGCGCGGCATCTTCACGTCCATGATGACCAGATCGGGCCGGTGCTCGACGGCGAGGTCCACTGCCTGCTGGCCGTCACCCGCCTCGCCGACCACCTGATAGCCCTCTTCGGTCAGCATCTCGACCAGATCCATGCGAATGAGCGCCTCGTCCTCGGCGACGACGACCCGCTTCGCCCCGGCGTCCTTCTTGGTGCCGGCGCCCCCAGCTGCTGTGCTCATAGGTAGACCCCTCTGGTTCCGATGCCCTGTACCCGACCCAACCAAAGGAAAGCCGCGCTCGCACGGGGCGAGCTCCGGCCATCCTTCGGGCTGTCGAGTGATGTAAAGAGTACCTTTCACTTCGGCATAGAACGCATATACCCTGCGCAAACCGCGCCTCCGCGCCGTTCGGGCCAACCCATTTCCGTCCACGCCACCCGACCCGCTATAGTTCCACCCGGTGCGCCGAGTTGGCGGAACTGGCAGACGCGACGGTCTCAAAAACCGTTGTCCGAAAGGACGTGTGGGTTCGAGTCCCACACTCGGCACCAAGGTGGAACGCGATCTCTACAATTGCCACTCCCTGATCCCGTCACGCGGCCCCCGCCGAGCGCAAGCGCGGTGCCACACCACGTGATGCCACGGCCACGCCTCCGCCTAAACGTCCGGCGTCGTCGGCTGCCGCAGCTTCGGCCGTGGTTGCCGTGCTTCGGCGTCTTCGGCGGTTCTGATCACCTCGCGAAGGGTTTCCCGGGCCTGCGCCAGGTCGGTCGCACGGTGATCGAGCCGGACCAGCTGGGTGCGTAGCTTCTCCAGCACCCCGGGGCAAGGGCGCAGGGAGCCCTCGTCCAGAGCGCAGGGCAGCACTTGTCGAACCAAGCGCGTCGACAGGCCCGCGGCCAGTAGGGCCCGGATCTGCCGGACGGTCTGTTCCGCGGTGCGGTCGTAGTCGCGGTAGCCATTGGCCTGCCGCTGCGGTGTGAGCAAACCGGCGTGCTCGTAGTAGCGCAGCTGACGTTCGCTGGCGCCGGTGCGTTCGGCCAATTCTCCGATCAACATGCGACGTCACTCCCGATCTCTTGACCTTGCACCGCGTCAACCTTCAACACTGCACCCGCGGCCCTATTCCTCGAACGCCACGGGAGGCATCCCTTGATCATCGACGCGCACAGCCATGTTCACGACCCGGTGCGGACTCATATCGAACTCATGGACGAAGCGGGAGTGGACCGGGCGGTGCTGTTCGCCACACGTCCGCATCCGGAACGGGCGACCGATCTCGTGTCGCTCCGAAACGAGATGAGCGCTTTGACCGCCGCCCTCGACGGGCGCGGGAAAGACGCCCACAGCTACCGCCTGGCGTGGCAGGAACTCGACGCGGCGCTCGCGGCATATCCCGATCGCTTCATCGGCTTCGGCACGGTGCGGCTCGATCTGCCCGCGTCGGAGATCGCCGAGTACGTGTATCGCGAGGTGGTCGGCCGAGGCCTGCGCGGCATCGGCGAACTGACACCGCAGCCCGACAACGCGGCGCGGATCGAACCGGTTCTGCGAGCCGCCGCCGACCACGGGGGTCTGCCGGTGGTGGTCCATGGATTCGCCCCGACCACGGCCCAGGACTTGAGAACTCTGGCGGACCTCGCACGCCGGCATTCGACCGTTCCATTGATCATCAGCCAGATGGGCGGGCTCAACTGGCTGTCGGCCATCGAATTGGTCCGTGAAATCCCGAACATGTACCTCGAACTGTCCACCGCCAACGTTATATTCGCTGTTCGGCTCGCGATCGACGAGCTTCCCGACCGCACTCTGTTCGGCTCGGACGCCCCCTACGGCGACCCCTTCCTGGCCCGCGCCACGGTGGAACGCGTCACCGCTTCGGGCGAAGTGCGGGAACGTGTCCTCGGCGGAACCATCGCCCGGCTACTGCAACTCTGACGCCGACCGGTCACTGCGATGGCTACCGCCGACACCCGCCGAAGCCGTGATCGACACGCCCCGGCCACTGTCGCAGCCAACCGTGTACCAGCGGATGACGATGGGTACTCGACGGCCGGGGCGATATCGCGGATGGCGAGCATGCGTCCTCATCGAACCGATCCGAGTGTCGAATCGTTGTCCCTGTGGCGGCATTCGACATCCGGCGCCAGCGGAGGTATGCAATGCGAGTGAACAGGACCACCGTGGATCTGTCGGAGTATCCGGATCTGGTGGTCATCTATATCGGCATGCGGGTGCGGCGGCCTCGGGGGATGCTGCGGTTGCTCGGGCTGGGGCCGAAACTCCATCGCTCGCACAAGGATCGTCCAGACGGGTTGCTGCTGCACGAAGATCTCGTGTGGGCGCTGTTCCCGCCGCATTGGGGCGCACGGCAGTACTGGCGTGATCTCGAGAGCCTCGAAGCCTGGACCCGGACGGCGCCACATCGGGACTGGTGGCGGGAGTTCCTGCGCGACTCCGGCGGCACCGGCTTCTGGCACGAGGCGTACTTCGCTCGTGGCGGCATCGATGCCATGTACGACGACATGGACCCCGCGACGGGACTCGCGCGGTTCGCGCCCGTGGTCGCCTCGCGCGGTCAGCGCTTCTCCACTCGCGGTCGAGTCCAGGGCAGACCGGCCGGGGTCGAGCCCGTGGTGAGCGAAAACGTTTACTACGGCAGCGAATCCGAGTAGCCTGCGCGCGCTGTCATATCACGAAGCAATCACAATGCAGCGTTTGAATGCCTGCGCGCCGGGGTACAGCAAGAAGGAGAATCGAACAGCACCACTCCTCGGAGTGACGTACGTCGCAGGCCAGAGGCCGGAAGCGGCGCACTTCGTGTACGGCGCGCTACGAGCAGATGAATATGTTGTTCCCACATGTGGGACTAACGACTCATGCCCTTCTGATAGCCTCTGCGCCGTTTATCGTTATCGGTATGCACGTCTTGTTCGTCTGCAACGGCAACGTTTGCCGTTCGGTGATCGCCGAGCGGCTCACGCGCGCCCTCGCGGTCGAACACGATCTCCCCTACCTCACCGCCGAAAGCGCGGGAACCCGTGCGCTGGTGGGATTTCCCGTCGAGCCACTGGCCGCGCAGACCATCACCGGGCTCGGCGCCGACGCGAGCAACTTCCGGGCACGTCGCCTGAAGCCGGAGCTGGTCGACAAGGCCGACCTGGTGCTCACGATGACCGAGCAGATCCGCGACCAGGTGGTCGACCTGGCCTTCGGCGCCGGAGCGCGCACCTTCACGCTGCTCGAGGCCCATCGCATCGCGCACGTCACCGGCGCGCGCACGGTCGCCGAATTACACCGGGCCCGCAACGATCTGTCGCTGGTCGGCCGGGAGAACATCGCCGACCCGGTCGGGCTGTCCCCCCAGGCGTTCTGCGAGGTCGGCGACCGCATCGCCGAGGCGCTGGTGCCGCTGCTGCTCGCGCTCGCCCCGCACGAGCAGCCGCGCTGGCCGCACGACGAGCGCCGTGGACTGGTGATCCGCCCCGGCGGCGCACCGGCGCCGCTGGCGACATTCCTCGCCGCCCAACGCACCCGGTGACCGCAGGCGAAAACCGCACGCGACAGCGCACGCAGCCGTCGCGTATCGAACCTGTTATCAACGGGCTGTGTTCATTTCCGCATCGGACCCACTAAACTCCCGCCCGACAACACTCTCCGCCGTTGCTGGTTCGACACAGGACAGGAATCGACATGCCGAAACGCATTTCGGATGTTTCGCTCCATGTTTATGTGACACCGGAAACTCTCGAACGCGTCGTCGACACCGTGCGAGAGGTGGTCGATGACCATCTCACCGACCGGGACGTGTTCGCCTGGCGCTTCACCCTGCCGGTCGACGCCGACGACCCGGCCCACGCGGCGCTCGAGAGCCGCTGCCCCGCGAGTCCTTCCGGCGGCATCTCCGACCGCCGCACCTACGAGATCGCGCTCAGTTTGGTCGGCGCACCCGACCAGCTGACCGACGATCATATGGCCGCACTGGAACGCCAACTGCTGCAGCGCATCTCAGGGCTGGCGCGAACCGAGCCGGGATCGGATATCCCGGTCTCGATCCGCGCATCGCAACGCACCGACGTCGATCTCGACATCGATCGCGATCTCGAACTGCTGTAACTCCGGACCTCAGCGCCGCGAGGGGAAGTGGCGGATGAGTCCCTCTTGCACCGTGGTGGCCAGCAGATCGCCGCTGCGGGAGTAGAAGCGGCCGGTCGCCAGGCCACGGGAGCCCGCGGCCACCGGCGACTCGGTGCAGTACAGCGCCCACTCGTCGAAACGGAACGGGCGGTGGAACCAGATCGAATGGTTGACCGTGGCCGCGACGATGCGGTCCAGACCCCACGACAGCCCGTGGGTGGTGATGATCGAGTCCAGCACCGTGGTGTCGGACGAGTAGCCCAGCGTCGCCACATGGATCAGCGGATCGTCGGGCAGCCTGCCGTCCGCGCGCATCCACACCCGGTTGTGGTTGAGCCGCTCCCCCGTGCCCTTCAGGATCCACGCCGGATCGTTGGTGTAGCGCATGTCGATCGGATGCGGCGCCTTGACGAACATCTCCAGCTTGTCCTCCAAGCCTTCGAAGCTCTCCTCGACCCGCGGCAGTGTCTCCGGGTCCGGCACCTCCGGCTGGGCGTGCGCGTGCTCGAGTCCCCTGCCCCAGTCCTGGAACGCGGCGAGCATGACGAACAGCTCCTGGCCGTCCTGGCTGGCGGTGACCGTGCGGTTGGCGAACGCCCGGCCGTCGCGATGACGGTCCACCCGGTACTCGATCGGCTTCTTCACATCGCCGCCGCGCACGAAGTGCGCGTTGACCGCGTGCACCGGCCGGTCGCCGACCGTGCGGCCCGCGGCGATGATCGCCTGCGAGACGAGCTGACCGCCGAAGGTACGGCTCCACACCTTCTCCGGGTGCTGGCCGACGAACACGTCCTCGTCCATCTGCTCGAGATCGAGCAGGGCAAGCAGCACATCCAGGTCGGAACGCTGCGTGCCGTCCGCGACGTCGACGGGGCTGCTCAGGGAAGCACTCACTAATGGTCCTCCTCACCGATTCGGTGAACGTGGATCAGGTTGGTGGAACCGACGGTACCGGGCGGCGACCCGGCGACGATGACCACCAGGTCACCCTTCTGGTATCGGTCCATCGACAAAAGTGCTACATCCACCTGGTGGATCATCGCGTCGGTGCTGCTCACGGTCGGCACGATGAAGGTCTCGGTGCCCCAGGTAAGCGCCAGCTGGCTGCGGACCTCCGGCAGCGGCGTGAACGCCAGCAGCGGCAGCGGGGTGTGCAGGCGGGCCAGGCGGCGCACCGTGTCGCCCGACTGGGTGAACGCGACCAGCGCCTTGGCGTTGAGCCGCTCGCCGATGTCGCGGGCGGCGTAAGAGATCACGCCGCGCTTGGTGCGCGGCACGTGGGTCAACGGCGGCACCCGGGTCGACTCGGTCTCCACCGCGTGCACGATGCGCGCCATCGTGCGCACCGTCTCGATCGGGTACTTGCCCACCGAGGTCTCGCCCGACAGCATCACCGCGTCGGCACCGTCGAGCACCGCGTTCGCGACGTCGGAGGCCTCGGCGCGGGTGGGGCGGGAGTTCTCGATCATCGATTCCAGCATCTGCGTGGCGACGATGACCGGCTTGGCGTTCTCGCGGGCCATCTGGATGGCGCGCTTCTGCACGATCGGAACCTGCTCCAGGGGCAGCTCGACACCGAGATCGCCGCGCGCGACCATGACCGCGTCGAAGGCCAGGACGACGGCCTCCAGGTTGTCGATCGCCTCCGGCTTCTCCAGCTTGCCGATCACCGGCACCCGGCGGCCCACCCGGTCCATCACGTCGTGCACGAGCTCGACATCGGACGGGGACCGCACGAACGACAGCGCGATGAAGTCCACGCCGAGCTTCAGCGCGAATTCCAAGTCCTCGATGTCCTTCTCCGAGAGCGCGGGGACCGACACGTCCATGCCCGGCAGCGAGACGCCCTTGTTGTTGGAGACCGGCCCACCCTCGGTGACCCGGCAGACCACGTCGTTGCCATCGACGCGGGTGACGATGAGGCCGACCTTGCCGTCGTCGACCAGCAGGCGATCGCCGGGCTTGGCGTCCTGCGCGAGTTCCTTGTAGGTGGTGGACACGCGGTCGTGGGTCCCGTCGATGTCGTCGACGGTGATGCGGACCTCTTCACCCGTCGCCCAGACGGTCTTGCCTTCCAGGAAGCGGCCGAGGCGGATCTTGGGACCCTGCAGGTCGGCGAGAATGCCGACCGCCCGGCCGAGGTGGTCGGAGGCCTGACGCACCTTCTTGTAGTTCTCGGCATGGTCCGCGTGCTCGCCATGGCTGAAGTTCAGCCGAGCCACGTCCATGCCGCTCTCGACGAGTTCGCGGATACGGTCCTCGGTGGCAGTGGCCGGTCCGAGCGTGCACACAATCTTCGTCCGTCGCATCACGGGTAGAGCCTAGTCCCGCTCGGTGGGCAGGTCCCGCCGTGGCCATGGTGAATCCTTGGTGAAAAAAATGAACGACAGCTCCATAGCAGGTACAAACGGATATTCAGCGAGCGACATGACGGGCCAACCTCGTTTCCAGCCGGGTCTGCCCGAACCCGAGGATCAGGCAGATCACCCAGTAGTACAGCGCCGCGACTCCGTAGAGCGCGAAGAAGTCGAAAGTGGGGGCGGCGGCGAGCTGGGCGACGCGCAGCAGTTCGGTCACCAGGATGGTGGAGGCCAGTGAGGTGTCCTTCACCAAGGAGATCAAGGTGTTCGACAGCGGCGGCACGGCGATGCGCGCGGCCTGCGGCAGGATGACCAGCCGCAGCATCATCGGGTACGACATGCCGAGCGCCTGCGCCGCCTCCCATTGCCCCGTGGCGACGCTCAGGATGGCGGCGCGCACCACCTCGGCCGCGTACCCGCCGACATTGAGGCTGAACGCGATCACCGCGGCGGGAAAGGGGTCGATCACGATGTCGAACTGCGGCAGCGCGTAGAACACGATGAACAGCTGCACCAGCAGCGGTGTGCCGCGAATGAGGGAGATGTAGAAGCGGGCCGCCGCCGACAACGGCCGCACCGGCGACATCCTGGCCAGCGCGACGAACAACGCGAGCGCAAGGCCGATGGCGAAGCTGATGGCGGTGAGCGGAAGGGTCTTGGTGACGGTGGCCTGCAGCATCGGCCACAGGTTGTGCCAGATGAGGTCCCGGGTGGCGGCGTCCATGAACGATGTCGGCTACTGGCTGACGTCTGTCCCGAAATACTTCTCGGAGATCTTCGCCAAGGTGCCGTCGGCGCGCAGCTGGTTCAGCGCGTTGTCCACGTCGGTGATCAGCGCGTCGCCCTTGCGCGCGGCGAACGCCTGCTTGCTCACCGATCCGGTCCGGCCCGCGATCTTCACGCTGGTGTCGCCGGTCTTCTTGGTGTATTCGGCGACGGCGAGATTGTCGTTGACGGTGGCGTCCACGCGGCCGTTCTTCAGCAGCTGGATGGCCTGCACGAAACCCTCGACGGCCTCGACCTTCGCACCCGCGTCGGTGGCGACCTTGCTCCAGTTGCTGGTGGCCGACTGCGCGCAGGTCTTCCCGTTGAGATCGGCGAGACCGGTGACGGCGTTGTTGTCGGCGCGGGTGACGATCACGCCCGCCGATGTGGTGTAGGGCGCCGACAGCGCGTACTTGACCGTGCGCTCGTCGTTCACGGTCACCTGGTTGGCTACCAGGTCGAAGCGCTTGGATTCCAGGCCCGCGAAGATGGCGTCCCACGGAGTCTGTACGAACTCGACCTTCTTGCCGAGCTTGGCACCGACCGCCTGGATCACCTCGACGTCGTAGCCGGTGAGCTTGCCGTCGGAGCCCTGGAAACTGAACGGGGAGTAGGTGCCCTCGGTGCCGACCTTCAGCACATTCGGGTCGCTGTCACCGCACGCGCTCAGTCCGGTGGCGGCGACGATGGCGAGCATGACGGCGGCGAACAGCTTGCGACGCACGGAATCCCTCTCTTCGGTGCGTGGAGCTCCACACACGGCACGCGAGTCCGGTCATGTTACGCCAGGATTTTCGCCGGCGACAGTATCGCGATCACGATGCGCGGAACGGTTGTGCTCGGCGCACGACACCGCGGAGGCGGGCTCCCCGGGCCCGCCTCCGTGGTCTGCCGATGCCACGATCAGTCGCGCAGCGGGCGACCGTCGCTGTCCGGTACCTTGCCGGTGAGCATCAGGATTCCGTCGACGACGCCCCAGATCCAGCCGACGGTGAAGCAGGTGAGGACGCTCACCACCAGCTGGGCGATGCCGAGGCCGGTGTACCCCAGGTAGAAGCGGCCGACACCGAAACTGCCGAGGAAGATCTGCAGCAGGCCCGCGACCAGTTTCTGCTTGTCCGACAGCGGAACACCGAACGGGTCGCGGCCCCAGGGCGCCTCCGGGTCGTTCGGGTTGTAGCCCTGCGGGCCGACCGGGTACGGCGCGGCCGGGTAGCCACCGGGCTGCTGGCCGTAGGCTCCGACGGGCTGGCCGTACTGGGGCTGCTGGCCGTAAGGGTCCGGCGGCGGGCTGTACTGCGGCTGGCTCTGTTCCTCCAGCGGCTTGGTCAGGTCAGGGCCGGTGCCCGGCGGGCCGTACTGCGGGCTCCCGGCGCCCGGATTCTGCTGGTAAGGGTCGGTCACTCATGTCCTCCTCATTAGTGCGGGCACCCTCTTGTCGGCCCCCGGCCTCACTGGATCGCCGAACCGCGGCTCGTCACGATCACGAGTCATTGTCACCGGGAACGACCGGGTTGTCGCCCCCGGAGCGTTCGGCGCTACCAGTGGTTATCGCGGCGGATCGCCCGATCGTTGCCGCAGAGGAGAGTCGAGGCCGCCCGCGACGGATCGGACCGTCGCGGCGACCGGCGGCGATCAGCCCTTGTCCGACGCGGCCGTGCCGGAATTCGTTTTCGCCGAACCGTTTTCGGAGCCATCGGGATGTCCGCCCAGCTCGGCAGCGGACGTCCCGGTCTCGGCTGCGTCGGCGGCGGACCCGGCCTTCTCGAATTCGCCGGTACCCGAGGACTTCTCGGTCGGCGCCGCTGCGGCGGCGGCACGCAGCGCGCGGAGCTGCCACGGCCACGGCCGGGGGCTCGTGCCGGGTTGCAACTGCTCGGGCGTCTCGCGTCCCTTGGTGGCGAACACGAAGTAGGCGATCGCGGCCAGGAACACGAGGGCGGAGGTGAACGAGTTGATCCGGATGCCCGCGATCTTCGTCGCCTCGTCGGCGCGCATCAGTTCGACGAAGAACCGTCCGAAGCAGTAGCCGGCGACGTACAGCGCGAACAGCCGTCCGTGACCGATCCGGAAACGCCGGTCCACGTACACCAGCAGCACGACGACCAGCAGGTTCCACAGCAGCTCGTACAGGAAGGTGGGGTGCACGATCTTTTCGACCACGCCGGTGGAGGCGCCGTTCATCATGTCGAGCTGACCGTCGTCGCCCACCCGCCGGTAGATCTCCAGGCCCCACGGCAGGTCGGTCTCGCGCCCGTAGAGCTCTTGGTTGAAGTAGTTGCCGAGCCTGCCGATGGCCTGCGCCAGCAGGATCGGCGGCGCGACCGCGTCACCCAGAGCGGGCAACGGGATCTTGTAAACCCGGCAGCCGATCCACGCTCCGATGCCGCCCAGCAGCACCGCACCCCAGATGCCGAGCCCGCCTTGGTAGATCTTCAGCGCGTCGACCGGGTGGCCGCCCGCGCCGAAGTATTTCTGCCAGTCGGTGGCCACGTGGTAGAGCCTGCCGCCGACCAGGCCGAACGGCACCGCGAACATCGCGACGTCCAGGATCGCGCCGGGCTGGCCGCCGCGAGCGCGCCAGCGCCGTTCGCCCCACCAGATCGCGACGATGATGCCGAGGATGATGCACAGGGCATACGCCCGCAGCGGGAACGGACCGAGCTGCCAGACGCCGCGCGCGGGGCTGGGGAGGTAGGCCAGCACGGCGCCGCTGACGCCGCCGTCGGCCAGGACACTGTCTGCGAGGACTCGTAACGTCACGGGGCCACCGTAGCGGAGATGCTCGACCGGCCCGCCACCACCGCACCGCCCTCGCCGCGTCGGGGTTCGCCGAAGACGCCCAGAGCACGCCCGTGCCGAGCCCGGATCATGACGATTCGGCGGCTACCGGGTCCGAAGTCCGGAAGTCGGAGCCCGTCGGACGGGCTTCGAAACCGTGCGCTGCGCTGGACTCCGACCGGTTGCTAGGACGCGACGGTCGCCGACCGCACGCCTTCGGCCAGCTCCGCGGTGAGTGCTCGCACCGCGTCCAGCCCTTGGCCCGCCGCGCTCACCAGCGCCGAGCCGACGATGACGCCGTCGGAGTAGGACGCGATCTCGGCGGCCTGCTCGCCCGAGCGGACGCCGAGGCCGACGCCGATCGGGATGTCGGAGTGGGCCCGGATCCGCGCGCACAGGGCGGGTGCGGCCGAGGACACCACGTCCCGCGCGCCGGTCACGCCCATGGTCGAGGCCGCGTAGACGAAGCCGCGACTGGCCTCCAGCGTCTTCACCAGGCGTTCCTCGGTGGACGACGGCGCGACCAGGAAGATGCGGTCCAAGTTGTGCGTGGACGAGGCGATGAACCAGTCGTCGGCCTCTTCCGGAAT
This sequence comes from Nocardia sp. NPDC047038, assembly GCF_040644075.1. NCBI lineage: Bacteria > Bacillati > Actinomycetota > Actinomycetes > Mycobacteriales > Nocardiaceae > Nocardia > Nocardia sp. NPDC047038. Next base: position 85,441 of record NZ_JBEYVQ010000015.1, on the reverse strand, counting down.
CAGGTTCGGGGTGATGATGCCCGCGCCGCCCGCGGCGGCCAGATCCCGCGCGAAGCGATCCACGCCGTACTGGAGCACGGGATTCCAGTAGCTCATCACGACGGCCTTGCCCCCGGCTTCGGTGATCGCCTCGACCACCGCGAACACGTCGCGTACCCGCACACCGCCGCGCAGCGCCTGTTCGGCGGCGGCCTGGATGGTCGGGCCGTCCATCACGGGATCGGAGTAGGCGACGCCGACCTCGACGATGTCGCATCCGGCTTCGACCATCGCGCGCACGACCTCGATCGAACCGGCCAGGTCGGGGTAGCCCGCGGGCAGGTAACCGATCAGTGCCGCGCGGCCCTCGGCTCGGCAGGCGGCGAAGGTGTTCGCCAAGCGGGACTGCTGGCTCACCGGCCCTCCTCCTTCGGCTCGTCGAACAGCCCGAACCACCGCGCTGCCGTGTCCATGTCCTTGTCGCCCCGGCCGGAGAGGTTTACCAGGATGATCGCGCCCTCGCCGAGTTCCTTGCCCAGTTGCAGGGCGCCTGCCACCGCGTGCGCCGACTCGATCGCGGGGATGATGCCCTCCTTGCGACTGAGCAGAAGCAGGGCGTCCATCGCCTCGGTGTCGGTGATCGGCCGGTATTCGGCGCGGCCGACGTCCTTGAGGTAGGCGTGCTCGGGTCCGACGCCCGGATAGTCCAGGCCCGCCGAGATCGAATGCGACTCGATGGTCTGGCCGTCCTCGTCCTGCAGCAGGTACGAGTAGGCGCCCTGGAACGCTCCCGGCGTCCCGCCGGTGAACGTGGCCGCGTGCCTGCCGGTGTCGACGCCGTCACCGGCCGCTTCGTAACCGATCAGCCGGACGTCGGGGTCGTCGAGGAACGCGTGGAAGATGCCGATGGCGTTGGATCCGCCGCCGACGCAGGCGACGACCGCGTCGGGCAACCGGCCGGTGGTGGCTTGCACCTGGGCGCGGGCCTCCAGGCCGATGATGCGCTGGAAATCGCGCACCAGCATCGGGAACGGGTGCGGGCCCGCGGCGGTGCCGAAGCAGTAGTAGGTGTCGTCGGCGTTGGTCACCCAGTCGCGCAGCGCCTCGTTGATGGCGTCCTTGAGCGTCTGCGAACCGGAGGTCACCGAGATCACCTCGGCGCCGAGCAGGCGCATCCTGGCCACGTTGAGCGCCTGGCGCGCGGTGTCGACCGCGCCCATGTAGACGACGCAGTCCAGGCCCAGCAGCGCGCAGGCGGTCGCCGTGGCGACGCCGTGCTGGCCCGCGCCGGTCTCCGCGATCACCCTGGTCTTGCCCATCCGCTTGGCGAGCAGCGCCTGGCCGAGCACATTGTTGATCTTGTGCGAGCCGGTGTGGTTGAGGTCTTCGCGCTTGAGCAGGATGCGGGCGCCGCCCGCCTGCTCGGACAGCCGCTTGCACTCGAACACCGGCGACGGGCGGCCGGTGTAGTCGCGCTGCAGCCGATCGAGTTCGTTGAGGAAGGAGTCGTCGAGCCGGGACTTCTCGTACTCGGCGGTGACCTCCTCGATGACGGCCATCAGCGCTTCCGGCACGTGCCTGCCGCCGTAGACGCCGAAGTGCCCGCCCACGTCGGGCTCGTGGCCGCTGCGCTGGGCGACGCCGTCGCTGGCCTGAGGTACCGCCGCCACGCCGGTCACCGACCCCGCCGTGCCGGCTTCGGGCAGGACGGGTGGGTGCCCGCGGTCACCAGCTCGGAGACCGCCGCGCGGGGGTCGCCACTGGTCACCAGCCCCTCGCCGACGAGCACGGCGTCCGCGCCCGCGCCCGCGTAGGCCAGCAGGTCGGCGGTGCCGCGGATGCCGGACTCGGCGATCCGGATGACCTCGGTGGGCAATCCGGGCGCGATCCGCGCGAACACGTCGCGGTCGACCTCGAGTGTCTTGAGGTTGCGGGCGTTGACGCCGATCACCGACGCGCCCGCCTCCAGCGCGCGGTCGGCCTCCTCCTCGGTGTGCACCTCGACCAGCGCGGTCATGCCCAGCGACTCGGTGCGGTCGATCAGGGAGGACAGCACGTCCTGTTCCAGCGCCGCGACGATCAGCAGGATGACGTCCGCGCCGTGCGCGCGCGCCTCGTGGATCTGGTACGGGCCGACGACGAAGTCCTTGCGCAGGATCGGGATGCTCACCGTGGCGCGGACCGCGTCCAGGTCGTCCAGCGACCCGTTGAAGCGGCGGCCCTCGGTGAGCACGCTGATGATCCGCGCGCCACCGTCCTCGTAGGCCTTGGCCAGACTCGCCGGGTCCGGGATGTCCGCCAGCTCGCCCTTGGACGGACTTGCTCGCTTGACCTCGGCGATCACGCCGATGCCGTCCTCGAGCAGCGCCGCGCGGGCGTCCAGCGGCGCGGAAGCCGCCGCGGCGGCCGCCTTGACCGCCTGGAAGTCCAGCAGGGCTTCCCGAGCGGCCACATCCGCGCGGACCCCGTCGAGAATCGAGTCGAGTACCGTCATCTGGCTCGAATCCTTTCTGGGGAGACGGACTTGCTACCTGAGAATCCCCCCAGGCGCTGTCTCACCGATGCTGTCAAAGAATAAATGGACCTACCGGGCGCGTTCGCGCCGGGGCTGGGGTTGAACCATGCGGAAGGGCTCCGCGCAAGGTGGCACCCGCCACACCCGCCGCGCGGAGACAGCTCAGCGGCCACGTCGGCCCGCCTCGCCCGGGTCGGAATCTTCTGGGGACGCCTGCCCGGCCTGCGGTTCGTCGGTCGGGTCGGTGCCCGCGTCCAGCGCGTCCCACAGCACGCGCTCGGACAGCTGAGGTGCCGACCGGTCGTCCGGAGACTGCGCGCGCCGCTGCGTGACCTCCGCCGTGGCGGCGGCGCGCCGGAAGACCGGGTTGTCGTACTTGCCGGACAGCCGCGCCGTCTCGGCGGGCATGCGGGCCAGCAGGGCGCCCGCGCCGAACGCGGCGATCGCGCCGAGCAGCGCGAGCACGGCGGGGAACGCCGAGGTGGTCGCCGTCTCGACCTGCGCGCGCGCCGGGAGCTCCGCGAGCTTCGCGGCCCGCTCGGCGGTCTTGCCGGAATCGGTCAGCAACGCGAACGCGGGTACCGCGGCCACCGCGGCGACCAACGCGATCAGCACGCCGACCACGCGACGCAACCAGCCCTTGGTGGCCAGCACGGCCGCGATCGAGGCGAGCAGGACCAGCGCCAGCGGTGTCAGCGCGCCGAACCACACGCCGCCGTTCAGATGATCGGTGCGGGGCTGGGTCAGACCGTCCGACGAGGTGACCGTCACCCAGGTCATCCGGGACGACGCCCACAGCGCGGCGGCGGCGAGGGCGAGCAACGCCACTGGAGCGACGGGGTAGTTGCGGCGCGAACGGCCTTCCGCGCTCGCCGATCCGGCCGAGCCGTCGGCCGCTGGAACGGCTTGTGGCCCCGCCGTGTCCGGGGTCGGTTCTCGCGCTCGGTCCGGTTCGTCTCCGGGATGGGCAGCCGTCATCGCGTGCCGCCGTCCGCCGCGCCGGGTTCCGTGCCGTAGGCCCGCACCGTTCCGGCCGCCGCGATCGCCTTGAGCACCGCCATCGCCTTGTTGCGGGACTCCACGTCCTCGTACTCCGGGTCCGAGTCCGCGACGATGCCCGCGCCCGCCTGCACGTAGGCCGTGCCGTCCTTCAGCAGCGCGGTGCGGATGGCGATGGCGGTGTCGGCGTCACCGGCGAAGTCCAGGTACCCGACGACGCCGCCGTAGACGCCGCGCCGGGTCGGCTCGAGTTCCTCGATCAGTTCCATCGCGCGCACCTTGGGAGCGCCGGACAGGGTGCCCGCCGGGAAGCACGCCCGCACCGCGTCCAGCGCGATCCGTCCGGGCGCCAACCGGCCCGACACCGTCGACACGAGGTGCATGACATGGCTGTAGCGCTCGATGTGCCGGTACTCGGTGACCCGCACGGTGCCCGGCTCGCACACCCGGCCCAGGTCGTTGCGGCCGAGGTCGACGAGCATGAGGTGCTCGGCGTTCTCCTTCTCGTCGGCGAGCAGGCCCTTCTCCAGCAGCAGGTCCTCCTCCTCGGTGCCGCCGCGCCAGCGGGTGCCCGCGATCGGATGTGTCGTCGCCACACCGTCTTTCACGGTCACCAGCGATTCCGGACTGGAGCCGACGATGGAGAACGCGGTGCCGCCAGCGCCGTCCGGGATGTGCAGCAGGTACATGTAGGGGCTCGGATTCGACGCGCGCAGCATCCGGTACAGATCGATCGGCGCACCGTCGTAATCCATCTCGAAACGCTGGGACAGCACCACCTGGAACGCTTCGCCCGCCTCGATCTCCTTGACCAGGCGGCGCACGCCCGCGCCGAACTCCTCGGTGGTGCGCTTGCGCCGGTATCGCGGCTCGGGCCGGTCGAACACCGACACGGTCGAGTCGGCGGGCGCGCCGAGCGCGGCGGTCATCCGGTCCAGGCGGGCCACCGCGTCGTCGTAGGCCTCGTCGACGCGCTCGGCGGTGCCGTTCCAGTTCACCGCGTTGGCGATCAGCGTGATCGCGCCCTCGTGGTGGTCGAACGCGGCCAGGTCGGTGGCGAGCAGCAGCACCATCTCCGGCAGTCGCAGATCGTCCAGCGCCAGGGCGGGCAGCCGCTCGATCCGGCGCACCGCGTCGTAGCCGAGGTAGCCGACCATGCCGCCGGTCAGCGGCGGCAGCCCGGGCAGCCGCTCGGTGCGCAGCAGCTCCAGCGTCTCGCGCAACGCGACCAGCGGATCGCCGCCGGAGGGCGCGTCGGCCGGGACATTGCCCAGCCAGGCCGCCTCGCCGTCCACGACGGTCAGCGCCGAGGGGCTGCCCGCGCCGATGAACGACCAGCGCGACCACGACCGGCCGTTCTCCGCGGACTCGAACAGGAAGGTGCCCGCCCGGTCGGCCGCGAGTTTGCGGTAGGCCGACAGCGGAGTCTCCGAGTCCGCCAGTACCTTTCGGGTGACCGGGACCACCCGGTGCTCCGCGGCCAGCTGATGGAACTGCTCGCGGGTCGTGGTGGTGGGAGTGGACGCGCCTGCCATGTACTCATCATCCCAGGCCGGACCGACCGGCGATTGAGCGGTGCCGCCGACGCGGCGACCCGGCGCGACAAACCCGACAAATCAGGTCGACCGTCCGGTTCCCACACGGTCGCCGAAGGTGTGGCGAGGCTCACTACACTCGCGGCGTTCCACGTCGCATGCGGTATCCATCTCGAGAGGAGACAACTGATGTACCCCTCGCAATCGGTAGCGCCCGAGGGTTCTCGGCACATCCCGAACCACAGCGTCCCGCGCCCGCACGCCCCGCGCACCGGGGGCACGAGTCATCCGGCCTACCAGCAAAGCGCCCCGGCCAACGCGCTCGCGTCCTTCGTCACCTACGTCAAAGCACTGGAGTCCCTCGACAAGAACCGCTTCCCCGACGAATACGCCGTCCACAGCGACCGCATCAAAGAGCTGAGGCCGTTCCTGCGGGCCCACGGCATCCTCGATGTGATGGCGATCAAGAACCCTGAGGTGGCGGCGCTCATCGGCGCGTAGCCGCCCCGCCCCTCGGCTCGTGCCCGATGACCGGCGCCGCGATCGGATCGCGGACAGCGCACGGCGGGCACGAGCACCAGGTCCGGGGCGCACGAAATACCCGATTCGACCGACCGCGCGGTAGTGTTCCCGGGTATGCAGCAAGGACAGCTCGCCCCTGATTTCGAGCTTCCCGATCAATCCGGCACTCGCCGCTCGCTCGACGCGCTGCTGGCGGACGGCCCTCTGGTCCTCTTCTTCTATCCCGCGGCGAACACGCCCGTCTGCACGGCCGAGGCCTGTCACTTCCGCGACCTCTCCGCCGAATTCGCCGCACTCGGCGCCACCTGTGTCGGCATCAGCGCCGACAACGTGGACACCCAGGCCGGGTTCGCCGAGAAACAGCGCCTCGGCTACCCGTTGCTCTCCGACGCCGACGGCGCCGTCGCCGCGAAGTTCGGCGTGAAGCGCGGGCTGCTCGGCAAACTCGCACCGGTGAAGCGGCAAACGTTCGTCATCGACACCGACCGCACCATCCGCAAGATCATCACCGGCGAGCTGCGCGCCGCTGTCCACGCCGACGAAGCGCTGAACTACCTGCGCAACCGGTAGACGAGCGCTGTCGGGCAGTCCGTGTCAGCCCTTCGCATGGCCGCAGCGAAGGCCGGAGGTACGTAAAGAGCGCGCGCCGTGACCGCTTCCCGATGACGGCGCGGCCTAGGCTGGACGCATGACTTCGACCGACGTGCAGCCGGGCGAGCGCAAACCCGCGGCAGCCGTCTGGCGCACGCGGATCATCGTCGGCGCGGCGATTCTCGCGGTGCTGGTCGTCTCGTACTTCGTCCTGTCCGCGTTCGTCCCGCGCTGGTGGGCGCAGCGGGTCGGGTCGATGGTGCACGGAAGCTTCGCCAAGGGCATCGGCTGGGGGCTGTTCTACGGCGGATTCTGCACCGTCGTCACGCTTTTCCTGCTGCTGTTCGCCGTGCTGGTGTGGCGGCGTAAGGCAGGCAGATTCCTGGCCGGAGCGGCCGCGGTGGTCGCGATCCTGTGCGCCATCCCCAACCTGATGACGCTGACCATCGTGCTGGGCAACAGCAGTGCCGCCCACGCGGGTCAGCGGATCTTGGATGTCGACGCGCCCGCCTTCCGTGGCGCCGCGCTCACCGGCGCCGTCATCGCGACGCTGTTGTTCCTCGTCGCCGTGGCGCTGTTGCTGCTGCGCAGGTGGCGGCGCACCCACCCGGCGAAACCGAAGGCCGAGGACACGCCGCCGCGCCACGTGTGAGTGAACTCACGTCATGCGGCATCTTTATGACGGTCGAGCGAAGTCGTGGCAAACTCAATGTCGCGGGTGACTGTGCACAAGATTTTCGACAATCACTAGGACAACGAACAAAACCACGTCACTTGGCTTGAAAGAAGGCACACAGTGACGAAGTGGCTCGACCCGGTCGAACAACGCGCGTGGCGTGCGATCGTGGCGCTGATGACGCGGCTGCCAGGAGCCTTGGACACCCAGCTGCAGCGCGAGTCCGGCGTGACGCATTTCGAGTACTGGGTGCTGACGCTGTTGTCGGAGGAACCGGGCCATCGCCTGCAGATGAGTGAGCTTGCCCACAAGGCAAATGCATCGCTATCGCGATTGTCGCATGTGGTGTCCAAATTGGAGCGCATGGGCTGGGCACAGCGTTCGGCGACGGCGGGGCGGCGCGGCGTGCACGCCGTACTCACCGACGACGGGTACCTGAAGGTCGTCGAGGCCGCACCCGGATATCTGGAAGCCGTGCGGCACTTGGTCTTCGACGGCTTGGACGAGGCGCAGAAGGCGCAGGTCGCCGAACTCGGCGAACTGCTGGCCGAGCGGCTGGCCGACGCACTCGACCGGCTCGGCGAACTCACGCCCGCGAGCCGGGACGACCAGCAACCGAACGGCTCCTGAACGTACCTCCGCCTTCCCTGCGGCCATGCGCGGGCTGAGGACGAACGACGTCCGACAGCGCCCATTCGGGGCATCCCCGGTTCAGGATCGCGCGGCCAGGAGCACGTCCGAGTCGAAGCAGGTGTGCGTGCCGGTGTGGCAGGCCGCGCCTTCTTGGTCGACGATCAGCAGGATCGTGTCGCCGTCGCAGTCGAGTCGTACTTCGTGCACGTACTGGGTGTGGCCGGAAGTCTCCCCCTTGACCCAGTACTGCCGACGGGAACGCGAATAGTACGTGGCCTTACGGGTTTCCAGCGTGCGCGCCAGCGCCTCGTCGTCCATCCACGCGACCATCAGCACGTCACCGGTGGCGCGTTCCTGCGCGACGGCCGAGACCAATCCGGCGTCATTGCGCTTGAGACGGGCGGCGATGGCGGGGTCGAGACTCATAGCACCGTTATAACAGGGGCGCCCGCGACCGAGCGCGCCCGGAGTGCACGATCAGCCCACCTGGGAGCGCTGGAGTTCGCCGAGCACCGCCCAGGTGCGCCGCTGGTCCTTCGGGGTGGTCAGATCGGTCTGCGAGAACACGACCTCCGTCGCGCCCGCCGCGAAGTACTCCGCGACGCGGGCCGCGATCAGGTCCTCGTCGCCGATCACCACGAGTTCCGCCGCCCGCGAGGCACCGGACAGCTCGATCACCCGCGCATAGGAGGGGATGTCGTCGTAGAACGTCGTCTGGGCCGCGGCGGCCGCACGGGCGGCATCGAGGTCGGCGGTGATCACGCCGGGAACCAGGACGGTGATCCGGGGTGCGGGCCGCCCGGCCCGCTCCGCCGCGGCGGTGAGCGGTGCGACGATGTGCTCGGCCAGCGCCTTCGGGCCGACCAGGAAGGGCAGGGCGCCGTCGGCCAGCTCACCCGTGACGCGCAGGGCCTGCGGGCCCATGGCGGCCACCAGGATCGGCGCCGGCGGGTGTGCGCCGGCCACCGCGGCGGGCAGCGGCGTGGCGGCGGTGAGCGTCTCGCCGTGGAAATCCACCGTGCCGGTGTGCAACACGGTGCGCAGCGCGGTGAGGAACTCGCGCAGCCGGGTGATCGGCCGGTCGAAGGATCCGCCGAAGACCGGGTCGGCGAGGAATTTCGCGCCCAGGCCGAGCCCGAGGGTGAACCGGCCGCCGGTGGCCGCCTGCGCGGTCTGCGCCTGGCTGGAGATCAGCAGCGGATGACGCGCCGTGATCGGCACCGCGGACGTGCCGACCGTGAGTCCCGGCACGGCGCGGCCGACGATCCCGGCCAGCGCGATGGCGTCGTAGCTGAGCGTCTGGCCGAACCACACGGACGACACTCCGGCGGCGAGCGCCGACTCACCCAGCGACACCGCCGTGTCCACGGCGTTGCCGGAGGCGTCGAGAGCGAACGGCGACAGCGCGATTCCGATGGTCATGCCCGATGCAACCGCGCCGCTTCGACCCGCCTTCCTGGTCGGCGAATTTCCGCCAGTCGCTACCGGACGACGATCTTCTCCGCCCGCATCGAATCCTTGACCTGGCCGATGGTCAGATCGCCGAAGTGGAACACGCTGGCCGCGAGCACCGCGTCGGCGCCCGCGTGCACCGCAGGGGCGAAGTGCTCGACCGCGCCAGCGCCGCCGCTGGCGATCACCGGGACGGTGACCGCCGCCCGCACGGCACGGATCATCGACAGGTCGAAACCGGCCTTGGTGCCATCGGCGTCCATGGAATTGAGCAGGATCTCGCCGACACCGAGTTCGGCGCCGCGTACGGCCCATTCGACGGCGTCGATGCCGGTGCCGCGTTTGCCGCCGTGGGTGGTCACCTCCCACCCGGAGGGGGTGTCGGGTTGCCCCTGCGGCACGGTGCGCGCGTCCACCGAAAGCACGATGCACTGGGAGCCGAATCGCTCGGACATCTCGCGCAGCACCTCCGGCCGCGCGATCGCGGCGGTGTTCACCGAGACCTTGTCCGCGCCCGCGCGCAGCAGGCGGTCCACGTCCTCGACCGTGCGCACCCCGCCGCCCACGGTGAGCGGGATGAAGATCTGCTCGGCGGTGCGGGTCACCACGTCGATCATGGTGCCGCGGTCGCCGGTGGAGGCGGTCACGTCGAGGAAGGTCAGCTCGTCGGCGCCCTGCGCGTCGTAGAGCGCGGCCAGTTCGACGGGATCACCCGCGTCGCGCAGGTTCTCGAAGTTGACGCCCTTCACCACGCGTCCCGCGTCGACGTCCAGACACGGGATCACCCGTACGGCCAACGTCATTGCCTCACCCTTTCTCCGCGGCCGCCGGATCGGCGACCGTGCAGATCATGTCGAGCAGTTCCTCGTGCACGCCGGGCGCGGCCGCGAGCACGGAGCCGGAGGCGATGGTCCACGGCTCGCCCACCAGGTCGGTGACCACTCCGCCCGCCGCGCGCACCAGCGCGACGCCCGCCGCGTTGTCCCAGGGATGGTGCCCGAACACGATCGCGCCGCCGAGCACGCCCGAGGCGGTGAACGCCAGATCGATGCCGGTCGAGCCGTGCATGCGCACCCGGGAGGACAGCCTGCTCAGCGGGCCGAGCAGGTCGAAGCGGAACTGGCCGGGGATGCGGCCGTGCGAGTCGACGTTGAACGCGCCGAAACCGATCATCGCCTCGGCCAGCTTGCCGCGCGGCAGCGGCGGCAGCGGTCGCCCGTCCAGCAGCACTGGGCCTCCGGTCATGGCGGCGTAGCGGCGGTCGAGCAGCGGCAGCCAGGTCAGCCCGAGCACCGGCTCGCCGTCGCGAACCAGCGCGAGCAACATGCCGGAGAGCGGATGCCCGGACGAGTAGTTGAAGGTGCCGTCGATCGGGTCGAGCACCCATGCGGTGCCCGAGGTGAGTTGCGGTCCGCCGAACTCCTCACCATGCACCTCGATGCCGGTGCGTCTGCGCAGTTCGGCGGAGACGGTGCGTTCCAGTTCCAGGTCCAGCTCGGTGGCGAAGTCGTTGCGGCCCTTGGCGACCGCGCTCGGCGCGCCGATGCCCTCGATGAACCGCGGGCGCACCGAGTCCAGGATCTCGCTCGCCTCCGCGAGCAGTGCCGACAGCTCCTGGGTCATCTCACCGCGGCCAGCGCCTCGGGCAGGGTGAACCGGCCCGCGTAGAGCGCCTTGCCGACGATCGACCCCTCGACGCCTTCCGGCACCAGTTCGGCGATCGCGACCAGGTCCGCGATGGTGGAGACGCCGCCGGAGGCGATCACCGGGGCGTCGGTGGCCGCGCAGACCTCGCGCAGCAGGTCCAGGTTCGGGCCGGTGAGCGTGCCGTCCTTGGTCACGTCGGTCACCACGTAGCGCGAGCAGCCGTCGCGCTCCAGGCGCTCGAGCACCTCCCACAGGTCGCCGCCGTCGCTCACCCAGCCGCGTCCGCGCAATCGGTGTTCGCCGTCGACGATGCGCACGTCGAGGCCGACGGCGATGCGCTCGCCGTGGCGGGCGATGGCCTTCGCGCACCAGACCGGGTCCTCCAACGCGGCGGTACCGAGGTTGACCCGGGCGCAACCGGTGCTCAGGGCCGCTTCCAGGCTCTCGTCGTCGCGGATGCCTCCGGACAGTTCCACCTTGACGTCGAGTTCGCCGACGACGCCGGCGAGCAGTTCCCGGTTCGAGCCGCGCCCGAAGGCCGCGTCCAGGTCGACCAGGTGCACCCATTCCGCGCCGGCTTCCTGCCAGGCCAGCGCCGCCTCACGAGGCGAGCCGTAGCTGGTTTCGCTTCCGGCTTCTCCTTGCACGAGGCGCACGGCCTCTCCGTTGGCGACATCGACGGCGGGTAGCAGCACAAGACTCACGAGAGCAGCCTAGTGGTTACCCGGCCGCGTCCGAGTGCAGGGCCTGGGCGGATGCGAGTTCGATCACGGATTCGGGCCGATCGACGTGAGCCGGTGGCCGCCGGTGTGCGACCCAGCCTGGCGGGCACCCCGCGAACCTTCACCTGCACGACGTCCACGCGGCCACCTCGCCAAAATTTGTTGGCTGCACCCACAATCTGTTAAGTTGGCGTAGCCAATGTTGGAATCGCCAACGTTATTCTGAAAGGTGCGTTCGATGCGCAAAGTCCGGCTCGCCCTCCCCCTGCTGACCCTCCCGCTGGCCGCACTCACCGCCGCCTGCGCCTCGGCCACCGCGACGCCGACTGCGGAGGTGCGCGAACTGCTGGACCGCGGGCAGATCACCGCGTTGGTCGACCGGCTCGGTCGCGCCCTGGACGAGGGACGATTCGACGACCTGCGGACGATCTACACCCCCGACGCGACCGCGAAGACACCCGGCGGCACGGCCGAGGGCCGCGACGCGCTGATCGCCCAGGCGAGCCGCAACCACGGCGAACATCTGCGCATCCAGCACGTCATCGGCAATGTGCTGATCGACCTGCGCGGCGACACGGCGGAGGTGCGGGCCAACCTGATCGCCACCTTCGCGCTCGCCGCCTCCGACGGCACACCTCCGCAGCCGGTCTACACCCTCGGCGAGGTCTACCGCTTCGACGCGGTCCGCACCGGCGAAGGATGGCGTCTGTCCCGGGTGCAGACGACCCCGATCTGGTCCACCGGCAAGCGCCCGTGATCAGGGGCGCGTCGAACACGCGAGAGCGGTTCCGGGCCGCAGCGGCGAGCACGGCCGTCACCACGGCCGCCGCGATCCGCGCACCCCGGTCGACCTGGACCTCCCTTCGCCGTCCGTTCGATCTCGGTGAGCGTGCGCGTGCTCCGGCGGCCGAACAGGATCCAGCCCCGCGGTCACGAATAGCGCCGAGCTACTGCCGCCCGGTCCGGTGGCGCAGGCGACACCGTGCCCGCGATCAGGGCCCAGCGTCGGCGCTGCACCGAGCGTGAGGTCCCCGCCGGGGACGGTGCTCGCGAATCGCTCGATGGGTTTCAGCGAAGCCGGGATGTCGTGATCCGTCACGAGATCGCCGCGATCCGGGGCGGCGCGGGCGGTATCGTCTCCGCTCGGCGATCACCCCCGGTCGCCGCTTCCATTTCGCACCGAGGAAGTGCATGTCACGATCCAAACTCGCTGCCGCCCTGTCTCTTTCGGCAGCCGTCTGCTCCGCGGCCTTCGTCGCCGCTCCCGCCGCCACCGCCGCCCCGCCCGAGGAGGCGCGCCTGGCGGGATGCGAATTCGGTTCCGCCGCGGCGACCTACGACTACGCGCGGTTCGGCGACCACGCGCGGCGAATGCTCGACCTCAGCACCGGGGAATTCCGGACCGAGTTCGAGAACTTCCGCGCCAACATCCAGTCGAGCGCGGAGGCCGCGCACATCCGCGCCGAGGCCAACTCGGCCGATTGCCGCATCGTCTCGGGTGACGACAACCGGGCCGAGGTGGACGTCGACGTGGTACGGACGGTGACCAGCGACGAGACCGACGGTCTCCCGCAGACCAGCCGCATGTCGATGACCGTGACGGTGGACCGGGTCGACGGGCGCTGGCTGGTCAGCAAGGTCAGGAAGCACTGACCGGACGGCCGGTCTCGCGCTCGTGCGCGGGACCGGCCTACAGCGCGTTCACCCAGTTGCGCAGCAGGTGTGCACCCGCGTCACCGGACTTCTCCGGGTGGAACTGGGTCGCCGACAGCGCACCGTTCTCCACCGCCGCCAGGAACGGCACTCCGTGCTCGGCCCAGGTCAGCTTGGGTGCGGCGAAGTGCTCGCTGGGCGGCAGATCCCACGTCTGGGCGGCGTAGGAGTGCACGAAGTAGAACCGGGTGTCGGCGTCGAGGCCCGCGAACAGCACGCTGTCGGACGGGGCGGAGACGGTGTTCCACCCCATGTGCGGCAGCACCGGCGCGGACAACCGTTCGACCGTGCCGGGCCATTCGGCGCACCCGTCGGTCTCCTCGCCGAACTCGACGCCGCGCTCGAACAGGATCTGCATGCCGACGCAGATGCCCAGCACCGGCCGCCCGCCTGCCAGCCGCTGACCGATCAGGCGCTCGCCCCGCACCCCGCGCAGTCCCGCCATGCACGCGGCGAACGCTCCGACGCCGGGCACGACCAGACCGTCGGCGGCCAGCACCGCTTCGGGGTCGGCGGTCACCTCCACCCGCGCGCCCGCCCTCGCCAGCGCCCGTTCGGCGGAGTGCAGGTTTCCGGAGCCGTAGTCGAGCAGGGCCACGGACTTGCCGCTCACAGGGTTCCCTTCGTCGACGGAATCCCGCTCACCCGGGGATCGAGTTCCACCGCGGTGCGCAGCGCACGCGCCACCGCCTTGAACTCGGCCTCGGTGACGTGGTGCTGGTCGCGGCCGTAGAGCACCCGCACGTGCAGCGCGATGCGCGCGTTCAGCGCGATCGACTCGAAGACGTGGCGGTTGAGCACCGTGGAGTACGGCGCGCCGGGCCCGGAACCGGGAATCACCGTGTGCAGCAGGTGATCCGGCTCCCCGGTGTGCACGCAGTAGGGGCGGCCGGACACGTCGACCGCGGCGTGCGCCAGCGTCTCGTCCATCGGGATGTAGGCGTCGCCGAACCGGCGGATGCCCGCCTTGTCGCCCAGCGCCTTGCCCAGTGCCTGACCGAACACGATCGCGGTGTCCTCGACCGTGTGATGCGCCTCGATCTCGATGTCGCCCTCCGCGCGCACGGTCAGGTCGAAGCTCGCGTGCGCGCCGAGCGCGGTCAGCATGTGGTCGTAGAAGGGGACGCCGGTGGCGATCTCGGTCTTGCCGGTGCCGTCGAGATCCAGCTCGACCACGATGCTGGATTCCTTGGTGACCCGCTCCACCCGGGCGGTCCTACTCATGCTCACGTCCAATCGAATTGTCGCCTGGGGATGTCCGGCGCTGGTTCATCGCGGCGCCAGGTCGGTGCCCGCCAGCAGTCCGCTGACCCGCAACAGTTCGTCGTTCTCGGCGGCTAGGCCGATCGTGGTGCGCAGGTAGCCGGGCAGGCCGACATCACGGATCAGCACGCCGTGATCGAGGTAGCGCTGCCAGCTGCGCGCCGCGTCGGTGAAGCGGCCGAACAGCAGGAAGTTGGCATCGCTGGGGATCACGTCGTAACCGAGTTCTCGCAGCGCCGCCGCCACCCGGTCGCGCTGCGCGGCCAGTTCGGCCACGCTGCCGAGGGTCTCCTCGGCGTGCCGCAGGGCGGCGCGCGCGGCGGCCTGGGTGACCACCGACAGGTGGTAGGGCAGCCGCACCAACAGCATCGCGTCGATCACCGCGGGTGCGGCGACCAGATAGCCCAGACGCCCACCGGCGAACGCGAAGGCCTTGCTCATCGTCCTGGTCACCACGAGCTTCGCGGGGAAACGGTCGATCAGCCCGATGGCGCTCGGCTGCGCGGAGAATTCGCCGTAGGCCTCGTCGACCACCACGATGCCGGGGGCGGCCGCGAGGATGCGCGCGAGGTCGTCCTGCGGGATGCTGTGCCCGGTGGGATTGTTCGGGCTGGTCACGAACACCACATCCGGCCTGCGCTCGGCGATGGCGGCCAGCGCGTGCTCGATGTCGAGGGAGAAGTCGGCGTTGCGCTTGGCCTCGATCCACTCGGTGTCGATGCCCTCGGAGATGATCGGGTGCATCGAGTACGAGGGCACGAAACCCAGTGCGCTGCGGCCCGGTCCGCCGAAGGCCTGCAGCAGCTGCTGCAGGATCTCGTTGGAGCCGTTGGCCGCCCAGACGTTGCCGGTCTGCACCGCAACACCGGTCTGCGCGGTCAGATACCGCGCCAGGTCGGTGCGCAGCGCGACGGCGTCGCGGTCCGGGTAGCGGTGCAGGTCCGCGGCGGCCGCCCGGATCGATTCGGCGACATCGTCGATCAGCGCCCGGCTCGGCGGATGCGGGTTCTCGTTCGTGTTCAACTGCACGGGGACCGTCAATTGCGGTGCGCCGTAGGGTTTCTTGCCACGCAGGTTCTCCCGCAGCGGCAGATCTTCCAGGGTCAGGTCCGCGCCGGGCGCGCTCACCGCGCGCGTCACGACAGGGCCTCGAAACGCGCCTGCACGGCCTGGCCGTGTGCGGGCAGGTCCTCGGCGTTCGCCAGCGCCACCACGTGGCCTGCCACGTCCTTCAGCGCCGCTTCGGTGTACTCCACGACGTGGATGCCGCGCAGGAAGGTCTGCACGCTCAGGCCGGAGGAGTGCCGCGCGCAGCCCGCGGTGGGCAGCACGTGGTTGGAGCCCGCGCAGTAGTCACCGAGGCTGACCGGCGCGTACGCGCCGACGAACACCGCGCCCGCGCTGCGCACCCTGGCCGCGACCGCGGGCGCGTCGGCGGTCTGGATCTCCAGGTGCTCGGCGGCGTAGGCGTTCACCACGCGCAGGCCCTGCTCGATGTCGTCGACCAGGACGGTGCCGGACTGCTTGCCGCGCAGCGCCTCGGTCACCCGGTGGGCGTGCTTGACCACGGCCAGTTGCGTGGTGAGCGCCGCGTCCACCGCGTCGGCCAGCTGCTCGCTGTCGGTGACCAGCACGCTCGCGGCGAGGACATCGTGCTCGGCCTGGCTGATCAGGTCGGCGGCGACGTGCACCGGATCGGCGGTCGCGTCGGCGAGGATGGCGATCTCGGTGGGCCCCGCCTCGGCGTCGATGCCGACCAGGCCGCGGCACAGCCGCTTGGCAGCGGTGACGTAGATGTTGCCCGGCCCGGTGATCAGATCGACCGGTTCCAGCTGCGCGCCGTCGGTGTCGACGCCGCCGTAGGACAGCAGCGCGACGCCCTGGGCGCCGCCGACCGCCCACACCTCGTCGACGCCGAGCAGTTGCGCGGCGGCCAGGATGGTGGGGTGCGGCAGCCCGCCGAACTGGGCCTGCGGCGGCGAGGCCACCACCAGCGAGCCGACGCCCGCGGTCTGCGCGGGCACCACGTTCATCACGACGCTGGACGGGTAGACGGCGTTCCCGCCCGGCACGTACAGGCCGACCCGCTCGACGGGCACCCAGCGCTCGGTGACGGTGCCGCCCGGCACCACCTCGGTGGTCTTGTCGGCGCGCCGCTGATCGGCGTGCACCTTGCGCGCCCTGGCGATGGATTCCTCCAGCGCGGCGCGGACCGCCGGATCCAGCCGCTCCAGCGCGGCTTCCAGCTCGGCCGCGGGCACCCGCACCGTCGCCGGGATGATCCCGTCGAAGCGCTCGCTGAACTCCATCGCCGCCGACACACCATGATCACGGATCGCCTCGACCACCGGGCGCACCTGATGCAGCACCGAGTCCACGTCGACTCCCCCGCGCGGCAGCGCGGCGCGCAGCTCGGCGACGGAGGGAGTACGACCGCGCAGATCGACGCGGGCGAGCTCGATGCGGGTTGTCATGTGGTGTCGGTCCTTGTCTCCAGCTGATTCCGCAACAGGAAAGTTGCCGCTACCAGCCTAATGGGCCGACGCCAGCCGTTATCCGCGTGGTCCGGGCGGCGGGGCCGCAGTGGACCCATGTGCGCAGGTCCGGGCAGCGGGGGTGTTCCCGCGGCGCGCCGAGTCCGGCACCGCTATCGATCTATCGCGGGGGGTGCGCCGGGTTCACGCGTCAGCGGGTGTCGCTGTCGATGAGCACGGACCCGTTTCCGGGATTGATCAACCGGAGCGTCACCGACTTGTTCCGGCTCCCGTAGGACACGCTGGCCACGTTGACGTCCACCGAACCGTCCGCGTTGGCGCCCGAACCGCCGCCGGTGTCGACGGTGTTGAACGTCGACACCCGATTCTGCGTCCAATAGTCCTCGAAGGCTTGCTGGCTGCCGTATACCTGCTGGGCGGCGGGGGTCAGCTGTTTCCAAGCAGCGGAGAAGCTCAAGTACGTCAGATTGTTGTAGAAGTTCACCACTAGATCGATGGACTGCCGCGAGTCGGCCTTGCCGACGCTCTTCGTCTCCCCAACCGAGGCGGCGGCCGACGTCGTGTTCGCACCAGGGCGCGTCGACGCGACCACGGAAGACGTGCTGCCCTGGGCCGTGCTGGTGCCCGAACCCGACGAACTCATCATGTTCACCACGATGGCCCCGACGACGGCGACCGCGCCGATCAGTGCGCCGATCAAGATCGCGCGGCGTTTGCCGCCCGAGCCCTGCCGGGACTGCGGCCGCGGCTGGGCCATGGTGCGGGGGTGCGTCGCGGTGTCCGGGTGGGCGGGTGGCGGCGGGGGGACCGGACGGGAGCGCGGCTGGCGCTCGGTCGGCGTGTAAGGCGTCGACGCCATCGCCGAAGGCCGCAGCTCGCGGGTCGCCGATTCGGACTGGCCCGCCCTCGGCCGGGCGAACGCCTCGCTGGCGGGCACGAATCCGGCGGCCACCGGGGCCGGACCCGCGTCGGCGAACGCGGCGAGGTGCTCGCGCGCCGCCCGCATGCTCGGACGCTCGCGCGGCTCGGGGCTGAGCAGGTCGAGCAGGAAATCCGTGGCGGGGCCCGCGTTGCGCGGTTCGCTCAGCTGACCGTTCGCGGCCGCGTAGAGCACCGCGAGCGGATTGGAGCCCGCACCGTAGGGCGGTTCGCCCTC
Source organism: Nocardia sp. NPDC047038 (assembly GCF_040644075.1). Classification (NCBI taxonomy): domain Bacteria; kingdom Bacillati; phylum Actinomycetota; class Actinomycetes; order Mycobacteriales; family Nocardiaceae; genus Nocardia; species Nocardia sp. NPDC047038. The sequence continues at coordinate 67,543 of NZ_JBEYVQ010000015.1, read as the reverse complement.
GAGCGCGTGGAACAGCGTGGCGCCCAGCGCGAACACATCGGAGGCGGGACTCGGATCGGAGCCACGGGCGACCTCGGGCGCGAGGTAGGCGGCGGTGCCGCAGATCAGCCCGGTCTCGGTGAGGGTGACGTCGCCGGTGGCGCGGGAGATGCCGAAGTCGGTGATCTTCACCGTGCCGTGATCATCGAGCAGGATGTTGCCCGGTTTCACGTCACGGTGCACGATGCCCGCCTGATGCGCGGCGATCAGCGCCGAGGCGACCTGCTCGCCGATCCGCGCGACCTGGGTCAGCGGCAAGGTGCCCTGCGCGGCGATCACCGCGGCGAGGCTCTTGGACTTCAAGTACTCCATCACCAGGCAGGGGTCGCCCTCGTGCTCGGTGATGTCGAACACGACGATCGCGTTCGGATGCTGGAAGCGGGCGGCGTTGCGGGCCTCCCGGATCGCGCGCTGGCGCACCACGTCGCGTTCGGCCTCGGGCAGGCTCGGCTGGATGTGGATCTGCTTGACGGCCACGGAGCGCTGGAGGCGTTCGTCGACGGCACGCCAGACCACGCCCGTGCCGCCGCTACCAATCCGCTCGACCAGGCGGTAATGCTCCGCGATCAACTGACCGGTATCGATGGCGCCTACTCCGAACCTTCTCGAAATCGTGACATCCCGCATATTGATTACTCACGCGGTCCGGGGATGAGTGTAGCGGGCGTAGGAATGCTCGCACGCGTCAGCCGGGCCTTCACACTGCCTCGAATCGCCCGAAAGGGACTAACCACGGGCACGCAGCATCCGGCCCGCCGCGTCCACCGCGGGAGCCGAACTGCCCGCGTCGCTGATGAACACGGAAAAGGCCAGGTCGCCGTCGATGCCGACGAACCAGCCGTGGGCGTGGGCGTCATCGATGTACTCCGCGGTGCCCGTTTTGCCGAGCAGGCCGGGAATGTCGCGCAATTGGGTCGCGGTGCCACCGGTGATGGTCTCGCGCATCATGGCTTTCAGCTGGTCGTCGACCTGCGGCGGCAGCGCGTCCGAGGTGCGGTCCGGGGTGCCCGGCTTGCCCGCGACCAGGGTGGGCGCGGGCACCGAGCCGCGAGCGATGGACGCGGCGACCAGGGCCATGCCGAACGGCGACGCTGTCACCTGCCCTTGACCGATCGCCGACTCCACACGTAACGCGGAGGTCTCGGCCGCGGGCACCTTCCCCGTGACCGTGGTCAGGCCCGGTGTGACGAAATCGATGCCGAGGCCGAGTTGTGTGGCCGCTTTCGTCAGCGCGTCGGCGGGCAATCGCACGGCGAGGGCGCCCATCGTGGTATTGCAAGAGCGGGCGAACGCGGTGTGCAGCGGAACCGCGCCGAGATCGAAATTGTTGTCGTTGGGGATGCGGCGACCCTCGATGTTCGCGGTGCCGGGGCAGGGCAGCACGGTGTCGGGTGTGACCGCCCCCGCCTGCAACGCGGCGGAGACGGTGACCGTCTTGAACGTCGAACCCGGCGGGTACAGGCCGGTCAGCGCGATCGGGCCCTGCGCGTCGGCGGGGGCGTTCTGCGCGATCGCGACGACCTCGCCGGTCGACGGACGCAGGGCGACGATCGCCGCGGGCTGTGCGATCGGGGCGAGCGCCGCCTCGGCCGCGCGCTGCAAGCCGAGATCGAGCGTGGTCGCGATGTCGGCGGTGGGCGTGGGATCCGTTCCCGCGACCCGCTCGGTGCCCTGCGGCGTCTGGGCGCGCACGGCCCACCCGGCGTGCGCGTCGGCGGACTGCTGCCACAACTCGGCCAGTCCGGACAGGGTCGGGGCGGCCAACGCCTTGTCGGTCGTCAGCAGGCGGGTCTGCGGCGCGAGGGTGACACCGGGCAGCGCGGCCAGGCGGTCTCGGATCGGGGCGAGGTCGGAATCGCGCAAGGTGATCGCGGTGATCGGCTTTCCTTGCGCCGCCGCCAGTTCCGTTTGCACCGACCCGGCGGTGAGGCCGGGCGCGAGCGGGCCGAGCAGATCCGCGACCGCGGGGAGGTCGGCGCCGGGGCCGACGTCGACCAGCGTGACGACCTGTTCGGTCATCAGCTCGCCGCCTGCGGAATCGAGGATGCGGGCCGGTTGCGGATAAACCCTGCCGTAGCTCAACGGCCCCGCCGCGAGCCCGGGGGCGACCGTGGCGGGATCCCACTTCACCCGCCATCCGTTCCCGTCGTCGTGCGCGGCGCCGTTGGTGGTGTAGGTCCACTCCGACTTGCCGTCCGCGCCCAGCTTCCAGGTGGCGGCCAGGGCGAAGCGGTTGTCGTCGACCGAGCGGACGTCGAAGCGCACGTCCTTACCGAGTCCGTCGTACAGCGCGCCGAGGGTGTCGGCGGCTACGGCCGGATTGTCGGTGAGCGCGGCCGCGGCGGCGATATCGTCGCGGTTCAACGCCTCGGCGAACTGCCCTGCCACGGTATCGGGCTGGTCCGGCCCTGACGAGCAGGCGGCGACCACGAGCAGCGGTGCGGCGAACAGGACGAGGGCTTTCCGGTTGGTACGCACCCGACGACCATAATGGGCGCAGCCGGACATCGTCGTCAACAGCCCGCTCGCGGGGTCAGTCGCGTATCCACGGAGCATTCGCGAGTGCGGCGGCATCGGCCTCGGTGAGGTCGATGTCGAACACCTCCGCGAGGACCTTGGGCAGCTCGGTCGGCTCCAGTTCCCTTGTGTTGCCGGTGCCGTCGGGGTACTCGGTGACGAACGTGGTGCCGTCCAGCACGTGGTGGACCTCCGGGTGGAAACGCTGCACGAACGGCCGGGTGGTGAACGGGGAACGCGGCGAGGTCGACACGAAATGGTTGCCGACGGCGTAGTCGATGCCGTACTGCGGATTCAAGGTGAAGCTGTACCGGTCGATCCACCCGTCCCGGCCGAATTGGTGCAGTACCCACAGGTCGGAATCCAGTTCGCCGCGCCTGCTCTCCAGCCGGAACTGCCAGTCGCCGCCGGTGAATTCGCCCGCGGACAACTCGAACGGCACCAGCGGTCCGGCGCCGAAGCCGACGTCGCACAGCCAGACGCGGTCGTCGTCGGCGGTCGTCACGCGCAGCAAGGCATGGGTGGCAGGCCGCAGCGCCGTGCCCGCGCCCATGCTCACGCGACCGCTGAGGCCGGTGACACCGAATCCGAGCCGTTCCAGCGCGGCCGCGAACAGTCCGACGTTCTCGTAGCAGTAACCGCCGCGGCGGCGGCGCACGAGTTTGTCCTGCAAGGTCGCAAGATCCAGGGGGATCGACCGGCCCAGGATGATCTCCAGGTTCTCGAACGGGATCGCGGTGGTGTGCGCCCGCACCAGCTCGTGCAGCGTCCGGACGGTGGGGGCGCGCTCGCCGTCGAACCCGATCCGGGCCAGGTAGGCGTCCAGATCGAGATCCGCTCCGTTCCAGTGGTAAGCCGGGTCGGCGGGTTTGCTCATCGCGTCCTCACTTCGTCGTCGGTTCTTCTCGGTCAACTGCGCGCAACGGCGATCGTGTTCCCTCACGCCGCGCACTTCGCGCCCGGCGGGGCGGCCGGTGCGGTGACGACGTCGTGCGCGACGTCCACGAGGTAGTCGCGATCCGGGCCGTCGACCGGCTCCGCGCCGAGCAGCAGGCGCTCGACGACGCAACCGCCCTCGAAGAGGGCCGGTCCGACGCTGTGGTCGCCGGGAACCACTTGCCCGTTCAGATCGCGCCCGGTCACGACGGTGTACATCGAGGTGGGTCGGCCCGCGGCGAGCAGCCCCGCGCGCATCTCGACGCTGGTGGCATACGGCACCACGTCGTCGGCGGTGCCGTGCACGAGAAACGCCCGCCGCACGTCCATCCGGGCCGCCAGCAGCGCGGGCGAGCGTTCGGCATAGGCGAGCGGGCAGGTGGCGGGCGGGCAACCCCCCGCGTCGCGCTCGATCTGCGCGGGTAGCGCCGGATCCACGGACGCGGCGCCCAACCACATCGTGAAATCGTCGGCGGGACCGTAATTGTCGACCCAGTAGTCGAACATCCCGCGCGGGCCGTGCGCCACCGCGAGACCACTGGTGATGCCGCCCTGGCTCCAGCCCCACAGCACCGTGCGGGTGATCGAGCGATGGGTATCCCGGTACCACGTGGTCGCGGCGACGATGTCGCGCCACCCTGCCCACAGATTCCATTCTCCGGTGCGCCACATGCTCTGCGCCGAGCGCAGATCCATCGACAGGATCGGCGACGCGGTGCGCCGGGCGATCGACTCGAGGTAGCCCGCGAAATCGGCCGACGACCCGTCGTGCCCGTGCACCGCGACCACGAGCGCGTGCGCGGTCGCGTCGCCCTCGGCGCACCGATAGGGCTCGTATACCCGGCCGGTCGCCTCCTCCCCGTCCACGGTCAGCGAAACAGGGCGCACCACCACATCCCCGGCGCAGTCCCCATCCGCCGAAACCGGTGGCGCCACAGAAACTGTCGTCAGGAGCACACCGGCCAACGCGCAGCACGATACGAGAGATGCCCATCGCATCCCCGGATGATGTCACGCCGTCAGCGCGGCATCGCGGCGCAGGCGCGCCACGACGAGCAGTCCGCCCGCCGCGGCCGCGAGGCCGACCACCACGCCGAACGCGATCACACCTGCGCTCAATCCATAAGCGTCGCCGAGAAACCCGGCGGCCAGCGGTAGCACCGCGGCGGGGAGATACCCCCCGACGTTCTGCGCGGCGTTGGCCTCGGCCAGCCGCTCGCCCGGCACGCTCGCGCTGATCGCCGTCAGTCCGCCGAACTGGCCGAGCCCCTGACCGGCACCGGCGAGCACGGCTGCCGTCACGAACAGCGGAAGCGAGGTCGCGACCAGTGAGAGCACCAGCGCGGCCATGCTCGTCACGGTCGCGATCGTGCCGCCGAGCAGGATGACGCCCACACCGAACCGCCGGGCCGCGAACTGGACTCCGGTCGCGGCCAGGAACATCGCGAACGCCACCGCACCGGCGAGCACCCGGTCGGCGACACCGAGCAGATGTGCCAGCACCGACGGCCCCAGCGACAGGACGAACGACGTCGCGGTGATGCCCGGTCCGAACACCGCGATCCCCAGCAGCACCGCGGTGCGGCCTTCCCTTACGACCGACGGGATCCGGATCCACGGTCCGCGCCCGCCGGCACCGGCGGGCAGAGGCAACCGGGCCACCACCACGAAAGCCGTAGTGAGCATGGCGATCTCGACCAGGAAGACCGTCACCGTCGGGCCGGGCAGCGCTTCGGACAGGATGCCTGCCAGCAATGGCCCGCTCCCGGCTCCCAGCACCATCGCCGTGGACGCGGCCAGCGCGGCGACCCGTTTGCGGTCGGACCCGCCCACATCGGTGACCGCCGCCATTCCCGCCGACACCGTCGCGCCGACCGCCAGGCCGGTCAGCAGCCGCGCCAGGGCCAGCAGCGGGACCGACTGCGCGACCGCGAACAACACACAGGCCGCCACCGCCGCCGCCACCGCGGGCAGCAGCACCGGTTTGCGACCCACCCGGTCCGACACCACACCCGCGACCAGCAGCGCACCCAGCAATCCGGCGATGTAGCAGGCGAACACCGCGGTCAGCGTCCCGGCGGAGAAGCCGATCGCCCGCTGCCACACCACGTACAGCGGGGTCGGCGCGTTCGACAACACGAACACCGCGAACACCGGCCACGCCGCCGCCCACACCGAACGTCCGCCCGTCCGTGGTGCGTCCGTGCGTGGCACCGTCACCGTCGATCCCATCACCACTCCTTGGTTCGAATTTTTTCGTACTGGTACGACAGTAATCGAACTTAGCGCCTAGTACGATAGAAGTCGTACAAGTTGTCCGAAATCCGAGGAGAACGCGATGCCAGCGGCCGCCGACACCGCCGATGCCACCTCCGTGCTGCCCGAGCCGGCCCGCGCCGACCTGCGACTGGATCACGTGCTGGCCGCGCTGAGCGACCCGCTGCGCCTGACCATGGTCCGCCGGTTGCTACTGGACTCCCCCGACACCGACCGGTCGTGCTCCTGGTTCGGCATCGATCGCCCCAAATCCACGTTGACGCACCACTTCCGGGTCCTGCGCGAGGCGGGCGTCACCCGGCAGCGACGCTACGGACTGGAACGCCGCAGCCAGGTCCGCGTCGACGATCTCGAGGCGCGCTTTCCCGGCTTGCTCGACCTGGTCCGAGCCTGGGAGCCCGCCGACTGATCCAGAACTTTGGGGGCAGGACCCGACGCCCGAGCCCTGTTACGGTCCCGGTATTCATTCCGAGCCCGGATGGGTCCGCGCATTCGGACGCCTTCTCATGGAGTAACCATGATCAGCACGCCCGAGATCGCCGCGACCTGGCGCGAACAACTGCTCGCCAGGCGGAACGAATTGCGCGGCGGGTCCTTTCGCGACGCCGCCGTGGCCCGGTGCGCGCTGGTCGCCGTGGCCGACGACGCGACGTCGGCGGCGGACCGCGGCACGGTCGCCGAACTGGTCGCGGCGGATCCGGTGCTGCGCAACTTCCCGGTCGACGACTCGCGCGCCTTGTTCGAGGACAACTGCAATCGGCTGGCGAACGATCCGGTCCTCGACTGCGCGCACGTGCTGCGGCAGATCGCCAAAGCGGTGCACAAGCCGGCCGAGGCGGACGCGGTCGTCCGCACCGGCATCCCGATCGGCGGCGCGGCGGGCGCGTGCGGCCCTGCGGCGACCGAGGCCGTCCGCGACGCCTGCCGGACGCTGCGCCTGGCTCCGGAGCGCTTCGGCCTCTGACCCGACGGTGCGAACGCTACGATTCGCCTATGCGTTCGATTGATGTCGCCGAGCGGCGCGCCCGGCTGGCGGTGCGACACCGGCTGGCCACCCCGGAGCGGGCCGGACAGGTCGCGGAGATCGCCCGCTCGCTGGTCGCCCTGCACGCGACCGATCCGGCGACTGTCTTCCTCTCCGTCGCGGCCCGCGCCGAGGGGCTGGCGCCCGCGGATGTCGAACAGGCGCTCTACGACGACCGTTCGCTGCTGCGGATGCTGGCCATGCGCCGCACCATGTTCGTCGTGCCGGTGGAGCTGGTCGCGATCCTGCAGGGTTCGTGCGCGGACGCGCTGGCGCACAAACAGCGGCGCACCTACGGCAAGTACCTGGAACAGGCGGGCATCGGGGACGGCGATGTGCGGCGCTGGTGGGCCGAAGTCGAGACCGAGACGCACAAGGCGCTGCTCGATCGCGGCGCGGCGACCGGCGCGCAGCTGAGCAAGGACGTCCCCCGCTTGCGCACCCAGGTGAACACCGCGCCGGACAAGCCGTATTCGAAGCCGACGAACATCACCACCTGGGTACTGGTGACGCTCGGCTGCGAAGGCCGCATCGTGCGCGGGCGGCCGAACGGCAGCTGGACCAGCAGCCAGTACACCTGGGCGCCGATCGAATCGTGGTTGCCGGACCCCGTCCCCGTGATTCCGGCCGCAGAAGCCCGCGCCGAGCTGGTCCGCCGCTGGTTGCGCGCGTTCGGTCCCGCGCCGGTGTCCGACATCAAGTGGTGGACCGGGTGGACGCTGGGCGAGGTGCGCGCGGCGCTCGGGGCGCTCGAGCTGATCGAGGTCGACCTCGACGGCATGACGGGCGTACTACTGGCCGACGACGTGGAGCCGGTCGCCGCCCCGGAACCATGGGCGGCATTGCTTCCCGCGCTCGATCCGACGCCCATGGGCTGGCAGGCTCGAGAATGGTTCCTCGGCCCCCACGCACCGAACCTGTTCGATCGCAACGGGAACATCGGGCCCACCGTCTGGTGGGACGGGCGCATCGTGGGCGGCTGGGCGCAGCGCGGTGACGGCGAGATCGTCTACCGCCTGCTCGAAGACGTGGGGACCGACGCCGAGGCGATGATCGCCGCGCAGGCGCAGCGAGTCGCCGAATGGTACGGCGACGTGCGCGCCATTCCCCGTTTCCGGACGCCGCTGGAACGGGACCTCACCGCCTGACATGGAGATTCGCGCATTCGCCGAGTCCGACCGAGCCACGCTGCGCAGCTTGTGCGTTCGGGCGGGTACCTACATGTCCAGCCCGAGGTCGAGGACGCGGACCGAGTGGGTGAGCGCGCCGACGGCGAGGTAGTCGACGCCGGTGCGGGCGTAGTCGGCGGCGACGTCCAGGCTCAGGCCGCCGGAGGACTCCAGTTTCGTCCGCGGTGACGCGGCGTTGCGGCGCTGCACTGCCGCCTGGGTCTGCCAGAGCGGGAAATTGTCCAGCAGTACCAGTTCCACGTTCTCGGCGAGCACGGCGTCGAGCTGTTCGAGGCTGTCGACCTCGACCTCGCAGGCGATGTCGGGGGCGGCGGCGCGGACCGCGCGCAGCGCCTCGACCACCGACCCCGCGGCGACCACGTGGTTGTCCTTGATCAGGGCGGCGTCGCCGAGACCCATCCGGTGGTTGACGCCGCCGCCGACCCGCACGGCGTACTTCTGCAGCGCGCGCAGTCCGGGCAGCGTCTTGCGGCTGTCCCGGATGCGGCAGCGGGTGCCCGCGACGGCGTCCACCCAGGCGGCCGTCGCCGTCGCGATGCCGGACAGATGGCACACCAGGTTGAGCATGGTGCGCTCCGCGGTGAGCAGCCCACGGGTGGGCGCGATCAAGGTCAGCACGGACTGTCCGGGCGACACCCGGGTGCCGTCGGCGACGCGGTCGGTGATCTCGTAGGCGTCCGCGCCGATCACCTCGTCGAGCACCAGCAGCCCGGCGTCGAGCCCGGCCACGGTTCCCGGTTCCCGCGACACCACCGATGCCTTGATCACCGCGTCCGCGGGCACGGTGGCCGTCGTCGTGACGTCCGGGCCGTAGCGCAGGTCCTCGTCCAGCGCGGCGCGGATGACGCGCAGCACCTCGTCGCGATCCAGGGCGTCGTCCAGAGCCATCGAAGCGTTCCTCTCTGACCGAGCGGGGTTCTCGCGGTCCACCGGATGCCGCGCTCGGTGCGTGTGATCAGGGAATGGGGGCGTACTCGGGGACGCCGTCGCCGTTGAGCCGGATCGGGAGGCTGTGGCGGAGTTCGGGCAGGGCGTCCGGGTGATCGGACCGGGTGTGACAGCCGCGGCTCTCGGTGCGGGCGAGCGCGGCCAGCAGCAGCGCGCGGGCCGCGAGAGTGAGTGCGGCGTCCTCGATTCCGGCGATCGGGTGGGTGGCGGCGAGCGTGTCGCGGTGGGTGACCACGTCGTCGAGTCGCTTGAGCGCTTCCGCGAGACCGGCGCGGTCGCGGACCACCGAGGCGTGCGTGGTCATCAGGTGCTGCACTACGTCGCGGTCGACGTATTCGGCTACGCGAGTGGGTATCTCGCTCACCCGGGCCCGCTCACCGAGCCGCTCGGCGGCGGCGGCTCCGGCGCGCTCGCCGACCACCAGCCCCTCCAGCAGACTGTTGGACGCCAACCGGTTCGCACCGTGCAGTCCGGTGCGCGCGACCTCTCCGGCCGCGTACAGGCCGGGCACTCCGGTACGGCCGTGAGTGTCGGTGACGACGCCCCCACACTGGTAATGCGCGGCAGGCGCGACCGGGATGAGGTCGGTGCGCGGATCGATGCCCGCCGCCAGGCACGAGGCGGTGATCGTCGGAAACCGCTGCGGGAAACCGTCGATCGAGCGGGCGTCGAGATAGACGTGCTCGGTGCCCAGCGCCCGCATGCGCGCGGCGATGGCGCGGGAGACGACATCGCGAGGCGCGAGATCGCCCCGTGGATGCACCCCCTCGGTCACCGCGTTGCCTTCGGTGTCGACCAATGTCGCGCCTTCGCCGCGCACCGCTTCGCTGATCAGCGGCCTGCGCCCGATACCGCCGGGGGTGTACAGCACCGTCGGGTGGAACTGGACGAATTCGAGGTCGGCGACGGCGGCGCCGGCCCACAGCCCGAGCGCGATGCCGTCGGCGGTGGCGCCCGGCGGATTGGTGCTCAGCGCGTACAACTGGCCGAGCCCGCCGGTGGCCAGCAACACAGCGGGTGCGTGCACGACCCCGAAACCTCGGTCCGACAGCGCGACCACGCCCCGCACACCGTTCGGCCCCGTGACGATCTCGCCGACGGCCGCGCCGAACAGCACCGGCAAGCCGGCTTCGTTCAGCGCCCGCTGCACCTCGGCGCCGGTGGCGTCGCCCCCGGCGTGGATGATCCGGCGGGTGCTGTGGCCGCCCTCGCGGGTCCGCGAGATCTGGCCGTCGCGGCCGAGGTCGAACACCGCGCCCAGGTCGGTCAGCGCGGCCACCGCGTCCTGCCCGCCCTCGACGATGGAGCGCACGGCGTCCACGTCGCACAGGCCGACGCCCGCCTCCACCGTGTCGTGCACGTGTGACTCGACCGAGTCACCGTGCGGCGCCACGACGGCGATGCCGCCCTGGGCGTACTGGGTGGACGTATCCGTCGGCCCGCCCTTGCTGAGCGTGAGCACCCGCAGCCCGCGCAGTGACGCGGTGCGCGCCGCGGTCAGTCCCGCGACGCCACCGCCGATCACGACCAGATCGGCCTCGGCCTCCCAGTCGATGGAAACCCGGGTTGTCATCGCCCCGCGCCTCTCTGTCTTCCGATCCGCGAACGTTCTGCGGCGCGGGCGCTGTGGTCAGCGCGTTGCGCCGGAGAGCGACCCGCCGCCGCGAGGGCAGCGGTCGGACTCATTCACCGCCGCCGGGATTGCCGATCGCGATCATCCGCTGCACCGAGTTGCGGCCCAGCGCGGCGGTTTCCGGATCGACGTGGACCTCGTCACGACCCTCGACCAGGCAGCGAAGCAGGGCCGCCGGAGTGATCATCTTCATGTACTTGCACGACGCCCGGTCGTTCACGGCCTGGAAGTCGATGCCGGGGGCGGCCTTGCGCAGCTGGTGCAGCATGCCGACCTCGGTGGCCACGAGCACCTGATTCGACTTCGCCGCCTTGGCCGCGTCGATCATGCCTCCGGTGGACAGGATGTGCACCCGATCGGCCGGGAACGCGCCCTCGCCCGCGAGGTACAGCGCCGAGGTGGCGCACCCGCATTCGGGGTGCACGAACAGTTCCGCGTCCGGGTGGGTACGCGCCTGCTCGGTGAGCTCGTCGCCGTTGATGCCCGCGTGCACGTGGCACTCGCCCGCCCAGATGTGCATGTTCGTGCGGCCGGTGACCCGCTTGACGTGCGCGCCGAGGAACTGGTCCGGCAGGAACAGCACCTCGCGGTCCGGGTCGATCGAGGCGACCACGTCCACCGCGTTGGAGGAGGTGCAGCAGATGTCGGTGAGCGCCTTCACCTCCGCCGTGGTGTTCACGTAGGAGACGACCACCGCGTTCGGGTGCTCGGCTTTCCAGGCGCGCAGTTCGTCGGCGCTGATCGAATCCGCGAGCGAACATCCCGCACGCTGATCGGGGATGAGCACGGTCTTCACCGGGCTCAGGATCTTGGCGGTCTCGGCCATGAAGTGCACGCCGCAGAACACGATGGTGTCCTCGGGCGCCTCGGCCGCGATCCGCGACAGCGCCAGCGAGTCGCCGACGTGGTCGGCCACGTCCTGGATCTCCGGCAGCTGATAGTTGTGCGCCAGGATCGTCGCGTTGCGCTCCCTGGCCAGACGCTTGACTTCCTGCGCCCACTCCGGCGTCGCCTCGACACCCGCGAACCCGGAGGGTCCGTCGAACACCTGCCCCATCAGCGGGGGCGCCAGTTTCGCACCCGTCGTCGCCATGGATGGCTCCCTTCCTCGTGCGGTCGGCTACACCGCCGATTCGCACCAAACCAGGTTTTCGACTTATAATCGAAAACGTGGCCCATAGTAGCACCATCCACGAATCGCTCACCGCGGTGTTCCAGGTTCGTCGCTTCCCCCGGGACATCGCCGCAGGTCACGCCCCCGCCGACCGGGCAGAAGGCATGCCGCTACGTTGCCCGCCCGACCAGCGGACCGAACTCGCGGTGTTGTTGTGGGAACGCGCACTCGACCCGCAGAAGGGCACCTGGTCGCTCCCCGGCGGACGTCTCGGCGACGACGAGGACCTCGACGCCTCCGCGCGCCGCCAGCTCGCCGAGAAGGTCGACGTGCGCGAGCTGAGTCATCTGGAACAGCTCTCCGTGTTCAGCGCCCCCGACCGGGTGCCGAGCCCGCGCCGCATCGCCTCGGCCTACCTCGGGCTGGTCCCGCTGACCGCCGACCCGCAGCTGCCCCCGGACACCGCCTGGCACCCGGTCTCGGCACTGCCGGACATGTCCTTCGACCACCGCACGGTAGTCGACCACGCCCGCACTCGGCTGGCGGCGAAACTGTCCTACACCAACATCGCCTTCGCTCTCGCGCCGGACCGGTTCACCATGTCGACACTGCGCGAAATCTATTGCGCCGCACTCGGTTACGACGTGGACACGACGAACCTTCAGCGAGTTCTGTCCCGCCGCAAGGTGATCACCCCCACCGGAGCCACCGCCGCCCCCGGCCGCGCGGGCGGCCGCCCCGCCGCGGTGTACCGCTTCACCGACTCCGGCCTGCGCGTGACAGACGAATTCGCGGCGCTGCGCCCACCCGGCCCTTCGTAACCGGCCGGAAAGCCGGCGATATCGGCGGGTACGCCAGATGCCGGCCGCGGAAGCGGCGGTCAGGCATTGCTCAGCCTTCTGCCGCAGTCTTGCGATGCTTGTCCCGGCGACGGTACTGCCGTTTGCTCGGAATGGGCCGCGCCGCATTACCGCGCCGCAGCGCATCCCGCCGCCGCCACGCCGCCAGATCGGCCCGTTCGCCCCGCGCAGAAGCCGCCCCGTCCTCCACCGCGTGCGCGGTCTTCACCACCCAGCCCCTTTCCGACAACCCTCGGCCACTCCGGCCGCCCACCATATCCTCGCGCCCACGTCGGCTCCAACGGGTTTTCAAGATCAGCGGCACATGGTTGCGGCATTTCGCGAGAAGGCCCTCCGTCGTGTGCCGTTGATCATGAGGAGGCGTCGAGGAAGGCGACGATCGCCGGGATGTCGGGGCGGTAGGCGGAGGTGGTGTCGACCTCGAGTGTCGGCGCGTCGAGGGAGATGCGCTGGAAGGCGGCGGGTGCGGGGTGGTCTGGATCGTCGTGGGCGCGGCGGAGCGGATTCGAACGGTGGCGCTGGTGGATTCGCTGTGTCGCGAGAGCTGGATCGATCGTGCAGTGCACGATGCGGAGCTGGGCGTGGGCGCGCAGCGGTGTGAGGCCGGGACGCCACAGCCGGTCTTGGAAGGCGGCTTCGGCCACCACCGTGACACCGGCCCGCAGGAGCAGTTCCAGCGTCTGGAAGAACACCGGCAGCGTGCGGAGGTTCAGCTCGTTCGAGCGGCTCGGGGCGTAGTTGTCCGTCGCGTGGACCATGCCCTCCTTGATCTCGTCCCGGCAGATGGCTGGGCAGCCGATCGCCCGGGCGAGAGCGTGCGCGAGCGTCGTCTTGCCCGACCCCGGCGGGCCACTGACGACGACGAGGGTGGGGAGCCTGGGCGATCCGTCGCTCATATCGGCACCGTAACTCGTGCGCCGCTGCGGCAGCCGAGAACTCGTCCGCGCCGGTGGCGGGTTGCCCGCGCGGATCCGGCGACCCGGCCGGGCTCGCCGGCGCGAGGCTCGCCAGCAGCGCGCACGAAGTTCGCACCGAGACCCCAGGTCGGTCAGGCGGTCTTCATCTGCGGACCGGGCGGCGGAGCTTCGGTCCGCTGCGTTAGGCGCGACCCGGCCCAGAAGGCCAACTCCACCAACCAGAACAACAGGAGGAACACCGTCACCACGGTCGCGGGAACGGCGAGGAAGAACACCGAAGGGACCGCGACGACGACGAACCGGGCGACGTCGCCCGCACTCGCGCCGCGTAACCGGTGAGCGGCGCGCACGGCCGCCCACATCATCCAGCGGCGCGGCAGCGAGACCCTGAGTTCGTGCAGGCTACGGCGGAAGATGCCGTCGGCGTCGGCCACGCTCACCGCGTTCGAGCTGAGCAGGTAGTCGTGCAGGATCGCGGCTCGGGTGTAGACGCCGTAACGCGGAATCAGCCAGATCAGCGCCCGCGGCACCGAGGCGAAATCGGTACGGAAACCAGCTGGGACCACGAATTCCTCACTCGCACCGTGATAGACCAGTGGTTCGGTCACCCGCCAGAACTTGGCGTCGAGCTCTTCGACGACCGGACCGCCACCCACGAAGGCCACGTCCCATTCCTTCCCAGCACGCTACGAGTTCCCGACCCCGAAGTGGTTCGGAAAGCCTTCCCCGTCGCGGCGACGTGCCGGACGACGCGTCAGCGGCGCTGGCGATATTCGGGCAGCGAATATCCCTCTGGGGCAGGCTGGTAGCCACCATAGGGCAGCTCTGCGCTGCTCGCAGCGTCACCATAGGGCATGAAGGCGCCCTGGCCGTCGTAGGAGGCTTCCTCCTTCCGGGCGGCGCGGCGGCCACTGCCGAGATCCGCCGAGGTACTCAGCGCCGCGAGGAACAGCATGACGAACGACGCGATCAGCGGCTGCACGATCAGCGCGAGGTCGCTGCCGAGTTCGATCGGCAAGGTGACGATCTGGCCCACCGGCGGGTCGTGCGGGCGCGGATGCGACCACTCGGCCACCTGCTCCCCTACACCGGCCATCACGACCGCACCCAGGCCGGAACCGATCAGCAGGCCCAGCTGCAACAGCGGCCCACGCGCCGAGCGCCAGCGCCACACGGCCAGTGCGCACAGCAATCCGAGCACCGCCCCCGCGAGGACGAACAACGCCAGCGCGTCGAACTGATGCGCACTCTCCCCGGTCAGTCCGACACCGCGACCCGGTTCGACCACGAGCAGCCGCTCGGTCGGCGCGAGCAGGCCCCAGCCGACACCGGCGAGCGCGCTCACCACCACCACGGCGACGGCGACCACAGCCGCCGCCCGCACCTCACCCCGCAACGACGACGCCACTAGCGGCGTTCCAGTTCGGCCGAGTCGACGACGCCGTGCCGGGAGCACTTGGCCCACCAGCCGTCCGGGCTCACCTGCACGATCATGCGGCGTCCGCACTGTTCGCAGAAGCGCGGCGGCTCCAGGCCCAGCGCGGCGGCGGCCGGGATCGCGTCGTCGAGGCCCGGCACGATTCGCTTGCCGGTGAACGGGTTGTAGCGCTCGTCCATGTCCATGACAGTACTCATGCTCGCTCGCCTCTTCGTCGCAACCGAGCCGGTCAGAGCGTTTCGTTGAGCGCCTTGATCGGCATCTTCAGCTCGCCGAGCAGGTCCAGGTCCTGTTCGGCCGGGCGGCCGAGGGTGGTCAGGTAGTTGCCGACGATGACGGCGTTGATGCCGCCCAGGATGCCCTGCTTGGCGCCGAGGTCACCGAGGGTGATCTCCCGGCCGCCCGCGAAGCGCAGCATGGTGCGCGGCAGCGCGAGCCGGAACGCGGCAACGGCCCGCAGCGCGTCGGACGCGGGCAGCACCTCCAGGTCGCCGAAGGGCGTACCCGGACGCGGGTTGAGGAAGTTCAGCGGCACCTCGTCGGGCTCGAGTTGGGCCAGGTTCGCGGCGAACTCGGCGCGTTGCTCCAGCGTCTCGCCCATGCCGAGGATGCCGCCGCAGCAGACCTCCATGCCCGCTTCGCGGACCATGCGCAGGGTGTCCCAGCGCTCCTCCCAGGTGTGCGTGGTCACCACGTTCGGGAAGTAGGACCGCGAGGTCTCCAGGTTGTGGTTGTAGCGGTGCACACCCATGGCGGCCAGCTGGTCCACCTGCTCCTGGGTGAGCATGCCCAGCGAGCAGGCGACCTGGATGTCCACCTCGTTGCGGATCGCCTCGACACCGGCGGCCACCTGGGCCATCAGGCGCTCGTCGGGACCGCGCACGGCCGCCACGATGCAGAACTCGGTGGCGCCGGTCTTCGCGGTCTGCTTGGCGGCTTCCACCAGGCTGGGAATGTCCAGCCACGCGGCGCGCACCGGCGACTGGAACAGGCCCGACTGCGAGCAGAAGTGGCAGTCCTCCGGGCAACCGCCGGTCTTGAGGCTGATGATGCCCTCGACCTCGACCTCGGGGCCGCACCACTTCATGCGCACCTCGTGCGCCAGGGCGAGCAACTCCTCCAGCCGGTCGTCACCGAGCCGTAGCACCTCCAGGGTCTGTTCCTGGGTCAGTCCCACCCCGCGCTCGAGCACCTGCTCGCGGGCGATCGACAAGATTTCGGTGTCTACAGGTGCCTGGGTCACTGCACGAATCCCTTCGTCCGGCCGAGGTGGCCGTGCAACTTGAACGGTGTTCAGGCTAGGGTAGCGGTAGGAGTGAGTCAAAGCACGACGGGAAGGGCATCGAGTGCAGCTGCACCGGGCGGACGTGGTCGACGGAGCCATCGCGATTCTGGACCGATACGGCCTGGCCGACCTCACCATGCGCAGGTTGGCCGGCTCACTCCAGGTGCAGCCCGGCGCGTTGTATTGGCACTTTCCGAACAAGCAGGCGCTGCTCGGCGCGGTCGCGGACAAGATCCTCGCGCCCATGGAGGACCCGATCGCGGCCGAGGAATGGTCCGGGCAGATCACCGAACTGGCGCACCGGCTGCGCGACTGCCTGCTGGCCTATCGCGACGGCGCCGAATTGGTGTCGGCGACCTACGCGTCCCGGCTCACCACGAGCAAAGGGCGAGAACGGCTGGTGAGCGCCGCCATCCGCGCGGGCATGCCGCGCCAGGAGGCCGAACTCGCGGCGTTCACGCTGCTCTACTACGTCCTCGGCGAGACCGTGGACGAGCAGTCCAGGATGCAGATGGACTCGGCGGGCGCCCTGCCCGAGGGCGCCTCGCCGTTGGAGGAGACCACCGACCCCACCGCCCGTTTCGACTTCGGCCTGCAATTGTTCGTCGCGGGCGTGCGGCACTTGCTCGGCACCCGCGTCCGCTGATGCCGGGCGGGTGACCACGCCGTTCCGAACCTCAGCGCAGGTGCGTGTTCAGGAAGGCCAACGCGTCCGGGAGCGATGCCAGGAACGCGCCGCTGTGGTCCTGGCCGGGGTACTGCTGGACCGTCACCCGTATTCCGGGGTTCAGCTCTTGCAGTTTCTTCCCGTAGTTCGCGGTGTCGGTCGGAGGCACATCGATGTCCGCGGTGCCGTAGCCGATCAGGAGATCGCTGGTGAACCGGTCTTCCGGATATCCCGTCAGGGCGGCGATGTCTTCGGCGAAGGTGGGCGTCGGCCGGTCGGGGTCGGCGACGAGCGCCGAAGGTCGGCGGCCGTCGGCGCGCTCGACCAGATGCGAAAGGCATTCGTGGGCGGCCTTTTCCACGAAGTCCTTGCCGAAATCGGACAGGTACGGGGTGACGCTGCCGGGGTTCAGTTCCTCCAGCGAGGCCAGGTAGTACGCGGCGTAGGCGATCTGGTTCTTGGAGCCGGTCGAGTCCGCCCGGAACATCTCCGGCAGGCTCTTGCTCGGGTCGGTGCGCAGCCCGGTGGCCACCACTCCGCTCAACCCCGTAGCGGAACCGCCTTTCTCGGCATACAGACCGGCCGCGCTCATCACCGCGTGCGCTCCCTCCGACTGACCGACCAAGACCCATCTGCTCGATAGCGGAACCGGAGTCGTGCGCATCGCCGCGACCGCGTCGATTATCGACATCCCCTCGACGTTCGTGTTGTAGTAGCTGAACTGCCCGCGGGTGCCGAGGCCTTGATAGTCGGGAGCCAGTACCGCGTACCCGTTCTCCAGGATCTGGTCGAAATAGGTGATGTTCCGCTCGGACTGCGGGCGGCGCGACGGCGCGCAGGCATCGCCGATGCCCGCGGTTCCGTGTGCCCACACCACCAGCGGCCATCCTCCCTGCGGCGGCAGGCCCGGGGGCAGATAGAACGCACCGGATGCCTGCGCCGGTGCGCCGTGCTGATCGGTCGTGGTGTAACCGATCCCGAACGACACCGCGGCCTTGGGAAAAGTCCACGCGGGATCGAGCAGCTCGATCCCGCTCAATTGCCCGGTCGTCGGGCTTTCCGCTGTCGCAGGGGCCACCCCGAGCGTGACCGCGACGCACATGCTTATCGAGGCGGCGACCAGGCCGGATCGCCGAAGGAACGATAGGGACATGCCGCAGCACCATACCGACGCACGCCGATGACCAGACCCTAGCGACACGTGCCACCAGTGGAAATTCTCGAATCCCGCGCAACGTCGGCGAGGCCGAGCGCCTACCCGGTCTGGGCCGACCGCCGCCCTGGCGCCCCGACCACGCCCGGAAACCAGCGATGCATCGTGTAGGCGCCCGCCGCGGCGGTGAGCGCGAGCGCGATGGCCGCTCCGCCGAGCACGGTCACGGCGCTGATCGCGCCGACCGCCACCGGTCCGACGAACATGCCGATGTCGTGGGTGAGCCGCCAGGCCCCGAGGAACTCCGCCCGCTGCCCGTCGGGCGCGACATCAGCGCCGACCGTCATGATCAGCCCGTTGCTCATGCCGTTGGCCAGCCCGAGCAGCACGGCGGCGCAACCGAGCCCGAGCACCGAGGAAGTGCACGGCAGCACACCGAAACCGGCGGCGAACAGGACCATCGACGGCACGCCGGTCGCCCGCCTGCCGTAGCGATCCAGCCACACGCCCGCCGGATACGACATCAGCACGTCCACCGCGCCCGCCAGGCCGAACACCAAACTGGTGGTCGACGCGCTCAGTCCGATGTGCGCGGCCCACAACGGAAGCAGCGCCAGCCGGGCCGCACGCGCGGCCCCGACCAGCAGCGCGGCCAGGCCGAGTGTGCCGAGGGTCCTGCGGTGCTCGACCACGATCGCCGTCAGCGCGTGCCCCGCGCCCGCCTCGCCCGATCCCTCCGGCGATCGGATCGCCGCCATGGCCGCGCCGGACACCACCGTGGTCACCAACTGCAACCACAACGCGCCGTTGGGACCGAGCGAATGCACCACGGCCGCACCGAGGAACGGTCCGCAGAAGAACCCCAGCCGCATGGAACCGGCCAGCGTCGACATCGCGCGGCCGAGGTCGTTCGGGGGCACCACGGCAACCAGATAGGACTGGCGAGCCAGGCCCCACACCGCGCCCGCCGCGCCGTTGAGCAGCATGCCCAGCGCGAGCACGCCGACATTCGGCGCGACGATCGCCGCGAGCACGCCGATCGCACCGAGCACCGAACCCACCGCAAGCGCACCGCGTTCCCCGATGGTCGCGACGACCCGCCCCGCGGGCAGGTCGGTGAGCACCATGCCCAACCCGGACAGCGCGACGATGATCCCCGCCAGCCCGGCCGACGCGCCCAGGTCGAGCGCGCGCAGCGCGTACATCGGCGCCGCCGCGCCGGACCCGATGCCGTACACCACCATCGGCACGAACACCGTCCAGGTCAGCGACCGCAACCGCACCGCGCCGACGATGTCGCCCGCTACGACGGACCGCTCGCTCATCGCATCGCCGATCGATGCCGCGAGGCCGCGCTCCGCCCGATCACATCCGGCCCGAAGCCGCTGCCCGAGGCGAACCGCACAACCGGCGTGGTGGAGGCAACCCGCGACAAGACAGCACGAGACTCGGAA
Source organism: Nocardia sp. NPDC047038 (assembly GCF_040644075.1). Taxonomy (NCBI): domain Bacteria; kingdom Bacillati; phylum Actinomycetota; class Actinomycetes; order Mycobacteriales; family Nocardiaceae; genus Nocardia; species Nocardia sp. NPDC047038. The sequence goes on along the minus strand of NZ_JBEYVQ010000015.1, from coordinate 48,091 downwards.
CCGGCCGCCCACCAGTGTCCGGAGCGCACCTGGCTCGCATTGCCCTGGAACCCGACTCGCTGGTTCGAGTCGACCAGCACAGCGTGTGGATCGAAGACGCGCACGCTAGCGTGCGCGACCGACTTCGAATGCCCGACCCGTGAGCGGGGCACGGCGTCGGCCGGCCCCGCACCGAACGCGCGGGGCCGACCCATCGCACGCACCGGTGCCGTCCTGTGGCGGACAGCCCGGCGCCCAGGCGGACAGTCGCTTTCGTCGGCGCCGCTCACCGGGCCAGCGCGGGCTGCGGGGCGAAACGGCTGTCGGGGCGGGGCAGGCCGAAGTGGTCGCGCAGGGTGGTGCCGGTGTACTCGGTGCGGAACAGGCCGCGTTCCTGCAGGATCGGCACGACCGTCTCGGCGAAGATCTCCAGTCCGCCCGGGTAATACGGCGGCATGACGTTGAACCCGTCGGCCGCGCCGTTGCGGAACCATTCCTCGATGGTGTCGGCGACCTGCTCGGGGGTTCCGGCGAACACCCGGTGACCGCGCGCACCGGCGAGGCGGTGCAGCAGGCCGCGCACGGTCGGCCGTTCGCGTTGCACGATGCCCGCCACGACCTGCAAGCGGCTCTTCCCGTTGTCGGTCACATCGCCCGCCGCCTCGAACAAATCGACTGGGACCGGCTCGTCCAGCGGCAGGTGCCGCAGGCTGATCCCGACGATGCCCTCCAACTGGGCGAGGCCGTATTCCGGCACGGTGAGCTCGTTGAACTCCTGCTCCAATTTCTTGGCCGCCGCCTCGGTGTCGGCGATGAACGGGCTGATCCCCGGCAGGATCTTGATGTGCTCGGGGTCGCGGCCGAAGCCACGGGCCCGCTCCTTGATGTCGGCGTAGAACGCCTGGGCGTCGCTGAGCCGCTGATGCGCGGTGAAGATCGCCTCGGCGTACTTGCCCGCGAACGCCCGCCCGTCGTTCGACGCGCCCGCCTGCACCAGCACCGGGTGGCCCTGCGGCGTGCGCGGCGCGTTGAACGGTCCACGCACCCGCAGATATTCGCCAGCGAAGTCGATCTGGTGGATCTTCTCCCGGTCGGCGTACACTCCTGAGGCTTGGTCCAGGACGATGGCGTCGTCCTCCCAGCTGTCCCACAGCGCCACCACGGCGTCGACGAATTCCCGAGCACGGGCGTACCGTTCGGCGTGGTCGGGATGCTTGTCCAGACCGAAGTTCGCCGCGGCGAGATCGGTGCCGGTGGTGACGATGTTCCAGCCCGCCCGGCCGCGGGAGATGTGGTCCAGCGTGGAGAACAGCCTGGCCAGGTTGTAGGGCTCGTAGTACGTGGTCGACGCGGTGGCGATGAGGCCGAGATGCGTCGTCGCGGTGGCGATCGCGGTGAGCAGGGTGATCGGTTCCAGGCCGGAGGTCGCGTTGTGCTTCACGTTGTTGTGCAGGGCGGGTCCGTCGGCGAAGAACACCGCGTCCAGTTTCGCCGCTTCGGCGGTGCGTCCGATCTCCTGGTAATAGGCGACGTCGTAGATCCGTTCGGGGCTGCTCCACGGATGCCGCCAGGCCGCCTCGTGGTGGCCGGAGGGGTAGATGAAGGCGTTGAGGCTGAGTTGGCGCGGTGCGGTCATGAGGCTTTCTTCTCGTCGGTGGGCGTGTCGACGACGTCGACGCCCAGGCTGGCCAGCAGGAGGGAACGGTGCCGCAGGAAGGCGGGATCGCCGTGGCGGCGGGGGCGTTCCAGGTCGATGCGCTGGTCCACCGCGATGCGCCCGTCGTCGAGCACCAGGACACGGTCGGCCAGCAGCACCGCCTCGTCCACATCGTGGGTGACCAGCAGCACGGCGGGCCGGTGCTCGGCGCACAGGTCCTGCAGCAGTGCGTGCATCTTGATCCGGGTCAGCGCGTCCAGCGCGCCGAACGGTTCGTCCGCCAGCAGCAGCTCGGGTTCGCGCACCAGCGAACGCGCCAAGGCGACACGCTGTTGCTCACCACCGGAAAGCTCCTTGGGCCAGGCCTTCTCCCGGCCCGCGAGCCCGACCTCGGCCAGTGCCGCGCGACCGCGACCGGCGGCGTCCGTACCGCCGAGACCGAGGGTCACGTTGTCGAGCACCCGAACCCAGGGCAGCAACCGGGAGTCCTGGAACACCACCGAACGCTCGCTGGGCACGCTCAATTCGCCGGAACCCGGCACGTCGTAGTCCAATTCGGCGAGCGCCCGCAGCAGCGTGCTCTTGCCCGAACCGCTGCGGCCGAGCAGCGCGACGAACTCGCCGCGCGCGATGTCGATGTCGATGTCGCGCAGCACCACCCGGTCGCCGAAGCCACGGCGCAGCCGCCGGGCGCGGACGACGTTCAGTCCCCGAGTGTCTGCCGCCATGACAGCGCCTTCCTTTCCACCGCGCGCACCAGGATGTCGCCGAACAGGCCGAGCAGGCCGTAGATCACCAGGCCGACCACGATGATGTCGATCTGGCCGTAGGTGCGGGCCTGGGTCATCAGGTAACCGATGCCGCTGGTGGCGTTGACCTGTTCCACCACGACCAACGCCAGCCAGGAGATGGTGACGGCCAGCCGCAGGCCGGTGAAGAAGCCGGGCAGCGATCCCGGCAGCGCGATCCGGCGGACGAATCCCCACCGCGACAGGCCGACGGTTTGGGCGAGTTCCACATACCTGGCGTCGACGCTGCGCAGGTGAGCGTGCGTATTCAGGTAGATCGGGATCGCCACGCTGGTGGTGATCACCACCAGCTTCATTTCCTCGCCGATGCCGAACCACACGATGAACAGTGGGATCAGCGCGAGCGTCGGAATGGCGCGCTTGATCTGGATCGGCCCGTCCACCAACGCTTCACCGACCCGGCTCAGCCCGGCCAGCAGCGCCAGCACCAGGCCGATCGCGACACCGAGCCCGAGCCCGATCACGGCGCGCTGCACCGAGGTCAGCAGATTGCTCTGTAAACGGCCGTCGGCGAGCAGGTCACCGGCGGTCTCGGCGACCGTCCACGGCGCGGGCAGGGTCTCCGGATCCAAAGCGCCCGTGGCCGAACCGGCCACCCAGGCGGCGATCAGCAACGCCGGTCCCACCGCGATGCCGAACGGGATGGGGCGGCCAGGGCCGAGGCGCGGCCGGGTCGGTTTGCGTTTCGCCAGTATCGGTTCCGCCGTGGAGCGGCCGAGGCCGAAGCGGCGCAGCACCCCGGCGTCGAGGGTCGCCATCAGCGTGCCTTCGGTTCGAACGACGCGCCACTCTCAGTCACCGCTTGCGTGATCGCGGCGTCGAAGCGCAGGTCGAAGCCGTTGGACGCCTGCACCTTCTTGGGCAGTTCGCCCGCCTTGGCGATGGCGTCGATGGTGGCCTGCTGCCGGTCGACCAACTGCTGGTCCAGATGCGGGAAGACGTAGGTGCCCAGCGAGTCCACGATGCGCTTGGCGTCGTCGGCGCTCACCTTCTGGTTGTCCACGTAGTAGCGGCGCGCCCAGTCCTCCGGGTGGGTGTTGGCCCACTGGTAGGCGCGGACGAACGCGCCGACCAGCGCCCGGGTGGCGGCTGCCTTCGCCGGGTCCCGCACGACGGCGCGGCGGGCGTACAGGTAGGCGAGACCGCCGTAGATGCCCGCGGTCTCGGAGTCGGGGACCAGCGAGGTGCCCGGCGTGCGCAGGAACCGGGTGACGTTCGGCTCGATCAGCGGCGCGACGTCGACCTGGCCGGTGCGCACGGCATCGAGGAACTCGGCCAGTTGCAGCCGGACCAGCTGCACGTCGGAGGTGGTGAGCCCGGCCTTGTCGATGGCGCGCAGCACGGCGGCCTGCTGTGCCGTGCCCTCCGCGTAAGCGATCTTCTTGCCCTTCAGATCGGCGAGCTTCGTCACCGACTTGCCCGGCGCCACCGCGAGTTTCAAGGCCGTGGTGCTGGTCTGGTAGGACGCGATGATCGGGACGTCCTGCCCGGCCACCAAGGCGTGGATCGGCGGGACGTCGCCGACCTGGGCGACGTCGGCGGCGCCCGCCCGGAACGCCTCCAGGATGGCGGGACCGCCGACGAAGTTGGCGAACTCCACCTTGAACGGAAGCTTGTCGAGCTCGCCGGAGATGCGCAGCACCGATTGCAGGCGCTCGGATTGGTCGGCGACCACGAGGGTGGTGCCTGCGGGAACCTCGGTCGGCAGTGGTCCTTCGGCGGTGGGACCGACCGGCTTGTCGTCCTTCGCGCAGCCGGTGAGTCCGAGGGTCGCAACGGTCGCCACGGCGAGCAATGCGGCGGTCGCGCGGCCACGGAGGCCGGACCGGAACGTACTTGGTCGGAACATAAGGCGAATTAGAACAAGACGAAACCGGCGCGAAAACGGTTTGTCTCAGCCTGGTTCGAACCCCTCAGCGGGGCGGCGCTGCCACCGTCGTCGACCGGACCTGCTGCTGGTAGCGCTGCACGAACGGCAGAATCTGCTGCTCGATCACCGTGTTGTATTCCCGGGGCCGCTGCATCGGATTCGCGTGCCCGGTGTTTCGCGCCAGCACCACCAGCAGCGTGCCGTCCACTCCGCCGGACCGCTCGATCAGCACCCGATGGGAGTACTCGACGTCGACCACGCGGTCGGCGCTCGCGTCGCGCGGCCGGATGAAGACGATGGCGGGCCGTGGCTTGTCGGCCACGGGCTGGGCGAGGGCGCGCAGGTCGTCCATCGCGCCACCGGCCACGATTGCGGTGAACTGGGATTCGATCAGACCGTTGCTCGCCGCGTCGCGCGAGACGATCTTCTCCCGCATCACTTCCGCCAGCACCTGGCCCAGTTGGCCGAACCGGATGCCGGGCAGCCCGTCGCCCCGGTCGACGAAACGGTCCCGGCGAGCGTAGGTCTCCACGGCCAGCCGGAGCATGCGGCTTTCCCGCGCACCGGGCAGCCAGCCCATCCACCGCAGCATGTCCTCACCGCGCCCGCGACTCTCCGGACGGACCGCGTTCAGGTCGACCGGCGTGCAGTCCAGGATCACCCCGACCAGTCTGCGGTCGCTGTCCCGGTGGATGTGCTCGGCGACCTCCAGTGCGATCACGCCGCCCATGCTGTGGCCGACGAGCACGATGTTGCGCAGGCCCGACAGTTCGGCGGCGCGCACGACGAGGTCGGCGATCACCTTGGTGTCGATACCTTGATTGTCGTAGCGGATCGCCCACACCATGCCCATCCTGCGCAGAGCGGGCAGCGCGGCGGCGGTGTCACTGGCGTCGAGCCCGCCGAGCCCGACCAGATCCACCACGACGGTGTCCCAGTTCTGCGGGTCCACCGGCGGGGCGACGGGCAGGATGGCGGGCTCGGTGCGCGCCAGTCGCGCCTGTTCCGGCGCGACGTCGTACTTCCAGTACTGCGCGAACACCACGAGCCCGGCCAGCAGCAGTGCGGCCACCCGAAGCAGCGTCACCCTGGTGCGGCGCAACGTCTTCCACCCGTGCCCCAGGCTCGTGTCCCGCAGCCGAGATCGGCGTCGCGCGTCGTCCCAGTCGGAGACGGTGGACGGGTGCCTCTCGTCCATCGGCGACATTCATCCCACTGTAGGCACGGGTGCGGGCGGTCGCCATGAGCCCGCTATCGTTCAGCGTGCCGCCTCGGCCATGGCCGCGAGTTTGCCCAGCGAGTTCCGGCGGCCGAGTTCGTTGTCGTCGAGCGCGATTCAGCTCGACAGACCGTCGGGTACCTCCTGCACGTCGGTGCCGCCCTCGGCATAACGCAAGGTAGCTGATAGTGTGCTCCTCGTCACCGACGGATCGCAGGTCGTGAATTCGATGATCTGCACCACGTGCTCGTGCGGGCCGCGCGAAATGCTGTGCGCGGTGGCCTTGCCGCTACCGTGGGCGCGGTAGCCTTGCCGCTACCGTGGGCTCGTCGCGCAAGCGAGCGTGATTCGGAACACGCCGACCTCCCCGGGCATCGAATTCGCGCACGTGTCCGGTCCTGCCGTCTGGCACCATCCACTGCCGCACCGCTTCCACGCGCAGATGCCACCGAACACCGGTCGCGCGTCCGCACTCAGCGGGGTCACCGACAGGTTCGGGGAGACTCGCGTCGCGGAAACGCCATCGATCAGCGGAAAGGCGACCAGGCGGGCTCGAACCACCCCGGGGCGGCGGCGATGAATCGCGCACGCTCCCAGCCGCCCGCGCCTTGCGGCACCGAACCCACCAGGTCGACGCCGCTGACGCGCGGCAGGTCGATGCGATTGCATTCGGCGGCGAGATCCGGTTCGGCGGGCCAAGAGCCGATCACCAGGCCTTGGCACCGCACGCCCGCCGATTGCAGTGCGCGGGTGGTCAGTTCGGTGTGGTTGAGCGTCCCCAGCCCGGCCGCGGTGACCAGCAGGACGGGCGCGCCGAGTTTCTGGGCGAGGTCGAGCAGGGTGAAATCGCCTAGGCGCACCAGCAATCCGCCCGCGCCCTCGACCAGGACGAGGTCGGCGTCGGTCAGGGAATCGACGGCGGCGGCGGTCTCGGCGAGTGTCAGCTCCGGCAGCCCGGCCCGGCGGGCGGCGGTGTCGGGCGCCAGCGGGTCCGGGTAGCGGGCGAGTTCGAGCGTGCGGGTGACGCCGGACAATCGTTGGATCTCCGCGAGGTCTCCGGGTTCGCCCACCGCGACACCGGTCTGGCCCGGCTTGCACACCGCCACCGAACGGCCGTTCGCCATCGCCGCGGCGGCGACGGCCGCGGTGACGACGGTCTTGCCGACATCGGTGGAGGTTCCGGTGATCAGCAGGACGGTCATGCCGGCACCGCCTCTCGCGCCTGCGCCAGCACTTCGCCGAGCACCGTCGCGATGGAGTCGAGTTCGGCCGGAGTGAGATTCGCCCGCGCGGTCAAGCGCAGTCGCGACGTGCCTTCCGGAACCGTCGGCGGACGGAAGCAGCCAACGTCCAGCCCGTGCGCTCGGCACGCCTGCGCGGCGTCGAAGGCCACTTGCGCCGGACCGAGCACGACCGACACCACCGCCGAAGGCGGCGCGGGCACACCGGCGATCCCGGCGATGTCCGCGGCGCGCGCCAGCACCCGCTCGGCCAGCTCCGGCTGGGCGCGCAGCACCCGCAACGCGGCCCGCGCGGCGCCGACGGCGGCGGGCGCGAGACCGGTGTCGAAGATGAACGTGCGCGCGGCGTCGATCAGGTGGGCGCGCACCCGGCCACTGCTCAGCACCACACCGCCCTGCGCGGCAAGGGATTTCGACAGCGTCGCGGTGATCACCAGATCCGGCGCCCCCGCCAGGCCCGACTCGTGCGCCAACCCGCGTCCGCCCGCCCCGCGCACACCGATGCCGTGTGCCTCGTCCACCACGAGCACCGCCCCGTTGGCCCTGGTCACCCGGTGCAGTTCGGTCAACGGCGCGAGATCGCCGTCGGCGCTGAACACCGAATCCGTGAGCACCAGCGCACGTTCCTCGACGCGCTCCGACAGCAGCCGCTCCACGGCCGCGACGTCGCGATGCGGCGCGATCTCCACCCTGGCGCGGGAGAGCCTGCACGCGTCCACCAGCGAGGCGTGGCTGCCCGCGTCGGAGATCACCAGCGAACCGCGCCCGGCCAGCGCGGTCACCGCGCCGAGGTTGGCCGCGTATCCGGAGGCGAACACGAGTCCCGCTTCGGCGCCGACGAATTCGGCCAACTCGGTCTCCAGCAGTTCGTGCTCGGTGGTGGTGCCGGTGACCAGCCGCGACCCGGTCGACCCCGCACCCCAGCGGCGCACCGCCTCGATCGCGCCTTCGATCACCTCGGGGTGGCGCACCAGGCCGAGATAGTCGTTGGAGGCGAGATCGATCGACGGCGCCTGCGGGGCGCGCGGCCGCAGCTCGCGGCGCAGTCCCGCGGCCACGCGCGCGGAAGCGCGTTCGTCCAACCAGCTCAACGGATCGGTAGTCACAGCTCCGAAGCATACTTGAACACCGTTCAGGGCACTCTCCCGCAGGTCCGCTGGTACCGTTGAGCCCATCGTTGGTGGTGTCACCGGCCCGCGGTGACAAGCTGCACCGGGAGGTACACGGCCGGATGCCGCGGTGGGCGATAGTCGTCGAGGAAACAACGGGCTCGGGCGATCACAAGCGCTGGTCACCCCGAATCCTGACGGAAGTGGTCGGCACGCGCGCACAAGCGCTGGCGAAACTGGCCGGAGTGCTGCCCACCTACACCCCGGAGCATCCCAAGCTGCGCGGTCGCCGCGTCGTGCTCCGCGACGGTGACACCTATCTACTGATGGTGCGCGGCTGGTCGGACGACTACCACTGCATCTTCCGGGTGTGGGAGATGCTGTCCGACAGCGATCGTCCCGACCTCGCCGACGGCCGCCCTAATTCGTCCGATCGGCTCACGGACCGGTGAACCAGTTCGGCGTATCCAGCCGGAACACCTCGCCGGGCGTCAGCGAGCGCAGGTCGCGCTCCAGTTCGGCCAGCCGATCCGCGCCGAGCAGTTCCGCCCAGCGATCGTGGATCCGGTCGAACGTTCGCGCCGATCGGGTCAGCACGTCATCGGCGCGTTCGGTGAGCGTGTAGACCTTGCGCCGCGCGTCGGACGGATCGTGCCCGCGGCGAAGGTAGCCCAGCCGCTCCAACGCCTCGATATGCTTGCCCGCGGCCTGTTTCGAGACACCGAGCGCGCGCCCCAGGTCGGCGGCCGTGCAACCGTGCGGCCCGCCCGCGCGGCCGATCGCCTGGAAGACGAAGCCGTGCATCGGCCGCAACTCGGCGTGACCGTGCTCGGCCAGATCCGCGTGCACCTCGTCGATCACAGCCCGGAAGCCGAGCAGCATGCGCAGCGGCAGCTCATAGCCACCCCTGTCACTTGACATGATGGACAACCTCGTTGACTATATGGACAACCATGTTGTCTATTATAGAGGTGGTAGCCAGATGACCGTCATCCGACACTCCGACACCCGCCGCACCGAAACCCCTGGCGGTGTCATGACTACGCTCGCCTCCCCCACCCAGGGCGGCTCCGGACTCGCGTTGTGGCGGGTCGAGGTGCCCGCCGACACCGCGGGACCGCTGCACTTCATCGACGCCGAGCAGATCTGGACCGTCCTCGCCGGACGGCTCGACGTCACGCTCGACGGCACGGAACTCACTGCGACCGAGGGGGATACGGTGATCCTCCCGCCGAACACGCTGCGACAGGTGCACACCGGCGACGGCTTCACCGCCATCGTCACCGCGCCCGCGGGGGCGCGGGCAGGCACACCGGACAGCGACGGCACCATCGTCCCGCCCTGGATCGCCTGACCGGTCACCGACCGATCTGTGCGGCGACCGCGGCGCGCATGCCGGCGGTGATCGTGGCGATGTCGCCGGACGTGCTGATGAACGGCGGCATGGTGTAGACGAGGTTGCGGAACGGACGCAGCCACACCCCGGCCGCCACCGCGGCGTCGGTCGCGGCGCGCATGTCGACCGGGTGGTCCAGCTCGATCACACCGATCGCACCGAGCACACGCGCCTCGATCACGCCCGGCAGCTCGCGCGCCGGGGCCAGGCCCGCAGCCAGCTCCGCTTCGATCCGGGTCACCTCGCCGCGCCAGTCGCGCGAGCGCAGCAACTCGATCGACGCGACGGCGACCGCGCAGGCCAGCGGGTTGCCCATGAACGTGGGGCCGTGCATCAGCCCGCCGTGCGCCGCGCTGATCGTCTCGGCGATCCGCGTGGTGCACAGCGCGGCGGCCAGGGTGAGGTAACCGCCGGTCAGCGCCTTGCCCACGCACATCACATCCGGGCTCACCCCGGCCAGGTCGGCCGCGAAAAGCGTTCCGGTGCGGCCGAATCCGGTCGCGATCTCGTCGAAGACGAGCAGCACCCCGTGCTCGTCGCACAACCTGCGCAGGTCGGCGAGATAGCCGGGATGATGCCAGCGCATCCCGCCCGCCCCTTGGACGATCGGCTCCACGATGACCGCCGCGAGTTCGCCCGCGTGCGCGGCGATCATGCGCTCCAGTTCCGCCGCGTATTCCGGGTGGTACTCGCTCGGCGGCACCGGCGCGAACAGCTGATTCGCCAGGATGTCGGTCCACAGCGAGTGCATGCCGCCCTCGGGGTCGCACACGCTCATCGGGGTGAAGGTGTCGCCGTGGTAGCCGCCGCGCCAGGTGAGCAGCCGCCGCTTCTCCGGCTTGCCCAGCGAACGCCAGTACTGCAGGCACATCTTCACGGCGACCTCGACCGACACCGAGCCCGAGTCGCACAGGAACACCTTGTCCAGCCCGGCCGGAGTCGATTCGACCAGCAGCTCGGCCAGCCGGGCCGCCGGCTCGTGGGTGAGCCCGCCGAACATCACATGACTCATCCGCCGCGACTGGTCGACCAGCGCGGCGTCGAGCACCGGGTGCCGGTAACCGTGGATGGCGGCCCACCAGGAACTCATGCCGTCGACCAGCTCGCGTCCGTCGGCCAGGGTCAGCCTGGTCCCGGCGGCGGCGGCCACCACCAGCGGTTCGGTCGTCGCGGGGAAGCCGCCGTACGGATGCCAGACGTGCTCGGCGTCGAGGGCGGTGATCTGGTCGGGGGTCAGTGCCACAGGAATCCTCGCGTCACGGCCCGGGTCGCCCCGGAGCGGCTTGAACACCGTTCAAGTTAGCACCCGAGCTGGCCGGGTTCGCAAGGGTGGGCCGAGTTCGGCCGTTTCCCAGCCCGGTAGCGACGCGGCGGAATATTCTTTGACAAAGTCAAAGATTGGAGCCGCCGTGACCGCTGCCGCCCCCGCCGACATCGCCGCCGTCCGCGAGTTCAACCGCCACTACACGCGCGTGATCGGCGTGCTGCGCGAAGGACTGCACGACAGCCGCTACTCGCTCACCGAGGCGCGGATACTGTTCGAGCTGGCCGCGTCCGACGCCACCGAAGTGGTCGCGCTACGCCACGCCCTCGACCTCGACGCGGGCTACCTCAGCCGCATTTTGGCCCGGTTCGAACAGTCCGGCCTGGTGCGGCGCAACCGCTCCGGCAGCGACGGCCGCCGCCAGGAGGTCCGGCTGACCGATCGGGGCAGGGAGATCTTCGCGACGCTCGATCAGCGCTCCAGCGACGAAGTGGGCGCGCTGCTCGACGCGCAGCCGCAAGCGACCCGCGCGCGCCTGATCACGGCGATGCGAACCATTCAGCAGATTTTGGACCGGCCCACCGACGCACCTGCTTTCTCGCTGCGACGCCCGCGCTCCGGTGATTACGGCTGGGTGATCCAGCGTCATGCGGAGCTCTACGCGAACGAATACGGCTGGGACGCGACCTACGAGGAACTGATCGTGCGCATCGTGGCCGACTATCTGACTTCCCGCGACGAGCAGCGCGAGCGCGCCTGGATCGCGGAATCCGACGGCCGCCCGGTGGGCAGCGTCTTCTGCGTTCGCGAGGACGACGCCACCGCGCGCCTGCGGTTGCTCCTGGTCGAGCCGACCGTCCGCGGTCTCGGCGTCGGCTCGGCGCTGGTGGACGAATGCCTGCGCTTCGCCACGGCCGCGGGCTACCGGGAGATCGTGCTGTGGACCAACGACGTGCTCACCGCCGCGCGGCGCGTCTACCAGCGCGCGGGATTCGAGCTCGTCGACCAGAGCCTGCATCACAGCTGGGGGCACGACCTGGTCGGCCAGACCTGGCGGCGGTCGCTCACGCCCGCGACGTGAGCCTCGCGCCCGCTCACGACCCGCCGGGTCGCATGCGCTTCCGCTATGTCGAACACCACACGGCCCGTCGCTGTCAGTGGCCCGTATCGATGCACCGCGCGCCGCAGCACCTCGGACGCGTCCGGCGAGGGCTCGCGTCACCGCAACCGCCGCTACGGATGAGCTCGCGACCACCGCGCCCGCTCGAGGCAAGGCCGACGCGGCGTTGGGTCCGTTCGCCCGTGCTGTGCCGCGAGACTGCGCGGCGTTGCCACCGCGGGCCGTGCTCGGTGCTCGCACCATTCCCCGATGGCGCGAAAAATGCCTCCGACCTCGTCCGATCCGGTCACCCACAACCACCCGCACCGCTGGACGCCCGGCTGACGCTACTGTCGTTGCCATGGCTCAGCCCGACGCAGCGCCCGGTGACGCGGCACCTCTGGGTGTCTGGCCCGGCACCGCCTATCCCCTCGGGGCCACCTACGACGGCGCAGGCACCAATTTCTCGGTGTTCTCCGAGGTTGCCGACGCGGTCGAACTCTGCCTGATCGACGCCGACGGAGTCGAGAACCGGATCGCGCTCGACGAGGTGGACGGGTACGTCTGGCATGCCTACCTGCCCGGAATCGACCCTGGTCAGCGCTATGGATTCCGCGTGCACGGCCCATACGACCCCGACCGGGGGTTGCGCTGCGACCCGAGCAAGTTGCTGCTCGATCCGTACGGCAAGGCTTTCGACGGCGACTTCGACGATCACCCCTCGCTCTACACCCACGGGCTCGACTCGCTCGGCCACACCATGACCGGCGTGGTGATCAACCCGTACTTCGACTGGGGCGCCGACCGGCCGCCCAACCGGCCGTACCACGAGACGGTGATCTACGAGGCGCACGTCAAGGGCATGACGATGACGCATCCCGAGGTGCCCGAGGAATTGCGCGGCACCTATTCCGGCATCGCGCACCCGGCGGTCGTCGACCATCTGAAGGGGTTGGGGGTCACCGCGATCGAACTGATGCCGGTGCACCAGTTCCTGCAGGACCGCGTGCTGCTGGATCAGGGACTGCGGAACTACTGGGGCTACAACAGCTTCGGCTACCTCGCGCCGCACAGCGAGTACGCGACGATGGATCGCGCCGGGTCGGCGGTCACCGAATTCAAGGCGATGGTGCGCGCGCTGCACGCCGAGGGCATCGAGGTGATCCTCGACGTCGTCTACAACCACACCGCCGAGGGCAACCACAACGGCCCCACGATCTGCTTCCGCGGCATCGACAATGCCGCCTACTACCGCTTGGTCGACGACGATCCGTCGCACTACATGGATTACACGGGCACCGGAAACAGTCTCAACGTGCGCCACCCGCACACCTTGCAGCTGATCATGGACTCCCTGCGCTACTGGATCCTGGAGATGCACGTCGACGGCTTCCGCTTCGATCTGGCCGCGACGCTGGCGCGGGAACTGCACGACGTGGACCGGCTGTCGACGTTCTTCGACCTGGTGCAGCAGGATCCGGTGGTGAGCCAGGTCAAACTCATCGCCGAACCGTGGGACGTCGGCGAGGGCGGCTACCAGGTGGGCAATTTCCCTGGCCTGTGGACGGAGTGGAACGGCAAGTACCGCGACACCGTGCGGGACTACTGGCGCGGCGAACCGGCGACGCTGGGCGAGTTCGCCTCTCGGCTCACCGGTTCCTCTGACCTGTACGAGGCCACCGGCCGCAGGCCGAGCGCGAGCATCAACTTCGTCACCGCGCACGACGGGTTCACGCTGCGGGATCTGGTGTCCTACAACGAGAAACACAACGCGGCCAACGGCGAGGACAACCGCGACGGCGAGAGCTGGAACCGCTCCTGGAACTGCGGTGTCGAAGGCCCGACCGACGACCAGGACATCCTCGCCCTGCGCGACCGGCAGAGCCGCAACCTGCTGGCCACGCTCATGCTCAGCCAGGGTGTGCCGATGCTGGCGCACGGCGACGAGATGGGCCGCACCCAGCACGGCAACAACAACGTCTACTGCCAGGACTCGCCGCTGGCCTGGATGGACTGGTCGCTGCGGGAGAAGAACGCCGATCTGCTGGAGTTCACCCGCGCGGTGGTCGCGTTGCGCACCCGGCACCCCGTCTTCCGGCGCCGTCGCTTCTTCGCGGGCGGCCCGGTCCGTTCGGCGGACAACGCCCGCGACATCGCCTGGCTCACCCCGTCCGGCGAGGAGATGACCGGGGCGGACTGGGACAGCGGATTCGGCAAGTCGCTGGCGGTCTACCTCAACGGCGAGGCGATCCCCGAGCCGGGCCCGCGAGGCGAGCGGATCACCGACGACTCGTTCCTGTTGTGTTTCAACGCCCACGACGCGGCTATCGACTTCGTGCTACCGAGCACCGGCGACGGCGCGGAATGGTCGGTGGCGCTGGATTGCTCGACCCCGACCGGCATGACCGACGCCGGATATCCCGGCGGCGCTGCCGTCACCGTCGAAGCTCGCTGTCTCCTCGTCCTCCGCCAGGCCGCCTGACCCGAATGCCGATGAACGCACCCGATCCCACCGAGATGCACGTGACCGACCCGGTGTCCCTCCGACGCAAGCCCGCCCGCCAGACGACGATCCGCAGCGCCTACCGGCTACAGCTGCGACCGGACGCATTGACCTTCGCCGAGGCCCGCGCCATCGCGGAATACCTTCAGCAGCTGGGCATCTCGCACCTGTACCTGTCGCCGATCCTGACCGCGGCGCACGGCTCGACGCACGGTTACGACGTCACCGACCCGACCACGGTCTCCGCCGCCCTCGGCGGGCCGACGGGGCTCAAGGCACTCGCCGACGAGGTGCGCAGCCGCGGCATGGGACTGATCGTCGACCTGGTGCCCAATCACGTCGGCGTCGCCGATCCGCGACAGAACGCCTGGTGGTGGGACGTGCTGCGGAACGGCCAGGAGTCGCGGTTCGCGCCGTATTTCGACATCGACTGGAGCCCCGGCAACGGCGCGGGCGGCAGGCTGGCGCTGCCGGTGTTGCAGAGCGAGAACGACCCTGCCGCCCTGACCGTGGACCGCACCGGCGCCGAGCCGATGCTCGCGCTGCACGATCTGCGTTTCCCGATCGCGCCCGGCACCGACGGCGACAACGCCCTGCGCATCCACGACAAACAGCACTACCGGTTGGTGAGCTGGAAGGCCGGGCTGTGCACCTATCGGCGTTTCTTCGCGGTGAGCAGCCTGGCCGCGATCCGTCAGGAGAACCCGGAGGTCTTCGAGCTCACCCACCGCGAGCTCGCCGCGTGGTGCGAGCACGACCTGATCGACGGCGTGCGGGTCGACCATCCGGACGGTCTGGCCGATCCCGCCGGTTACCTCACCCGGCTGCGCAGGCTGATCGGCCCGCACCGGCTGTTGCTGGTGGAGAAAATCTTGGCCAACCGCGAGCCGCTGGACGCGACGCTGCCCATCGACGGCACCACCGGCTACGAGGCGCTGGCCGACTTCGGCGGCGTGCTGATCGATCCGCGCGGCGAGCACGCGCTCACCGAACTCTCGCGCCGGGTGGCCGGGCACGGCAGCGACCGGGCCTGGATCGGCGAGACCGAACACCGGATCAAGCGCGCGGTCGCGGAAACCATTCTGACGCCGGAGGTCCGGCGGCTGGTGGCCGCGATCAAACAGGACGCGAACGCCGAGAGTTTCGACACCATGGCGCTGACCAACGCCACCATCGAGGTGCTGGCGTTCATGCCGGTCTACCGGGCCGACTACGCGCCGCTGTCCGGGATGACGGGCGCGGTGATCGCCGAGGTGGAGAAGCGCAACAGCGAACTCACCGCGCCGCTGGCGGTCCTGGTGGCGGCGCTGGCGGCCGACGGGGCCGCGGCGATGCGCTTCAGCCAGGTCTGCGGCGCGGTGACCGCGAAGGCGGTCGAGGACACCATGTTCTATCAGGCCGCGCGGCTGGTCTCCTTGCAGGAGGTCGGCGGCAACCCGGCGCGCTTCGGCCACTCGCTCAACGAGTTCCACCTGTCCAACAGCCAGCGCGCGCAACGCTGGCCCGCCACTCTGACGACGCTGTCCACGCACGACACCAAGCGCGGGGAGGACGTGCGCGCCCGCATCGGCGTGCTGTCCCAGGCCGCGGAGACCTGGGCGCGCAACGTCGACTCCTGGCTGGAGACCGCCCCCGCGCCGGACGGTGCGACGGCGTTGTTCCTGCTGCAGAACATGTTCGGGGTGTGGCCCGCGGACGGGCGACCGGCCGCATCGGTGCCCGGCCTGCGTGAGCGTGTGCACGCGTTCGCCGAGAAGGCGATGCGGGAGGCGAACAGCAAAACCTCCTGGGAGGAGCCGGACGCCGAGTTCGAGGCCGCGGTGCACGCGTGGCTGGACACGGTGATCGATGGCCCGGTGGGCTCCGAACTCGGCGACCTGGTGCACGAACTGGCCCCGCACGCCTGGTCGGACGCCTTGTCGCAGAAGCTCTTACAGCTGTGCGGGCCGGGCATCCCGGACGTCTACCAGGGCTGCGAGCTGTGGGAGGACTCCCTCGTCGACCCGGACAACCGCAGGCCGGTGGACTTCGCCGCCCGTGCGGGCATGCTGCAATCGCTCACCGGCACGCCCGCGCTGGACACCACCGGCGCGGCGAAGATGTGGATCGTCGCCTACGCGCTGTGGTTGCGCCGCGAACGTCCCGAATGCTTCGTCGGCGGCACGTACCGGCCGCTGTTCGCCACCGGCGACCACGCGTCGAAGGTGGTGTCCTACGCCCGCGGCCGCGCGGGCGAGGCCCCCGAGGTCATCGTCGCCGCCACCCGCCACAGCGTGAGCCTGGCCGAGACCGGCTGGAGCGACACGTTCATCGACCTACCCGCCGGCAGCTGGACCGACCGGCTGACCGGCCACACATTCCAGGGCCGGGCCAGGCTCGAGAAGATGTTCGCCAGGCTGCCGGTCGCGCTGCTGGTGCGCTGACGGCTCGGGCACGGGCGCGCCCGCCTGCTCGAGTTTCTTGGAGAACACCCCGCGGATCTGCTCGAAAGCCGCTTCCGGGATGACACCGCCCAGTTCTTCGCGCCAGCGTCGCAGATTCGCGGGATGGTAGTCCAGCGCGTCCTGCGCGCTCGCGGACAACCGCACGCCCTGATCGGTGGGCATGGACATCCGGCGCCAGGAATCCCAGTGGAACCGGCGACTGCGCGGATTACGCAGCGTCCGAACCACGTTCAGGACGCGGTAGCCGATGCTCAGGGAATCGTGCAGCCGCATGTGGTCGCCGTCGGTGTGGTCGCAGCGCTTCGACAGCGCCGCCAGCCGGTCCCGGTCGAAGGCCAGCCCGACCGACTCCGCCTCGCGGACCATCCACTGCAGCGTGATGTCGGACAGGCCGCATTCGGTGTAGCCGCCACCGATGTCGCTGTGCACGCCGGGGAACCACACCTGCTTGACTCGCTCGAAGCCGCGCCGGTACTTCACCGTCGGTTCGACCGGCACCTCCCACACGGCCGGTTCGAAGTTGCGCCGCCGCTCGTCGATGGCCAGCGCCTGGCGGGCGCAGTGCACGTGCCGGGAGAGTTTGACGTCGTGGAAGCGGTGCCGCAGGGAGGAGATGCCAGGGACGCCGAGCGCGCCGACGGTGTCGAACACGCCGAGGAAATCGATCTTCGCTCGGTGACAATGCTTCCGGCGGAATTCCTGCCACTGCTCGGGCTCGGCCGGATCGGGGTTCTCCCGCGTCGGCGCGGGCGGTCGCTGCCGATAGATGTTCAGGGCGTCGGGGTACCTGCCTTCGATCATCGCTTCGGGGGTCATGATCCCGACACGGTTGATCAGGCCGGCCAGGCTGCGGGCGGTGAAGGCGCCGCGGCTGAAGCCGAAGATGTAGATCTCGTCGCCCTTCTCCCAGTTCAAGGCCAGATGCCAGTAGGCGGACGACAGGTTCGCCTCGAGTCCGAGTCCGAAGGCGCCGCCCATCAGGCGATCGCTGAGGAATCCGCGGGCACCTGGGCCGGAGACGTAGGTGACCCACTGCTGGATCGTCTCCCCCGCCGGTCCGGGCGCATCGAACCGGATCGTCTGCGCGATCTTGACTATGTTCGAAACCGTGCTGCTCGATTCGGCCTTCCAGGTGCCGTCGCAACACACAACCAGACGTTTCATGCGCTGATCCTCCCGCCGGCATCCCACCGGAACCCGCGTATTCGACTACTCGAATTCATCGCCTGCGGCGGGGAAGCGTTAATGCGGGGCGCGCTACGGCGTGCCGCCGGGCCCCTCGCCGAGACCCGCGACCGCCATGCCGATCAGCCACCGCGCCGCGCCGAGCGCTGCCGCGACGAGTACCGCGAGTTGCAGCGATCCGGTGATCAGGGCCAGGACGAGGCAGGTCACCAAGCCGACGACCAGTGCGTCGAGCTTGTATACCGGCCACGCGCTACCCGCGATGTCGATCGTGGTGCCGCGCGCCGAAGAGTGAACGACCGCCATCTCCTCAGGGTAGTCGGAATTGGAAGTTCGGGCCAGCGAACTTTTTGTCGCCGGGAACACAAGTAATCGCCGCGGCGTTGCCGCAGATATGCCACTGACAGGTGAATACGAACCGAGTACATCCGACTGGGCCCGCGAACAGGCCGAGAAGTACGAGAACTCCGGCGGCACCGAGGGCGCGACCTTGCAAGGTGTGCCGATCATCCTGCTCACCACCAAGGGCGCGAAGAGCGGCAAGTTGCGCAAGACGCCGCTGATGCGGGTGGAGCACGACGGCGAGTACGCCGTGGTGGCCTCGCTGGGCGGCGCGCCGAAGCATCCCGTCTGGTACCACAACATCAAGGCCGAACCGCACGTCGAACTGCGCGACGGCACGGTCAACAAGGACTACACCGCCCGCGAGGTGTTCGGCGACGAGAAGGCGCAGTGGTGGGAGCGCGCGGTCGAGGTGTGGCCGGATTACGCGAACTACCAGACCAAGACCGATCGTCAGATCCCCGTCTTCGTTCTCACCCCGCAGTAGCTTCTGCGCAGGTAGCCCGCGTGTCACCGCCACCCGCCGCAGCTCGCCGCCGCGGCGGGTGGCAGCATATTCGGGGTGTCCGATCCGCTTGATGTCCTCGACGCACTGACCGCTTCTCGTCCCGCCCTCACCGCGGACGAGATCGATGCTGCCGCCAAGCGAATTGCCGACGTCATTGATCCGACCCCGCTGCAGCGCAGCGAGCGGCTGTCCAAGCTGACCGGGGCGAACGTTTATCTGAAGCGCGAAGATCTCAGCGCGGTCCGCTCCTACAAGCTGCGCGGCGCCTACAACCTCGTGGTCCAGCTGACCGAGCGGGAACGCGCTGCCGGCGTGGTCGCGGCCAGCGCGGGCAACCACGCGCAGGGCGTCGCGTTCGCCTGCCAGGCGATGGGGATCAAGGGCCGCATCTACGTGCCGACCACGACGCCGAAGCAGAAGCGTGACCGCATCCGGGTGCACGGCGGGGAGTTCGTCGAGCTCATCGCGGTCGGCGAGACCTACGACGCCGCCGCCGCGGCCGCCGCCGCCGACGTGGAGCGCACCGGCGCGACCATGGTGCCGCCGTTCGACGACACCCGCACCGCGGCCGGTCAGGGCACCATCGCCGCGGAGATCCTGGAACAGCTCCCCACCACCCCTGACCTGGTGATCGTGCCCGTGGGCGGCGGCGGCTGCCTGGCGGGCATCGGCACCTACCTGCGCGCCCGATCCCCGCGCACCGCCATCCTCGGCGTGGAGCCCGCGGGCGCTGCCTCGATGACCGCGGCTCTGGTGGCGGGCGGCCCGGTCACGCTGCCGGAGATCGATCCGTTCGTCGACGGCGCCGCGGTCCGCCGGGTGGGCGCCGTGCCGTACGCGGCGGTGTCCGGATTCGGCGGGCGCGTGGTTTCGCACGCCTCGCTGCCGTTGCTGACCACCACCGAATCCCCCAGGGGCGCGGGCACTTTCCAGATGATGCAGGTCGACGAAGGCGCGATCTGCACGACCATGCTCGACCTGTACCAGAGCGAGGGCATCATCGCCGAGCCCGCGGGCGCGCTCACCACGACGGCGCTGGCGGAGATCACCGTGGAGCCGGGCTCCACGGTGGTGTGCCTGGTGTCCGGCGGCAACAACGACGTCTCCCGCTACGGCGAGATCATCGAGCGCTCGCTCGTGCACAGCGGGCTCAAGCACTACTTCCTGGTGGACTTCCCGCAGGAACCCGGCGCGCTGCGCCGCTTCCTCAACGAGGTGCTCGGCCCGGAAGACGACATCACGCTGTTCGAGTACGTCAAGCGCAACAACCGGGAGACGGGCGCGGCGCTGGTCGGCATCGAACTGGGCGCCCCCGACGGGCTGGCGCCGCTGCTGGAACGGATGCACCACTCCCCGATCCAGTGCGAGCGCCTCGAGCCCGATTCACCGGCCTACCGCTACCTGACCTGAGCGCGGCTCCGGCGGTCAGGCGGCCTCGGGCGTCTGACCGACCGGTATCCGACTGCCACGCAGCCTGGGGCCTCCGCGCGACCGCAATCCGACATGCCACGCTCGGCCCTCCGCGCAGCCGGGATCCGACGCGTTACGTGGCCTTGGGCGGCCTCGGGCCTCTGCGCGGCCGGGATCCGACGTGCCACGCAGCCTCGGGCGTCCGCGCGACCGCAATCCGACATGCCACGCTCGAGCCTCCACGCAGCCGGGATCCGACGTGTCACGGGGCCTTAGGCGTCTGCGCAACCGAAATCCGACGCGTCACGCAGCCTCGGACGTCTGCGCAGCCAGCATCCGACATGCCACGCAGCTCGAGCCTCCGCGCAGCCGAAATCCGACGTGCCACGCAGCCTCGGGCCTCCACGCGACCGCAATCCGACATGCCACGCAGCCTCGGGCCTCCGCGCAGCCGGGATCCGACGTGCCACGTGGCCTTACGCGTCTGCGCAGCCGAAATCCGACGCGTCATGCAGTCTCGGGCCTCTGCGCGGCCGGGATCCGAGGTGACACGCAGCCTCGGGCCTCCGTGCGACCGCAATCCGAGATGTCACGCTCGAGCCTCCGGGCAGCCGGGATCCGACGTGTCCCGTGGCCTAAGGCGTCTGCGCAGCCGAAACTCGACGCGTCACGCGGCCTTGGGCGTCTGCGCGGCCGGGATCCGGCGGCGGGACGAACGCAGGCAGTTCAGCATGAGCGGCAGCAACCAGAACGCCGCCGACTGGTCGTAGCTGAGCTGCGCGACGGAGAGCCGGTTGTGCACGAAGCCGACCGACAGGCCCAGCCGGGGTTCGGCCCAGCCGAAGGAGCCGCCGAGGCCGATGT
This sequence comes from Nocardia sp. NPDC047038, assembly GCF_040644075.1. NCBI lineage: Bacteria > Bacillati > Actinomycetota > Actinomycetes > Mycobacteriales > Nocardiaceae > Nocardia > Nocardia sp. NPDC047038. The sequence continues at coordinate 27,192 of NZ_JBEYVQ010000015.1, read as the reverse complement.
GCCCGAACCCGGCGTGGGCGCCCGGCATCGGCAGCGAGTGGTAACCCAGACGCCACATCATCGGCAGGTAGAACAGCGCGCGATCGGGCTGGTAGGTCTCGACGCGGCGCAGCGCCTTCATGGTGCGGCGGCCGAGGTACCTGTGGTCGGCCACGGTGCCGTCGCCCGCGAGCGCGCCGTACATCGTGGCCAGTGCCGGCGCGGTGGCCACACCGTTGCCCGCCCCGAGTTCGGTGTCCAGGATCGGCGGGCTGACGCCCTCGAGGATGCCTTCCAGACCGGGCAGGAACAGGCAGCGGGTGGCGGCCCCCAGCGCGCCGGGAATCCGGTGGCTACGGCCGAGAACCGCAGCGCCGAGCGGCTTTCCGAGCGCACTCAGCTGGGTGCCCGCCAGCGGGGCGTAGGTGATCGGCGCACCGGCGGGCGGCCTGCCCAGGTGCAGCCCCTCGATGCCGAGCGGCTCGGCGACCTCGGTGCGGATCAGCTCGGCCAGGCCGGTGCCGGTGATCGCGCGCGTCAAGCCTCCGACCAGCCAGCCGAAGGTGAGCGCGTGGTAGGTGGGCACGCCGAGCAGGCGGTCGGGCTTGGCCGCGGCCAGGCGCTGTTCCATGAGTTCGTGGTCCAGCACGTCGGCCAGGCCGCCGGTGGCGATCGGGGCCAGCGCGGACAGTCCCGCCCGGTGGGTGAGCAGATGACGAATGGTGATCTTGTGCTTGCCGTTGGCGCCGAACTCCGGCCAGTACTCCGCGACCGGAGCGGAGTAATCGAGCAACCCGCGGTCGGCGAGACGGTGCACGACGGTGGCCGCGATCCCCTTGGTGGCCGAGAAGATGATCGTGCCGGTGTCCCTGGTCCACGGAACGTCACCGCCGGAGCCGACCCAGATGTCCACCAGCGGCTCTCCGTGCCGGTGCAGCGTGAACGCCGCCCCCGCGCCCCGGCGATTGCCGAACGCCCGTGCGAAAGCGCGCACGAACGGTGCGAATTCGGCGGCAGCGCTGCCACCCATCCCCGGGGGAAGAACCGCAAAGTCCCCGGAAGCGACGTTGCTCATCTCTCCACGGTAATGGTATGGGACGATTCCGGCAAAGTACCTGTCTCGGACAGTTGTACGCCCGTTACCGGGCGAGTGCCCGAAAGGCCGCCGCGAGCTGGGGTTCCACGCGCTCAGCGCGGGCCGGGCGGCGCCGTCTCCAGCAGGGTGAACGAGTGGCCGGGAACGGTTGTGGCGGAACGGCCGATCGTCGGGGATTCCCAGGACAGCAGCGGAAGGCCCGCGATCGGCACCGCGACCTGGTCCTCGCCGAGGTTGCACACCAGGGCCAGTGTGCCCCGGCGCACGACGATCCACCGCGCGGACTCGTCGTAGTCCACCGAAACGTGGGTCAACCAGGGATCGCTGAGCTCCGCACGAGCGCGGCGCAGGGCGAGCAGGGCGCGATAGCACGACAGCAGCCGGGCGTGGCCCGGCTCGTCGGCTTCCGTCCAATCGAGTTTGGAGCGCAGGAACGTTTTCACATCCTGCGGGTCGGGCACCTCGCCCTCGGGCCAGCCGTGCTGGGCGAACTCCTTCTTGCGCCCGGATGCGGTGGCGGCGGCGACATCCGGGTCGGTGTGCGAGGTGAAGAACTGGAACGGTGTGCGGGCGCCCCACTCCTCCCCCATGAACAGCATCGGCGTGAACGGTCCGCACAGCACCAGGGCGGCCTTGATCGCGAGCTGGCCGTCGGTGAGATAGGCGCTCGGGCGCTCGCCAAGCGCCCGGTTGCCGATCTGGTCGTGATCGCAGGTGTAGGCCAGCAGCGCGCTGCCCGGGATCAGGCTGCGATCGATCGGGCGGCCGTGCGTGCGGCCACGGAAACTGGAATACGTTGCGGCGTGGAAGAACCCGTGCTTCAACGTGTGGGCCAGGCAGCGCAGGGAACCGAAGTCCGCGTAATAGCCCTGCCGCTCACCGGAGACCGCGGTGTGCACGGCGTGGTGCAGGTCGTCGTTCCACTGCGCGGTCAGGCCGTAGCCGCCCGCCGCGCGCGGGGTGATCAGCTTCGGATCGTTGAGATCGCTCTCCGCGATGAGCGTCAGCGGCCTGCGGACGTGGGTGGCCAGGCGCTCGGTCGCGACGGCGAGTTCGGCCAGCAGGTGGGTGGCGGTGCGGTCGACCAGGGCGTGCACCGCGTCCAAGCGCAGCGCGTCGATGTGGAAGTCGCGCAGCCAGCGCACCGCGTTGTCGATGACGTACCCGCGCACGTGATCGGACTGCGGGCCGTCGAGATTGAGGCTTTGCCCCCAGGTGTTGCGGCCCTCGGTCAGGTAGGGCGCGAAGCGCGGCAGGTAGTTCCCGGACGGGCCGAGGTGGTTGTAGACGACGTCGAGGCAGACCGCGAGCCCGCGGGCATGACAGGCGTTCACGAACCGTTGCAGGCCGTCGGGCCCGCCGTAGCTCTCCTGCACCGCGTACCAGAGCACGCCGTCGTAGCCCCAGTTGTGCGGGCCGTCGAAGGCGTTCACCGGCATCACTTCGACCACGGTGACGCCCAGCCCGACCAGGTGGTCGAGCCGTTCGATCGCGGCGTCGAAGGTGCCTTCCGGGGTGAAGGTCCCGATGTGCAGTTCGTAGTAGACCGCCCCGGCCTGCGGCCGACCGGTCCACGCCGCATCGGTCCACCCCGCCGGATCGAGGGTGTGCAGCGCCGAGCGGGCGTGCACGCCGTCGGGCTGGCGCGGCGAGCGGGGATCGGGCAGCACGGTCGGATCGTCGTCGAGCAGGAAGCCGTACCTGGCGCCGTTCGCGGCGGGCACGTCGGCGCGCCACCACCCATCCGGCGACCGCGTCATCGAATGGACGACACCCTCCAGATCCAGTCGCACCGACTCCGGCCGCGGTGCCCAGACTTCGAACACAGTCACCGCGCCAGCATCCCACGGGCACGCCCGGTCCGCCCGATACGGACACCAGTCCCAGGCGCAGCGGCGCGTGCGGTCCCGGCTTCCTGACCGGCTGGCCGGAGCCGCCTCCCTCGGTCCCGTGCAGCCACTGGGGCCGGGTCGAGCAGAGGACCGCGAAGGCGCGCAAATCTGTCGGGCTGGGGTTGTGTAGCCCTGGCCGCAATGGGCGATGCCTGTCAGAGTGAAGGCGTGGGTGTCTATGCCGAGCATGTGCTGCCGCGGATCGTCAACCGGTCCTGCGGGTTGCGGGAATTGGCTCCGCTGCGCGAGCGGGTGTGTGCCGGACTGCACGGACAGGTCGTGGAACTCGGATTCGGTTCGGGACTGAACGTCCCGTTCTACCCGGCGGGGATCGCGTCGGTGCGCGCGGTCGAGCCCGCCGATCTCGGCTGGCGGCTGGCGAGCGAACGCGTCGCCGCCGCCACCGTGCCGGTCGAGCGGGCCGGGCTGGACGGGCAGGCGCTGCCCTTCCCGGACGACGCCTTCGACTGCGCGCTGTCGACCTGGACGATGTGCACCATCCCCGACATCGCCGCCGCGCTCACCGAGGTGCGCCGGGTGCTCGTCCCCGGCGGGACCTTGCATTTCGTCGAGCATGGGCTTGCGCCCGACGAGAAGGTGCGGGCGTGGCAGAACCGGCTGAACCCGGTCCAGAAACGACTGTTCGGCGGCTGCCACCTCAACCGCGACATTCGCGGCCTGGTGACAGACGCCGGTTTCGAGATCCGCGACGCCGAGTCGTTCTACGGGGAGCGCGCTCCCCGCTTCCTGGTCGCCCAGACGCTCGGTGTCGCGGTGTCGCCCTGAGGACTCAGACGATGCGCACCGACAAGGTGTAGGTCGCGTTGCCCCGGCTCGCCGCTACCGAGATCGTGTAGTAACCGTTCTGCGGCAAGGTGATCCGGCTCCCGGTCTCCTCGGCGCACAGCACGCGTCCGTCCGGGGCGGTGGCGCTGAACCGCGCATTGCCCTCGACCGAGGTGAGTTCGGTGGTCAGGGTCTGCCCCGCCCGCGCCTCGAGCACGTAGGTGTCGGCGTCGCCGCGCACGACCGCTCCGCCGACCGACGCGTGATCGCTTCCCGGCGCGAACTCGATCAGCTCGACCGCGCCCGCGTTCGCGGCGCCCGCGCCGACCGTCGCGACGGCGAACGCGGGCACGAACAGCGTGACGCCGAGAACGAGCAGGCGCAGGGTGCGCAGGATGGCTTGCATGATGATCCTCGTTTCCTGGAGTGGACTCGCTCAGAACTATCCGTGAGCCCGCCTATCGGACGCTTAACAGCCGCTTGGACTCCGGAACAACGCTGGCCAGAAGGCCCTTCGAAATATATTGGAACGAGCTGTTCAAAACTGTGCTAGCGTAAACCCATGCCACGACCCAGAACCTTCGACGAGGACCGCGCGGTGGACGCGGCGATGCACGCGTTCTGGCGCGCGGGATACGAGGCGACCTCCACCGAAGACCTCTGCGCCGCGACCGGCCTTGGCCGCAGCAGCATCTACAACACCTTCACCAGCAAGCGGGACCTGTTCGGCCGCGCCCTGCGCCGCTACATGGCGACCAAGAACGCCGCGACGTTCGACCTGCTCGACAGCGAGACGGAGGTGCGCGCCAAGATCCGCACCCTGCTGTGGCAGATCGTCGAGGCCCCGGAGGAGGACCCACTCGGCTGCCTCGTGGTCAACTCGACGATCGAACTGGCCCCGCGCGACCCCGAACTGGCCGCCGTTCTCGCCACCGATTACCAGCGACGACTCGCCGTGCTGACGGACGTGTTCGAGACGGCCAGGCGCGCCGGTGAGATCGCGCCGGACAAACACCCGACCGCCTTGGCGCACTTCGTGATCGCCACGATCGGAGGGATGCGGGTGGCCGCACGCGGCGGCGCGGACCGCGGAACACTGGCCGCCATCGCGACCACCGCCCTCGACGCCCTCTGAGACTTGCGGGCTTCGGCGACGCCCTTGCCGCGGCCTAATTTTGGATAGATCAGTACAAAATAAGGAGGTACCGATGCCCGTGGCGATCTACGTCCTGGGTCTGTCGATCTTCGCCCAGGGCACCTCGGAGCTGATGCTCGCGGGCCTGCTCACCGAGATGGCCGCAGACCTGGGCGTCTCCGTGCCGCGCGCGGGCCTGCTCATCTCCGGCTTCGCACTGGGCATGCTGGTGGGCGCGCCGGTACTGGCGGTGGCGACACTGCGCTGGTCGCGGCGCACCGCACTGCTCACCTTCCTCGCGGTGTTCGTCGGCACTCATGTCGTCGGAGCGCTCACCTCGGAGTACTGGGTGCTGTTCGCCACGCGGGTCGTCGGCGCGTTCGTCTACGCCGGGTTCTGGGCGGTTGCCGCGACAACGGCGATCGGTCTCGTCCCGCCCACGGCGCGCGGCAAGGCGATGAGCATCGTCGCGGGCGGGCTCACTTTGGCCATCATCATCGGGCTTCCGGCGGGCACCGTGATCGGACAACAACTCGGCTGGCGCGCGGCGTTCTGGGCGGTCGCGCTGCTGTCGGCGGCGGCCGGGATCGGCGTGCTGGCGAAGATCCCCGGCGGACGGACCGACGCGCCGCTACGCCTGAGCACCGAACTGCGCACGATGATGCGCCCCGCGCTCTGGCTTTCCTATGCCACCACCGCGCTCGCGATCGCCGCCCTGATGGTCACCTTCGCCTACCTCGGCGCTCTGCTGTCCCGCACCACCGGCATGGCGGACGGCTGGATTCCGGCGGTACTCGGCATCTACGGACTCGGCGCGTTCCTCGGCATCGTCATCGGTGGGCGCACCGCCGACAATCACCCGCTGACCAGCCTGTACGTCGGCATTACCGGCGGCGTGCTCACCTCGGCGCTACTCGCCCTCACAATGGAGCACACCATGCCCGTCGTACTGCTGTCGTTCCTATTGGGCGCCTTCGGTTTCGGCATCAACCCGACCCTGAACAGCCGCGTCTTCACCCTCGCGGGCGACGCGCCCACCCTGGCAGGAGCCACCAACATCTCCTCGTTCAACGTGGGCATCACCGCAGGTCCCTGGCTCGGCGGGCTCGCCATCAGCGCGGGCCTCGACTACCCGGCGGTGGCCTGGATCGGCGTGATTCTCGGACTCGCCGCCCTCGCCGTCGTCGGATGCAGCCACGCGCTGCACCGCAAGGAGGTTTCACGCGCGTCGGTCGACACACCGGCCCCGGCCCTGGCGGAGGTGAACTGATAGCCCCTTCGCCGACGTCAGCGGCCCTAGCCCGACCACGTGTTGATCGGGTGCGGGGCCGCTGTTGTTCGGGGCGAGAATCCAGTTCAGGCCGATCGGTCGAACTTCCCGTCACGGATGCCGGAGGCAAAGACATCCCACTGGCCCGGCGCGAAGATCAGCGCCGGTCCGGTTGGGTTCTTCGAATCGCGAACACCGACATGATTCGCCTCGAGCCACGCGACTTCGACGCATTCGTGTGCCGAAGTGCTACGCGATGACTTGAACCACTGTGCGTTAGTTAGGTCGATGGTCACTGTTCGTATCTCCTTGCCACTTGCCTGAGCAGATCTCTCGACGTCTTCTCGTCGAGCGCGGCGCGCTGAAGGGCCCCATGAATCTCGCGATATCGTTTCACATCAATACTGTCCTCGAAAAACATCGATCCTGTGAAGGTTTCGGCGTAGACCACAGGTGGCTCCGTCCCAAACTCTCGGCTGCTCAACGGAAAGTTGAGGATGATGTACGGCTGGACCGGGCCCTCATCCACGGGAAAACCAGCCGAGAACGGCAGTATTCGCAACGTAACATTGGGTAGCGTGCTCATGTCAGCCATATGTCGTGCTTGCGCAGACATGACCGCATTCGATCCCACGACTGTGTGCAGAACACTCTCGTGCACAACGAAATCGGCTGCGACCGGGCTGTACTTCCGGGTCAGAATCGTCGCTCGACGCAATCGCAGCAGCACGCGACGTTCGAGTTCTTCTTGCGTGTCATCCGCGTAATACGGCCGCTCGATACACCTCGCGTAGTCACCTACTTGCAGCAGGCCGGGAATAATCATCGACTGGTAGACCGACAGATCTGATACGCCGGATTCGAGCCCAAGATATGTTTTGAATACAGGCGCAATCAGGTGATGCGATGCGTGCCACCACCCCTTTGTAGCAGTTTGCTGTGCAAGCGTTTTCAGCTCCTCGATCCGCTCCGAGCCCAGTCCGTACAACTTGCCGAACGCCTCCACGTCGCGCAGCTTGACCTTGTCGTTCTGCCCCTTCTCGATTCTGCCGACCGAGGTCTTGCCCATCTCCATGAGCTGGGCGGCCCGCTCGAGCGTGAACCCGGCACCTTCGCGCGCCTCCCGCAGCGCCCGGCCGAGCTGCCGACGCGGCAGTGTCGAACCAGGCTGATCATCCTTCCCCATCGCTCCCCTTTTCCCTACTCGGTCCGAAACGGCACAAATGTCGGTCCGTTTCGGACGTCTGACTACCTGTAGACCGGTCCGGGCTCTGGGCGGATGGCCGACTTCTTCGGACCGTCCGCTTTAGCCATTTGAATGCTGTTCGCGTGCTGCAACATAGCCGCATGGCCCAGCAACACGGAAGCCTCTCCGCCGCGCAAGTCCGAATCCTGCGGGTGCTGAGCTACGGAGGGATGCTCACCGCATATCAGATCAAAGTGTCGGCCAGTCTCACCGAATGGAAGACCCGCCAAGCCCTGGCGAACCTCGTCAGCCAAGAACTCATCGTGACCGGACCCCGAATCAACCGTTACGAAATCACCCACCGCGGCCGAAACACCCTGGCGACGCAAGCACCCGTCAACCACCAGCCGGGACGGCCCCGAGATTCAAGATCAGCGGCACATGATGGAGAGCCCACTCGCGAAATGCCGCAGCCATGTGCCACTCGCGACGTCACCAGCCCGGGTGGGCAGGAAGGGATAGGAAAGATCTTGCGTAATCAGAAGGAAGGCGGCGTGGTGGTCGCGCCGCCGAGAATATGCGGCTCGGCCGAGGTCGAGTTGGCGCACCGGCTTATGCGGCGGCACCGGGGATGCCGGGTCGATCGGTGCGCGTGGAAGTGGGTCGCCTTCTACACCTTGGTACGGCGCGGCCGGATCGTGCCACAGGAGTCGAGCCCGCGCGAACGCGCTCACCGGCGCGGTATCGCGTTCCCCACCGACCACACCGACCACCAGCCGTACGCCGACACCGCGCCGGAACCCTGGACCTTCCAGCAGGTTCTGGACGGACTGCACAAGCTTGCCGAGGACCTGCGCGCCGGTTCCGGCGACGGCTGCCAGCGGTGAGCCGGGTGGGGATATGGGCCCTGCTGTCGAGCATCGTGACGGTATTCGCCGGATGTGGCGCGGTGCTGCTCGGCGTCGGGTGCGTGTGGCCGACCGACCAGCCGCGCCGATTCACTCCTCGGCGCAAACCGCCTCGCTCGCAGAGTCATTCGCGCCCGGTCCGGTGGCCGGAAGCGTGGACATGCGCTGCACCCGCCCAGCCGCTGACCGTCGCCGCAGCACACCACGCCATGCAGTTACACCGCGATCACGGCTGCGCCAGAAAGCGCGCCGCATTCGCCGCGTTGGTCGCCGCCGGGCGCATCACGCCGGATTCCGCACGACAACACCGCCCATGGAGCAATCCCTCATGAATCGAACCGCAGCGGCCGCACCGGATCCGAACTCCAAGCGATTCCGCGACCTCACCGACCGCGCCACGCGAGCGGGCTACTTTCTGGTGCGCGATCCGGTGTCACCGCACGACTGGAAGCTGCTGGACGCCGAAAACGGTGACGTCGTCATCTCCGCCGCGAATCTGGAGCAGATCGAGCAGTGGCTCCATTCCTGACCGCGCACGACCCGCCGCGTCGACCCGGGCTGGGCAGCGCCTCGAAGTCGCCGCCAACGCAGCGGCCGGTGCGCACAGCACCTCGATGCCACCGGTGTGCGCTCCCAGCCGCGCCGCGGCCTGTGGCATTCGAGCCGTTCTGCCTCGGCGAGGCCCTGGGCGGCCACTGCGCGAGGTCGATGGCGTCGGCCGGATTGATCGAAAGGCTTCGAGCGCCGGTCAGCCGATCGGGCGTCAGCGCCGGGCGGCAGCAGCACAGGAACAGGACCGCGCGCAGTGTCAGCGCGATGACGGCGGCGGCGACCGGCTCGCTAGCGCTTCGGATCGGACAGGTCGGCTGGGCCCAGCGCCTTGCGTAGCGCCCCGGCCAGAGCTCGGAGTTCGTCCGGGCTGAGGCCGCTGAACCGGCGTTCGATCCCGGCCAGATAGTGCGGAGCCGCCTCCCGCAGCCGCTGCCGACCAGCCTCGGTGATGCTCACGAACGCTGAACGCCCGTCGTCCGGATTGGGCTCACGGCGCACCAAGCCGTGCGACTCCAGTTCGCCGACCAGGCGACTCACCCGCGTCCGGCTGAGCACGACCCGTTCGCCGAGATCGCTTACCCGCAGCCCCTGCGGTCCGTCGAGTTCCAGAAGGACGTCGTACCAGGTCAGTGGCAGCGCGGTGGCGCGACGCAGTTCCGCGTCCAGTTCCGGCACCAGCTTGGCGTGTACCTGGAGCAGCGCGGACCACGCGCGGACGGCCGGGTGGGAACGGTTCACGGAATTCGGCACGAATCGAAGCATAACCAGTTGCGTGCACACGCACACATGTAATAGCGTGCGCACGCACATAAATTTCCGCCTGAAGGAGGCACTGCCATGACCGAACTGATCACGCGCCAGGAACTCGCCGAGCAGATCGAGGCGGGTTCGGTGACCGTCATCGACGCGCTCGGCGCCGAGTACTACGCCAAAGCGCATCTTCCCGGCGCGCTCAACCTGGTCGAAGCCGACGTGGAAACCAAAGCCCCGCAACTCCTTCCGGCAAAGGACGCCGCGATCGTCACCTACTGCTCGAATGCCGCCTGCGCCAACAGCCAGCACGTGGCCACCAAGCTGGAGGCTCTCGGCTACACCAACGTCCGGAAGTACCGTGAAGGCATCCAGGATTGGACCGATGCCGGACTTCCGGTCGAGAGCTGAACGCATCCGAGGGTGTCCGGCGGACGGATCCTTTCGGGCCGCCGGGCATCCGGTAGTCGGACCGCACGGATGGAACGCGGGCCTGACCGAGCGTAGAGCCGGACCGCGCTGCCGAGGGGTGGCTGGACAATGGACGGGGTCGGTTCCATTGCCGCCGAGTTCATGTGGTGATCCGCTCGGATGCGGATTCCCCGCACCGGAGGCGCTGGGATCGAACTCCGTTACCTGGGCCTGGCGCGCCAACTGGTGAAAACCGTTCAACCGGCAGAGCAGAGAGAACAACCATGACCGACCGCGTTCGTCCCTACCGGATCGATATCCCCGAGGCTGATCTGCGTGACCTACGCGAACGGCTCCGTCGCACCCGGTGGCCGGAGCGTGAGCCGGTCACCGACTGGTCCCAAGGTGTGCCGCTGTCGTATCTGCGAGAGTTGTGCCGGTACTGGGCCGACGAATACGACTGGTCGGCCACCGAAGCGCGGCTGAACCGAATCCCGCAGATCGTCACCGAGATCGACAGCGTGCCGATACACGCGCTCCACGTCCGTTCTCCCTATCCGGAAGCCGTCCCGCTCGTCCTCACTCACGGCTGGCCCGGCTCGTTCCTGGAGTTCGAGCAAGTCCTCGGCCCGCTCACCGATCCGGCAGCGTACGGCGGCGATCCCGCCGACGCGTTCCACGTCGTCGCGCCGTCCCTGCCGGGCTACGGTTTCAGCGGTCGTCCCACCGAGCCGGGCTGGGGCATCCACCGCATCGCACATGCCTGGGCCGAGTTGACGACCCGGCTCGGCTACCAGAAGTTCATAGCCGCAGGCAGCGACTGGGGCAGCAGCATCTCCACCAGCATCGCGTTGCAGCAACCGCACAGGCTGCTCGGCCTGCACCTCATCCCACCGCTGGCCGCACCCGAGCACAACGAAGCGCACCTCACCGAGGCCGAACGGCGGGCCCTCAGCGATCTCGAGGAACGCACCCGCACCGGATCCGCCTACTCGGCGGTCCACGCCACGCGCCCGCAAACTCTGGGTTATGGGTTACTGGACTCACCGGCCGCGCTGTGCGCGTGGATCATGGAAAAGGTCTGGACCTGGAGCGACCACGAAGATGACCTCGACACCGTCTTGGACCGCGACCGGGTATTGGACAACGTGATGCTCTACTGGGTGACCGCGACCGGCGCTTCCTCTACTCGCCTCTACTGGGAGAGCATCACCGAAGTCACCGAGTGGTTCACCACCGCGGTCGGCGACCAGATCAGAGTGCCGACCGCCGGCAGCGTGTTCCCCGCCGAGGTGCCCCGCCCGTCACAGCGCTGGGCAGCCAAGCGCTTCACCAACATCGTGCACTGGGGACAGCCCGCGCGCGGTGGTCATTTCGCCGCGTGGGAACAACCAGAACTGTTCGTCGCCGAGGCCCGCGCCGCTCGACGAGCTTGCCTTGCCGCTCAACGGTGATCGCTCACAGCGGGAGCGGTGACCATTCGCCCTGACGGGTGCCGTTCCGTCTCCGCGCCGCGGCGAAGCGCACGCGAGGCCGGCACGCGGCCGATCGGCGATACAGGCGGCTGATCGAGGCCGGGCTGGATCCGGCGGAGTCCGTGGTGTCGGCGCATCGGCGGATGCGCCGACACTGTTGCTTTCGGATTGCGGCGACATCGCGGCCGTCGGGTCGATCGCACCGGCCCCACGCCGCCCGACGACGGCGCGAGCGGGTGCGGCAGCGCTGCGGGTCACACAACCGCCGGACAGCCCGACCGCCGACCCGAACCCGACGGTGCGGAATCCGCCGATCAGCTCGCCAGGCAGCCCGGGCCGAGCAGCGCCTTCAGGTCACCCATCAGTGCCGACGACGGTGCGACGCGTAGGCGTTCATCGAGTTTCAGCAGTGTGGTCTTGTGCCGGGCGCCGACGTGCCGGATATGGACATCCGACGTGCCGGGATGCCTGGACAATTCGTGACCGCGCACCCCGCCGGTCCACTCAGGCTCAGCAGCACCTTGAAGCCGCCATCAACGCCGAGTCCGCGCGGTCGTCCCGATGGGCTGCCAGCAGGTGTGTGACCTGGGGCGTGACGGTGAACCGCGCGTGGTCGACAGCACCGGCGACATCGAGCAGACCCCCGTGTCCGGCGTCAGCTCGTAGTCGACCGCAACCCCGGAGCCCATCGTCGCGTCGAGCGACAGCACGATCCGGGCGGTGGGTTTGGAAGATCGTCTATCGATGGAGGGCGAATTTCGTGGTCAGCTCGGTAAGGAAACGGACGGATTCGACCTTGTCGGCGTCAGTCAGGTGCAGGGAGCCGTCAGCTGTTCGAATCTCGCTGTCCCGGATTTCCAGAACGGCGTTCCATTCATTGACGCGAGTAGCAAACCGCACTCTGTTCGAGTGATTCCCTTCGTCTGCTCGCAGGTCAAACACCCACACCGCATCACCCAGATCCGGCTTCTTCTCGTACCCACGGAGGCCCAATGTCGGGTCTGGCTCGTTCGGCGCCTGCTCCACGGTGTAGTAGCCGGCCGGGTTCTGCCCCTGAACGACTTCGCACACCCCACCGTGGGGTAGCGTTCTATCTTTGGAGAAGGAGACCGGCTCGGCCTGTACTTCAACGGCGCGCAACTGGGTTGTGAAGAAGTTGATCAGCGCATCGCACAGCTCTCCCTCTGTCATGGCCGGTCGAGCCTGAGTCGAAGTAGAAGACGAAGGCGACGATGGCGACGACGAACATCCGGCCACTACATTCACCGCGACAGCGGCGACCACGGCCGCCAAGGCAATCCTCATTGACCCACCGTCCAGTCGGACTTGTCGCCGTCCTTGGCCGACGCATCGCCTATCGCTTCCCGAATTCCGCCGATTCCCGCACCATAGGATGCCTTGACGCCACTCGGCCACTTGCCGTCAGGCAAACCCTTTTGAATCCCCACTATCTGCGAGATCTTGTTGCCCTCGATCATATTGGTTTTGGCGGCATCCGCCAAACTCTTCACAATGCCGATAATGAAAGTCCTTGCAGCCTCCACCGCCGTCACAAGATTCTTCATGAGCGAGACGGCACCCCCGACCGATACCTTGACAACATCCAGCGAGTCCTTGACGCTGCTAAACGCGGCATCTTCAACCTTAACGATCAGGTCCTGCGTCTTGGTGGCGAGCTCGCCGTAGAGGGCCAATTCAGACGAGGCAATGCCTTCGAGGCTCGATGCGATTTTGTCGAATTCGATCGCTAAGCTGTCCAACGCATCTTGTTGCCTGGTGCGCATTTCGCCGTACCTGATGGCTGCGTCACCTTGCCATTCGGCGGTACTGAGGACAGTGTCGGCGAAGTCGTTCCTTGCCGCAAGAATGTTCCCCCTCAGGGTGCGCCACTCGTTCGCGACATCGATGAACTTGACTGGAACCTCGAGGTCCGGAGCGAGCATCTCGAGCTTATCCCAAGTTTCGCCGATGGCCTTGTTCGCTTTGTCCCGTTCGCTCCAGATCTGGTCGACGGTATCTTCCACTGTAATCGCCGGACCTAAATTTCCGGTTAAAGCGCCGCCATAGGCCTGCGAGCGGACAATCTCAACAAGATGGCCAGCGTATGTGTTCACCTTTTCCGGAAGATCACCGATTTCGTCCTTCTTCTTTCTGAGAAACTCAACCTTCTCGAGCAGACTTTGACGGTTGTCCACAGGGCTTGTCATATATCCCCCTCGAGCTTGGCCAGCCTTCCTTTATTAGCAAGGTCTTCGGCTTCGTATGTATCGTGCGCATACTTGAGTACGCTGGCAATATCTCGAAAAATGGTGACACCTTCGGCCAGTCTGTCGCGGAAGTAGCCAGGGGCGGGCTGATACTTCGCCAGAGCTTCCGCGAACGTGCCCGCTTCCGAAGCAGTGATTTCGAGCTTTTGGGTCGTTCGAATCCCCGCTTCGAGGCCTTCGGCAGCTTCATTCCAATTGGTAACGGCCAATTTCATGGCGCCCAAACTAAGTGTCAGCTTGTCGGCCATCATGCCATCCTTTCATTGAGGAGTCGCAGTCGGTGGCGGTCCAGCTCGTTTTCGAGGTCAGCATCTGAATAGCGTGAGTAGTCGCCCCGTGCGGTGAATTTCGGGCGCATTGCACGTATCCCTTCTGCACACCACAAAATTTCGTCGCCGATCTGATCGGGATGCGCGGTCGCCGCCCAGTCACTCCAGACAGCAATTGACCGCAAATGTGTGCGGTCGGCGGTCATGGTGACGGGATGGCGTCCGTGAATCGAAACTCGGCCCGATGCTTGATACTCGCCGCTGTCGATCATGCTGCTGGACACACTGCTGTATTGTTCCCAGGTCTGCGTCTCGAGCAACACCATCAGGATCGTCCGGTGATCCGGTGTCGCCGCATCTGAGATTTCCTGCGGACTCGGCCAACGACCACCGGCGCACAGCTGCTCCGTGCGCTTCGCCACGGCAGCTCTGTATGCCGCCATGAGTTCATCGCCAACCTCATGGGGCTCGACATAGCGACTCCACCGCGGGCTCATCGAGATACGGACTGGAAGACATCCGCCGCCGAGTTCCATTGAGACGAACGTTGATCCGACACGGGGTTGACTCGAGGACAGCTCAGACAGCTGGAGGCTTTCCCCAACCTGCGATGGTGGCTGCCGCTGGCGTAGGGGAGGTTCCGGCATGGGAGGGGGCGGCACCGAAACAGGCTGAGCGACGTTGGGCCTCTTCGGCACAAGCGGCTCGTCGTCCCAGAATTCGTTGGGATCGTCGTAGTGGTTGTAGAACCCACCAACAGTCATAGTGGAACCTCACCTGATTCGTGCTGGAGTAAGGCGTCGCCCCCTGGATGAAGATCGACTTGCCGCCCCACTCGCATCTCCCTGCCGGTTCCCTACCCTGTCTGAACCCAACCGTCATGTCAAACGGGCATTCCACGTCGATGCGGTGGCGAAATGCCAAGCGAGACTCGCCATCTCGGGACAACCATCTCCTCACCTGGGGGAGTGTCACTGCCTGTCCCATTTCAGCGCTGTCCCATTTCCGGTGGTAGCGGATCCTGGACTACACAGCAGGGATTCGGTGCCGGAGTAGAGCAGATCCCGCGCGGTCGTATATCTGCCGTTTTGACGAGCTTCGTTTCGTATTGACGCCTTCGCAGGGTCCGTCGCTGTAAGGCAGGGTCGAACCGGCGACGGCAGCATCGTGGTCTTGGCCGAGACCGGTCAGGAACGGGTTGAATTCGGTCAGGCCCGCTTCGTGAACCGCCGGTCAGCTGGCCAGGCAGCCCGGGCCGAGCAACGCCTTGAGGTCACCCATCAGTGCCGACGACGGTGAGACGCGCAGGCGCTCATCGAGTTTCAGCAGTGTGGTCTTGTCCCGGGCGCCGACGTGCCGGATATGGACATCCGACGTGCCGGGGTGCCTGGACAAGACGCGCTTGAGTTCGCCGATCTTGTCCGGTGTGCACATGCGGGTGGTGACGGTGACCGCGAGTGGCTTGGCCACGCCGACGGCGGAGAGGTCGGGTACGGCGAGATCGTTGGCGATCAACGAGATTCGGTCGTCGCGGACCGAGACGCGCGCCTTGACCAGCACCACGGCGTCCTCGACGACGTCCATCCCGTACACCGAGTACGACTGCGGGAAGAACAGCACCTCGATGCCACCGGTGAGGTCTTCCAGCTGCGCCGAGGCCCAGGCCAGACCGTTCTTGTTGATGCGCCGGTTCACCGAGGCCAGGATGCCGCCGACGGTCACCTGAGTGCCGTCCTTGATGTCGCCTTCCAGGATGGCGGGAATCTGCGTGTCGGCCTGCGCGGCGAGCACGTGCTCGACGCCGTTGAGCGGATGCCCGGATACGTACAGCCCGAGCATCTCCCGCTCCAGCGCGAGCCGGTGCTTGGACTCCCACTCGTCCTCGGGCACCTTCACGTTGAACACCGAGGTCACCGACTCGTCCGCGTCCAAGCCGCCGAACAGGTCGAATTGACCCATCGCCTCGGCTTTCTTGGTGGCCATCACGGCATCGATGGCGTCCGAGTGGATCAGCATCAGACCCTTGCGCGGATGCCCGAGGGAGTCGAAACCGCCCGCCTTGATGAGCGATTCGGTGACCTTCTTGCTCGCGGCGATCGCGTCGATCTTGTTCAGGTAGTCGGAGAAGTCGGTGAACTTCGACTTCTCCTTGCGCGCCTGGATGATCGAGGCGACGACGTTCGCGCCGACGTTGCGCACCGCGCCGAGACCGAAGCGGATGTCCTTGCCGACCGAGGCGAAGTTCTGCTCGGACTCGTTGACGTCCGGCGGCAGCACGGTGATGCCGAGACGGCGGCAGTCGGACAGGTAGACCGCGGCCTTGTCCTTGTCGTCACCGACGGAGGTGAGCAGGCCCGCCATGTACTCGGCCGGGTAGTTGGCCTTGAGGTAGGCGGTCCAGAACGAGACGAGGCCGTAGCCCGCGGCATGCGACTTGTTGAACGCGTAGCCGGCGAACGGAAGGATGGTGTCCCACAGCGCCTTCACCGCGGCCTCGGAGAAGCCGTTCGTGGTCATGCCCTCGTGGAAGCCCTTGTATTCGGCCTCGAGCACCTCGAGTTTCTTCTTACCCATGGCCTTGCGCAGCGCGTCGGCCTTGCCCATCGAGTAGGAGGCGACCTTCTGCGCGATGAACATGATCTGCTCTTGGTAGACGATCAGGCCGTAGGTCTCGGCGAGGATGTCCTTGAGCGGCTCCTCCAGCTCCGGATGGATCGGCTTGATCGGCTGCCGCCCGTTCTTGCGGTCGGCGTAGTCGTTGTGCGCGTTCATGCCCATCGGGCCGGGCCGGTACAGCGCGAGCACGGCGACGATGTCGTTGAAGCCGGTCGGCTGCATGCGGCGCAGCAGGTCGCGCATGGGGCCGCCGTCGAGCTGGAAGACGCCGAGCGTGTCACCGCGCGAGAGCAATTCGTAGGTCGCGGGATCGTCCAGCGGCAGGTTGTCCATGTCCAGGTCGATGCCGCGGTTGGCCTTGATGTTGTCCAGCGCGTCACCGATGACGGTGAGGTTGCGCAGGCCGAGGAAGTCCATCTTCAGCAGGCCGATGGCCTCGCAGGACGGGTAGTCCCAGCCGGTGATGATCGCCCCGTCCTGGGGCCGCTTCCACACCGGGATCGCGTCCATCAACGGCTCGGAGGACATGATCACCGCGCAGGCGTGCACACCGGCGTTGCGGATCAGGCCCTCCAGACCGCGCGCGGTCTCGTAGATCTTGGCCACATCCGGGTTGCTGCCGATGAGCTCGCGGACCTCGGCTGCCTCCTTGTACCGCTCGTGATCGGGGTCCATGATGCCCGACAGCGGGATGTCCTTGGCCATGATCGGCGGCGGCAGCGCCTTGGAGATCTGGTCGGCGATGGCGAAACCGGGCTGGCCGAACTGGACGCGCGCGGAGTCCTTGATCGCGGCCTTGGTTTTAATCGTGCCGAAGGTGATCACCTGGGCGACCCGGTCGGTGCCCCACTTCTCGGTGGCGTAGCGGACCATCTCACCGCGGCGGCGATCGTCGAAGTCGATATCGATATCGGGCGCGGACGGGCGCTCCGGGTTCAGGAACCGCTCGAACAGCAGGCCGTGCGGCAGCGGGTCGATATTGGTGATGCCGAGCGCGTAGGCCACCAGCGAACCGGCCGCCGAACCACGGCCGGGACCGACCCGGATGCCGACCTCCCGCGCGTGCTTGACGAGGTCGCCGACGACGAGGAAGTAGGCGGGGAAGCCCTTCTGCTTGATGACGTCGAGTTCGAAGTAGGCGCGGGTGTAGTACTCCTCGGGCACGCCGCCGGGGAACCGGCGCGCCAGGCCACGGTCGACCTCTTTGCGCAACCAGGAATCCTGGTCCTCGCCCTCGGGCACCGGGAAGACCGGCATGCGGTCCTTGAAGGCCCACACGTCGTCGTAGGACTGGACCCGTTCGCCGATCAGCACCGTGTTGTCGCACGCGCCGGGCACCTCGGCTTCCCAGAGCGCGCGCATCTCCTCGGCGGACTTCAGGTAGTAGCCGTCACCGTCGAATTTGAACCGGGTGGGGTCCGACAGCGTCTTGCCGGTCTGCACACACAGCAACGCCTCGTGGTTGCTCGACTGGTCCTTGGTGACGTAGTGGCAGTCGTTCGTGGCCAGCGGCGGAATGCCCAGCTGCTTGCCGACGTTCAGCAACCCCTCGCGCACCCGGCGCTCGATGGACAGGCCGTGGTCCATGACCTCGAGGAAGAAATTGTCCTTGCCGAAGATCTCCTGCCACTTCGCGGCGGCCTCCAGCGCCTCACGGTCGTGGCCGAGACGCAGACGGGTCTGCACCTCGCCGGAGGGGCAGCCGGTCGTGGCGATGATGCCCTCGGCGTACTGGGCGATGATCTCCGCGTCCATGCGCGCCCACTTGCCGAGCTGCCCCTCGATGGAGGCCAGCGAGGAGAGCTTGAACAGGTTGCGCAGGCCGGTCGCGTTCTCGGCGACCATGGTCATGTGCGTGTAGGCGCCGGAGCCGGAGACGTCGTCGCCCTTCTGGCTCGGATCGCCCCACTGCACGCGCTTGGTGTCGAACCGCGAGGCGGGCGCGATGTAGGCCTCGATGCCGATGATCGGCTTGATGTCGTGCTTCTTGGCCGAGTTGTAGAACTCCGAGGCGCCGTACATGTTGCCGTGGTCGGTCATCCCGACCGCGTTCATCCCCAGCCGTTTCGCCTCCGTGAACAGTGGCGAGATCTTCGCCGCCCCATCGAGCATGGAGTACTCGGTGTGGTTGTGCAGATGGACGAACGATCCGGACGAGGCGGCCAAGACGGTCCTTCCTCCCAAGGTCTCGACGGGGGTTGGCTGGACCGATTCTAGGCGGGCGCACCGACTGGTTCGGAACGGCTCGCGGGCGCTCCTCGGGCACCCGGCGTGTCGGTGGGGAAGATCACCGGCGCGTCCTGGCGACTCGCCGTCTGAGCGGCCGATTTCCGCGAGTGTCGCGATCGTGCCGAATGCCGGAACACCCCGATGACTCGGCCCGTTCGGGCGACCGCCGTGTCGATCGGCTGTCGCGAGCGCCCGCGCTCGGTGGCCCGCCCGTATTCACGCCCACGGCCGCCACCATGCCGCACACGATCTCCCGGCAAGCGGCACTGCGCCCCCGTTGCCGGAATCGGCCCGTTCGCGCAGGCGCTGTCTGGATCGGATGCGCACCCACGCCCGCACCACATGGCCGCCACCTGCCGCACGCGATCGGAGCACCGCGATAATCGGCCCATGAAGTCCCCGCGCCGCTGCCCGCCATGACCACCGCGCTGGCCGTCGTGGCCGCGGCCGCGTTGATCGCCGGTGCGTTGCTGATCTGGTCGCGCACCCGCAGAGTGGTGACCACCCCCGCCGAGCGGGCGGTGCATTCGGCGCTGCACACCGCGTCGCTGGCGGCGGTTCCGCTGCGGCGCGGGCTGACCGAGGAGTCCGCGCGGGAAGCCGCGCCCCATCTGCGCGCGCTCACCGGCGCCGAGGCGCTCGCGCTGGCCGACGCCGACGGCACGGTGCTCGCCTGGGACGGGCCGCACGCCGAACTGGCCGAGTACTTCGGCGAAGCCGCCGAACGCGCCGTCGCGGGCGAGCGTCCGGTGCTCGTGGCCGGACCCGGCCGCGGCGAACACGCCGGGCGCACGCTGATCGCGCAACCGTTGCTGATCGAATCGAACGGCGTGGCCGGTGTGCTGGGCGTCGTGAATACCGGGCAGCCGGGGCCGGGGCGGCTGGGTGCGGTCGCCGAAGTGGCGCGGTACGCCTGCGGGCAGCTCGAATTGGCCGAACTGGACGCGTCGCGGGCCCGGCTGGACCGGGCCGAGGTGCGCGCGCTGCGGGCGCAGATCAGCCCGCACTTCATCTACAACGCGCTGAACACCATCGCCTCGTTCGTCCGCACCGATCCGGCGCGGGCCCGCGAGCTGATCCTCGAGTTCGCCGACTTCACCCGCTACTCCTTCCGCGCCGCGGGCGAGTTCACGGTGCTGTCGGACGAGCTGCGCAACATCGAGCGCTACCTCGCGTTGGAACGCGCCCGCTTCGGCGACGCCCTCCAGGTCCGGCTGCGGATCGCGCCCGAGGTGCTCGGCGTGGTCCTCCCCTTCCTAGCGCTCCAGCCGCTGGTGGAGAACGCGGTGCGGCACGGACTGGCGGGCGCCGCCCACGGCGGCACCGTCAGCATCGTCGCCACCGACGCGGGCACCGACTGTGTGATCAGCGTCGAGGACGACGGCGTCGGCATGGACCCGGATCTTCTGCGCTCCGGCGCGCTGGACGCCGTCGACACCGGGACGGGCCCGGCGGGCTCCGGGGAGGCCGCGCACGTCGGCCTGGCCAACGTCGACGACCGATTGCGCGCGGCCTTCGGCGACGACTACGGCTTGGTCGTGGAGACCGCGCCGGGCGCGGGCACGAAGGTCAGCCTGCGGGTTCCCAAATTCCGCGCGGGCATCCGGCCGTGAAGCCGGCGCGCGACGCGCCCTAAGCAGGACAGCTCGCGCCCACAACGCACATCGGGCCCGCACCAGCTCGTCGGTTCGACCGCTGACCGCTGCGGCCAGGAATTCCTCCAACAACGCGAATCGGTGTCGATCGCCATGCTCACGCTCATGGAACGGTCACCGCCAAGGAACGCGTGGTGTACGTACTGCGTGAGGCCTTCGGCTACCCGCACCCACGAAACCGGCACACGCAACGCCCGGACGCAGGCACGAGACCACCCATGCAACGCCCAGAAGCACGGGCCCGTGCCCACCAGGCATCCCGGCTCGAACGCGGACGCACAAGAGTAGGCAGCCTCACGCCGACGGCACCGGCTCGGCGGCCCAGCGCGGGCCCTTACGATGGAGCGATTGTGACCCGCGTTACCGGCAAGCCGGCGGGCGCGCTGCGCGTGCTCGCCGTGGACGACGAGAAGCCCGCTCTGGACGAGCTGGTGTATCTGCTGCGCGCACGGGCCGAGATCGGGGAGATCCGCGCGGCGGGCGATGCCACCAGCGCGTTGCGGGTGCTGCGCGCTCATCCCGTGGACGCGGTGTTTTTGGACATCAACATGCCCGGCCTGGACGGTATGGAGCTGGCGGGCATCCTGTCGGAGTTCGCCAATCCGCCCGCCGTGGTGTTCGTGACCGCCCACGACGACCGGGCGATCGCAGCATTCGATCTGGGTGCGGTCGACTATCTGCTCAAGCCGCTGCGCGAGGCGCGGCTCGCCG
The DNA here is from genome assembly GCF_040644075.1 of Nocardia sp. NPDC047038. Classification (NCBI taxonomy): domain Bacteria; kingdom Bacillati; phylum Actinomycetota; class Actinomycetes; order Mycobacteriales; family Nocardiaceae; genus Nocardia; species Nocardia sp. NPDC047038. Next base: position 6,005 of record NZ_JBEYVQ010000015.1, on the reverse strand, counting down.
AGGCGGTGCGGCGGATCGCGGCGTCCCGCAGCGCGCCGCACCGGCCTGCCGCCGACGAGCGCGCCGATCCGAGCGAGGTCATCCCGGTGGAACTGGGCGGAGTGACCACGCTGGTACCGAGGTCGAGCGTGAGCTGGGTGGAAGCCGACGGGGATTACGCCCGGCTGCACACGAGCGCCGGATCGCATCTCGTGCGGATCCCGTTGTCGGCGTTGGAAGCACGCTGGCACGACGCGGGATTCCTGCGGGTGCACCGCTCGTATCTGGTGGCGTTGCGGCTGGTCACCGGGCTGCGCACGATAGGTTCCGGCACGGTGGTGTGCCTGCGGGCCGAGGGCGACGCGCAAGCGGTCGAACTGCCGGTGAGCCGAAGGCAGGTGCGTGAACTGAAACAGCGGCTGGTGCACAGGCCCCGGCAACACTGGGGCAATCAGTGACCGCGCCGCAGCGTCCGGCGCGCGAGCGCGTGGTGCTCTCCGAACGACGCGGCGCGCGGCGAGTGCGCACGAGAGTCGAGGTCGCCGAGCAGACGGAGTTCGGCGAGGCGCTCATCGGCGGCCTGATCCGCGCGCAACTCGGGCTCGCGCTGCGCGTCGGCCTGGTGACGATCGCGCTGCTGTGCGCGCTGCCCATACTGTTCGGCATCGGTTCGATCGGATCGTTCACGGTGCTCGGCATCCGGCTGCCCTGGCTGCTGCTCGGCGGCGCCGTGTACCCGCTGCTGTTCCTGATCGGCCGGACCTACGTGCGCCTGGCCGAACGCAACGAACAGGACTTCCTCGAACTGGCCGAGGACTGACGGTGCGACCGGCCCGAATGCCTGCCGCGGCGCGGACCACGGTATCGATGCGCTCCGGTCCGACGGGCTTCGTTCGTCGCTCGGCGTATCGGTGCACCTGGTCCGAGAACACGCGCGCCGCGTTCGAGATCGGGATACAGCGGGATCGACCCGTGCGCCACCATGGGACCAGCTCGGCCCGCGTGGACGCGGCGCGTGATCATGCGTGTCCTCCGAGCGGCGCACCCGTCGCGGGTACCCGGCTGTCGCTGGTGCGTCCGGCGACCGCGGCGATCTTCTTCGGGTGCGGGCGCTTCCCTGACGCGAGACTCGGCGCGCGGGTAGCCGTTTCACTCGCCCGTCGGCCGAGCGGTCGCGGAGACCGGGTATCGCGCGAATCCGGCCGACCCACCCGGACGTACTCCTCCGCGTCGACCACGCCCGCGACCCGGAACGCGGCGCGCACCGAACCGCTCCGCTCACCCGGTCGAGGTGTCACGACGACCGGATGCCGCGCGAATCCGGCCGACCCACCCGGAGGTATGTCATGACCTCCGCCACGGCCCCCGCGCTGACGGTCGCGGCGCTGATCCTCGCGGCCCTCGCGACCGTCGCGATCGGCGCGTACGGCGTGCGGCTGGCGCGCACTACCTCCGATTTCCTCGTCGCCTCGCGCAGCGTGGGGCCGCGCTGGAACGCGGCCGCGATCTCCGGCGAATACCTCTCGGCCGCCTCGTTTCTCGGGGTCGCCGGGTTGATCGCGAAATACGGCGCGGACGCGCTGTGGTACCCGGTCGGCTTCACCGCCGGATACCTGGCGCTGCTGCTGTTCGTCGCCGCCCCGCTGCGCCGCTCCGGCGCGTACACGGTGCCCGACTTCGCCGAATTCCGGCTGGACTCAGTGCGTTTGCGCAGGCTCGCGGCCACCGTCGTGGTGCTCATCTGCGCGGTGTACCTGATCCCGCAATTCCAGGGAGCGGGACTCACGCTGCACATCCTGCTCGGGGTGCCGGACTGGGTGGGCGCGGTGGCGGTCGGCGCGATCGTGATCGCCAACGTGGTCGGCGGCGGGATGCGCTCGATCACCTTGGTCCAGGCGTTCCAGTACTGGTTGAAGCTGACCGCGGTGGCACTGCCCGCGCTGGTGCTGCTCGGGCATTTCCTCGCCGACCAACGGGAGCTCGGCGCGCCCGCACCGCCGGTGGTGTCCGAACGCACGACCGTCGACGTGACCACCGACGTGGTGGTGCGGGTCGGTGCACCGCAACAGGTCTCGATCACGGGAACCATCGACGAGCACGCCGTCGACGGCACGGTGCCGCTGACGCCCGGCACGCACGAACTGGCGGCGGGGACGCGATTGGTGCTCGAGGCCGGAGCGGCGGTGCCGGTGGTGGCCGGCGCCCCCGCCGACGGCGCGGGCTGGCTGACGCCGGGCGGCGGACTCGGCGGTCCGCATCCCAGCTACCAGGTCTATTCGTTGATCCTGGCGACCTTCCTCGGCACCATGGGCCTGCCGCACGTGCTGGTGCGCTTCTACACCAACCCCGACGGGCGGGCCGCGCGCACGACCGCGCTCGCGGTGATCGGCCTGGTCGGCCTCTTCTATCTGTTCCCCGTCCTGCTCGGCGTTTTCGCCCGGCTGTACGTGCCGCAACTGCTGATCACCGGAACCTCCGACGCCGCGGTGGTGCTGCTGCCCGGGTCGGTGGTCGCGGGGCTGCCTGGTCAGCTGCTCGCGGCGCTGGCCGCGGCGGGCGCGATCGCCGCGTTCCTGTCCACCTCGTCGGGGCTGCTGGTGAGCATCGCGGGCGTGCTCAGCACCGACATGCTGCGCGGGCGCATCCGGGACTTCCGCACGGCCGCACTGGTCGCGGGCTCGGTACCGCTGGCGCTGTCGCTGACGGTGGTGTCGCTGGATCTGTCCCGCACCGTCGGCCTGGCCTTCGCCGTGGCCGCCTCCACGCTGTGCCCGCTGCTGGTCCTTGGCATCTGGTGGCGCGGGCTGACCGCGACGGGCGCGGCGGCCGGTCTGGTCGCGGGCGGGCTCGCGGCGGGCGCCGCGACCGCCGTCTCGGTCACCGGCGGCTTCTCCGACGACGTGGCGGGCGGCTGGCCCGCCGCGTTGCTGAGCTATCCCGCGGCGATCAGCGTGCCGCTGGCGTTCGCCACCATGGTGCTGGTGAGTTCGTTCACCCGTGGGCTCGGCGCGAGGACGGTGAGCCGGATCTTCGTCCGGATGCACGCGCCGGAGCGCTTGGGCATGGGCGCTGACCGCGAGCGCAGCCTGCGTTCGGACTGAGCGGTCACGCGCCGACCGTTCGTCGCGCCGTATCGACCGCTCACCGCAGATTCGGACACCTTCACGGAGTGACCCACACCACAGCCTACTGGTGGCCCCTATCCCTGGCTTACCGTCCTCGAGAAGTAAGCCACGTCACTTGGTAGGACCATCATGACCAGTACCGAACTCGACGACACCGCAGGGCGGCGAGCGCCGAGCGCAGCAGAATTCGCCGAAGTCCAGGCGAGCCCCCAATTCCAGGAACTGCGAACGCGATTGCGCCGCTTCGTATTTCCGATGACCGCGCTGTTCCTGCTCTGGTACCTCGGTTATGTCCTGCTCGGCGCCTACGCGCACGACTTCATGAGCCGCCCCGTCTTCGGCGAGATCAACGCCGGATTGCTGCTCGGCCTCGGCCAATTCGTCTCCACCTTCGCCATCACCGCGCTGTACGTCCGGTTCGCCAACCGGGAACTGGATCCGCGCGCAGCGAAAATCCGCGGCTACCTCGAGGGAGACCGGGCATGAACACCGTGCACACCTACGCCGCGGCGGCGACGGTCGGCAACCCGGTCGCCAATATCGCCATCTTCGGCGTCTTCGTCGCGATCACGATGATCGTGGTGATCCGCGCCAGCCGGAACAACGCCACCGCCGCCGACTACTTCACCGGCGGGCGCGGCTTCTCCGGTCCGCAGAACGGCGTCGCCATCGCGGGCGACTACCTCTCGGCCGCCAGCTTCCTCGGCATCGCGGGCGCCATCGCGGTCTACGGCTACGACGGATTCCTCTATTCGATCGGATTCCTGGTCGCCTGGCTGGTCGCGCTGCTGCTGGTCGCCGAGATGCTCCGCAACACCGGCAAATTCACCATGGCCGACGTGCTGAGCTTCCGGCTGAAGGAAGGCCCGGTGCGCACCGCCGCGGCCCTGTCCACGCTGACGGTGTCGCTGTTCTACCTGCTCGCGCAGATGGCGGGCGCGGGCGGGCTGGTCGCGCTGCTGCTGGATGTCACCGACAAGACCGGGCAGTCCATCGTGATCGCCGTCGTCGGCGTGCTGATGATCGTGTACGTCCTGGTCGGCGGCATGAAGGGCACCACTTGGGTGCAGATCATCAAGGCCGTGCTGCTGATCGTGGGCGCGGCGCTGATGACCGTCATGGTCTTCGCCAAGTTCGGTTTCGACTTCTCCGAGATCCTCGGCTCCGCGCAGAAAGCGGTCTCCGGTTCGGCGAACAAGGCCGTCGCCGCACGCGACGTGCTCGCACCCGGCGCGCAGTACGGCGGCAGCGAGACCTCGAAGCTCAACTTCCTCTCGCTGGGCCTGGCGTTGGTGCTCGGCACCGCGGGCCTGCCGCACGTGCTGATGCGCTTCTACACCGTGCCCACCGCCAAAGAGGCGCGACGCTCGGTGGTCTGGGCCATCGGCCTGATCGGCGCGTTCTACCTGTTCACCCTGGTCCTGGGTTACGGCGCGGCGGCGATCGTCGGGCCCGATCGCATCCTCGCGGCCGCGGGCGGGCAGAACTCGGCCGCGCCGCTGCTGGCCTTCGAACTCGGCGGCGTGGTGCTGCTCGGGGTGATCTCCGCGGTCGCCTTCGCCACCATCCTCGCGGTGGTCGCGGGCCTGACCATCACGGCGTCGGCGTCGTTCGCCCACGACATCTACGCGAATGTCATCAAGCGCGGGAAAGCCGGTGAGCGCGAACAGGTCCGGGTCTCCCGGATCACCGCCGTGGTGATCGGCATACTGGCCATCGCGCTGGGCATCCTGGCCAACGGCCAGAACGTCGCCTTCCTGGTGGCGCTGGCGTTCGCGGTCGCGGCGTCGGCGAACCTGCCGACCATCCTGTACTCGCTGTTCTGGCGGCGGTTCAACACCACCGGCGCGCTGTGGAGCATGTACGGCGGCCTGATCTCGACGATCGTGCTGATCGTGTTCTCCCCGGCGGTATCCGGCAGCAAGACCGCCATGCTGCCCGGTTCGGACTTCGACTGGTTCCCGCTGTCCAACCCGGGCATCGTTTCCATCCCGTTGGCGTTCCTGCTCGGCATCATCGGCACCTTCGTGGGAGGCAAGACCGAGGACCCGGCCAAGGCCGCGGAGATGGAAGTCCGCTCGCTCACCGGCGTCGGCGCCGAGAAGGCGGTGGTGCACTGAGCACTGCCCGGCATTCCTCGTCCCCTCTGTTCTTTCGTTAGGAGATCTCGCGTGACCAGCGCAACCACCGATGACCGCGACACCACCGCCTACCCGCCCGCCGCGGACTTCGCCGCCCAGGCGAACGCGAGCGAGGCGCTGTACGACCGGGCGCGGTCCGATCGGCTGGAGTTCTGGGCCGAACAGGCTCGCAGGCTGCACTGGGAGCAGCCGTGGACCCAGGTGCTGGACTGGAGCGGGGCTCCGGTGGCGAAATGGTTCGTCGGCGGAAAGCTCAACGTCGCCTACAACTGCGTGGACCGCCACGTCCTGGACGGACACGGCGACCAGGTCGCCATCCACTGGGAAGGCGAACCAGGCGACTCGCGCGCCATCACCTATGAACAGTTGCGGGACGAGGTCTGCCGGGCCGCCAACGCGTTCACCGAACTGGGCCTGGTCGCGGGCGACCGGGTGGCGATCTACATGCCGATGGTGCCGGAAGCCATCGTGTCCATGCTCGCCTGCGCTCGCCTCGGGCTGACCCACTCCGTCGTCTTCGCCGGATTCTCCCCCACCGCGTTGCGCCAGCGCGTCGACGACGCCGGGGCGCGCCTGGTGATCACCACCGACGGGCAGTGGCGGCGCGGCACGGCAGCGCCGCTCAAGGCCGGGGTGGACGAGGCATTGGGTGACGGGCCATCGACCGTCGAGCATGTGCTGGTGGTGCGCCGCACCGGCATCGAAGTCCCCTGGACCGAAGGCCGCGACCTGTGGTGGCACGACACCGTCACCACCGCCG
>NZ_JBEYVQ010000014.1:0-178608 GCF_040644075.1 Nocardia sp. NPDC047038 | reverse complement strand
CGGGGGAACCGGAGACAACAACAGCGGCAATGGTGGCGGGAACGGCAACAACAGCGGCGGAGGCAACAACAGCGGCAAATCCAACGCAAACGGAAGCGGTGGCACCGGCGGCGGATCCGGAAGCGGACCCGGCGGCAGCGGCAACGGATCGGGCGCGGGTTCGGGCAGTGGAAACGGCGGGTCCAGTGGAAACGGCGGCACGAGCGGCGCACCCTCGGGCGATCCCGGTCAGGGTACCGGTCCGAGCGGTGCCCCCGGTACCGGCGCCAGCGGCGCTCTCTCCGCCTCCGAGATGCTCAGCATGTTCTCGGAAGTGTTGCAGCTCATCACTTCCGGCATCACGACTCTCGCGCAGCTCGGCAATCAACTTGCCGCCCAACTCGGCCCGGGATTGCAAGCGCTGACCAAAGCCGTCGAGGACGGCACCCTGACGGTGAAGCAGGCATTGGCCGAGGCTGCCGAGCGGATCGGCGAGGATATAGCTGAGGTCGAGGAGCTACTCCTCCCACCGGGTGCGACCGGGCCGGTCGACTCGCGGGCGCTGTTGCCCAGCCCGAACGAGGCGCTCGAACTACTTCAGCTGGGGGTACCAGGACGTGCGGCGGGCAATCAGCCCGCGGTCTTCCAGGATTTCACGACGGCTAGGTCGATCGATGATGTCGTCGGCGAGCCCGGATCGGCGGGCGTCCCGGGTATCGCGGCGGAGGGTGGCAACTGATGGCACGGACCTGGCGGCTCACCGGCCTCGAATACCTGGTGCTGCGTGAGCGATTGGTGGGACGCCGCACGAGCTGGCCGTTCGCCTACGTCGCCGACGTGAAGGGACATTTCGACTTCCAATTCGTCAAGGCTCGGGTCTGGGGTGAGCTGCAGGCCGCGTGGGACCCGGCGCTGGCCGAGGCGATGGTGAAGTCGATGCAGGCCGATGTGCGGATCGCGGTGCTCGCCAATGATGAGAGCGCGCCCCATGATCTGGCCCGGCAGTGGACGATGGCGGGCAAGCTGTTCGGCGACCGAGCGATCCTGGTCGAGGGATTCCGCGTGCGGTCACCCTATAGTCACGACGAACTGGTGATCACCGAGTGCGATGCGGTGGAGCTCGCACGAGTGATCGTGGACAAGCTTCCCCCGATGGCGGCGGGCGGCCAGTCGCAGGTCGAATTGCTGAGCTCGACGGCCGAGCCCGTGTTCGATCACTGGCACGGTCGCAGTTCGCTGTACGACGAAGGCGACCGCGATGTCGACACTCGGAGCCGAGGGTGGCAGGCCGCGCCGAAATCCACGGTCGGCCGGATCGAGATCACGCACGGTCACTCGAATTTCGGCCCGAGCGGGCAGGTGACCAAGTGGATCTTCTGGGAAGACCATCCCGGCGATGGCCGCTACATCGTCGATGCCGGGCCGCCGGTGGCCGCGGTCGCGACCGACGCCGAGCGGCTGGTGCGGCTCATCGAACGGGAATGCGGTGAACTGCAGCGCGTCCAGGGGGACGAGTCGCGCGGTGGAATCTCGCGGCTCAGCGTCTACGACGACGGCCGTTGAGATGACCGATCCGAACCGATTGCGCTGATAGGAGTTGCGACATGGCACTTGATTCCGATGTCTCGGACAACACCAAATGGGCGAGCTTGGGCGGCGCGGACCTTCTGCTCGAGCCGGGGACGGCGCAGAAGTGCGCGCAGCACGTCGAGGACATGCTGAATGTCGTTGTCGGCGTCCACAGCTGGGTGCAGGGCAACTATGAACGCGCGAGTCCGGTGTTCGCCGCGTGCGCCTCGGGGGTGCAGATGTGGGCCCTGTTCAACTCCAAGATCGCCACCGAGTTGCTGGAACGCATGGATCGGCATCGCAACATCCTCACCAATATGGGCAACACGTTCCTCGCCGCGGGCAAGAAATACGCCCTCACCGAGCACAACTCGGCCGTGAGCTTCGAGGGGATCTCCTTCGACAGCCCGCCGGGCACGCCACCCAGCGGAGCGCCCAAATCGGTGAAGATTCCCCGGCATTCGAACAAGCCGGATACCACGACGCTCTACGACCCGGCCTTGTTCTGGCCCGAGGCGGGCTCGCAGCTGGATTGGTCGATTCTGTACAACGTCGGCCAGTCGATCAATGCGCAGGCGGTCGCCGACGCGGGTGGTGTGTGGTACTGGCTGTCCACGGGGCTGGACCGTGGTTTCGACACCCTGCGGACCACCATCGCCGGTGCGTCGGATCAATGGACCGGCGCGGGTGCGGACGCGGCGATTCTGGCGACCACGCAGTACGTATTCGCCTCCGAGCAGCTCACGACGGATATGAATCTGTTGGGTGACTCGCTGGTGTTCAGCTCGGGCTGGCTGCAGCGGACGAAGAACGGCATGCCGCAGACCCCCGAACCACCGCCCTCGACGACCAGCACGCAGAACGACGCGGACCTGCTCCGGTTCCAAGAGCATTTCCAGACGCATTACACCGAGAACTACACGCATTTGACGACCCATATCGTGGCGCTACCCCAGCCGAACGAGGTGGTGACGCCGAGCCTGAACGTCGGCGGAACCGCGCCGATCGAGGCGCTCGACACGCCCGGTGCAGACGGGTCCGGCGGTGATCCCGGCGACGAGCCGCCGACCGGCCCTGACGACAACGGCGGTGACGCGACGCCCGTCGGCGACAATCCGACGGGCGGTGGCAACGCGCCCGTCGACGGCGACGATCCCTCCTCCGGGCTCCCGAATCCCCGAACCGAAACGGGACCGAACACCTCGAACCTGCCGGAAGGGCTGAAGGACAACCCATTCGAGACGCTGAGCAACCTGCCCGACGACCTGACCTCGGAAGCATCGGGCAGCACCCCGTGGCTGATGAATTCCGCCCTCCTGCCGCCGGGAAACGTCCCGTTCGTCGGCAAGGGCGGCGGCGTCGGAGGTGGGATCGGTCGCGTATTCGCCCTGGATCAGCTGAAAAACCAGGAGACCAAGCTGTTCCCCCGCCTCACCGCCGTTCCGGACGAGAAGTTGACCGGACGGGCCGGACCCGCTGGTGGGCGCGAACCGGGTGTCCCGTTCGGCGGTCATCCCGGCCGCCCGAATGGCGAGGAAAAGGAGAAGAAGCGGTCCGAGCTGCTGGATTCGACCGAGCATCTGGACGAGGCGCTCGGGCAGCCGGGGCTCGCGATCAGACCGGTGCTCGATCGGTGAGCCGCACCTGGCAGCTCACTGATACGGAACTGATCGCCTTGTGGGACAGGCTGTTCCAGGACCGGCTACCGTTGCCGCTGTTCGCGCTGAATCGTGGCGACAACACGCGGGACTGGGCGCGACTGGCGGCGGCGGCGCTGGCCGGGCTGGACGAGACGGCTGACGGCGCCCTGCACGACGCCCTCACCCGGGTCGCCCACGCCGATATTCGGGTCACAGCGGTGGCGTTCGACCCGCGCGATTGCGGCGACCCCGCAGGCCGGCTTCGCCTGGTCGGAGCCCGGCAGGGCGACGTGGGGGTCCTGATTCGCCAGCTACCCGGCGAAACGCGTTGGCACAGTGGCGGTTATGTGATCACCAGTGGCGATGCCGATCGGCTCGCCGGTGCGGTGGTCGGCGCGCTCCCCGCTCGGGCGGCCGGGCGGGGGCCGGATACTCCGTTGATCACCAGCCCGGCGAGCGCGGAGGCCGACCACCACTACGGCCGGTCTCCGGTCTACGACAACTATGCGGCCGATCGCGCCAGCGCGGCGTGGCTGCGACGGCCCGCGGAGCGGCTCGGAGTGATCGAAACCCGTATGGGTAGTTCGATCTTCGGGCCGCGCGGCATCACGCCCTACCGCATCGAATGGCGAGATCTGGTCGATGACGGCCGCTACGCCGTCGCCGAGACGGCAGGACCGGTCGCGACAGCGGTCGATCGGACGGCGCTGGCGTCCATGATCGCCGCCGATATCGCGACCGTGTCACAGACCATGGAGGACGAGCGACGTGTCTGAACAACCCCCGAGAATCGACGCCGAGTGGTCCGCGGACTCGATGTTCGGCGCGACGATCCAGGAGAGTCCGGTTTTCGACGGGGCCGAGGCCGACCCGGAGACGACGCTCGATCGGGACGCGCCGGAACTGGAAGCACCGAAATCTGATTTCACGCCCTATTCGACCGGTGAGGCCGCACTGCGCGGTGGCGACATCGTGGTGAGCGCGACCGATTCGGCTGTGCCGCTGGCGATTCGGCTCACCGCCGACCAACTGCGGCGCGACCCGGACGATCTCGGTGACGACATTCTGCGGCTGTGCAAGCTCGCGGCCAACCGGGCCGGCTTGCTCCGGCGTGCGTACCTGGCCGAGATCGGTGTCCCGGAATCGGCGCTGGACCTGCTCGAACTGCCGTCCCAGGACGCGGTCGAACACTACGAGCTCGCAGCGGAATCGGAGCACGGGTACGAGCCGCACAGCTGGCTCGACCGGGATGGAGATTCGTGGTGACAGATTTCGCTGCCCTCGAGGCGGGTGCTCGCGCACGACTGGATCGGATGCGACGGCTCGCCGCGGATCTCGCCGCGATCCGGGTCGACCACACCGATGCCGAGGGGGCCATCACCGTCTCGGTCGACGGGGTGGGCCGACTGCTCGATGTCCGTCTGACACAGGCGATTGCGATGCTGTCGCCGTCCGAGTTCGAGCGGGTGCTCGTTGCCACGGCCGCTGCGGCGGTGCGGCGGGCTTTGGGAACGCGCGGACAACTGATCGACGAATTCAACGGTCAAGTGAACAGCTAGCGCTGCCCTGCCCGCGGGGCCGAGTCAACGGGCAGGTGAACAGCCGGGGTCGCCGCTCGCGCACCGCTTGCGGACACCGCGGCCCGAATTAGATTTCTGACGCGAGCCGTCTAGGTATCGAGATCACAGAACCAGCCCAGGAGGGTACCGCGATGAACGTCCTCAATGTGCAGCCGCAGACATTCCGCCGATACGGCGAGATTTCGGACGGAATGGCGGCGACGGTCGCCGTCGCGGGGGCCGTCGACCAAGCCGCTGTCATAGCGGCCATCGCTCCGACCTTCGGGTTGATCGGTCACGAATTCCTGACGAGTTTCGCCTACGCCCAGGCCAACCACTTCGCCGCACTGACCAAGCTCGTCGAAATCCTCACCACCACCGCCGATACCGCGCGGGTGGCCGCGGCGTCCTATGAACTGACCGAGCAGCACAGCGTCGCTTCGTTCGGTACGCTGACGGGCGCCGAACAGTGACTCCCGCGCAACCCGCTGCGGCGCCGCTACATCCGACCGTTCTCGACGCGCTCCGAAATACGCCGGCTGCTCCGTTTCTCGATCAGCCGACCCAGCAGTTGCTGGCCGGCATCGGCTTGCCGCAGTTTCCCGCTATCCCGCCGCTGCCGGGTCTGCCGCTCCTCCCGCCGCTCGACCCGGCGGCACTGTTCAAACCGGTAACCGACCTGATCAGTGGCTACGGTAACGGCAACCTGGGCGCGGGGGAGTTCAATCCGCAAACGTTGATGCGGAATGTCGTCGACGCGGTGCGCACCGCGATGCAGCTGGCCTCCACGGGCATTCAGCTGCTGCAGTCGATGGAGAGCTCAGGGGCAACGGCGGCGACGGCGGCGGCGGTCGACACCGTGGCGACGTCCGCATCGATCTCCGAGCAGGCCGCGCGGATCAACCTGACCACCGGTGGCGCCGCGGGCACCGTCGCTACCGGATACGCGCAAATGGCGGCGGTAGCGGCGCGTTTCGCGCTGACCACCGCAGCGCTCGGGCCCACGCTGGTGACGCCGCCCGGCCAGGCGGCGCTGCTGGCCACCGCCATCGAGGCGGGCACCGAGGCGACGGCGATCACCGCCCAGACCAAGGCGCAGTTGCTGGCGCAGTCGGCGGAGATGACCGAGGCGGGCAAGCCGGTGCCGACTCGCAACCCGAAACACGCGGACCTCGGCAAGGTCCAGCGTTCGCTCACCCAGACGGTTTCGGCGGCCGGCCCCTCGGCGCCGGATGTGTCGGCGGTCAGGTCGCTGGGCTCCCACGGATCGGTCTCTGCCACTGCCGGAGTCGAGCCCTCCTCGCCGAACCAGCCCACCGTGACGCAGTTGCTGTCGCAGTTGCAGCAGGTGGTGACGCCGTTGATCTCGGTCGCGCAGACCGTCGGTAAAGAGGTGACCGCGCAGTTCCCGGTCAAGCCTGCCGCCGACCCCGCGGCACCGGCTCCGACGCGCTCCGCTGCGGCAGCCGTGCCGGTCGGGTCGACGAGTGGGGGAGCGGCGGTCGCCCCGGCGGCGGCTCCGCTGGGCGTGTGGCAAACCGAAGGCGTCATCACGGTGACCGCGAGCCCGATCGGCACGCCGCTGATTTCGGCGTCGGCCTCCACGTACTCGCATGAAGTACTACCGCCTTTCGCACCCGGTGCCAGCTCGATCGGCGACGACCGGGCCCGCCCGGCGGGCGGCCGCCCTGAGTCGCCTGTCGATGCCCGCTATGGCGACGAACTGGTCGGAGGCCGCCTGCCCGAGACCGCAGCACCCATCATCGGCGTGGAAACGACCGCCGACCCGGATACGCCATTCAGCCTTTAAGAGGAGAACGTTGATGAGCAGCATCGCGATAGATCACCAACTCGCCAGGATGGCGGCCGGTCGGCTGGACATGCTGGCCGATGACCTGGAGGGCGGGCTACTTCAACGCAGTGACGCGCTGCGTCCGGTGCCGGCCGCCGCCGACCCGGTGTCGCGGCACACCGCGCAGGTGCTGCGACAAGTCAGCGCTTCGTTCGAGCAGTCCTGCCTGGGGGGCGTCGGCGAACTGCGCAAGATCGCCGCGAACCTGCGTTCCCACGCCGACCTCGTCGGGGATTCCGATGACGACGCCGTGCAGTCGTTCCAGCGCCTGGCGTAGCACCGCGCGCCGAACACCGAGACGAGGAGTGACGCGATGGTCGAACTTCCGCACGCCGGTTTCACCGGCACGATGTGGGACGCCGTACCGGCCGAGCAGCTGGCACGCGAGCTGACGACCGGTCCCGGCGTCGTGCCGATGGCCGAGGCGGGGCTTGCCTACGCAGCGCTCGCACTGCACCTGGGCGAGGCCGGCGCCGAGTATCGCGCCATTCTCGCCATTGTCGGGAACGCGTGGGGATCGGATTCCAGCGCGGAGGGCATTGCCCGGTTGGCGCAGCTGGCCGACTGGTTCGACGACCTCACCACCGCCGCCGAGCACAATGCTGCCACGGCCGCCGAGCAGGCCGCGGCCTACGAGATCGCTCAGCTCACGATGCCGCACGTGGACGAGGTGGCGGCGGCGGTGCGGATGGCCGAGGAGATGGTCAGCGGCACGCTGCTCGGCGCACCGCTTGCCGGACTGTTCGACACTGCCGAGCATCAGGTCGACGCCTTGCGCGACCACGCCGCCCAGGTGATGCGCACCTACGAGGCGGGCAGTGCGAAGCTGTCCGCAGCGTGGGAGCAGGAGACGGCTCCCGTCGTCTCCGCGGGAGCCGCCCTACTGGCCGAGCAGGCGCCGAAGCCGGTCGGCGACGGGTCATCGGGGCCGCCGCCCGACGCGCAGGCCGTTTCTTCTCCCGCACTGCGGGGTTCGCCAGTCGTCGACCTGTCGGCATCGACTGTCGCTCCGGCTCCGACCCTGACAGTCGGCGGTGAGTCGCTGGTGATCACGCCGATGCCGCAACCCGTCTCGCCGATCGTGGCGGCAACGGCCGGCGCTCCCGTCGTGGCAACGGCCTCGCAGGTACCGCCACCGTCGATGCTCGCGCCGCCCACGACTTCGCCGGTTCCGGCGTCGCCGCAAGCCGGTCAGCGGGCGGTGGCAGCCGAGGCCGGAGCTCTCGGCGAGCAGATCGTCGTCCAGGCCGGGCTCGCCACCGCACCACCAGTTCTGGGCGGCGTTGCGCAGTCTCGTACCGCCGGGGCGTCGCAATGACGAACCTGACCGTGGATGCCGCCCTCGTCGTCGCCGAAACGCTCGGCGCGCAAACCCTTCCGGTGGTTCTCGCCCTGCGCCCACAACACAGCGAGCACGCCGACTTCCTTGCCGCCCGCGTCGCCGCTGTCGCGGAGCTTTATGCGCGCGGCGTGCTCGACGAGGACGGGAACGTCCTCGACGACGAGCTGACCACGGCGATATTCGCCCTGGCCCGCCCGGAAAGGCAACTGGCCCTGCGGATCCGGCGCGCCGACGTGCATCGAGTCTGCCTGGCCCGGCGCGGCCTGGACCACGCGGTGGCGGTGCGAGTGGGCGACGAAATCCAGATCGGCACCGTGTGGGGTGACGAGGATCCGGTCGCACTGGCCCGGCCGCTGCTGGCCGCGCTCGGCGCCCGTCCAGCCGCGGACATCCCGGTGCTCACCGCCCCCACCGCCGAACTGCGTCGACGGCTCGACGACGCGGGAACCACCGAGGCCAGCGCCGCCTACCAGCTCGGCATGTCCGAATCGGACGCGCTGGCCCTTGGGCTGGCACTGCGCCAGTGTATTTCGGTCGCCGAGTTGGTGTGCTACTCCCACCGTGACGGCAGCGCGGAGCGATCGCCCGCCGCCGTCGCCGTGTACGACACCGCGGCCGGCCGGATCATCGGCGGCGGCAGCATGGCCCCTGACGGGCAACCGTGGACGACCTTGGCCCCCGGCAGTGATCGCCGGTTGGCCCATGTCGTCGGTGCGCAGATCGAAGCGCTGCCCGAGGGCCGCTGGATGCCGTAATCGGTACGCGCATCCACCCATCGTCCGGAGTCACTTCTCCGGAATTCTCAACACATCATCATCCGAAAGGAAATGTCAATGGCCGGCGCAGATGCTCTCCACCTTGATTTCGCCATATTTCAGAAGTACGCGAACGCGTACGCCGACGTGATTCCGCCCATCGACAAGAGCGTCGACAACCTCGAGGCCACAGTGATCGCCGCGAAGAAGGATTGGGAAGGTGAAGCCAACGTCGCGTTCACCAAATTCGCCGACGAACTGCAGGCGAGGATCCGCAAAGTGAATGTCGATCTGGGCCAGGTCTCGGAGGCGTTGCGTACCGGTGAAACGAAGGTCGCGGCAACCGAAAACGAGAGCATGGGCGGGTTCACCACGCTGAACACGAATTACCTCTGACCGGAACCGACCGAAACCACTTCTGAGAACGGAACCAACACAATGTTGTACAACCCGGCGGGCGTCATCCAGCTGATCACCGATATGGACAACTACCACGCGGCCATTACCACGGAGCGGGAAAACGCGCAGAACGCGGCGACCTCGCTGGTGCGGGAGGGCTGGCATAGCGGCGAAGGCGGCGCCGCCGGCTCGTTCCTGGCCAAGCACAAGACCCTGATCGCCGACCTGGACGAGCTGCTCGTACTGCTGAAGAAGGGACGTGACAACGTGCAGGCCGCGCTGGACAAGGCCCGGGCGACCGATCAGCACGTCGCGGACGACTTCGTCTGGTAGATCCGGCACCGAGGAGTCCCCGGGGGCCCGCCGCCAACTGGCCGCGGGCCCCCGTTCTCATGCGGATCGCAGTGCCGGCTCTGGTTGCGGCCCGACCTCGGTTGCGGCGTCGGTTCCGGCGCCCTCGAGATACTCGACTTCCTCCCGGATCGAGACCACCTGGACGGTCAGTTCCCGGCCCGCACTGCGAATGTGCACCCGCCCGGGCACGTCCGCCGATTCGATCAGCGCGACATCGGCGCCGAGCAGGACCGCCGCTGACTCCCGCGGCGAACGGACATGCACAGCCGTCGCTTCCGACACCTGTCCGGCCGAGGCGACACCGTCGAAAACGATCATCGTCGCCGCGGCCGTGTATCGCGCGCTACCGGACGCGGGCAACGACAGCGCGGCAGGCGCGCCGACCGCCGCGACCAGGCATTCCCATTCACGGGGGCGAACGCTGTGCACGATCACCTGCGCACCCACCGCGATGGCGCGCAGCACCATCAGTTGGGCCAGCCGCAGCGACCCGACGATCTCCACCCGCCGGACCGCGGGCCCGAACAGCGGCACCGCGACACCGAGCCCGTCATCGGTAGCGCCGATCACCTGACCACACCCTGCGGCCTGCACCGTGAATCGCGACATCGCCGCTGGTACCCCGCGTAGCGCGGCGGACGGCTCGAGGTTCCCGCCGTCGAGCAGGACCTGGCGCTGCAGTCCGCGCAACGGACGCAACCCGAGTTCGGCGGGCGGTTCCTCGGCGTCGTGATGACCGACGCCGGCAAGGTCGCGCCGCACGACCGCGCTCAGCGCGACCATGGCGCCACGCCGGCCCGGCGAGTCCGAATCGACGGCCGGTGTCATGCGCAAGCGGGTCAGCACCGACTTGCCGGGCAGTGTCCACACCGCCGCCAGCACCCCCGGTTCGAGCAGGTGCGGCCGGACCGCGTAACCGGCCAATTCGATGCCGCCGCTGCGCAAGACGCGCCAATCCTCAGCCCACTGCTGTGGGTCGTTGTCGTGCAGGACAGCGGCCTCCGCGGCCGCCAGTTCGTCGGCGGTGAGGATCGAGACCCCGACGCCGCTGGCGGCGATGCGACCCGCGACCCGGCGCGTCGCGACCAGGGCGGTGCGGATCATGCCTTCCTGTGCGTTGCCCCGGTTGTCGATCGCGCCGACGTTGTCGAGCGGGTCGAAACGCAGAACCAGCCAGACGTTCTGGGTAGCGGCGGCAGGCAGTGGCCCGAGCAGCTTTTCGTAGATCCGGACGACGTTGTGCGGGCCCTGGGTGCGGACACCGAGCGTGACGACGTCGACGGCGGCCAGCCGAATATCGAACTGGGACAGGCACCGCGCCACATCGGCGAGTGAGATGGCCGCGCCCGCCTCGATCCGAGCCGATCCGAGCACGGTCGGCCGCACCACGGTGTCGCCGAGCCCGACCATGGTGATCAGGTGGCTGCCGTCCCAGCGCATGCCACAGCGGGCGCCACCGGAGTCCGGGATATCGACATCGAACGACTCCGGGCGTGGTTCATTACCACTACCGCGCCGGTTGCGCCACCAGAGCGAGCCGCGCATTCCCAGAATTCGCCAAACATTGGTTTTCCAAACTCGGACGCCACCGAGCAACGCAATTGTGATCCCGATGCCGAGAGCCACTCGAATATCTGCGCAGAGGGCGATGGCTGTGGTGGCGGCCGTTGTTCCCGCGGCCGCCGATGGCAGCACGATGGACAATGGAATCCGTGTGAACAGTTCGCTCGGACCCGAAGTCGGCAATGGCACAACAGGTGATTCTCGGGTATCTTCCGGCGGCATTATCTCGCTATTCATTCAGAACATCTCCATTCGGCGCTCGCCTGTGTGGTGCGGTAGCCTCTCATATGTCGTACGAGTGTGCACATTCAGGCACACGGTGTTCATGCGCACGTGTTCGTGCGCACGGAGGAGTTGAAATGCCGGCACAGTTGACGACCCGGGCGCAGGTCAATGGATACAGATTTCTGTTGCAGCGTTTCGAGCACGCGCTGGTTCGCCGCGATGTGCGAATGCTGCACGATCCCATGCGCATCCAATTCCGTTCGTTGCTGACGGGTTTGGTGCTGGCAGTGCTGGTGACGGCAGGCTGCGGCGTCCTGGCGTTCCTGCGGCCGCAGGGGCAACTCGGCGATGCCAAGATCATCATGGCCGGCGACAGCGGTGCCCTCTACGTCATGGTGGACAAGACCATGCACCCGGTGCTGAATCTGGCTTCGGCCAGGCTGATCACCGGCACCAGTGAATCACCGACGTCGGTGCAGGATTCGAAGCTGGCCTCGGTACCGCGCGGACCGATGCTCGGCATCCCCGGCGCACCAGCGTCGCTGCCGGGGGCGGTCGATCGCGATCGCTCCGAGTGGACGCTGTGCGAAGACGCGACCGACGGTTTGCGCAGTACGGTTCTCGACGGCGTGCCACAGCTCGGCCCGCAGATCCGGCCCGCCTCACCGGATGAGGCGGTGCTCGCGACCTATGACGGCGCCACCTACCTGATCTACGACGGCAAGCACGCACGCATCGATATGAGCAGTGAAGCGGTCGTGGCTACCTTGCAGATTCGCGACATGCGGCCGCGGCCGATCGGTGCCGGACTGCTCAACGCGACCGCCGCCGCCCCCGAACTCCTCGCTCCGGCGATACCCGACGCGGGTGCGCCCAGCGCCGTGCGCGTCGGCAATGTCGTTGTGGGGTCGGTGATCCGGGTGCAAGGCGTCAACGGCGCGCAGCCGTATGTGGTGCTCGCCGACGGGCTGCAGAAGATTTCGGAGTTCACCGCGCAGGTACTGCGCACGTCGAACTCGATGGGGCATACCGTCATTCCGCTGCTGTCCCCGGACGCGATCGGCGGTCTGCCGGTGCTGAACACCCTGCCGATCGGGCAGTTCCCGGCAGGCGTCCCGTCCATCGTCGCCATGGATACCGATCCGGTGGCCTGCGCGAGCTGGGCGCGTAGCGCGAGCGATCAAGCCGCCACCCTGCGCTTGCTCGTCGGCAGGCAACTGCCGCTGGCGTCCGGCCGGACACCGGTGCGTCTCGTCGGGGGCGAGGCTGCCCACACGGCCTATATACCCGCTGCCAGCGGCGAATTCGTGCAGGCCACCGGTATCGAGCTGGACAGCACCCGGCGCGATGGCCTGTTCTATGTCACCGACACCGGCGTTCGATTCGGTATTCCGGACGCCGCGACGGCAGTCGTGCTCGGACAGACCGCCGAGCCGAAGCTGGTCCCGTGGCAGATCATCAGCCAACTGCCCGCCGGGCCGATGCTGGATCGCCAATCCGCCCTCATCGCCAGGGATGTCGTCCGCACCGGCGGGGCGTAGCCGGTGTCCGCGGGTGACGAGAAGGTGAACGGCTGTGGCGACCGGATCATGCCCGGTCGCCGCCCGTGCGTGGGCTGGGTACTTTCCTGGCAGTCGAGCGCGAAGGGAACTTGCTGATGCCGCGGATTGTGGGCAGGCGAAGCGATGGCGGCGTGGTTGTCGCTGCCGGCGGGGTGTGTGTCATCGTCGGATCCGACGCCCTCGACGCCGCCGGGCACTGTGCGACACCGCCGGAACAACTGCGGGTGATGTTGGTCAGCGCCACGGCCGACGACGGCGATTGCACCGTTACCGACGAGCCGATGCCCGCCGGTCTGCTGTCGGCGGCGCAGCTCGCGACGATCCTGGCCTGGGAGGTCGGGTTCGTCGAGGGCGAACCAGGCGACAGTGAGCGGCCCGGACTGAGCAGTGCCGAAACCGAGCTCTACCTACGCTATCGACCTGATACCGGGGACGACTATCCGAACAGGCCGGCCGTGGCGGAGGTCGACCGCCCGTTCTTCTCGCTCGAACCCGTCATCGTGCCCGCACCGCTCGGGCCGACCGATGCGCCCGAGTTCGCCGACTATGATTCCGCGGCGCTGGTTCAGCTCTGCGCATCGATGGCCCATGTCGACGATCTGTCCGCTGCCGAGGTCGTCGGCGCGGCAGCCGAAGACCTGATCGACCGCGTCAGCTATGCCCAGACGGTCGAGGAGTTCTATCCGGCGCTGGCGCAGGCTGTTTCGACGCAGACGGTGCCCGATCCCGCCGTCGAGGCGGCCGACGGCGTCGACCGCGACGAGATCCTGGGCTTCTTCGCCCGCCTGCTGGCGGAGCTGGATCGGCGGCGGCCCTGGCCCGACCCGGTCACGGTCGCGGTCGACCCGCGCACCTGGCCGACGCCGGGGTCGAGCAGGCTCATCGGCTGGCTGGATATCGGCATCTCCGCCCTGGAGTGGGCGGTGAAGGCGGGCTTTGCGGAGGTTCCCGACGACGATCAGGCGGTGCTGGTCTTGCGTTTACGGAGCGGCCAGCTGATCGCGCTGGTGGGGGAGCAGGACCCGGACCCGGCGAGGTTCATGGTGCTGCTGCCCGATCTCGACGGCCAGCAAGACCCCGTGGCGGTGATCGCGTATCTATCGCGATACGCCGGACTACGGGTCGAATTCGATGAACGGGCGGCAGCGATGGCAGAGGTGGCGGCACAGTGATACGACCGGAGAACGCGAGCACGGCGGCCGATGCCGCTGAACTGATCGATGCGGTGGGCCGGGCCCTGAGCCAGATGCGCAGTCTGCGCGGTGCGCGCGACGCGCTGACCGCGTCCGCCACCGTGGAACACGGCCGAATCACCGTCGTGGTCAATGCTTCCGGTTCGATCATCGAGACGTACTACGCCGACGACATCAACACGCTCAGCTATGGCCAAATCGCCCGCGCGACAGTGCAGGCGGCGCAGGCGGCGGCCGCGAAGGTGGCCGCCGAGCAGGAAACGCTCCTGGCCCCGGCAGCCGAGTTGCGGTCGCGAATGCCCAAGCCAGAGGATCTGTTCGAAGGCCTGGCAGCGCTGCGGGCGCAACTGCCGAAGCACACCCCCGCACCGCTTACTTCGCCGTCGCAAAACACACTGAATGACTGTCGAAGCGATAGTCATCGGATTCTCGACCGATGACGCCGCCCGCCGAATTGTGAGCGCGACAGAAGGACCCGACACGATGGATGATGATTTCAACGCTGCCGTCGAGGAATTTCAGGCCAAGATGGCCGAAATCGCCGATCTGCAAGCCGAACGTGCGTTACTTGTCGGCGTCGCCGCCACTGCGCGACGGCGGGTGCGCGTCACCGTGAATGCCGACGGGATCGCCACCGACATCAAGTTTTCCGGCGCGATCGGCGAATTGACCCCGGCGGAGCTCGCGGACGCGGTCACCGCGGCGTCGCGGGCGGCGGTGCTCGAGGTCGCGCGCAAAGCCAGGGAACTGATGGCACCGCTCGACATCGATCAGGCCGAGGCGCCCAAACCGGACGATCTGTTCGCCACAATCAACTCACTGCGCGATCACCTGGGCTGACGCCGACCGCAGTGGACCGGCACCGCGCCGATTGGCGAGATCGCCACCGATAGTCGAGACTTCCGATCGGGGGTGGCCGAGCTATCGAGTCGAGGGCGCACCATGGCAGTCGAGATCAGCCGTCCAGGCCGAGTGACCCGGACGCAACCGGCGCTGCCGTCGAGCCGCGGGCGGCGCGCACTCGTCCTGTCGCTCGTCGGCGGCACCGGATTCCTGATCAGCCAGGACGTTTCGCTGCACAGCATCGCCGTGTCGACCTTGCTGCAGCAGCTGGGTGACCGGGACGTGCTCGAGTTCTCGCTGTGGATCCCGAAGTCTTATGTGTTGTCGCTCATCGTGTTTCTGCTCGTCGGTGGTGTGCTCACCGACCGTTGCGGCGCCAAGCGAGTGCTGATTGCCGGGTATGTCACCTTTCTCGCTGGTCTGCTGGCCCACATGCTGCTGGCCGCGACCTCGATTCCGTTGCTGGTGGCCAGAATCGTCATGGGTGCGGGTGTCGCCGCAATCGTCCCCGCGTCGTTGTCGATCCTCGTGCTGGTCAGCAATGCCGGTCGGCAACGCGCCCAGGCGCTGCTGTTGTGGGCAGGCTGTCTGGCCGCGGGCGTGACAGTCGTTCCGCTGGTCAGCGGCCTGCTGTTGAACAATCTGTGGTGGCCCCGGGTCGCCCTCGCCGATGCCGTGGCCGCGGTGGCGCTGCTGGTCGGCATCGTCAAGTTCGTCCCGCGCTGCCCCGGCGATCCGCAGGCCCCGGTGGATTGGCCGGGTGTCGTTGCGGCGACGATAGGTTCAGGGCTGGTCGCGCTCGGTCTGTTCAAGGCGCCCGACTGGGGTTGGACCGCGGCTCCCGTCGTGGCGCTGCTGGGGGCAGGCGCCGTGCTCTTGGTTGTGGCTGCGGCTACCCGCCGTGGCGGCGAGTTGCCGCACGACATTCTGTTGCGAGCCGATCCGCGGGCGCAGCCCGCGATGTTCGCGCTGTCCGCGGCGGTCGTGGCGGAATTCGGCATTGTCTTCGTGACGATCCAATACCTGCAGGCGGTGCGTGGCACCGACCCGGTCGTGGCGGGCGCGCTCATCTTCCTGCCCGCCTGCGTGGCCTCCGCGCTGGGTGCCAAGGCCGGTGCGATGCTGCAACGCCGTACCGGCGCGACAACTCCGCTGATCATCGGCTTGACGATGGTGCTGGATGGCCTGGCTGTCGGTTTGACCGCGGACGCGGCGGGCAGCCTGGAGCGGATCGTGGGGATGGTCGCGGTGATGAGCGTGGGTATGGGCATTGTCATGGCGGTCGCGCTCGATGCGATCGCTACCGCGCTGCCCCCGACTCGCAACGGCGTCCTGTTCGGGGCACAGTCGGCCGTCGTCCAACTCGGTAGCCTGCTCGGTTTGGCAGTAGCCGGTGGTCTCGTGGACCAGGGATATCGAGCGGAGCTCGTCATTCCAGCCAAAGTCGCCGCGCACGAAGGCATCGTCGCGGTCGGGCAACCGCTCGGCAAGAACGTGGCAACGGCGGCCTCGGTTGGCGACACACTCGGTGGGCCGCTCGCCCAAGCGGTGCAGAACGCGTTCTTGGTCGGCTACCGGCACGCATTGCTGGCCACCATCGTCGTGGTCGTCGTGATGATGCTCGTCACCGTCGCCCTGACCGCGCGCGCCCGCCGGCGGAGTGCTGCGAACTCGAGGGGTTGTCAAGAGATTCCAAAGAATATTCGAGATATGTAAATAATCGCAAAGTCGATATCAAGAATTCGCAGCGAGGTTGATCGCTTTCGATGCGGTGCGCATAATTCAATTTCGGGGCGCATTGACTATTCTATCGAGAGGCTGGGGTTGTCGTGAAAGAGGTTGACGATGGCACTCCCGTTCCGCGCCGGATCCGGCCGAGTGCTGCCACGGCCCGATCGGCTGTGTCGCGAACCTCGGCCGAAGAGATCCTGACCCGCGCGCGAGCCGAACGGGCCCAACTCGAGCAGGGTCGCCACTTCTATGCCCAGCTTGTCGATCAGGCAGAACAGCTACACCACGAGATCCGTAGGCTGCACGAGGAGCAGCGCGAGGTCTATCGGCAGCTGAACAACCTGCGTCGACGATTCACCAGCCTGCCGCCCGTCCCCCGGCCGACCGGCTATCCGCCGATCGCGGTCGCACCGGCCGCGCAGGCCGAGCCGCGCGCCGGTGCCGGTAGAGCGACTGCCTGACTTCGGATCGCCTCGATGAGGACCGTTGCCGGACAACAATGTTGACCGATCGGCGGCGCTCCACTCCGCGACGGCAGGCGTGATCGTCTGCGGTAGTCTCACCTCGTGTTCAGGTGCGGGTCTGGACGTGTGGAAGGGACCGGGTTCGTGCGTGTGGTGGTGGTGGAGGACGACGCGGGCGTAGCCGGCGCTGTTGTCGACGGCCTCCGAGCGCATGGCTTCCCGGCCGTGGACCATTTGTCACACGGGCTCGACCTGCTGACTTCGCACGCAGGCTACGACGCGGTCGTGCTCGATATCGGGCTGCCCGACGTCAACGGTTACCTGGTGTTGCGCCAGCTCCGCAAGGTCAGCACGGTTCCGGTGATCATGCTGACCGCGGAGGGCGACGAGTTGGCGGTGGTGTCGTGCCTGCGTGCCGGAGCCGACGACTACATGGTCAAACCGCCGCGGCTCGGTGAACTCGCCGCCCGCCTGGAAGCGGTCGTGCGACGCAGGCAGACAACCGAGTCCGCTCCGGCCGTGGTGGTTACCGGTGATGTCGCGGTGGATCTGGGAGCTCGTTCCGTCGAGGTGGCCGGTCTGCCGGTACAGCTGACCCAGAAGGAATTCGCCATAGCACGCGTGCTGGTCGAGCGCGCGGGCGTCGCGGTGGCCCGGGACACGATCATGGACGAGATCTGGGGCGAGAAAACCCCGTCCACGTCTCGTTCGCTCGACGTTCACATGGGCGCGCTGCGGGCCAAACTGAACCGCCCAGGACTGATCGCCACCATTCACGGCTTCGGCTACCGCTGGACTCGGTGACCTCGCCGGATGCGCGTTCGGTTGGTCAGTGTATTCACGTTGCTGGCGGCGATCTGCATGATCTGCTTCGCGATCGGGATCGGGATGGAGTTGGCGTCGAGCCGGACCCAGGCGATGGTGATCGATCGGATCCAGGTCGCCAACCAGTTCGCGGCGACGGCGTCGGTTGATCCGGCACGCCTCGAGGGGGAGGCGCAGAGCTATTTCGAGCAGACCGGCAACGGTGTCCTGGTGATCGCGGGCAGCGGCACGGTGATGGTCGATGTCGGGGTGAACCGCGCCGACCCACGGGTCATCGAGGTATCGCACAACGCACACCGGTTCATCCCGCCGGAGACGCTGTATCCGTGGAGTACGCACCCGATGGTGGTCGGCCAGCCCATCGGAACCTCGCAGCAAGCCGGCGGTGTGGTGGTCATCGCGATCTCGACCTCGGCGACTCGCCGTGGTATCACCGACAGTTGGATTCAACTCGCCTGCGTGACCGCCACCGCCCTGCTGGCGTTCGGCGGCGTGGCGCTCGGGGTATCAGGGTGGATCCTGCGACCGGTGTCCAAACTGCGCCGCGATGTCGACGCGCTGACCTCGACCTTGCCGGTGCGGCGCGCGGAGCCGGGGGGTCCCCGGTCCAGAGGCCGGGGGCCGCGGGAGATCGTCGAACTCGCGGTCGGTGTCGCGTCGATTACCCGAGCCGTCGCCGACCTGGCCGCGGCCGAGCGAAAACTGGTGGTCGATACGGCGCATTCGCTGCGAAATCCACTGGCCGCGCTCGCGGTTCGGTTGCAGGCCTTACAGCCGATGATCGCCCAGGATCACGCGTCGGCCACCTTCGCCGGTGTGGTGAGCGAAGTGGACCGGCTCACGGAGTTGCTGGACGGCTTGCTGGCCTCGGCGGTGGCCGATGCCGCGCCCGGACACGCCGCCGCGCGCTCGAACACGTCGGACTGTGACGCGGTAGCGGTGGCACGGGATCGAGTGGACGCGTGGCATGCCGCGTTCCAGCGCGCCGACATGACCCTCACCCTCGACGCGACTACCGAGGTTGCCGAAGCCGGTGTTCCGGCGAGTGTGCTCGCCCAGATTCTCGATGTCGCGCTGAGTAACTCCGTACGCTACGCGGGCCGAGATGCCCATACCGCGATCACCGTCAGCCAAGAATGCGAGTCGGTGGTCGTGTCGGTCCGCGACGACGGTGTCGGGGTGTCACCCGATGAGCTCGATCAGCTGACCACTCGATTCTTTCGCGGAGCCCAGGCGACGGCCGGCGGTTCCGGTCTCGGCCTGCCGATCGCGGCGACCATGGCGGCCCAGTACGGGGGATTGTTCTTCGTCGACGTAGCCGAACCGTGCGGTCTGGTCGTCACGGCCAGCTTTCCGGCTGCGGTCGCGCCGAACCTTACATCCGGGTGAACGCCTGAAGGTTTGGTGAACTCCGTCGGCGCGCCGCGCGAGCGACACGAGGGCGACGGCACGATCGCCTTGTGGCACCTAACCCTGACGCCGGTAGCAACCCGTTCCTTTCGCTGTTCGGTGAGTCGGGGCGGTTCGGGTTGCCGGCGGGGTTGTCGTTCTTGGATCTGGGTGAGGTCTGGCAATCGTCGGGGTTGCCCTGGGATCTCGATGGCGAAGGCAAGCCCGAAGACGGAAAGCGCGTCAAGGACGCCGATAAGGACGACAAAGATAAGAAAGATGAAGACGAGAAGAATCCGAAGGGCGACAGGGACGATCGCGCCCCGGCGCCAGGAGGCGGGTCCGGCAAGGGCGGCTCGGGGAAGCCCGCGCCGAAAGGCGGCGGTGCGGGGCCGAGCGGCGGCCCACCGGTCAACAACCGCCCGAGCGGTGGGAACCCGAACACTGGCGGCAAGCCCAACAGCGGTTCGAACCCCTACGGCAGCCGGGCCAATTACAACTCCGGTGGCGACCCGATCAAGGTCGACCCGCAGGATCTGATCGACAAGGGTAAGCGGCTCGCCGAACTGCCGAGCGCGCCGAAGGGTCTGTTCGACATTCTCAGCACACTGAGCGACTCCTTGCAGCGGCTGGGAAGTCCCTGGGGGGCGGACGAGTTCGGTAAACAGTTCGCCGAGGGCGCGACAGGCTATTCGGCATCGGCCGAAGCGCTGGTGGGCAACGCTAGTCGGGAATCGGACGCCACCGGGGCGATTCCGATCTTCGGACAGCTACTGGTCAACTATGGCACCACAATCGAGCAGGCGGGCAGAGCATTCGCCGCGGGCGAGGACCTCTACGCCCAGTGGATTCTGAAGAATTACGTAGACGAGAACGCCAGTGGCGACCCCGGTCCGTACAAGGGCCCGCTCAGCTCCGATCCGAACTTCGGTAAGAACAACGGAAACAACAACCCGTCCAGCCCGCCGCCGGGTGATCAGGACCAGCAGTCCGGCAATGGCGGCGGACAGAATTCGGGTGGGTCCACCGGCGGTGGTTCTGATCCCGCTGGATCCTCGGCCGGTAACCCGAATGCCGACCGGCCGAACGGGCCTTCCACGCCGAATCTCGCGGCTACCGGTACTCCCGATCCTGCCACGCCACTGAGCGTAGAGGCTTCCTCCTCGAACCCGATCGACGCACTCGCGACGCCGGGACCGACGCTCGGCGGCATCCCGGCACCCCCCGGCGCGCCCGCGTTCCCCGGTGCTCTCGGTCCGAACGTATACCGCGCGACCGATCCGGGAACGGTTGTGCCAGTTGACAAGACCGGTGGTCCGATGACCGGCGGCAAGGGCGGCGGCATTCCGTCGGCGATACTCGGGGCGGCCTATGACGGGGAGAAGCTGGTGCCGAAAGCCGGTGGCATCGGCGCCCAGTCGCGTGCGGGCGTACTGCCCCAGGCCGCGATGCCGGGGATGCCGGGGACGCCCGCGATGGGGAGTAGTGGTCAGTCGGTCTCCGGCAAGGAGAAGCGGCAAGAGCGTCGTGAGCCGCCGGTCGAGGAACAGTTCGAGCCCGACGCTGCCGACCCGTGGCATGGGCCCGGTCTGCGAGACGGCGGCCGGTGATGTCGATTCCCGATGCGGTACGGCAATCCGATATCAACCTGCCCGAGGACCTGCGGTGGTTGAGCTGGGTCGCCGGTAGCGCTTGGCCGGAGGGCAGCGAGAACGGCATGTTCGCCCTCGCCGACGCCTGGTCGGAAGCCTCGGCGGGGTTGACCGGGCTGGTCTCGACTATCGAAGACGCGGTGGACGATATCCTCTCGGCGTATCCGTCGGCCGGTTCGGGTTCGGCCATGTCGCGCACCCTGCGGAACCTCACCGATGAGTCGGATCAGGCCTCGTTGCAAGCTATCGCCAAATCTCTCGGTCAGCTCGCTGATTCGTGCGATCAGGTCGGTTGCGCGATTCAACAGAACAAGATCATGATCATCGTCGGCCTCGTACAGCTGGTCTACGAGATCGCGCTCGCGTGGCTGTTCCCGCCGACCGCAGGCCCGACGCAGGCGGCGTTGATCGGGTGGTACCGCATTGTCTTCCAATACCTGAAGCAGCTGTTGCGGCAGATGCTCGTCGCCGCGCTGAAAGCCATGGGGCAGCAGGTGATTCTGACGCTCCTGATCCAGCTGGGACAGATGGCGGCCGGACATCGCGACGGTGTCAACGGTAAGGATTTGTGGTTCGCGGCGCTGGGCGGCGCGCTGGGTGGTGCGTTAGGCGCGATGTTCGGCAAGCTCGGTGGTGATCTGTTCAAGCTCCTGGGCGGAAAGATCACCCGTTCGCAATTCGACAGCAGGTTCCAGCAGCTCATGCGCGGCGCCGTCGAGGGCGGCGCCGGTGGTGTCGGCGGAATGATCGGCGGTGGCATCGCCAACCAGGTCATCAACGGTGGCGAATTCGAACTGGACCCGAGGATGCTCGGCGCCGGTGCCGCCGGCGCGTTCAGCTCCGGCGCGGGACGTTGGCGTGGCGCCGGCGCCGGCAAAGTGCACGTCGATCCCGTCGGCGGCCCGCGCAGTCCGGCCGGATCGACACCACCGACCGAAGTGCCGCCCTCGGCCTCGGATACCGGGCCCGCGGCTGCACCCAAGAGCGCTTCGGACTCGCCGAATGGCAACGCGGGGAGAGGGAGTGGCGCGCAGCCGAACGAATCGCTGTCCGAACACCGCAGTGGGTCCTCGGCATCCAACCAGGGCGGTGATCAGACCGATGACTCGATCGTGAGCTCAACGCACCGGAACACCGCCGAGGACGACCTGCCGCAGCAGTCGTCGTCCGCGAAGTCGGGTGGTGACTCTTCCGCATCGAACACCGGTCACGCGCCCGCGAACCATGAACAGTCGGAATCGACTGCACAACGGCAGTCTTCCGAGACGGCCGGGCCCGCGTCGCAGCAGCACGACGGCGGTCAGCTCGTACCGCAGCCACACAACGCGGCAACCGCATCCCAGCAGCCGGCGTCGAACGCCACCGGCGGGGACAAGCCCACGAGTTCGTCGCCATCCGCCCAACGTGGCGGGGACACCAAAGTTGTTGCAGGCCGGGACAACGTGCCGACCGCACCGAAGCACGACGTATCCGGTGACCACTTGGCGCGTGCGCAACCGCGGGCGGGTGGCGCACTCGATGCTCCGGAGTCCATTCAAGCGAAACAAGCCGACTCGACCGTCGCGACCAAGCCGGACGAGGTGCCGTCGAACCCGGTCCAGCGGCGTGCGGAATTCGCGCAACCCGAGATCGATCCGGTGTCCCCGAACCGGCCGGACGCTACGCAGGGAACCCGGCCGACCTCTGAGAATTCGGCCGCGGCAACCGACAAGACAAGGCCGGTCAAGGAAGCAGCCGGTGCTCCGAATCCCCAGGGCGACAAAGGGGAGAAGGCTCCGGCGCGCGAAACCTCGGCCGCGCCCGTGGCCGAACCGCGGGCCCGCGCGGGCGCCAAAGGCATAAAGGGCGTCAGCGACGACCTGGCTCTCGTCGGAAGGATCGACGAGGCCACCGGCCTGCGCTGGCGGCTGGTCGAGACATCGCTGCTCGATCCGGCCTGGCCGGGCGGCAAGGCCTTCATCCGGGAAGTCCTGGGCTTCGAGCAGACAATGCAGATGCTCCGTGGCAACAAGTCCCCACACGAAGGCCGGGTGCTGTTCCGGCCATTCCAGGACGGCGACTTGCCGATGCGCCCTGGCTTCGGCCAGAAGAAGACGGCCGGCGCCGACGATCTCGGCGAGGGCGCGGGCGGCGGCGTCCGCGGTTACGACGAACGAAACTCCCGGGGTGTGTTCCGATTCAACACCGACGAGCTGCCCGATCACCGGTACACGATCGACAAGGACGGCCTCTGGTCCAAAGCTTCCGATCCGGAATCCAACGGTAAGCCGGAGCCCGAATCGGACGTGATCCCGCGCAAGGGCGCCACGACGATCGAGGTGCCGCGCCAGGGCCCGATTCTGCAGCGCTGGGCCGAAATATCCGCGCCCGCAATGCGGACCGTGGTCGGTGACCATGACGGCAACTGGTACGTCGGCAAGAACATGCACCATGAGCAATTCCACAACGCGGGCGTCTACGTGGCTTTCCAAGCGCAATTCGTCAACGGGAAAATGGTCGCGGTGCACGACTGGGCAGGTGCGTACCAGCCCTCGCCGACTCGGGTGAAAGCCGCGCTGGAAAAGCTCGGGATCTACGGCGACCTGGACCATTACGACCAGCAGGGACGCAAGTACACCGATTCCGATCGCGAGGGGTGGACGCAGGCCGCCGAACCGACGCCGACTTCGAGAAAGACGTCTGCGACAGAGATTGATTCGACTGAGCCCCCCGAGCCGGTCACCCGTGCCGTCTCCGATGAGCCGCAGCGGGACTTCCTCCGGGAAGCCGAAGACATCACCCGGATGTACAAGCGTGAAGATTGGGAGAACGCCACACCCGAGGACCTGCGGGAGGCGCTGCGAGGCAGCGTCCACCACGATGCGCGCGACGCGGAAAGCGTTGCGAAATATCACCGCGCGGTGACCGCCGCCGTCGAAACCATCCGGCGGGGGACAACGAAGTTCGACGACGACGGTGCGGAGGTGGCGCCGGGCAAGGTCCTGCGCTGGACCCAGGTCATGGGCACGATAGGAATGCGCGAGGGCCCCATCAATATGGACGCGGGCGAGGGTAAGACGTTCGTCTTCCTCGCCGATTCGATTCTGAAGGCCGCCGCCGGTGACTCGGTGCACGTTTTCACCACTCGCGACACTCTGGCCAACGATGCGGTCAACCTGTACAAACAGGTTCTCGGGGTGCTCGGTCCGGACGTGTTCAACGTGGTCAGGATGAATCCGAACGGCGCCGACGAGACCGGCCTCGATCCGGCGAAGCCGACCATCTATATCGGCACCCTCGACGACGCGGCATTCGGGCAACTCCGCGGCAAGTTCATGCGCGGGGATATCGCCGTCATCGACGAGCTCGACGAGGCGCTGTACTACGCCGACACCACCTGGATCATCTCCGACGGCCCCAGCCTGGCCGCGGATCCGCATATCGCCTCCTGCATCATGGCGGCTCGGCACTTCCTCGACAATCGGCTTGCTTCCGGGGATCTGAGCCCCGCGGACTTCGATCGGACGGACGGGCAGATCGGCGGCCCGGCGAAGCTCAACGCCGAAGGCGCCGAGAAGGTCAGAAGACTGCTCGCCGAGGAGGATCCCGGCGCGAGCCCCGACGACCTCGCCGTGCAGATCGACCGGGTGAATTCCGCCGCATCGGCGCACTGGGAGTTCGTCGAGAACGACCACTACATCGTGCACCGAGGTGGCGACGGCGTCGACAAGGTCTACATCATCGACCAAACCACCCACAAGGTGATGTTCGATCCGGCGACCTCGACCGAGAGCCGGTGGAACGGCGGTTTGGCGCAGGCGATCGAGGCCAAGCACGGGATCACGATCCGGGGCGACTCGGTGTCTTCACAAAGCCTCACCGCCAAGACCATGCTCGCGGAGCGGTACGAATGGCTCTCGGGCGCTTCGGGCACGGCCGAGGGGGTGTCCGGCCACCTGGTCGACAACTACGGGATGAAGCCGGTAGTCACGGTTCCGCGCTTCACGGAATCGAAACTGGACACTCTCGAGGCGAATCTGGCTCCGAACCAGTCGGCCAAGCATGATGCGATCGCCGACAAACTCATCGGTCGGCACGGTGCCCAGGCGCGTCCCGAACTGGTGATCACCAACCGCAACAGTGAGGTCGCCGAGATCTCGGCCCGGTTGAAGCTCGCGAATATTCCGCACGAGGTCGTCGATGCACGGTGGTTCGCCGACCGGGGCCCCACCGCGGAAGCCGACCTGAAAGCGATCTTCGACAAGGCGGGGCAGCTCGGCAAGATCCTGATCATCAACCGTCAAGGCGGCCGTGGCGTCGATATCGAGATCAGCGACGCCGTCAACGCGGCCGGTGGCCTGCATGTCAGCATTTCGGGCAAGTCGGATGTGCGTGACATCGATATCCAGGCCGAGAACCGCGCCGCGCGCAACGGCCAGCAGGGCAGTGTCGAATACTTCCTGGCCGCCGACGACGCGCTGTTCGCCACCGCTCCGCACCACGCCCAGACGATCATCCGCTACACCGACGCCGTCACCAGCCATGAGAACGCGATCGTCCGGCTCGATGAGGCGCGGGACACAAAGGACGTCGCGGAGCATGCCGATGACGTGAGTCGCACCGAGCTAACCCGCACGGTCCGGGCCGCGGCCCTACGCGACTACACCCTCGCGTGGGACGCGCACCAGGCGGCGACGGCCGAACGCGAAGCCGCCGAGGCCGCGGTGCGGGCCGCGGCGTCGCACCTGCAAGCGGAAAACGCCGCACGGCGGATGGGCCGCACCGTGCTGCCGCCGACCGCCGTCGTCGCGAGCGTGGCAGCACACACATCCGCACGGGACCTGGATATCCCCTCGCCGATAACCGAGCAGGCGGACCTCGGGCAGCAGGATACCGATGTCTCTCAGTCGGCTACCGGTTCGTTCTCGGACGAGCTGACCGGTGCCGAACTGCCGCAGCTGTTCGGCGACGATCAGTTCGGTCCGCCGGCGCCGCTCGCCGTCGTCGACTTCCCGGGCCTGTTCGTAGCCGATATCACTGGACATCTGGTCGCGTTCGGGACCGAGGAAATGCCAGTGCTGCGGACATACTCGCACGAGCAGAACCTCGTGCACGAGATCGTACATCCGGTGTCCGGTCCGGTGGTGCTCGACAGCGCACTGGTGGCTGAGCTTTTCACCACCCAGACGCGCGATGACGGCACGGTGGTAGTGAGTTCGACGGCGACGGGGGCGCATGTCGTCACCGCTGGGACAACGTCGATGTTGCCCGCCGGGTCCGTCTACGGACGTCCTGATCCGCTCGACTCGACCAAATTCACGCTGTACGGCGGGTCGACTGTCGGCTGGTTGTCCGTGGACACGAATCGGATCGGCGTGACGCCACGCCGGGCGACCGGCCCGCTCCAGCGTGACGATGTCTCCGAAGCGGCGATCGTCAACGGCCACGTACCCGCGCCGACGGTAGTGTTCGCGGACCCGCGGAGTCGTGTGCTGGGCGAGCGGCTGGCGGAGCTGGCCGACGAGATCACAGCCAGTCGCAACGGTTCCGCACTGCGTGACGAGTTGACGGCGCAGCGGAAGGCATTGCACGACGAGTTGGAGAATCACTTCGCGACACTGCCGGAAGAGCAGCGCACCATCGCTGTGGCACGCGCGAAACAGCTGGGGAGCATCGACCGGCACACGGCGAAACTTGCTGACCAGCAGCAGATTTCGCTCGACACGGCGCGCGCGGAGATGAAGGCCGAGCTGGTCGCGGCGCTCGCGGGCAAAGATATCGCCGTGCGGATCTTCGAGGAGTCGCTGCTGGAAGTACTGCGGGATGGCCGGTTCAAAACGATATTCGATCTGGGCGACACCGACACCGGAACGAATGACCGAGCGCTGCTCGAAGCCCGCTGGTTCGGCCATGACGTGAATGACCATCCGATCGATAAGCGGGCTGTCTACGGGTACGTTCGCGTCGGCGGTGAACAGCCGGTCGGCGAGCCGAACGACGAACGATTGAATGTCTACGGCGACGCCGTGGTCGTCCTGAAGTCCGCGGTGCGGGCCCGCACGACGGTGTGCGTGGGAGATTCCATCGAGCACAAGCAAAATGTCTATCCTTCGAGCCTCGAGGACCCCGCACCGGAGTCCTTCGGCGCATACCCGCCACGCAGATCCGGCCTGCCGAGCGCCCATGTCGGTCTGCGGCGAGACCTGACGCATCCGGATTTCCGGAAGTGGGGGTATGTGGAGGCGCAGGTGCACGGTGGCGTCACCAGCGCCGACATCGATCACGTGGTCTTCAAGTGGGAGCCGGAAACAGCCCTGCGGGATCAGCTCCGTGCAGCCGGAATTCCCTGGAAGGTACTCGCGCACACGGCCCCGCCGATAGTGAACAAGCCGGGGGAGGCGGACCCCGCGATCAGCAGCGGATGGAAAACCTATCTCAACTCGTCGCGCGCATCCGATGATCCGAATGCGCTGCACGGCAAGAACTTCCTGGGCGTCACAGTCAATTTCACCCATGCCGACGTGGTAACCCAGGACTTGATCGGACCGGCGGGGACGCCGATCGGCGTCAGTTACAAGCACGTCGAGTCGGAGATCGAGGGGGCCGAGCGCTGGGCGGGTGCGCAACAGTGGCACGACAAGGTGGTGCGTACCCGGCCCGGTCAAACCGGCAAGGATGTCTTCGCTGGTCAGACCAGGGTCGGGCACGAGGTCGTCGCGGCGCCGTGGGCGGCCGAATACGGCGGGGTCGGCCGGGAACCGATTTTCGTCAACGCCCACGCTGGTCCGAACACCTTCGAGATCCGGCTGCGAACCGGAACGACGCTCGAGGTGAGCGGCGCGACATTCGCCAAGCTCGTCGAGCAGTCCCCGGCGCTGCGAGCGATGGGTGCTGGCGGCCCCAGCTCGCTGGTGCTGGTCGCGTGTGAGCCCGCGAAAGGTTCGGCGGCGACCGACTTCGCGGCTACGCTGCACCAGAGGTTTCCGGCCGCGCCGGTGCACGCCGCCACCAGCGCGGTCTGGATCTCCAACTGGCGAAACCCGGCCGCGCCCACTGTTCGTTACCGCTACCTCGCCGCCGACAACAATGCCGGCTGGGTGACTTTGCACAGCGACGGCACCCGGGTCGAGCACGCCGGCACCCGTTATCCCACCGGTGCGACCGGATCGTCCACCACCGCCGCCACCGAGCTCGCAGGGTCGAATTCACTGGTATCCAGCCGCAATCCGATCGTGCGGCAATGGAAAGAAGTTCTGGATCCACGGGTGAGCTCGCCCCTGACGACGACCACCGCGGAAGGCGTGCGCGGCGCGAGCAAGCAGCGCACCGAGTTCGAAGTCTCGGACGTACTCACCCGACCTCTGCTCGACAAGAACGGCACAACGATCGGAGTGTCGTTCGTCCTCAAGTCGGAGGGGCAGCGTGAGGCGATCAAGTGGGCGCGCGCGGCATTCGGGCAGGACAGGGTGGTGCTGACCGGTACCGGTCAGGACGTGGACCAGGTCACCAAACGGCGCTTGGACTTCGACACGGATGTCGTCGACGCGCCATGGAAGAACGACTATGCCCAGGACGGTCCGGGTCCGGTCTATCTCGACGCGCACGCGGACTCGAAGGGGTTCATGGTCGAGATCATCTGGAAGAAGGGGACGAAGCAGGAGTCGACTCGATCGGTGCGGGTCGACGGTGCCAACTACGCCAAGATCGTGAAGGCCGCCGAGTACTTCCAGGAGGCGCTGCGGACGGGTGGTCAGGCGACGGACCGGTCGTTGGTGCTGATCTCGTGCAAGGCGGGCAAACGGACGGCGGCGACCGATTTCGCGCTGGCGATGCGCGATCTGCTGCCCACCGCCCCGGTGCACGCGGGTGCGGGCGTGGTGGTGGTCGGCGTCAAGAAGGCGGGGAAGACCTTCGCCACTCTCGGCGTCAACGACAACCGGGGCTGGGTCACCATCGGTTCCGATGGCGCGAAGGTGGTGCAGGAGAGCACGATCAAGCATGCGTCCGCCGCAGTGGGCGGTACACCCGGGTCTACGGGGACGCGGACCGGCGAGGTTGCTGAGGTTGCTGAGGAGACGGTGGTCGACACCACCGCGGAGTCCGGGGCACTCGTCGCCCCCGCGGTGAGCAGTGGCTGGCGCACGTATCTGAACTCGTGGCGGGTATCCAACGATCCGGACGTCCTGCACGGCAAGAACGCCTTCGAGTTGCCGATCAATTTCACCTACGCCGACGTCGTCGCGCACGAGATGTTCGGATCGACCGGAGCATTGACCGGCGTCTGCTTCCAGCACGTCGATCTGGAACTCGACGCGAATCGACGCTGGGCGGCCGCGACGGAGTGGCACGACAAGGTGGTGCGCACCCAGCCGGGGCAGACCGGGAAGCAGGCCTTCCACGGTCCGCTCAGGGTCGGACAGGAGGTGGTCGACGCGCCGTGGGTCGCCGAGTTCACCCGGACCGGACACCGACCGCTCTTCGTCACCGCCCACGCGGGTCCGAACACGTTCGAGATCCGGCTCCGGACCGGAACCACGCTCGAGGTGAACGGTACGACGTTCGCGAAGATCGTCGAGTGGTCACCGGGACTGCGAGGCCCGCTGAGCACCGGTGCGGCGACCTCGATCGTTTTGCTGGCCTGCAAACCCGCAAAAGGATCGGCGGCAACGAAGTTCGCGCGCACGCTGCACCAGAACTTCCCGCATGTGCCGGTTCATGCCGCCGCCACCTCGGTCTGGCAGTCGGTCATGCGTTATCCGGCACGGCCGGATGTCGACTATCGCCTGCTCGCGGCGGACCGCAATGCCGGTTGGGTGACATTGCACAACAACGGCACGCGAACAGAGCACGTGTCCACTCGCTACCCAGGCCCGGCCGCCGCTTCGAGTGGCGTGGTCGGCTCCGGATCGACCATCGATGGCACGCTCAGCGCTCCGCTGCGTTTTTCCTCGGACCAGGAAGCCACCGAGGTGGTTGCGGCGGTAGCCCCCGAGGAAGCGGCCGCGAACGACGTCCGCCTGTGGAAGTGGCTGACCCGCAACATGTTCGACGACGCGTTCGACCGCGCGGTGCGCGGACGTACGCTGCGCGACGGGTCCGGTCTCGAGGAACTGTCCGATCTCGAGGATATGTCCGAGGATGCCCGGCACCCGGCGCAGGGCGCGGGCTTGCTCGCCGACACCGCCGAGATCCAGTGGGGCGATGACGAACTCGCCGCGCTGTTCGCCGACCCGGACGCCGGCTCGACGGCAACGACGCTGAGTCCACCCGCGGCGACGGCGGAGCATCACCCACCGACCACGGAAACCCTGGCGGCGTTGCCGTCGCACGTCGCCCCGGCCGCCGAGGCGTTCGTTCGCGGCGATCGATGCGTCCTGATCGACGGACTCGGTACCGCGCACCGGCTCGACGTCGGCAGCGGCTGGCGCGCCGTGAAGGGAACATTCAGCCATCCCGGCACCGGCGCCGAATACATCGGGCTGGTTCCGCTGGATCAGAAGCACGACGCCAGTCCGATCCGGATCCGTAAGACATTGCTCGCCGAGGCATTCGAGGAGAATGCCGCCACATTCTTCTGGGGTACCACCTACTTCCTGGCCCGTGCCGGTATCGGAATCGAAGGGTCCGGCGACACCCCGGTCTGGCTACCTCCCCGTGCCGTCGTGGCGGTGAAACACGCGCATAATTCCGATGGGACACCGGATCCGAGCCGGACGATGCTCGGGCGCCCGAAGACCGCTACCTGGCACACCCTCGACAGCGACATCC
Organism: Nocardia sp. NPDC047038; assembly: GCF_040644075.1. Lineage (NCBI taxonomy): Bacteria > Bacillati > Actinomycetota > Actinomycetes > Mycobacteriales > Nocardiaceae > Nocardia > Nocardia sp. NPDC047038. The sequence continues at coordinate 147,965 of NZ_JBEYVQ010000014.1, read as the reverse complement.
TCGGTCCACTCGTCCCCGAACTGCGCCGGTCGAACAATCCCCTCTGGGATGAGATCAGTGGTCCCCGGGTGTCGGACGTGCGGCAGGGCGCGCTGGGCAACTGCTTCCTGGCCGCCAACATGATGGCGCTGGCCCGCAGCCCGCTGCCCTTGCTCCGCGAGATGATGACCGATCTCGGTGACTCCGTCGCCGTCCGGTTCTTCGACAAGAGCGGTGACGCGTCTTGGGTGCGGGTCTCCAAGGATCTCTATGTCGACGGCGACAACAGCACTCGCTACGCCGCCGACCGGGGAGTGTTGTGGCCCGCGGTCCTCGAGAAGGCATACGCGGTCTTCGCCGGTGAATTCGGCTACGCCGGACTCGACGGCGGCAGTCCCGGCGCCACCGCCGCGACGATGCTGCCCGCCACGCTGCCCGGCGGATTGCGGTTCCAGCCGTCCCGGGCGGTCACCGATGCCTATTTCCATCATCCGATGCGCATGGACATCGACGAACTCCGCAGCCTGACCGGCAGCGATGACGAGTTCGCTCGCGCGGTCTGCGCATTGCGTGGCGAGTGGGAAGACCGGGTGCGCGATCATCGCGCACGCGAGGCGAATCCGATGGGTGCGGACGCGGATCGCGCGCAGGTGCTGGCACTGGTGGCCGGCAACGGGAACGACGTGTGGGCGGCCGTGCGTGAGTTCTACCGGCTGATCCGGCCGGACAACCCAGGCTCGACCGAGGGGTTCCGGCGCTTCCTGAACCGTGAGTTGAGCCCGCAGCAGCGCACGCGCTGGGCTGCGCACATCGAGCGCCTCGTCGATTCCGTGGACCGGGCGGCGTCCTGGCGCACCCGTGAGCTGGACCAGCAGACCGGCAGGCACATCGCCGAACGTGTCTACTTCGCCTTGGGCCGAGGCGATCTGGTGATGCTGGGTACGCGCAACTGGGGTCGCGACGACACCGTTCGATTCCCAGGCCTGGCGGGCAATCACGGCTACACGGCAGTCGGCGTGCAGCGAGATGAGGACGGCAACCCGGTGGCGTTGCGGCTGCGCAACCCATGGGGCACGAACAGATCCGCACAACCTCCGCTGTCGGGGATCACCTTCCTGGCCGACGGTGTGGTGGACGTGGAGCTGCGGCATCTCAACAAATTCGCCACCCTCGCGATCTGTGGTCCGGGTGCGCGCGGCCTGTTCGGACTCGACCGGCTCGCCCCGCCTGGCGTCGACGATCTGGTCGGAACTCATTCGGAGGCACCGGCACCGGCACAGTCGGCCGACGCAGCCGAACTTCTCGGCGTCGAGTTGCCTGGCGCCGACGAGGGCGACGGTCACGCGGTCGCGCACGTCTCGCATCCGATCGATTGGAAGAAGCACCTCGGTGTACTCGGACAGCTGGGCGGTGGAAAGAAGTTGTCCGGCACCGCGGATCACACCGTGGTGCGGTTCCGCGCGAAGAATCTGATCCAGGAGGCGATCCTCGATCAGCAGGGCCGCACGGTGGGCATCACCTTCCTTTACGGGCCCGACGAGTTGGAGGTGCTGCGTACCTGGGGGAACGCGCCGAACGGCCACGGGATGGTTTTCCGCACTCGGCCAGGCGAAGCCGGGTCCGCCGCGCTCGCCGGTGACCGGAATCGGATCGGGTTGGACCGGTTCGTCCCGGCTCCGTGGGTGGCCGAGTACCAGGAGGGCAAGCCGGGACCGTTCTACATCTCGGTGCACGCCGACAGCCGCGGTTTCGAAGTCCGCTCGCGCGCCGGGCGATCGATCGCCGTCGACGGTACGACCTTCGCTGCCATCGTGCAGGCGTCGCCGACCTTTCAGGCGGCAATGACATCGGGTCCGTCGCGGTCGGTCGTCATGATCGCTTGTGCGGTAGCGAACGGCTCGGCGGGCGAGGAGTTCTCGGCCGCACTGCACCAGACCTTCCCCGACCGCCGGATCTACGGGTCTCGCGGCGATGTCGATGTCCATGCGGAGAGTGGTCGCGGGGTGGGCCTGCTGGCCGCCGGCGACAACGCGGGGTGGATGTCCTACCTGAACGCCATCGCGACCGACCACGCCGCGACGAGGTACGACGCTCCGGCCACCGATGGCAGGGCGGCATTCGTCGAACAGACGGCGAATGACACCGATATCGTCGACTGGGTCGAGCAGTTGCGCTCGACGGAAGCATTTTTCGGTGAGGAACCGTACTTCGGGGTGACCAGCGACGGCGACCGGGTAATCGGCTTCTTCGGCGCGGACGTAGTCGTCAACCCGATGCTCGATCACCACGGTGACACGATCGGCGTCAGTTTTCATCAGCCAGATCATCTCGCGGGCGAGCTGTTGTGGGCGCGGACAGAGAATTTCCACAACGTGGTCACCAGAATGCGCGACGGCGACAACGATTTGAGTGTGGTGGTGCAACGAATCCTGCAGGAAGAGTCGTCGCGCACCGAAAACGTCCCTGCGCCGTGGGCCCTCGACTATGCGAACCGGAAGAATGGACCGGTATATATCAGTGCGCACGCCGATGCGAACCTCTTCGAAATCAACCTGCGATCCGGGGTGACCATCGACGTCGACGGGAGGACCTTTGCCTCGATCGTCCAGTCCGCGCACCCTTTCGGCGCCGCGCTTGCCTCCGGGCTCGCCGCCGCGCTGGGGACGCCGAAATCGTTCGTCTTGATGGCATGCAAGGCGGCAGCGGGCGTTGCGGGATCCGGTTTCGCCGAGGTCTTCGACAGGGTATTCCCGGGGCGCCCGGTCCATGCGAGCACTGGCACCGTCAACTTTCATGTCCTGCGGGTCGACAAGGAGGAGGGGCCGCCGATACGGATCAGCTGGCTGGGTGCGAGCCACAATGCCGGCTGGATGTCCTATCGCAACGGCCGGCAGACCCGGCACGACCATACCCGGCACCCATCACCACACCCCGATTCGACCGAATCCAGCCGAGAAGACTGATCGAGAAGGGCTCATCAATGACCGAGCAGAGCAACGACAACGACGCGGAATGGCTGTTCCTGATCGATCCGGGCTGGCAGCCCGCCGACGAGGACGATCGCCCGCCCGCACACGCGGTGCTGGGTGGCTGGTTCGTCGATACCGACGGCACAGCAGGCGAATTCCAGCCCAACCCGGACTATCGCCCCGCCGACGAGAGGTCGTTCATCGACCCGATCGACGCGACATTGCGGCTGGTCCTGGAGCAGCGGGCCGAACCGGGCCAACTGCTCGCGACCCTGCGCGGCGCGGTGGTCGGTGTCGCGGTCGACGAGAACGGCAATCCGGTCGTCGCGGCGTCCCCGGATCAGATCCCCTGCGTGCTGGTGACCTCGGCGCCCGAGCACCGCCGGCACGCGCAGGTCGAAGGCTGGACCGAGGTCTCGATGGCGGAACTCGCCGCGGCGCTGCCGGAGGAGGGCATCGATGTCCTGATCAATCCCGGCGCTCCCGCATCGATGCGGCTGCTCGCGGGTGCGGTGAAGGCGGCGGTCGCCGTCGCGACCTGACCGTGTGGTCGCTGAGCGGGCGTGCGCCGGCTCAGCGACCGTCGTTCAGAACCGGGATTCCTCGAAAGCGTCGGACCGGAGGCGCATTTCGGTGATGTGCTCGGGCGTCAGCAGCCGGTCGGGTACCGGTTCGTCGCGGCGCGTGAAGCCGGGCCGGGCGAGCAGTGCGGCCAGGGCGAGTACCTGGAGATCAGCCGGCGCCACCGTGTAGCGACCCGCGGCATCGACCATGCGCGCGTCGACGACGATGCACACGCTGCCGACCGCGACGACCGGAGCTCGATCGCCGCGCTCGGCCACGATCCTCGGCAGGTGCGCGGGGACGCTCGGCTCGTTCATCACAGGCCTTTCCGATCGGACCGGATCACAGGGCGGGCAGCTGACAGATCTGGACGAGCTCGCGCCCACGCGTGCGTGACACCAGCATGCCCCGGCCCGGCGGATACTGCGCCGGGCGGACGTCACCGAGCAGCACACCCTCGTCCTTGGGGGTGCTCATCAGAATGCCGTCGACCGACATGTCCTTGAGCGGGCCGAGGACATTGTCGTAGAGCGCACGCGACGCGCCACCGGCTCGCCGCGCGATCACCACATGCAGGCCGATATCGCGGGCCTGCGGGAGCAGATCGATCAGCGGCAGCAGCGGATTGTTCGACGCCACCATGTCGTAGTCGTCGACGATCACATAGACCTCCGGGCCGGTCCACCAGCTGCGTTCCCGAAGTTGCGTGGGGGTGATGTCGGCGCCCGGCATCCGCTGGGACACAAATCCCGCGACCTCTTTGAGGGTCGGGACCGACGTTTGCGCCGAGGTCGAATATCCGGCCAGGTGCGGGCCATCGATGGCGCCGAGCATGGTGCGGCGGTAGTCGACCATAATGATCCTGGCATCGTTCGGGCTGCAATTCTCCACGATTCCCTGCGCGATATTGCGCAGCAGTGTGGTCTTGCCGCACCCGACGTCGGCGAAGACCAGCAGGTGCGGTTGCTCCTGGAAGTCGAGCACCATCGGCGCCAGTTCCGATTCGCTCAGTCCGATCAGGACCCGCTTGTTGTCCAGGCGCAGGCCCTGCGCTCGTGCGGTTTCCAGTACCTGTGCCCGGTCCAGTTCCAGCGGGAGTTGGCGCACGGGGGGTGCGTGGCGGTCACCATAGACCCGCACCAAGGCTTCCTTGGCCGCGGCGACGCCCTCGGCGAGGGTCCTCGGGTCGACGTCGGTGTCGAGGCGGGGCAGCGCGATCAACATGTGCAGTTTGTCGGGAGTCATGCCGCGGCCTGGGCGATTGATCGGAACGCCCACTGCCGCGCGGCGATCCATCTCCGAGTCCGACGGGTCGCCGAGGCGCAGTTCGATCCTGGTGCCGATCTGGTCCTTCACCACCGGCCGGATCTCGGCCCACCGGTTGGCGCCGAGCACGAGGTGGATGCCGTAGGACAGACCGCGCGCGGCCAAACCGAGCACCTGGCCTTCGACGATGTCGAAATCCTCCCGGAACGCCGCCCAGCCGTCGATGACCAGGAAGACATCGCCGAACAGGTCGGCCGAGAGCGGGTGCGCCGCGCGTTCGTCCTCGGGCAGCTGGGCGAGCCGCGCCTTCAGTTTCCGGAAGTCGCGCATGTTCTCGATGCCGAGGTCGAGAAAGCGGCGTTCACGCTGCCGCAACAGCATGCTGAGTTCGGCCACTGTCCGCCGGACGCGGTCGCCTTCGAGGCGACCTGCCGCCGACCCGACGTGCGGGAGACCGGTGAGCGCGGACAATGTGCCGCCACCGAAATCGAGGCAGTAGAACTGCACCTGCTCGGGGGTGTGGGTGGCCGCCGCGGCCGTGATGATGGTGCGCAGGGTGGTCGACTTGCCCGACTGCGGCCCACCGACCACCGCGATATTGCCCTGTGCGCCGGCCAGATCGATCGTGAGGACATCGCGCCGCTGCTCGTAGGGCTTGTCGACGATGCCGATCGGCAACCACAGATTGCCGTTGCGGTTGCTCTCCGAACGCCAATCCTGTTCGGGCAGAAGCATATCCACGGTGGGCGAGATGTCGAGCGGCGGCAGCCAGACTTCGTGCGCGGGTCTGCCGTGCCCGCTCAACCGCTCGACCACCACCTGCAGCAGTGACTGCTCGTGCGTGGGGGCGGGGGGCTCGGTCGCGGTCTCGCCGAGCAGTTCGCTCAGGTCCGGCAGTTCCACCGGGACCGGCTGCGCCGCGCGGACCGCGACGGCCGTGGCGGTGAAGAGGTCGACCGCGCCCGCTGTGCCGGTCGCCTCGGCGACGGCACGATCACCGGTGGGCGGCACATAGGTGCCCGACACGTAGGTCGCGTTGAACCGCAGCGGGTCCGAGGAATCGCTCTTGAGATATCCGGCGCCGGGTTGACCGGGCAGGTGATAGGCGTCGGTGATGCCGAGCACCTGGCGGGACTCGCCTGCGGAGAAGGTGCGCAGGCCGATTCGGTAGGACAGGTGCGAGTCCAGACCGCGCAGCCGGTTCTCCTCGAGGCGCTGCGATGCCAGCAGGAGATGCACCCGCAGCGATCGCCCGAGCCGGCCGATCATTACGAACAGTTCCGCGAAATCCGGTTTCTGCGACAGCAATTCGGAGAACTCGTCGACGATGATGAACAGCGCGGGCAGCGGATCGAGCTGGGCTCCGTTGGTGCGCGCCTTCTCGTATTCGGTGACGTTGGCGAAGTTCCCGGTCGCTCGGAGCAGTTCCTGACGGCGGGTCAATTCACCGGCGAGAGCGTCACGCATGCGGTCGACCATCGAGAGTTCTTCCTCGAGATTGGTGATCACCGCGGAAACATGGGGGAGAGGGTCGAGGCCGAGGAAGGTCGCACCGCCCTTGAAGTCGACCAGGACGAGGTTGAGCAGATCCGGTGAATGGGTGGTCACCATCGACAACACCAGCGTGCGCAGGAACTCCGACTTGCCCGAACCTGTGGCACCGATACACAGTCCGTGCGGGCCCATGCCGCTCTCCGCGGATTCCTTGATGTCGATCTCGACGGGCGTGCCGTCGGGAGTGACGCCGATCGGAACACGGAGGCGTTCGCGCGCGGATCGAGGCCGCCACACGGACTCGGCGTCGATCGTCGCGGCGTCGGGAATCGACAGCAGCGACATCAGACCGGGATCGCCGGAGACGTCGTCGCCGAGATTGACGATCTGGGCGGTGGTGGCGATCCGGAACCGAGCCATGGCGCGCGCGAAGGTGGCGACCACCTCGGGGCTCAGCCGATCGGGACCCGCGAAATTCTCCACCGACCCGCCGGTGCGCGCGCCGATCACGTCCTCGTCGACGACCAATTGCAGGCCGCGCCGGACCGCGAGCCCGGCTGGTGGCGCGGTCAGGTCCAATACGGTGACCGAGTCGAGGCCCGCGTCGCTGATCGTGCGCTCGGAACCGCTGACATAGCCGTCGTCGATGACGACGACCACGTGCAGCCGGCCCGCGGTCGGCGGTGCGTTGCGCAGGAACCGGCCGCGCTCGAGCAGGTCCTCGCTCAACGCGGTCTCCAGCTCCGATAGCGACTCGTAAACCATGCGCGCCGCGCCGATCCCGTCGCGGTCTCGCGGATGTTGCAGGTGTGGAAGCCATTTCGTCCAACGCCAGGCGTCCGCATCGGGGTCGGCGGTGACGATGGCGAAGATCATGAAGTCCGGACCGTGAAAAGTCGCCAGCTCCATCAGCATCGACCGGAGCAGCGCGCGCCCATGCTCCCGCGGGCCTTCGATGTTGACCGCGGGGAACGCGCGCAGCGAGATGGCGGTCGGCAGGCCGTGCACGACCGAGTGAGTGCGCACGAACCGGCGCAGCGCCACCGTCGCCACCGGTTCCAGGTCTTCGAGCGGGCCGGTCTCGGGCCTGGCCAGCTTGGTAGCGATGCGGTGGCTGCCGACGCCGATCCGGACATGCCCGAAGTCGGAATCGCCGGGCCGGCGTTCCCACATCCGCCGTGTGCCGATCAGGGCGTGCAGGTCGACCGGGTGGGGGTGGCTCCAGATCAACGCCGCCCGCTGCGCAGTGCCGGTGCCGCGGACGTCACGGCGCAATTGATCGAGGTAGCGGAAATAGTCCTTGCGTTCCTCATTGAGCTCGGCGGCCTTCTTGCCGCCGCCACCGGTGCGACCGGCGAACATGCCGACCATCGACATCAGCATCATCATCGGAAACATCATGGCCATGGGGTTGGTCAGCATCGACCGGCCGCTCATGGTGAACATCAGCGCCATCATGCCGACCATGGCGACCACCATGACCAGCGGAAGCAGGCGCTGCCACAGCGGGCCGGGCACCGGCGCGGTGATCTCCGGCGGTGCGTTGAGCACCACGTCGCCGCCGGGCGGCCGCGGCGGAGCGATCCTGGCCAGCCGAATGAAACCTTGTGTACTCATAGCTGTTCCGTTCAGTCGTCACCGGGCAGAACGAGCGGCATGCGCTGCTTGCGGCGGAAGGGGATCGACAGCGTCGAGAAGATGGCGAGCAGGGTCAGGCAGATCGCGGCGCCCGTCACGCCGACGCGCCGTGGCCACGGGTTCACCGGTGCGATCGGGGCCGGGCCCGCGATCTGTTCGCCGGCCGCCGGATCATGGAGCGGCGGATTCGGCAGTACGGCGGTGAGCGCGGCTACCGGATCGACCATGCCCGCGCCGATCCGGGCGTCGTGGCCGTCGCCGGGTGCATGCGCCGTGCCGATGATGCGATCCATCACCTCTTTGGCGGACAGCTGCGGAAAGCGTGCGCGCACAAGGGCCGCCAGGCCTGCGACGTAGGCGCTGGAAAAGCTGGTTCCCGCCACCGGCGATACCTGACCGTCGGCTTGTGGGGTGCCGTTGACCAGGCCGGTGCCACCAGGTTTGCTGTCGAGTGAAATCAGGTTGCTGCCGGGGGCGGCCACCGAGACCCACGGCCCGTACAGCGTGAACGGCGACGGCGAGCCGTCCGGCTCGACCGAGGCCACCGAAAGGACATAGGGCGAGAACCACGCGGGCGTCGCGATCGTTCTGACCGAATCCCAGCCGGCGCCGTTCTGCTGCTTGCACGCGCCCTGCGATTGCAGGTTTCCCGCCGCCGCTACCACGACGACATCGCGGTCGTAAGCGTATTTCAATGCGGCGCCGAGCATCCCGTCGACCGGGCCGGCACCGGCGGGCCGGCAGGACACTTCGGAGATGTTGACGACCGTTGCGTGCAGATCCACCGCGCGGACCACGGCATGCGCCAGGGTGGCGACGGTGCCGTACCCACCGGCCGACATGCCATCGGGCCGGTCATTGCCGTAGCTGTTCTTGGCTTGATAGGCCAGGCTGGTCTGCCGGATCGCGAGCACCGTGGCGCCCGGCGCGACACCGGCGAAACCATCGCCACCGTCCGGGGGCGGGTGTGCGGCGATGATCCCGGCGACCAGGGTGCCGTGCCCGTCGCAGTCGGTCGTGCCGTCGGAATCGGAGACGTAGTCCCCGCCCGCGTCGACCGTCAACCGCGGATGGCGAGTGACTCCGGTGTCGATCACCGCGACAACCTGTCCCGCGCCGCGACCGAATTCCCAGGCAGCGGCGAGCCCGAGCGCCTTTTGGGCGGCGGGCACCCCGGCCGGAGGTGGTCCCGTCCAGCTGGGTTCCGAGCACAGCAGTCGCTGTTGCGAGGGTTCCGGCGGGGCCACCGGGGCGCCGGTGATCAGCAGGCCCGGATCGACCCCGGGCGGCGCGACGGCCCTGGCTGGACCGGTGGGCAGCAACGTTGCCGTGATCGCGAGTGCCGCGACGGCGAGCGCGGCCGGTGCCGATCGTGCGTGCTCACGCATTGCGGGCCAGGGCATAGACGTCGATGATCCAGAAGACCAGTGGCCCGATCAGGCAGATCATGAGGTACTCCAGCAGTTCGCCGGCCCGCTGCACGACCGGCGAGATCTCGAGCTTCGGCCCGGCCACCCCGATCAGCAGCGCGAGTGCCGCGACGACGAGCAGCGCGCCCGCAGCGGGCAACGCGGCATCGGTGAGTTGGGTGCCGAGCAGCACCATCGGCGGGATCAGCGCCGAGCAGCCGCCGACTACCAGCAGCGCGGCCTGGGTGAGGTCGGAGAAGGCACGCCCCCGCCGGGCCAGCACGATGCCGACCGCCACCGCCAGCAACGCGGTCTGCCAGAGGTGGTCCCGGGCCGTCGCGACCACCATGATCGTCGCGATCACCGTCACCGTCACGATCCCGGCGATCATCCCGGACTGATAGTCGTTGGCCCGGCGGGCCCGTTCGCCCAGCCCGGCCGCCGAGGGGATCGAGGTCGCGCCGATCGCGCCGATGCCCTCGATGGTCGGTCGGGGCTCATGGTCACGCGGATCGATCACTCCGCCCGCGGTCGGCACCGGCGGCACCGGCAGCCGCGCTGCCGCGACCGCGATCCGCGGCGTCAGCGTGATGCCGAGCAGTGCGATGAAGATGACTCCGGCCGCGGTTTTGGACGGTGCCACCTGCCATACCGTGGTCGCACCCGCGGCGCCGAGGCCGAACGCAGCGATCGTGATGACGGCGGTGAACATGGTTGGGCGCACCGCGATCACCCGCATCGCGATCGTCGCGAGCAGTATCGTGACAGCACAACTCAGCAGCAGGTGCGGTGCGCCCGGCCGACCGGGCACGAGCGCCGCGGCCCCGGTGCCCATCAGCAGCAACCCGCACAGCGCCAGGACCGTGGCGGGCAGTGTCGCGGCATACCACCGGGCGACGAGCCCGGCTCCGACCAGGACGAGGAGCCCGAACCCGCTGCCCGCCGCCCCAGCCCATCCGCCGGCCCCGTGTCCCGCCGCGTACAGCAACAGGAGGCAGGCGCTCGCGACCGCGGCGATCGCGCCGCCGAGCCCGGCCAGGCCCGCGGACTCGGCGGTCCAGCCGCGAAACGAGTTGTCGGTCAGCCGCGCCACGGCGTCGATCACGTCATCGAAGAGCGCGGGGGAGTCGACCGAATCCACTGCGGCCAGCACCAGCAGGTCGCCGTCGAAGACCTCGGCCTCGGTGAGCGTCCGGACCGGGTCGATCGGGGTGTGGCCCAGCCGGGACAGCGTCCAGTGCCGGGCGACCAGCGGCCCGTCCTCCTCGTGTTCGGACAGGTCCGGATTGCGAGAGGCGATGAGTGTCACCACATCTGGAATGAAATTGGCGATCGGGATCGTGGCGGGCAGCGCGACATCGACCTGAGTATTCCCGCCGATCACCGAGACTCTGCACAGCTGCGGCTCGATCGCCGTTGACTCGATCACGTGATGACTCCCGAATTCCCTGGTTACGACGATCAGGAAGGTAGCAATCACGGTGCCGCGCGGCGGTGCCCCGACGCGGAGTTCGCTTTGTCGTAACCCGCGGTGTGGCAACGACATGCGGTTATCGCGTCGAGCCCGCGCGGCGGGGTGAACTGTCCGTGAATGGCCGGTGCTCGCCGTCCGGGTTCGCTGGGCTGAACAGCCGAGTCCGCGCTAATTTCCGGGCATGTCAGCGATTCGGCAAGCGCAACAGGTCTTCGATGCGGGCGTCCTCTCGCTCGGTCTGATGGTCGACGGCCAGCAAGCCGCGAAGAATCTCGAGTACGCCAAGGTCGCCTTCCGCCGGGCGACCGAGCTCGATCCCGACATGTGCGACGCCTGGCTCGGGCGCGTCGCCGCCGGGGACGCCACCCAGGAAGTGCTACGCCAGTTACACCGCACCTCGACGACTTCGCATCTGCGTGAGCAGCGCCGTCTCGGTCTACCGCCGCGGCAACTGGCCGGTCGGTTCCAGATCGGCCAGTACATCGACTATCCGATCGCAAGCCTCACCGAGATCTGGCTCGCCCAGGCGATGCATCTCGTCGAGGACCGGGATTTCGATGCGGCCGAACGCGTTCTCGACGAACTCGACGAGCGTCGCAGGCAGCTGACCGAGGATCCCGACCGTGCCGTCGACGACAAGGTCTGCGCCTATGCGCGCGGCGTGCTCTATTTCACCGGTCAACTGTGGCAAGAGGTGATGGGCGTGCTGGCCGGGTCGGCCGACTGGCAGGACCAATACATGGCGGCCGGCGCGCACGTCATGGTCGGCACCGCCTGCGCCCACCTCGGCCTCTTCGGCGAGGCGACCCGCAGGCTGGAACTGGCCGAGCGCGGCCCGATTCCGGCGGCCCGGACCGCGGCCATGTACTGCCGTGGGCTGGCGTTGCGCGAACAAGGCCACGAGGACGAGGCGCGGGCGTTGTTCGAGACCGTCTACACGCAGGTCCCCGGGTTCGCCGCCAACGCCACCGCGATGCGCGATCCCAAGTTCCGGATCATGGTGACCACCAAGGAACAGATCGAATCACGCACCGACCGTTGGGATCCGGCGTCCGCGCCGTCGCTGGCTGAGGCGGCCGAGGAGGAACAGCATCACAGGGCCGAGCTGATCCTGGCCGCCGCCCGCGCGGAACTGGCGGCGCAGATCGGCCTGGGTGCGGTCAAGGTGCAGGTCGCCAAGCTGCAGTCCTCGGCGATGATGGCCAAGATCAGGGCCGAGAAGGGCCTCAACAGCATGCCCCGCGGCCAGCATCTCGCCTTCACCGGCCCGCCTGGCACCGGCAAGACCACCATCGCCAGGGTGGTGGCCAAGATCTACTGCGGGCTCGGGTTGCTGAAGACCGACAAGGTCGTGGAGGCCAAACGATCCGACTTCGTCGGCCAGCACCTGGGTTCGACCGCGATCAAATCCAACCAGCTGATCGATTCGGCCATGGACGGCGTGCTGTTCGTCGACGAGGCCTACACCCTGATCCAGGCGGGCCTTTCCGGTGGTGACGCCTTCGGGCGCGAGGCCGTCGACACCCTGCTGGCGCGGATGGAGAACGATCGCGACCGCCTGGTCGTCATCATCGCAGGCTACGACGGCGAGATCGACCGCTTCCTGGCCAGCAACGACGGCCTGTCCTCCCGCTTCGCCAAGCGCGTGAAGTTCGACTCCTACTCGCCAGGCGAACTCTGCGAGATAGCCCAATTCATCGCCGCCAGACGCGATTCTGCCGTATCCGACGATGCGGTCGAACTGTTGCGCGAGTCGTGCGCGACGCTCTACGCCACCGAAGGCACCGACCAGAGCGGCCTGCCCCGCCGCGGCGTCGACCTCGCCGGCAACGGTCGATTCATCCGAAATGTCATCGAAAGTGCAGAGGAAGAGCGCGAATACCGCCTAGCCATGGACGACAGCCTCGACCACCGCGCCCTCGACGAAGAAACCTTGATGCGCATCGAGGCCGACGATATGCGCAAGGCACTGGAAGTGGTGCTCTCAACCCTGATGCCCTGAGTACGCCCACCCGGTCCAGGTCGAGACATAGGTGAAATCAGCGACCCACACTGGTTCGGCGCGGCGGTTGAGTTTGTCACCAGCGCCTATCCCCGTCTTTGCCGGGAATCGCGGTCCGATGCCTGCGTCCTCTGACCACCCCGTTGAGACTCAGAGCCCGCATCAACCGGTCGACCGTGCAGAATGCCACCTCATAGCTCTGGCGTCGCAGGTAGCGGGTCATTTTGCGGCGGCCGTACATCGCTTCGGGTGTGTTCTGCAGATCCCGCAGGCGTTCTCGACCCGGGCGTCGGTGATGTCGCGGGTCGAGCTCCCGCGCGAAAAAACTCGAGGCCAGCTCTATCGAAACGCACCTTGGTTGCTTCGCGCCACCCTGCGCGTTCGCAGGGAGCGGGGGTGGGTGGAGTGACCAACGGAGGTGTGGTCATGTCCGGCTCGCGACGAGGCGGCACTGGAGCCGATTCTCGGCGCGTGGCAGTGCTTGAAACTGACGTCGACTTCAACTATACAGATGTCAGGGGCCGCGTTGGGTCCAGCTGGTAGTAGGAGCCGTCCGTTCGGATGTGGCGGCGCGCCCCCATCGACACGAAAGCAGGTTCGGTAGTGCAGGTTGCAGGCAAGGTCGCCATTGTCACCGGTGGCGGCGGAGGCATCGGCGGCGCTATCGCGCGGGCTCTCGTCGGTGCGGGTACCCGCGTAGTCGTCGCAGACCTGCACGCATCTACCGCTCAGGCCGTCGCCGACCGGATCAACGCCGACCATCCCGGTACCGCGGTGTCCGCCGGCGCGGACGTATCGGACACCGAGGCGATTCGCCAACTCATCGCGTTGGCCGACAAGCACTTCGGTCCCGTCGACATGTACTTCGCCAACGCCGGAATCGTCGGTGCGCCTGGGCTCGAGGCCGACGAAGCCGCGTGGAGCCTGGCGATCGACGTGAACCTGCGCGCCCACATCCGGGCCGCGCAGTTGCTGGTCCCGGCATGGGTGGAGCGGGGTGCGGGCTACTTCGTCAGCACCGCCTCCGCGGCGGGGCTGCTCACCCAGATCGGGTCGGCCACCTACGCGGTCACCAAGCACGCCGCGGTCGGTTTCGCCGAGTGGCTCAGCGTCACCTACGGAGACCAAGGGGTGCGGGTCAGCTGCCTGTGCCCACAGGGCGTCAATACGAAGCTGCTGTTCGGTGGGGACTCCGGGGAAGTCCTCGGCACCGCGGCAACCCGCGCCGTCACCAGCGCCGGTGAGGTGCTCGAACCGGCCCAGGTCGCGGCCGACGTGATCGCCGCGATCGACGACGAGCGTTTCCTGATCCTGCCGCACCCGCAGGTGCTGGACATGTACCGGCACAAGGCCGCCGACTACGACCGATGGCTGCGCGGCATGCGGCGCTACCAGACGAAGGTGCTGGCGCAGGACTGAGGTCCTCCCGCGGCATCGACCTCGTCGAGGCTGTCGTCGGCCACATCGAGCACCGCACCCCCGATTCCCTCCGGACCCGTCAGGAGTTCTCATGTCCCTGTTCGACATCTCCGAACGCGCCCAGCAGTTGCAGAACGAACTGCTGGATTTCATGGATGCACACGTATACCCGGCCGAGACCGTGTACGAGGAGCAGATGCGCGCGGCCGGTGATCCACATTTCCATCCGCCGATACTCGAGGAACTCAAGGCCGAGGCGAGAAGGCGGGGCCTGTGGAACCTCTTCCATCCACATCCTGCCACCGGCGCCGGACTGACCAACCTCGAGTACGCGCCGCTGGCGGAGATCATGGGCCGCAGCCACATCGCGCCCGAGGCGTGCAACTGCAACGCCCCCGACACCGGCAACATGGAGGTCCTCGAGCTCTTCGGCACCGAGAAGCACAAAGAGAAGTATCTGAAACCCCTGCTCGACGGCACTATGGCGTCCGCGTTCGCGATGACGGAGCCAGGTGTGGCCAGCTCCGATGCCACCAATGTCGAACTGTCTATGGTCAAGGACGGTGACGAATACGTCCTCAACGGCCGGAAGTGGTTCGCCTCCAACGCCCTCCACAAGAACTGCAAGGTCATGATCGTCATGGGCAAGACCGATCCGGCCGCCCCGACGCACCGGCAGCAGTCGATGATGGTGGTACCGATCGACGCACCCGGTGTGACCGTGCTGCGCAACTTGCCGGTCTTCGGTTACGCCGACCGAGAAGGTCACGCCGAGATCGACTTCAAGGACGTACGGGTTCCGGTCGAGGACCTCCTCAAAGGCGAGGGGGAGGGCTTCGCGATCAGCCAGGCCCGGCTGGGCCCCGGTCGCATCCACCACTGCATGCGCGCCATCGGCGCGGCCGAGCGCGCGCTGGAACTGATGTGCAAGCGCGCCCAGTCGCGCGTCACGTTCGGCAAGCCGATCGCCGACAATGCCAACATCCAGGACTGGATCGCCGAAGCGCGCATCGACATCGAGATGATCCGGCTACTCACCCTCAAGGCCGCATATCTGATGGACACCGTCGGTAACAAGGAAGCACAGACCGAGATCGCCGCGATCAAGGTCGCCGCCCCGGCCATCGCGCTGAAGATCGTGGACCGGGCCATCCAAGTGCACGGTGGCGCGGGCGTCACCGACGACTTCCCGCTCGCCATGTCGTACGCGCACCTGCGGACCTTGCGCCTGGCCGACGGCCCGGACGAAGTGCACAAGCGCGCTATCGCCCGCCGCGAACTGCGCCAGTACCGCGACCTGCGACCGGACGGTATCTGAGCATGACTTCCATGCCGTCGCGTGCCAGCGCGTCTTTTCTGGATCTGAGCGGCAGAACCGCGATCGTCACCGGCGCTTCGCGCGGCATCGGCGGCCAGCGGCTCGGCGACGCGGTGCCCTACCGGAACGGAGCGACGCTCGGTGCCTGAGACCTCGGCGCGAGATGTGATCGGCATTGATCCGATGGCGGTCACCCGCTGGTTCGGCGACCTCGGGATCGAGTTCGCCGGCCGGCTGGGCTTCCACCGGATCGGTCTCGGTCAGTCCAATCTCACTTACCTCGTGCGGGACGACGCCGGTCGGCGCTGGGTGCTGCGCCGGCCCCCGCTGGGGCACCTGTTGGCCTCGGCACACGACGTCGCGCGGGAGGCGCGGATCATGTCCGCGCTCGCGGGCACTTCCGTCCCTGCACCGCGGATCCTCGGTGTCGCGGAGAATTCCGGGATCTCCGACGTGCCGTTGGTGCTGATGAACTTCATCGACGGCCAGGTCGTCGACACGATGGAGATCGCGGAGTCACTACCTCAGCGGCGGCGTCGCGAGATCGCGGAGTCCCTGCCGCGCGCCCTCGCGCAAATCCACGCCGTCGACCTGGAGCAGACCGGACTGTCCGATTTGGCGAGCCACAAGCCGTACGCGCGACGCCAACTCGCGCGGTGGTCCGGACAGTGGGAGAAGTCCAAGACCCGGGAATTGCCCGAACTCGACGATCTGACCCGCAGGCTGATGGCCGCGGTGCCCCAGCAGACCGAACTCGCGCTCGTGCACGGCGACTTCCACCTGCGCAATGTGATCGTCGCCCACACGAGCGGCGAGGTCGTCGGCGTGCTGGACTGGGAACTGTCCACGCTCGGAGATCCGTTGGCCGACATGGGTTCTATGCTCGCCTACTGGCCCGAGCCGGGGGAGGACACGGGGGGAGACTTCCCGGTCTCCACACTCGCGGGATTCCCGAACCGGGACGAACTCGCCCGGATGTACCTCGACGAGACCGGCCGGGACCCGCAGGCGCTGAAGTTCTGGCACGCGCTCGGTCTGTGGAAGGTGGCGATCATCGCCGAAGGTGTCCTGCGCCGGGCGATGGACACCCCCGCGAACAAGGCGGCAGCCGGCACCCCGACCGTCGAACGCATCGATGCTCTGGTCCACAAGGCCATCGCCATCGCCGACGCCGCGGGGATCTGAATCCCCGACCATCGACACCTATCAGGAGAAGCTTCTATGAAGGCATGACGCGTCAACGAACTCGGCGAGCCGCGGGACGTCCTGAAGCTCGGGGACGTCGCCCAGCCGACCGCCGGTGACGGTCAGGCAGGGTGAAGGTGTTGGCTGCTCCGGCACGTCGCCTGCGGTTCGCCGCGGCATGATCTGGCGAGCTCCGATGGTTGCGTTGCTATAACTGTTCCCATGTCACGATCGACCGCAGGGGACGAACACGAGGGCCCGCCGCCGTCCATGGCGAACTCCGCGCTGCTGCGCGAGCTTCCGGCCACCGGTCGGGGATTGCGGACGCGCTCGGCCTTGATCGCAGCTGCCCGTACGGTGTTCGAGCGTTCGGGCTACCTCGACACCCGGCTGGTCGACATCACCACAGAGGCCAAATGCTCGTCCGGCACCTTCTATACGTACTTCTCCAGCAAGGAGGAAATCTTCGCGGCTGTCCTCGAGTTGGCGCAGGAAGACATGATGCATCCAGGAATGCCGCATGTGGACCCCGACGCCGACCCTGCTGGGATCATCGAGGCGAGCAACCGGGCGTACTTCGAGGCGTACAAGCGCAATGCCAAGCTGATGGCGTTGCTCGAACAGGTAGCCAGCATCGACCCGGAGTTCCGCAAACTGCGTCGGCGGCGCGCGGAGGCGTTCGTTCGGCGAAACGCCCGCAGCATCGAGTCCCTGCAGGCGCGGGGACTCGCGGACACGGAGGTCGATCCGCTGTTGGCCTCGCGCGCACTGTCCGGGATGATCAGTCGGCTCGCGTTCGACTACTTCGTGACCGGTGAAGGCGCACCGGAGGATCTGAGGGTCGACCTGGACGAACTGACGCGCATCGGAACCCGGTTATGGGTCAACGCGCTGCGCATCTCCCCGCTGTGAGCCAGGCCCGTCCGAGCCGCGCAAAGCACCTTTCAGGCGACCTCCGCGCTGATGGTGCTCATCATTTCCCGCCTTTTCCGGTCATTTCTGTGTGATTTTGTGTGTCGTGTGACCGGTCGCAGGCCGGTGTGCCAGACGGTGGTACTCGAACTTTCGGCGAACGGCGAACCGTCGTCTTCGGCAATATAGCTCCCGGCCCACCGGCCGGGGTCGCCCCCGGCAAGGTCGTCGAAGCCCCCGTGAGCCCTGCGGGTAGAGCGACAGCCGGCACCGGCGCCTCCGGGAGTTCCGCCGTTCCGGCAGGACCGTAAATGACGTTGATTTCGGATCGAGACTTGACGTAGGTCACAACTTGATGTTGAGTTCAGCTTCAATGTTCGGCCCCCCGGAGGGAGGGTCGAAGCCCAGATCCGAAACAACGACGATCGAGGGAACCGCATGGCCCCACTCCTGACTGTGAACGATCTGCCTCGCAGGCTTCTGGTCGCGGGCAGGCCGCTTCGCGAGGTCGGCGTCGCACCCGCCGCAAGCGAGGGCGCCTGCGCGGTCGGCGAGCGGCGATGAGTTCCGTGACCTTTCTGCCAGTCGAATTCGAAAGAATGACGATGTCCACTGTTTCGCCGGAGACCGCCCGGCTCACCTTCCGTGCTCTCGAACTGATTCACGGCATGATCTACTTCAGCCCGCACGGGCAGGAGTGCTATGCCGAAATCGGCTTGCAGGGGCGGGCCCCGACATATTTCGCGCCCCGCTCGGCAGCGATGGGCCCGGTACCCGCGGAAGTCGCCGTCGCGACATTCTTCAACTTCAATCCGGTGGCGGTGCGCTCCGCGCTGCCCGCGGCCTGGCACACCGCCACGCCTGGGCACGTCCTGGAGGCGCGGTACGAGGCCGTCGACCGCTCGCTGCGCCAAGCATGGGGCGACGACGTCGACGGTCCAACGGTTCGGGAGGCGGCCGATCTCGCACGCCGTGCCGCGGAACGCGCCTGCGATCGGCCTCAGGGACGTCCGCTGTTCGCCGGACACGCGCAGCTGCCGTGGCCGGACGCTCCGCACCTGGTGCTGTGGCACGCGCAGACTCTGCTGCGCGAATTCCGAGGCGACGGACACGTCGCGCTGCTGTTCACCGAAGGCCTCGATGGTATGGAGGCGCTGATCACGCATGCCGCGACGGGGGCAATCAGCGCGGAAGTCCTCCGCGTCAGCCGGTACTGGAGCGAAGAGGAGTGGGCCGCAGGCATCGAGCGGTTGCGTGCTCGCGGGTGGCTTCTGGATGGGCCCGGACTCGCCCTCAGCGAGGAAGGGCGGCGGCGCCGGCAATCGATCGAGGACCGGACTGACCAGCTCGCCGTGTACGCGTACGAAGCAATCGGATCGGAGGGGTGTTCGCGTCTGGGCGAGCTGGGCATGCCGCTGACGAAGGCGGTTGCGCAGGCCGATCTGGGTTTCCACGCCGAGCTGATCGCCCGGTACCGGGACGGCCGGTGACCGGGGCGCCGAGGCTCGAGCAGGAGGAGGTGTGGATGACGGTCGATGTTGCGGCGTGGCAGGCGCTCGGATCTCGGCGGATCGCCACGAACGGGATCGAACTGCGGGTCGTCGATCATGGCGATGGACCGGTGGTTGTCCTCTGCCACGGATTTCCCGAACTCGCATTCTCGTGGCGTCATCAGGTTTTCGCGCTCGCCGAGGCCGGGTATCGCGTGATCGCTCCGGATATGCGCGGCTACGGAGGTAGCTCGCGGCCGTCCGAGATCGAGGACTACGACGTATTGACGATCTGCGCCGACCTGGTGGGACTGTTGGACGCCCTGGGCGTGGAGGATGCCGTGTTCATCGGACACGACTGGGGTGCCGCGGTGGTCTGGCAGATGGCACTGGCCTATCCCGGCCGGGTGCGGGCGGTGGCTGGACTGAGCGTTCCACCGGCGCCGCGCGCGCCGGTTCCACCGCTGGGGATTCTGCGTTCCCGGCTGGGAGATTCGTTCTACATGTGCTGGTTCCAGGAGCCGGGAGTCGCGGATGCCATGCTCGCGCAAGACGTTCGATGGACACTCCTCAATAACGACACTCCCTCGCCGCAGGCTCTGGCACGGCGGCCGAGCGGAGAACTACCGCGTCCCCCGTGGTTGTCGGAGGACGAGCTGCGGGTATTCGTGGACGCGTTCGAGCACACGGGGTTCAGCGGAGGACTGAACTACTACCGGAACATGGACCGGAATTGGGAGCTCACGGCCCCGCTCGACGGTCACGTCATCACGCAGCCCTCGTTTTTCCTGACCGGTTCCAAAGATGCGGTTCGCATGTTCATGCCGGCCGAAACGATGACATCGGTCCTCGCGGATCTGCGCGAAAACATTGTGATCGCAGGCGCCGGCCATTGGATCCAGCAGGAGCGACCAGCGGAAGTCAACGAGGCGCTGGTGAAATTCCTCGATTCCATCTGATGTGGATGGAGTCGGGCGCGATGCGCGGGAGCGGTCGGAGACGGTTTCGTCGGCGGAACCGAATCGAATCGCACCCGTGCGTGTTCGCAGTCTCTCGAACATCTGGTTCGAGGCACAAAGAAGAAGGAAAAAGATGAGGAAAACGATTGCAGCAGCGTCGCTGCTCGTCTCGACGCTCGGCATAACCGCCGGAACGGTATCGGCGGCACCGGCCGATACCGCGGCGGTCGGTTACAAGGTATCGGTCGGAGAGCGGTCATCGGTGATCGGTCTCGCGGCCGGCTCGATTGCCGTCGAAGAGGGGGTGCTGAAGATCAAGGCCCCCGGCGGTGCTGTGGTGGCGGGTTCGGAATTGTCCTTCCGGGTCGATGATTTCGTCTTCCCGATCGCCGCCGATATCCGCGACCGCACTGCTACCTTGACGCCGCAGTTCGACCTCGAGCACGCCGCCTACAAGCCGGTGGCGCTGCCCTACGAAGACCAGGCTCCTTGGAAGACCCAGTACGACCGGGAACAAGCCGCTTGGGCGCGACTGTCCTCCACGATCCTCATGGGCGCGACGATCGGTACCGCCGTCGGCGGCATCGGCGGCGCGGCGGTCGGTTGCGTGCTGGGCGGGATCGCTGGGGCGACCGTCGCTTCCGCGGCGATTATCGGCTTGTTCGGAGGCTTCATTCCGGCAGCCGCCATCGGATGTGTGGGCGGAATCATGGCCCTCGGCGCGCTGGGGACGTTGGCAGGCCAGATTCTCGTCACCGCTCCGGTCGCGATCATGGCGGCAGTCCAGTACTTCACGACGATCAACCAGCCGATGCCGGCCCCGGCCCCAGCCCCGGCGAAGTGACGCCAACCCTGCCCAGCCGGTTTCCCCGGCTGGGCAGGGTCTGGGCTTTCATGACAGACTTCGCCGCCACGAAGCTGCCGAACCTCGGCTGGAGTGCGGACGAGGCCTCTCCGGTAGCGGTCATCGAGGCGAGCAACCGTGCCTACTTCGAGGCGTGCCCTCGAAGAGGAAACCTCGCTGGACGACCTCGTTCGAACGGCTACCCGCCTGCGGGCCAACGCGTTGAAAATCGACGAGGCCGCGAGCTGAGTGAACTGGCCGGGGACCGCGTCGTCACCGGAAATACCGGCGCAGTCCCGGTGCGACCGTTAGCGGCTGTTCTGGTCGCATCACACGGTTTCCTTGCCGATGCGGTTGTCGCAGATTTCCCTTTTGACAGTTATTGAACTTGACGCCGAGTTCAATTACGGTGCGAGGGGGATTACCAGCTAGGCCAGAAGGAGGAATCGGATGGTCAACGTCGCCGGTCCGATGTGGAAGAACGCGCTCGATCGGCCCGAGGCGATCGCGATCAGGGCGCAGGGCGAGGAATGGAGCTATGGCCGGCTGAAGGACTCGGTGGCGGCCTTCGCCGGTGCACTGCGTGCCGCCGGGATCGACAGTCGCGACCGAGTACTGCTGGTGGCCCCGAGCGTCCCCGAATTCGTTGTTGCCTACCTGGGTGCGCACCTCGTCGGCGCCATCGTCATCACCATGAACACGATGGCGACCGGAGCCGAAATCGGTTATGTCCTCGACGATTCCACGGCACGCCTCGTGATCGCGTGGCACGAGGCGACGACATCGGCCGAGACGGCCACGCGGGAGCGCGGACTCCCGCTCTGGGTGCTCGAGCCGGGCGCACAGCGTGATCGGACGGAGCCGTTGTCCGAACCCGTCGATCTCGCCCCGGATGATGTCGCGGTTCTGCTGTATACCTCCGGCACCACCGGCAAGCCGAAGGGCGTAGAGCTCACGATCGCCAACCTGCACGCCGCGTCGACGATCTTGATCGACTACCTCGGGGTGACGAGCGAGGAGCGGATGGGCACCGCGCTGCCGCTGTTCCACGTATTCGGACAGTCGGTCGTCATGAATACCGCTCTGCACCTGGGTGCGTCGCTGTCGCTGCTGTCGCGGTTCGATCCCGGCCGCATGCTCGAGATGGTGCGCGCGGACGAGATCACCCTGATGTCGGGTGTCCCGACGATGTGGAACGCGATGCTGCACGCCGGAGGGGACTTCGGGCCCGAGCAGTTCGGGAGTCTGCGGATGGCTTCGTCGGGCGGTGCCTCACTCCCGGGGGAGGTCATCCGAGCTTTTCGCGCCCGGTTCGGCTGCGAGATCATGGAAGGCTATGGGCTTACCGAATCGTCGGGAATAGCGACGTTCAACCCCGTCGGGAAGGACCCGAGGGTCGGTTCTGTGGGTCTTCCGTTGCCCGGCATGCGAATCGAAGTCCGGGACGCCTCGGGCTCGGTACTCGCTCCCGGTGAGGTAGGCGAGTTGTACCTGTCCGGTCCGACGATCATGCGGGGATACTGGAACCGGCCGGAGGCCACCGCATCCGACCTGCGCGACGGCTGGCTCGCCACCGGGGATCTCGGCAAGGTCGATGACGACGGCTATGTCTACATCATCGACCGGGCCAAGGACATGATCATCCGGGGCGGCTACAACGTCTATCCCCGTGAAGTCGAGGAAGTGTTGTACGGGCACCCCGATATCGTCGAAGCGGCGGTGATCGGTGTGCCCGACGAGCACTACGGCGAGGAGGTCGCCGCGGTGATCGCCCTGGCGCCCGGAGCGGAGCCGACACCGGATGAACTGCGGAGTTGGGCCAAGGAGCAGCTGTCGGCATACAAGGTTCCACACCTGTTCGCGTTCGTGGACCAGTTGCCGAAGGGCGCCACCGGAAAGATCCTGAAGCGGGCGATCGACTGGAAGTCGCTGCCAGGCCTGAACGATCCGGCGGACAGGGGAGCGGTTGCCCGTCGGTGAGCTGGGCGGCTTACGCCGTCGAGGTCTCCCCGCGCCTTGATGGGTGTGACGCAGGTGTCGGCAGGACAGGCCTGTCGTCCCTGCGTCACCCGGCTCGTGAAGTCTGTGCCGAGCCGTGCGCGCACTCTGATATGGAAGATGTGGGTGCGACGCAGAAAGTTGCTGGAACCGACTCTGACGACCTTGCCGCACGGGCCGCACAGCCTCGCTCGTGATCTGGTGACGGGGTCGCAGCGTCAGCGGCTGTTGTTCGGTGTGACCGTCGTTGTCGCGGATCGCGGCTATCTGACTGCGACGGTCGCGGATATCGCTGCCGCGGCGAAGGTTCCGCGCCGGACGTTCTATCAGCACTTCCCGGACAAAGAGGCATGCTTTCTCGCCGCAGCGGAGACGGGTGGCGATCTGATGATCGATCATCTCGAGCAGGTGATGAGGCGGTTGCTCTCCGAACCGGTGGAGCCACTCGAGGCCCTCCGGCGCGGGATCCGGGAGTATCTCACCCTGTTGCGTGAGGAGCCATCGTTTGCCCGCTCGTTCTATTTGGATGCCGCCGTGGCCGGGTCTCGTGCGGTCGAGTCCTTCGAACGATGCCAGCGCTGGTTCGCCGGATTTATCCGGTCATGGCGGGAAGCGGCAGGCCCCGTCGATCCGCCGATCCCCGCCTTCGCATATGTGGCGGTGACCGAGGCGACCAACGAGGCCGTGCGTCGGATCTTGCGTGGCGGCGGGGATTTGCTCGCGCTCGAGGACGCGGTGATGTACATCCACCGCGCATTACTCGGGCCGGTTACGCCTGCCGACTAGGACACGACTCTGTAGCCTGCCCCCGGTGAGCTCCCAGGAAGCGTCGTCGCTGGTGTCACCCCCCTCGGAGACAATACGCGCGAACGCCGTCGCGCAGTTGGCCGATGCGATACCGGAGATGTTCGCCCTGATGGTGGAGTTCCGCACGGTCGGCGCGGTGAGGTTCAGGTCTTCCGTGGTCGGATCGGCGTTGCGGCCCTGCACTTTCTGCAGGTCGGGCGGTATCGCCAAAACATAGCGGCCGACCGGCACCACGATCGTGCTGCCCGGACGGGCATTGGCCACCTGCACCGCGGCGCGCAGGGTGCAGGTACCAGAAGCCATGCGGCACAATCGGCTTCCGAGATCGGCCGCGGTTTCGTCCGCAGTGGTATCGACCGTGATCACCACCGGCGTATCCCCACCGGGCGCGCTGTCGGCGTGGGCCGTTCCGGGGAATCCGCCTGCGGTTCCAACGGCCAGGGCTGTGATGGCAGCAGCGCCGGCCGGAACAGCAGATGTTCTCGTCCTCATGAGGGTCTCTGATCCAATCATGAATCTGAAGTTGTAAACGCTCGCGTATAAGTTGGGTACGCGAGCGTTTACAACTTTGCGGCTGGCCAACGCCTAGTGGTGGCGTTTACGTGAATCCTGTTGGCAGTTACCCAGATTGATCAGACGATGCTGATCAGGACGGAACGGAGACGGAGGCGTTCCCGCCGGCCGTCGCGGGCTGCCCGGTCGACACGGTTTCCGGCAGTGCCCATGCGCAGCCGAGCGTGCACAGCGCCATGACCATGAGGAAGGCGGAGACCGACGCTGTCGAACCGGTTGCCGCCAGCAGCGCGGTCATGAGGAAGGGCGTGCCACCACTGACCAGGATGGCGGCCAGCTGGTAGGACAGGGTTATGCCGGAGTAGCGGATTCGGGGCTCGAACAGTTCCGCGAGATACGCCGCCAACGGGCCGTACACCAGCCCCGAGCCGATGCCGCTGCCGACAGTGGTTGCGATCATGATCGCCGTGAGTGAGCCGCTACCCACCAGCCAGAAGAAGGGGAATGCCCACAGCGCCATGAGCGCTGCCCCGATCAGTATCAATGGGCGGCGACCCACGCGGTCGGACAGCGAGCCGGCGAGATAGATGATGGGCACTCCGATGGCCGAGGAGAGCAGAGAGACGGCCAGCAGGCTGTTGCGGGCCAGGCCGAGTTCGCGCACACCGTAATCGAGCACACCGGCGACGCTGATGTAGAAGATGGCGTTTGTTCCGAACAGCAGCCCGGCGCCGAGCAGAACCCGCTTCGAGCGCGTGCGCAGTACTTCGAGAATCGGGGCCTGCGCGACCGCGGTCGAGGCCACGGCGGCTTTGGTTTGCAGCCGGCGGAACTCGGGGGAGTCCTCGATGCGGAGCTGGATGAACAGCACCACCGGGAACAGCGCGGCGCTGGCCAGGAACGGGATACGCCAACCCCAGCTCAGGAAGTCGGCACCCTTGACGTATGCGCTGACCAGAAGGAACGCGCCGGTGCCCAGTAGCAGGCCCAAGGGCACGCCCATCTGGCCGAAGGTGCCCGCTTGGCCCTTGCGGTTCGGCTTGGTGGTTTCGGTGAGCAGCAGGGTGACCCCGCCCCACTGGCCTCCCACGGCGATGCCCTGGAGGAACCGCAATGCCACCAGCAGAATCGGCGCGGCCACGCCGATCGTCTTGGAGGTGGGCAGCAGGCCGATCGTGCAGGTGGATGCGGCGACCAGGATCAGGCACGAGACCAGTGCCGACTTGCGGCCGAAGGTGTCGCCGATGTGCCCGAAGATCAGTCCGCCCAGTGGCCGGGCGATGAAGCCCGCCCAGAAGGTGCTGAAGGACAGCAAGGTGCCCATCAGCGGCGACGCATGGGGAAAGAACAGCTTGCCGAATACCAAGGCAGCGGCTGTTCCGTAGATAAAGAAGTCGTACCATTCGATCGAACTGCCCACCAGGGCAGCGGCCATGAGGCGCCGTAATTTCTTCTGATCCGGGCTGCCGGAATCCGAATTCGGAGTCATACCTATCTCCAGGGTGAGAAACGAACCTGATGTGACGCGGGTCACCGTCAGTGGTCGGCACGCTACTTGAAGTTGACGTCGTATTCAATAGATTCCGCGAGATTCTCGGCATGCACTCCGGCATGGGCCGGTCCGGGGTGTGATGCTCACGCGGCTGTGTGAGCGGGGAACCGGCCGGGCGCTGGACCACACGGTGATCCCGTTCCACCGTGCGGAGACCGGGCATTCCTGGTTTCACGAAAACTGAACGATTCTCGAAGACGAGCTTGGTTGTTCCGGCTACCGGCGCTGTGCAGACTGCACTGTGGATCGCCGGTGCGGTCCGCTGTCCGTCGAGCGGTGAAGGAGCGTGACCATGCGATTCGCGGTGTCCACGCGCTCGGCGGTGCGGCAGGCGTTCGCCGACTGTTGTCGCTGACGCGAAACCACTTCGCGCGCCGCCCCGGACGGTTTGTTCCCGGGGTTCTCGGCCACCACTTCGCCACCCACGGCATTCGCCGCAGGGGACGGCCACTCGTCAGGAGTTTGTCAGATGTCATCACGCAGGTTCTCGAGGGCGGCGGCGCTCATCGCCGTCACCATCACCGCCGCGGTGCTGGCCGGATGCGCGGCGCCGGCCAACCGGGTCGCGGGCGGCGACGGCGGCACGCCGGTCGCGGGCGGGACATTGCGGTTCGCGGTGCTGGACGCACCGGCCAACCTCGATCCGCATTCGGGCAGTTCCTACCCCGAATCGCTGATCACCAGCAATATCACCGACAAGCTGACCTACCAGAACCCCGAGACCGGCGCCATCGAACCGTGGCTGGCCACCTCATGGGACATCGATCCCGAGCTCACCCGATTCACCTTCCATCTGCGCGACGACGTCACCTTCAGCGACGGGTCGAAATTCACCGCGGATTCGGTGAAGGAGAACTTCGACCTGCTCGGTTTCGGCAACAAGGAACTCGGCATCGTGCCGGTGACCGCGTACTGGGTCGGCTACTCCGGCACCCGCGTGCTCGACCCGCGCACCGTCGAGGTAGCCTTCACCCGCCCGAATGCGGGCTTCCTGCAGGCGCTCTCGCTCTACTTCTCCGGCATCCTCGGGCACACCACCCTGCAGCTGCCCAAAGAGCAGCGCAGCTTGCCGCAGAATCTGGTCACCACCGGGCCTTTCACCGTCACCGAGCACGTCTACCAGCAGAAGACGGTGCTGAAGAAGCGTTCCGGGTACAACTGGGCGCCTGCCAGCCGTAAACACAACGGCGAGGCGTATCTGGACGCGGTGGAGATTTCGGTGATCCCGGAGGCCGGTGTGCGCACCGGAGCGCTACGAGCGGGCCGGATGGACGCGATCCTGGATGTGAACAACACCGACGAGGCGCCGCTGACCCGCGAGGGCTACCGGATCGTGCCGCAGCTCATTCCCGGTCGCGACATCGCCTTCGACTTCAAGACCGACCTGTTCCCCACCAACGACCGCGCGGTGCGCGAAGCGGTCAAGCTGGCCTGGAATCGCGACGCGCTGAGCAAGACCGTGCTCACTCCGAGCTACAAGGTGTCCAGTTCGGTGCTGTCCGAACGGGTGCCGGGCTACGTCGACTTCTCCGGCACACTGAAGCAGGACCAGCGCAGGGCCGAGCAGATCCTGGAGGACGCGGGCTGGCGCAGGGGCGCCGACGGCATCCGCGTCGACCGCGACGGCCGCAGGCTGGAACTGGCGCTGATCGGCATCAACAACCTGGTGAACAACAAGCCTGCCTACGAGCTGATCCAGCAGGACCTGCGCAAGATCGGCGTCGACCTGAAGCTGAACGTGCTGCCGATCCCGGACTACCAGGCCGCCATCACCCAGCCGCAGCGCTGGAACATCCAGGTGGCCAACCAGAGCCGCGCGGACGTCGCGGTGCTCGAACAGGTGTACTCGCCGCAGTTCGGCAACATGGCCAAGCTGGCCCAGGGCGATCCGGTCTACCAGCAGGCGATCGACACGCTCGGCGCGGTCAGCAAGACCATCGACCCGCAGCGGCGGGCGGCCGCGGCCCAGGCGGCGCAACGGTTCCTGTTGGAGGACCAGGTGCTCACCGTGCCGGTGTACAACCCGGCCCAGGTCACCGCGGCGAATCCGAAGGTGCACAACGTGGGCTACGAGGCGCAGTCGCGCAACGTCTTCTACGACACCTGGATCGAGCCGAGGTAACCGATGTTCCGCTATGTGCTGGCCAAACTCGGCCAAGCGGTGTTCGTGGTGTGGGGCGCGTACACCGTGACGTTCGTGCTGCTTTACGTGCTGCCTTACGACGCGGTGGATCTGTTGTTCGACCCCACCCAGGGTGACCTCGTCACCGAGCAGGACAAGCAGAACGCGAGGGAGTACTACGGACTCGACCACGATCTGCTCGGCCAATACCTGAACCGGCTGTTCGCGGCCGCCCGCGGTGACTTCGGGGCATCCACCCGCACCGGCGAGCAGGTGTGGCCGCTGATCATGTCGGTGCTGCCGCAGACCGCGCTGCTCGCCGCCTGCGCGCTGGTCCTGGCGGTGCTGCTGGCGCTCGCGGTCACGTTGATCTCCGCCTACACGCGCGTGCGGTGGCTGAGCGGCCTGTTCGCCGCGCTGCCCGCGGCCGGTGTGTCGGTGCCGGTGTTCCTGGTGGGATCGGCGATCCTGCAGGTGTTCTCGTTCCAGCTCGGCTGGTTCCCGCCCATCGGCAACGACGGCTTCGCGGCGCTGGTGCTACCCGCGGTGACCCTCGCCATCCCCGTCGCGGCGCCGATCGCCCAATTGCTGCTGGAGAACGTCACCGGCGGCCTGCGCTCCGGTTACGTGACCGTGTCGGTGGCCAAGGGCGCGACGCGGCTGTGGGTGCTGGTGCGCGATGTGCTGCGGAACGCGGCACTGCCCGCGCTGACCATCGCGGGCGTGACCTTCGGCAATCTGCTCGCGGGCGCGGTGATCGTCGAGACGGTGTTCTCCCGCTCCGGTCTCGGCAGGCTCACCGAGACCGCGGTGCGCACCCAGGACGTGCCGCTGGTGCAGGCGGTGGTGGTGTTCGCGGCGCTGGTGTTCGTCGCGGTCAACTTCGTGGTGGATCTGCTGTATCCGCTGCTGGACCCGCGCCTGCGCAGCCGGTTGCGCCCGGCGGCGCGCAGGGCGCAGGCCCCGGCGTCCACCGCGCGGCCGAACGGGCAGGAGGTGACCGCATGAGCGCGCCGACCGCAACGGCTCGCACCGTGACCCGGTGGCCGCGGCGGCTGCTGCCGGCCGCAGCGGCCGCCCCCGGGCTGACGCTGGCCTGGCTGGTCGTCGGCGTGGTGCTGGCCTGGGCGGTGCTGCCGTCCTGGTTCACCGGGCACGACCCCCTCGAGGGCGACTCGTCGGTCAGCTTCGCCCCACCCGGCCCGGCCCATCCGTTCGGCACCGACCGGCTCGGACGCGACCTGCTGGCCCGCGCGATCTACGGCACCTCCACCACGGTGAGCGCGACGCTGCTCGCCGTCGCGCTCGGTTTCCTCATCGGCGCCGCGATCGGCCTGTTCAGCGGCTTCGTCGGCGGCCGGATCGACGCGGTGATCATGCGCTGCGTCGACGTGCTGCTGGCCATCCCCGGCCTGCTGCTGGCCATGACGGTGGTCACCGCGCTCGGCTACGGCACAGTGAACATCGCCGTCGCCGTGGGTGTTTCGGCGATCGCGGCGTTCGCCAGGGTGATGCGGGCGCAGGTGCTGAAGGTCGCCGCCTCCGACTATGTCGAGGCCGCCTACGGGTCCGGTGCGGGTTTCGGGCGGGTGGTGCTGCGGCACGTGCTGCCGAACTCGGTATCGGCGGTGCTCGCGCTGGCCGCGCTGGAGTGCGGCTCCGCCGTGCTGGCCGTGGCCGCGCTCGGTTTCCTCGGCTACGGCGCGCCGCCACCGCAGCCGGAGTGGGGTCTCGCGGTGGCCGAGGGCCGCGACTACCTGGCCACCTATCCGTGGATTTCGATCCTGCCCGGCGTGCTCATCGCCGTGGTCGTGTTGTCGGCCAACAGGATCGGCCGATCGTTGGGAGAATCGTGATGGGCACGAACGAACCGCTGCTGCGCGTCGACGACCTGCGGGTGCGCTACCGGTCCGCGCACGGCTACGCCGTCGACGGGGTGTCCTTGGCCGTGCGCCCCGGCGAATTCGTCTCCATCGTGGGCGAATCCGGCTCGGGCAAGAGCACTACCGTGCACGCCGCGCTGCGGCTGCTGCCGGACTCGGCCCTGGTTCGAGCGCGGGCGCTGGAACTCGACGGCCAGGACGTCGCGCGGTGGCGGGAACGCAGGCTGGCGCGGCTGCGCGGCCCGTTCGTCGGATTCGTCCCGCAGGACCCGGGCACCTCGCTGAACCCGGTCAAGCGGGTGGGGACCCAGGTCGGCGAGGCGCTGCGGCTGCATCGGCGCGTCGACGGCGCCGCGGCCCGCGAGCTGGCCGTCGCGAAGCTGGAACTCGCGGGATTGTCCGATCCCGAGCGGGTGTACCGACAGTATCCGCACGAGCTGTCCGGCGGCATGAAGCAGCGGGTGCTGATCGCGATCGCCCTCGCCAACGACCCCGCCCTGCTGGTGGCCGACGAACCGACCTCGGCACTGGATGTGACGGTGCAGCAGGTCATCCTGGACCATCTGGCGCGATTGCGCGCCACACTCGGGCTCGGGGTGCTGCTGGTCACCCACGACCTGGGCGTGGCCGCCGAGCGCTCGGACCGGTTGATCGTGATGCGCGATGGGCGCATCGTCGAGGAGGGCGCGACCGCGGGCATCCTCGCCGCGCCAAGCACCGCGTACACCCGCGAGCTGGTCGCCGCAGCGCCCTCCCGGCACAGCGAACCGCTCACGCCGACCGGCGCCACGGCCCGCAGGACACCCGACCGCGGCTCGGTCGTGCTCCAGGTGCGCGCGGTGGCCAAGACCTTCGGCGGGCAGGTCCGCGCGGTGGACGACATCTCCCTGGACGTCGTCGCTGGATCGACCCACGCGGTGGTCGGCGAGTCCGGCGCGGGCAAGTCCACGCTGGCCCGGATCGCGGTGGGACTGACCGCACCGGACACCGGGGAGGTCCTGTTGCACGGCGAGCGGATCAGCGGATTGTCCCGCAGGCGGTCGCGGCCGATCCGGCGCGAGATCCAGTTCGTCTACCAGAACCCGTATTCCTCCCTGGATCCCAAGTTCGACGTCGAGACGATCATCGCGGAGCCGCTGGTATCGCTCGGGCTGCTGTCCGACCGTGCCCGGCGACGACAGCGCGTGGCCGAACTGCTGGACGCGGTGGCGCTGGACCGCTCGCACCTGCGTCGCAGGCCCGCCGAACTGTCCGGCGGGCAGCGGCAACGGGTGGCGATCGCCCGTGCCCTGGCCGCCGGACCGCGGATGCTGGTGCTGGACGAGGCGGTCTCGGCGCTGGACGTGTCGGTGCAGGCGCAGATCCTGCAATTGCTGGTCGATCTACAGCACGAGCAACGGCTCACCTACCTGTTCATCACCCACGATCTCGGCGTGGTGCGGCTGATCGCCGACGACGTCACGGTGATGCGTGGCGGGCGAATCGTGGAAACGGGTCCGGTGGCGGCCGTTTTCGCCGAGCCGTCGGCGGAATACACGCGGCTGCTGCTGGCGGCGGTCCCCGGGGCGCCCGCGCGTAAGCCGGAAACCCCTTTGCTCGTGGGCGCGCTGTCACCGACTTGATCCCGCACAGAATCGTTCTGATCGTAAGCATTTCCTCCACCGTTGCCGAGGCCGATGATCATGATCCGGAACAGGCAGCGAAAGCGAGGCAGTCGTGTACGACATCCGGCGTCTTATCCTGTTGCGGGATCTGGCCGAACGCACGACCATGACCGCGGTATCGGAGCTGCACGGCATCACGACCTCGGCGGTGTCGCAGCAGTTGCGCATCCTCGAGGACGAAGTGGGCACCGTGCTGACCCGCAGGGAGGGCCGGGTGCTGCGCCTGACCCCGGCGGGCCGGGTGCTGGTCGACCACACCTCGCGGATCATCGCCGCGCTGGAGGAGGCCGAGAGCGCGGTGGCCGCCACCGCCGAGAAGGTCACCGGGGTACTGACCCTCGCGACGTTCCGCACCGCGCAGTCGCGGCTGGCGCTGCCCGCGGCGGCGCAGTTGCGCGCGGAGTACCCGAATCTGCGGGTGCGGGTGGTGGACCTGATGCCGGTGGACTCGGTGCCCGCGGTGCGGCTGCAGGAGGTGGATCTGGCCATCACCTACGCCTATTCCTTCCGCGCCCGCGACCTGCCGCTCGGCCTGAGCTCGGAATTCCTGTTCGGCGACCCGCTGGTGCTGCTGGCGCCGGACGGAGTGCGGGAGCGGGTCCGCCAGCACGGACTCGCGGCGGTCCGGGACGCGGACTGGATCGCCGCGCGCGACGGCGCACCGTCGATCGTCTCGGTGCTCTACGCCTGCCGCGAGGCCGGTTTCGCACCCCGCATAGAGCACCGCAGCGGCAGCTTCGCCGGAATGGCCGAGATGGTCGAGTACGGGCTGGGCGTCACGATCGTGCCGGAGATGTCGGTCGACGACGAGCACCGCCACCTGATCGCCTGCACGGTGGCCAACGGGACACGGCAGATCGGGGTCACCTACCGGCAGGCGTCGCTGGAACGTCCCGCGGTCGCGGCCGCCATCCGCGCCCTGCGCACCCTCGCCAGCCCGCAGCGATTGGCGTCGTGAACCGCGTCCGGACCGTCGAGAAAAACTAAACAATTCTCGTAGGACGACTGTCTTGTTCGCCGGTTTCGCGCTTCCGATACTGGGATCGCAGGCGGCACGAACGAAAGGAGTCCCCGTGGCAAAGTATGAAACACGTTGGGGCACAAAACGTTCAATGCCGTTCCGCTGTTGCCGGTGACGCCGGAATTCCGTCACCGTATTCCATTCCTGGCCCTTGCGGCCACGCCTTGCGAACGAGTTTGCCGAGAAATCATGAATTGTGTGCCACCGCGCGCCGCGAGCGCGTCATGACCGAAACATTGTCAACGACCGCCGATACCACGCCGACCGGCCTGGACGAGCACGCGCTGACCGGCGTGCTGGCCACGATCGCCGCGCGCGCCGAGGAACACGACCGGGCCGGGACCTTCCCGTTCGCGGCGTTCGAGGCGCTGCACGCCATCGGCGCGCCCGCCTTGACCGTCCCGGTCGCCTACGGCGGGCGCGGCGCGGGCATCGCCGAAGCGGTGGAACTCATCGAGCGGGTGGGCGCCGCCGACCCCTCCGTCGGCCTGATCCTGCAGTGGAACTTCACGAACCACCTCGGCATGCTCCACCCGGACAGCCCGTGGCCGGGTGAGTTGAAGGAGCTGGCGCTGCGGTCGGCCGCCGCCGACGGCGCGCTGATCAACGGTCTCGCGGTGGAGCGCGAACTCGGCAGCCTGGCGCGCGGCGGCGTGCCCGCGACCACCGCGACCCGGCTGCCGTCGGGCGACTGGCGCATCGACGGCGAGAAAGCCTACGCCACTGGCATTTCCGGTCTGACCTGGTTCACCGTGACGACCAGCACCGCGGAGCCGCAGCCGCGCATCGCGACCTTCCTGCTGGACCGGTCGGTGACCGGCTGGCGAGTGGAGCGCACGTGGAACCACCTCGGCCTGCGGGCCTCCGACACCCAGTCGGTGATCTTCGATGCTGCCGTTGTGCCGCACGCCCGGCTCGTCGACCTGCGCGATCCCTCCACCGGCACGGCGAAGGTGCGCCGCGCGGGCCGCCAGGCGCTGCCGCTGCTGCTGGCCGCCAACTACAACGGCGTCGCGGTCGCCGCCCGCGACTGGCTGGTGCGCTACCTGCACACCAGGGTGCCGACCGCGCTGGGCGCCTCCCTGGCCACCGTGCCGCGCTTCCACGACCGCGTCGGGGAGATCGAGGCGTGGATCCAGACCAGCCGGGCACTGCTGCGCCACGCGGTCGCCAGCCTGGCCTGCGAACCGGCGGGCGCGCTGCCCGCGCTGGCCAAACATGTCGCGACCACTACCGCCATCCGGGTCACCGAGTCCGCGCTCGACTTGACCGGGAACCCGGGGCTGGATCGCCGCAACCCCCTCGAACGCCACCACCGCGACGCCCTGGTGGGGCGAATCCATTTCCCGCAGAGCGATTTCGTGCTGGCCGACCTGGGTCGCACGGCGCTGGCGGCGGGCCGAGCAGTGGAGCGACCATGAGCCGACGGCAAGTGCACCTGAACGTCAATATCCTCAACGCCGGCGTCTTCGGCGGCTCCTGGCGTTTCCCGGGGACGGACCCGGTGGCGAGCTTCGGGCTCGACCATTACGTGCGGATCGCCCGGCGGGCCGAGGAGGCCCGGTTCGACGCCGTCTTCCTCGCCGACGGCCCTGCCATCCGGGAGGACATCCGGTACCGGCCGTTCAACAGCTTGGAGCCCTCGGTGATCCTGGCCGCGGTGGCCGCGGCCACCAGCCGCATCGGATTGATCGCCACGCTCTCGTCGAGCTACAACCACCCCTACGACGTGGCCCGACGCTTCGCTTCGCTCGACCTGCTCAGCGGGGGCCGCTCCGGCTGGAACGTGGTGACCACCGCGGGAGCGGACGCCGCCCGCAACTTCGGTTTCGACGAGGAACCCGAGCACGGGGCCCGCTACCAGCGCGCCGCGGAGTTCGTCGCCGTGGTGCGCGCGTTGTGGAACAGCTGGGAGCCCGGCGCTTTGGTCGGCGACAAGTCCGCGCACCGCTTCGCCGATCCGGACAAGATCCATCCCGTCGATCATCGCGGCACGCATTTCCGGGTGGCCGGTCCGCTCAACGTGCCGCGGTCCCCGCAGGGCGAACCCGTGGTGGTGCAGGCGGGCGCGTCCAGCGACGGCCGCGGGCTGGCCGCCAGGGTCGGCGAGGTGATCTTCACGGCGGCGCAGACCGAGCAGGAGGCCGGTGAGTACTACCGCGACGTGAAATCGCGCGCGGTGGCGCTGGGCCGCCGCGCGGAGGACGTGCTGATCCTGCCGGGTCTGTCGACGGTGCTCGGCTCGACCGAGCGGGAGGCCGCGCAGCGGCGGGAGCTGCTCGACGAACTGGTGCCGCCGGACTACGCGCTGAACCGGCTGGCCGCCCAGCTCGGCGTGGACCGCGAGGCGCTGCGGCTGGATGCGCCGCTGCCGTGGCACCTGCTGCCCGAGCCGGACCGGGCCGGCGGCTCGCAGACCTTCTACAAGATCGCGCTCGGGCTGGCTCGCCGGGACAAGCTCACCGTGCGCCAATTGCTGCGCGAGCTCGGCGGCGGCGCGGGCCA
Source organism: Nocardia sp. NPDC047038 (assembly GCF_040644075.1). Taxonomy (NCBI): domain Bacteria; kingdom Bacillati; phylum Actinomycetota; class Actinomycetes; order Mycobacteriales; family Nocardiaceae; genus Nocardia; species Nocardia sp. NPDC047038. The sequence goes on along the minus strand of NZ_JBEYVQ010000014.1, from coordinate 112,978 downwards.
CCGCATCGTCACCGGCACACCGGAACAGATCGCCGACGCGATCGTCGACTGGGTGGACAAAGGCATCGCCGACGGCTTCAACCTGATGCCCGACGTGCTGCCGGACGGATTCGACGATTTCGTCGACGGCGTGGTGCCCATTCTGCGGCGGCGCGGCGTGCTGCGCACCGAGTACGAGACCACCACACTGCGTGGGCATCTCGGGTTGCCCGTCCCCGGACACACCCGCCCCCGCGCGGAAGGAGCCGCCTGATGACCCGCACCCTGCACTTCTTCGTCAACGTCGGCAGCTCCGGTTACCACCCCGCGGCTTGGCGCGAGCCCGGCCTGCCCGCCGACGCGTTCATCCGGCTCGAGCACTATCAGCACGTGGCCGCCGTCGCCGAGCGCGGCGCGCTGGACGGACTGCTGTTCCCGGACATTCCCGTGCAGCAGCCGGGCATCGCCCGCGCCCCCGCCGCGACGCTCGACCCGATCCTGGTGACCTCGGCGCTGGCCGTGTCGACCGAACGGATCGGGCTGATCCCGACGGCGACCACATCGCTGAACCTGCCCTACAACCTCGCCAGGCGCATCCTCTCGCTCGACCACGCCAGCGGCGGACGGGCGGGCTGGAACGTCGTCACCACGTTCGAACCGAACGCCGCCCGCAATTTCGGCATCGAGTCCCTGCCCGAGCGCGACGAGCGTTACCGGCGGGCCGCGGAATTCGTGGAGTTGACCCAGAAGCTCTGGGACAGCTGGGAAGCCGACGCCGTCATCGGGGATCAGGCGGGTGGCCGCTTCGCCGACCCGGACAAGGTGCACGCGGTGGACCACCGCGGCGAGTTCTACGCCGTCGCCGGTCCGCTGAACGTCACCAGGTCGCCGCAAGGACGTCCGGTGCTGGTGCAGGCCGGCGCGTCGCCGCAGGGCAAGGCGTTCGCGGCCGCGCACGCCGAGGCGATCTACACGACCCAGTTGAGCGCGACCGCGGCCAGGGAATTCGTCACCGGGGTACGGAGCGCTGCCGCTGCCGCGGGCCGGGACCCGCGGGCCATCCGGATTCTCCCGGGACTGGTGCCGGTGCTCGGCGCGACCGAAGCGCAGGCACGCGAACGCTTCGACGCGCTGCAAGAGCGGTTGCCCGCGGACAGCGCGCCGGTGCGCGCACTGGCCCGCTGGCTCGGCTACCCCGACGAAGAGCTGGATCTGGACGCGCCGCTGCCCGCGCGGCTGACCGCGCTGCCCGATGGCCGCATCGGCCCGCAGGGCTTCTTCGAATCGCTGACCCGCTACGCCACCGAGACCGGTCACACGGTGCGCAGGTTGCTGACCGAGTTCCTCGGCGGGCACCGGGTGGTCGCGGGCACCCCCGTCGCGGTGGCCGACCACATCGAGCGGTGGTTCCGCGAGACCGGCGTCGACGGTTTCACCATCATCCCGGCCGTGCTGCCGAGCTATCTGGAGGAGTTCGTCGATCAGGTGATCCCGGAACTGCGCGCCCGCGGCCTGTTCCGGCAGGGCTACGAGCACACCACCTTGCGCGGTCATCTCGGCCTCGCCGAACCGGCGAATTCCTTCGGCCGTTCGCACTACGAGAAAGTGACCACCCCACGATGACACTCCGCTATCTCGGCCGCACCGGTGTGCTGGTCAGCCCGCTCACCCTGGGCGCCATGAATTTCGGCGCCTGGGCCAACCGCGACCACGACGACGCCGCGCGCATCATCCACCGCGCGCTCGACGCGGGCATCAACGTCGTCGACACCGCCGACGTCTACTCCCAGGGCGAGAACGAGGAGATCGTCGGCAAGGCCCTCGCGGGCCGCCGCGACGAAGTCGTGCTCGCCAGTAAATTCCACGGGCAGATCGGCGCCGACCCGAACTCGCGCGGCAACTCCCGCCGCTGGATCATCCGCGCCGTCGAGGACAGCCTGCGCCGGTTGAACACCGACCATCTCGACCTCTACCAGGTGCACCGCCCCGACCCGGACGTGCCGCTGGAGGAGACGCTGCGCGCCCTGCACGATTTGGTCGCCGCGGGCAAGATCCGCTACTACGGCACCACCACCTTCGAACCGCACCAACTGGTGGAGGCGCAGTGGGTGGCCGAGGACCGCAATCTGACCCGCCCGGTCAGCGAACAGCCGCCGTATTCGATCCTGGCGCGCGCGGCGGAGCGGGCCACGCTGCCGATCGCTCAGAAGTACGGGCTCGGGGTGCTCACCTGGAGCCCGCTGGCCGGTGGCTGGCTGTCGGGGCGATACCGGCCTGGGACGGACGCGCAGCCGTCGAGCAGGCTCACCAGGCAACCGCATCGGCACGATCCCGCGCTGGCGGCCAACCAGCGCAAGCGCGCGGCCGCCGAGGAACTGGCGAAGCTGGCCGACGACGCGGGACTCTCACTGGTGCACCTGGCGCTGGCGTTCGTCCTCCAGCATCCCGCGGTGAGCAGCGTCATCATCGGGCCGCGCACCCTCGAGCAGTTGGAGGGACAGCTCGGCGCGGTGGACGTCCGGCTCGACGCCGCGGTGCTCGACCGCATCGACGAGATCGTCGCACCCGGCCTGACCATCAGCCCCGCCGACGAAGGCTATCTGCCGCCTTCGCTCACCGACTCCGCCACCCGCCGCATCCTCCGAGGAGCCCACTCATGAGCCTGTCCGATCTGCGTGTCCTCGGCCGCACCGGGGTGCGGGTCAGCCCGTTGGCCCTCGGCGCCATGAACTTCGGCGCCCGCGGCCGCACCACGCACGAGGAGGCGATCGCGGTGATCCACCGCGCGCTGGACGCGGGCATCAACATCGTCGACACCGCCGACACCTACTCGCGCGGCGAATCGGAGACCATCGTCGGCAAAGCGCTGCGCGGCCGGCGCGACGAGGTGATCCTGGCCAGTAAGTTCCACAACGCAGTCGACGACGACCTCACCCACCGCGGCAACTCGCGGCGCTGGATCGCCCGCGCCGTCGAGGACTCGCTGCGCAGACTCGGCACCGATCATCTCGACCTCTATCAGGTGCACCGGCCCGAATCGGTCACCGCGATCGAGGAAACCGTCGCAGCGCTGGATGATCTGGTCCGCGCCGGCAAGATCCGCTACTACGGCACCTCCGTGTTCTCGCCCGGCGAGTTGATCGAGACCCAGTGGGCGGCCGATCGGCGCAAGCTGAATCGGCCTGCCACCGAGCAGGTTCCGTATTCGCTGCTGGTGCGCGGCATCGAACGCGAGACGCTGCCGATCGCGCGTCGGTACCGGCTCGGCGTGCTCACCTACGGTCCGCTGGCGGCGGGCTGGCTGTCCGGCAAGTACCGCGCGGGCGCGGCGCAACCCGAGTCCTACCGCGCCGACCTGATCCCGGGTCGTTTCGACATCGCCGCCCCGGCCAACGCCGCCAAGCTCGCCGCGGCCGAAGCGCTGGCGGTGCTGGCCGAGGAATCCGGGCTCACCCTGGTGCAACTCGCGGTGGGCTTCGTCCTGTCGCACCCGGATGTCAGCGCCGCGATCATCGGCCCGCGCACCGCCGAGCACCTCGACGCCTACCTCGGCGCGGCCGCGGTGACGCTGAGCGCGGACGTGCTCGATCGCATCGATGAGATCGTCGCTCCCGGAATCGTTTTCAGCGATCGCGACACCGGAGCGATCCCGCCCGCGCTGGCCGACCCGGCGTTGCGGCGCAGCGTCGCCTGAGCGCCCCGCGCCGAATCCGTCCTTCGCCGGTGGCGCACCGGCCCCTACTCCAGGAGTTCCGATGACCAGCATCGATACCGCCGCGGCCACCATCGCGCGCCCCGGTTCCCCCGAGATCGCTGCCTTCGTCGCCGAGGTGGCCGCGGACGCGGCGCGCCGACGCGCCGAGGGCGGCGACGAGCCACCGCACGCGGCGATCGCGGCGGCCAAACGGCTGCGTCTCGGCGCGGTCCGGGTACCCGCCGATCTGGGTGGCGGGGGCTGGCGGATCTCGGAGTTGTTCGATCTGCTGATCGACCTGGCCGAGGCGGACCCCGACGTCCCGCACATCCTGCGCATCCACTTCGGCTTCGTGGAGGAATTGTTCCGGTTGCCCCGCACCGGCAAGAAGGCGGCCTGGATCCCGGAAGTGCTGGCGGGCAAGCTCTTCGGCGGAGCGCTCACCGAATTGAGCAATCGTTCCGCGGGCAGCTGGACCTACGACAGCACGTTGACGCCCGCACCCGGCGGGGGCTACCTGCTCAACGGGCGCAAGTTCTACAGCACGGGCGCGCTGTATTCCGACTACGTGCGCATCAGCGCCGAGGTGCCCGGACAAGGCCTGCTCACCGCCGTGGTCCCCGCCGACCGGGCGGGCGTCGCCCATCTCGACGACTGGGACGGCATCGGCCAGCGGCACACCGGCAGCGGCACCACCGTGCTCACCGACGTGGCGGTGGCCGAGTCGGAGACGCTGCCGTGGCGCGGTTCGGATTCCGGCGTGCCGCCGCGTCAGGCGTTCCCGCAGTTGTACCTGCACGCCATAGCCGCGGGCATCCTGCGGTCCGCGGCCGCCGATGCCGCCGAGCTGGTGCGCACCCGCAGGCGGAACTTCGTGTTCGCCAATGCCGAAGAGCCCCGGCACGATCCGCAACTGCTCGAGATCATCGGCACGATCTCCGCCACGGCCTTCGCCGCCGAATCGCTGGTGCGCGCCGCCGCGCTGGCGCAGGATCGCGCCTTCGACGCCGCCCGCGCCACCGGGATCGACGCGGACCTCGAACACGACGCGGCGGTGCTGGCCGCCAAAGCCAAGGTCGCCATCGAGGAGCCCGCACTGCGGGCGGCGGGGCGCATCTTCGATGCCGGCGGCGCCTCGGCCACCCGCGCCTCCGCACAGTACGACCGGCACTGGCGCAACCTGCGCACCCTGTTCTCCCACAACCCCGCGGTGTACAAGGCCCGCGCGCTGGGCGACCTCCTGGTCAACGACACCCCGCTGCCCGAAGCGGGTCACTTCTGAGGCCGGAGTCATCGCTCGGAAACATCAATACGGCATGCAACGCCGAAGCTGCGCGCGACGGCTGGGTGCACACGGGTGACATCGGCAGGCTCGACGAGCACGGCTTCCGCTGCGTCGTCGACCGTAATCGAACTGATCGTCAGCGGTGGCTTCACTGTGTTCCCCCGTCAGGTGGAGGACGTGCCCGGCGACAGCGACGCGAGCAGCCTCGCGCGGTCCGCGGTTTCGGGTTCACCGTGACGGCAGCGCGCTGAGCACCATGCGGGTCAGGGTGGCGAAGGATGTCTCGATGTCGTCGGCGAGCTGGAAGCCTCCTTGGGACTCCAGGGTGGCGAAGCCGTGTCCGGCGGCGCGGATGCAGCGGGTGAGGTGCACTGCGTCTGCGCCGGTGACGCCGCAACCGGTCAGGACAGCGAAGATGGTGTCCATCAGGCGGTGGCTGGCGGTGTCCCAGCCTGGTGTCGCGCGCGGGTTCTGGGGCAGCATCGCGTACCGGTGGGGGTGTTCCACGGCGTAGTTGCGGTAGGCGCGCAACAGAGCGCCCACCGCTTCGGGGCCGCCGAGCCCGACCACCGATCGGGTCACCCGTTCGGTGAGTTCGTCGAGGACGCGCACGCCGACGAGGTCCACCAGTTCGTCCAGGTTCTTGACGTGCTTGTACAGCGACGGGGTCGCCACGTCGGCGCGGGTGGCCACCGCGGCGAGGGTCAGGGCGCGGGGCCCGCCCTCGTCGACGACGGCGACGGCGACGTCCACCACCGCGGTGGGGGAGAGTCCTGCGCGTGGCATCACGGCTCCTTCGCGGCGGAGGTCGAGGCGACGGGGAGGTGTCCCACGTGGGGCATCACAGCTCCTTCAGGAACGTCGCGAGAGTGTGCGCGACGAATTCCGGGTTGTCGGCGTGCGGGTAGTGCCCCGATCCGTCCACCATCGCGACCCGGGACGGTCCGGAGACCTCGTTCGCGATCCGCTGCGCCTCGGCGGCTGGGTCGGCGAGGTCGCCGTCCTTGGTTCCCATGACGATCAAGGTCGGGGCGGTGATGTCCGACAGGTCCAGGGCCGGGTCGTCGGGCAGCGAATCGGTGAGGGCGCTCAAGGCTGCGAGGTGTCCCTTGCGGCGCAGCATCGCCTTGTTCGCGGCCAGATATTCGGCGAAGTCGGCGGGCTTGGTGCCCGGGTACAGCGTCTTCAGGAACATCGTCCACAGCGAAGCATTGCCGGTGACGAGTCTGGCGGCCAGCCCCATGACGAAGCCGGGCTTCTCGTGCCGCACCGCGGCACCCACGAGCACCAGCCCGCGCACCAACTCGGGTTCGCGGACGACGACCTGCCCGGCGGACTTCGCTGCGAACGAGTGGCCGACGATCACGGCCGGCCCGCCGAGATGACCGATCACGGCGGCGATGTCGTGTCCGACTGCGGTGGGATCGTAATGCGGCCAGTCGGCGCTGGAGTCGCCGTGACCCCGGATATCCATGACAGCCACCCGGTTTCCGGCTTCGGCCAGCGTCGGGGCCAGGAACCGGAAATCGGCGCGGTTGACGCCGACGCCGGGGACACACACCACCAGAGGCCCATCGGAGGGGCCGATGAGCTCGTAGGCGATGGTGCCGTCGGAAAGCGAGAGGTACTGAGTGGTCATGCCGATCTCCTTAGCTATTGTTGATAGCTAATAAGTTAATAGCATTAGCTTTCGGCGTCCAGGGAAATGGTGCGCATCACATTCCGTGGTGACTTCCCGACCAGGCCAGCCGAGGCAAGCTTGTCGGTCTCAAATCCTTGGTATCGAGACAATCGACTACTGCGCCACGCAGTGCACCGCCTCGTCCCGGCGACCGCCGCGACACCAACCACGACAGCACATTCCGTCGGCAGATCACCGACACAAGTGGCGCGACTTTTCCTGGTCATCCGCAATCCCGATGCCGGGATCCGCGTCGGCACGCACGAGCCGCTTGTCATGGCCGTCGTCAGTGTCGTCTCGTAATGACGACGGGTTTGACGTCGGTGGGTATAACCGCGATCGCGGATTCGGAGATACCGAGCACGGTGGCGAGTACCGAGCGTGGGACTGAGTTGCGGGCGGCGAGGATGCCGATGTCGTCGTTGGTTTCCGCGACGCTCGTGTCGAAGACGATGAGGACTTCGAGAGAAGCGTCGGTACGGGCGTTTCGGATTCCGGGTCGCTCGACATACTCCTACGTTCGCGATGGCGTACACGATGAGCAGCTATGGCGCAGCATATGGCTTGAAGTCACGGAACGACCGAAGGGCACCCCGGAACTCGGTGATCCGCGCCACGGTCGCACGGCTCATTCGGCAGCCGGGTTGAGCAACCGGAAAGCCACCCCGGCTATCGCACCGCCGAGCAGTTCGGCGAGAACATAGGGCAGTGCGACCGGAGCGAACAAGCCCACGACCGTCCCACCCAGGACGATGGCTGGGTTGAATGCGGCGCCCGACACCCCGCCGACGGCGATGCCGCCCACTGCGGCGATCGCGCCGATCGCGAGTCCGTAGAACGAGTTGGCGGGAGTGCCCGCGGTGGTGCTGACGCTGAGTACGACATACGCGAGAGCGAAGGTGAACAGCCACTCCACCGCGACGGCGTCGTCGAGCGGATAGCCAGACGGGTTCGGCGCGCGCAGCGGGGGGCTGTCGATGACAACCCGCACCATGAGGGCCGCGACCAAGGCTGCCATCACTTGGGTGAGCCAGTATCCGCACGCCGCACCCGTCCGGATGCGACCGCGGATGAGGGCCGCAAGAGTTACCGCGGGGTTGTAATGGGCACCGGAAACGGGGGCCCCGGCGTACACCATCGCCATCAACACCGCGCCGGTCGCCAGAGGCGTCAGTGTTGTTCCGCTGTGCGCGGTGGCACCGGCGGTGAAGACGATAAACCCTGTTCCGATCGCTTCGGCGGTGAGCTTGCGCAGCATGTCCGTATATCCCGGATCCGCGAACTCGACCGGCCGCTCGGCCTCCGGTCGTGCACTGACCATCCCCACCACCTCCAATAGTGAACTCATCGTTTCTTATATACGCCAGACTAATGGCGTGGGCTGGTTCGTGGACGACGAGCTACTTATGGATTATGTCTCAAAGTCGGTGCAGGCAAAGGGTGTATGACAAGCTCTGATAACGATGTGGTCCGAGTCGAGAAGAGCCGAGTTCCCATTACAAAACTAGGCGTATAGTTTTGTTGTCGGTGGACGTATTCGAGGAGATGCCATGACCGAGACCACCCTTCCCCGGCGCGGGCGGCCCCGCAGCGAACAGGCTCGTGAAGCCATCCTGCGGGCGGCGATGGGCCTGCTGCTGGACCGCGGACTGGCCGCGACCAGCATGGACACCATCGCGGCCGCGGCGGGGGTCAGCAAGGCGACGATTTATCGATGGTGGCCGACCAAGGAAACCCTTGCCATGGATGCGCTCTACCAGCAGTGGGACACCGTCCCGGCTCCATCGGACACCGGATCGCTGCGGGAGGATCTGCGAACCCTGCTGTGTCCTTGGGCGGAGATGGCCGCACACCGCCCCTACGGCCGGATCATCGCCGGTCTGCTGGTCGAGGTCCTCACCAGCCCCGGATTCGGGCTCGAATACCGCGCACGCTTCGTCGAACAGCGACGTGAGCAAGGGCGACAGATATTGCAACGCGCCATCGGCCGTGGTGAGATACCCGCCGAAATCCGTGTCGAGGTCGTCTTGGACATGCTCTACGGCCCGATCTATCACCGCATGCTGCACGGTCACGCGCCGCTGGACGACGACTTCGCCGATCAGATCATCGACACCGTCCTCGACGGAATCCGACACCAGCCATCCGCAGCGCCGACAACGCGTGAACCTGCGCAGAACCCCCGAACCCGCAAGGACTCGACATGACCGCTCTCGACCCGATGCCCGGCTTCCAAGCCTCCGCCAAACTCGCCGCCTACCTCCAGCGGGCGCTGGTGAACTTCATCGCCCTGTACTTGAACGCGAAGCAGGTGCGCTGGAACATGATGGGTCGCAACGTTTACGACCTGCACCGCTACCTCGACGAGATCATCGCCGATGCGGGTGCGGCGACCGACATCATCGCCGAACGTATGCGTGCGCTCGAAGCCGTTCCGGACGGCCGGCCGGCCGCCGTATCCGTCGCAGACCAGCCGGTACCGGCGCGAGGAGAACTGAGTACCACCCGGGCCGTCCGAGCGCTCCTGGTGCAGTTGCGCCATGTCGCGGCGCTGCTGCGCGGAGTGCACGACGACATCGACGCCGAGGATCCCTCGACGGCCTATCTGCTACAAGACATCATTTGCCGCGTCGAGAAACACGCGTGGACGCTACGCGCGCAGATGCTTCCGGCATAGACCACGCCGTAGTCGGGCTCCCCGATCAGACCGGATGCCCACATTCACGGTACGGACAGCTGCCATCGGTGCGGTCTCGCGTTCGGACCGCACTCTCGGGCGCCGGGTGTTCCGCACGACAGACGTTCGGCCGCAGCACTTCCGTTGGTTCGTGTGAAACGCCTACGCGAACGACTGAGCCGGTCGGACCCCCGCGAGATACTGCGGGAGGAAAGCCGTTGGTTCCACGGCACCGAACCCACCTGGACGCGCGTCGAAGCGCGGTGTCGCCTCCGTCGGCCGAATCCGGGTCACCCGCATGTGGACCGACGCACGCCAGCAACGCCATCTCGACCTCGAGCCGGTCGTCTATCGGTCGACCCCGCCGCTCGATCGCTCGCGGTGGCTCGTACTTCACGGAATTGAAGTGGCTCGGACCATGTCACCACCCAGCAGCGCGGCACCGCTTTACCACCGCAGCGAGGCCCGGTTGACGATCGTCACCCGGATCACCGGGGGACAACCAGGCCAGGCGGCACTCGCTGCGCGGCGGGCTATACACGTGCCAATGGGCAGCAGGTCGATCACGATTGAGCTCACCCATCCAACCGGCGAATATTGACACGGTTACGCTGCAGGTTGAAGCTGAAGACCGGTGTGAGCAGTAGTCTCGTACAGCGGGGAGGGCCGCTGTGCACCACGACGGACCATCGGCAGCGTAGAGGCGATGGTTACGTGTCGGGATATCTTTCCCCGCTCGGTTCATGCGATGCGAAGCCTTGAACGCAGGTTCGGCTCCCCACCGATCGTTCTGATCCACGGGCTTCGGATGACGCCCGCAACTGCAACCGCTGGGCGGAGCGCTACGCTCTCGCATCGGCCACGAGCCCCGCGGGCACGTGGGCAGGGCCGACCAGCGACCTACCTACAAGGTGGTCGTCGCGGATGTCCCGAGTTCCGTGGAACTGAGCGGCGGCTCCGGTCGGCGCCGGGCTTCGTTCAGGTGATGACGAGTTGCTGCCCAGCGCGGGCACGAGCCTCGCAGACGCGATTGTCGGAGTGGCTGACCCGCCGGGTGACCCAGTCGTGCGGGCGGCAGCGTGCCGCCCGCACCGAACACAGGCCGCTGCCGGGCCGGATACGGCCTGACCACGTCCTGCACAGCGAAGGAGCACGCCATGAGCTTTGTTCGATTCGCCCGAACCGCACTCGTCACGATCGCCCTCGTCGCCGCCTCGGCCGCGGCGCTGGCCGGTCCGGCCGCTGCCCGAGGATTGCCCACAGTCGTTTTGGTGCACGGCGCCTTCGCCGACACCACCAGTTGGGACCCGGTCGCCGCCGAGCTGCGCGGCCGCGGCTACACCGTCGCCGTCCCCGACAACCCCCTGCGCGGACCCGGCTACGACGCGGCCACCGTCGAGAAGACCCTCGCCGGGATCTCCGGGCCCGTGGTGCTCGTGGGCCACTCCTACGGCGGCGCGGTCATCAGCAACATCCACAACCCGAACGTGCAGGCCCTTGTCTATGTCGCCGCGTTCGCGCCGGCAGAGGGGGAGCCCGTCCAGCTGGGACTGGATCCGATCCGATTCCCCGGTAGTCAGCTGCTCCCGCCCGTCTTGCAGGTCAAGCTCGTCGACGACGCGCACGCGATCGGCGGCAGGAACCTCGACGGCTACATTGCCTCGGACGCGTTCCACCGGGTGTTCGCGCCGGATGTCAGCGATGCGACGGCCGCGACCATGCTGGCTCACCAGCACTCGATCGCGCTGTGGGCCAACCTAGAGCCGTCCGGGCCGACGTCCTGGTCGAACACTCCGAGTTGGTCGCTGATCCCCACCGGCGACAACATCATCCCGCCCGCTTCGCAGCGCTTCATGGCCGGCCGCATCGGGGCGCACACCACCGAGATCGCCGCCTCGCACGCCGTGCTCGTATCCCAGCCCGTCGCCGTCGCCGACGTCATCGTCACCGCCGCGGGCAGCTGACCGGGGCAGGTCGAACCCCTATACCTGCCCGCGGTCGTCAGCGGTGCGCGCAAGGGCCTCGGCCTCGCGCGATCACCGAAGCGCTCGTCGCCGAGCGCCCGCACGTGGTGGCAGGAAGCACACGCACCCACCGAAATCTTCACCTCCGGCCGCCGGTGAGAGCCTGACGCTCGGAGGGGCACGGGCATGGGGGCCGACGGGCCGGAGCCCCACCCCGCGGCGTCTTCGAGTCGAGCAGGACCGACAACCGAACCGGACGTGCTCGACTGGCCGCTGAACGTTGTCGTGGTTCGCAGCGGCGACCGGACCGTGCTCATCGATGCCGGGCTGGGGCAGCAGTTCCCCGACTTCCGGCAAACTCGGCGGTTGGCCACGCGATTGAAGGCCGCAGGCATCGACACCGCATCCGTGACCGACGTGGTGCTCACCCATCTGCACATGGACCACATCGGTGGGCTGCTCGGCGACGGGCTGGGGCGCGGACTGCGCCCGGACCTGCGGTTCCACGTGGCCACCGCCGAGGCCGAGTTCTGGGAGTCGCCCGATTTCTCCCACACCGCCATGCCGGCGGGAGTGCCGGACGTGCTTGGGTCGGCCGCCACGCGATTGGTCGGCCTCAAATCGTGGTCACGAAGCCGCCGTCGATCCTCAGATCGGATCCGGTGATGTTCGCGGACCGGTCGCTGGCCAGGAATACGACCAGGTCGGCAACCTCGTCCGGAGTGGTGAACCGGCCCATGGCGGCAGCACCGGCTGTCGCGGACCGCACCTGTTCCGGGCTCTGACCGCTGGCGTCGGCGATCGTGTCGGCCACCCCACCTTCGTCCAGCCACAGCCCTGTCGTCACGGGCCCGGGGCTGATGGAGTTGACGCGAATATTCCTCGGCCCCAATTCCTTCGACAATGCCTTGCCGAAATTGGTGACGGCGGCCTTGGTGGCGCAGTAGTCGTAGATGCCGGGGTCCGGATAGTACGCGTTGACCGATCCGACAATGACGATCGATCCACCGCCACGGCGATACATCTGTGGCAGCGCGGCGCGGGTCGGCCGCACAGTCCCCATCACATTGAGATCCCAGGATGCCTGCCACTGGTCGTCGGTAACGCGCGCGATACCGCCCGGTTGGACAGTGACCGCCCCGACGTTGTTGACCAATATATCGATGCCACCGTGATCCGCCGCAGCCGCGATCAGGTCATCCGCGCCGCCGGGCAGCGACAAATCGGCGGATACAAAGGTCACTTTCCCGGCATCCACCAGCGCCCCGAGACCGGCTCCTCGGCTGCGTGATCCGGCCACGACGTGGGCCCCGGCGTCCACCAGCGCCTGGCTGATCGCAAGCCCGATACCTCTGCTGGCGCCGGTCACCACGGCGATCTTGCCCGACAGATGTAGATCCATACGTTCTCCCATCGCCAGCTCGGTTTGTGACTCCGAAGACGCTACGCCCGGCTCAGCTCTCTGCTTCGTCGAAGGCATACGGACTCTCCGAAACGGTTTACATCCGCGGTCTTCCGTCGCGTCTGCGCAATCATCACCGAGCCCCCATGAATCCTGGGCCGTGCACGTGGTCGCCGTCCCGAGCCTCCGCACGACCCCGCATCTGACGAGCACTACGAGAACAGCTCCCTGTGTTCGGCGATGTACCGCCCAACCGTGGATGGCGGCTGTCCTGTGATCTTCTCGACGTCGTCGGTGGCTCGGTCGTAGCGCCCAGCGCGGTGCAGCAGTGCCATGGTCGCCAGGTGCTGCTCGACGTGCGCCGGCAGACCTCGGGGCTCGAGGACCTTCTCGACCCAGGTTTCCTGGGGAATGTCGGTGCCGCGGATCGGCCGGTGCAGTCCCAGGGTGTACTCGGCGGCCAGGCCATCGACGTCCAAACTCTGCGGACCGGTCAATTCGTAGACGTCGCCGATACGGTGAGCGGGATCTGCAAGTACTGCCGCAACCGTGCGCGCCACGTCGCTGGTCGCTACCGGTGACGTTCGACCCGTTCCGAAGGGAAGGGCCAGTACGTTTCGCTCGCGCAGCGACGGTGCCGCGAATCCGGTGAAGATCGGATTGTCCAGAAACACCGTCGGCCTGATGTGCACGGCCGGAACACCCGACCAGTTCACGACGTGCTCGGCGAGATAATGCAACCGATGTTGGCGAGACTCGCCCACACTGGTCAGCGTCATTTGAGAGACGGTCATCTGGGACATGTTCACGACCACCTCGAGGTGGCCGTATGCCAATGCGGCGTCGCAGACGACCACCGTCGCCTGCAGGTAGTCCGGCGAAACCCCCATCGAAAAGAACATGCGATCAGCACCGGTCATTGCCTCGAGCACAGCTCGTGGCTCGGTCAAATCGCCGACGACGACTTCAGCGCCCAGTGCTCGCAGCGGCTCGGCTCGGGCGTCGTCGTGGTGCACCAACGCGCGAACGCGGTCCCCCCGTTCCCGCAATCGCGCGATTACCTGCCGGCTCACGCCACCGGTGCCACCACCCGCCCCGGTGATCAAGTACAAGGGCGCACTCATGCTCGCTCCTCACGGTGTGTTTTCCCAATGCTCGGCCAGCGGAGTGCCTGCCCGCCCGTCGACGAAGGATCCACGTACCCGCATGACGCGAGCCCGCAGCGGCGGCAGGGTTGACGGCGCTGGCTGCAGGCCAGGGGCGACCGCCCGCGCCGAGACTCGAGCCGTCACACTCCGTCCCCTCGGGCAATGACGCCGCGCTTCGCGGAAATTGTTGCAAAATACCAATGTTCAGCCGGTCTCGGTTCTATTGCGCCGACACTCCCGACCGCCGACGATCACGCGCTCAGCGGCATTACCCTATTCGTGGGGAGTGTCGAACATTCCGACACTCCCCGCTCCTTCGGAACTCTTGGCATGAGGCAAACGGGTTGATGTCCTGCGTAGTGCGTTCCCGTGGCGAACCGGGGTGTACACGTCGCGTGCATAGTGAATCCCTCGCCGAACACTACGCGATCTGCGACTATTAGGATGGGTGTTCGATCCACCCGCGAATCACCGGCATCCGCACCTAGAACTGCGAGGACCTTGCAGAGGCTATTTCGACCGCCACATACTGCGTTCGTTGCGGTGGAATGCACGCACTGTGTGCCTGTGGATGAGTTCATGTTCGGTCGGCGGCCAGTTCGAAACGATGGCGTCACCGTGACCCGATGTCGATTCGGAGGAGCACATGGTGCAGCATCCTCGAACGTTGTTCAGCGACGCAATCTTCTCGACGTCTTCAACGAACCAAACCCGGCTCGCCGGGCCGCAGCCATCGCCGAGACCTATGCCGAGGACGTGGTCTGGCACGAACCGGACCGAATTCCGCGCGGACGCAAGGACCTCGAACGCCGGGCCGAGGAGTTGCGTGCCGAAAACCCGGACTGGACCTTCCGGCCCTTCGGTCCGGTGTCGGAACTCGACGACATCGGCCACCTCGGCTTCCAGTACGGCCCCGTCGACCGACCTCCGGTGATCAGCGACATGGATATCGCTAGTACCGAGGACGGCGTCATCATCGAGCTCTACACCATCGTCACCGAGACTACGGCGGCGACGGTGCTGACGGCCGACCTGTACCGCAGCTGACCGTTTTCAAGCGCCGGTCCGACGGCACCATCCGGCTGTACTGGGCAAGCGAACTCATGGCCACTACGCCTCCGTTCCGGCGATGGCGAGTCCGGGCAGATCGGGTCAGCCGAGTTGGGGGACCACGCTGTGCACGCGGGTGATGAAAGTGGCAAAATCCGCCATGAACCGGGTGAGAAATCGCTTCGTCGAGTCGTCGAGGACATCGCCATCAGGGGTGAAGACGTCCGGGTGGAACTGGATGTAGGCCTCCGGGGAATTTTCATCTGCGGGGGATTGCAATAGCCGAGCACGCTGCGCAGACTGAGTTGAGCGAGCGCGGTGCCGAGCTTGCCCGGCGAGGCGCCGATGACGGCGGACGGCTTGAGCGCGAACGAGTTGTCGCCCCACGGGCGGCTGGCCCAGTCGATGGCGTTCTTCAGCGCTCCCGGGATCGAGCGGTTGTATTCCGGCGTCACCAACAGCACAGCGTCGACAGCGGCGATGGCCGCCTTGAGTGCGCGGCCCTCCGGCGGGTAGTCGACGTCGTAGTCGTGGTTGTACAGCGGCAGATCCTTGATCGGAATCTCGGTGAACGACAACGGGGTTGACGCCAGCCGGATCAGAGCCTTGGACAGGATCCGGTTGGCGGATTCCCTGGAAAGACTGCCGATGATGTAGCCGACCGTGTAGGTACTCACGCGTTGCCTCCTGACCAGAGGTGCCCGGTGCTGTACGAAGCGCCGAGCGTCGTCGACGTGCGGCGGTTTCACGAGACTGCACGGACCACGTAGCACTTCACAGCGGTCGCGGCGCCCGAGAAACGGCCGGATGCCACCTGCTCGACACCTACGACGTCGAGCGAGTGAATGCTCGCTGCCATGTGACGCAGTCGGTCTCTCGTCCGGAACACGTCCCGCAATCACGCGAGAGCAGGCGAACGCACCTGGTCAGAGTGACGTTCTACCATCGCCATTGCCGCGCCCCTCTTCGAAGACGAAAAGGGGTTTGGCCCCGTGTGCGGGTGTTTCGGCGAGCGAGACGGCTTCGGTGAAGTGTTCGAGCGGGAACGGTCGGCCGCCAGGGATGTGCAGCACTTCGTCAGCGACCAGATCGCGAACCCGGGAGAGCGCGCGCAACGAATCCTGTGGTGAGGTAGCGCTGAACCAGTGGTAGAGCCAGAAGCCGCGGAGCGCTTTCGTTTCGTAGATGATCGAGCGTGCCAGCAGCGGGATCGTCAGCGCTGCCGGGTCGGCTTGCCGATGGGTGGAGAGTGCGCCGTAGACCACGACCTCTCCGCCGGGGGCCAATGCCTGGGATACCTGGGCACCTACCTCGCCCGCGACACAGTCGATGGCCTTGCGCACGCCGGCCGGTCCTGCGATTTCGGCGACACGCTGCAAAAGGTCCTCATCCGCGGTGCAGATGACCTCCTCGCCACCGAGCGTCTTGATCTCCTCGACGGCATCGCGTCTCCGCACGACGTTGATCGTCCGAATACCCAGATGATCAGCCAGTTGGATGACGAGCCGGCCGACGGTGGAGCCCGCGGCCGTCTGCAACATCCATTCACCCGGCCGTACGTCGAGTTCGTGAGTCACGAGTAACAGCGCGGTCAACGGATTGACCGCGAGCTGGCAGGCACTGGAGTCGCTCAGGTCATCGGGGACCGGCAGAAGCCTCCGCGTATCCG
This sequence comes from Nocardia sp. NPDC047038, assembly GCF_040644075.1. Taxonomy (NCBI): domain Bacteria; kingdom Bacillati; phylum Actinomycetota; class Actinomycetes; order Mycobacteriales; family Nocardiaceae; genus Nocardia; species Nocardia sp. NPDC047038. Next base: position 96,429 of record NZ_JBEYVQ010000014.1, on the reverse strand, counting down.
CGACAAGGTATTCCTGCCACGTGCCGGTCACACCGACGGTCACCACGCGCTCGCCGATCTGCAGCCCCTCGGTATCCGGACTGAGCGCCTCGATTCGGCCCACGCATTCCATACCCACCACGGTGGGAAACTCGGGGGAGAAGCCGTAGCGGCCCCGTAGCACGTGCAGATCGCTGGCGTGGATCGGTGTCGCCTGCACGCGGATCAACGCCTGACCGGCTTCCGGCGTGGGAACGGGCCGTGATTCGAGCCGCAGGACGTCGGTTGGCTCGCCGATTCTTCCGGCTACGAGCGCGCGCATGGATTCTGGCATGAGCGAACTTTCGGCTCTCGGCGCCCGACCAACTCGGGGCGTTGTGGACAGGAACGTTGCCGGTGTCGACAACCTCGTCGGCGACTGGGCTCCGCACGTTTATTTCGATGGAGGAGAACCGTACGCACGTCGCCGTCCGATCTGTGCAAGCCGGTGATCACCCGCTCACACCGACCGATTACCGGCCGTTTCGCCTCTACCGCCGGAGGTATGACGCCCGAAATTACCCCACAGCAACTGTGCTGGACGGTCGACTCGCCGATCCGATGGCCGCAAGCCAAAACGGCAATAGCCCGAATGCACGGCTCGAGACCCATGTTCAGCGGCAGACTTCAACGCCTGTCACAACCGCTGCGGTTGCTCGACTGGGTGCTTGCGTCCTAGAACAATCCGTCTTCGGGAGGTGTGGATCCGGAAGCCTGGCGTGTACTGATCAACACTCATCGGAAGGTCCGACACCTGACGCGAGTTGTAGTTATCGGCGGCACCGGTCTGATCGGTTCCAATGCGCACCCTACGGGTGGCTTGCCCCTACTCGGGGAGCAAGCCACCCGCGTGGTGTGAGGATTAGACCGCGTCGGCGGCGGTACGGACGAGGTTTGCCACGACTCCCGGGCGGGAGACGTAGATGGCGTGGCTGCCGGGGGTTTGGGCGACGGTGGCGCCGATGCGTTCGGCCATCGACAGCTGCGCGGCGGGCGGGATCATGTTGTCCTCGGTGACGTGCAGGTACCAGCTGGGCTTGTTGCGCCAGGCGGGTTCGCTGATGGTCCCGCCGAGCGCCTCCACACCCCAGGGGACCTGGGAATCGGCCAGGAACGAACCCACGTTCAGGCAACCTCTTCAGCACATGTCGAGCAGGAGGTTCGTGACAGATATCAGCACCTGTCCGAACCCGCCCCCGCTGGGCGGTGATGTGTGATCGCTCGTTGCCCTACGGTGCGGCACCGGCGTGCTGTGCCGATGAGTGTGCATTCTCCAATCGGGCCGCGAGCGCGGCGATTTCACCCGCCGCGTCCGGCGGCACGCCGAGGGCGACCAGGCAGGCGCGGGCGGCCGCCACGTCGGGGTCGGCCTCGGTCCAGGTTCCGTCGGTGCGGGCCTCGAGCAGTGCCAGCACCAGTCCGGCGAGCGCGCGGGACAGCGCCTCGGCCGGGAGATGATCGGAGTACACGCCGAGTTGCTGGCCGTGGCGCAACATGGCCGCGCCGTGCTCGTGCACGGGCGCCAGTCGTTCCTCGATCCGCGCGCTCAGGTTCGTCTCCGTCAGCTTGAACAGCAGGCGGTATTTATCGCCGACCCGCCACAGGGCGATCGTGCACCGGGCCGAGGTCACCGTTACCGGCTCGTCCGGGTCGAGCGAGCGCAGCGTGCGGGCGATGTCGTCGGATGCCAGGTCGAGGAGGCCGTCGATCAGCGCCTCGCGGGTGGGGAAGTGCCCATAGAGCGTTCTGCGCACGACGCCCGCGGCTGAGGCGATCTCCTCCATGCTCGCCGCAGGATTGCGGGCCAGTTCGGCTGCCGCGACGTCGAGGATCCGCTTTCGATTGGCCTGCGCTCGCGCGCCCGGGGTCGCGGAAGAAGTCATGTTTCTGGTCGCTGTCATGTGAGTCCCTTCACGCCGAAGCCTCGCACACTTGCGCATCATTGTGCAAATTGCCTAGATTGCACAGCAATGTGCAAATGCACAACGGTGTGCAGTATCGAGAGGAATGGACATGTCTCTGCTATCCACCACGCCGGTGGAACCGGGCACCGTATACAGCCGCCGCTGGGTTGCGCTCGCCGTACTGTGCCTGAGCGTGCTGATCGGCGTCATGACGAATACGTCGCTGATCGTCGCCGCTCCCGATATGACCCTCGATCTGGGCCTGTCCAGCCAGGACCTGCAGTGGATCATCGACGCCTACACCATCCCGTACGCCGCCCTGATGCTGGTCATGGGCGCCATCGGCGACAAGTACAGCCGCCGCGGCATGCTGATCCTCGGCCTGGCCGTCTTCGCGGCCGGCGCGGTGCTGGGGTCGGCCGTCGACAGCGCCGACTGGGTGATCGCCGCGCGGGCGATCATGGGGACCGGGGCGGCGATGATCATGCCCGCGACCTTGTCTTTGCTCGTAGCCACCTTCCCGAAACGGGAACGTGCCGTGGCTATCACGATCTGGACCGCTACCACTGGCCTCGCGATCGCGGTCGGTCCGCTGGTGGCGGGCTGGCTGCTCACCGGCCACGGCTGGGCGTCGACCTTCCTCATCAACGTTCCCATCGCGGTCGTATCGATCGTCGCGGCGCTGGTAGTGGTTCCACCGTCCAGGGCGCACACGACGCAGCGTTTGGACTTGATGGGCGGCGCGCTGTCCGTCGTGACCGTCGGGGCGCTGGTTTACATGATCATCGAAGGCCCGCGCAACGGGTGGCACACCTCCGCGGTGCTCGCCGGGGTGATCGCGGTGGTCGCCATGGCCGGGTTCGTCGCCTGGGAACTGCGGCATCCCAACCCGATGCTCGATATCCGCAAATTCCGCGATCGCGCGTTCGCGGGTGCGAATCTCGCAGTGCTGCTGTTCTTCCTGGCCGCGTTCGGCGCGATCTACTACGTCACGCAGCATCTGCAGTTCGTGCTCGGATACGACGCCCTCGCCACCGGCGTGCGGCTGCTGCCGCTGGCGGGCGCGGTCTTCGTCGGCTCCGCGATCACCGGCGTCCTGACCCCGCGCCTCGGGCTTCGAGCGATGGTCGTAGCGGGCATGCTGCTGGGCATCTTCGCCTTGGCCGCATTGACCCAGGTCGACGCCGAGTCCGGCTATGCGGCGTTCGCCGGGCCACTGGTCCTGATGGGCCTGGCCATCGGCCTGAGTGTCTCCCCGGCCACCGACACGATCATGGATGCCTTCCCGGAACGGCTGCTCGGTGTGGGCGGCGCGGTCAACGACACCTCGGTGGAACTGGGCGGCACGCTCGGCATCGCGATCCTCGGCTCACTGCTCGGCAGTGCCTACGGCGACGAGATCGCCCCGCTCGTCACCGGCCGCATGCCCGCGGAAGCCGCCGACACGGTGCAGGACTCCATCGGTGGCGCGCTCGTAGTGGCCCAGCGGATCGACGAGGCAGGCATGCACCAACAGGCAGCACAGCTGGTGTCCGCCGCCGATGCGGCCTTCGCCCACGCGGTGTCCCACACCAGCCTCATCGCGGCGATCGTGCTGGCGGTCGGCACCCTCGCCGTCGCCGCACTGCTGCCCGGTCAGCGCAAGAATGGGCCCGCCGCCGATTCCAGTGCGGTCGAGGAAGAGATCATGGCCGGTTGATGCGGTCTGCGCTCCCACCATCGCAGCGTGGACACGCATCCGCGTGCCCACGCTGCGATGGTGGGAGGGCGTCTGTGTAATCGGTTCTCACAGTCGCACGGGATCGCATGTGTCATCGCTGATCCGGCGATGTCGAACGACCTCAGGTCGCGTGTCGGTGGCCAGGAACGCGCCCTGGCAGTGGTCACCCGTGGAGTGCCGTGGCGACGTCGGCGCGCATTCGCGATTCGATGTGGCGAATCAATTTGGCCAGGTCGGCGCAATACACCGAGGGATTACGGAAGCCGTCGCCCTCACGGTATCGCGTGACGTAGTGACCACCGCCGCACACAGTGTGTATCGAGCAGGCGCGGCAGGTGTCGCTGAGCGCGTCCGCGCCGATCTGGCGCGCCACGATCTCGGGTACCAGCATCGCCTGGTCGAGCGGATTGCGTTGGCCGGAAGGCAGTTTGGTCGCACCGGAGAAGGTCGCCTTCAAGTCGTCGATCTGCGCTACACTTCCGTCGGTTTCGATCACCGCTATGCGGGTGGGGCCGAGGCCCCATACCTCCGATTCCACGGTCCCGCCCAGTATCAGGTCCATGATGTTCTCGAACATTCGGATCCGCGTGTCCAGTTGCGGCGCGCCATACCAGCGGTCGAAGATCGGGATCAGCCAGTCCGCATACGGAGTGGCTCCGGGATCTGCGGATAACCCAGGCGGCGGCGTCGTCCAATTGCCCAGTGGAATCTCGAAATTGACTTTCGGAGGCTGAAACGCGAGTAATCCTTCGTAGGCCTGCAAGGGGTCGTTTGCGAGGTCGATGACGCAGAGCAGACCGTTGAGCAGATGCCGTCGATCGCCGACCGTCAATTTCTCGAGGGCGGCAGCGACCCGGGAGTAGCTGCCCGCGCCGCGGCGGTCCCGGCGATGGCGGTCGTGACTGTGCTCATCGCCGTCGAGACTGACGGTGATGCCGATGTCCCAGTCGTCGCAGATCCTGAGGAACTCGTCGTCGAGCAGCACGCCGTTGGTCTGCAGAGCGAGGTTGACAGCGGTAATCGGCTCCAGCGCCGCCCGCGCCTGCGATGCGAAATACTCGAGATCGGCATGACCCGCCATGAGCGGTTCGCCGCCGAAGAAGACGAGACTCACCGCGGGTGGGCCGAACCTGCGAACGTGATCGGCGATTGTTCGCAGGGCGTCGTCGAAAACCTCCCGGCGCATCGCCTTCGGCTGCTCCCGCCAACTCTGGTCGGCCATTTCGTAGATGTAGCAGTAATCGCACGCGAGATTGCATCGACTGTGAATCTTGAGGAGAAACTCCGTAAACGGAAGCGGCTCGAATCCGTTGCGCTGCAATTCGGCCACGTCGAGTCCCGTCTCGGGCCATGACTTCCGCACTGTGGGCAGCCCCAGTGCCACCGATGTCGGTTCCATTGTGTGCTCTCGATTCCTGGTTTCAGATATCGGTGCGTGGGCGGTCGGACAACCACCGCACCAGCTCGACGACGTCGGTCTCGGTGCCGTCGGACAGCAGCCGCTGGTACAGGCGCGCCGCCACTTCGGCCCGATCGTTGAGAACGCCGAAGTCGGTGTCGGGGAACAGTTCCGGCAGGCTCGAGGCCAAACCAGCCCAGAGCTGCGGGAGCAGCGGGTCGACGCGCAGATCCAGGGCGTACAACTCGACGGCCTCGGCCGGCTCGCCGGCCAGGTAGGCGCGAGTGCCGCGGGGCAGTTCCGCGGGCGCGACGCTCGAAGCGGCGGCCGGGTCGTGCATCCTCAGCCGTACCGGAATATGCAGATCGCGGTGGCGATCCGGGATCGTCTCCTGATCCACGTACCGTATGGACGGCAGTTCCGCGGGAGGTTCCGCTCGCGCGACCCACAGCTCCGCCAGCTCGGCCAGCTCGGCGTCGTCGGATGTACGATTGCGCACCTGCCAAGAAGTGCGATGTGCCACCAGAATCTCGGCCACCGCGTCGCGAGCCTCCGCCGGCACGTCCTCGTCGGCCCACGGCCGGACGCCTGCGGTCAGCGCGCTCAGGAACTCCTCTCCACTCTCGGTGAGCAGGCCAGAACCGGATGCCTGCTCCATCGCGGTCGCCAGTTGGGTACGCCCGCGCTCGAATTCGATGTGCGCACGCATCGATCGGTGGCAATCGGCATGCCGGTGTACCCGCCAGAAGTCGGTGACCCCGAAGAAGGCGTAGATCCCGTGCAGCAGACCGAGGATCGGCCGTGGATCATCGCGCCACGGCGCGTAGAAGCGACACGTCGGGTCGGGATCCACGATCAGCACCTGATCGGCGAGCATGGCGAGTTTGCTGTGCTGGATTTCGTGAATCAGCGACACCGCCATTTCACAGGAGTCCTTCGGGGCTGTGGTGTACACACAGCCGGTCCCGCTGAAGGCGGTGTGGCCGACGGTCGCCGCCACCGGTCGCGCGGTGAGCGGTGTCAGTAGCCGCAGGCAGGCACGCATCGGCGTCAGATAGCCGGGGAAGTCTCGTTGCAGGACGCCCCAGCCCTGCGCGAAATCCTCTCGCCAAGTGCGGAATTCGTCGGTCGTCAGCCGCGGTGCCGTACCCGAGGGCAGGTCGCGGAACGGGTCGAGATCATCGAGGACGACCTCCGGTTCGCCGTTTCCGCCGTGCAACCGCCGCAGCGGCAGCCACGCCGGGTCGGACTCGTCGGCAGGCGACGCCACCGAGATCGGGGCACTGCCGTCAGCGACGATGCGTATCGCGCCATCCACCCAGTTCAGCTCGCAGTGGCCGTAGTCGCCCGCGGATCCAACCCGCGCCATCCCGATCCCGGGCAGCATGACTTCGCCGTTGCGTACGACAACCCGCATCGACCCGCTGGGCAGATTGGTGACCACGGCGGCCGCTGCCAACCAGCCGAGGTAGCCGCAGTCGGCCCACAACGGAGTTGGTTCCCGATCGTCCGAGGCGTTGCGCAAGCGCTGGAGCACGCGGCCGAGCCACACCCCGGTGTGTGGGTAGGCCAGCAGTGCCTCGACCGCGCCCGGATGTGACTCCTCCAGCTCGGTCAGGACCCGATAGGCATCGGAAAGGCCGGCGGCGTCGTCGATTTCCGGGTGGTGAGCGGTGGTTTCGGTGATGAGCGCGCGTAGTAGTACGAGTCGTATGGTCAGCATGTCCGAAGTCATCCGGACGACGGCTGCCTCCGTGCCGTAACCGGTGAACAGCTCGGCCGCTGCATGGTCGATACCGATGGTCGGGGCGGACATGGTTGCACTCCTGTCGTCAGTGATCTGCGGCGGCGGCGAGGTCGGTGCGGACCCGCGCTCCGATGTGGTGGATCAGCTTCGTCAGGTCCGCGCAATACACGGAGGGATTGCGGAAGCCGTTATCGGCGCGATACCGGTGCACGTAGTGCCCGCCGCCGCAGACGCTGTGGATCGAACATGCCCGGCAGGTTTCACTCAGGGCATCCGCGCCGATCTGACGAGCGACGATCGCGGGTTCCAGCAGTGCGAGGTCGAGCGGATTGCCCACGTTCGCGGTGCGCAACTTGGTGGCCCCAGCGAAGGCCGACTTCAACTCGTCGACCTGCTCCAGAGTGCCGTCGGTTTCGATCACGGCCAGCTGTATGGGGGCCAGCCCGAGTAATTCGGATGTCACGGAGCCGCCCAGCAGCAGGTCGATGATGTCGTCGAAGATCCTGACCCGGGTCTCCAGCTCCGGAGCCCGGAACCAGCGATCGAACACCGAAATGAGCCAGTCGGCGTAGGGGGTAGCGGTGTGGTCGGCGGTCCGCGCCGGTGGTGGCGTCGTCCAAGTGCCGTGCGGAAGTAGAAAATCGACCGCCGGGGGTCGACAGGCCAGCAGCGCTTCGTAGGTCCGCACCGGGTCGTTGGCCACATCGATGGTGCAGAGCAGGCCGGCGAACAGGTGCCGGTTCTCGTCCGCAGTCAGTTGCGTGATCCCGGCCGCGACGCGCGTGTAGCTCCCGGCGCCCCGCCGATCCCGGCGATGCCTGTCGTTACCGCTCTCGTCGCCGTCGAGGCTGACTCCTACGCGAACATTCCAGCGCGCGCAGATGCGCAAGAACTCCAGGTCGAGCAGCACGCCATTGGTCTGCACGCCCAGCCGCACCTCGGTGATCGGCTCCAGTGATTCGCGCGCCGACCGGGCGAAGTATTCGAGATCGCGATGTCCGACCAGCAGCGGTTCGCCACCGTGGAACACAAGATCCACCGCGGGCAGCTGGAAGCGGCGAGCATGATCGGCGATCATCTGAAGGGCCTCGTCGAAAACCTTGCGGCTCATGGTCTTCGGTTGATCGCGCCAGCTCTGATCGGCCATCTCGTAGACGTAGCAGTAGTCGCAGGCCAGGTTGCAACGGCTGTGGATCTTGACAACGAATTCCGTGAACGGCAGCGGCTCCCAGCCACGGCGGCGCAGTCCTTCGACATCCAAACCAATTGCGGGCCAGGACGTTTGCACCACGGGTACGCCCAACGGCACCGGGCCGGACTCCATATTCGCTCCCTCGAGCTGCGGGAACGGCCACGGGCGCGCTGCTACCGAGTCGCCCGTGGCCGCGTGATCACTTGGTGGGGTTGATGAACGACTTGAATCCGCCGGGGGCCCTGTCCTGCGAACCCTTGGCGTAGCGCTCGAGGGCGGCTCGCATGGCCGGAGTGCAGTGGGTGGCGAGCTCTTCCGTGTTGAGTGCCGCGAGTTCATCGAGTCTTCCCATTTACGGGACCTCCTTTTCTGTATTCCCGTAACGGCGCGGCAAATTGCCAGGCGTTGCAAGAATTGACCGGCTCGACAATGCCGACAAGTGAAACGGGATATCTATCAATGGGTGACGGTTGTCGTCCCGAGAGTGATCTTAATCGCGCGGAACGTACGATCGCTCACGCCTGTCCCCGTTGTTGGGAAGGACATCTCGCACTCGCGCAAGAGCTATTCACGGCGATGCGCGAGTGCGAGGTCGCATGGAGCTCAGATTTGCAGGGGGGCCGTTGGGTCAGCTCTTGATGTTGCTTTCAACTCGAACGCGCTTCGCTGCAAAGATGCGTGCAAGCGTGAACCGGCCCAGTTCGACAGAAAGTCGCATACCGCCCATTACGGACAATTCGCCAACCGGCGGCAATTCCTGCCGAATGCCCGCGCAGCGGCACGGTGTGCAGGTTGATGGGTAGCCGTCAATTCTGTGGGGTCAAGTCCGCGAGTGCGCCCCCGATCATCTCGCGCAACCAAATCCGCCGGTTCCACCTCGAAGGTCGCGGTCTGCTCCATGGCGCTGCACAACTTTCGTGTCACCGCGGCCAAGGCGGCTCCGAAAGTCGCCGATAACACCGAAATGGCAACCGACGCGGCCGTCACAGTGACGTAACTCGCTGCCATGGCGGGCAAGGTCTGCCAACTCCGCGACCTTGGCCGTCACGGTCGCACTCGCCGCGATGTCCAGCGCCTTCGCCACCCGGTTCAGGTCCGCCATATGCGGGCGTCTATGCCGCGACCAACTGCTCGTGCGAATGTCCTGGTAGACCCCACCCATATCCTTGATCGCACGGGTCACCGTGCCGCAGCCGGAACCCTTCCCTTGGATCAGGGCACTCGCTGCCGTGCCGCGTTCGCCGATGCTCTCCGGATACTCCCGATTCCCAACCATGGGAGTTGTGATTGCCAGGAATCCTATTGTCTTGCAATAGACTTCAGCCAACGGGGCCGATGGCATGTCGTCCAGCGAAGGTAATCTCCCAGAACGGTCGATTATCCGACTGCGCGATCGGCAATTTCACTGTCCGTACACGGGAGTGAAAGAAGGAGGTATCTCGTGGAGCATCTTGCCGAACCCGCCCGACAGGAGCGGCGCAGTTGATGGTAAGTAGTCCCGCGATATAGAAATTGACCACGGGTGGTCTGGTGCAATGCTACCCGTGGTCGTTCACGCAGGTGGACGGAGTAAGAGATGGCGCCGTTGCCTGTATCGATAGGACATTTCCGGGAGCAACCCTTCTGGTCCGCGGCGGGATTGGATGCGACCCGGCTACCTGGGAAACCGGCGTGCGATTCTTCGGTGACATCATCGATATTCTGCTCGGCGGACATCCGACATCGGAATTCGCTGGACTCACGCCCATTCGATTTGCCGTGATCTCGTGTCGGTACGGACTTCGACTCTGCCATCGACACCTAGCGACGGGACACCCATATGCCAACGACAGTCACCGGGATCGACGATGTCACGGCCAGCTCGAGTTCCGGATACGGAACCGAGCCTGCTATCGCGACGCTGACCGAAGGCGCGCTATTGATGCGGCTGATCCTGCTGCGCACTCTCATCGCCGAAACCACGTCGCGGCCGGAAATTGCCGACGCCGCAGGACTTTCCCTTGCCTACCAGACGCTGGCCGAATTGCAACGATCCCATCCGGCCGAGGTCGCTACGCTGTTGTCGTACCCGCACGTCGGCCCGTGGCTCGCCCAGGTCCTGCAGCGCCTCCATGCCGAGACCGACGACGCGCCGACCCCACTGTGGGCCGACTGTGGCTACCTGGGCTGGCTCGCCGCGGCAGGCGCCATCGCCTGTTCGCCCGAAGGTTCCATCAACCTCGTAGTGCGGAACGGCGTGGTGATGTTGCCCGGGATCGGCAGGGCCGAGCTCGGCCCTGCCGAGGACAACGGGCACTGCGAACTGCACTGGACACGGGACGGCGCGCTGCGCTTCACCCGGGGAACCAGCACAGTTCTGGTCCCGTCCCAGGATGACGAGTCCGATCCCGCCTGGCTGCCGCTGCGGCGATTGCGGGGGGCGGATGCGGAACGGGAGGTGTTCCTCGACGACCTGGACCCGTTCCGATACTTGCTGGACGGTCAGCAGCCACCCCGGCTCACGACCGCCCAAGCCGGCACATGGCAACAGGATTTCGCGGCGGCCTGGGAACTACTGCGCCGAGACTTCGACCGGTACCTCGTGCCGATGCGCAGTTGCTTGCAGTCTTTGGCGCCGCTGAGTGCACAACCACTCGCGGCGAGCACGAGCCACACCGCGTTCAACGGAGTCGGCTGCGTCTACACCACGGCCCCCGCGAACCCATGCCAGCTGGCGCTCACGCTGATCCATGAGGTCCAGCACACGAAGTTCACGCTGCTGACCGATCAGATCGTGCTGTTCGATCCCGACTCGGTGTGCCGCTTCTACGCGCCGTGGCGCGACGACCCGCGTCCGATCATGGGCCTGCTGCACGGGATCTACGCATTCTTCGGAGTCACCGACTTCTGGCGAATACATCGTCACGCCGACTGCCACCGATCGATGGAAGCGAATGTCGATTTCGAATTGTGGCGTCTACAGGTGGAAGGTGCCGTGGCGCAGGCATCGACCTCGAGTCTGCTCACGGAGGCGGGTTCGCAATTCCTGAACGCGCTCAGCGCTGAAATGCGCCCGTGGGGGGAGGAGGACGTGCCCACGGCGGTCAGGGTCGCCGCGTCCGAGGTGGCGATAGCGCATCGGACGTTTTGGCAGGTGCGGAACCTGACACCGGACGTCGCCGGCATCGCCGAGCTGGCCGTGCGCTGGATCGCGCGGGCGCCACGGCCCGACGGCCTGCCGCCCGCGGATCAGGTGGACCAGAGCACCGTGCCGAACGATCATCGCCGCCTGCACCTTCCAGCGCAGCTGAAGCTGCTGGACCACGCCGCGGCCGAAGCTCTGTCGATCCCCGAGCAGCCGCTCGGTGACCGGGCCTATCTGGCGGGTGACATGGCTGCGGCGGTCGCGCTGTACACCGAGGAGCTGCGCGCCGACCCGCTCCGGCCACAGTTGTGGGCGGGCTTGGCGCTGGCCTTGCCGAAGCTCCACCCGGACGATGACTTCAGCGTTCTCGATGACAGGGCCGAGGTCGCCGCCCACCTGTGCCAGGTACTGCTGGCGGATGCCGAAGGTGTCGAGATCGTCGATCTGGTGCGGTGGTTGTCGAGGTATCCGCGCACTCATGGGTAGATCGGGAATCCACGCCAACCGGAACTTCCTGCTGCTGTGGTCCGGAAACGCGACATCGCTGGTGGGCTTCCACGGCGTCCGAATCGCCTATCCGATGCTGGTGCTCGCGGTGACCGGCTCGCCCGCCGCGGCGGGATGGGTCGGTTTCGCGTTGAACCTGCCGAGTCTGATCTTCCAGATCCCGGCAGGCATCGTCGCGGACTATTCCAACCGGATCCGGACCCTGGTGATATGCCAGATCACCGGGTTGATCGCAGCCTGCCTGGCTGCCGGAGCGGTCGCCGCCGAGCTCTCGAGCCTCGCGCTGATAGTCGGTGTCACGGCGTTCATCGAGGGCAGTGTCTACGTCTTCGTCGGCCTCAGTGAGCTGGGCGCGATCCGCGACGTGGTGTCACACGCACAGCGACCCGCCGCGTTCTCGTTCCTCGAGGCCGAGCAACCGATCGCCATCCTGGTCGGACGAGCAGCAGGTGCGGCGGTCTACGGCGTGGCCCGCTGGCTGCCGTTCATCGCCGACGCCGTGTCGTATCTCTACTGCCTCGTCGCACTGTTGCTGATCCGTCCGGACTCGACAGCACCGCAGAAAGCCGCCGAGCCCGAGCGTCATTCGGTCCGGCGTACGATCGCCGACGGCTTCCGTGTCGTTTGGACCGAACCTTTCCTGCGGACGTCGACGGCGATGATCGGACTGTCGAATATCGTCATTCAGCTCGTCTTGCTGCTGATATTGGTGGAACTGAAGAACGGCGGCGGTCCCGCGTGGACCGTCGGCGTGGTGCTCGGCGCCGCGGGCGTCGGCGGAGTACTGGGCGCCGCCGCGGCAGCACGGCTCACCACTCGCTTCCCTCCTCGGAATGTCTATCGGGGCGCGCTGTGGGCATGGACGGCGCTGCTCGTTCCAATGGCGCTCAGCGCCGATCCGTTCGTGCTGGCCGCGTGTTGGTGTGGCATCGGCGGCGTGGGGGTCGTCAGCAACGTCGCGTTGACGATATCCCGGCTCGATGTGATCCCCGAACAGACTCTCGGTCGCGCGGTCGCGACGATGGCACTGTTCTGCGACGGCGCGGTCGCGCTCGGCGCGCTCGGGGCGGGCTATCTGTTGTCCACAGTTGGCGCCGTCGCCACGCGATGGTTGGCCCTCACGGCCATGTTCACTCTCGCCGCATACGCAAGTACTCGCACCACCCGCTCTCGCGATCTACCGCTTGCGCTGATATCGCCCGATTCCTGAGGCGCGAGCCTGCTCATCCCAGTGGGGCAGCAGTGCCGCTCGGGCAGCGCGATCCATGATGAGATTCTGCTGTCTGCTCTCGATTTCTCGCCGAGCCGACCGCGCCGCCGACCAGCGAGGGGCGAGCGGGAGGCTTCAAATCGGCTCGACGACGTTCTTCCGTAGGTGTCCGTAGACCACTGAGGTGCGTACGTCTGCGAGTTCCTTTCGCTCGGTCAGCTTGTCCAACACCACCGAGTGCAGATGGTCGGTGTCGCGAACGGCCACATGAAGGAGGAAGTCGTCGGTGCCTGTCAGCGTGAAGATTTCGATCACCTCGGGCATTCGCGTTACGAAGGCTTGGAACTGTTCGATGACCGCACGTGTCGGCGGTCGTATCCGTACGGCGATGATCGCCTGCAGCCCCCGGCCGAGCGACGGGAGGTCTACCTCGGCGTGGTATCCCAGCAGCACGCCGCGCTCACGGAGGGAGCGAATCCGCTCCAAGCAGGTCGAGGGTGCGATGCCCAACTCCTGGGCCATGTCCCGGTTGGTGCGCCGACCGTCCAACTGCAGAAGCCGAAGTAACGCCGAATCTAGTTCATCCATATTCCGTCTCTCTGGTGAAACTCCGAATCCAATTCGGACATACTGCCAGGATGCCCGGCTGATTGCTACCTTGATTGCCGTATCCCCGTTCATAATTCGCCACCGATGAAGCGGGCGAACAAAGATCAGAAGTTTTTGGACGGTAAGGAGCACGGGAAGTGGATGAGCGGCAGGCCGAAGTCTTGGCGATCTGTTCGGTCGTAATGGCCGCGCTGTTGTGGAGCAGCTCGTACGCGGTAACCAAACTGGTGCTGACGGACGTCGGCCCGCTGAGCATCGGGGCCATCCGTTTCACGCTCGCCGCGGTACTGCTCGGGATCATCATGTTCTTGCGCCGCAACCCGGCCGTCAGACCGGATGCCCGTCGGCGGCGGCTGATCTACCTCAGTGGGTTGCTGGGCATTACGGCCTACTTCGTGCTGGAGAACATCGGCGTCGAGCTGTCGACCGCCTCCGACGCCTCGTTGATCGTGGCCACCTACCCATTGATGACCATGCTTTTGGAGCTGGTGGTCTTTAGGAGCAGAATGCCGCCGCTCCGGGTCGGCGGTGTGCTGCTGGCTACCCTTGGGGCTTTCCTCGTCGTTCACAACGGGGCGGACGTTGGAGGCAGCGGTCGCTGGTCCGGCGACATTCTGCTGTTGCTCGGCGGACTGGTGTGGGCCGGGTACAACATGCTGGGCAAGTATGCGGGGCACGGGCAGGACGCGGTGACCGTCACCTACTACCAGACCATGGCCGGCGCCGCCGGCTTCCTGTTCGCCTCGCTACCGGAGTTGAAGCATTGGCGGGTACCCGACGCCACGGCCTCGGCGCTGCTCGTGTATCTGGCCGTCGCATGTTCCGTCGGCGCCTTCCTGCTCTACAACTACGGCCTGCGCCGGATGGCCTCGAGCGTCGCGGTGAACATCCTCAACCTGGTGCCGGTGTTCGGTGTGCTCGGTGCCGTGGTGATCAATGCGGAGACGGTCCGGCCGGCGCAAGTCTTCGGTGGGGTCATCATCATCGCCGGGGTGACACTCGGATCGGTCGAGCACCGCTCGCCCGCCGGGAAAGTCGCAGTTCCCCGAACCGACCCGGCCACCGAGTGCGTGCGAACGAGTTCGTCCTGCAGGGTTGCGGTCGAGTCGTCGTCGGATTCGGCCCCGTCAGTGATCGACGAGAGGATGCGCCTGAATCGGTAGGGGAGTGGGCTTCGAGATCGCGATCGCGTCCTGCTCGGTCGACTGTGCCCGAATGTCCGTGACTCCCCTGCCTCGTCGGACCTCGACGCCGAGCTACCGAGTGAACCGAGCGATGTCCTCGGCAACGCGCTCTGGTGCTTCGAAGGGGAACGCGTGACCGAGCCCGGGGTAGATCAGCAATTCCGAATTGTTGATGTAGCGATGTAACACGATGGAGTTGGCGGCGGGTTCTTGCTCGTCGTTCTCCGCGTCCAAGATGAGGGTGGGCAGCTGCAGGGCCGGCAAGCTGCTGATGACGTTGGTGGTGGAGTTGATGAGCCAGTCGGTCATCGCGGCGCGTTGACGGTTGAGGCCGGTGAGGTTGTCTCGATCCTGTTGAGGCGCAAGCCTGTTCGTCGACGCCACGCTGACAGGGCGTCGGGGTGGCCGCTGAAATACAGTGGAATGACCTGGTCGGCAGGCGCAAGCGGGTCGAACGCGGGCAGGCCTCGGACCAGACTGGGCGGACATGCGGGCTCCTCGCGGTTGCGGGATGGACTGAGTGGATGTGCTGTGATGGGCGTAGGCGTGCTGTTCGGACACACGTCCACTGCCTCTTCCGGTCTGAATGGTCGTCCCCGCGTATAGGAGATGCCGGGGGTCCGAAAGGATTCACAGCTGTCATCTGCCAAGAGGCGAAGCGGCGACCACGAGATCGTCACCGATACACCGTGTCGGCGGCGACAATCCGAGTCGGCCGGCGTATTCCGGTGCGACACCAACGACGGCGCACCCCGTCGAACGCGCTGAGATGCCGCCGGTCGATCGATTGACTCGGTGATCGGCTGTGGCGCAGGACATCCGCTCGAGTAGCCGATTCAGTGCGTCTCGCGCCGAGCTTTCCATCCGGCTCGTGGACCGGGTCGCCTTCACTGCCGAGGTGGGGGATCGAGGTATGCGATCGTGGCTATCTGCACGAACGATCGGATCAGGGGGTTGGTGTCACCTTCGTTCCAGGCAACCACCACTCTGCTCGGTGCCATGTCGATCAGTGGGACCGTGCCCAGTCCCTCTGGCACACTGTGCCCGAGCGGGGTGATGCCGACGGTGCCGTTCCAGAGCACGGCCTGCACACATTCCTGAACGACCCGCACTACCGGACCTTCGCGTGTCCGGCCCCCGTTCCAATAGGTCTGCCAGGTGGGATCGGTGCCGTCGGGGAACTGGAACCAGCGGCGGTCGGCCAGGTCGGCCAGCGTCAGGTGGTCGCGGCGGGCCAGTGGATCGTCGACGCGCAAGACGGCCCCGACCGGGTCGGCACGCAGTTCATGCACGGTCAGGGCGGTGTCGTCGAACGGGGCCCGGGTCACTGCGACGTCGACCAGGCCCGCCCGCAGTCCGCAGGTGGGGTCGGTGAGATCGGTGTCGCGGATGCGGATGTCGACCTCGGGATGCTTGTGGCGGTAGGCCGCGGCAAGCCTGGTGACACCGGGGTCGGTGCCGTCGCCCAGGATGCCGACGGTGAGGTTCGCGGTTCCGGCCGTGGCGGCGACCCGCACGGTGGCGCGCTCGGCCTGATCGAGCAGGGCGCGCGCCTCGTCGAGCAGCACCGTCCCGACCCGGGTGAGGCCGATGCCCGTGGGCGACCTGTCGAACAGGGGCGCACCGACTTCCGACTCCAATTGGCGGATGGCGCGGCTCAGGGGCGGCTGGCTCATGTGTAGCCGGGAGGCAGCGCGACCGAAATGGCGTTCCTCGGCAACAGCTACGAAGTAGCGCAGCGTACGCAGCTCCACGCTGGCACGATACCCGTCCGGTATCGGCATCGCAGAACAGGTCTTGGACACCCGCGGCATCTCAGCGGTGCAATCGAAATATGTCCGACAACGAAAAGAACTTCGGCACAACCGTTTCGGTGGTGGCCCCCGGCGAGGGAGAGCTGATCACCCTGGGCGCCACACGAATGCGCGTCCTCGAGGACGGCAGCAACACCGCGCACCGCCTCGGTCTCGCCGGATCCGTCATTCCCCCACACACTCCCGGACCACCGCAGCACCGGCACGCCCAGCACGACGAAGGCTTCTACATCATCTCCGGCGCGCTGCGGTTCACCGTCGGCAACACCGACTACGACGTGACAGCGGGCACGCTGGTGATGGTCCCACCCGGCACCCCGCACACCTTCGCCAACATCGCCGATCGACCAGCCGTCATGCTCAGCACCTTCACCCCCGACCTGTACGTGCAGTACTTCCGCGACCTCCAGGACATGGTCGCCGACAGCCGGGGACTGACACCGCAGGTGAACATCGAGGTGATGAGCCACTACGCCACCGACTTCGCCTGAACCTCAGCGGGCCGGGGCGCTTTCGCCTCGGCCCGCACATGACACCTCTGGATGGAATTGTGAACATCGCATTCTGGATCACTGCCGGTCTGCTCGCCCTCTTCTACCTCTACGCAGGCGGACTGAAGATCACCCGAAGCCGGGATCAACTCCGGCCCATGATGTCCTGGGTGGACCGCATACCACTGTCCGTGATCCGGACCGTCGGCGCACTCGAAGTACTCGGCGCACTCGGGCTCATTCTTCCACCTCTGACCGGCCTGACGCCTGGGCTCGCCGTCGCCGCGGCCATCGGGTTCGTACTCCTGCAACTCGGTGCTGTCCCCGTCCATCTGACCGGCGTAGACCACAAAGTCGCCCTCAACATCACCCTTCTTCTCATGGCCGTCGTGACCGTTTGGCTCGCAACCATCTGGGTGTGATGCGAGATTATCTCGGAGTCGGCTTCGCACCGCCCTACATGTCGTGTTCCGCTGCCGCGCGTGTCGACGTCCGCGGCGTCCGCCAGCGCCTCCAGCTCCGCGATCTCCTCGTCGGCGAGTTCGATGCCGTGAGCTCGGACCAACCCGTCGATGTAATCCGCCTTCGTGACCCCGATGATCGGGGTGGTCCCCTTGGCGATGGCCCAGGCGGTGGCGACGTCGGCTGCGGACGCGCCTCGGTCCTCGCCGATCGCCCCCATCCGGTCCGTCAGCGACTGCAGCTGGGGGAGGATGCCGTTGTACACGGCCGCCCGGCTGCTGCCCTCCGGCAACGGATGGGCCGGGCTGTACCTGCCGGTCAGCGCCCCTTGCTCGAGGACCATGTCACCACTGCGGTATCCCACAGGGTGAACCCGTTCGATTGCGCCTTCTCGACGACCTCCCGCAGGCCGGATGCGGTCAGCTGACTGCCGAAATAGCCGTCGCCTGCCTCGCCGCTGTCTCCCCAGGCCCAGGTGCCCAGCGCCACCGCCGGTACCGTCAGCGCCTTGCCCGTCATGTCTTACCTCCTTTGCTCGTTCTCGGGATCGTGTCGGAAGTGTTCGATCCCCAGGAGACCGCCATCGCCGCCACCGGAGAAGGTCGCGTTTGTAGGGGTATAGCCTCAACCCCCTTCGCGCGGTGACCAGCGGCTACCGTGAACGACATGGACCAGCAGCCCGGAAATCGCGGCGAAATCCGGGACTTCCTTGCCAGTCGGCGCGCCAAAATCACCCCGGCGCAGGTCGGACTGCCGACCGGCGTCCGTCGCCGGGTCGCGGGGCTGCGGCGCGAGGAGGTCGCCGTCTTGGCCGGGGTGACATGTTCATTACACACTCCTCAACCCACAGGACGGGAGGGAGACAACAACGTGCCGTTCCCATCTGCGGATCAGTCGTCGACCACATCGGTACCTTCCACCGAGTCGGCGGGAACATCCTGAAATGCCGAATGCTGCGCATGGACCTTGCGACGCAAGGGCGCTTGCCTGCCGCGTGATTCACGGCGAGCTACATTTGTGCCCGCGACCGCTGTTCACGCTGTCGTTGCGTTCTATCTAGAGGAGGTCGGTAGGTGGATCCGGTGACGTTGATCGTTGCGGCGGTAGCGACTGGTGCGGCGGCAGGGTTAGGGGAACTCGTCAAGCAGACGGTCGTCGACTCGTACAACAGCGTGCGAAGGATGATCTCTGACCGCTACGAGGTCATCGAGGCTGAAGTGGTGGGGGTGGCCTCAGAGCCAGAGGAGCCTCTGCGCCGACAGCTTTTGGCCAAGAAGCTCACCCAGGTCGGTGCTGGCGAGGACGTGGAGCTGGTGGCGGCTGCGCAGCAGTTGCTGCGCTTGGTCGCCGAACAGGCTCCGCAGGCTGCGGAAATCGTAGGGGTGCAGCTGAACAGGGTTGATGCCGCAGGTGATATCGAGGTCACCGATGTCGCTGTGCAAGGCGGTATCGGCGTACAGGCCAACGACGTCGCTACGGGCGGTTCCATGACCATTCGCGGGGTGCGTGCGGTCCAGGAGCCGCCCCACCCTCCGCAGGCGCGGCGGTAACTGGCGTATTCACCGCCGCGCAAAATGCTCTCACCGCAAACACCAGCGGTACGAACGTCGGCCGGGACTTCAACATCAGTCTCGGTGCTCATTCTTCAGGCAGCAACGCTGGGCGGGTTCGTGCTGTCACCGTATCGGTGGATCCGGTTCCAATCGGCGAGAACCTTTCGGCCGTCAAAGTGCACAACGGCACCAACGGCCCGATCACAGACCTCACCGTGGACGTTTATGTAGTCGATGAGCAGGGGAACCGAACCACCGTCAAGTGTGTGCCAGCGAAAGGTCGGATATCGCTCACAACCATATTCGAGGAGCTGCTGTCACAGACAATGCCGGGTGCTTTGGGCGCAATCAGGAACCAGGCAACCATGATGCCCGGCTCAGGGACGTTGCCGTACGGGGCGTTGCAGGGCTTACCGAACTACAGCGGTATGTTGACGCCGCACATCGCGTCGGCGGCCGCGCCCCAGCTGGCTCAGGCTCAGGCGATGATGACCGACGCGTTCCCGGCGGTGTTGTCCGCAAACCAGGATGCCCCTGTCATTTTCCTCGTTTCGGGGGAGGGGAAGGTACAAGCTGACCTGCGGTTCGCTGATGAAGATGGAAATCTCTGGTTCCGTCCTTTCGGTCAGCACCCTCGGCCGGTCGAGTAAGGATCTACCCTTGCAGAGCAGCCCGGGGACGCACTCGCCTACCGCGCGACCGGGCCAGCCTCTCCGACAACTTGCAATGCTGCCTGCGTGCGGCCTCGATCGGCTAACCGGCTCGGCGGTGGGACTGAGCGAGGAATTCTGAGGTGTTCTTTGCGCTGCTCAGGCGCCGTGAAGTACGTAGCATGCACACCTGGCCGGGATGAGATGTCGGTAACACAGTCCTTGTCCTTCGAGGCCAGATCGGACAGTCGCCGAGACGATACGGAAACTGGGCAGGAATAACGTCCACAGCCGAGCATCGAGCGAGCGATGCCTATCCACAAGTTGAACGTCGTCACAGGGGGCCAAAGTTCGCGCGCAGGAAACCCCGCTGCGCGATAGTCTCTGACGCGTGACTGACACAGAGGACTGGTCTGAGGACCAGGCGCTTGCATCGGATATCTCTTGGAGGGATATCAATGCCGAGTATTCGAATGACAAGCAGTTGTACCACTACACGGATATAAACGGCCTAAAGGGAATTTTGGATTCAGGTGAAATATGGCTGACGCATATGGCTTACCTCAACGACTCGCAGGAATTTGAATATGGAATTGGAGTCATGTGACATAATCAAATCCCAAGCCGATTGGTTCAATCAGAACCCAGAGAAGACGACAAGCCCGGAAAGCGTTGAGTTCGTCGCCGATCTGTATCGCGCGATCGCCGCCGGGCTGGCCACCGACGCCAGTTCCCTGAAAAATACTCGCGCGCCATTCGTTGCCTGCCTGTCCAGATCTCGCGATCAACTTAGCCAATGGCGAGGATATGCAAATGGAGGCTACGCCCTTGGATTCGAACCAGAATTGCTGGAGAGTTCACTTCAGCTAGTCACTGAAGACGGTGTGGCGACCCCCGGCGAAGGGGATCCGTATGTGGCGAAGGCCATATACCTAAGCCACCTGGTCGGAGAGCGGGTCGATCAGATGGTTCAAGACCGCATGAACGATACAATAGAAGCCATCAAAGCGCAGGATAGTGCCAAGAAAGATAAAGCCGCCGGGAAGTTTACAGACTCCGTCATTGAGATCGTAAGCACCCTTAAACATATGAAATTCTACGAGGAGCACGAGTATCGAATCGTTTCTCGATGCCGCGAGTCATTTTTCACGCCCGGAAGCCTCGGCCTAATCCCTCGAGCAAAGGCAAGTTACAATAAGAAGGCTGTGCAGGAGGTCATTGTTGGCCCTGGCGCTTTTGCCGAACTTCGCAAGGCATCACTTGAGCGTTATTTTTCTAGCAAAAAGGGCGACTTCGGCGCCGTCGCAGTAAGCCAATCGGCGATCCCATATCGAGAACTCTGAGTGGCCAGTCACCGGTGAACAAAGCTGCCCAAATTTAGAATCCTGTCGGCCCTGGCGAGGGCTGGAAGGAACACTTGGAACCATGGCGGGCTCGCGAGATCCACCTGCCCGAGAACAGGATTACGGGATTGTTCATCTGTCCAGGGTTCCGTACTTGGACGCGAAATGTACGGCGGTTTCATCGGGGATATTCGGTACACCTGAAATGAAGACGAATGTGTAGCGGGATCCGAGCTTGCGATCGATGAGCACGCCGACCGCTAGTGTTCCGGATTCGGTATCAGCCCCATTTTTTAGTGCTTGAAGCTGCCGTGTTGCGGCATATCCTGCCACCTCGGCGTTGAAATAGTGTCCCTCGATGCCGTGATCCAAGAAATTGAACCGGTTGTAAATGAAGGCTAGCCGGTTTCCGCGCAGACCTGGCCCGAGATCGCTGTCAATCACGATGAAGCTTCGGGGCTTACCGTCGTCGGCTACGTCGCTCGCAGTCTGCCGCATCTTCGAGCCCAGCCGAGCCCGGCCGACGATGGGTATCCGGTCAAGTTGCTCGACGATGCCGAGATAGCTCCCAGGGTCGAACCCCCGGTTCGACGAATAGGCGACACGTTCGACCAACGCGTCGACTGCGGCCACGGATAGCTCCTCCTCGCCTCGGAGTTGTCCTGCGTACAGAGTTGGAAACTGGGACAGCGTCGTACACGCCTCAAGGTCCGCTCTTGCCAAGGCAACGAATCGATCCGCTTCATCGCCAAGCGCGACAGTTACTCCGCTGTCCAAAGCTCTCTCAACATAGTCGATGATCCCCGCTGTCGATCGAATCATGAAGTGCAGTTGAAGCCAGTCGTCCAGAGTGATGTAGAGGGTGTCAGTAGACGCGGGGAATTCGATTGCGCTTAAGTTCTGCTGGTCGATGATCACCACACCGGCCCAACGGGCGAACTGGGGGAGCAGCCGTCGGTACCCGCGCAACGACGTCGCGTAAACGCCGCCGCGCTGGATTGTTCGGCGCGTACCTGCGGCTTGGCTGTCCCTTGCGCGCGTGCTTCCGGCACCATTGCTCGGCCCGTTCGGGAGTCTCGTTCGCCGCCGACTCGTCAAGACGGCTCTTCGATTGAACGATCAATCCCGCTTCTCCCGCGACTAGCAATCCGTCGCCGACTTCGCGGTTTCCGCCGGTCCGGCCGCGTAGTTGCTTCTCGGGGTAGTACACGAAGTCCGGAACGCCCAAGACAGCCGCACCTCGACGGGCGTGGTCCTCGACCCGATGGCCCTGACTGAATGTTGCCACCGTACAAGGATGACGCAACCAACGGCGGCCACCGTCCCCAACAGAACGGATCGTCCGACGCGAATGCGGCGGTCGGTCTGGCCGCAGGTCAGGCCTGAAGGAGTGCGGGGGTGGTATCGCTCGCCGGGGTCACATCTCGGTTAAGCACTCATTGAGGAGACGCCTGATGCCAGCATCGGGCTATCGACGAGAATGGCGGGACGGTTGGGGGCGTCCACATTTCCCGATAGCTGCCATGCTGACTACCTGCTGTGGGTGGGCAGCCCGCCGTGCGTTTTTGGCGGCGCGGCTGGACATCGATTGATGTCTGGTCTGTTTGTCCGTGGGTCTATTCGTCAGGGAGTCCCTGGTTGTCCATCAGCTCGACTGCGATGGCGTGCAGGACGGTCGGGGCGACGACAGGGAAGGCGGGCAGAGCACGCTCCATTGGTGCTACTGACAACGCGATTGCGAGTAGGCGTTTGGACTGTCTCGGTGTGAGTTCGGTAGTAGCGGATGGGCGGTTCAGTGAACTCGTCTCGACCACAGCGTGTTTGGCTATGCCGTTGCGGGAGGAGTTGGTGTTTGCGAGTGCTGCCGCGAGGCGTGTGAGGGCGTCTGCTTGCTGGATGGGGTCGTGGATGCTGAGGGCGATCGATTCGGCGCGATCGGGCGCGATCAGTGCGCAGGCATCGACCAGCAATGTGAGTGCTGCGGACTGGTGTCCGAGATCGGAGATGCTGCGGGCGATGGCCTCGGCGCGGTCGGGATCGATCCGAGCAATTGCTTTGACCACGTCCGCTCGTGTGGAGAAATGGTGCAGGGATTCGGGGAGGTCATCGACCAGAGAAACCACTTCGCGTGCGAGATTCACTGCACGATCGGGATGTTGATCAGCGGCTACGTCAGCGAGGTCAGCGAGTACCTGGACTCGCTGCACCAGGTCGGCGATAGTGCGGGCAGTGGTTTCAGCGTGATCGAGATCGAAGGTCGCTACCGCTCTAGCGAGGTGGGCGAGAGGGTTGGCCTGCTGTGCCGTGTCGGTGATGCTGCGGGCGGTTGTCTCCGCGTCTGCGGCTAGTCCAGCTGCGCGGTCGGGATCGATCTGGGCGATCGCTTTGGCTGCAACGCCGAGAATGTGAGTTTGTTGTGCTGGCTCGGGGAGGTCACGTGCGATAGCTACTGCCTTGTCGGTCAGTCGAACCGCGTAAGAAGAGTTGGTCGTGCTGGCTCGTTCGGCAAGCGTGGAAAGTACATACGCTTGCTCCCCGAGGTCGGAAATTCGGTGTGCCAGAATCTCAGCGCGGTCGAGGTCGACGCTGCCTGCCGCGATCGCCGTATGCACCAGCGCATAGTTTTGTTGCACCGGGTCAGCAATGTCTTGAGTCAGCGTTTCGGCGCGGTCGGGGTCGACGGCCGCTAGCGCGATCGCCACATGGGTATGGGCGTAGGTTCGCTGTTCCGGGTCTGTGAGATGGCGTGCCAGGCTCTCAGCGAGATCCGCATTGATACCTACGAGTTGGGCGGCCATGCGAGCGAGGACGTAGTCGGTGACGCCCGGTTCAGCCTCGCGCGCGGCGATGATCTCCGCGTCGAACGCTAACCGCTCAGCGCGGTCGGAGTCGATGTCGATCACGGCCTCGGCCAATCGAGCGAGTACTCGAGCCTGGTCCCCGTTCTTCGGCAGGCCGCGAGCGATGGTTTCAGCATCATCGACAATGCGCATGCAGCGATCGGGATCAATACTCGCCGCCACCGAAGCAACACGGATGATCTCATTGGCCCTGCGTTCCATTTCGGTCTGCCCGCGAGCAACCGCCTCCGCCTTATGGATGAGATCTATGGCCCGATCTGGGTCGGTGGCGACAGCTAGACGGGCGAATTTGAGGAGCGAGCTGAACTTCAGCGATTGATCAGTGATGCTGTCAGCGACGGCTTCCGCTTCGTCGATATCCAAGCGGTTCGTCACGTCCGCCAAACTTTGTATCACTCTGTCTCGCCGATCAGGGTCGTGGATGGCGTGTGAGGCAGCTTCGGCTTCACGGACGAGGCGGAGAACGCGGCCGGGTTCGATTTCCGCTGCGCTGTGCGCCAACCAGGTCAGCGCCTGGGCTCGCTGGAGAGGATCGGCGATATCACGAGCGATGACTTCTGCGCGATCGAAGTCGATCGACGCAAGCTGCTCGGCCACGTTTGCGAGGGTGAAGCCCTGCAGGCTTGTTTGGGAGATGTCGGAAGCTGCGACCGTGGCTTCGTCGATGAGTCGAACAGTGTGCTCGGGATGGGTCGCCGCCACTGCTACGGCCAGGTCGACCAGTCCGTGACCCCGCGACTGCGGATTAGCGTCGCTGCGAGCGACGGTTTCCGCGCGCTCGAGATTGCCTAGGCGAGCCCAGACTGGCAATAGTTGATGAGGGATATTGTCGTTGCGCCTGTGCAGGTAATCACGGTAGTTCGTCAACCTTGCGGTTTTGAGCAGGTCTGGGTCGGGTTGCTCATAGATACGTTGTTGTGCAAGGCGGATCTCGTTGAGGGCGATCCAGTCGCTCCCCATACGCGCGCGGATCCGGTCGTGACGGCCAGCGTCGAGAGCTAGGTCCACCATCCGCGAAAGCTCGTTATGTTTGTCGAGGATTGGAAAGTAGCGGCGTAGCAGGAAGTCTGGGGTGTGGTCGGGCCATGCGAGGTCGCGGTAGCGGTCGGCCCAGGCGTGCAATTGATCGAGGCATTTGTTGATGTAGGTGGTGCCGAGTTCGGTCTCTGCGGTGCGTTGCAGGGTTTCGTGGGCCAGCGCGTAGACGGGGTCTGCGGTGTTGCCGGAGCTGGAGTAGTCCGAGCGGGTGCGCAGGCTTCGTCCGGCGACCGCATGCAGTAGTTCGTGAATCTCGAACGGCGCCATGCCGGTGAGGTCGGTGAGTTCGGAGGCGGTGAGGCCGTTGGCGGTGGTGATCAGTGCGAGCAGGTCACGGTGCTCGACGGGAACCCGCAGCAGAGCACCGAGTTCGGCGACGGCCTGGTCACGGACATCCGCGGCGAAGGGTGAGGAGGTCAGTGGCCGAGCCTTGGCCCCGGCGAGAGGGTGATTGCGGGGGATAGGCAAGGTTGGGCCGTGGCGGCTGGCGACGATGACCCGCAGGTTCGCGTCCGGGCGCGGCGGCAGCAGGGTCACGATCGGTGGTTTGCCGGTGTCCTCGTCCAACCCGTCCACCACCAGCACTAACCGGCGGCCGTTGTCGGCTTCGCGGCGTGTGGCGAGGGTGAGGAGTTCGCTGCGGAGTCCGTCGCGGTTGATGGTGGCGGCGGCGATCAACGCTTGTTGATCTGGCAGCAGGACTGCGAGTTGGTCCAAAATGGCGGCGGTGAAGGCGGTATGGGTGTTCTGGTCGGCAAGGCGGTCGGTGATGAAGAATCCGATCACCGTCATCTCGGAGGGCGGGAACAGGGTGAACCACGACAGCAACGCGGACTTCCCCGCCCACGGTTCGGCCCTGATCCACAGGTAGGGGTCATCGCCGCGACAGAACGCGGCCAGGTCCTCGAGTTCGTGGTCACGGTCCTGCAATCCGTTGACCGGGGCAAGGAATTCACGTACCTGCGAGACGTACAGTGACCTGCCGGTGAGCAGGGCCGTGTTGGACACGACCCCGATCTCGTAATGGTGGTTGTTCTGGATGATCGACAGATCACGCCTGGCGGTTACCCGGTTGAGGGAGATCGGTGCGGCGGGCCGGCGAGTGTCCTCGTTCATGAGGGGGTGGCGTCGTCACGTCCGGGGTGGATGTCCTCGAAAGACATGTCACCGCCGGACCGCACTCGGCGTGCCCTGACCCCAGTACCGGTCGCGCGTATTCCCTTGACCC
Organism: Nocardia sp. NPDC047038; assembly: GCF_040644075.1. Taxonomy (NCBI): domain Bacteria; kingdom Bacillati; phylum Actinomycetota; class Actinomycetes; order Mycobacteriales; family Nocardiaceae; genus Nocardia; species Nocardia sp. NPDC047038. The sequence goes on along the minus strand of NZ_JBEYVQ010000014.1, from coordinate 70,375 downwards.
GCAGCGCTCTTCCAGCCTTCACGTTACGTAGATCGACCCCGACGGCGGGCTGTCGTCCGGGTGGGGGTGTGTTTTGTCCGCTTTGGACCCACAGTGATGCCGCGAAAACGCCCACGGTCAGCACGACGACGGCCACCCATGTCCAGACCGAATGATCCCCGCCGGTCGCGTAGTTCACCGCCACCGCCAGCCCCGTGGTCATCACCCGCTGTGGCCGCTGTCGGCAGTATCACCCGCGACAGTGTTTGTCCTGGTGTCATGTCATCCTCCCGCCCGAAATGGTGAGACCGATCCTCACAGCCTCACGCCCAGAAAACCAGCCGACACCACCGATGCCGTCCACCAGGACTCAACCGTTACCAAACCCAAGCCACACAACCCCTTCAACAACCCGGACGGTCTTTCCGGGAAGACCGTTCCTGCTGCGCGCGGCGCAGGAGCCAGCGGGTCCGACATGACGCTGAATCGTGTCTACCTGTTACTTCAATACTGTTGTTGTGCATCATATTTCGGTTGTTGAACGCAGAGACCACTTATCGGCAGGGCACACCGAACAAGGGAACGGGGACGCTCTGCGATTTTCGGTTGGGCGGTTGGTGATCGAAGCTGATACCAGCTATGAGCAGCCGTATGCCGACGCTCCGCAGAGTCCCTCGCACGATATTGAGGGACTCTCGCGTATTACTGGGCGAGAGCTTCTGCAGCTAGCGGATTTTCCGCAGCTCAGGTGATAGGTGGTGTAGAGCTGGTACCACTCGCCGGGGTGAGATATTCGCTACACACTCCTTGATCGATCTCTAGCCGCTATCCTTCGACGCGTCCAACTAGTCGCGAACCATCCTTGGTCACCGCGCGCCATGATCCGGGGGGTCCGTTGCCGAAGGTGCCTGATACTCGCAGAACTAGTCGTGCGGCGGTCAACGCGCTGCGGACGCTTCTGGAGCGACACAATCACATCGTTCAGGAGGTGGACGGCCAGAACGACTTCGGCGAGGACCAACACGTCACGTTCACCGAGGACGGTGAGGTCACCGGCGACCTGGTCAGGATCCAGGTCAAGGGTGGCCGTTCGCGGCGCAGGTCCGGCGGATATGCCGTGCCAATCGGTGACCACGGCAGCACCTGGGCCGATGGCAACATTCCGGTGCTCTGCGTCGTGCATGACCCGGACACCGACGGCCTCTACTGGGCCAACGCCACCAAGCAACTTCTGTCGGCACGGCGCAAAGGTGAGGTGCTCAAGACGATCACGGTCAACTCGGAGCAGAAGTTGCATGACGAATCCATCGCTGACTTCGTCGCCGTGGTCAGAGCCTACCTGAGCCGCTATCGGGGCAACCGGATCATCCAAGCCCAGTTGGGTGAGATGGCGGGCGTCGAATTCGGTCCATCGGACATCGTGCAGCACCACGTGAACGTATTTGGCGAGGATTTGATCTTTTGGCAGCGCCAAGGCGAGGGATTCGCTACTTTGCTCCACAGCGACTTCGACTGGTACCCGGAGCACATCGGCCCCGAGCACTTCTATCCCAACGGCAGATCAGGGCTTCTTCCCGGCATACCCGTACTGGCGGACAAGATACTGAGTAAAGCTGAGGCGCAGTGGTTAGCTGCCTGCTTCGATGCCGCTCAGTGGGCTCGCAAACCCCCAGTTGACGTACCGCAGCTTCATACCAACATCGACGCACGTGACAACTACGTCGCCAGGCGAATTGAACACCGTCTTCGGGTCGAACCCGATTCGTTGCCCCGGTCGATACAGGTTCTCCGCACGGAAACCGCGACCGACCACGATCTGGCTGTCATCGCCACGAAGTTGGAGGCGGACGCTGACGCATCTACCGAGGCGCACTCGAAACCGTGGCGCGAGATGTCAGATAGGGCCCGCCGACTTGTCACGTTCTACCTAGTCAAAGAAGTGCTCGTAGGTCCACCTGCCCTGCCGATCGACGAGCAGTTCCGGATCGTCTGGCGGCGCCCCCGGCCGACCGGAGAATACGGTTTCGATGCGCGAGTCGGACAACCGAGTACTCGCATGACGTCAGGCCGACAGTTGGTCAGCGCATGCGAACTCAAGCCGGGAGACAGAATCTACTGGCTGAGCCGCTATGGGAACGAACGGGGCCGGAACGTGTCGGCCATCTGGGATTCCGAGGACAAGCCGGGAACCGTCTGTGTTCTGTTCGATCAACTGACGTTGGGAGACACCTTCTGGCCGGAGGAGCGCTTCGCCCGGAGGGCGTCCACCGAACCTCGGTGATGGCGCAGCAAGCAGACTGTCTCGGCTTGTCCCGGGATGACCTGTCTGCACGCGACGATCTCATCTCGGTTTGGTCTGCACGTCGCCAACATGGTCGGCCAGCGCGGCCCTTTCGCGCACAGGCTTGCGCGACGCTGACCTGCTCCACACGGTCAGCCACAGCTCGGCGACACTCCCGTCATACCGGCAGCATCCGTGCATATGGCGTCAAAGGTCGCGGACCTGCGCGGTCGCCAATCGGCGCTTGCCGTGGAGTCGATCGGAAGTGTCGGCACTCCGGTGGATCTGGCATGCACGGCTCTGTACCTAGAACCGTCCGATGATCACGGGGTGAGCGCACCGGGTGCCGGCGGCTTCGCAGGCGTCCTGAGAGTTGTCCGCAGTTCCGGCCGCGGGGAGTGCGGAAGCGGCACAGCTCGCCGGGGTGACATGTCGGTTACGCACTCCTTAGAGCATTTTGGCCCATTCTGGTGCATCAGGACTTGCACAACCGTTGGACCTGCTCAGCGGGCCTCCAGCCACGCGGCCCGCTTATTCACCATCCATTAGACTGAGTGTATCGAGATCGGCGCGTGGGGCAGCTATCCCCACTAATTTAAAGTGCGCCAACAACGTTGCACCGCGAAAGCGAGGGCGGACAACCGAGCACCGACCGACTCGACGGGGAGCCCCGGCAGATAGCCGTCCTTCGTGCCTTTACAAACACCGCCTACAAGTGGGGAGGCCAGGAGGTCTAGTGCAGCGGTAACTTCGTCCATGCTTGGCGATGGTTGGATCGCACGACGCAAGGCACGATGGATGTCGTACTGGTCGAAGCTGCGGCCAGTTTCCGCCACATACTCCGACTCATCCGCAACTGCGGTGATGACGGCGCTAAGCACCTCGGCTCGGCGATCAGCTTCACCCCATAGATCACCCTCAGACTCAGCGGAGAAGAGGGGGATCAGATCAACCGGAGCGAGTGGCTCGGAACGAGATCTTGAAAGTATGTCTGCGAGCTCTTGAACGGTGATCAGGGCACAACCTGTTTTGGCCGCACGACTGCGGACACGACCTGTATCGAATCCGGGGGCGACGAGCGCGACATGTGTGGCGCTATATTTAACCCGATGTTCTTCCAAGGTGCCGAAGTCCACAGCGTTTTCGAGGATCGACTGATACTTGGAAGCCTTGGTGTCAACGATTATTCGAATCGACTCTGTCGGGCTCTGGCGTATGGTTATCAAGATGTCGGTTTGCCCCTGGCCGCCGATGTGCGTCACATCCAATCCCAGCTCTTGGAACACAGCGGTGACAGCTTTTTCAAGTCTTTCAGAGTGCGCAGCGTCGCTGGCTGAGTCGAAAAGTGTAGCCAGAGTCGGATCCTCGGGTGCAGCCGCTATCACGTCAGGCGATTCCTGCTCGACGTTGGGTGCGGTCTCAAGGGGAAGCGTCTTTGCGAAAGTCCGTCCCAGCGGGGTTACGCGAAACGATGTGTTCGTAGGTTGCTCAACGAGACCGGCCTCTCGCAGCAGGTGGAGTCGATTGCGCAATGCACCTATTCCGAATGACAGGCCGGGGAAGGTTGACTCGATAGCAACACTCAGTTCTCCGACTGTTCGGGTCTCATCAAGCAGGGGAAGCAGCTCGCCGACACAACGGATGTTTGCGTGGACAATCCCGACAAGATCGAGACTGAGTCCGGATGCCCGCCACGCCAGAGCGGCTTCGGATGGCTCAAATGCAGCGCGGTCGACCTGGATAAATAGCCCCGCGTTCCGGACGGCGTCGAGTGCTGAGATCGCAGATGAGGGTTTGGCCCGGAACTCGGATGCGCAAAAGTCTATGAAAGCGTCTCGCTCGATCCGTGGAGTAGCAGCATTTACTTGAGCAGCTAGCGAACTGATCAAGCTGTGCTTCGCTCCTTTCGGTACATGGTTCAGCCCTGCGGTCACTCGAGATTCAAGGAGCCCTTGATCAAGATCTTTTAGGATCTTTGATATTTCTGGCATAAGCTGCGGCAAGTCTTCAAGTAGCACTGCTGATTGTGACTCAAAATCCCTGGGGCAGACCAACTTCAGATGTGTAAGCACCTCTCGACCTTGAGTGGTGAGAATGACCTTGCCGGTGAAAAGAAGCTCGGCCATGCCCGCTGCCCGCAGCCAATAGCACCGTCGCTGAACGGGGTCGAGTGATTGCCACCCGAGGTAGTAGTACTTGTTGGCCACGTCGTTGATCTCAGACACGGTGAGTCCAGTGCCGGAGATCTCGTACATCAGCTCTCCGATGAAACGAAGATTGGTATGGAGGGTGCCGACTAGCTCGGCGTGATCTTGTGATGCGAGCCAACGACGAGCCTGGTCGGTCGCCACAATTGTTCCGTCGTTATTCCGTTGGACGAGTCCGGCTGGAGCGAGATGGTTTGCAACCTCAACAGCGGAAATCGCCGAATCGGCCGACGGCCACGGGATGTTCTCATCACGAGGTTGCGGGGTGGTCAGTGCCCCAAGGACTGTCCGTAGATGAGTCAGATAGCCGTCGAATCCGCCAGGCAGATGTGGCACGGACGTCTTCCGCTGTTGCCAAGGTGAGCTACCGCCGACACCCTGACTACGGCCTCCATTATTCATGTGATGACTTTCCTTATGAATCCCAGTACCACTGTTAGAAACCCATGTGAACGGGCGATACCGTACCGCATAACTCCGTGGTGGTGTGCGTTTCGCAGAAGTTCGCGAACGCACACGCAGTCGCGTACTGCCAAGCGGCGTGTGGTTCCCAGGCGCGGGGTGGCACGTCCCAATGAATAAGACCGCCTGGTATTAAAAGCCCTGACGATTCAGAACTCGTTCGGATCAACCGAGGCAGGCTATTTGCCGATGGCCAGGCCGCGACGACGCGCGGGGGGTCGCCTGTCGACGACGGCGAGAGCCTTGATGCATACCCCCTTGGTCGGCAGGCACGTTGAACACTTGGTGTTGCGGGTCATGAGGCGCAGAGGCGGGATCATGTCGGTCCGGCGCGGTTATCGGATTGTCCGCAGCTTCGGCCACAGGATGTAGAGGAGGTACCACTCGTCGTGGTGAGATATTGGTTACACACTCCCTCAAATACCCGCATACGGGGAGGGAAACGACGATGTCACCTCTCCCTACAGCAGCCCCATGATTCGGCGCGGCGAGAGCGCGGATCGTGGTTGATCGGTTAGGCAGTCGTGGAACCGCCACCACCGGTTCGCGGACCCGGGACACGGGGTCCGGCGCGGACGGGTTTCCCCAGATCGGTCTTGGACCACATTGCTACCACCAAGTCGGTATAAGCATCCTCAAATGCCGATTACATCGCGTCGTGTTTGATCTCCACGCAGTGCAAGTGGTCGGTGAACGCCCAGTACGTCCGCAGGGCGATCGACCCGCCGACCCACGAATGTGGTCGACAGCGCGCGGGGCGATCAGTTGAATCGGGGGCATGATGCGTGTCCGGTTCGAGTTGGCGCCCCTCGAGAAGGTTGTTCCGTGGGGGGAGCATCGCCGTCTGCATTGGTTCGGGCTCACCCAGGGGTGGTACTGCCTGGAGGTCGGTGGTGTCGAGCTGCTGAGATACGCAGAGCGGAACACGAACTCGATAGGCGCTGGCAGCGCTGCCGTAACGTCGTGTGTGGACTATTACGTGGTGCGGCTGTGGGAGGACCTACTCGCCGTTCTGCCCTCGGCCCTCGAGCCGGTGCCGGACGATCTGGCGAAGTTCTTCACCGCCGGCGCCGAGGAGTGGGTCGACACCGGCGATCCGGATCTCCTCGACAATCCAGCGGTCGAGGCCGCCTCCGAGGCGTACAGCCTGCGATGGACCGACACCTCGTATCTGCGATTCGGGCCCGCGTTTCGGTGGTGGCGCACCCTGGGCCCCGAGGACACGGTCACTGTGGCGTGGCAGTTCACACCCGATCCCGATGGTGAGATCACGTTCTCCGCGCCGCTGTCGGGCCTGAGGACGGTCAGCACGGAGGAATTCGTGTCTGCTGTAGCCGATTTCGACCACCGATTGCTGCAAGCCATGCAGGAGCGTGTGGACCACCTGGCTGTGGCCGGTGTCGTCCCGGGGATCGAGCTCGATATCCCTGCGCTTATTCGGGAACAGGCGCAGCGCCGGACGTGGTTGCCGCGGGCGTTGGCCCGGCAGGACGACACCGACTGGGCCGCCGTACGTGCAGGCGCGGCGATCCTGGCTCCGCATCTGGCGTGAACGCACGGAAATGCCGCTGATCGCGCAGGCTGCTCCGGGCCTTGGGAGTGCAGAGTCGGCCCAACTCACCGGGGTGAGAGTGGTACACGCGGCTGGAGAAGGGTCACATCGGCGGCGTGTCCGAAGACGTCCTCGACGCGGTCGCTCGCGCCCTGGTTCAGCGGCCTATGGGCCGCGCATGACGTGCTGATCCGCCACGACGGCATCAAACGGCTACAGCACCCCGGCGCCGGCCACCTGGAACTGACGTTCCAGGACCTCGACCTACCCCTGCCCGGCCGAGCCGTGCACAACCTGATCACGTACACCGCCGAACCCGGCACCGCATCCGAAGACCGGCTCAAACTCCTCGCAAGCTGGGCAGCTACGCAATCTCGGGCAGAAGAGCCCACCCCCACTCTCCTCAGCCCGGGCCGCTCTGATCCGTCGCGGTATGCCCGGACGGGAATCCGGGGTACGAGCTCGATCGGCCCCGCACGAAGTTCATATACCCGTTGATTCACAATGTCTCGCGCGGGACGCGCAGGGGCCATGCCGGCCCGAGGAGCCGAAAGTGCGAAGTCGGTACTCGGTTCGCCTCACACTGTTCGTTCGTCATCCGCTCGACCGGCACCCGGTAGTGCACCCTACTTCGGTGCCTGGAAGCCGCCGATCTTCTGCTCGAGCAGTTCGGCCAGCCGCAGCGGGGTGCGGTCCTCGAACATCGGACCGATGAGCTGCACTCCCACCGGCAGGCCCTCGGGTGAGCGGCCCGCGGGTATGGCGGTGGCGGGCAGGCCGGGCATGGTGGCCATACCGGCCCAGACGAGCTGGTCGAAGTACGGGTACTCGACGCCGTCGATGTCGATGTGCCGGTCCTCCAGACCTCCGTCGTGGTCGTGCGGGAACGCGGGAGTAGGCGTGATGGGGCACACCACGGCATCGAACTCGGCGAACAGTTGCCGCCAGCCGTGGCGGTGGAGTTCGCGACGGTTGTTCGCCTCGACCCAGTCGCGGTGGCTGAGCACCATGCCGCGCAGCCGCGCCGCATCGAGGCTCCGGTCGTCCGCGCTCAGTGCGGCGGCTTCGGTCTGCAGCTGTCGGTAGACGTCGAGGGGAAGACCCGCTGCGGCGTTCGACAGCATCAGCTGCATATAGAGCGTCGCCGCTTCGATCGGATCAGGCAGCAGCGGGCTGTGCCGTTCGACGCGGGCGCCCTCGTCGACGAGGGCCTCGGCGACCCGGTTCACGCCCGCCCGCACCGCCGATCCGGTCGGAATGAGCGGATGTTCCTCGATGATCAGGACACGGAAGTCGGCCAGCCGTTCGTGGCGCGCGGGCGGCAGTGCGACGTCGTAGGCGACGCCGTAGGTCAGCGGGTCCGGTCCGGCCATCACGTCGAGCAGGAGCGTGAGGTCGCGGGCGGTGCGCGCCATCGGACCGACAACAGCGAGGTCGAGATCGACCGGCAATGCCGGCTCCGGCGGCGCGACCATACCGCGGGACGCCACCAGACCGCGTGTCGGCTTGTGCGCGTAGATGCCGCAGAAATGCGCGGGGGTGCGCAGCGAACCGGCGAGGTCGGAGCCGATGGACAGCGCGCCGAATCCGGACGCCAGGGCCGCCGCGGAACCGCCGGACGACCCACCCGACGTGCGGCTGTGGTTCCACGGGTTGTTGGTGGTTCCGTAGATCTCGTTGAAGCTTTGGATATCTCGCAGCGTCAACGGCACATTGGTCTTTCCGAGCAGCACCGCGCCTGCGGCCTTCAGCCGCGACACCTGTACCGCGTCCTCGGCAGGCACATAATCCTTGTACTGCGGCATGCCCCAGGTCGTGGGCAGTCCGGCGATGTTGTAGGACTCCTTGACCGTCACCGGAATACCGAGCAGCGGCCGATCCGCGCCGCGGGCGCGCGCCTGGTCGGCAGCGCGTGCGGCGGCCCGCGCATTGTCGAAATCCGGTACGCAGATCGCGTTGATCGCCTTGTCGTCGCGCTCGATACGCGCGATCGCCTCGTCGGTCAGTTCCACCGATGTCACTTCACCGGCATGCAAGGCGGCCGCGAGTTCTTCCGCCGACTGAAAACTCCAATTCATGAATCCGACGCTATTGGCCTGCCGGAGAGGACATAAAATGCCGCTTCGCGCAATGGAAAGTCGAGCGGACCACCTGCACCGGTGAAGTCATGCGCTCGTTCTTCCATCGCCGGATATTCCACCCCAGGTCACAGCGTCGGCAGTGGGCCAACTCCATGAGCGCGGGGCATAAGAATGCCGTGCCGGGCAACGGGATATATGTCTCATATGCCCATCCGCGGTCAACGCGTTCGTAATCACTTCCGCCGACCTCTGGCCTAACGCACACACCGACTGAGAGAAACCGCCGGAAACGCCGATACCGAGATAGTCTCGAGCGTCGCCGCGCCCGGGAAGAGCCCGGATCAGGCTCCTTCCGGTGATTCGGCCGTGCCTAGGCGGCGGATAAGGGCGCGGAGTTGAGTGCGATAGTACTCTTCGAATTCCGGTGAGCCGGGGGTCTTTCCGGTGGCTCGCAGGGCGGCCTCGGGGAGCATCAGGGGTGCCAGGACCATGCTCATGACGGCCATGCGGACGAACGCGGGATCCAGCTCCGGGGCTATCTGGCCGCGCTCTTTTGCTCGGCGGAGGTTGGCCAGATCGGTGTCGATGACCGTGGCGTCGTCGATGTAGTCGGATTCGGTGCCGCCCCCGGTCAACCCGCGCCAGATGACCAGGCGGGCCGGGCGTGGGTCCGCCAGCGCGGCGGTGAGGTAGCGGGCGGCGGTCTCGTCGAGGGGAAGCGCCGGATCGGCACGCTCGGCCTCGGCCTCCGGCCAGTGCCGTTGAATCTCTTGATAAAGGTTTTCCTTGCCGCCGAAGTAGTAGGCGATGAGCTGTTTGTTCACCCCCGCGCGAGCGGCGATGTCCTGGACCCGCGCACCGTCGAAGCCCTTTGCGGAGAACTCATCCAGGGCCGCATCCAGCAGAGCCTGACGGGAGCGCTCCGCGTCGCGGCGGCGCTCGTCCGCGCTGGGGGCGCGGCGCGGACGGCGGGCCGGGCCTTCGGGCGTCGAATCCGTGCTGCGGGCCATGCGAACAGGTTACCGGTTCGGGTGACTGGTTCAACCAGTCGGATGCATTGTCATCCAATTGGTTGACAGAGTTTCCCGTTTGGATGACACTGCGAAGGTGACTGCTTCCAACGTTTCCGACGGCGTGACCACCGGGCTGAGCCCGCAGGCACGTCGGGCCGTGGTCGTCGTATTGGTCGGCGCGGTGCTCGCCTTCCTCGACGCCACGATCGTCAATGTCGCTCTGCACTCCCTGGCTACGGCCCTGGACGCGTCGCTGGACGCCATCCAGTGGGTCGTCACGGCTTATCTCCTGGTGCAGGTGGCGGTGCTGCCCGCCAGCGGCTGGGCTGCCCGCAAGATCGGGCCCAAGCGGCTCTATATGAGCACGCTCGGCCTGTTCACCGTCGCCTCGATCGCCTGCGGACTCGCGGACTCCGTGGGTACCCTGATCGTCGCCCGCGTCGCGCAGGGATTCGGCGCGGGGCTGATGATTCCCGTCGGGCAGTTGATCCTGATCACCAGCGCTGGGCAGCGCGGCATGGCGCGAGCCATGGTGGCGGCGGGACTGCCGATGGTGCTCACACCCGTCATCGGGCCGACCATCGGCGGACTGTTGTTGCAATACGCGGGCTGGCAGTGGATCTTCCTGATCAACGTGCCATTCGGCGTGCTGGGCCTGGTGCTGGCGTGGCGACTGCTCCAGCCCGACGAGCCGACCGAAGCCGCGGGTCCGTTGGATGTCGTTGGACTGGTGATGATTTCACTCGGAACAGTGGGCGTCACTTTCGGATTGGCTCGCGCCGGAGTCCGGAATGTGACCGATCCGCAGGTGCTGGTTCCGGTCTTGGCCGGCGTCGCCGTCATCGGCCTTTTCGTCGTGCACGCGACGCGATCCGCGCATCCTGTTCTCGATCTGCGGCTGTGGCGGGATCCGCTGTTCGGTGCGGGTGCGGTCACGACGCTGGTGCTGGGCGCGGTGACCTTCGGGGCGATGGTGCTGCTGCCTCTGTATTTTCAGGTGATCCGAGATCAGGATGCCGCGCACACCGGAATGCTGCTGGCCCCGCAAGGGCTGGGCGCGGCCGTAGCCATGGGGCTGTCGGCACCCATGGTCGAGCGGCTCGGCGGGCTCACCAGCGTGATCGGTGCGGTGATCGGTGTCGTCGCCACGGTGCCGTTCCTGTTCGTTGCCGGCGACACGCCGTACTGGCTGCTGGCCGCCGCGATGATCGTGCGTGGCCTCGGCATCGGACTGGCCGCGACACCTGCCATGACGGTGGCGCTGCGCAACCTCGGCCCGGCTCAGATGGCGGATGCCACACCTCAGCTCAATATCATGCAGCGCATCGGCGGATCCATCGGCACGGCCGTGTTCGTGGTGATCCTGCAGCAGGGGCTGAGAGACAGCGGGATCCAGCACTCGGAGCAGGCGGAGGCGTTCGCGACCACTTTCACCTGGGTGCTGGGAGCCGCACTGGTCGCCATTATTCCCGCGGCCGCGTTGGCCGCACGGGGCGGACGCCTCGACGCGGCCGGTGACTCTCTCGGCAACGAGCCATGATCCGATTGGCAAAGCTCACCGGGGTGGTGATGACCGACGGTGGCGAACTCGGCAACCGGCTGCGCGGCATCATCACACCACGGATACATCGACTGCCCGGCCTCGCCCGTGTGATATCCAGCGGCGAGACACCACCACTGCGCCGCTCGGCGCTGGTGGCCGCTCTACTGCTACGGCGCGGCTCGGCAGGGCGTCTGTTGCCCAACGATCGCCTCGAGGACGGGCGCCGCCTCGACGAGGTCGCGGATAGACCTTCGCCACTCCGAGCATGACGATGCCACCGGAACTATGGATCGGGCACCAGCTGCGGCTGCGGGGGCAGGGGGTGGGAGACGAGCTTCTGCGCCGAACGCTTGTTCATGCCGAACATGCGCAGCACATGGAAGGTCATTTCGTCGGTCAGCGCGCCCGCATCGGCCCCGGGTTGGGCGTCCAGGAGTTGCAGCAGGCCCAGCAGCGCGCCGCCTGCGGCCATGACGGCCATGTCCGGGTCCATCGGCTCGAACCGGCCCGCCTCCTGGGCAGCGATGATGTCGCGGCGGGCACGCGGGGCCAGGCCCTCGTCCCGAAGCAGCACCGGCATGCCGGAATTCAGCAGCACCCGCACTATCTCCGGCGCCTGCCGCTGGAGACGGCCGGTCATCCGGAAACTCACCGCGAATACCTCGGCCGGGTCGTCGTACAGCTTCACGATCTCGTCGCGCATCTCGCTGTAGACCTGCAACACCGAGCGGACGGCTTCGTCGAACAGCTCTTCCTTGGAGGTGAAGTGGTTGTAGAACGAGCCGAATCCCACGTCGGCGGCGTCGGTGATCTCTTGGATGCTCACCGCCGAACGTCCTTCCGCCAGGAACTTCCGTGCCGCGCCCAGCAGTGCGTTGCGGGTGCGTTCCCGGCGGCGGTCGATGCGATTGCGCACCACGGGGTCGGCGGACATGGATCCCTCTTCCATCGGCGAATGTCACTGGAATCGTATCTGATGGCTCCATCAGATACGATTACAGTGGTGACGGTCTCCCGGCGGTGGTCCATGCGCCGAACGCCGAGTGTCCTGGATGCGCTCGCCCGGCGTGGCTCGCTATGGATGCCCACGGTGCGCTCGATCCGCCGTTTCGCTCGGATCGACGACGACGGCCTGCTGAAACTCGCTTACCTCAGAGTCTTCAGTGCCGCCGCGTCGTACGGCTTCAGCTCGTCGATCCGCCCCGCCAGGACCTTGGACGCCCACTCCGGGTCCTGGAGCAGGGCGCGACCGACGGCGACCAGGTCGAATTCTTCGCGCTCCAGGCGATCGAGGAGGTTGTCGAGGCTGCCGAGTTCGGCGCCCTCGCCGGTGAAGGCACGGAGGAAGTCGCCGTCCAGGCCGACCGAGCCGACGGTGATGGTGGGCTTGCCGGTGAGCTTCTTGGTCCAGCCTGCCAGGTTCAGGTCCGAGCCGTCGAACTCTGGGAGCCAGTAGCGACGGGTGGAGGCGTGGAAGGCGTCTACGCCGGCTGCGGCGAGCGGAGCCAGGATCGCTTCCAGCTCCTGCGGCGTCTCGGCGAGCCGTGCATCATAGGCCTCCTGCTTCCACTGCGAGTAACGGAAGATCACCGGGAAGCCGGGCGAGACGGCCGCACGAACAGCGGCCACGATCTCGGCGGCGAACTTTGTCCGGGCCGCGATGCCGCCGCCGTAGGCATCATCACGGCGGTTCGTTCGCGCCCACAGGAACTGGTCGAGGAGATAACCGTGAGCGCCGTGCAGTTCGACGCCGTCGAAGCCGATGCGCTCGGCGTCCGCCGCGGCCTCGGCGAAGGCGCCGATGACGTCGTCCAGGTCACTCTGGGTCATCGCCTTACCGAGACCCTCGGTGCCGTCGACGCGAATACCGGAGGGGCCGACGGCGGGCGCATCGGGGTAGGGCGCGTCCCCCTGGTTGCGGACCATGCCGATGTGCCACAGCTGCGGCACGATGGTGCCGCCTGCCGCGTGAACGTCCTCGGCGACCTTCGCCCACCCCGCCAACTGCTCTTCACCGTGGAAGCGCGGCACACGGTCACTCTGCCCAGCGGACTCGTGGCCGACGTAGGTGCCCTCGGTGACGATCAGGCCCACGCCGGCGGCGGCGCGGCGGGCGTAGTACGACCGCACATCGTCACCGGGAACGCCGCCGGGGGAGAACATGCGCGTCATCGGCGCCATCACGATGCGGTTCGGGACGGTCAGGCCGTTCAGCGCGACGGGCCGCGAGAGGATCTCGGCTGTGCGCGAGGCGTCGGACGCGGTGACGATCACTGGGTACTCCTCGTTGGTACGACTTCGATGGTTGAGAACTTCAAGCAATGGCCACACACGCTAAGGGTAAATATTTGAGATAGTCAAGTTTCTGCGGATAGGCTGGTTGCCATGGCAGAAGCTCCCCGCGTCGACACGGCCCAGTTGATGGAGCTGCTCTCGGTGTCGCTCGGCGTCTACTACGGCGACTTCACCGTCGCGGCGGCGAGCGAGAACTTGACGGCGAGCCAGGGCAAGGCGCTGACCGTGCTGCGCCGAGGGCCCGTCGCGATGCGCGCCTTGGCCGAGACCTTGGCCTGCGACGCCTCCAACGTCACCGGGATCATCAACCGGCTGGAGAAGCGTGGCCTCGTGCGACGAGAGGCCAGCGAAGCCGACCGGCGCGTCACCAATCTCGTCATCACGCCCGAGGGCGAACAGATCACCGACACGATCCGGGCGAAAATGCGCGCCACCCAGGACGGCCTGAACAGGCTCAGCGACCAGGACCGCGACTGTCTGTACGAACTGTTGGAACGAGTTTTCGTCTCCCGGCTCGTCACCCGAGCGGACTCGCCTGCGTCGGTCGCAGGTCGATAAGCGCCGACGACGCCGGCACACCGACCCGAAAGAACTGTTCCAGGCCAACCGTGACCGACATTGGCGATCTCCGCCTGATTCTGGACGACATCGACGCTCCCCCGAAGGGCAGCCTCTGGGGGAGCCGAACCGTGCATCAAGCGGAGCCGCGATTCGCAGGACATCGAATCTCGGATGGGATGCTCAGACGAGGTGGAGGTAGGTGTCGCCACTGAACGCCGAGCTGGAGATGTCCAGCCACCACTGATCTTCTTCCCACCCGCACCGGCCGTCCACGTCGCCGTGCCGTCCCGCCACCCGTCGTGGCGGTACCACTGCAGATCGCCGTTCGGCTTGATGCCGTAGATGACGCACCTGGACACGTGGTCGTTCGGGACTCCGGCGGCGTGCGTCGCGGCCGATAGCGCCACAAGGAAAGACCGTCGGCGGAACATTTTTCGGAGCTGTCTTCGAATGCTATGAGACCAAAAGGAACTACGGATCGGTTGCGCGGCCCGGCGTCGTGATATGTCGGCGGCGGCGTGGTGCGCGACGCGGATCGCGGCACGCCGCAGCCCGCGGCGCCCAGCGCAGAAGTGCTGGCGCCGCGGGGCAGCGGGATGACCTTGGCCGCATATACGCGTTGTGCCGCTACGGAATTCCAGGGGTCGCCGGGTGCGGGCCGACGCAGCCGAGTATGAAACAACCCGGTGGCCAATTCGCGAACGGTGCGGACATGGGTTGACCCAGGCAGGACAGCGGGTTGCAACCTGGGTAGGCCATCGGGCCGATGCCGAGTGCGGCGAGTGTCGCGTCCGGGTTCGAGATCATCGGATCGGACAGTTGGACATCGGATTGCTGTTCGTAGGGTGCCGCGGCGGGTATGCGAGGGTCCCGGAAGGCGGCGCCGACCGCGCGCAGGACATCGTGCGGGAAGCTCAACGCGCTCCCCGGCACCGTGACACCGGTCCAACTGACCATCAATCCGAGGCTCGGCACCACGAAATTGTCCTGGCGCATCATTCCCGACATCTGCATCGCATCCGGCGGCAGTCCAGGAAAGTAGTTGCCGCAGTCCGGCCCGTTCACCACGAACAGGAAGCCATAGCATGGGTTCGTCGGGGCGGGCCGGCCTGCCTGCGCGAGATAATCCGCGGAAATGATCTGGTGACCGCCCCACTGGCCGCGATTGGTGAGCAGCAGTCCGAGCTTGGCGAAGTCGTCCGGTGGCAGCAGTAGATGCGCGTAACCGTAGGTGTTTCCACTGCGGTCCCGTCCCCAGAAGTAGTCGGTCGGCGGAATTCCCAACGGATCGAAGAGCTTTCGTTGCGCGTACGTCTGAAAGTCCTCATCGACCGCACGCTGGATGACGTACACGAGCAGATCGACAGCGCGCTGACTGTAGCGCCACTCGGTGCCCTGCTGTTGATCGATCGGCATCGCCAGCGCCTGCGCCACCACATTCGGGTCGATTTGCGCCAACCCGGTGATGCCCTCCGAGGCCACCGCTACCCGCATGCCGCTGGATTCGATGAGCAGATTCCGCACCGTGATCGCGCGATGTCCGGCATCACCGAGCTCGGGTGGCAGATAGGCGCCGATCGGGTCATCGAGCCGCAGCCGCTGCTCGTCGACCGCGATCCCGGCTACCATCGAAACCACACTCTTGGTGCTACTCCATAGATTCCACGGCACACCGGCGGCCCGCGCGGTGTTCGGGCCGGTCGCGATCAGGCAATTGTTCCGAAAGATCTGCAGCGTCGTGCGGGTCGAATCCGCCGCGAGCGCCACTGCCTGGCGCAGCGCGGGCGAATCGAGTCCGACCTCCTCCGGGGTCGCTGTTTCCGGTACTCGTCCACTGCTGACCGCGCAATGCCTCAGCCCGGCCGGTTCGGCATGCGCCGTCACCGGCGCACCGATCCCGAACATCGACATTGCCGCCGTAATAGCGACCACCGCAACACTTCTCATAGCTCGACCCACGCCGGCCTCCGCTCTCGACGAACTCCACCTGGCTCATCGCCCCCACCTCACCCCCGGTTACGACCCTGCGCGCCCCTACTTGTAGGGGCGGCCCCGCACCGGCCCGCATCCGCTGGTGGTCGCGGCTGCGGCGAATCATGTTGAAATTCGGCCGACACCGCAGGGTCGCGTTGGCGACTCTCGCCGGAGATGAGCATTGTCACCGAGGATGCGTCGGTCATTCGGCCGGCACGGTATCCGGCTCGATCCCAGTGGATCGCAGAGCGGCCACCTCGGCACGTAATGCTCTGATCTCTGCGACGAGTTCGCTGATCTCCCGATCGGTACTCTCCACATTCGCCTCGACGCTCTTCAGCTGATCCATCACCCAGCTGGTGGTGGTGCCGATTGCGAAACTGATCAGGCCGATGCCCAAGGTCATCAGGATCAGCGAGATCAAACGGCCTTCGGTGGTCACCGGATACACATCGCCGTAGCCGACGGTGGTCACCGACACCATCGACCACCACAGCGCGTCACCGAAATTGTGGATCTTGCTGTCGGCCGCCCCGTACTCGGCGTCGAAGAATGCCAGACTGCACAGCAGCAGAAGCAGTAGCGAACTAGTTCCGACGAATACCGCGAGTCTGGCTCTGGTCGTCGTGTTCCGGTTCAGGGTGCCGATCACGAGCATGGCCGCCCGCAACAGCCGCAGGGGGCGAAGCGGCGGCAACACCACGATCAACAGGTCGACCGGGTGGGTACGCAGGAATCGCAACCGGTTCCCGGACAGCACCAACCGCACGGCGAAATCCAGCGCGAACGCCGCCCAGATCAGCACGTCGACCCGGGTGAGCCAGGCGTCCAGGCGAGGCGATGCCCCGGTATCGAGTACCTGCCAGGCATAGACGCAGAGAAACGCGACGGCCAGCACCATCAAGGGGATGCCGGTCGTCCGCTCCCAGGACTCTCTGCGGGTGCACTCGGAATGTGTTTCGGTCATCGGACTACCTGTGTCGCTGCGCAGCGGTGTCGGCGACACCGCGGGTTCGGCCGCCGAGTCCCGAAAGAGACCGGCCGTTCTCCAGCCGATTCTCACACGGAACCCAGGTCACCGTGCCTATCCCGGTCGTCATTCCAGCGACGAGTCGGCCGGCGCCATCCGCGACGGCCGCCGCCGACGCGGATGGCGGTGATCGAGTCGCGCATATTTTCTTGCGCGGCGCTGAGCTGGGAGTTCGGTGAGCGGCTCAGGGCTTCGCCGAAAACAAGTCTGTTTGTTCGGGAATTGTCTCGGCATCCTGGCACGGCGATCCGGGGAAGGGAGATCCGACGATGACAATGCCGTCGCACGCAGCCGTGCCGCTGCATCTGGCCGGGAACAACGCGCCGGTCACCGAGGAATGCACCGTGGAACCAGCGGAGGTGATCGGAGAAATACCCGCAGACTTGAACGGAATGTTCGTGCGTAATGGTCCCAACCCACGGACCGGTTGGTCACCGCACTACTTCGCCGGGGACGGCATGGTCCACGCGGTTGCCTTGACGGAAGGACGCGCGCGCTGGTATCGCAACCGCTACGTGCGCACCCCGCTCTACCACCACCCGGGCCGATCGCGCTTCGAACTCGGCTTCGACCCGGCGACCGCGACGATGGATTACCGGGTCACCACGGCCAACACTCACGTCGTCAGCCACGCGGGCCGACTTCTGGCGCTCGAGGAAGGCGGCTTCCCCTACCAGCTCACGCCGGAACTGGAGACCGTCGGACCGTTCACCTTCGACGGCGCGCTGCGAACGCCGATGACCGCGCACCCCAAGATCTGTCCGGAATCCGGCGAGTTGCTGTTCTTCGGTTACCGACTGCGCCCGCCGTATCTGACCTACCACCGTGTGTCACCCTCCGGCGAACTGCTCCGGACCCAGCCGATCGAACTTCCGCGCGCCACGATGATGCACGACTTCGCCGTGACCCGGCACCATGTGGTCTTCATGGACATGCCGGTCGTGTTCGACCAGGTCACCGCAGCGTGGCGCTGGGACGACGGACATCACGCGCGGTTCGGGGTGATGGCCCGCGCCGGTGGCCCGGTCCGCTGGTTCGACATCGAACCCTGCTATGTGTGGCATACCCTCAACGCATTCGAGGCCGACGGCGCCATCACCCTCACCGGTACGCGGGTGGCAGCATTGTGGCGGGACGGCAGCGACGATATCGGCGGCGGGCTGCCCCGCCTGCACCAGTGGCGCCTGATGCTTGCCGAGGGCACCGTCACCGAACAGCAGGTGGACGACGCGGTGGTCGAGTATCCGCGCGTCGCCGACAGCACGGTCGGGCTCCACCACCGCTTCGGTTACCTGGTCAGCTTCTCGCTCGAAGCCGAACCGAGCCACTCCCGCATCTACCGCTACGACTTCGCCGACGGCGCCTCACGGCGCACTCACCGACTGCCGGAAGGGCGTACCTGTGGTGAGGCCGTGTTCGTCCCGCGCGCCCAGGCGACGGACGAAAACGACGGATACCTGATGAGTTTCGCCCACGATCGACTTCACGGAAACGGCTACCTTCTGATTCTGGACGCCGCCGACCTCGCCAGCCCTCCCATCGCCGAAGTCCACCTGCCCGTCCGAATCCCCACCGGCTTCCACGGCAGTTGGATCCCCTCTTGACTCCATCTCCAGCTGTTGCGCCGACCGCCCGCGCGGTCTCCTCCAATCCGTGTGCCGAGGCAGCGCGGCGCGCAGGTGTGCGGCCGATGCCATGTGGCCGGGGCCGCCGTCGCGGACGGCGCGGAGCGTTCGATGCTCTACTGACCCGACAACGCGGGCGGAGGCTCCCCGACGCCGATCTCGCGGCGTCGCGGTCACCGTAGGTGCTGGCCGAAGAACGTGAATACCCTCTGCCACGCGTCCGCGGCGACTTTCTCGTTCTCGCCGAACCCGAAGATGCGCGCCACCGCCTGCACGGGAGTGCGGTCGGCGAAGCTGTGACCCGCGTCGGGGTAGGTCTTGACGTCGTGTGGAATCTTCTTCTGGGTCAACACTTCTTCGAGGCGCGGGCCGCTACCCCGGTTCATCGGATCGCGTCGGCCGAAGCTGGCGACTATGGGGCACGCGCCCTCGACGATTTCGGCGTACTTGCTCTGCAGGGGCGGTGGATAGAACGGCGCTGATGCGCCGAACCCCTTCGTAGAGGCGACGAGGGCGAACCCGCCGCCCGAGCAGAATCCGGCGATGCCGACTGCACCGGTGCAGTCGGACCTTTCTGCCAAGCATTTTCGTGCCGCCGCGATGTCGTCGAAGGTGCGGCCTTCATAGGCCATGAGATCGTTGAACATCGAGCGCATACAGCGGATCATCCCGCCGCGGGAGTACAGGTTGGGCACGATCGCCAGATAGCCGTTGCCGGCGATGCGACGCGCGATCTCCCGGTGGGGGTCGCGGAGCCCAAGGGCGTCGTGGATGACGACCACGCCAGGCCAAGGTCCCTCGCCGGACGGAATTTCGAGCACCGCGTCGATGGTTTCGTCGAGCGTCTGGATGCTGATGTCTGTCATGGCGCTCTGACTTCCTTCGGTGGGTCGGGGCGAGTTTGTCGGGACGTCGAGCGGTGGACATCCACACGGCCAGCTGAATGCGGTGTCGAGTCTGCTGCGCAAACTCCGATTATCCCAGTTCAGGAGCCTTTTCTAGGTCGACACGCCTGTGCTCGACCCAGCAGGCCGAACAGAAGCTACCTCACCGCCCGCACCATCGAACTCGAATTGAAACCAGCACTATGTTATTGCGATCGTCGGCACTTCCGGCTGTCGAACGTAGGGGTCCACCGCGGAAGGCAGGGGATGATGGGGTCATGGCAGTACCGACGCCGCCTCTGAAACCGATACGGCCTGTGAATCCGATGGAACGCGTCGAGCCGAATCGGGCGGTCGGGGGTTGAGAGGTCCGGCCGCCGAGAAATCTTTCCGGTAGCGCGGGAGGGGCAAATCGCCGGGGCGCGGAGACCTGGCGCTGAATTTCGGCGACGCGATCGCTCACGGCGTCAGGACGATGCGACCGAAAACCTCTCCGGCGTCCATCTTCCGATGCGCCAGCGCGGCCTGCTCTAGCGGCAGCAATTCGTGCACTACCGCATCCAGTTCCCCGCGAGCCGCGGCGGCGAACTGCTCGGCGCGGATCGCTCGCTGGGCGGTGTGGTCGATGGTGTCGGCGCTGAAGGTTGCGAAGGAGAGCGACTTTTGGAACGCCGTCATCATCGCCATACCGAAATCGGCCGGTGGATAGCCCGCGACGATCCCCACGACCACCATGCGGCCGTTCGGCGCGAGTTTGCCGAGGAACGACGGGACGGCGGCGCCGGCGACGATGTCGATGATGACGTCGTAGTCCGCGCCACCGGTCCCGGCGCGGTCCAACACCTGGGTGGCGCCGAGGGCGCGGAGCCGATCGCCTCTCTCCGGCGAGGAGGTCGTGACCGCGACCGCGGCGGCGCCGGCGCGAACGGCGAGCTGCACGGCCGAGATTCCGATACTGCCGCCCGCTCCGCGCACCAGCACCGACTCGCCTGCGGCGAAGCGGGCGTGAGCGAGACCGAAGTGCGCCACGACTCCGGAGCTGCCCAGGGTGACCGCCGCGGCCGGAGACAGGTGCTCGGGCAGCGCGAAGATCTGCTCGACGGCGGCGACGGCATGTTCGACATATCCGCCGCCGACCCCGGTGAACGCCCACACCCGCCGCCCCACCCACGAGCGGTCGACACCCGCGCCGACCGCGGTCACGACCCCGGCGACCTCGCTGCCGGGGATGTGCCCCTCCCGGAAGCCGTAACCGCCGAGGGTGCCGCGCCGGATCACCGCGTCCACTCCACCGACGCCGATCGCCTCCGTGGTGACGAGCACCTGTCCTGCGGCGGGCGACGGGATGCGAATGTCGGCCACTGCCATGCCGTCAGGGCTTCCGAAGGTCCGGATCTCGATGGCTTTCACTGGCTCTCCTCGTCTCCTGTCAGCCCCCCGAGCCGACGCTAACGGACGCATGCGTCCGCTTAGCTAAAGTGAGAGCGGTGGCCGACCGTTTGCCTCACACTCTGCGTTCGGATGCCAGGGAAAACCGCGAACGCATCCTGGACGCCGCGCGTGCTCTGTTCGCCGCCGAGGGAATGACCGTGCCGATGCGCGATATCGCCCGCCATGCCCGGGTCGGGCCCGCGACGCTGTACCGGCACTTTCCGACCAAGGAGATCTTGGCCACCGCCGCGTTCGCCGGTGAGATGCGCGCCTGCCGCGCCCTCGTCGAGCAAGGACTGTCCGACCCGGATCCCTGGCATGGCTTCTGCCAGTTCATCGAGAACATCTGTGCGCTGCACGCCGACAACCGCGCCTTTACCGAGGCGTTCACCTCGACCTTTCCCGACGCAATCGACTTCGCCGCCGAACGTGCCGCTGCGCTACGGGCGGTCGGCGAACTGGCCCGCCGCGCCGAGAAGACCGGGCAGCTGCGACCCGACTTCGCAGTCGCCGACCTGAGCCTCATGCTCATGGCACACCGAGGAATCCGGGCCGGCTCGCAAACCCGTGTGGCGGCCTCGCGGCGCTTCGCCGCGCTCATGATCCAGGCGTTCCGCGCCTCGCCTGAGAACGGTCCGCTGTCGGCAATGCCGCGTGCGCGGTAGGAGTCGCTTTCCGCCGCAACGCAACACCGCGGGACGGTGGCAGCGCCTACGCACCCTCCGACTCCGGCTACCTCTGCGGCAGCGGACGCATCCGTCGCCAGTGCTCGACACCGCTGTGCGCACCCATCGAACCGTCGATCGACGTGGATCAGCGAATGGCCGGCCTCACGAGAACGCGGCCCGGCACGGTTATTCAGTCGGCCGCGGTCAGCAGCGGCGCGAGTTGGCGCAGCGAGCCGAGATAGTCCGTATCCAATGCCTGCAGCGCAATGTGATCGGCACCAGCCTTCAGATGCTCGACCAGTTGCCCGGTGACCTCGACGGGCGTGCCGTGCACCGTGAGCACATCGATGAGACGGTCACTGCCCGGTTTGGCCACATCGTCCTCGGAGAAGCCGAGACGCCGCAGGTTCGAGACGTAATTGCGCAGGCCGAGATACATGTCCACCATCTGCCTGCCGACTTCGCGCGCCCGCTGCGGATCGTCGTCGAGCACGAGCTTCTGCTCCGCGACGAGCAGCGCGGAGCCGAGGATCCGGCGCGCCCGCGCGGTGTGCTCCGGCGGAGCCAGATACGGCAGCGCGCCGGCGGTGCGCTCGCGCGAGAGTTCGAGCACCTTCGGCCCGAGGGCCGCCAGTGCGATCCGCTCCTTCGGCACCCCGGCCTTGTCGAGCTCGTCGAGGTACTCCACCAGCGCGTCGTACGGTTTCTGATACGGCTTGTTGGCCTCCGGGTGCCCCACGCCGATACCGAGCAGGAAGCGGCCGGGGAATCGCTGTTCGATCCGGTGGAACGATTCGGCGACCGTATTCGCCGGTGCCGTCCAGATATTCACGATGCTGGTGGCGACGATCAGCGTCTCCGTCGCCTCGAGCAACGACTCGACCACCGGCAAGTCGGCGGGCGGCGACCCACCGAGCCACAGCGCGCTGTAACCGAGTCCCTCGAGTTCGGCGGCATCCGTGGGAGCGAATCCCCGGTAGCCGCGCCATACTCCGTACCGTCCGAGACCGTCGATCGCCATAAACGTCCGAACCTTCCTTTTGCCTCCGCTGGTCAGCGACCCGCCGCTGAAGGTATACCGTTTCGCGTCCCGGGCCCCCTCGGGCGTGGACGCCGGCGGGCGAAGATTTCCTCAGGAAAACGATAACGGTGCGGACGGCCGGCGCCTACGACCTGGGTGCAGTCCGACCACTCGGCCGTGTCCCTGGTCCCGCGCGACAGCTCTGGATGAGTTCCGGATGCCGGCTCGGGGACGATCCGTCCGGCGGTCGGGCTGTCGCACACGCCGAACACCGGTCACGGTTCGTGCTCGGCGGTCGGATCAGTGCGCAGTATCGCGTGTCGCTCGATCCGGCAGGATGCCCGCTTGGACGAGTTCCTCGTAGATTCGCTGCTGCTCATCGTCGAGATTCGAGTACAGCATGGTGTACGCCAGCTCTTCCTCGGCGAGCACCGCGACCGGATCCCAGTCGTCTCCGAGCGCCGCCAAGACGGCGCTGCGCCGTCGTGCCTCGTCCAGCGTGAGGTCGTAAGCGAAATTATGGTCGGCCATTCGGCATCTCCAACCAGGTTCTTTCCAAAATGAATGGACGACGATGCCCAACCACACCTTTTGGCGCAATGATCTGCATCACGTTCTGTGATATGTCTTCGTCACATTCGATGTCCGTACATGCGCTGGACGGCGGAGTAGAGCGAATGATCGGAAGCGTATTCGGCCAGCGATTGATCCAGGCCCCGAATCCCGCTACCCGGCGCCCTCGCAACTGGACGCAACGCAAGCGGGCGGGTCATCCGGCTGCGCCGGGGCCCGGCAGTGTGTCGATGTCCTCCGCGTGCATCGGCTCGCCGCAGTGGGCGCAGCGCAGGTCGACGTCGCTGATCCGGCCGCACGCGTGGTGGCGGTAGAGCACCGGCGGGCCTTCCTGGCCCGAGAGCCATCTGTCACCCCAGCGGGTCATGACCATGAGCAGGTCCACCAGCTCGAGACCCTTCTTCGTGAGGTGGTACTCGTAGCGTGGCCGCTGGTCGTAAGGACGCCGGACGAGCACCCCCTGATCGACGAGGTGGTTCAGCCGCTCGGTCAGGACCTTGCGGGAGATTCCCAGGTCGGCCTGGATCTGGTCGAACCGATTGAGCCCGACCCACACATCCCGCAGGACCAGCGGTGACCACGGCTCCCCGATGACGTCGAGCGTCCGCGCGATCGAGCACGCCATCCCGCTGAAGTTCGTGCGCTGCATGGAAACAGCTTACCCATTGGAGTTCCCTCAGGGAACTTAAAGTGCTACGGTTCTGAAGTCTCTTGAAGGAACTCAGAGAGGAATGTGGAGATGAGCAAGGTTTTCAGCGCGTTGGCGGTATCGGTCGACGGATATATCACCG
The DNA here is from genome assembly GCF_040644075.1 of Nocardia sp. NPDC047038. Classification (NCBI taxonomy): domain Bacteria; kingdom Bacillati; phylum Actinomycetota; class Actinomycetes; order Mycobacteriales; family Nocardiaceae; genus Nocardia; species Nocardia sp. NPDC047038. The sequence goes on along the minus strand of NZ_JBEYVQ010000014.1, from coordinate 46,404 downwards.
GCCGTGACCCCGGGGCCGGTCGCGGTCTGGGCGATGGAGGGACGCTGTTCGTCGTCAGCCACCCGCCCGCGCCGGAGATCTCCGACCGCCAAAACCTCTCAACCACCGGCATCGAGGACGCGATCGCGGCAGCCCGTGAGACCGCAGGCGACAAGGATGTCGCCCTCATGGGCGGCGGGGTCGTGACCGAGGCGTTGAAAGCGGGACTCGTCGACGAAGTGGTTCTGCATCAGGTGCCGGTCCTGCTCGGCGAGGGCAGGCCCTTCTTCCGGGCGCTGCCCGAGCAGGTGCGTCTGCGTCTGGTCGAAGCCGTTCCCGCGCCGGGAGTCACCCACCTCCACCACGAGATTCAGCGTTGACCCTTCGATATCGATACCGAGAACTCACGCCCAGGAGATGACAAGCATGCTCGACCCCGAAGTGCGCCGCGTGCTCGAAGGCACCTCGATCGCCCACCTCGCCAGCATCCTGCCCGACGGCGCACCCCACTCCGTCCCCGTCTGGACCGGCACCCACGGCGACCATATCGCGATCATCACCGGCCCCGGCTATCGCAAGACTCGCAACATGCGCCGCGACCCCCGGATCGCACTGTCCCTCACACCGGTCGACAACCCGCTCCGGCCGGTCGTCATCCGCGGCAGGGTCGTCGCATGGCTCGAAGGCGACGCCGCATGGGAGATCGTCGACCAAATCTCGACGAAATACACCGGCAACCCCTACTCGCGGCAAGAGGAGCGGTTCATCGCGCTCATCGAGCCGACCCGTCAAAGCATCGGCTGAAACCGCGGGGCTTCACCCCGGCCGGATGTCCCTACCGTCCATCGCATCGGGTAGTCGGTGGTTGTCCAGCCGTCAGGGCGCATCCAACACACTTGCCGGAACCCCGTAGGGCAGGAACCGCACCCGACGGCGATCATCGGTGTTGTCGCGATGCGCGCGCAAGGCCTCGAGTTCGCTCGGAAAGACCTGCTCGACCTTGGCCTCGCCGATGTCGTCGACTCGGTAGATCACCCACACCCCGCTGCCGGTCTCCCCGGTGGTCTCGCCCTCGGGTTTCGGTGGACGTGGCTGTTGTGGCTGGACGAACTGACCGAGCAGCGACGCCAGTGAACCGACGGTCGCGTGATCTACGCGATCCAGGTATACACCGGCTTTCCCGAGCAGGTCGCGGAGCTCGGTGCCCGCCCCACGCAGTGCGCGTTCGAAATCTTCCGGATCGATGCCGAAAGGCCCGTTGGTTGGCATCGCATGTGCTCCTGGGGACGAGTTGGGTGCTACGTCTTCAGTGTCCTCGCCGAACGCCGACTCCGCCACGTCGAACGGCTGCGGGTCCGGGTCGGGTGCCGTTCGGGGGCGGCTACCGCGGCATGACAGTTGTCATGCCCGACATGTGACGGTTGACAGATCCCGGACGGCTCTCGCGTTCGTAGATTCGATTCCTGTCCGGCCCGTTCTCACAGGAGTTGCCCACCATGATCGTCGACGACACCGTTTCCCCCGCCGCGCAGGTTGCCACTGGGCGTCCGGACCTGCGAAAACTGTTCGCCCCCGTGGCGCGCGACATCCTGGTGCCGATAGCGGCCTACTTCGTGCTGCACGCGCTCGGCTGCTCCGATTTCATGGCGCTGCTTGCCGGGGCGCTGGCCTCCGCGGCGACCGTGCTCGTGGAGGTGGCGCGGAATCGCCGGATCGACCTGTTCGCCGGAATGGTCTTGGGCGGCTTCGTGATCGGACTGATCGGGTCGCTGCTCAGTGGCGACGCCCGCACGCTCATGGTGCAACAATCCGTGGTGACCGCCGGTATCGGCGTCACAATCCTCATCGGCCTGTTCTTCGGCAAGCCGCTGACCTACTACGCCGCCCGCCGCGTCATGGCGACCGGCGACCTGGCCGTCATCGAGCACACCTACCGCACCAATGCGCTGGCCCGCCGCACCCACGTCCGCCTCTCGGCATTGTGGGGCGTGGGACTGGTCGTCGAGGCCGCGACCCGGATCGTGTTGGTCTACCGGCTGTCGGTGCCCACCATGGCGTGGTTGTCCACGTTGCTGCTGACGGCCACGTTGACGGTGCTGGTGCTCGTCACCGTCCGGATGGTCGCGCGGATGCGCAAGGCGCTCAGGGGGTGACCGGCGCGGGTCGGTGGGGCACCTTCGGCTGGTACTGATCCATTGTGTCGTTATCGTGGTGTGCGGCGAACCTTCGATCGTGCGACCAGTTCGGTGGTCACCGCTACCGCGGATGCTTGGGCCAGCAGCAGGCCGGTGAGAACCAGCATCTGTACCGCGGCGGCCTGCAGGGCTGAACCGCTGGCGAGCAGCACACCGATGAATGCGCCGGGCAGAGTGACCAATCCGACTGTGCGGGTCTGATCGACGCCCGGTAGCAGCGCATCACCCGTACTCGGACGGACGACCTCGAGTCGTGCTTCGCGTTCGGTGAAGCCCAGACTCATCGCCGCCTCCACTTCACCCCACCGTTGTTCGACCGTGTCGAGGGCTCGACGGGCGGCGAGCGACGTCGCGGTCATCGTCCCGCCCAGCACGATTCCGCCGATCGGGACCAACGCCACACCGGTGAGTGGGACCACGCCGCTGATCAGCATCAGCGGCACCACCACCCCGATTCCCGCCCCGAGCGCGACGGTGAGCCACATTCCCGACCAGCCGGCCGAGGACCGCTGCGCGGCGGTCGCCACCGCGGCGGCGAACATGACGGCCAGGACGAGCACCGCGGACCAGAGATGTGCCAGCGCCGCGGCCAGTACCAGCGCGACGATTCCGAGTTGTGCGGCGCCGCGGATCGCGGCGCGCGGAGCCACGGGAGTCGGTCCCAATCGCGCCACCCGATACCACGCGGCTGTCAGAGCCACCATCACCACGCACAGCACCGCCAGTTCGACGCCGGGCTCTACGGTCGCGTGCACCCGCGCCCCTTTCGTCTTCGCTCACGGCACCGGATTCGTTGCCTACGCTGTTGCGATTGTGCCGCCGACCGGCCTGGATCACAGGAGTAGGTGATGGCGACGCCGCAATTGGTGCATGGTGCCGCCGGTGGCGGCGACCGGCTGTGTTGTCATCGTTGTGGGGCTTCAGTCGATCTTGGCCATCACATGCTTGACGCGGGTGTAGTCCTCCAGCCCGTACATCGACAGATCCTTGCCGTGTCCGGACGACTTGAACCCGCCGTGCGGCATCTCGGCGATCAGCGCGGTGTGGGTGTTGATCCACACGGAGCCGAAGTCGAGCGCGGCCGACACGCGGAGCGCCCTCGACACATCCTTGGTCCACACCGAGGAGGCCAGCCCGTATTCGACGCCGTTGGCCCACCGGATCGCCTCGTCTTCGTCGGTGAACGACTGCACGGTGATCACCGGGCCGAAGATCTCGTTCTGGCTCATCCGGTCATCCTGCAACAACCCCCCGATGACCGTCGGCTCGACGTAATACCCGTGGTCGCCCTGCCGGTGTCCACCGGCCACGACCGAAGCGTGATCGGGCACCTCGTCGAGGAAGCCGAGCACCCGCTGTAGTTGGTCGGCGTTGTTGACCGGTGGCACCCAGGCATCCTCGTCATCGGCGGCTTTGCCGAAAGTGGTTGTCGCGCCGCAGGCCTGCTCGGCCAGCGCCGCGGTCAGATCGTCGGCCACAGAGCCGTGACCGAGCACTCGGGTGGCCGCCGTGCAATCCTGTCCGGCGTTGAAATAGCCCGCGGCCGCGATACCCTGCGCGGCAGCAGCGATATCGGCGTCGGGGAACACGATGACCGGCGCTTTGCCGCCCAACTCCAAATGCGTGCGCTTCAGGTGGCTCCCGGCCGACTCCGCGACCGCACGGCCCGCGGCCACCGAACCGGTGATCGATACCATCTCCGGAGTCGGATGCGCGACCACCGCCGCACCGGTCGCCCGGTCACCGGTTACCACGTTGAGCACACCTGGCGGCAGGTGTTCGGAGGCCAGTTCGGCGAGCATCACCGTCGTCACCGGAGTGGTTTCGCTCGGCTTGATCACCACGGTATTGCCTGCCGCTATCGCGGGAACGAACTTCCAGATGGCCATCATCATCGGGTAATTCCACGGTGTCACCTGTCCGATGACGCCGATCGGCTCCCGGCGGATCCAGGATGTATGGCCCGCCAGGTACTCGCAGGCCGACTTGCCCTCGAGTACCCGTGCCGCTCCCGCGAAGAATCGGGTCTGGTCCAGCATCTGCGGGATCTCCGCGGCCGAGGTGATGTGGTTCGGCTTGCCGGTGTCGCGGCCCTCGGCCTCGACAAGCGCGCCGGCGGCATTCTCCAACTCGTCGGCGAAATCCAACAGCGCCTTCTGGCGTTGCGACGGCGTCGTCCGCTTCCAGTCGCGGAACGCTCTGGCGGCCGCCGCGTACGCGTTGTCGATGTCCTGTTCGTCGGACACCGGGGCGGTACCGTACCGATCGCCGGTAGCGGGGTCGACCAGTGCCATCGTCGCACCACCGACCGAGTCGACGAGCTTGCCGTCGATGAAGTTCTGAACCACTGTCATGATGCCTCCTCGATTGCTCTGTTCGGTCGACGATTCGTTGGCGTGGGACGGTCGGTCGACTCGGCATCTGGTCGCCATCGTCGGGCTATGAATTATCGTCGATATTCGATTTATCGATATCGAATGAATCGATTTTACTCCTCTCGTGACTGCCGAGGACTATGCTGCTGGAGTCCAGCTCATCCGCGCCGAATAGCGTCCTTTAATCCGATTGCGACAAATTCCGCCTAGCAAAGAATTTTGTCGTTCCAGATGTCGGAAAATTTGTGCACCATAGCATCCGCCTTCACCCACCGGCCGACCGGCGTTGCCGCCGCCCATCGGGATATCGAATCATGGCTCGCGGCCCGTCTGGCCAAGAAGGGCGGCGGCGAATTCGATTCGGGTTGGTGGAATGCGGCGGCGATTCTGGCGGCAGACGCAGATTCGTCAACGCGAAGTGCCCCAGGTGGCCCGGCGGGAAGGCGGATGGACATCGGGGCGGGAGCGCCCCGATGACGCAACGAGTTATCCGTTGTATTCGCTGACGACGTCGACGACCCAGACCACACCGAAACGGTCCCGCAGCATCCCGTAGGCGGTCGCCCAGCTCGCCGGGCCCATCGGAATCACCACGGTGGCGCCCGCGGTGAGTTTCTCCCAGTAGTCCGACACCTCGTCGACGGTCTCTCCGCGCACGGAGACGAAGAACCCGTTCTCTCCAGGGTGGTAGTCCATCGACGAGGGCACGTCGTAGGCCATGATGTGGAACCCGCTGTCGGCCTGTACCTGGCCCCACATGATCTGATCGGCCTCGGACTCGTCACGGACAGCTCCGGCGTCTCCGTAGGTGACGAGGGCGAGGTGGCCGCCGAAAACGGACTGGTAGAACGCCAGCGCGGCGCGGGCGTCACCGCGGAAGTTCAGGTGGGTGGTGGTTGTGAGGGACAAGGTTGCTCCTGATTCGGCTCGATGGCTGACGTGAGCAACATTCGCAGGGGTAGTGGCCAGGTTGTGTCCTCTACTTCGGGCAGGATGACAAACATGCCGAAAACTTCCGCGCGACTGCTGGCACTGCTGTCCCTGCTCCAGGCGCGCCGGGACTGGCCGGGAATGCTGCTGGCCCAGCGGCTGGAAGTCAGCCCGCGCACGGTACGCCGTGACGTGGACCGGCTGCGTCAACTCGGCTATCCGATCGTCACCAGCAAAGGCCCGGACGGGGGATACCGACTCGGCGCGGGTACACAACTGCCGCCGCTGCTGTTCGACGACGAGCAGGCCGTCGCCCTGGCCGTCGCACTGCAGATCGCCACCACCGCAGGCGCCGGTATCGAAGAATCCGCGGCGCGAGCGCTGACCACCATCCGTCAGGTCATGCCCGCGCGGCTACGCCACCGCATGGACACTCTTCGGATCACCGCTGTCGCACCGCCCGCCGACCAGTCCGCACCCGAGGTCGGCACGGAGGTTCTCACGGCGATCGGCGCCGCCATCAATGCCCGCGAAGTACTGCGTTTCGACTACAACGGCGCGTCCGAACCGCTTGCCGCCGCGCACCCGCCGCGTCGAGTGCAGCCCCACCATCTCGTCACGTGGGGAGGGCGCTGGTACCTCGTGGCGTGGGACCTCGACCGTGACGACTGGCGGACGTTCCGCGCCGACCGGATCACCCCGCGCATCCCCACCGGCCCCCGCTTCGTTCCGCGCGAACTCCCTGCGGGAGATGTGGCCACCTTCGTGAGCAGCAGGTTTCGCGGTTCGGACGCGAACGGCGGATGGCCCTGCCGCGGTGCGGTCATCATGCACCTGCCCGCCACCGAGATCGCACCGTTCCTCCACGACGGAGTGGTCGAGGCGCTCGGTCCCGACCGCTGCCGAATCGTCCTGGGCTCGTGGTCATGGCCCGCGCTCGCAAGCTCTCTCGGCAAGTTCGACGCTGACATCGAGGTCATCGGCCCGCCCGAACTCACCGCCGCTTTCGCTCACCTGGCCGGCCGCTACACCGCCGCAGCGAACAGCGGACCCGGTCGGCAGGTGTGAGGGTGAGTCGTTGTCCGGCGGCGCACTCGAATCAGCACGGAACCGCGTCGGGCCCGAACCGATCGCCGGGATCGAACACACCGAGCGGCCGTATACCTGACGAGCAGGTGCGATATACGAGAGGGTGTTGCCTTCGGCTGAACAATCACGCCGGTGGTCGGCAGCCGTAACTTTGCGGCATTCGATACCACGAGCGCGGGCAGACCCTGGCGCACGCGGAACATCGGATAGGCCGAGCTTCGTTGACCACCAACTTATTGCCGACGAATGTGTGCACGATAAGAGACTTCGAATGGCCGGCGTCAACCAAACCGGTGAAGACGAAGTCGTACATGGTGAGGCGTCTTCCGCATTCGCAGACGATTTTTTGGAGGTAGTACTCGTCGCCGGCGAGCATGCCCTCTCGCAGGTCGAGGATCCGCTCCATCCGTGCGATGTCGACGTCATCTGATTTGGTCGACTTCGTATCGTCTCTGAGTTCGGCAACACTCGGTCCCGATTGTTCGAATTTATCGGTTCTGGAGCCATCCCCTCGGCTGCGGTGTCCGGAGGCTGAGTGTAGCCGCCGTTGGATTCGTGGGCCGCATCCGCTCTGCGTTCTCGTTGGCGTGTCGCTGCGCGAGGAATTCGAGATGATTTCCGAGTCGCCCCCGGTCGCGCCGTGCACCGGCGCGGGGTGCCGACCGCCGCTCACCGCAGACAGCCGACAGAGTCACCGGGCGGCGGTGGGTGGAGACAGCGCGAGGTGTCGGGGGTAGGTCCCGACCGGCTGGTCGTCGACCCCGCGGATCGTCCGCACCTCGCTGAGACAGGGGGCTCTGTCTCGTTCGGAGGAGCCCGGCGGCTGCGATCGCGCCCGTATCGACGTGATTCTTCGGGCGATGGGCGGGGTAGCCCAAAGGCACGGAATCTTCTGACGCGAGGCTCGTGGGAACACCGTGGCCTCGGGATCTAGCGGATGGTGAGGACGACGGATCATGACCGGTTTGAGCGAGGGTGTCTATCGGATCGTCAATGTCGGCGCCGGTTGTGTGCTGGCGCTCGACAGCGCTGATCAGGTGACGGTGGTGGCGGAGCCAAGTGTCGAGGACGGCTGGCAGCATTGGCTGCTGTCCAGAGCGCCGGAATTCGGCGAAGGAATTTGGTATATCGGCAGCGGACGCACCGGCACCAGGCTCGGGTTCGGCGACGGAGTGGTGAGCGAGGGAGCCCACCTCGAGTGCAGTGGGACGCCGATGGGGTGGCAGATCACCGCCGAGGAAGCCCATCCCGACTGTTACCGCATCGCTGTCTGGGCCGCCTGCGAGTTCGTCCTCGACCTGCCTGGTCACGACGGTGACATCGGCACCGAGCAGATCGGGCTCGCGCGATCCGCGCCGATCAGCCGCACCCAGCAGTGGCGATTCCAGCACACCTGATAATCGGCCGGACGGCGGACAGCGCGATCGAACCGGACGCAATTCCACGCAGCACCGACCGTCTGCCGTAGGAGTGGTGGACGTTCTCCACTTCCATCATCACTCCCTCATCTGCCGCCGATGTGGTGGCCAGGCACCCCCTCGGAGCTATCGATTGGCAACGAAACCCTTGCAGCGAGAGCAGATTCGCAGTCGCCGCAGGCCGTCGTCCGGCGCGGCACGCGACACTGACCTTCAGGTAGTGGTCGCGAGTGCTTTGCGCGGAGCGAGGATTCGAGTGAGGTGTGCGGAGATCGCGGCTGCGTCGCGGGTGCGCGCGGCGAGGTAACCGTCGGGACGGATCAGGACCAGCGTGCCCGGCTGGACGCGGAACAGGCGCCGCGCTTCGGAACCGATGAGTGTCCGGGTGATATCCGTGTGGTCCGAACCCGGGGCGTTGTCGGTTGCCATGCAGGTGCGTACTGCGTCGTCCGAGATATCGGCGAGTTCGCGGAGCGCTGCGGCGGCCTCTTCGCCGAATCCCACTACGGTCCAGTGGGTTCCGCGTGTGAGATCGAACAGTCGGGTCGGTGTGCCGTCGGCGGTGACGCCGCGGGCGTCGGGGGCGCGGTCCCCGGGGCGTGGGCCGCGGCAGCGGTCCTCACAGCGGAGGGTCAGCGCGGAGTCGGGGTAGGCGATGGCCAACTGGTTGGTTTTGGCGAGCAGCCTGGCCATCACCGCCGGGTGCTTCACGAGCGGGAAGATCAGATGATCACGCACAAAGCGGCGCACACCGCGCAGCGCGAAAACCGACTGGAAGCCGCGCGAGCTGTCTGCCAGCACTCTGGCGGCCACCGGGATTCGCTCGTCCCCGTAGCTGTCCAGCAGGTCGACGGGCGCACCACCGAGCACAGCCGCGAGTTTCCAGCCGAGGTTGTAGGAGTCCTGGATGCCGGTGTTCATGCCCTGGCCGCCAGCAGGCGAATGCACGTGGGCGGCGTCACCGGCCAGGTAGACCCGGCCGTAGCGGTACCGGTCGACCATGCGCGCGTTGAAGCGGTAACGCGACAGCCAGGTCGCCTCGTCCAGCACCACATCCGCCCGGCCCGAACGCGCGGTGAAGAGTTCGCGGAAGATGTCGAGCGTCGGCTCGGGCACCGATCCGTCGGGTCCGGGCACTACCTGCAGGGCTGCCATCGTTGCCGCCGAGCCGGATCCACCCCGCGCTCACGACGCCGCTGCGCCGAGATCGCGGCTAGAGGCCTGGGCCGGGTGAAGCCAGGCGCAGGCGTTCGGATGGTCGCCGATCCGCTGGTTCGCGCCACCGCAAGGTTTCTCGATGATCACCGGGACGGGATCGGGTATCGGTCGGCGGACACAGTCGACGATGCCAGAATCCGAACGAACGCGTGTACCTCCGCAAGAGTGTGCGCGGGCATCATGGTGTCGCAGAACGGCAGGGCTGCCGCCATCGCGCCGGTGGCCGGCTGGAACCCGGACTCGCCCGCACGGGGATTGAGCCAGATGACGCGCCAAGCCCGGCGTCTGATCCGGGCCATCGCGCGGGCCAAGAGATCGGGAGTGTCGCTGTCCCAACCGTCCGAGGCGATGACGACGACGGCGCCGCGCACCGCGTTACCGGACGGAGTCGCCAGCAGTGTGCCGAGGCATCGGCCGATGTGCGTGCCGCCGTAGCGGTCGAGCACCTTGTCGTTGGCCCGGGCCACCGCCACCTCCGGGGAACGGTGCGCGAGCACGGGGGTGAGCCTGGTCAGGGAAGTGGAGAAGGCGAACGCCTCGGGTCGATCGGACGAACGGCGTTGCATGGCGGCCCGCATCAGGTGCAGGTAGATCGTCGAATACGGCTGCATGGAGCGGCTGACGTCGCAGATCATGACGATCCGGCGCGGGCGACGCCTGGGACGGGTGCGGACCAGCACCGCCGACTCCCAGCCGGTGCGCCGCGAGTGGTTCATCGTCGCCCGGAAGTCGATCCGCTTGCCATGCGGATCACTTTCCTGGCGCAAGCTGCGGCGCTGCGGCCAGAGCGCCGCCGCCTGTTCCAGCCAGGCGCCGATCGTTCGCAGATCGTCCGGATCGAAGCAGGCGAACGGTTCCTGTTCCCGTGCGGCGAACCGGCTCGGCAGCACGTCCGGCAGCGCCGGAGCCTGGTCGGTGGACCGGTCGGCGCCGGTTGCCGATCGCGGCGTCGCCCAGGGGACATCACCGCCGTGCCGAGACCGCCCCCGACCGACTGTGCCCGGCGCCGACGCGCGTTCGGCCGGTAGTCCGTGCGTTCGGCTCGCCGGGTCCACACCCAGCACCGCGTCGGCGAACACCGCCGCGAAGACCGCGTCGAAGGCGGCGAGATCTTGCATGCGATCGACGAGCGTCAGTCGCATGGCCCAGTAGAGTTCGGTGCGCGAGCGCGGCGCCATGCGACGCCAGGCTTGCACGAACAGCGTGGGACCGCTCGGCGCCACCGCGACGCCACTTCCCCGCAGCCGCGCGACCACCGCGACGGCGAACGCCGCCAGATCCACGCCGCGCAGCAGTGCCGCCCGCGTCATCGATTCGTGCGTATCCGCTTGCGCAGCAGAATTATTCCGAGCACTGCCGCGAGTGCGAACACGACCGCGGGCGCATATTTCTTGATCATCGCGGGCCCCATGAGTTCGACAAGGTCCAGCGGCGCGGGCTCGGGCGGCGCCACCGGCTGCGCTGCTCGGCGGTCCGGCTCGGCTACCGGCTCCACAGAGGTCTCATCGGCAGCCGCGAGTTTCGTCTCCAAGGATGTGACGAACTGATTCATCATCTTCTCGGACACCTGTTGCAGCATTCCGCTGCCGAACTGGGCGAGTTTGCCGACAACCTTGAGGTCGGTGTCGACGGTGACCCGCGTCCTGCCGTCGTCCGCGCACAGCCGTGTGGTGATGGTCGCGGCGGCGTTCCCGGATCCGTGTGAATCCCGGCCGCGCCCGCTGATAACGGCGCGATGGTCGTGTTCGTCGCGCTCGACGAATTGCGCTTTGCCGGTGAATTCGCTGGTCACCGGGCCGACTTTGACCTTCAATCTGCCGAGGAAGTCGTCTCCCTGCCATCCGACCATCTGTGCGCCTGGCAGGAGCGGGACGACCTGTTCGAGGTCGGTCAGTACCTCCCATGCCTGCTCGACGGGTGCGTTGACGGTGAACTCGTTGGCGATCTTCATTGCGGCATCCCTCTCATCCGGTAGCCAGGTCTCGCGTGTATTCGACGAACGCCTCCCGCACGGTCGCGCGGTCGTCGGGTGTCTTCGCCAGCGCGCTGAGTGCTGCGACCGCCTCCGGCGCGACGAGATCGGCGACATCGAGCGTCGCCAACGCGGCGATCCAGTCGATGGTCTCGGCGACGCCGGGCGGCTTGTCGAGATCGAGACCGCGAGCGTGCGCGACGAACAGGGTGGCATGTTCGATCAGCGCATCGGTCGCCCCGGGCACCGTGCGTCGCACGATCGCCACCGCGCGGGACGGTTCGGGATAGTCGATCCAGTGGTAGAGGCAGCGCCGCCGCAGCGCGTCGTGCAGGTCGCGACTGCGGTTCGAGGTCAGCACCGCGAGTGGCGGCCGCTCGGCGGTGAAGGTGCCGAGTTCCGGCACGGTCACCGCGGCCTCACCGAGGAATTCCAGCAGCAACGCCTCGAATTCGTCGTCGGCACGGTCGATTTCGTCGACCAGCAGCACCGGGGGCGTCGGACCGCGATAACGGACACAGCGCAGGATCGGACGGTCGACCAGGAATGCCTCGGTGAACAAGTCGGCTTCGGTGAGGTCGGCGCCGCGTGCTTCGGCGAGCCGAATGCTGAGCAGCTGACGCTGGTAATTCCAGTCGTACAGCGCTTCGTTCACGGTGAGGCCCTCGTAGCACTGCAGGCGGATCAGCGGCGCGGCTAGCGCGGTGGCAAGGGTCTTCGCCGCGGTCGTCTTGCCGACTCCCGGCTCGCCTTCCAGCAGTAGGGGCCGACCCAACGTGGTGGCCAGATAGAAGGCGGCGGCGGTACCGGTGTCGAGCAGGTAGTCGTCGGCGTCGAATCGCCGGACCACGTCCTCGATATCGGCGAACGGCGACATCATGGCGAGGTCGAGGCGCGCAGGCGCTCGTAATCGGCCCAGGTGTCCACATCCAAGGGCACCGCTGCGTCGACGTCGAGCCGGGACACCGGGACGCGGCCCGACTCGATGATCTTCCAGACCGCCTTGTCGCCGTGCAATCGGGCCAACTGGCCGAACAGGCCGCGGGGCAGCCAGAACGGATGCCCGACGCCGTCGCGGTAGCCGCAGACCGTGATCGCCGCGGTCGTCGCGTCGGCGATCAGTCGTTCGACGGTCGCGGCCGACAAACCCGGTTGATCACCGAGCATCAGCACGATTCCGGTGGCCAGGGGATGTACCGAGCCCAGGGCCGAACGCAACGACGAGGAACAGCCCGAACCGAAGTCGTCGGCCACGACCACCTCCACCCCGGTGAGATCGACCTGCTGCCGGACCGCTGCGGCCGCCCCGCCGAGGGTGACGATGATCTGACCGAAACCGCAGGCTCGAACCACGTCCAATGTGGCGCCGAGAAGTGTCGTATCACGGTATGGCAGTAGCTGTTTCGGTGTGCCGAGACGCCGTGAGGTTCCCGCCGCGAGTACGACCCCGGTGACGAATCCGTTTGTCATGAGCCCGTCTTCGCCTCGGCGAAGGAAGTGCGGCAGCCGGAGCCGCAGAACCAGTAGTCGACGTCGTCGATGGTGAGATGTGGCGTGTCCGGCCCGACCGCCACGGTCATGCCGCACACCGGATCGAGCGCCTCGAACGCGACGCTCGACAGGCGAACCGGGATGGCCAAGCCGCCCTTGCGGATCGCCTGGATCACTTCCGCGACGATCGAGACGGCGATCTCCGCCGAGGTCTTGGCGCCGATCGGCAGGCCCACCGGGGTGCGCACGCGCATCTGCTCGGCTTCGGTCAAGCCGAGCTCGTCCAGAATCGACGCTCCCCGGATCTTGCTGGCCACCAGACCGACATACCCCACGCCCGAGTCGAGCGCGGCGCGGATCGTCTCGGCTTCCGGGCCGCCGTGGCTCGCGATCACCACCGCGGTCGTGTCGGTCAGCGAATCCGGCGAGTCGGCTCCGCCGATACCGCGCTGCACATCGAATCCCACCAGTGCGCACATCTCGGCCAGTGCGTCCGCGATCGGTGTCGCGCCGCAGATGCGCACCAGAGGAGCCGGGACCTGCGGCTCGAGGAATATCTCCAGCGCTCCGCCGGACAGACAGGGATTCACCACCACAGCCGCGCCGGGGGCTTCGGGAAATTGCAGGTCGCCGTCGGGCAACACGCGCAGCAGCACGCTCTCGTTCGATTGCAGGGCGCCCAGCGCGGCCTTGCGGACCGAGTTCTGGGCGCACTGGCCGCCGACGAATCCTTCGATCGTCCCGTCCTGCAACAGGATCGCCTCGTCCCCGGCATGCGCCGAGGTCGGCTGCTGCGCTCGGACGACGGTCGCGTGCACGAACGGAGTCCGGGTCCGAACCAGTTGCTGTGCACGCTCGGTCAGCTTCATCGGTATTCCCATCGCTCCCGCCCCACTCAGACGGGCGGTGTGGCCCGGCCCTGCATCGCTTCCCAGACTCGCGACGGCGTCAGCGGCATGTCGGCGTGCCGAACCTTGTAGGGCGCCAATGCGTCCACCACCGCGTTGACCACTGCCGCCGGTGATCCGACGGTCGCCGATTCGCCGATACCTTTCGCGCCGATCGGGTGGTGCGGCGAAGGAGTGACCGTGTACCCGGTCTCGAAATGCGGAACTTCGAGCGCCGTCGGGATGAGGTAGTCCATCAGGGATCCGCCGAGGCAGTTGCCGTCCTCGTCGAAGGCGATGATCTCCATCAGCGCCATGCCGATGCCGTCGGTGATGCCGCCGTGCACCTGACCCTCGATGATCATCGGATTGATCCGGGTCCCGCAGTCGTCGACGGCGAGGAAGCGCCGGACCTTCACCACGGCCGTCCCCGGGTCGACATCGACGACGCAGAAGTACGCGCCATAGGGGTAGGTGAGATTCGCCGGGTTATAACAGATCTGCGCGTCGAGTCCGCCCTCGATACCCTCCGGCAGATCACCCGCGCCGTGTGCTCGCATCGCGATCTGCTGGATCGTGACGGCCGCGGACGGGTCGCCTTTGACGTGGAACAAGCCCTTCTCCCACTCCAGATCGGCGACGGATACTTCGAGCATGCCGGACGCGATGATCCGGGCCTTGTCGCGCACCTTCCGCGCCACCAGCGCGGCGGCGGCGCCCGAGACCGGAGTCGAGCGGCTGCCGTAGGTGCCGAGGCCGAACGGGGTCTGATCGGTGTCGCCGTGGACGACGTCGATGTCGTCCGGCGGTATCCCGAGCTCCTCGGCGACGATCTGGGCGAACGTCGTCTCATGTCCCTGCCCCTGGGTCTGCACCGACAGCCGCACAACGGCTTTGCCGGTCGGGTGGACCCGCAGCTCACACCCGTCGGCCATCCCGAGCCCGAGGATGTCCATATCCTTGCGCGGTCCCGCGCCGGCGGCTTCGGTGAAGAAAGCCATCCCGATGCCCATCAACTCACCGCGGGCGCGCTTTTCCCGCTGTTCCTCTCGCAGGGCGTCGTATCCGATCATGTCCATCGCCAAGCGCATGGTCTTCTCGTAGTCACCGGAGTCGTAAACCCAACCGGTCTTGCTGGTGTACGGGAACTGTTCGGGCCGGAGCAGATTGCGCAGCCGCAGCTGCGCCGGATCCATCTTCAGTTCCTGCGCGAGGCAATCCACCAACCGCTCGACGAAGTAGACGGCCTCGGTGATCCGGAACGAGCACGCGTAGGCGACGCCGCCGGGGGCCTTGTTCGTGTAGACCGCGGTCATCTTGCAGTAGGCGGCTTCGATGTCGTAGCTGCCGGTGAAGACACCGAAGAAGCCGGCCGGATACTTCAACGGCGCGGCCGTGCCGTTGAACGCGCCGTGATCGGCGAGCACGGTGGACCGGATGGCCAGGATCTTGCCGTCGGCGTCGGCGGCGATCTCACCGAGCATGATGTAGTCGCGGGCGAAACCTGTGCTGGTCAGGTTCTCGCTGCGATCCTCCATCCATTTGACCGGTTTGCCCAGTAGCAGCGACCCGACGATGGCGCAGACGTATCCCGGGTAGATGGGCACCTTGTTGCCGAACCCGCCGCCGATATCGGGTGCGATGACCCGGATCTTGTGCTCGGGCAGCCCGGCCACCATCGCGTAGATCGTGCGGTGGGCGTGCGGCGCCTGACTCGTCGACCACAGGGTGAGCTTGCCGGTCACCGGATCGAGATCCGCGACGGCGCCGCAGGTTTCCATCGGGGCGGGATGCACGCGCGGATAGACGATCTCCTGCTCGACGACGACGTCCGCGCGGGCGAACACCGCCTCGGTCGCGGCGGCGTCACCGGTCTCCCAGTCGAAGCAGTGGTTGTCCCGCTTGTCCTCGAGATCGTCTCGGATCACCGGCATCTCGGGCGAGAGCGCGGTCCGGGCATCGATCACCGGAGGGAGCATGTCGTACTCGACGTCGATGAGTTCCAGCGCGTCACGCGCGGCGTAGCGGTCCTCCGCGACGACGAAGGCCACCTCCTGGCCTTGGAACCGGACCTTGTCGGTCGCCAGCACCGCCTGCACGTCGTTGGAAAGCGTCGGCATCCAGGCCAGTCCCTTGGCGGCGAGGTCCGCGCCGGTGACGACCGCCTTCACCTTCGGATGCGCCTGTGCCGCGGAGACGTCGACGCTCACGATCCGCGCGTGCGCGAACGGCGAACGCAGGATCGCCATATGCAGCATGCCGGGCAGTTGGACGTCGTCGACGAAATTGCCGCGTCCGCGGATGAACCGGGGATCCTCCTTGCGGAGCATCCTGCCGTGCCCGCACGGCCTGCGGTCGTTGTCGACGCGGTCTTCCGGCCGGGATTCGACGGCGGTCATGATGTACTCCCTACCGGCGCCGCGGTGGGCGCGGGTTCCGGCTCCGCCGCTTCGCCCCGTTGCTTAGCCGCGGCCCACTGGATCGACCGCACGATGGTGGTGTATCCGGTGCAGCGGCAGATCTGGCCCGAGATCGCCTCCCGGATGGTTTGCTCGTCGGGGTCCGGGTTGCGGTCGAGTAGTGCCCGGGCCGTGATCATCATCCCGGGCGTGCAGAATCCGCACTGCAGCCCGTGACACTGCATGAAGCCTTCTTGCACGGGATCGAGCTTGCCGTCGACCTCGAGTCCCTCGACGGTGCGCACCGAACGCCCACCGGCCATGACGGCCAGCATCGTGCACGACTTCACCGGTTCGCCGTCCACCTCCACGACACAGGTGCCGCAGTTGCTGGTGTCGCATCCCCAGTGGGTTCCGGTGAGCCGCAACTGGTCTCGTAGGAAGTGCACGAGCAGGGTGCGCGGCTCGACGTCGGCGCTCACCTGCTCGCCGTTGACGGTCATGGTTACCTGCATGGCTAGTTCCCTCTCAGCGCGGAATCGTTCAGTACGCGCTCGACCGCGGTGCGCAGCGCGCGGATCGTCAGTTCGGAGGCGAGGTGGCGCTTGTAGTCCGCGCTGCCACGCGAATCGGAAGCGGGTGAGCACGCCGCGCTCGCCCGGCGGCCCACCTCCGCGAAGATCTCTTCGGTGGGCGGCTCACCGATGAGCAGGTCCGACGCGGCGGCCAATGCCGCGGGATCGGGGTCGACCGCCGTCAGGCCGATCCGTGCGGCCGCGATCGCACCGTCGCGCAGTGTCACCGTCGCGCCTGCCGCCGCGATCGCCCAGTCGCCGACCCGGCGTTCCACTTTCCGGTACGCACTGGAAGTCCGATGCCGCACCGGGATTCGGATCTCGATCAAAAGCTCGTTTCGCGTCATGGCGGTCTCGTACGGGCCGACCAGGAAGTCGTCCATCGCGATCTCCCGGTCGCCGGACGGTCCGCGCACCAGGCAGGTGGCGCCGAGAACCGTGCAGACCGTGGTCAGATCTTCGGCGGGATCGGCCTGGCACAGCGAGCCGCCGATCGTGCCGCGGTTGCGCACGACCGGGTCGGCGATCACGCGCTCGGCGTCACGGAAGATCGGGCACACCGCGGCGAGATCGTCGGATTCGAGCAGATGCCGGTGCCGCACCATCGCGCCGATGCGCACCAGGGTGGGATCGGTGACTATATAGCCCAGCTCGGCAGCCAGGTCGTTGATGTCGATGAGATATTCCGGATTGGCCAGGCGCAGTTTCATCATCGGCAACAGGCTGTGCCCGCCCGCGATGATGCGCGCCTCCTCTCCGAGCCGGTCCAGGAGTCCGACGGCGTGATCCACGCCCGTCGCGCGCTCGTATTCGAATGGTCCGGGCACCTGCATGTGACCCACCTCACATTCATGGGGAGAAGCTCAGCTTCTGCGCCGCTGAGCTGGGGGTCAAGACCGGATTAAGTAATCACTTAATCGGCTGTCGGCGCGGTGTGGTGAATCCGTCCGCCGGTTCCGGTCAGCGAACGGCCGTGCCCGCCCCAGCGCCGCGCGATGATCTCGGCCGCGATGGACACCGCCGTCTCTTCCGGCGTACGGCCGCCCAGGTCCAGCCCGATCGGGCTGGCGAGCCGGGCGAGTTGCTCCTCGGTGAGGCCGGCCTGCCGCAGGCGGGCCTGCCGCTGGTCGTGCGTGCGGCGCGACCCCATGGCGCCGACATAACCGATCTGCGGCGCCCGCAGGGCCACTTCGAGCAGCGGAACGTCGAACTTGGGATCGTGGGTCAGCACGCAGACGACGGTCCGCGCATCGACCGCGCCTGCCGCGATCTGCGCGGCCAGGTAGCGGTGCGGCCAGTCGACGACGACCTCGTCTGCGGTCGGGAACCGGGCCGAGGTGGCGAAGATCGGCCGCGCGTCGCATACGGTCACCCGGTACCCGAGGAAGGATCCCTGCTGCGCCACGGCGGCGGCGAAATCGATGGCCCCGAACACAAGCATCCGCGGCTGCCTGGCATGACTGGCGACGAAAACCGCCATGCCCTCGCCGCGACGCTGTCCGTCCGGGCCATAGGACAGCACCTCGCTGCGGCCCGCCGCGAGCAACCCGGCCGCGTCATCGATCACCGCGTCGTCGGTGCGCGCCGACCCCAGCGTGCCGCGCGCGTCACTCGGCCGGATCAGCAGCCGCCGCCCGATCCGGCCGGGGTCCGGGTGCTCGATGACGGTCGCGATCGCGACCGGCCGGTGCTCGGCGATGTCCGCGGCCACCTCGCCGAGCTCCGGAAACGTCTTCCGTGAGATCGGTTCGACGAAGATGTCGATGATGCCGCCGCAGGTGAGGCCGACGGCGAACGCGTCGTCATCGGAGAACCCGAACCGCTGCAACACCGGAAGGCCGGTGCGCACGACATCGGTGGCGAGTTCGTAGACCGCGCCTTCGACGCAGCCGCCGGAGACCGACCCGCCGACCGTCCCGTCCGGGGCGACGACCATGGCGGCGCCTGGCGGTCGCGGCGCCGAGCGGAAGGTGCGTACGACCGTCGCGACCCCAGCCGTGCCCCCGGCGTTCCACGTTGCCATCAGATCCGTGAGCACGTCCTGCATGATGCGTCCTCCGGGCGCGATACGGCGGTAGGCACCGCGTCCACCTCCAAACTAGACTCGGATCGTGACGCCCGCCCAGCTTCGGGCCTACTCGACCGTGGTGCGGCTCGGCTCCGTCCATGCGGCGGCCAGAGAGCTGGGGATGTCCGACGCCGGTGTCTCGTTGCACATCGCCCAGCTGCGCAAAGAACTCGACGACCCGTTGTTCACCCGCGCCGCCGCGGGGCTGGCCTTCACGCCCGGCGGATTGCGCTTGGCCAGCCGGGCCATCGAGATCCTCGGACTGCAACGGCAGACCGCGATCGAGGTGAGCGAAGCCGCCCATGGCCGACGGCTGCTGCGCATCGCGGCATCGAGCGCGTTCGCCGAACATGCCGCGCCCGGCCTCATCGACTTGTTCGCGGCGCGGGCGAAGGATCTGGCGGTCGAGCTGAGCGTGCACCCCACCAGCCGGTTCCGCGGTCTGATCGAGACCCGTGCGGTGGACATCGCGCTCGGGCCCGGGCCGGAGAACGCCGACACGGCCATCGCCGCCCGGCCGTTCCTGAAGTATCAGATCATCTCGGTCGCGCGCCCCGACAGCCCTCTGGCGGGCGCCGCCGCACCTCCGGCGCTGCTGCGGGAGCAGCCGTGGATGCTGGGTCCCAGCGCGGGCAGTGTGGACGGGCACATCGCGACGATGCTGCGCGAGTTGGCGGTACCCGAATCCCATCAGCGGATCTTCCAGAGCGACGCCGCCGCTCTGGAAGAGGTCCGCCGGGTCGGAGGCATCACCCCGACGATCGGTTTCGCCGTGGCCGCCGATCTCGCGGCCGGTCGGTTGATCCACGTCAAGGGACCAGGGCTCCAGGTATCCGACGAGTGGTGCGCCACCACGTTGCCGCCCGATTCCCGCCAGCCCGCGGTGTCGGAACTGCTGCGGTTCATCGCCACCCCGCGATGCATCCAGGCGATGATCCGTGGGTCCGGCGTGGGCGTCACGCGGTTTCGCCCGAAAGTGCATGTGACCCTGTGGAGTTGAAACCGCGACTGCTGCGCACCGTTGACGGGATGCTTCGCCTCGAGTCCGCACGACGGCCTCGATGGCGGAGTCGATGTTGTCGGCGATGCGGAACGTCTGGCCGCCGCGGGCCGCGACGTAGAGTTGGGTTTATCCGGCCGGCAGGAGGCTGATGTGAGCGAGCCGGACAGGATCATCCAGCATTTGCGGCGGGCACTCGGCGAGGAGCAAGGCCTTGCCGCCCGGCTCGAGCAGTCGTTGGTTCAGGCCCGCGCATCCGCGCAGCCACAGCTGGACCCCGCGCTTTTCGCGGCGCTGGATTGGCCGCAGAATCTCGAGCAGTACGAGGCCTACCTGGAGCGTTTCCTTCGCTGGGTGCCCGTGGAATCCGATGCGCCCGCCTGGACCGCACCCGCGCCGGAGCGGGGTGACGCAGGTGAGGTCACCGATCGGATGTGCCACTTCTTCTGGCTCGTCGACCAGCACGTGGGCGATGACCAGACGGCGATCGCCGAGTCTTCGGCGGCCGCATCGTCGCGGTCGTTTGCGTCGGCATGTCCCACGTGGGTTCGGTCGTGCTCACCGCGGTCGAGAACAGGCAGATGGAGAAGGGGCAGCAGTTCGGCTACTTCCAGTTCGGCGGCTCCGACATCATCCTCCTCTTCCAGAACAAGCTCGATCTGCACGTGAACACCGACGACGACTACCGGCTCGTCGGATCACCCGCAGCGCACTTCGCGTCGGCGACCAACCGCTGACGCGCGGCTGGACGATGACGAAACCGATATCGGGAACAGACGCATTCCGGGCCGGCCTCATGCGCCACCGAGAAAGCATCGGGCCGTCCAAGGGCACAGGACATCGCTCACGTCACCGCATGATCGGCGCCGCTCGGTTGAAAAGCTTTGCGACCACGAGGCTCTGGGCCGCGACCGGTGCGGCGGGCGCCAGGGTAGGGGAGGAAGTACGACGGGGGAGTGGCGTCTTGGTGTTGGGGATCCACGGCGTCAGCTGGTTGTTCTCACGACGCGCCGGACAGCCACTTCCGGAAGCGGCCGGAAACGGAATCTTTGCGCCGTGGTGGTCGGCGGGTGGGGTCGAACCAGCCGGGCAACGGTTCTCGCGCGGCGAGCCAGGTTCGCGGCACTCCTCCGAGCGGGCCGGGGTGCGCGTCGGTGCCGGTGTGGGCGGCGACGATTCCGCCGACGATGGCGCTCGTGGTGTCGATATCGCCGTCCGCGGCGATACACGTGGTGATCGCGGCCGGGTAGTCGTCGAGATGCGTCGCCGCTACCCAGATCGTGAACGGCACCGTGTTCTGCGCGGTGACCAGGGATCCGTTGCCGAGTTCGTCCGCTGCCTCCTTCGCGGAGGCCTCGAGCAGACTGCGAGCACGGCGAATCAGGCGGGTCGTCTCGCCGTCGTCGAGGCGGTCGAGGACGCCGGTGATGAAATCCGCTGGCGTGGGCCGACTTCCGCGTAGGCGAGCGTGAGCGGCCTGACCGGCCGCGAGCGCCACCGCGACCGCGCCGAGGACGCCTTCCGGATGCAGATGCGTCACCTGCGCCGACCGCGCCGCTTCGGCGGCGATCTTCTCCGGATCGTCGGCGTAGAAGGCGCCGAGCGGAGCGACCCGCATGGCCGCACCGTTTCCACAGGATCCCTGGTGGTCGAACACGGCTCCGGCCGCCTCCCGCCAGTGCACGCCGTCGCGGATTCGGCGCAATGTGTCGACCGCCAGGAAGCCGTAGTCACGGCTCGGGTCGAATCGGCGCGCGAACGCGGCGGCGAGCCGATCCTGGTCGATCCCACCGCGACCGATGAGTTCGGCAACCACGGTGCAGGCCATTTCGGTGTCGTCGGTCCACCCGCACTGCCGGGCCGGGAGATTGCCGGCCCGAAGATCCGGAATCGACCGGCCCATGATGGGAAATTCCGCTCCCAGCGCGTCTCCCACGGACAGTCCATCGAGTGAATCGAGCATCAACTCAACATGCATCGCGTCTGAGGGTAGCCATCCGAAACGGCGGTGCATACGAATGCGCAGGCTGGGCCGTACCTGAACCGAGCGCTGACGGTGGAACGCCCAGCTGGGCGAGATGGGTGAATTCGCTGCCGGCGGGCGCACGGGCCATTTGCATGTTCATACTTAGATATGCGCATCGAGATATGTATCACCACGTAGAGCCGTTGACGGCAATACAGCGCTTGTCCTAGCCTCGGCGAGGTGAACAATGATCACCCGGCGGTCGTAAACACTTCCGTCTCGTGTTCGGGAGATCTGGACGGCCTCCGCTTCGTAGATGTCCGTGGGGTGACTCGACGGCTCGTATGTGTCGATCACGTGGGGGGAGGCACTCGCCGCGCCCTTGGGCCTGCTCGCGGCGCGGGATCGGCGCGATAGCGATGACCAAGCGCGGGTTGACCCGGGATCGTCTGGCCGACATCGCTCACGATTACGTCTCCGAGAACGGTCTGGACGCGCTCACGATGCGACGGCTGGCGGCCGCGGCTGGGGTGACGCCCGGTGCGTTGTACAAGCATTTACGGGACCGGAAGGATCTCCAGCGTGCGATGGCCGACACCATTTTCCGGGCCGTCGACCTGTCGGATATCGACCTCGGCAACCCCGATGTCGCTCAGGCGATGATCTGCTGTCGGCGTATTCGTGCGGCGATACTTCGTTTCCGTGAGGGAGGGCGCGTCGTCGCGGGCTCGTACTCGCCTTCGCCGGAGACCATCAGAGTCTCCAGTACGCTGACGACACTCCTCCGCGGTGTGGTTCTGCCGCAGTTCGGCGTCGGCGAGATCGTTTTGGTATTGCGTTCCTACATCACGGGTTTCGTCATCGAGGAACAGGCCTATCTCGAACTGAGCAACGCGGGCGAGTGGGATTCCCTGGTGGCGCGAATTTCGACCGGTGATCATGCCCGGCAGGAGGGCGTCGACGATGTCCTCGCGATTATGACCGGTGATCGGGATCTGAGGTTCACGGACGGATTGCGCGCTGTTCTCTACGGCAAGGTTCGAGATTCGGCGAACATCCTTGCCTCGGTGCATAGCTGACCGCAGTGTCGGCTTCGGCCGAATCGACGGGCGCGGCCGCACCATGGCTGATCGGCTCAACCGGTTCGCGGTCTGTCCGGACGTCGACGCATCGGCGAAGGCGGTGCGCTTCATACGCATCTGCGACCTGTGGGATCACGATCGTCACCCTGGTCGGCGCGCCAGGTCTCCTACCGGGTGCAGGGTGGCAGCGCGACGGGGTGAATCGGCATACGAGCCTTTTGTATGCCTACGGTAAAGCCGAGGTCGGGAAGATCGCGATCGGAACGCGCTACGGCGGGCGCATCGAGTCATTTGCTCCGTACCCCGGGTGAGGAGGTGAACCCGGGACAACTACGCGGTTCCTCGTCACGGGGTCGTCCGGTGGGTCGCGAAGTGGCAGGTTCCCCGTTCGTGGGAGGGGAGACGTCTGCGAAAGGGAGACGCCGTTCGCGTGCAGGTTGCGGCGCCACAGCTCTCGGTACTCGCTAAAATATTCGAAACCGACCAGTAATTCGCGTTTCTGGTTTCGTAGCGGAATCCGACGACGCGAGCGTACGCGAGGCGAAAAGATTGACGCGGCACCGGCCTGCCTCTAACCTTCGCGTGGTGAACGATGCTTACCATGCGGCGTCGGGGTGGCCGTCGCAGGTATCGCCATCTCTGCGACCGACGGCTGCCGGATCACTCCACGCTTCCGTGACCGTCGCAGTCGGCAGCGGGCTACCCGGCGCGCTTGCCCCGCACCCCGCGCGACGATACGGCCGAGTAACCACCGGACAGGTGTAATTGCACCGACCGGATGTGCGACAAAGGGTATCCACCCTTTGCCCGTCGACCGGGCCACAACTTCGGAGAGGAAGGACGGCGAGTGTTCAGCCGCATCGCCATTGTGAACCGGGGAGAGGCCGCCATGCGCCTCATCCACGCGGTCCGAGACCTGGCCGCGGAAACGGCACGTTCGATCGAGACCATCGCCTTCTACACCGATGTCGATCGCAACGCGACGTTCGTGCGCGAGGCCGATATCACCTATGACCTCGGCCCGGCCTCCGCGCGACCGTACCTGGATCTGAAGGCGCTCGAACGGGCGCTGGTGGCGACCCGGGCCGACGCCGCGTGGGTCGGCTGGGGCTTCGTCGCCGAAGATCCGGCGTTCGCCGAGTTGTGCGACCAGATCGGCGTGACCTTCATCGGTCCGGATGCCGAGGCGATGCGCAAACTCGGCGACAAGATCGGCGCGAAGCTCATCGCCGAAGAGGTCGGCGTACCGGTCGCGCCGTGGAGCCGCGGCCCGGTCGAGACCGTCGACGACGCGCTCGCCTCCGCCGCCGACATCGGCTACCCGCTCATGCTGAAAGCGACCGCGGGCGGCGGCGGGCGCGGTATTCGCGTTGTCACCGACGAGGCCGAGTTGGTCGACGCCTACGAACGCACCCGGCAGGAGGCCGCCCGCGCGTTCGGCAGTGGTGTGGTGTTCCTCGAACGGCTCGTCACCGGCGCCCGCCATGTCGAGGTTCAGGTGATCGCGGACGGTCAGGGCACCGCTTGGGCGCTGGGTGTGCGCGACTGCTCGGTGCAGCGGCGCAACCAGAAGGTCATCGAGGAGTCCGCGTCACCGGTGCTGCGGCCCGAGCAGGTCACCGAGCTCAAGGCCTCGGCCGAGCGCCTGGCGGTCGCGGTCGGTTACCGCGGCGCGGCGACCGTCGAGTTCCTCTATCACCCCGGTGACGAGCTGTTCGCGTTCCTCGAGGTCAACACCCGGCTGCAGGTCGAGCACCCGATCACCGAGCAGACCACCGGTTTCGACCTGGTTCGCGCGCAACTGGCGGTGGCTTCGGGTGAACGGCTCGAGGGCGAGCCGCCCGCCGAGCGTGGGCACGCCATCGAAGCGCGGCTCAACGCCGAGGACCCCGACCGCGACTTCGCTCCCGCGCCGGGCCGGATCGCCCGCTTGGACCTGCCCGCGGGGCCGGGTATTCGGGTCGACACCGGTGTCAGTGAAGGCGATGTCATCCCCGCCGATTTCGATTCGATGATCGCCAAGATCATCGCTTACGGCCGCGACCGGTCCGAGGCGCTGGGTAGGTTGCGCCGGGCCGTCGGGCAGACCCGGGTGATCATCGAGGGCGGCGCTACGAACAAGAGTTTCGTCCTCGAACTGCTGGACCAGCCCGAGGTGATCGACGCGAGCGCCGACACCGGCTGGATCGACCGAGTGCGCGGACAGGGTCGTCTCGTCTCGCACCGCAACTCCGCCGTCGCGCTCGCGGCCGCCGCCATCGATGCCTACGAGGAAGAGGAACGGGCCGAGCGGGACCGCCTGCTGTCCACCGCCGCGGGCGGTCGTCCCCTGGTGCAGCACCACGCGGGCCGACCGCTCGACCTCAAATTGCGCGGAGTCGGCTATCGGGTGCGCGTGGCCCGTACCGGCGCGCATCGGTTCCGCATCGGCATCGAGGCGGGCGAGGACATCCGCACCGCCGATGTCGACCTGGTCCGCTATGACCGGCATTCCGGCCAGATCGTGGTCAACGGCACCGCCTTCCGCGTCACCGCGGGCACGCACGGGCCGATCCACGTGGTCGACGTCGATGGTGTTACCCACCGGGTGAGCCGGGACGAGGGCGGCGTCGTCCGCTCACCCGCACCCGCGCTCGTGGTCGCCACGCCGCTGCAGGTCGGCGACGAGGTCGAGGCCAACGCGCCGCTGCTGGTGCTGGAGAGCATGAAGATGGAGACGGTGCTGCGCGCACCGTTCAAGGCGCGGCTGAAGGAATGCGCCGTCTCGGTCGGTACCCAGGTGGAGACCGGGGCGCCGCTGCTGCGGCTGGAGCGCCTGGTGGACGACGCGGTCGAGGAGACCGCGGCCGTCGGGTCGGTCGAACTGGACCTGCCCGCCGGGGATGCGCAGGCTCATCCGCACGAGCGGATCGTCCGACGGTCGCAGGACCTGCGCGGCCTGCTGCTCGGTTTCGACGTCGATCCGCACGACGACCGCCGGGTGCTGACGGATTACCTCGATGCCCGCCGTATCGCCGTCGCGGACGACCGCAGGCCGCTGGCGGAGGAACTCGAGCTCATCGACGTGTTCACCGACCTCGCCGAGTTGAGCCACAACCGGCCGTCGGGTGAGGACGCCCAAGGGCATGTCCACAGTGCCCGCGAGTACTTCCACACCTACCTGCAGAGCCTGGACGTCGAACGGGCCGGACTGCCGGAATCGTTCAAGAGCAAGCTCGCGCGGGCGCTCGGCCACTACGGCGTGTCCGATTTGGAACGTACCCCCGAGCTCGAGGCCGCGGTCTTCCGGATCTTCCTCGCCCAGCAACGCACCGACACCGTCGCGGTCGTGACGGCACTGCTGCGGGAGTGGCTGGGCGAGCGGATGCCCGATCGAGCCCTGCGCGAACCGGTCGGTCTGGCACTGGAACGGCTGGTCGCCGCGACCCAGGTGCATTTCCCCGTCGTCGCCGATCTCGCTCGCGGTCTGGTGTTCGGCTGGTACGGCCAGCCGTTGCTGCGGCGTAATCGCGCCCGCGTGTACACCAATGTCCGCCGGTCCCTGCGGTACCTGGACACCCATCCCGACGCGTCCGATCGCGCGGAGCGTATCTCCGACATGGTCCGCAGCACCGAACCGCTGGTGCGGTTGCTGGGCCAGCGGCTGGTGCGCGGCAGCGACGACAACACGGCGATGCTCGAGGTGCTGACCCGCCGGTACTACGGCAACAAGGGCCTCACCGGCGTCCGCACCCACGATGTCGACGGATGCCGCTACCTGATCGCCGACCGCGACGGTGCGAGCCTGGTGTCCGCCGCGGTGCGCTTCGACGCGCTCGGCGCCGCGGTGCGCGGGCTGGCCGAACTGACCGGCGACGCGGTGTCGATCGACGCCGACATCTACCTCAGCTGGGAGAAGCAGCCCGCCGACTTCGACGCCATGGCCGCGGCTTTGCACTCGGTGCTCAGCGCGCAGCCGCTGCCGAAGCAGGTGCACCGGATCACCGCGACGGTCGCGGGCAGCAACGGCGCGGTCATGCATCACCACTTCACCTTCCGCCCGTCGGCCACCGGCCCGGCCGAGGAAAGGCTGATCCGCGGCCTGCATCCGTACATCGCGCAGCGGATGCAAATGGAGCGGCTGCGCAAGTTCGATCTGACGCGACTGCCGTCGTCCGACGACGAGGAGATCTATCTGTTCCGGTGCGTCGCGAAGGACAATCCGGCCGACGACCGGCTCATCGCGTTCGCCCAGGTGCGGGACCTGACCGCGCTGCGCGAACACGACGGACGGCTGCTCGCGCTGCCGACCGCCGAGAGCACGATCGCCACCTGCCTCGACTCGATCCGCCGGGCGCAGTCGCAGCGGCCGTCGGCGAAGCGGCTCAACACCAATCGCATCGTGATGTACGTCTGGCCGCCGCTGGATGTCACCCGCGCCGAGCTCGAGCGGATCGGCGGGCATGTGCTGCCGACGACCGCGGGCGCCGGACTCGAGGAGATCGTGCTCATCGCGCGGGAACGCGACGCGGACACCGGCGAGTTGACGAAGGTTGCCATCCGGATCAGTTTCGATGCCGCGGGCGGCACCGTGGTGACCTTCGGCGAGCCGTCCGACGAACCGATCGAACCGCTCGACGCTTATCGGCAGAAGGTGCTGCGCGCCGCGGGCCGCAATGCGGTGTACCCCTACGAATTGACCGGCCTGCTCGGCGATTTCACCGAATACGACCTCGACAGCGACCACACGCTGGTCCCGGTCGACCGGCCGAAGGGGCGCAATACCGCCGCGATCGTCGCCGGCGTCATCACCACGGCCACCCCGAAACACCCGGAGGGCGTCACGCGGGTGGTGCTGCTCGGCGACCCGACGAAAGCATTGGGCGCGCTGTCGGAACCGGAGTGCAGGCGGGTGATCGCCGCACTGGACCTGGCCGAGCGCCTGGAGGTGCCGCTGGAGTGGTACGCGCTGTCGGCGGGCGCTCGCATCTCGATGGAATCGGGCACCGAGAACATGGACTGGGTGGCGGCCGCGCTCAAGCGGATCGTCGAATTCACCCAGGCGGGCCGCGAGATCAACATCGTGGTCGCGGGCATCAATGTCGGAGCCCAGCCGTACTGGAACGCCGAGGCGACCATGCTCATGCACACCAAGGGCATCCTGGTGATGACGCCGGATTCGGCCATGGTGCTCACCGGTAAGCAGGCGCTGGACTTCTCCGGCGGCGTGTCGGCCGAGGACAACTTCGGCATCGGCGGCTACGACCGGGTCATGGGTCCGAACGGACAGGCGCAGTACTGGGCGCCGAACCTGGCCGCGGCGCGCGACATCCTGATGGCGCACTACGACCACACCTACATCGTCCCTGGTGAGCAGGCGCCGCGGCGGTCGCAGACCAGCGATCCCATCGATCGCGACATCTCCGATTTCCCGCACGTCCTGGCGGGCAGCGACTTCGCCACCGTCGGCGAGATCTTCTCCGCCACCGCGAATCCGGACCGGAAGAAGCCGTTCGACATCCGCACGGTGATGCGCGCGGTCGCCGACCAGGACCACCCCGTGCTGGAGCGCTGGGCGGGCATGGCCGACGCCGAGACCGCCGTCGTGCAGGACGCGCATCTGGGCGGAATCCCGGTGTGCCTGCTGGGCATCGAGTCCAGGGGCGTGCCGCGGCACGGTTTTCCGCCCACCGACGGCCCGGACACCTACACCGCGGGCACGCTGTTCCCCCGGTCGTCGAAGAAGGCCGCGCGGGCGATCAACGCCGCGAGCGGCAACCGTCCGCTGGTGGTGCTGGCGAACCTGTCGGGCTTCGACGGGTCGCCGGAGTCGATGCGCAAGTTGCAGTTGGAGTACGGCGCCGAGATCGGCCGTGCGATCGTCAACTTCGACGGTCCGATCGTGTTCTGCGTGATCTCCCGCTATCACGGTGGCGCGTTCGTCGTCTTCTCGAAGGCGTTGAACCCGAACATGACCGTCCTGGCGCTGGAAGGCTCGTTCGCCTCGGTGCTCGGCGGCGCGCCCGCCGCGGCGGCGGTGTTCTCCGGTGACGTCGCCACCCGCACCACGGCCGACCCGCGGGTGCAGGAGCTGGAGGTGCGCGTCGCCAACGCGGCCGGTACCGACCGCGCCACTCTGAGCGCCGAACTGGACGAACTGCGCTCCTCGGTGCGCGCGGAGAAACTCGGTGAAGTGGCCGCGGAGTTCGACCGCATCCACAACATCCAGCGCGCCGTCGAAGTCGGCTCTGTCGATGCGGTCATCCGCGCCGATGAACTGCGGCTTCGCGTCATCGAAGCCATCCAGGAGCGCCTGGACGGCTGACGGCGGGCGGGCTGCGTCCTCGGCGGGCGGCGGCTGGACGGTCGGTTGTGCTCGATAGCGGCACAATCCGATCGGCAGTCGTCGCCCGCCCTCGTGTGCGAACTCCGCTACGGGCCCACGGCTCCCCGTGGTGCACCGTGAATCGGTAGCGTTGACGGTCCGTCGACCGCGGTGGCGGTGCCCGTCTATCGCCGGTTCCGGGGGTGCCGCGCAAAGCTCGCCGGTCTGGTGACGATCACCGGCACCTGCGCCCCGTGTAGTACGGCTCTACTGACCGAACCGAGCGGCATCGCGGAGAATTCGTCGTGCCCGCGGCTGCCGACGACGATCGACCGCGCTTTCTCGCCCGCCTCGAGCAGTCGCCTGGCGGGGTGGTCCTCGACCACGACACGCCTCACCGTCACCTCCGGATACGCCTCGCTGTACCCTGCCAAACTCCGGTCGAGCAATCCCTCGCCACCCTCCCGCGATTCGATGAGCGAGCCGGGGAAGCCGGACAACGCGTGGACCGCAACGAGATCGGCGCCGCGAAACGCCGCTTCGTCGAAAGCCAAGGAGACGGCTGCCGCGCTGCTCGTGGAGGCATCGACGCCGACGACGACAGGCCCGTCGCCGTGCTCGACGCCACGGGGAACGACGGCAACGGGGCATCCCGCCTGCCGCGCCAGCGCGGTGCTCAGCGATCCCAGCATCGCGCGGCTGAACGCGCCGAGGTCATGGGCGCCGACCACGAGCAGCCGCGCGGTCTCGGATCGGCGGCGCAGAACCGGAACGGGGGCGGCGTTGGTCAACTCCGCGGTCACGTCGATCCGATTGATCGGAGCGGATTCGGCGATGGCCGTGGCGTACGCGATCTCCAACGCGTCCGGGCCGCCCCAGCGATAGCTGCCGGGAGCGGACGGCCCGAACTCGACGCCGGAACCGTGGTCGCCGAGGCCACCGGTCAGGTAGACGAGGTGCAGCGGTGCGTGGCGGTGGGCGGCGTCGATGGCGGCCCAGCGCACGGCGGCAAGCGCCACCTCGGAACCGTCGACACCCGCGAGGATCGGAGCCTTGCTCGAAGTGAACATGGGTTCTCCTCCGGTTCGCATGCGGGGGCCGTTGTCGGGCCGGGTCGAGATCGTGGTGGCGTACCTGCGAGTGTCCGTCTCCTCGGCGAGGCGGCAGTAGAGCAACCGGTAGCCAGCGGCGAAGGACCAAGGTCCCGCTCTTGCACGCGGCGGGAGCCGCCTTCCCCGCGGCGACCTCTGCGGCGAAGTCGCGGAGCACGATGGTGCGTTCGAGCCTCGGCGACGGGTGATACATCCGCTGGCCTCGCGGAATCAAGGGCGGTGCCGAGGCAGACGGGTACGGGCGCGACTACGGGAAACGGGTAGTCGGCTACTCGCGTCGGCAGGTCGAGGAGAGCGAAGGCTCGACTGCATCCTCGGGAGCATGCCTGTCTCGGGGGAGGTGATCATGAGAAACGATTCGCGAGTATTCCTTGTCGCGGCGGCCGTAGCGGGACTGCTCGGCGCGGTGTCGGTACCGGTCGCGGCACC
The DNA here is from genome assembly GCF_040644075.1 of Nocardia sp. NPDC047038. Lineage (NCBI taxonomy): Bacteria > Bacillati > Actinomycetota > Actinomycetes > Mycobacteriales > Nocardiaceae > Nocardia > Nocardia sp. NPDC047038. Next base: position 15,915 of record NZ_JBEYVQ010000014.1, on the reverse strand, counting down.
GGAGCCGGTTACCACCGTGCCCAACCCGTCGCCGGTCACGTCGCAACCCGCTTGGCCGAACAGCACGCCCACGGATGACTGGCTGCCCAAGACTACGCGGTCCGATTGGACGACCACCCCGACGACGCCGGAGACCACGACGGGGAAACGGGAGTCCACAACCACGACGACAAGGCCGGAACCGACAACCACGACGAAACCGGAACCGACAACCACGACGAAACCGGAACCGACAACCACGACGACAAAGCCGGAGTCCACAACCACGACGCAACCGAGTCCGACGACGACCACGACGACGAAACCGGTCCGGACAACCGCGCCGCCACCGAGTTCCGGTCCGTCCCCCGTACCGACCGAGAGTTCGGCCGTGCTTCCCGCACCCCTTCTCACCGCTCCGGCCACTGCCGAACGCGGCACTGTGATCACTGTGCACGGCGAACGCTGGCCCTGCGACCTGGTTCGGGTGCTTCCGGACTGGTCCGCGGCGGTGACCGCCCAGGCTCAGGGCGGTTCGTTCGATGCTCGCGTCGATGTGCCACAGGGAGCCGCACTGGGTCTGCACTCCATCCCCGCCGCCTGTTCGGGAACCTCTCAGCGCATTGTCGCGAAGACGTCCGTGGAGATATCACCCGCGCGGCTCGTCCCCACATCCAACGGACCCGGAATCCCGGAACCGCCCGGCGAGCCTCCGCCTCCTCCGGGACAAGCCGATGGGGGCAATCCGGACACCGGCCCCATCGGCATAGTGGGCCTCGGAGGGTTCCTCCTTGCCCTCGGTGCCGCGGCGTTGGTCATACGGGGTCGCGGGAAACGCCCGGGCAGCGCGTCGCACGACGAGGATCCGCATCTGCCACAGGTACATGTGCGTGTGGTCGCGGACGTCCCCCCATCCATCCACGTTCGCCAGGTCGCCCGCGCTCCCGACGTCCGGGTGCGGCTGCGGGCCTGCGAGCCATGGCTGAATGTCAAGGAGGTATTCGGATGACAAGTCCAGCGTTGATCAGGGCTCGGACAGTACTGTTCCAGAACGCTCCGCACGATGTCGGTGTGGGCGAGTTGGCCGAGTGCCTGCACGAAAGGGGCGCCGAACACTTGGCACTGCGCCGGGCGCCGGGCGTGGCCGCGCTACTGGAGTCGGCGGCGCTGCACGAGGTGGCCGAGACGATAGATGGGCTGCTCGAGGTCGACTTGGGCACTGTCGCGATCGAGGGTTGGCGCCGCTACGACCGGCTACGCATGGCGGCGATGCGTACAAGTGCGGGCGGAGCCGAGCAGGTGACGCTGTTCGAACACGAGATCACCCAGACCTACCATCCGTGCCTGGATGTCACCATCGACGGAAATACGGTGGGGGAGTTCACGATCGAACTCTGTGTCGCGCTACTGCTCCAGCCGCTCGCCGCCACCGTTCGCAACGGCATGCTGGTGGCGCTCGGCCCCGGCGATTGCACCGTGACGGTATCGATCGGCGCGCCGGAGCTCGGGCCGATCATGAAACGCCAACGTACGCTGCACACGGCGACCATGATCGACCTCCGATGGCCCATCCCGCTCGTCGAGCAGCCCGGAGCCTCGTCGGTCGATCGCGTGCACCGGGTGCGTCCGCCGCAATCGCGGTGGACCGGCGGGTGATGAAAAAGTATGGACGTCAGGGCATGTCGCCGCCCGGGCCTTCACCGGCCGGGCCGTGCTCTCATTCCGCCGAGCCGGACGCGCGGCGAGAGCTGTCGATCGTGCAACTGACATGAGTGGACGGCTTGGGGCCGACCATCAGGCCGGTGGATGCCAACTCGGTGTTGAGCCGGTCGAGCGCGATGCCCGGCTCGACCACGGCGGTGGCGGCGGCACGGTCCACCGACACCACACGCGTGCAGTATTTGCTCCGGTCCATGACGATCGCCGCGTTGCGGCATTGCCCGGCCAGGCTCGTGCCGCCACCACGCGACACCACCGGCACGTCGTGAGCGCGACAGACGGCGACCGCCATGGCCGCGTCCTCCGGTGTGCGCGGCACGACCACCCCGAGGGGGACGGCGCGATAGTTCGACGCATCCGTCGAGTACGTCGCGCGGCTTCCTGAGTCGAATCGAACCTCGCCGTAGATCCGCTCGGTGAGTTCCGCGCGCAGTGCCTCCAACGGCCATTGGGAACGACCGGAAGCGCTGTGATGGCCGGGCAATTGAAGCGAACGCGCCATTTCGGGCACATCCTCTCGACGACGGCAGGTGAGCATCGGAACAGACGAGAACACCGCGCGGATACCCGTCCGGTCGCCGCGTATGCCTCGGGTTGAGGGCTGCAGGCCGGGGTAATCGGCCCCGGAGACGACACCTCGAAGGCGGACAGGAGAACGACATGGCTGACCAGGTCGCCGACTATGTCTTGCGACGACTGCGTGACTGGGGCGTGCAGCAGGTGTTCGGCTATCCGGGCGACGGCATCAACGGCTTGATCGCCGCGTTCGGGCGGGCCGACAACAAACCCGCCTTCATTCAGGCGCGCCACGAGGAGATGGCCGCCTTCCAGGCGGTGGGCTACGCGAAGTTCAGCGGCGAGGTCGGCGTCTGCACTGCCACGTCGGGTCCGGGAGCGATCCATCTGCTCAACGGCCTCTACGACGCGAAACTCGATCACGTGCCGGTCGTGGCGATCGTCGGGCAGACCGCGCGCAGCGCGATGGGCGGCAGCTATCAGCAGGAAGTCGATCTGCAGAGCCTGTTCAAGGATGTCGCCTCGGACTACTTGGTCGAGGTGAACGTTCCCGATCAATTGCCCAACGCGCTCGACCGCGCGTTCCGTATCGCGTCCACCCGCCGGGCCCCCACGGCGCTGATCATCCCCTCCGATCTGCAGGAGGAGCGCTATCAGCCGCCCGAGCACGCGTTCAAGCAAGTGCCATCCAGCCCGCCCTCGGCACTGCATGCCACGGTCACCGCGGATCGCGCAGGCATAGAACGAGCCGCCGAGATCATCGACGCCGGGTCGCGGGTGGCGATCCTCGTCGGGCAAGGCGCCCGGGACGCCGCCGAGCAGGTGATGGAGCTGGCCGAGATCACCGGAGCCGGGGTGGCCAAAGCCCTGCTCGGCAAGGACGTGCTTTCGGACGACCTGCCGTACGTGACCGGATCCATCGGGCTCCTGGGTACCCGGCCCAGCTATGAACTGATGCGCGACTGCGACACCCTGTTGATCATCGGATCGAATTTCCCTTATTCGCAGTTCCTTCCGGACTTCGGTCAGGCGCGTGCGGTGCAGATCGACATCGACGGCGCCATGATCGGCATGCGATACCCCACCGAGGTCAACCTCGTCGGTGACGCGAAACGAACACTCACCGAACTGCTTCCGCTGCTGAGCCGCAAGTCCGATCGCAGCTGGCGGACGACGATCGAATCCAACGTGCGGCGCTGGTGGGACACGATCGAACGCCAGTCGCTGCTGGACGCGAAGCCGGTCAATCCCATGCGGGTGGTGTGGGAACTGTCGCGGTACATCCCGGAGGACGCCATCGTGACCGCGGACTCCGGGTCGTCCACCAACTGGTATGCCCGCTGTCTGCGGTTCCGCGGGCAGATGCGGGGTTCGTTGTCGGGGACGCTGGCGACCATGGGGCCCGGTGTGCCGTACGCGATCGGCGCGAAGTTCGCCCACCCGGACCGGCCGGTGGTCGCTCTCGTCGGTGACGGTGCGATGCAGATGAACGGCGCGGGCGAATTGCTGACCATCAGCCGTTACCACGAGCAGTGGCGCGATCCACGGCTGGTGGTGTGCGTGTTCCACAACAACGACCTGAACCAGGTCACGTGGGAGCTGCGCTCGATGGGGGGCGCGCCGAAATTCGAGGAATCGCAGTCGCTGCCGGAGGTCTCCTACGCCGAACTCGCCCGCACGTACGGCCTGGGCGCCATCGCCGTGGACGACCCGAACGACCTCGCGCCCGCCTGGGAAGCGGCGCTGTCGGCCGAGCGGCCCACGGTGCTCGACGTCCGCTGCGATCCGGAGGTACCGCCGATCCCACCGCACGCCACCTGGGACCAGATGAAATCCACCGCCGAAGCGGTGCTGCGGGGCGACCCCGACGCATGGCATCTCGTGGCACAAGGCGCGAAAGTCAAGGCCCAGGAATTCGTCCCCGGCCACCGCGGGTGATCTCGCCGGTAGCAGGTGAGGAGTATCGATGACTCAGGTGTCGTATCCACTCGCACCGCAGGTCGCACCGACCAGGCCGTTTCCGGCGCGGACGGCTCCGAAGGGCTCGGTGTTGTGGCGGCTGGTCACCACGACGGACCCGAAGGTGCTCGGCATCATGTATCTCGTCGCCGCGACCGCCTTCTTCTTGCTCGGCGGTCTGATGGCGCTGCTCATGCGCGCGGAACTGGCACGGCCGGGCCTGCAGTTCCTCTCACCCGAGCAGTACAACCAGCTGTTCACCATCCACGGCACCGTCATGCTCCTGCTGTATGCGACTCCGACGGTGTTCGGATTCGCCAACGCGGTCCTTCCGCTGCAACTCGGAGCACCCGACGTGGCATTTCCACGGTTGAATGCCTTGAGCTTCTGGCTGTTCCTCTTCGGCGGGACGATGGTGGTCTCCGGATTCGTGACACCCGGCGGCGCGGCTGATTTCGGATGGACCGCGTATACGCCACTGAGCGACATCATCCACGCGCCCGGCCCCGGAGCCGATCTGTGGATCATGGGCTTGGTCGTATCCGGTTTGGGCACCATTCTCGGCGCGGTGAACATGATCACCACCATCGTCTGCCTGCGCGCGCCCGGCATGACGATGTTCCGCATGTCCATGTTCGGGTGGAACATCCTGGTGACCAGCGTGCTGGTGTTGCTCGCGTTCCCGATTCTCACCGCCGCCTTGATGGCGCTGGCCTACGACCGGCATCTCGGCGGGCACATCTACGACGCCGCCACCGGTGGCGTCCTGCTCTGGCAGCATCTGTTCTGGTTCTTCGGGCACCCCGAGGTCTACATCGTGGCACTGCCGTTCTTCGGGATCATCAGCGAGATCCTCCCCGTGTTCAGCCGCAAACCCCTGTTCGGCTATGGACCTCTGGTGTACGCCACCATCTCGATCGGAGTGCTGTCGGCAGCGGTATGGGCGCATCACATGTTCGCGACCGGGGCGGTGCTGATGCCCTTCTTCTCGATGATGACCTTCCTGATCGCGGTGCCGACCGGGGTGAAATTCTTCAACTGGATCGGCACCATGTGGAAGGGGAACCTGACTTTCGAGACCCCGATGCTGTTCGCCGTCGGCTTCATCGTCACTTTCTTGTTCGGCGGACTGTCCGGCGTCATCCTCGCCAGCCCGCCATTGGACTGGCAGATTCACGACACCTATTTCGTCGTAGCCCACTTCCACTACGTGTTGTTCGGCACGATCGTTTTCGCCACTTTCGGCGGAATCTACTTCTGGTTCCCCAAGATGACCGGGCGCTACATGGACGAACGCCTGGGCAGGCTGCATTTCTGGACGACATTCGTCGGCTTTCACACGACCTTCCTGGTTCAGCACTGGCTGGGTGCCGAAGGTATGCCCCGCCGGTACGCCGACTATCTGCCGACCGACGGGTTCACCGCGCTGAACGCCATCTCGACCATCGGATCGTTCATTCTGGGCGTCTCGATGGTCACGTTCGTATGGAATGCGTTCCGCAGCTACCGCTACGGCGAGGTCGTCACCGTGGACGACGCCTGGGGCGCGGGAAATTCACTCGAATGGGCCACGACCTGCCCGCCTCCCCGGCACAACTTCTACGAACTCCCCCGTATCAGATCCGAACGCCCGGCCTTCGAACTCCACTACCCACACATGCGAGAACGGATGCGCGCGGAATCGTACGTCGGCTGGGGCTCGTAGGTGGCACGAAGCCGGTGTGATCATCGCGGTTCGCCGCGATGGTCGGCCGGGGTGTAGGGGATGTTGGCGGCGCGGTTCTCATCGACCCGGATCGCGCGCCCTAGTTGAGGGAAGGCGCGCTGGGCGCAGTCGGGGCGTTCGCAGATCTTGCAGCCCGCGCCGATGGGAACCGCGGAGGTGTCGTCGTGGATGGGCAGGCCGTGGGAGTAGACGAGCTTGTCGGCGTAGGCGAGGTCGCATCCCAGACCGATCGCGAAATCTCTTCTGGGAGAGAGGTATCCGGGGGTGCTCTCGTCGGTGGTTCGGGCCAGCCAGAGGTATTTGCGTCCGTCGGGCATCTCCGCGATCTGGGTACGGATCCGACCGGGCGCGGTGAAGGCCTCGTGGACGACCCACAGCGGGCAGCTGCCGCCGACCCGGGAGAAATGGAACGCGGTCGCGGATTGGCGTTTGGAGATGTTGCCCGCGCGGTCGGTGCGTACGAAGAAGAACGGGACTCCGCGTCGTCCGGGGCGTTGCAGTGTGGACAGGCGGTGGCAGACGGTCTCGAAGCCGACCTCGAACATCGCCGACAGCAGATCGATGTCGTAGCGCAGCTCTTCGGCGGCGTCCCGGAACCGGGTGTAGGGCAGGATCAGCGCCCCGGCGAAGTAGTTCGCCAACCCGACCCGCAGGAGCCCGCGCGATTCGTCAGCCATCGACTCCACCCTCGCGGTCAACGCATCGATGGTCGCGGTCTGGGTGAGAAAAGCCAGCTGCGTGGCGAGCTGAAAGGCCCGCTGACCGGCGGAGAGCCTGCGGGCGAGCGTGATACGGCCCGCTTCGGGGTCGTAGACGCGCTTGGGGCCGGGGCGGTGTGGGTCGTCGGATCTGATCGCGACCGTGATGCCGTGCCGCTCGCGCAGGAGTTTGCTCAGTTGCAGGTCGAGGCCGCCGATGCCCAGACCGTGGTCGGCGAAGAGTCGTTCGGCGGCCTGGTCGAGTTCGGGGATGTGGTTGCGGTGGTCGTAAAAGAAGTCGCGCACGTCCTCGTACGGCATGGCACGACCGGGGTCGGCCGTAGGGCTTTCGATGCCCGCGGAGAATCGTTCGAGTTGTTCGGTCGCGCCACGCAGACGTCGGTGCAGGCTCACCAGGACGCGGGCGGCGGCGGGCACCCGGGAGACCAGGTCGTCGAGTTCGGCGGTGGACACCGTCGCGCCGTCGGGATCCTCGGCGAAGACGTCGTGCAGGTCGGCAAGCAGTCGCGCGTCGGTGTCGGCGGCGAAGAACCCCATGTCCAGATCGAAGGTGGAATTCAGGCGTAGCAGCACCGGCACCGTCAGGGGCCGCTGATCGTTCTCCAGCTGGTTGACGTAGCTGACCGACAGCGCGAGCGCCTTCGCCAGGCCCGATTGCGACAAGCCGCGTTGCTCGCGCAGTGCGCGCAGCCGCCCGCCCGCATACATCTTCTGCATGCTCGCGAATGTAGCACCACGAGATTTCGCAATTTCCACAAATTTGCTGATTGCGGTACGCAAAATTCGGCATTTGTAACGGATTTCCCGCGTGCATAGGCGTGTGTAGTGTGCGAAAAGAACCCGGAAATTGATGATCTGGAGGCTTTCGTCGTGAAAAACCACCTCGTCCGCACGCGTCGCTCCGCTGAGCACTTCCCCCGCGAGGAGCACCTCGCGTGGCGGATCGCCGAGGTTGCCGCGGACCCGGTGGGGGTCGCTCCGGAGACCGAGGAGATGATCGTCAACCGGATCATCGACAACGCGGCGGTCGCGGCGGCGTCGGTGACGCGTCGTCCGGTGGCCAACGCGCGCGCCCAGGCGCTGGCGCACCCGTACCAGCCGGGCGCGACCGTCTTCGGCGTCGACGGCCGATGCTCGCCGGAGTGGGCGGCCTGGGCCAACGGCGTGGCCGTGCGCGAACTGGACTTCCACGACACGTTCTTGGCCGCGGAGTACTCCCACCCCGGCGACAACATCCCGTCGATCCTGGCGGTAGCCCAGCATGCCGGACGCGGCGGGCGGGATCTGATCCGCGGGTTGGCGACCGGATACGAGATCCAGGTGGACCTGGTGCGGGCGATCTGCCTGTACGAGCACAAGATCGACCACGTCGCCCACCTCGGCCCGTCCGCCGCCGCCGGTATCGGCACGCTGCTCGGCCTGGACCCCGAGACCATCTATCAGGCCATCGGTCAGGCACTGCACACCACCACCGCCACCCGGCAATCGCGCAAGGGAGAAATCTCCAGTTGGAAGGCCTACGCACCCGCTTTCGCCGGGAAGATGGCGGTGGAAGCGGTCGATCGTGCCCTGCGCGGTGAAAGCGCGCCGTCGCCGATCTGGGAAGGGGAGGACGGCGTCATCGCCTGGCTGCTGGGCGGCCCCGACAAGGAGTATTCGGTGCCGCTGCCCGGCCCGGGTGAACCCAAGCGCGGCATCCTCGACACCTACACCAAGGAGCATTCCGCCGAATACCAGAGCCAGGCGCCGATCGACCTGGCGCGCCGGTTGCGTGAGCGGATCGGCGACCTGGACCGGATCGCCTCGATCGTGCTGTACACCAGCCACCACACGCACGTGGTGATCGGCACCGGATCGGGCGATCCGCAGAAGTTCGACCCGACGGCGTCCCGCGAAACCCTCGATCACTCCGTCATGTACATCTTCGCCGTCGCCCTGCAGGACGGCACCTGGCACCACGAGCGCTCCTACGCCCCCGAACGTGCGAAGCGGCCCGACACCGTCGAGTTGTGGCGCAAGATCTCCACCGCCGAGGACCCGGAGTGGACCCGGCGCTATCACTCGACCGACCCGAACGAGAAGGCGTTCGGCGCCCGTGCCGAGGTCACGCTGAAGAGCGGCGAGGTGATCGTCGACGAACTCGCGGTCGCCGACGCGCACCCGCTCGGCGCGCGGCCGTTCACCCGCGACCAGTACATCGCCAAGTTCCGGACGCTGGCCGAGGGACTGATCGACGCGGGCGAGCAGGACCGCTTCCTCGACGTGGCCCAGCGCACCCCGCGGCTGTCCGCCGAGGAACTGGGTCAGTTGAACTTCACCGTCTCCGACGAGGTACTCGCGCGGGCGCCGAAATTGCCGAAGGGACTGTTCTGATGACCGGTCTGCTGGCCGCGGCCACGCCGGCCGCCGACAAACGCGCCGCGTTCCGTGCGGGGCTGGCCTCCGGAACGATCCAGCGTTTCCCGGGTGCGTTCAATCCGCTGGTAGCCAAGCTGGTTCAAGAAATCGGCTTCGAAGGCGTGTATGTCTCCGGCGCGGTGGTCTCGGCCGATCTGGCGCTGCCGGATATCGGGCTCACCACCTCGACCGAGGTGGCGGAGCGCGGTCGGCAGATCGCGCGCGTGACCGATCTGCCGGTGCTCATCGATGCCGACACCGGCTTCGGCGAGCCGATGAGCGCCGCGCGCACGGTCTCGATGCTGGAAGACGCCGGAATCGCGGGCTGCCATCTCGAGGATCAGGTGAATCCGAAACGGTGCGGTCACCTCGACGGCAAGGCTGTGGTGCCGGTCGAGGAGATGGTGCGCAGGCTCCGGGCCGCGGTGTCCGCCCGGCGGGATCCGAATTTCGTGCTCTGCGCGCGCACCGACGCCGCCGGGATCGAAGGCATCGACGCCGCGATCGATCGGGCCGGGGCCTATGCCGAAGCGGGCGCGGACCTGATTTTCACCGAGGCGTTGCGCACCGTCGCGGATTTCGAGAAGTTCCGGGCCGCGATGCCGATTCCATTGCTGGCGAATATGACCGAGTTCGGTAAGTCCGAACTCATCCCGGCGGCGACACTGGAGCGGATCGGCTACAACGCGGTGATCTACCCGGTGTCCACCCTGCGGTTGGCGATGTTCGCGGCCGAAGCCGGGTTGCAGGAGATCTTCGAGCAGGGCACGCAATCGGGCTTGCTCGATCGAATGCAGCCCCGCTCTCGCCTGTACGAGCTTCTCCAGTACGAGCGATACAACGAATTCGATTCCGACATCTTCGATTTCACTCTGGGAAGGAACCAGTGACCATAGCCAAAGGCCTGGCTGGCGTCGTCGTCGACACCACGGCCATCTCGAAGGTGGTGCCGGAAACCAACTCTCTGACCTACCGTGGCTACGCCGTACAGGACCTGGCCGCACACTGCGGTTTCGAACAAGTGGCGTATCTGCTCTGGTACGGCGAGTTGCCCTCGGACGCCGAACTGGAGCGGTTCCAGCAGCGAGAACGCGCGTCCCGCCGGGCCGACCGGTCACTGCTGTCGCTGGTGGCCAAGTTGCCCGACACCTGCCACCCGATGGATGTGGTCCGCACCGCCATCAGCTACCTCGGCGCGGAAGACCCGGCCGAAGACGACAATTCGGCGAATGCCAACCGCGCCAAGGCCCTTCGCATGTTCGCGGTGCTGCCGACCATCGTCGCGGCCGACCATCGCCGTCGCCATGGCCTGGACCCGATCGCACCGCATTCCCATCTGGGGTACGCGGAGAACTTCCTGAACATGTGCTTCGGGACCATCCCGTCGCGCGCGTTGGTGGAAGCGTTCGAAGTGTCGTTGATCCTCTACGCCGAGCACAGCTTCAACGCCTCCACCTTCGCCGCCCGCGTCGTCACCTCCACGCAGTCGGACATATACAGCGCCGTAACCGCCGCCATCGGCGCATTGAAAGGGCCCCTGCACGGCGGCGCGAACGAAGCCGTCATGCACGACATGCTGGAGATCGACGACCCCGCGCTGGCCCAGGCATGGTTGCGTAACAAGCTGGCGCGCAAGGAGAAGGTGATGGGCTTCGGCCACCGCGTCTACAAGAACGGTGACTCCCGCGTCCCCACCATGAAGAAAGCCTTCCTGGATATCGCCGCGGCGACCGACGGCCAGAAGTGGGTGCGTATATACGAGGTCCTCGAGCGCACCATGCGCGAGGCCACCGGCATCGAACCGAATCTCGACTTCCCGACCGGCCCCGCCTACTACCTGCTCGGTTTCGATATCGAGGTGTTCACCCCGATCTTCGTGATGAGCCGCATCACCGGCTGGACCGCGCACATCATCGAGCAGGGCGAATCCAACGCGTTGATCCGGCCACTGAGCGAATACGTCGGCGTCCCGCAACGGACGGTCGTCGCCTGAACTTTCCGCACTGCGGATCGTGCTCAGGTGCGATCGGCCGGGAACCGGGAGGAGTTGTCGGCCCAAACTCTCGGTGGCGGGCGGGGCGCTCGGACTCGCCCAGGCCCGTTGCGTATCACCGCGCGGCTCCGCCCGGCGGGGAGTGTTCGCCCGCCCGCGATCCTTCCCCGCTGCGCCGGATGAACGGTTGGTTCCGGGCCGCGGTCGGGGACCATTCCGGGTTCTTTCATCTGGGCGACGGCGATCCTCAGGCCCCGATCGGAGTCCGGCACCTTACTGATCTCCGCCATGGCGGCGCCGACCTGTGTGTGACGACTGCGCGCAACGGGAATTGGATAGGGGGCAGCGGCCCTTGCGGTCCCGCCCTACACTCGACGCACACGCAAGCTCTCCACGGAGGTGATCGGCGGTTGAATCCCATGAATCCGCGCGACCAGCACACCGCACGTTATGAAGCCGGTTATCAGCCGGGCGATTACCGTGATCCCGGGTACGGCCAGGATCGCGGAAACGGCCGGTCCTCCGGGTACGGCCAGGATCGCGGGTACAGCCAGGCCTCGGGATACGGCCAGGATCACGGGTACGGCCAGGATCACGGGTACGGCCAGGATCACGGGTACGCCCAGGATCACGGATACGACCAGGCGTCCGGATACGGCCAGGACCAGGGACAGGGCGCGTATCAGCACTCCGAACGCCCGGAGAGGCAACCTCGGTCGCGGCAGGAGCCGGACGTCAATATCGGCATGTTCGTCGGCGGTGTGATCGCCGCGGCGGTGGTGACCGCGCTCGCGGCGTGGTTGTGCGCCTGGATCATCGAGATCATCGCCACCCGGGTGAGCGAGAGCGGCAAGTTCGGGGTGTGGAACCCGATGGCCCAGGATGCGTACTGGTTCGCCGTGGTGGCATTCATCTGTGCGCTGTTGGGCGGGGTGCTGTGGTATCTGCTGCGCCTGGGCACTCCGTCGCCGGAGTTGTTCTTCGGCTGGATCGTGGGCATTCTGACCGCCGCGGCGGTGATCATTCCTCTGGCACTGTCCAGCGACCTCTGGGTCGGCATCTCCACCGGGATCGAACATTTGGTGATCGGGCTTCCGATCCTCAGCCTCGTGCGCATGGTGGGCGCCAAGAGCATCGTGCCCCGGTGATCGACCCTGCGTAGTGTTCGCCCGCGCGCTGCCGCGAGCCGGATGCCCCCCTCACTCAGGGTGGCCGTGGCGCCGGAGGATTCGACGGGTGTGGGAGCGCGGTTGATCGAGGAGCGTGCACCTTCACTCGCCTTGCCGACCCATCCGTGGGTATGTGACTGCTTATTCGCCCCACCGCCACGATTGGTGGTAACGGTAGTGCCTCTTGTTCGCCGCGCGACGCACGCGGTGCCGCAAGTTGCGCCATTGGGATGCGAGAAAACCGCTGCAGCAGCTGGAATGGACGGCACTCGCACTGGCTGATGTCTCCGGAGGCCGGCGACGGAGACTGGGTTGCGATGAGCCGAGGCGGTACGCTGGACGATCGATATGTTAATGGCTATTCTTATGCTCTGCCCGCGTGTGGACGTCCTTGTGCCCGCACGATCGGTGCTCGGCTCAATGAGGAGTGGCGCAGGTATGGATGGATTCAGGCGGCGCGCGGCGTCGAAACCCGTTGTGCGATCACGATCCGGAGCAACCGGATCTCCGAGGCGTCGAACTCGGCGCGGCCCGAACGGCATGACGGTTCCCCTGCGGCTACCGTGATGAGCGCCTGGGGTATTCGATGCTCGCTCGATGGAAGACGATCGCCGCTGCGTTGGTAGCCGTGGCGGTGACCACCGCTCATCTCGGTGTCGTGTCCGCTTCGGACGGCGCACCGGCCCATTGCCCAGAGTTGTACGTGGTGGCGATTCCCGGAACGTGGGAAACGTCCAACACCGATCCGGGCAAAGGAATGCTCGCGCTGAGCCTGAATGATCTACCCGGGGATGTCCAGGTCGACTATGTCCCCTACGCGGCAACGGCTTTCCCATGGGAAAGCGAAGTGTACGGTCGCTCCAAACAGGAGGCGATCGACAAAGCGCGCGTCCTGGTGTCGGCAGTGGCCCAGCTGTGCGGGGCCACCCGGATCGCGCTGCTCGGCTACAGCCAAGGCGCGGACGCGGCAGGTGATCTCGCGGCCGAAATCGGTACCGGACTGGGCGTGGTGCCGCCACACCGGGTCGTGCTGGTCGGGCTGATCTCCGATCCTCGTCGCTCACCCGGCGACCTTCTGATCGGGCCGCCTGTCCCGGGTGCGGGCGCGATCGGCCCTCGCGCGGGGGGTTTCGGCTGGCTCACCGCGCGGACCTACACCTTCTGCATCGCGGGTGACCTGTATTGCGCGATGCCGGACGGCGACTTCGCCGGACGCATCGCCGGCTTCTTCGTGCAACTGTCGAATCCCGATCCCGGCAACATGGGTGAATACCAGCGGCAGGCAATCGAAATCATCGGTGACGCACTGGCCGCGGGAGGCCTCGGTCTCTTGTCCGATCAGCTCAACGCCTCCGCTTACGAACAGCGGAAGCGGCAGATCGATGAATTCCTGAAGTCCGGCATTCACCAGAGTTATCCCGCGTACGCCATCGGCCCCGATGCGGCCACGCCGTTGACCTGGCTGCGCCAGCGCCTCATCGAGGCGACGAGTTCCTGACCCTCCGTTCGGTAACGAGCACCTCGCCGCTGGAGCTGGTATCCACCGCGCCTGATCCGAGTGCACTTCTGCACCGGTATCCGGGATCCGGTGCGCCGCGACCTGGCCGCGGTCGCGATGGCGTGCGCCTGTGCGGGCCTGTTCTCGGGCCTGGTCGAACGGCACATTGCCCGCGACACGCGACCAGGTCGTCGAACACCTCGCCGAGACGCTGACCGCTTACCGTCGCCTGTACCACCGAGCCCCGTCCGATGATTGACGGCAGCTGCCGTCAGTCATAAAGTGATGGCACTTGCCGTCAGTTCGAAAGGTGTCGTCATGGCCCTCTTCAACCCGAAGACCGAGACGTTCGAGGAGTTCGATCCCGCCACGCGGGCTCGGCTACGGTCGGTGGTCGACTTCTTCGAGCGGAAGGGCAAGCAGGCGCTCACCAGCGACGCGCACCGAGCGGAGTGGTACGAGGACTGGATGCGGTTCCTGGCGGAGAGCCGGATCATCGCCTACATGGCGACCCCGAGGGCGAGTTCGGGCGCGGATCCGGAGAAGCGCTGGGACACCGCGTTCATTTCCCGGTTCAACGAGATCACCGGCTTCTACGGATCGCAGTACTGGTATGCGTGGGGCGTCTCCACGCTCGGCCTTGCCACCATATGGCAGAGCGCCAACGGCAAGGCGCATCTGCGTGCGGCCGAGGAACTCGACCGCGGCGGGATCATCGGGTTCGGGCTGTCGGAAAAGGACCATGGCGCAGACATCTACGCTACCGATATGCTGCTCTCTCCCGATGGCGCAGGGGGTTTCACCGCCACGGGCAGCAAGTACTACATCGGCAACGGCAACGTGGCCAGGATCGTGCCGACCATCGGCAGGCGCACCGACCTGGAGGGTTCCGACGCGTACGTCTGGTTCATCGCCGACAGCCAGCACCCGAACTACCGGCTGGTCAAGAACGTCATCCACGGGCAGAACTTCGTCTCCGCCTACGACCTGGTGGACTATCCCGTCTCGGCCGACGACGTACTCCACGTAGGCCGCAAGGCGTTCGACTCCGCGCTCGCCGCGGTCAACTGCGGCAAGTTCAACATCGGCATGGTCGCGTTGGGGATCGTGGAGCACTGTTTCTACGAGACGATCAACCACGCCGCCGCCAAGGTCCTGTTCGGGCACCCTGTCACGGACTTCCCGCAGGTGCGCCAGATCCTGAGCGACAGCTACGTGCGCATGACCGCCATGCGGCTCTACCACGAACGAGCGATCGACTACATGCGCTGCTCGACCCCCGAGGACCGCCGCTTCGTGATGTTCAACTCCATCGGCAAGATGAAGGTCACTCGCGAGGCCGAGCGCGTGTTCCGTGAACTCTCGGATGTCATCTCCGCCAAGGGATTCGAGAAGGAGTCCTACTTCGCGACGGCACGCGGCACCATCGACTCGATGCCACGGCTGGAGGGCACCGCACACGTCAATATGGCCTTGACGTTGAAATTCATGCCGAACTTCTTGTTCAACCCCGCGGAACTGCCGCCGGTGCCGGTGCGACGGGATCCCGGCGACGACGAGTCGCTGTTCCGGCAACCGGGCGCGGCGGGGTTGGGCGCAGTGCGATTCGCGGATTGGCGGCCGGCGTACGAACGCTATCGGCACCTGCCCAACGTGGCATTGTTCGTCGAGCAAGCCGAGCGCTTCACTCTTTTCCCCGTCCAGGCACCGCCTACCCCGGCCCAACTCGAGGATCTGGACTATCAGCTCGCGGTGGGGGAATTGTTCACGCTGCTGCCTTACGGGCAGCTCATCCTGGAACAAGCCGAGATCAAAGGGGCGTCCGAGGACATTGTGGGCTCGATCTTCGAGATATTCGTGCGCGACTTCTCCTCGTACGCGCTGGGAGTCTTCTCGAAAGCCTCCTCGACCACCGCTCAACAGGATTGGGCACTGAGCGTGCTGCATAAGCCGATCATCGACGTCCAGCGAACCGCGCGCCTGCACGACGAGGTGATGAGCCACACGGGCGTGTTCGAAATGAACCCGTAGCCGGCTGCCCCTCCTCGACGGCGCACGCCGTCGCCGTCGAGGACTGTCGAGATTGCGCAGGAACCTGTTCCTGTACGCTGCTCTGTGAATTTCGAATAACTTTTCGCCGTGCGGGCGATGACCGAGCGCGCGGTTCGCCGGTGGGCAGCTCGCTGAGAATTTGTGGAGGTTGGCGTGGGCGTCGAGGTCAGGACCGAGAGTGTGACCAA
>NZ_JBEYVQ010000013.1:0-187102 GCF_040644075.1 Nocardia sp. NPDC047038 | reverse complement strand
AGGGCGAGAACATCCCGGAGCCGGGCATTCCGGAATCGTTCAAGGTCCTGCTCAAGGAACTCCAGTCGCTGTGCCTCAACGTCGAAGTGCTGTCGGCGGGCTCGGCCATCGAATTCCAGCACGCCGACGACGAGGTGGATCGCACCGCCGCAAATCTGGGAATCAAGCTGTCCGGCAATGAGTCGGCCTCGGTGAACGACCTGTCGAGCTGATACTGCGCACAGTGATCCGCGCGCCGCGCACAGGGCCTGCCGGAATGGTCCGTGCGCGGCGCATCGGTACCGTCAGGACGCTCTTGCCTGGTTGGACGGTGGCTTGACCACGCCGACGAGCGATCCCGCGTTCATGGAATAGTGGTTGGATTTCAAACGGTCGCTGGAATTTCCTTCGATGGTGGTGATCTGGCCGGTTCGGGGATCCACGGACTCCACGATTCCGACATGGTCCGGGGTTCCGTCACCCTCCCAGTCGAAGATGATCATGTCCCCCTTTTGCGCACTCGAGATATTCGCCGCCAACCCCATGTGCTTGGCGTCGTTCCAGATGGAGGGCACGTAGTTCGGATTGGTCCAATGGACGTTGTAACCCGCCTTATCCCATACCCAGGTGGAGAAGGCAGCGCACCACGCGTCACCGATGTTGTACGGAACCTTGTGGGCCACTCCATCCTTGTCGTAGTACACCGGGGAATTGTCGCCATTACGTTCGGATACCCCGAGATTTAGTTGCTCCCGAGCCTTCGCGACGATATCGTCCGTGGTCCCGGTGCCGTTGGACCAGGTGGCATCGCTCGCGGGCAGCGCCCACGCAG
This sequence comes from Nocardia sp. NPDC047038, assembly GCF_040644075.1. Classification (NCBI taxonomy): domain Bacteria; kingdom Bacillati; phylum Actinomycetota; class Actinomycetes; order Mycobacteriales; family Nocardiaceae; genus Nocardia; species Nocardia sp. NPDC047038. Next base: position 186,291 of record NZ_JBEYVQ010000013.1, on the reverse strand, counting down.
CCCGGTTCCCCGCGTCCGGCGCATTTCCGTAGGGGTTGCGCGGGAGGTCCGGAATCATCTTGTAGATATTGCCCGCGTCCCGTCGCATGCCGTCGTCCGCGTCCTCGATCGTGTCGTGCACACGGTCCACGCCCTCCAAGATCAGCTGTAGCAGCCGGTTCTCCTCGGCGGGGGTCAGGTGCAAGTTGCCATCGGGCAGCCGGGTCAGCTGGTGCTCTCCGGGCTTGCGGCTCAGCTCGGTCACGAGCCCGTTCACGATCTCCTTGACATCCTGGAACGCCTTGTTCGAGGTGTCGAAGCTCGCGATGGCGCGTTCGTTCACACCGTCGTTCTGCGCTTGCAGTTGTGACGTCTTGTCCACGAACGCACCGCGCTGCTTGTCGTAGCCGTCGACCAGCACCGACGATCCGGGTTCGAGCGTCTGGGCGCCATCCTTGGTGAGCTTTTTGCCGTCCGCGCTCAGCAGCTTCTTGTCCCCCAGCCATGCGATCATGTCCGGCTGCCCGCCATCCCAGCCGGACGCGAACAGCACGACCGCGTTCTGCATGTACACATTCGCCACGTCGACCACTGCGTTGAGACCGGCACTGGCGTAGTCGGGATGCGGAAGGTCGGGGAGGTCTATGTCGGCAAGGGTCGTCATGCACGCCCTCCACTCCGCGCGATCTCCACGGCCCGTCCCCGCGGGACAACAAACAGCATCCGTAACCTCTCTCGGCGAGAGTCTCCTGGCACATGCGGCGCACGTGCGTTACCGCAAGTATCGGGCATTCCCGACATTGGAAATTGCCGACACGTCCGTCCGACCCCTGGGTGAGCTGCCCCGACGAACCGCACGAGTCGTGCGCTGTGGGGTGGACTACGTTGCCTGGGAAAGCCTCAGAGGGTCAGACGCACCATATCCGCCGTGCGCGCCAAACCGGGGAACGCCTGGGGGGTCGAGCGCGGATGCAGCGCATGCACCGCGAGCCGGAACATGACCGCGCGCAACAACATCTGCGGCCACTCCGGCAGGTCCGACCAGCGATCGAGTAAGCCGTCGTCCGCGCCGCCCCAGGAGAGTGCGTCCACCACGACCACCGCCGCTGCCCAGGGCACCGGACGCCAGTACGGGGTGAGGTCGGTGAGCCCGGGGGTCTGCGCGCCCGCGAACAACACGGTGCCGAACAGGTCGCCGTGCACCAGCTGCGGAGGCGACTGCACCGGCTTGCGGAGGGTGGCCAGTTGGCCGATCAGTTCGATGCTGCGCCGTCCGTCCGGGGAGGTCGACAGCGACGCTCCGCCCGCGCGCAGACTGCGCAGCGGCACCGGCTCCCAGGCGGCGCGATCGGCCGCGACGAATACGTCGATGTCGACCCACGGGACCACCGGTGGCTGAGCGAGGAAGCGCGGACGCTCCAGCTTCTCCGTCGCCTTGTGCAGGCGCAGCGACACCGAGACCACCTCGTCGTGTCGCGGTTCGGGCATGCCCTCCAGATAGGTGTCCGCGCGCCAGCCGGATACCACATAGCGACCGTCGGTCGCCCGCACCGGACGGGCCAGCCGCAGCCCGTCCACCTTCAACGCCTCACGGACCTTCGCCGACCACGCCGCACGCGCGTGATCGGTGACCGGACTGAGCACCACGTCGCCCAAGCGCCAGCCGCCTTCCCAGTCGCCGAGCGAAACCGGGGTCACTTCGCGCAGACCGAACGTGGCACGCACATGCTCGGGAGGTTCCACAGAAGTCACGGCCGTACGCTACGCTGCGTCGATTTCGGCGCGCCTCCGGCGCGCCGTGACTCAGTACACCGGCAGCGACTTGTCCACCTGGTTGGCCCAGGCGATCACGCCGCCTTGCAGGTGGGTGGCGTCGGAGAAGCCCGCGCGCTTGAGCGCGGCCAGGGCCTCGGCGGAGCGCACTCCGGTCTTGCAGTGCAGCACAATCGGACGGTTCTGGGGCAGTTCCGACAGCGCCTCACCGGACAGGATGCGGTCCTTCGGGATGAGCTTCGCGCCCTCGATGTGCACGATGTCCCACTCGACCGGCTCGCGCACGTCGATCAGCTCGATGTCCTTGCCCGACGCCAGCAGCTCCTCGAGCTCGCGCGCGGTGATGGTGGACCCGGCCGCGGCCACCTGGCCCTCCTCGGACACCACGCCGCAGAACGCCTCGTAATCGATCAGCTCGGTGATCGGCTGACGCTCCGGGTCGCGGCGCAGCTTGATGGTCCGGTAGTTCATGTCCAGTGCGTCGTACACCATCAGACGGCCGAGCAGCGGCTCACCGATGCCGGTGATCAGCTTGATCGCCTCGGTGACCATCACCGAACCGATGGACGCGCACAGCACGCCGAGCACGCCGCCCTCGGCGCAGGACGGAACCATGCCGGGCGGCGGGGCCTCCGGGTACAGGTCGCGGTAGTTGATGCCGCGTCCGTCCGGGGCGTCCTCCCAGAACACCGAGACCTGGCCCTCGAAGCGGTAGATCGAGCCCCACACGTACGGCTTGCCCGCCAGCACCGCGGCGTCGTTGACCAGGTATCGGGTGGCGAAGTTGTCGGTGCCGTCGACGATCAGGTCGTACTCGCGGAACAGTTCCACCGCGTTCTCCGGTTCCAGCCGGATCTTGTGCAACCGCACATCGATGCCGGAGTTGATCTCCAGGATCGAGTCGCGCGCGCTGTCGGCCTTCGGGCGGCCGATGTCGGATTCGCCGTGGATGACCTGACGCTGCAGGTTCGAGGCGTCGACCTCGTCGAACTCGACGATGCCGAGCGTGCCCACGCCCGCGGCGGCCAAGTACAACAGGGCGGGCGATCCGAGGCCACCCGCGCCGATCACCAGCACTTTGGCGTTCTTCAGACGTTTCTGCCCGTCCACGCCGAGATCGGGGATGATCAGGTGTCGGCTGTAGCGGGCTACCTCATCCCTGGTCAGCTCCGCGGCCGGCTCGACAAGTGGCGGCAGGGACTTGGGTGATGACACGTCCAGGACTCCTCGAATCGCTTGGCCGATCGCTGCGGCGGTATGACGCCCTCGGCGGGTTGGTTCAACAGTGCAACACCGACGACCGGGCCGTTCTTCCCGCCCATCGTTCCGTATACCCGCCGCACCGCGACAACCACCCCGTCCGGCGCAATCACTATCCCCGGGGGTAGGGCCAGGGGTTGAACCGGCAGCGCTTGCCGTCCATCGGCACCACGCCGTGCGGATCGAGGGCGGCGATGTCGTCGTTGCGGGTGCCGAAGGTCTGCTGCATCATCACCGGCGCCAGCCCGCCGTCGGTGTCGCACGCCTGATGCTGGTGGTAGCCGATGGCGTGGCCGACCTCGTGGTTGATCTGGTACTGCCGATAGGACCCGATATCGCCTTCGAACGCGAGCGCGCCGCGCACCCACCTGACCTCCGACAGCACGACGCGGCGATCATCGGCGTTGTAGCAGGAGGTATCGATCGGGATGTCGAAACCGCATTCCTTGCGGCTGGATCCCCGTGAGGTGAGCGAGACGCGGAAGTCCACCTCGCCTTGGTCGACCCGGCGGAACGCGAACTTGGGGTCGTGCGTCCAGCTCTTCGGGTTGGCCAGCGTGGAATCGATCATCTTGGCGACGGCCTCGTCCCCGCCCAGGCCGGAAGTGTCCACGCCGTTCTCGATTTCCACGGTGTAGCGGAAGGCGGTCGCGGTGCCGGTGCCGATCTGGGCGGTCGTGCCGGGCACTACATGCCAGACGCCCGCACCCGACTCGGCGAAGGCGCCGCCTTCCGGAAGAGCCCCGGTCGGCAGGTCGGTGGGAAACTGCCCGTCACCCGGCGGAGCGCCGATGATGCCCGCGGTCGCGGTGGCCGGACTGAGTCGACCGAGCCCAGGATCCGAGCCCGCGGCGTTGATGTCGTCGGTGGCGCGGATCGCGTCGACCACCACCAGAACGGTGATCACGACCAGAACCGGCAACGCGTACGCCCGCCAGCCGTAGGTCGAGACGAATCTGCCCAGTGCGCTCTGCTTCTTGGCATCCCGCTCGGGACGCGACCTCGTCCTGCCCTCGTCGGGAGCGGTGGGATCCCAGCGGGCGCGCAGCGGTTGGTGGGATCGCTCGGCCTTGTGCGAGTACAGACCGAGCGGATCATAGACCTCGGCGCCATCGTGTTCGAGCTGCGCCAGGGCTGAATCCGGCTGGGGCGCAGGAGGTTCAGGCGGTTTGCCGCGCACGCGTTTACTTGTCTCCCGGCCGGGCGACCCGCCGCCCGCCCCGGACCGCTCGGCTGCGCCGGTCCGAGCCGCCTCACCGGATCGCGCCACTGGCCAGGTTCTCGCCACGCCGTCCGACCCTACGGAACCGGGCGCGCCGGAGCCAGCCGGGCGACGCGCACCGCGCCGCCCGCCGGGGGGTCTTTCCGGTCGGTCGGTCACGTTCACCAGCGTCTCACAGCGGCGAATCCCCACCTGCGGGCATACCAGCGGGCCCGTCGGTGCGACAATGTGTCTCCGGGTGGCACCAGTTGCCCGGCCCCGATCCGCGGGCGGGCGACAACCGGGTATCGTTCTTGAGATAACCCGGTGCACACCCCTTTGCCGGGGAATCGACTGGGAGAGCCGAAATGACTGACCTCGTGGACCGGATGACGTCCCGTAGATCGTCGTCCGAGCCCGCCAAACGCGGTACCCGGCTTCCGCGCGACGAGCGACGTCTACAGCTGCTCGCGGCGGCAAGCGAAGTCTTCGTGCAGCGCGGTTATCACGCCGCCGGCATGGACGAGATCTCGCAGTGCGCCGGAGTGAGCAAGCCGGTGCTGTATCAGCACTTCACCAGCAAGCTCGAGCTGTATCTCGCGGTGCTGCAGAACTACGTCGACATGCTGGTGTCCAGCGTGCGCCAGGCGCTGCGCTCCACCACCGACAACAAGCAGCGCGTGCGCGCGGCGGTGCAGGCGTACTTCGATTTCGTGGACAACGAGATGCAAGGCTTCCGCCTGGTCTTCGAGTCCGACCTGACCAGCGAGCCGCAGGTGCAGCGCCGCGTCGAGCAGGCCACCGAGGCCTGTGTGGACGCGGTCTTCGACCTCGTCGCGCACGACTCGGGCCTCGATCCCTACCGGGCCCGCATCCTGGCCGTTGGCCTGGTCGGCGCGAGCCAGTTCACCGCACGGTACTGGCTGGAGGCCGATCGGCCGATCCCGAAGGAGGAGGCGGTCGACACCACCGTCTCGCTCGCCTGGGGCGGCCTGAAGCACGTGCCGCTGCACCCGATCGACTGAGCGCGGTCACGACGACGAGCGAGCCCCTGCCCCCGACCGATCGGGGGCAGGGGCTCGCTGGGTTTCGGCGGGAAGCCGGAAGTCAGACGGCGGCGAAACCGACGCGGCCGCCGGTGGTCGAGCCGATCTCGACGTAGGCGACCTTCGAAGCCTGGATCAGGAACTTGCGGCCCTTCTCGTCGGTGAGCGTCAGGACGCCATCGTCGCCGCCGAGCGCACCGGACACCAGCGCCTCGACCTCTTCCTGGGTCTGCGCGCTGCTGATCACCAGCTCGCGCGGGCTATCCGAAATACCGATCTTGACCTCCACGGCCAACCTCCGAACCTGAGAGTCCTGTGCTGTCGGTTCCAAGGCTAGTGCGGGCCGCCGGGGGCGCTCACTTGGGCTCGACGAGCTGGATCTCCAGTTCGATCTTGACCGTGTCGCTCAGCATGCCGGGCAGAGCTCCGCCGACGCCGAAGTCGGTGCGCTTGATGGTGCTGGTGGCGGAGAAACCCGCGTGCCGGTCGCCGGTGGGACCGAAGTCCTGCACACCGCCCCACTCGACCTCCAGCGTGACGGGCTTGGTGATCGCGCCGAGCGTGGCCTGCCCCTCGACCTCGAAGGTCTCGGCGACGACCACGGGATGGTCGGCGCGGAAGGTCAGCGTGGGGCGATTGGCGACGTCGAGGAAATCGGCGGTGCGGATGTGCGCGTCCCGGTCGGCGTTTCCGGTGTCGAAGGAGTCGAGGTAGATCGTCGCGCCGACGGTGGCCGCGCCCGATTCGTCGACCACGAATTCGGTCTCGAACCGGTTGAATCCGCCACGGACCTTGGAGATGCCGAGATGGCGAATGGTGAAGGCGACCGAGGAGTGCGCGGCGTCGAGTGCCCACGAACCGGTTTTCAGCGTGGTGGATTCCGAGGTAGATGTCATGCTTCCGACAATGACCGGACCGCGGTCCGGTAGCCAGACCGCCGTTATCCTGGACCTGACAGGGCGCGGATAACCGTCCTCGGACCGGGCACGATGGGATCTATGGCAAGCAACGGATTCGCGGAGTTCCTCATCGCCCGGCGCGCCGAACTGCGGCCGTCGGATGTCGGCTTGCCCGAGGGCGGCCGGCGCCGGACACCCGGGCTGCGTCGCGAGGAGGTCGCGGTGCGCGCGGGCGTCAGCGCCGACTACCTGGCCCGGCTGGAGCAGGGCCGCGACACCAATCCGTCGCTCGCGGTGATCGACGCGTTGGCCGACGCGCTGCTGCTGCGCGGCGACGACCGCCAGTACTTCGGCATGCTCGCGATGACCTCCGGCAACGAAACCCGTTGCCCCGGGAGCGAATCCGCCGCGGAGCAGGTGGCTCCGACGATCGAGACGATCCTGCACGCGTTGCAACCGACACCGGCCTTCGTGGTCGGCCGCAGACTGAACGTGCTGGGCTGGAACCAGGCGTGGGCCGATTTCGTCGCCCCGCTGGGCCTGCTGGACGGACCGGATCAGCCCAATCTCGCCTGGTACACCTTCGTGCATCCCGCCGCGCGGCGCGTCCTGCGCAACTGGGAGGAAGCCGCCGACACCTTCACCGCCGCCCTCTGCCGCGCCAAACTTCATTGGCCCGGCGATGCGGCGCTGCTCGAGACGATCGAGACGCTGCGCGGACTCCCCGATTTCGCCGGCCGCTGGAAGCCGCATCGGGTCGGCGCGCCCGGCTCCGGCACGCTGCACCTCGACCATCCCGTACACGGCATGGTCGAGGTCCCGTTCGAGATGTTGGAAGCCGACCGCAGGGACCAGAGCGTCGTGGTCTGGCTGATCGACCGGGCGAGCATCCACGCGCCCGGTTTGCGGCTGGTGCCCAACCGCGCGGCGAACGAATAGCTCAGATGCCGAGAACCGCCATGCGTTCGGCGTGGCTGTCCTGCATCCGCTCGAACAACGCGGCGATGCCGTTGAGATCGCCGGTGGCGGTGAGCACCAGATCCGTCAGCTCGTCGCGCTGCGCCATGACGAACTGCGCCTGGGTGATCGCCTCACCGAGCAGCCGCCTGCCCCACAGCGTGAGCCGGTCGCGCTCGGAGCGGCTCTCGGTGACCGCCCGCCGCACCTCCTCGACGACGAACTCGGAATGCCTGGTCTCGGCGAGCACATCGCGGACCACCGCGGCGACGTCGGGGGTCAGCGCGCCCGCGATCTCGGTGTAGAAGTCCGCGGCGATGCCGTCACCGACGTAGAACTTCACCATCGACTCGAGCCACGTCGACGGGTCGGTGGACGCGTGGTAGTCGTCCAGCGCGCGCACGAACGGCGCCATCGCGTCGAAGACGCCGGCGCCGCGCGCGGCCAGCGCGGACTCCAGCGTCTTGAAATGCTCCATCTCGGCCGCGGCCATCTTCGCGACCGCCACCTTGCCCCGCAGCGACGGCGACAGCTTGGCCTCCTCGGTCAGCCGGTAGAACGCGGATATCTCGCCGTAGGCGAGCACCGCGAACAGGTCGGTCACGCCGGGATGGCTCGCGGGGATGGAAAGGCTTGCTGGGTCGGTCGACGAAACACCTAACGCGGCAGGTGACTGTGCTCCCATGCGCCCCAGCGTAATACTCACCGCGACTCAGGAGGTCTCGGCAAGGAACTTCTCGAGGTAACTCCATGTCGTGTCACGTGCGGTCGGCGCGGCCAGGATGCCGAGGTGGCTGCCGGGCGCGGTCTCGTAACGGACCATGGCCGCTCCCGTGAGCAGGTGCACACCCCCCTCGACTGCGGGAGCCGGGGTGATCACGTCGGACGGCCCACCGACGAGCAGCACCGGCGCGGTCACGTTCGCCAACTCGATCCGGCGCTCGCCGAGCCGCACGACACCGCGACCGATGTCGTTGTTCAGGATGAACCGGCCCCACAGCTGACCGTAGAAACGACCCGGATATCCGGGCATCTCGGCCATGAACCGATCGATCGACTCCATCTTCGCCAGCGCCTCGGTCCGCGCGATATTGCTCGCGACGAACCATGGCCGGGTCAGCTCACGATCCCAGGCGGTGACCTTGTAGCCGATTCGAGTCAGTGTCGCAGGAACGCCACCGGCCGCGCGGATGACGGTCGAGGTGGCGCGGCCACCGGTGAGTTTCGCGACCGCGCGCAGCTGCGGCACGCCGGTCATCCGGTCGTAGTCCAGCGGCGAGCCGACGGCCGTGACGGACCGGATGGGCAGTTCGGCGTGCGCCGCGGCGGTCAGCAATGCCAGCGTGCCGCCGAGCGACCAGCCCACCAGATCCACCGCGCGCCCGTCGCGGTCGGCGCTGGTCCGCAGCACCGCCTCGGGCAGGATGTCGTCGATCCAGTCCTCGAAGCCCATGCGCCGGTCGGCGAAGGTGATCTCGCCGTAGTCGACGACGTAGGGGCTGTGGCCGATCTCCAGCAGGAAGCGCGCCAGGCTCTGGTCGGGCCGCAGATCGAAACAGGTGGCGGGCGCGGCGAGCGGCGGGACCAGCAGGACGGCCGAATCCGCTTCCGCCGCATCCCCCTCCGCGCGCTCGAACCGCCGCAGTTGCCGGTGCGGCTGGTCCCACAGGATCGTCGCGGGGGTCGGGTCCGGCGCCTCGATGCCGGAGCCGAAGGTCAGCGCCCAGGCGTTGCGCGCGGCGATGGTGACAGTGTCGGCAAGGCTCACAGCGAAGAGAGTCTCACATATCGGTACCGCCGGTAACAGGCAACTGCCCGCCGCGCTACCGCGGCCCCATGCCGACGGGGTTGAGCGGCGGAACCACCGACTCCTGCACGCTGCGCACCAGCGGCGCGAGCGAGGTGGCCAGCTCGGTGATCGCGTCGGCCGACAACACCGCGAGCGCACCGGTCCACGCCGCTTCGTCGGTCTCGGCCTCTACCGCGGCCAGCAGTTCCGCGCCGCTGCCGGTGAGAGTCGGAGTGACCGGCTCCCCCGCGACCAGCCCACGGGCCCGCAGCTCGTCGAAAGCGTCCGCCCATTCCCCCTCCGACACCCCGCGCGCGGGCCGCATCACCGATTCGGGCGCCTTGCCCGCTGCCACCTGCACGACCAGCGCATGGCGTCCGCTGAGACCGTGCGTGACCAGGGCCGCGACATGGCCGTCGCCGCGATGCTCACGCAGGGAGGTGGCCAGCTGCCACAGCGCGGCCACCGGGTCGACGGGCAGCGGCAAGGCCGCGTTCGCGGCGAACAGCGCCCGCCCCGTCGGATCGGCGGCACGCTGCACCGGCGCCAGCAGCTCGACCGCGCGAGCCGACACCGCGTCACCCGCGCCGACGCCGCGCAGCAGACCGGTGGCCAGCTCGAGCCGAGCGGCCAGGCAGCGTTGCGGCGTCGCCCGCTCCCACGCCTCCGGCAGCGCGCGACGCACCATGCCGGGGTGGAATCCGGCGAAAGCCGCCTGCACGGCAGCGGGCATCACCGCGCCCAGCGGCGCGGCGCGGAAAGCGAAGTAGGTCTGCCAGTAGCCGCGCAATCCGATCCCGACGCCCGCCTCCTTGACGCCGGTGCCGAAATAGACGACATCGTGTAGCGGTTCGAGCGTCGCCCAGATTTGCCGCGCCGGATGAATTCCCATGTGGCGCAGCGTACGTGGGCGCCCTGCACGGCGAAAGCGCGCTGCGGGTCCGCAGCATTTTCGATAGCGCGCCGTGGTGGCAATTCGAACGCGGCACAATATCACGCTACAATCGCGGCGGACAACGGAAAGTTTCGCTCGACAGAGTCGCCGGACGTCGCGCTCACGCACACCGCGGGGACGCCGCTGCGACTGCCGACCGGTTTCGAGTGCGAAGTTTTCGTTGGACAGGAAAATGTGCGCGCACCAATCCGCGTCACCAGTGCGCCGCGCCGATGTTTTGCGAGGTAGCCGCCGCTTTTGTGGCAGGCGCCCGGCATCCGGAGCGTGGCCGGGTGAAGTATCGCCTGCGGAGTCGTGGTCGTCGTGGACCGCCCGGTCCGCCCCACCTCGTGCGCGCGGGACGTGATTACGAGGAAGGCACGAACCCTGAGCAAGATCACAGTCGATCAGGAACCAGGTCTGGCGGAGACCCTGTTGACGGCCGAACTGGACGCAACGCATACCGCCCCGACTTTCGCCGAATTGGGCGTGCGCGCGGAAATCGTCCGCGCACTCGGCGAGATCGGAATCGAACGTACTTTCGCCATTCAAGAACTGACCCTCCCGCTGGCGCTCGCGGGAGAAGATCTCATCGGTCAGGCCCGCACCGGCATGGGTAAAACCTTCGGATTCGGCGTGCCGCTGCTGCACCGGATCGCCACCGCGGAATCCGGCACGACGCCGCTGGACGGCACGCCGCGCGCGCTGGTCATCGTGCCGACGCGCGAGCTGTGCATCCAGGTCACCCAGGACCTGGAGAACGCGAGCAAGTACCTGACCAACCATCAGGGGCCGCTGCGCGTGGCGTCGATCTACGGCGGCCGCCCCTACGAGGCGCAGATCGCGGCGCTGCGCGCGGGCGTCGACGTGGTCGTCGGCACGCCGGGCCGACTACTGGACCTCGCCGACCAGCAGCACCTGATCCTCGGCAAGATCGGCGTGCTGGTGCTCGACGAGGCCGACGAGATGCTCGACCTGGGCTTCCTCCCGGATATCGAGCGCATTCTCGGCATGGTCCCGGACAAGCGCCAGACCATGCTGTTCTCCGCGACCATGCCCGGGCCGATCATCACACTGGCGCGCACCTTCCTGACCCGGCCGACGCACATCCGGGCCGAGGAGCCGCACGACTCGGCGGTGCACGACCGCACCGCGCAGTTCGTCTACCGCGCGCACGCCCTGGACAAGGGCGAGTTGATCGCGCGGATCCTGCAGGCCGAGAGCCGCGGCGCGACGATGATCTTCACGCGCACCAAGCGCACGGCGCAGAAGGTGGCCGACGAACTGGCCGAGCGCGGGTTCGCGGTCGGAGCGGTGCACGGCGACCTGGGGCAGATCGCCCGGGAGAAGGCGCTGACCAAGTTCCGCAAGGGCACCATCGACGTGCTGGTGGCGACCGACGTCGCGGCGCGCGGCATCGATATCGATGACGTCACGCACGTCATCAACTACCAGTGCCCGGAGGACGAGAAAACCTACGTGCACCGGATCGGGCGCACCGGCCGCGCCGGGCGCACCGGCGTCGCGGTGACGCTGATCGACTGGGATGAGCTCAACCGCTGGTCGGCGATCGACGGCGCGCTCGGCCTCGGCATCCCCGAGCCGGTCGAGACCTACTCGCGCTCGCCGCACCTGTACACCGACCTCGGCATTCCCGAGGGCATCACCGGTGTGATCCGCAAGCCGAAGCCGGAACGCGACCCGGACGCGGTGGTGGTCGAACGCCAGGCCCGCGCCCCGCGCAAGCGCAACCGCAAGCGCACCCGCGGCGGTAAGCCGATCGACGGCGCACCGAACGTCACCGATGCGGCCGACACCGACTCCGCCGTGGACGACGAGGTCATCGACACGGAGCAGGAAGCCCCCGAGGCCGACAAGCCCGCCCGCCGCAGGCGCAGGCGGCGCAAGGCGACCGGCGACACCACCGACAGCGCCGCCACCGACGAGTCGAGCCCAGCGGCCTCGGACGACCACGGCGCCGCCGAGGGGACCGACACGACCGACCGTCCCGCTCGCCGCAGGCGCAGGCGGCGTCGGTCGAGCGAAGGAGACGTCGCGGCGGAGGACGCCGGGAGCGCGGCCGAGCCCGCGGCCGCCGCGTCGGCCTGACCGCCCGGATCGGCTAGTCTCGCAATCGTGCTCGCACCCGAGCGGCGGACGCGCGCCGATATCATCTCCGCAGTCGCGATCGCGGTTCTCGTCGTGATCGCGGCAGCCGTGGTGTGGGTGCGCGGCGACGCGCACGGCACCGAATCGGTGACCGCGTCCTCCACGGTGCCGACCCCGGTCGCGGCCGATCAGCTGCCGACCGCGCTGCGTGAGGTGTGGCACGCGCCCGACCGTGCGATCACGCGGGCGCTGGTGTCCGGTGGGGTCGCGGTGACCGGCGACGACGACACGGTCACCGGCCGCGACCCACGCACCGGCGATCAGCTCTGGAAGTACCGGCGCGACTTGCCGCTGTGCGGTGTCGAGGGCCAGTACGGCATGGTGATCGCGGTCTACCGCGACGAGCGCGGCTGCAGCCAGGCCACCATGCTGGCCGGCGACAGCGGCGCCCGCCGCACCGCGCGCAGCAGCTACATGGACCGGGAGGTGCGGCTGTCCACCGACGGCACCTACCTGTTGGCGCAGGGGCCGCAGCGGCTGGAGATGTGGCGTTCGGATCTGGTGCGCACCGTGGAGTACGGCTTCGTCGACGCCCCGGTGAACGTCAGGACGCAGCCGCGCAAAGGGTGCACGCTGCTGTCGTCGGGTTCCAGTCCGTCTCGGCTCGCCGTGCTGGAACGCTGCCCCACCGACCCGGCCGAGCGGCTGACGGTGCTCAACCCGGCTCCCAAGGACAACACGGTGCCGGAGGAGTTCGGCTCGCACGTATTGACCGGTCCCGGATCGGATTCCACGGAAGCACGGGTGCTCGCGGTCTCCGACAACCGCATCGTGCTCTACTTCCCCGCCGCGACCGGCGCCGAGCCGGTACCGCCTCGCTTGGCCGTCTATGACGGGAACGGCAACGCCGTTGTGGTGCATCAGCTTTCGGCGCCGCTGAGCCAGACGGCCACGACCACGCGCATCGGATCGGCCTATCTGGTCTTCACCGGGAACAGCGTGATCGCTTTGAACGGCAGCACTTTCGACCCGCTGTGGACCGCGGGCGGCGCGCTCGGGTCGCCCGCGCTGATGGCGGGCAAACTGCTGCTGCCGACCACCGGCGCGCTCGCCGTCCTCGACCCGGCCACGGGAACCGAAACCGGTCGGATTCCGGTGGACCGGCCCGGCTATACCGGAAACCCGATCTCGCTCACCGTGATCGGGAGCACCGTGCTGGAACTGCGCGACGGAGAATTGCACGCCTTCGGCTGAGGCACGCGGCGAATCTATTGGTGCCGCTGAGCTCCGACGTCACCAATCGACCACCTGCCGGTGCACGGCGCAGAAGGCCGGGGGCCGACTACGAACGAGCTCGCAATGGGTGACCGCGAGCGATCCGTTGCTCGCGAACTACCAGGCCGAGGTCTCGCGGCCGGTGCCGCTGACAGTGCTCGAGATCGAGCGGCCGACAGGATCGTAGTCCGCTTCGTCACCGTCGCGGGGAGACCACCGTGCCGCTCCATGATCAACGGTGGACCATCATGGAGGCATGTCCGCACTCGACGATGCCCGCGTTGTGCTGCTTCGGCACGGCGAGACCAGCTGGTCAACACAGCGGCGGCACACCGGCCGCACCGATCTCCCGCTCACCGAGCGCGGCGAAGAACAGGCCAGGACGGCAGGCGAGTTGCTCGCCACGCTGAAATTGCGAAATCCGTTGGTGCGCACCAGCCCCCGACTACGGGCGATGCGCACCGCGGAGCTGGCCGGGCTCACCGGCGCCGTGGTCGACGACGACCTCGCCGAATGGGACTACGGCGCCTACGAGGGACTGACCACCCCGCAGATCCGCGAGTCCGCGCCCGGATGGACCATCTGGACGGGCCCGGTCCCGGACGGTGAGACCGCACAGCAGGTGCGCGAGCGCGCCGACCGGGTGCTGGCCGACGTGGCACCCGCGCTGCCGGAGCGGGATATCGTGCTGGTGGGGCACGGCCACTTCTCCCGCGCGCTGATCGCCCGCTGGGCCGAATTCGACGTCCGGGAGGGCCGCCGATTCGCCATGTCGACCGGCGCGCTGACCGTGCTCGGCTACGAACACGACGCGCGCACGATTCGCACGCACAACCTGGTACACAACGGAGCGTCACTGTGACCCGACCCGCCACCGACCCCACCGCCGTCGACCGCACCGCCGTCGACCTCGGCGCCGCCGTCCTGCGCCGCGCCGTCCCGTCCGACGTGCCCGGCTTGGTCGACCTCATCTACGACCTCGCCGATTACGAGAAGGCACGGCACGAGTGCACGGTCACCCTCGAGCAGCTGCGCTCCGCGCTGTTCGGCGCGGAACCGAAGGTGTTCGCGCACGTGGTGGCGGACGAGTCGAGGCTGCTCGGCTGCGCCATCTGGTTCCTCAACTTCTCCACCTGGGACGGCGTGCACGGCATCTACCTGGAGGACCTCTACGTCCGGCCGGAGACCAGGGGCAAGGGCTACGGCAAGGCCCTGCTCACAGCCCTGGCGAAGGAAGCGGTCGAGCACGGCTACAGCCGCGTCTCCTGGGCGGTGCTGACCTGGAACAAGCCCTCGATCGACTTCTACGAATCGATCGGCGCCGTAGCCCAGGACGAATGGCTGGGCTATCGGCTGGCCGGCGACGCGCTCGGCAAGCTGGCCGCCGACGCGCGGTAGCGCGGATGTCCTGGTTCCCGCCGCTCGATCTCGCGTCCTGGCCCACCACTGCCGAATCGGCCATGGCCCTGCAGGACGAATTGCGGCCGCTGGTCACTCCGGTCACCCCGCCCGGTACCCGATTCCGAACGATGGCCGGACTCGACTCGGCCTACGACGACACCGGCGCCGTGGCCACGGCCGTCGTCGTCTTGGCGGCGGACACCCTGCGACCGGTCGCCTCCGCGGTCGCGCACGGCGTCGCCGATTTCCCGTACGTGCCCGGCCTGCTGGCTTTCCGGGAGATCCCGGCCACCCTCGCCGCGCTCGAAAAGCTCGACAGCGCACCGGATCTGCTGGTCTGCGACGGCCAGGGACTCGCCCATCCGCGCCGCTTCGGCCTCGCCTGCCATCTCGGACTGCTCACCGGCGTGCCGACGATCGGCGTGGCGAAGACGGTGTGGGGCGATTACGCCGAACCGGGCCCGCAACGCGGCGCGGCCACCGACATCACCATCGGCGGAGCGGTGGTGGGGCGGGCGTTGCGCACCAGAACCGGCGTCAAGCCGGTGTTCGTCTCCGTGGGGCACCGCATCGACCTCGACACCGCCTGCGCACAGGTGCTGGCACTGACCCCGCGCTACCGGCTACCGGAGACGACCCGGCACGCCGACCACCTCTGCCGCGCGGCGCTGCGCACGGCCACCGGGAACTATTCCGGTTCGACGCCGTAGTCCTGCGCCATCCAGCGGGTGGACGGCGGCGCGAACAGCAGCACCAGCGCGGCGACCGCGACCACCCCGAGCACCGTGCCGTAGACCGGCTGATGCGAGTCGGTGAGCAGCGACCAGGTGACCGGGAGCAACAGCAGCTGCGCGATGACGGCGATGGCGCGACCCCAGCGTTTTCCCAGCAGGAGCCCGATGCCTGCGGCCAGCACCGCCCCGCCGAGGATGCCGAACCAGGCCGCCGTGCCGTAGCCGCTGGTCGCGGACTGGTCGTGCCCGAGCAGCCCCCGCACCACCAGCACGATCGCGAAGCCGACGGCGACGACGCCTTCGAGCGTCACCAATCCGCCGGCCGCCCGCACCGTCGTCGGCGCCGTTCCCGCGGCCGCGCTCTTGTCGCTCACGATCGCGCCTCGCTCGGCTCCGTCGTGCGCCGCAGCGCACGGTGTCCTCGCTTCCCTTGCTGACGCTCGTTCACGCGGCAAGCCTACGGCCCCGCTGGTCCGCGTCATCGTCCTGGCGTATGCCGGGCAACGGCATCCGGCGCATCGCTCGCCGCTTTTCCAGGGCCGGTCGGCCGCCAACTAGGCTGCCATCGTGCGGACGCTGCTGATCGTGAACCCGAATGCCACCTCGACCACACCGGCGACCAGGGACCTACTCGCGCACGCGTTGGAGAGCCGCACTCAGCTGACCGTTGCGCATACCCAGCATCGCGGCCACGCCGCGGAACTGGCCCAATGGGCAGCCACGAACGAGATGGACCTGATCGTCGTGCACGGTGGCGATGGGACGGTCAACGAGACCATCAACGGCTTCCTGCCGCTGCCCGTCCTCGACGACGGTCAAGCCTGGTTGCCACGCCTGGGTGTGATCCCGGGCGGCTCGGCCAACGTCTTCGCCAGGGCGCTCGGCATCTCCCCCGACCCGGTGACCGCGACCAACCAGCTCATCGACCTGCTCACGCTGGACGCCGATCGCCGGATCGGTCTCGGGCTGGCCGACGACCGCTGGTTCTGCTTCAGCGCAGGCGTCGGACTCGACGCCGACGTCTGCGAGGCGATCGACGCGAGCCGCGCCCGGGGACGCGCCGCCACTCCGGCACGTTATGTTCGAACAACTGTGCGACAATTCTTCCGGGCAAAACGCAAGGAACCCGGCGTTCGGGTCGAAATTCCCGGCCGGGAGCCCGTGGACGAGGTGCATTACGCCTTCGTTACCAACACCACACCGTGGACATATCTGAATGCCACGCCGGTGCACACCAACCCCGGCACCCGGTTCGAAACGGGCCTCGGAGTGTTTGCGGTGCGCTCCATGGCGGTCCTCCCGACGCTCCTGCTCGCGCGCCAGCTCCTGGCGGCCAACGGGAATCCCAAGTCCCGCAATTTATTTCGCGAAGACGACGTTCCCGCCGTACGAATCGAGTCCAAAGAACCGATCGGCCTGCAAATCGATGGCGACTTCATCGGGAAGCGCAACGTGGTGGATTTCACTGCCGTGCCCGATGTCCTGGCCGTCGTCGCGCCGAGACCGCACTGAGCGGCGAAACACCGGGAAAAACATCGCTGTTAGTGGTGCGAAATCCGGGTAGAGCGAGTACAAAGGACCGGGCAGGCTTCCCCACAGCGGGGGCCTTCAGAGCGTGAGCTTCCCCACGGTGCACCGCGTGCCTATTGACATCTACGGTGTTCGTGAAAGCATTCACAAGCAACCGTGCGGAAACATTCGAGTCGCACAAGTGAACGAACCACAAACCATCGGCGCCCTGCGCGGCGCCCAGCAAAGGAGCAGAGGAATGGACTGGCGCCACAAGGCCATCTGTCGCGATGAGGACCCCGAGCTGTTTTTCCCCGTGGGTAACAGTGGTCCGGCGCTCGCGCAGATTGCCGATGCCAAGCTGGTCTGCGCTCGCTGCCCCGTAACCGCCGACTGCCTGTCCTGGGCCCTGAAGTCCGGACAAGACGCCGGCGTGTGGGGTGGTATGAGCGAGGACGAGCGCCGCGCGCTCAAGCGTCGCAACGCGCGCACCCGCACCCGCACCGTCGTCTGATCTCCAGACGACCGGCCTTACCGGGCCATTCAGCCCGGCCCGGTAACGCATTTCAGCCCGGCACCCAAAGGTGCCGGGCTGTGTTGTTTTTGCACGCTCGTCCGCGAACTGGAAATGACCGGTCTCGCTTCGCGACGAATCCGGAAGCCGACCAATGCGGTTCGCCGGATGGCAATATCGGCAGCGCGGATCAGAGCGCGGCGCGGGCCGCGGTTCGACTCGCGGACGAGCGGAACTTGTGGGAAAGTGGTTGGTTTCCAATCGGGTTGGGACGGTCGCGAATCAGTGCGACACCTCGCATTCCACTCGTTGCGGACATTCGGGAAGTAACCGTGCCGCAAGCCGCACACCGCGCCCGAGAAGCGGCCATTCCGCGACCTCCGAGCAACAGCGCGCAGCGGGCACGACCGATAGCGCGGGCGACGGATCCGGCACCGCCTGCTCGCGGCGATGGGAAACTGCGGCGCTGCCGAGCGCGACTTGACCCGGTGATCCTCGTGAGCTGCAGCTCAAGGCCCGAACGCGCTGGTCAGCGGCCGGAACGACGGCCAAGCGGAACGCGAAGGACGGCATCGGTACCGATGTCGGCGCCGGGGTGCAGGCCGATGGAGCCGCCGAGTTCGGCCGTCACCAAGGTGCGGACGATCTGGAGGCCGAGCCGATCGGAGGACTCCAGGCTGAACCCGGGCGGCAGACCGCGGCCGTCATCGCTGATGATCACGTCGAGCCAGCGGGCCGAACGCTCGGAACGGATTGTCACCGTGCCGTTTTCGCCCGAGTCGAAGGCATGCTCGATGGCGTTCTGCACCAGTTCGGTGAGCACCATCACCAAGGGGGTGGCGCGTTCGGCGGAGAAGACGCCGAGCGAACCGGCGCGGCGCACCTTGATGCGCGTGGTGTGCACCGTGGCCACGTCGGCCATGATCGGCAGCAGCCGGTCCACGACCTCATCGAGATCGACCTCTTCGTCCACCGACATCGACAGCATCTCGTGCACCGAGGCGATGGAGGTGACCCTGCGCACCGATTCGGTGAGCGCGACCTGCGCCTCCTCGTTCTCGGTGCGGCGGGCCTGCAGGCGCAGCAGCGCGGCGACGGTCTGCAAGTTGTTCTTGACCCGGTGGTGAATCTCCCGGATGGTGGCGTCCTTGCTCAGCAGCGCGCGATCGCGCCGCTTGACCTCGGTGACGTCGCGGACGAGCACCGCGGCGCCGGCCAGCTCACCGTGCGGGCGCAACACGAGGGTGCGCAGCAGCACGGTGGCTCCGCGCGCCTCCACCTCCATCCGGCGTCCGGTCCGCCCGGCCAGGGCGGCTTGGATGTCGCCGACCACTTCCTGGGCATCGAACGGGTCGGTGATCAGCGAACGGGTGGTGACGGCGAGATCCTGGCCTGCCAAGTCGGCCTGCAAACCCATCCGGTGGTAGGCCGACAGCGCGTTCGGGCTGGCGTAGACGACGATGCCCTCGGTGTCGAGCCGGATGAATCCGTCTCCCGCGCGCGGGCTGGAATGGGTGGCCGCGCGATCCTCGGTGGTCGGGAAGGTGCCTTCGGCGATCATCTGGCACAGATCGTCCGCGCACGCCACGTAGGCGCTCTCCAGCTGACTGCGCACCCGGGAGCGTTGCCGATCGGTGTCCCGGCTCAGCACCGCGATCACGTCGTCGCCGCAGCGCACCGGTATGGCCTCGCGGACCGCGGGCACCGGATGCGGGTGATAGACGCCGGAGGCCTCGCCCTCACTGTCGGCTCGTACGGTCTCGCCGGTGAGCAGCGCCTCGAACACCTGCGGATGGTCGGTCCGCAGCGCGACCGTGCCCACCAGGTCCTCCTGGTGCACGGTGGGCGCGGTGGTGGGACGGCACTGCGCGACGCAGACGATGTCCGCGCCGTCCGTCACCGGTCCCGCACCGACCCACAGCAGCAGATCGGCGAAGGACAGATCGGACAGCAACTGCCAATCGCCCACCACGCGCTGCAGATGATCCACGGCGACGCCGGGTAGGTCGGTGTGCTCGGCCAGCAGCTCGCTCAGTGTCGCCATGCAGATCTACCGCCGCAATCGATCAGGAGATGACCGCGATGAGGTGGCCCGCCTTGATCGCGTCGCCTTCCTTGACACCGATCGAGGTCACCGTGCCACTGGACTCGGCGACCACCGGGATCTCCATTTTCATCGACTCGAGGATCACCAGGGTGTCGCCCTCCTGGACTTCGTCGCCTTCCTCGGCGACCACCTGGTAGACGACCGACACCAGCTCGGCGAGTACTTGCTCAGCCATGACACCCCATATCCTCGTTGGCCTGCATCCGCTGACGGTACAGCCAACCACACGTGAAAGAATGGCCTTCAATCAGAAGGGAGACTACTCATGGGTAAGCGCGGACGTAAGAAGCGTAGCCGCAAGGGGAACGCGGCCAACCACGGCAAGCGGCCCAACGCCTGAGCGCTACGCTCGGCCCGCAAGCACGAAGCGGCACGCACTTCCAGCAGGAAGGCGTGCCGCTCGCGTTTCGCGGATCGGCTATGCGCGGGCTGAGGACGGACTACGTCCGACCGCACCCATCAGTCGGAGGTCTCTACCGAAGTCTCCGTGGTCACGGTCGTCCGGCGGATCTCGATGGTCAGGCGCTCACGCAGCGACTCGGGCGCGCGATCACCGCCACATTTGCGGCTGAGCAGGCTCTTGACCTTCTCCTCGATGCCGTAGGCCTCGATACACGGACTGCAGTGCTCCATGTGGTGCTGCAATCGTTCCCGAGTCGCGTCGTCGCACTCGCCGTCCAGCATCAGCCACACGTCGGCGAGCACCGCCGTGCAGTCGAGCTCCATGTCGGGGTCCCGCTCGGTACTCACTGCTTGACCTCCTGGCGTTCCCCCGAACGGTTGAATCCACGCTCGCGCGCGACATCGGCGAGCAAACCCTTCAGTTGCTTCCGGCCACGGTGCAGCCGGGACATCACCGTACCGATGGGAGTGCCCATGATGTCGGCGATTTCCTTGTACGGAAAACCCTCGACGTCGGCGTAGTACACCGCCATGCGGAACTCCTCGGGGAGTTCCTGCAACGCGGCCTTGATGTCGTCGTCCGGTAACGCGTCCAGCGCCTCGACCTCGGCCGAGCGCAGCCCCTGCGACGTGTGCTCGGCGGTCGCCGCCAGCTGCCAGTCGGTGATCTCGTCGGTCGGATACTGCGCGGGCTGGCGCTGCTTCTTGCGGTAGGAGTTGATGTAGGTGTTGGTCAGGATCCGGTACAGCCAGGCACGCAGATTGGTGCCCTCCCGGAACGACTTGAAGCCCTGGTAGGCCTTCACGTAGGTCTCCTGGACCAGGTCCTCGGCATCCGCCGGGTTCCTGGTCATGCGCAGCGCGGCGCCGTAGAGCTGGTCGAGCAGCGGGAGCGCGTCCCGTTCGAACCGCTGTGCCAGCTCGGCATCGTCGACGGCGGCGACATCGTCGGCCGCCACGTCATCGTCGCTCGTCACACCTGTCCCTTCGATCGCCGTACCTGCCAAATCTACCGGCATCGGCACATCGAAGGAGAATCCGCCGTCGGTCGGGGACACGTCGGTCCCTACCGGGCGGTCATCGAGCAGCACGGGCACAGGCATCTCCTTCACGTCTCCATAGGGCCTGCTCACGCGGTGGAAATCATTCCGAGCGCGGTGTACCGGCTACAACATGCGCGACGCGTCCGGTGTTCCCACCCGCCACCGGCTCCCGGCGAATTCGCAGGAAATCCCGTTGCGGGCAGGGTCACAGCCGCCGTTAGGGTTTGGCCCATGGCAGCAGGCTCGACTCCCGCGATCCGCACGTTGACCCAGGCGAAGGTGTCCCACCGCGTGCACGCCTACAAGCACGATCCGCGCTCCGACTCCTACGGCACCGAGGCGGTCGACGCGCTGGGCGCCGAACTCGGAGTCGCGGCCGAGCAGATCTTCAAGACCCTGGTCATCGAATTGGCCACCGGCGCGCTCGCGGTGGCCGTGCTTCCGGTGCCGAACACGTTGTCGCTCAAAGCCGCGGCGGCGGCGCTCGGCGCGCCGAAGGCGAGCATGGCGGACAAGACGCGAGCGGAGAAGACGACCGGATACGTCCTCGGCGGCATCTCACCGCTCGGTCAGCGCAAACGGCTGCCCACCGTGATCGACGACTCGGCGCTGACCTGGGACCGGATGCTGTGCAGCGCCGGACGGCGCGGACTGGAGATCGAGCTGGCGCCCGCCGACCTGATCCGGCTGACCGCCGCGGTGACCGCGCCCGTGACATCCGCGTAATTCCGCCACGATCACCGCGATCTGTGCGTTACTGAACTGGCCAGATAGACCCGACTCGAGGATGTGATGCGAATGTCTACGCAGCAGCGTGTGCGCACCGTGATCGTCGCGTTGTTCGGAGCTCTCGTCTTGGCTCTCGGTTCGGCAACGCTCCTCGCCCCCGAGGCAGCCGCCGCGCCGGACAGCCCGCAGATCACGCAGGTCAGCGATTCCGTGTTCGACTTCGGCGGCCAGGGTTCGAAGAGTGACGACAAGTCCGGGAAAGCCGAGAAGCTGAGCGGCAATGTCACCACCAAGCTGATCGACTTGGTCGCCGGGATCATCAAGTGCGGCTTGAATATCGCTTCACCCAGCGTGAAGTGCAGTCTGTAGTTTTTGCAGCGCCTTCGGCGCTGCGTGTTCGCGGCCCCCTTATGGCTCGTGTCCGAGCGACCGCCGCTGGCGACTGCGTCGCGAACGCGGCGGCCACTCGGACGCGAGCCGGGCCGCGAACGGAACATGCTCGGTCTCGCTTCGCTCGAAACCGCGGGTTGGGCCGACGCCGTTCGCGTCGGGCGGTTGGCCCGGCACCCGATCCAGCCGCGAACCGCTGGACCACACTCGAGACCCCGTATGCAACGCAACTCCTTGCGAACGCGGCAGCCGCTCGGACGCGTTGAGCCGACTGCGGACGAGCCACGGCCGCCATCACCAGGGCGAGCGCCGGCGAGCCATTCCGTTGCCGGACCCGGGCGCTCGTTCGTGGTGGAGATTCAAGCGGTGCGGATGTCCGATTGCACGCCGATCCAGCACGGCACGCCCCGTGTGCCTGCGGCGGCGCGGGATCCGGCGGTGGGGCAGCCGGCGCTCACAGCAGGGTGATCTGCTCTGCTTCCTTTTGATCGTCCACCGGGGCGAGCAGTTCGGGGCCGTTGTTGCGCACGCTGTTGACCAGGGATGGGACCGGGCGGGGCACGATGGCGGCAACCGTCTCCTCGGACGGCGTCTCCAGCAGGCTCGCCGGGGCCGGGTGATCCGGGTCCAGCCACGCGTCCCAATGTTCCCGTGGCATGGGCAGCGGCATCCGGTCGTGGATGCGGGTGAGGTCGCCGACCGCGTCGGTGGTGAGGATGGTGCACGACAGCAGCGGTCGGCTCTCCGGTTGCGACCGGTCGCGCCAGACCGACCACAGGCCGGCCATGTAGAGACGGGAACCGTCGGCGTTGGCCATGTAGTAGGGATGCTTGGCGGCTTTGCCTTTCTCGCCGTTCGGCTCGACGACCCACTCGTACCAGCCGTCCATCGGCACCAGGCAGCGCCGGGACTTCACCGCGTCACGGAAGGACGGCGTGGTGGCGGCCTTGTCGGCGCGGGCGTTGAACAGCGGTTTGCCTTTGACCGGTACACCGGGCTCGGCCGCTTTGGTCCATACCGGGATCAGGCCCCAGCGCATGCGCCGGATACGCAGTTTCGGGTCGTCGTCTTCGTGGTCTCGGTCGTGCCGCTCGACCACGGTGAGCACCTGCGTCGTCGGAGCGACGTTGTAATTGGTGAACGAGCTCTCGTCGGCCGCGCCGGTCTCGTCGAGCGCATCCAACTCCACCGCGAGCCTGCCGGGATTGGTCGTGGTCGCATATCGTCCGCACATATCCCGATAGTCCCACTCGCCACCGACAGCGTCGGGGACAATTGGTGCATAGCTGGTGACCTGTTGAGAGTTGTGACATAGCATTCTCTCATCGGAGGACGGGCTGCCCGTCCACTCGGACATGCGCATCGACCGTCGACCGCAGACGGCAAGAGGAGAACCACTGTGACATCCACCGACACCAAACCGGCCGATCACGACACGGCACTGACGTCGGTCAATCCGGCGACAGGCGAGGTGATCGGCACGCACGTCATCGCCGACGACGCCGCGGTGGCCGCCGCGGTCGCCAAGGCTCGCGCAGCGGCCGCCACCTGGGGCGCGCTGAGTTTCGATGAGCGGCGCACGCATCTGCTGCGCTGGTCGAGCAAGCTGGTGCAGAAATCGGAGGAATTCTGCGCCCTTATCCACGCGGAGAACGGCAAGCCGCTCGACGACGCCTTCCTGGAATTGATGCTCGCGCTCGAGCACATCTCCTGGGCGGCCAAGAACGCCAAGAAGGTGCTCGGCCCCAAGCGGGTCTCCCCTGGCGCGCTGATGTCGAACTTCAGCGCCCGGCTCGAGCAGCGCCCGCTCGGCGTCGTCGGCGTGATCGGCCCGTGGAACTACCCGGTCTACACACCGAACGGTTCCATCGCCTACGCGCTTGCCGCGGGCAACACCGTCGTTTTCAAGCCGAGCGAGTACTCCACCGGCATCGGCAATTTCCTCGCCGACGCTTTCGCCGAAGCCAATCGTGAACTGCCCGAGGGCGTGTTCAGCACGATCAACGGCTATGGCGCCACGGGTGCGGCGCTGGTCCGCTCGGACGTCGACAAGATCGCGTTCACCGGCTCCACCGCCACGGGTAAGCGGATCATGGCCGCCGCCGCCGAACGGCTCACCCCCGTGCTGCTCGAGTGCGGCGGCAAGGACGCGGTGATCGTCGCCGCCGACGCCGACATCAAGGCCGCGGCGGACGCGGTCGCTTGGGGCGCCACCGCCAACAGCGGTCAGACCTGCGCGGGCGTCGAGCGGGTCTACGTCGACCGCTCGGTGCGCGAGGAGTTCGTCGCGGAGGTCAAGCGCATCCTCACCGACATCAAGCCCGGCTCCGGCGACAAGGCCGCCTACGGCCCGATGACCATGCCGAGCCAGATCGACATCGTGCGCCGCCACATCGACGACGCGCTGAAGAACGGCGGCACCGCGGTGCTCGGCGGCCCCGAGTCGGTCAAGGCGCCGTTCATCGAACCGGTCGTACTGGTCGACGTGGACGAGAACTCCGAGGCGGTGGCCGAGGAGACCTTCGGCCCGACCATCACCATCCGCACCGTCGACGGCGTCGACGAGGCGGTGGAACTGGCCAACAACTCCAAGTACGGCCTGTCCTCGGCGGTCTACTCGAAGAAGAACGGCCTGGACATCGCGCGCAGGCTGCGCGTCGGCGCCACCTCGGTGAACTCGGTGCTCGCCTTCGCCGCCATCCCCGGCCTGCCCTTCGGCGGCGTCGGCGATTCCGGCATCGGCCGCATCCACGGCGAACCGGGTCTGCGCGAGTTCACCCGTCCGCACTCGATCGCGGTGCAGCGCTTCACCGTTCCGGGCATGGCGCTGCTGAGCTACAGCCGCACCGACTCCACGATGAAGCTGCTGCGCAAGCTCGTCCCGTTCCTGCACGGACGGCACAAGTAGGAATCCCACGGCCGGGGCCGGGCACTCGACCTGGTCGAGCACCCGGCCCCGTGCGGTAGGTGAGACCAGCGGCAATCCACCAGCTGAACGTGCGCGAATCGCGACGGCGAGGCGCTATGAGACCGGCCGAAGTCTGCCGGGCATCGTCCGCGCCCCGGCTGACCGCGCAACCGGGGCACTCGACCGGCACAGCTACGCGCCGCGTCTCCGTTCCGGCATACTTCCTCCCGCGCAACAACTTTTGCCGACCCCGGCCCGATTGATCGAGACTTGGCACGCACCGTTCGCCGCCTCGCTCACATCCGAGTGACCACCGCGCACAAATAGCAGCGTCGGTCGCGCCGGGCCGACGACCAGCCACTACAAACCGTGCACCAGTAAGGAAGCGTCACGCACTCCAGCGCACCGCAACCACGTCTTTCGAGCGCAGCGAAACCGAACACCCGCCGTTCGCGGCCGGCGACCAGCACCGAACGGCAGTCGGACTGATCCGGCGCCGGGCCACAACAAACGGCATGCCCTCGGTATCAGGCTCCGACACCTACGCCCCCAGCGCACCGCATCTTCCGGTTTCGAGCGAAGCAAGACCGAGCATCCGCCGTTCGAGCCACAAAGGGCCGCGAACACGCAGCGCGAAGGCGCTGCAATTGAACACCGTGTGATGATGGATGAGTGAACTTCTGGCCAGCGCCCCATGTCGAGGTCCCCGTACACGCGACCGTGACCCTGCCCGGATCGAAATCGATCACGAACCGGGCGCTCATCCTGGCCGCACTGGCCGACGGTCCGTCCACCATCACCGGTGCGCTGCGCAGCCGGGACACGAACCTGATGATCGCCGCGCTGCGCGCGCTCGGTGCGGACATCGAGGGCGCGGGCGACACGTTGACCGTCACCCCGGCGCCGTTGGGCGGCGGCACGGTCGACTGCGGGCTCGCGGGCACGGTGATGCGCTTCCTGCCGCCGGTCGCCGCCCTGGCGTCGGGCGATGTCGCGTTCGACGGTGACGAACAGGCCAGGATCCGGCCGCTGCGCACGATCCTGGACGCGCTGCGCTCGCTCGGCGCCGATATCGACGGCGACGCACTGCCGTTTACCGTGCACGGCAAGGGCGCGCTGCGCGGCGGCACCGTGACGATCGACGCGTCCGGGTCGTCGCAGTTCGTCTCGGGCCTGCTGCTGTCGGCCGCGCGCTTCGACGAGGGACTGGTGGTGCACCACGACGGCAAGGCGCTGCCCTCGATGCCGCACATCGAGATGACCGTGGAGATGCTGCGGCGCGCCGACGTGCGGGTGCAGGCGCCCGCGGACAGCTTCAAGGCGCAGACCTGGACCGTGGAGCACGGGCTGATCCGCGCCGTGGACTGGGAGATCGAGCCGGACCTGTCCAACGCCACCCCGTTCCTGGCCGCGGCCGCGATCACGGGCGGCACGGTCAGCATCCCGCACTGGCCGCGGCTGACCACCCAGCCGGGCGACGTCATCCGCGAGATCCTCGTGCGGATGGGCGCGGAAGCGCGGATCTTCGACGGCGTGCTCACCGTGCACGGCCCCGACCGGCTCGCAGGCATCGATATCGACCTGCACGACGTGGGTGAGCTGACGCCCACCGTCGCCGCGCTGGCCGCGCTGGCGGACTCCCCGTCCGTGCTGCGCGGCATCGCCCATCTGCGCGGTCACGAGACCGACCGGCTGGCCGCGCTGTCCACCGAGATCAACCGCCTCGGGGGCAAGGTGACCGAGACCGAGGACGGACTGGAGATCGTGCCCACCGAACTGCACGGCGGCAGCTGGCACTCCTACGCCGATCACCGAATGGCCACGGCGGGAGCCATTCTCGGACTCCGGGTGCCCGGCATCGAGATCGAGGACATCGGGACCACGGCCAAGACGCTGCCGAACTTCGTCGCTTTGTGGGAGCAGATGCTCGCGTCCGCGCTATCCGACGAAGGAGCGGCGCACTGAGCCGGGGACGACGATCCGCGGCCAGCTACGACGAATCCGATGTCCGGGTTCGTCCGGGGCGTAGCTCCCGTCCCCGCACCAAGACCCGGCCGCAGCACAGCGACGCCGAGCCGGCCATGGTGGTCTCGGTCGACCGGGGCCGGTGGGGATGTGTGCTCGGCGGCGATCCGGATCGCCGCATCGTCGCGATGCGCGCCCGGGAACTGGGCCGCACTCCGATCGTGGTCGGCGACCAGGTGGACGTGGTCGGCGACCTGTCCGGGCGACCGGATACCCTCGCGCGCATCGTCCGGGTCGCCGACCGCCGGACGGTGCTGCGCCGCACCGCCGACGACACCGATCCGTTCGAGCGCATCGTGGTCGGCAACGCGGAGCGGCTGTTCATCGTGGTCGCGCTCGCCGACCCGCCTCCGCGCACCGGCTTCGTGGAACGCGCCATGGTCGCCGCGTACGCCGGTGGGCTGCAACCGGTTCTGTGCTTGACCAAACACGATCTGGCGGCCGATTCCGAATTCGCCGCCGCTTTCGACGATCTCGACCTCACCATCGTCTACGGCGGCATCGACGATCCGCTCGATCCGGTACTCGATCTGCTCACCGATCACCTCACCGCGCTGATCGGCCACTCCGGCGTGGGCAAGTCCACGCTGGTGAATCGCCTTGTGCCGGAGGCGGAGCGGGCCGTGGGCGAGGTATCCGGGGTGGGCAAGGGCAAGCACACCTCCACTCAGTCGGTCGCGCTCCCGCTACCCGGCGGCGGGTGGGTCATCGACACGCCGGGCGTGCGGTCGTTCGGTCTGGCGCACATCACGCCGGACGACGTCATCGCCGCCTTCACCGACCTCGCCGACGCCATCGAGGACTGTCCGCGGGGCTGCACCCATCTCGGTCCGCCCGCCGATCCCGAATGCGCGCTGGACCAATTGCCGGGCAAGGAACACCGGGTGGCGGCCATCCGCCGCCTGCTGGTCGCCCTGAACTCCAACGATCCCTGGTAATCGCCTCGGCCGTCCGAGACTCAGTCGAAAAGCCGACCGATCATCGCGCTCTGCCCACTTTGCAGCACATGCGCGGCGGTCAGCGGAATCCAGAAGCACTCCAACTTCGTCGGCGGGGCCAGGCCGTCGTGGTCCTCCTGACTCGCCCACCGTTCGGGTGTGGTTCGGTGTAATGCGAGCTGGAAGAAGTGACGCCGGTGCGTCTCGAAACGATTTGGGCGGACGTCGAATTCGTCTCTGCCGAGTTCGCGGACCACCGTGAACTCGGTCAGCCCCGTCTCCTCACACGCTTCCCGGAGGGCAGCGTCTGCCGGAGACTCGCCCGCCTGGATGCTGCCCGCGGGAACCTGAATCCCGACTTCCTCCCAAGAGAACTCGGTGTGGCGGAACACCAGCAACTTCTCGTCCCGAACGATGTAGCACACAACTTTCTCTCGCCGGACACGCGCAGACACGACGGTAAATCCCCCTTGCGAAGACGCTTCGGCATACGGAAAACAACGAAGGCGCCCAGGAAAACCCTGAGCGCCTTCGTGATTCAGCGGATCAGTGACGGCGGCGCGACTTCGGGCCGCGGCGGCCCTTCGCCTCCGCGCGGGCGGCCTCGCGGCGCTCGCGACGGGTGGGCTGCGGCCCACCGTCCACGCCGTACTCCTCGGCGTCGCTGTGCACGGCGGCGCGGCCGCCCTCGTCGGGGCCGGAGTAGCTGAAACCGCGCGGGGCGGTGTCATCGATACCCCTGGCGCGCAGGGCCGCCGGTGCGGCGTGGCCGTTGGCGACCTGAGCCTCCTCGGTGGGCAGCGGGCGCGGGGCGGTCATCGCTCCGACCGGCGAACGAAGACCCTGGTCGACGGCGACGCCTTCCGGCTGCGGCTGCTGCACCTCGACCTGCAGGTTGAACAGGAAGCCGACCGACTCCTCCTTGAGGCCGTCGAGCATCGCGGTGAACATGTCGAAGCCCTCGCGCTGGTACTCCACCAACGGGTCGCGCTGCGCCATGGCCCGCAGGCCGATGCCCTCCTTGAGGTAGTCCATCTCGTAGAGATGCTCACGCCACTTGCGGTCGAGCACCGACAGCAGCACCTGTCGTTCCAGATTGCGCATGCTGCCCTCGCCCGCCAGGCCGTCGATCTCGGCTTCGCGCCGCTCGTAGGCGTCGTGCGCGTCGTCCAGCAGCGCCTCGAGCAACTCCTCGCGCGTCAGCTCGCCCGCCTCGCCGACCTCGGTCTCGCCGGTCAGGTCCCGGTAGTCCAGGCTCACCGGGTACAGCGTCTTCAGCGCCGTCCACAGCTTCTCCAGATCCCAGTCCTCGACATAGCCCTCGGCGGTGGCGCCGTCCACGTAGGCGGTGATCACATCGGTGATCATGCTCTGGACCTGGCCCTCCATGTCCTCGCCGCGCAGGATCCGATCGCGCTCGCCGTAGATGACGGTGCGCTGCTGGTTCATCACCTCGTCGTACTTGAGCACGTTCTTGCGGATCTCGAAGTTCTGCTGCTCGACCTGCGTCTGCGCGCTCTTGATGGCCTTGGAGACCATCTTCGCCTCGATCGGCACGTCGTCGGGCAGGTTCAGCCGCGTCATGATCGCTTCCAGCGCGGCGCCGTTGAATCGGCGCATCAGCTCGTCGCCCAGCGACAGGTAGAAGCGGGACTCGCCCGGGTCGCCCTGTCGGCCGGAGCGGCCGCGCAGCTGGTTGTCGATGCGGCGCGACTCGTGCCGCTCGGTGCCCAGCACATAGAGGCCGCCCGCCTCGCGCACCAACTCGGCGTCCTCGGCGGTCTGGGCCTTGACCTGGTCCAGGGCGGGCAGCCAGGCGCGCTCGTACTCCTCCGGCGTCTCGACCGGGTCCAGCCCCTGCTTGCGCAGCAGGATGTCGGCGATGATGTCCGGGTTGCCGCCGAGCACGATGTCGGTACCGCGGCCGGCCATGTTCGTCGCGACGGTCACCGCGCCCGGCCGGCCCGCCTCGGCGATAATCTCCGCTTCCTTCTCGTGGAACTTCGCGTTCAGCACGTTGTGCGGAATGCCGCGCTTGGTGAACTGCTTGGACAGGTACTCCGAGCGCTCGACGCTGGTGGTGCCGATCAGCACCGGCTGGCCGTTCTCGTGCCGCTCGGTGACGTCGTCGACCACGGCGGAGAACTTCGCCTCTTCCGTCTTGTAGATCAGGTCGGACTGGTCGGCGCGGATCATCGGCTTGTTGGTCGGGATGGGCACCACGCCGAGGCTGTAGATCTGGTGCAGCTCGGCGGCCTCGGTCTCGGCGGTACCGGTCATGCCGGACAACTTGTCGTAGAGGCGGAAATAGTTCTGCAGGGTGATGGTGGCCAGGGTCTGGTTCTCCGGCTGGATCTCCACCCCTTCCTTGGCCTCGATCGCCTGGTGCATGCCCTCGTTGTAGCGGCGGCCGACCAGGATGCGGCCGGTGAACTCGTCGACGATGATCACCTCGCCGTCGCGGACGATGTAGTCCTTGTCGCGGGTGTAGAGCTCCTTGGCCTTGACGGCGTTGTTCAGGTAGCTCACCAGCGGCGAGTTGGCGGCCTCGTAGAGGTTGTCGATGCCGAGCTGGTCCTCGACGAACTCGACGCCGGCCTCGTGCACGCCGATCGTGCGCTTCTTGATGTCGACCTCGTAGTGCAGGTCCTTCTTCAGCAGCGGCGCGATCCGCGCGAACTCGGCGTACCACTTCGACGAGGCGTCGGCGGGCCCGGAGATGATCAGCGGGGTGCGCGCCTCGTCGATGAGGATGGAGTCGACCTCGTCGACGATGGCGAAGTTGTGCCCGCGCTGCACCAGGTCGTCGAGCGAGTGCGTCATGTTGTCGCGCAGGTAGTCGAAGCCGAACTCGTTGTTCGTGCCGTAGGTGATGTCGGCGTTGTAGGCCGCCCGCCGCTGCGCGGGGCTCATGCCGGACAGGATCACGCCGACCTCGAGGCCGAGGAAGCGGTGCACGCGGCCCATCCACTCCGCGTCGCGCTTGGCCAGGTAGTCGTTCACCGTGACGACGTGCACGCCGTCGCCGCTGAGCGCGTTCAGGTAGGCGGGCAGCACACAGGTGAGGGTCTTGCCCTCACCTGTCTTCATCTCGGCGATGTTGCCGGTGTGCAGCGCGGCGCCGCCCATGATCTGCACCTTGTAGTGCTTCTGGCTGAGCACCCGCCAGGACGCCTCCCGCGCGACGGCGAACGCCTCGGCCATCAGCTGGCCGAGCGGATCGGTCTCGCCGTCCTCGACCATCTCGGCGTACCGCTCGCGGAACTCGTCGGTTTTGGCCCGTAGCTCCAGGTCGCTGAGGTCCTCGTACTCCGGTTCGAGGGCGAGGACCTGGTCGGCGAAATGCGAGAGCCGCTTGACAATGCGACCCTCACCAATCCGTAGCAACCTCGTCAGTGTCAGCGCAGGCACGGGTCTCGTCAGTCCTCTGGTCGGTGTGTCAAATCGTGTCGTCGGCCCCCGGGCCGGTGCGGCCCACGCGGTTGCGCGGAATCCGCTGCATGCCCCATGGTAATGGTCTGTTGGATATGCAGCGCCTGCGGCGCTGCGTGGACCTGCCGCGAAGTGGTCGCGCCCCGCTGGAAAAGGTGCCCGGCGGGCCACCCGGATGGTTCGGCCGCGCATTCCGGTCCGCCCTGTGATCGAATCGGTTCGCAGAACTCGAGTCGACCAGCGTGTCATGGGCCCCCGGCGCGGAAAAACGTGTACGGAATTCATCAGAAATGCCACAACGGCCGGGCCAACGGTTGATGCGGCAGCACAATGAAGCGGGGGCGGCATCGGGAAAAGGAGTACCGGGCAGCGTGATCACGAGACTGACGCCGCAAGACACGGCCTTCTACCGGCTCGAGTCGAGCAGCAATCCGATCCATATCGGCTCTCTCGCGATCGTGCGGAACACCGATCCCGGCGACAGCTCGGGCGCGCCGATCCTGGACTACGACCGGTTGGTCGATCTCGTCGAGAGCAGGCTCTCGCTGGTACCGAGATACCGGCGCAAAGTGCGGGAGATCCCGCTGTCGCTGGGGCGGCCGGTCTGGGTCGAGGACAGCCGTTTCGACATCACCTACCACATCAGGCGTTCGGCGCTGCCCGGTCCCGGCACCGACGAACAGCTGCACGACCTGGTCGCCCGCCTCGTCTCCCACCCCTTGGACCCGGCCCGGCCGCTGTGGGAGATGTACCTGATCGAACGGCTGTCCGACGGCCGCTGCGCCATCTTCACCAAGACGCATTCCGCCCTGGTGGACGGGGACACCGCGCTCGAGATCGGCCATGTGATCCTCGACGCGGGGCCCGCTCCCCGCGAACTGGCCGGCGACGACTGGATCGCGCCGCGCGAACCCGGTGAGATGGAACTGCTGGTCGGCGCGCTCGCACACCTCGCCACACAGCCGCGCAAAGCCCTCGAGGTCGCCCGGGAGGCGAGCGCGGGCGCGTTCGCGGTGGTCGGGACGGCCGGCAAGGCGGTCGAGTCGGTGGTCGCCGCCGTGCGCACCGCGGCGACCGGTGCGCCCGCCAGCCCCCTGAACACGCGTACCTCGCGAAACCGGCGCTTCGACGTGGTGCGCACCGACCTGGCGGATTACCGGACGATCCGCAAGCGGTTCGGCTGCTCGACCAACGACGCCATCCTCGCCGTGGTCACCGGCGCTCTGCGCAACTGGCTGCTGTCGCGCGGGGAAGCGCTCACCGAGTCCACCACGCTGCGAGCTGTGGTGCCGATGTCGGTGTACGTCGAGGGAAACGAGGGCGACCAGACGCACTCGGCGAGCGAGGTGTCGTCGTTCCTGATCGATCTGCCGGTGGGCGAACCGAACCCGGTGATGCGGTTGTCGCACATCGCGCACGCCTCCGAACTCAACGGTCGTCAGCGGCGCGGCGTCCGCGCGCGTACGCTCGTGCACCTGGCCGGTTTCGCTCCGGCCAGCCTGCATGCGATGAGTGTGCGAGCGGCGAGTACGTTCGCAGAACACACGTTCAATCTGGTGATCACCAACGCGCCGGGTCCGCAAGCGCCGATGTACATCGGCGGCGCGCGGATGCTGGAGATGTACCCGGTGTCGCCACTGCTGCGCAATCAGGCGTCGAGTATCGGGATCACGTCCTACGACGGGCGTGTCTTCTACGGTCTCAACGCCGACCGCGACGCGATGGCCGACATCGGCGTGCTCGCCACGGCGGTGCGCGATTCCATGGAGGAGATGCTCGGTGCCTGCGTCTGATCAGAAGAAGCTGCGGGTCTACATCCCGGCCACGGTGCCGATGCTGCGCGATCTGGTCGGCAACCGTGAGCTGGCCCCCGTCGGCGGGACCGCGTTCGCGGTGACGCCCGCGCTGCGCGAGGCCTACGCCTCCGGCGACGACGAGGAACTCGGCGAAGTCGCCATGAACGAGGCCGCGCGCGCCTCGCTGCGACTGCTGGCCGCCGAACGCGAGGCGATCGGATCGGAGGACTCCGACGACGAGGCCGCGCCGGCGGCGGGCGGTAACCCGGTTTACCGCCGTGCGGTGATCGCCGCCGACGTGACCGGCGCGAAGCTGCGGCCCGACCTCGACGACGCGGTGGTCCGGCTGGCGGGCCCGATCGGGTACCAGCAGATCGCCTCGGTGCACGTCGACCTGGCCGACGCCGAACCACAGGTTGCCAAGGCCGTCGACGTGGTGGACGCGGCCGATCTCGGCGACACCGACGCCGAGTTCGTTCTCGGCGACGCCGAGGACCATCAATTGGCCTGGTACGCGGCCCAAGAGCTGCCGTTTCTGCTCGAGCTCCTCTGAATCGCCGCGGCGGGCGCCCCACTGACCTGCCGCCGTAACCTACGATGCCGTAACCTTGCTGGCGAGGCCTCCGATCGGCGAGACGGCGGCCCGCGCATCCGACGACAGGGAGACCAACGGCAGCGATGGGTTCGAAAATTGGGAGCTCCGTGCGAAGCGTCCGTGCGTGGCTGGAGGCGCCCGCCGCGAGCGTCGCCGAGCGCGGCGGCAAGCTGAACGTGCTGCGCGGAGCCTTTGCGCGCGTGACCACACCGCTGCTGCCCGACGACTACCTGCACCTGGCCAACCCGCTGTGGTCGGCTCGCGAGCTGCGGGGACGCATCGTCGAGGTACGCAAGGAGACCGCCGATTCCGCGACGCTGGTGATCCAGCCGGGATGGGGCTTCGACTTCAAATACCAGCCCGGCCAGTACATCGGCATCGGCATCCTGGTGGACGGCCGCTGGCATTGGCGCTCGTATTCACTGACCTGTCCGCCGAATTGGTCCGACCCCGGCCACGGCGGCAAGCGACTGATCTCCATCGCCGTTAAGGCGATGCCGGAAGGCTTCCTGTCCAGCCACCTGGTCAGCGGCGTGCCGGTCGGCACCGTCGTCCGGCTCGCCGCCCCGCAGGGCGGTTTCGTACTGCCGTCCCCGCCGCCGGAGAAGGTGCTGTTCCTCACCGCGGGCAGCGGCGTCACGCCGGTGATCGCCATGCTGCGCGCGATGGACCGCCGCGAGGTGTTCACCGACGTGGTGCACCTGCACTCCGCGCGCACTTCCGACGACGTGATGTTCGGCGCGGAGCTGGGCGCGCTGCGCGACCGCAATCCCGGCTTCGACACCCGCCTGCATCTCACCGCCGAGCGGGGCAAGTTCGCCCTCGCCGATCTCGACACCGAGATCCCCGACTGGCGCGAACGCCAGACCTGGGCGTGCGGCCCGGCCGGAATGCTCGACGAGATCGAGAACCACTGGCGCGACGCGGGGCTGTCGGACCGGCTGCACGTGGAGCGCTTCGAGATCGAACGCTCCGCGGTCGGTGCGGGCGGCACGGTCACCTTCGGCAAGACCGGTCGCAGCGTCGATGCCGACGGCGCGACCAGCCTGCTCGAGGCCGGTGAGTCCGCCGGTGTTCAGATGCCGTTCGGCTGCCGGATGGGCATCTGCCAGACCTGCGTGGTCACCTTGAGTTCCGGACACGCGCGCGACCTGCGCAACGGTGAGGAGCGCCGCGAAGGCGACAAGGTGCAGACCTGCATCTCGGCGGCGGCGGGCGACTGCACCCTGGACGTCTAGTCCGGCAGGTACCCTCGAGGTGTATCGAGTAGGGAAAGGACCCCGGTGGCCATCACCGACATCAAGACGTTCGCGCATCTCACGGCGGCCGATATCGAGACACTGGGGCAGGAACTCGATTCCATCCGGCGTTCGGTGGAGCTGTCGCGCGGCGAGCGCGACGCGAAGTACATCCGGCGCACGATCGCGGCGCAACGCGGTCTCGAGGTAGCCGCCCGGGTGGTGCTGTTCGGCAGCCGCAACCGCTGGGCCTGGCTGGCAGGCACCGCGATGCTGTCGGTGGCCAAGATCATCGAGAACATGGAGCTCGGGCACAACGTCAGCCACGGGCAATGGGACTGGATGAACGACCCGGAGATCCACTCCAGTTCGTGGGAGTGGGACATGACCGGCCCCTCCGCGCAGTGGCGCCGGGCGCACAACTACTCCCACCACACCTACACGAATGTGCTGGGCAAGGACGAGGACCTCGGTTTCGGCATCCTCCGGATGACCCGGGACGAGCAGTGGCGGCCGATCCATCTGGTGCAGCCGCTGGCGAACTTGCTGCTCGCCGCGACCTTCGAGTGGGGCATCGCGCTGCACGACTGGAGCATCGACAAGGAGCTGTCGGACACCCCGCGCTGGGAGGTCGCCTCCGGTCCGAACGTGGAGTTCGCCCGCAAGATCTGCCGTCAGGTGGCCAAGGACTACCTCATCCATCCCGCGCTGACGGGTCCGGCGTTCAAGCACACGCTGAAGGCCAACGCGATGGCGAATCTGGTGCGCAATCTGTGGGCGTACGCGGTGATCTTCTGCGGGCACTTCCCCGACGGCGCGGAGAAGTTCACCGTCGAACAGCTGGAGAACGAGACCAGCGGCGAGTGGTATCTGCGCCAGATGCTCGGCAGCGCGAACTTCGAAGCGGGGCCCGCCATGGCGTTCATGAGCGGCAACCTCTGCTACCAGATCGAGCACCATCTGTTCCCCGACCTGCCGAGCAACCGGTATCAGGAGATCGCGGTACGGGTCCGCGAGCTGTGCGACAAGTACGACCTGCCCTACACCACCGGGTCGCTGGGCAAGCAGTATCTGCTGGCCTTCCGCACGATCCACAAGCTGGCCCTGCCGGACCGGTTCCTCAAGGCCACCGCCGACAACGCGCCGGAGACCTCCTCCGAGCGCAAGTTCGCCGGTATCACGCTGCCGTCGCTCGGCGCGGAATCCACGCACTGGCTGCGCGTCGATCCGGAGACCGGCGAGCGGCGCGGCCTGCGTTCGGCGCTGCACGAGGCGAAGATCGCGCTGCGCGAGAAGGCGCGGCAGGAGAAGGAGATGCTCCGCGAGGCCAAGGCGGCCCTACAGGAGAAGGCCGAACACGAGCGGCAGGTGCTGCGCGAGGCCAAGCTCGCGTTCCAGGAACGGGCCCGTCATGAACAAGCGGCGCTGCGCGAAAAAGCGAAGCGGGACAGGCGTTTTCGCTTTCCGGGCAGGGTGCGCTAACTTACCATTCGACAGCCGGGATCGCAATAAGGTATTTGACACATCCGTGCGGCGCACCTCGCAACCTACGGTTTCGTAACTTACGGTAAAGTAACCCGCATGGCGATCTCGGATGTCAAGGAATATGCGCACCTCACCGAGGCCGACGTGGAAGCACTCGGCGCGGAATTCGACGCGATCCGGCGGGAAATCGAAGCCTCGCGCGGCGCACGCGACGCGAAGTACATCCGCAACGTCATCCGGTTGCAGCGCGCTCTCGAGATCAGCGGCCGTGCGGTGCTCTTCGCGAGCCCGAAGCGCCCCGCGTGGCTGGCAGGCGTCGCACTGCTCGCCACCGCCAAGATCATCGAGAACATGGAGATCGGGCACAACGTCATGCACGGGCAGTGGGACTGGATGAACGATCCGGAGATCCACTCCAGCTCGTGGGAGTGGGACAACACCGGCGCGGCCAAGCACTGGAAGCACACCCACAACTACCTGCATCACAAGTACACCAACGTGCTCGGCATGGACGACGACATCGGCTACGGCCTGCTGCGGGTGACCCGCGACCAGCGCTGGAAGCCGTTCAACCTGGGCAACCCGGTCTACAACCTGCTGTTGCAGCTGTTCTTCGAGTACGGCGTCGCCATCCAGCACCTGGAGCTGGGCAAACTGGTGGCGGGCCGGTACAAGCCCGGTTCCCCCGAACGGGCCGAGTTCGAGCGCAAGCGCGACGAGGCGCTCACCAAGATGGGCAAGCAGGTCCTCAAGGACTACGTGGTCTTCCCCGCCCTCACCGGGCCCGCGTTCTTCTCCACGCTGACGGCCAACCTGGCCGCGAACGCGATCCGCAACATCTGGTCCAACGCGGTGATCTTCTGCGGGCACTTCCCCGACGGGGCGGAAAAGTTCACCAAGGCCGACATCGACGGCGAAACGCACGGCCAGTGGTACCTGCGCCAGATGCTCGGCAGCGCCAACATCTCCGGCGGCCCGGTCATGCACTTCATGACCGGCAATCTGAGCCACCAGATCGAACACCACCTGTTCCCCGATCTGCCGAGCAACCGGTACGCCGACATCGCCGTGCGGGTGCGCGAGCTGGCCGACAAGTACGACCTGCCCTACACCACCGGCTCGCTGCCGGTGCAGTACTTCAAGGCGTGGCGCACCATCCTCAAACTGGCGTTGCCGAACAAGTACCTGCGGGCCACCGCCGACGATGCGCCCGAGACCGCCTCGGAACGCAAGTTCGGGGGCCACACCGCCGCCTCCATCGATCCGGTGACGGGCCGCCGCCGCGGTCTGCGCACCGCGCTCGCCGAGGGACGGCGGCGGCTGGCCCGGCGACGCGTGTCCGCGGCAGGCTGACTTCCACTCCCGCCACGCCGCGGTCGGTCGGCGACGCAGGAGACCACGCCGTGTGCGGCGAGTTCGCCGGGTTTGATTGACTCGGACGGTGCATGCTGAAGTTCTGAGCGTCTACGAGGCCATCCGGCGCCGTCGTGACGTACGCGCGGAGTTCACCGGCGAACTCGTCGACGATGCGACACTGTGGCGGCTGCTGGATGCCGCGCACCGGGCGCCGAGCGTCGGGAATTCGCAGCCCTGGGATTTCGTGGTGGTCCGCGAGCCGGCGACGCTGCGCGAGTTCGCCGATCACGTGGCACAGAAGCGCATCGAGTTCCGCGATGCGCTGCCACCCGAGCGCGCCGCCACCTTCGAGCCGATCAAGATCGAGGGCATTTCGGAGAGCGGTACCGGGATCGTGGTCTGCTATGACCACGATCGCGGCGGGCCGCAGGTGCTCGGCCGGGCCACGGTGCCCGAAACCGGCATCTACTCCGCGGTTCTCGCCATCCAGAACCTTTGGCTGGCCGCCACCGCCGAAGGCATCGGCGTGGGGTGGGTGTCGTTCTACGATCCCGGTTTCCTGTCCGATCTGATCGGCCTCCCGGAGGGCGTCCGCACGGTCGCCTGGCTGTGCGTCGGGCCGGTGCGCGAGTTCCAGCGCATTCCCGATCTGGAGCGCTTCGGCTGGCGCGCGGGCAGACCCCTCACGGACGCGGTGCACCGCGAGACCTATCGGGGCTGACCTTCCGCGCATCGTTACCCAAATGTGCGGATCGTTCATGCTTCAATCGGATCCCCACTGGGTACGACAAGGGCGAAACTGTCACTTACGCAGTGCGCTTCATCGTGGTTTTCGTCGGTTCCAGGAGGTTTGTGCAATGGCCAATGTCGATGCTGTTCGGCTGTCCAGCGAGCTGGGCATCGATCTGGCACAGGCGACGTTGCGCCTGCGTCGAGAAGGCGTCCCCGGCGAGACCAAGCACCAGACCTGTCTGCGCATCCTCGCGGACGAGGGGCGCAAGCGCCGGGGCTTCACAGGCAAGGCCTGAGAGAGGCTCCGGCAGGGCCACTTATACATCGCCTCAGACGCGTTCGAGCACCGCCGATGCGCCGATGCCGCCCGCGGCGCAGATACCGAGCAGGGCCGCGTTCTTGCCCGTGCGAGTCAGTTCGTTGGCCATGGTGGTCACCATGCGCGCCCCGGTCGCGCCGAACGGGTGACCGAGCGAGATCGAGCCGCCGTGCACGTTCAGCTTGTCGACGTCCACCTCGCCGACGGCGGTATCGCGATCCAGCCTGGTCTTGGCCCATTCGTCGCTGGCCAGTGCGGTAAGCACCGCCAAGGTCTGGGCGGCGAAGGCCTCGTGGATATCCACGAGATCGACGTCGGCCAAGGACATTCCGGCTTTCTCCAGCGCGCGTGGCATCGAGATGGCCGGCCCGATGAGCACCTGATCGGCCGGGTCGACGCTCACGTAGCTCCACGACCGGAACGCCGCCAGCGGCCGATATCCGAGGGCGTGCGCTTTCTCTTCGCTCATCAGCAGCACCGCGGCGGCACCGTCGGTGAGCGGGCTGGCGTTGCCAGCGGTCACGCT
The DNA here is from genome assembly GCF_040644075.1 of Nocardia sp. NPDC047038. Taxonomy (NCBI): domain Bacteria; kingdom Bacillati; phylum Actinomycetota; class Actinomycetes; order Mycobacteriales; family Nocardiaceae; genus Nocardia; species Nocardia sp. NPDC047038. The sequence continues at coordinate 146,890 of NZ_JBEYVQ010000013.1, read as the reverse complement.
GCCGTCGGCGGCGAAAACCGGTTTCAGCGCGGCCAGTTTCGCGACGCTGGTGTCGCCGCGCACCAGACCGTCGCGCCGGATCTCCGCGTCTTCGGGCGTGCGGATCCGCAGCACCTCGTCATCGAACCGGCCGGAGTCGATGGCGGCCGCCGCGCGGTGATGCGATCGGGCGGCGAACTCGTCCTGGTCCGCGCGGCTCACGCCGTGGATACGAGCCATCTTCTCGGCCGACTCGCCCATCACCTCGCCGGTGGTGCGCTCAGCGATCTTGGGCCTGCTCGGTAGCAGGTCGGTGAACGGCGCCAAGCGCGCGGCCGCGGACAAGTAGTCCTTCGGCTTCGGCTTGCCCAGCGCCAGCGGCGCCGCCGCGTGCACGACCTTTTGCGGCAGCTTGACCTCGGCGTTGGAGGTGGAATCGCTGCCGCCCGCGATCATGACGTCGTATTCGCCCCGCTCGATCGCGGCCGCCGCCGACGTGACCGCCTGCAGACCGGAGGCGCAGGCCCTGGTCACGGTGTAGCCCTCACAGCCCGGGTCCAGTGCAAGGTCCAACGCGACTTCGCGGGCGATGTTCGGCGCCGCGCTGGGCAGGATGACCCCGCCCCACACGATCGCCTCCACTTCCGCGCCGGGCAGCCCGGTGCGCTCCAGCAGTCCACGGACCGCGGCATCGGCCAGCGCGATGGAGTCCATCCGGGTGTATCCGGTGAACGCACGCAGGAACGGCGTGCGCGCACCGGACACGATCACAGCACGGCGAGCAGCTCTGGTGGCCATGCGATTTCCTTTCGAAAGCCTGGGACCACCAAACTTACTGCAAAGTAAGTTCACCGTCGACCCCCTTCGCCGACGGTGAACCCCGACGCAGCGACGATCCCCTCCACCGCCGCTGAACCGGTCCGCCGCGCGCCGTTGCGCGACGGACCGAGACGCCCGTCCCGGCGAACGCCCCTGCCCGTCCCGGAACCGTCGCATGCACTCCGTCATCCGACGCAAAGAACCGTAACAAACTTTCGACTAACTTTCCAAATAGTTTCTATTTGTTTGCCTTGAGCCTCCCATCGGCTTACCATGAACGCACTATGCATAGCCCTTCGGAGCTGTCGCGGCAGAAGAGATTCGGGCGAATCATCAAAGAACGCCGGGACGAGCTCGGCCTCACCCAGCTACAGATCGGCGACCTCGGGGGACCTTCGGCGCCGACCATCAGGAAGATCGAGGACGGCGAAGCGACCATCAGCATGCAGACGCTGAACAAGCTCGACGCGCCGCTGCGATGGCTGCCGGGCAGTGCCGCACGCACCTACGCGGGCGGCGTACCCGCCGCCGACGAACCCGCGAACTCCGCGCGCGGCGCGGGCGACTCGGTGGTGGCGGGGCCGGACGCGATCCGCTTCGAAATCTCCGACCTGACCGGCCTTCTCGCGGCATCGGGCAGTCTCAACGACGCCGTCGAGCACGGCCGCACCACCGACCCGCAGGTGGTCGCCGCGATCGCGGAACTCAACCGGGTGGTCTCCAAGCTGTCGGCGCGATACGCGACCGCCATGCTCGAACGCAACGGTGGACCGGGCAAGCAATTGCATCCGCTGGTGGAAATGGCCTTCGCGCACTTGCTCGCGGTCCCCGCGGAGTCCAGCGACCCCGACGAGCTACAGGAACGCCGGTACCGCCGCTGGCTGGCCGGTCGATCGGAGGATATCGATGCAGCGACCGAAGCCCGATTCCGCGCACGCTGGCTGGCGGCCAACCTGGCCACGACAGCGGTTCGAAACGGCGAGTGACGAGGCAGCCATGACCGACCACGGATCGAATCGCCCGGAGCTGACCCTCAGCCACAAGATCAATCGGCTGTTCTCCGTCGTGCATCCGCGCAACGCACCGGAACGCAGCACCGAATCCGTCGCCGAGCAGATCGGCGAATTCCTCGGTCGCACGGTGCCGCCCGGTTACCTGGAGCGCCTGCGCGACGGCGAGTTCGACGACCGGAACGCGGGCGCCACAGCGGATGTCGAGATCCTCGCGGCGGTGGCGCGCAGTTTCGGCGTGGCGGCCGACTATCTGCTCACCCGCGGACCCGCGGCGGACGCGATCGACCGGGAACTCGAACTCCTCGCCACCATGCGAGACGCGAACGTCGCCAGCGTCGCGCTGCGCGGTTCGAACATCGATCGGGCCATGCTCGCCAGGATCATTCAGAGCACAGAAGGATCGATGCCGCCGAGTCGGTAACATGCTTCCCTACATGGGCCACTGAGCTTTTGTAGGAGACCGATCACATGGCCATCCAGGCCCGGTTCCGGAGCTTGACCCGGGACCTCCCGATACCCCACCCATGGAATCTGCAGACCTACCTCGATGCCGTCGCGGCGCACCGTGGTCGCAGCATCAGCCTGTTGCCGATCGATACCGCGCTGCTGGCGGGCACCGGTTGCGGCACGGGCAGCGGCCTGTGGATCGCGAAGCAGGACAGCGACGTCATCGTCTACGGCGCGGACACCACCGAATGGCATGCCGAGCACATCATCGTGCACGAACTCGGGCACATGTTGCTCGGGCACGGCCCGGAGCAGCACCGGCCCGGTGAGCCGCCCGCGGGCACGCCGACGGTGGCGGCGGTCGCCGACCTGCTGCCCTCGATCTCGCCCGAGTCGATCGCCCACGTGCTCGGCCGCACCGACTACGGCACCCTGCGCGAGCGCGACGCGGAGACCTTCGCCGACATGGTGATGCTGCACGCCATGCGTCCACCGCGTCGCGATTCGCTGCTGCACCGCACGTTCTTCCGCGACCGGCGGCGGTGAACTCGCCGATCCCCGCGCCGATCGCGATACCGCTGATCGTCTTCGTCGCGGTGGTCGTCCTCGGACGGTTGATCGTGCTGCACCACGCCGCCGTCGACCGGCTGCTCAATCGAGCCTTGCTGTGGGGTACGGCCACGCTGGTCCTGCTCGAGCGCGGCGTCGCTCCGGAGATCGGCAGTCTGCTGCACCAGCTTTCGATGGTCACACTGCTGATGGAGGTGGCCGGTCTGTACGGTGCGGCCCGGCTGTGGTCGGGCGCCGACCCGGTCTCCGCATCGGCTCGGCAGCGGGTCTACGACCTCACCGGAGTGGTGGGTGGCGCGATCATCCTTGCCGTCGGCACTCCGGCGCGACAGGAGGGCAGGCTGCTGGGGCAAGCATCGGACTGGCCGACGGTAGTGGTCTGGTCGATCCTGTGGCTTCCGCTGCTCGCCGCCGGTCGGCTGGCCTGGCGCGCGGCACTGCGCGAATTGCGCTCGGCCGAATCCACCGCCGCCGAGCGGATCGTCTACGCGACCCTGCTGGCGACGCTGGTCGTCGGTTCCGCGGGCCTGGTCGTCTCCGCCGTGCGGCTGGCGGCGCCTGGTACGGCCGCGGACCCGGCCATGGTGCGCTGGGCGGCACCGACTTTCGCCGCCTCGACGCTCGGCGCGGCGCTGCTCGCCGTGCCGCTGCTCGCCGGGCTGCGGGCCCGCGCGGGCTGGGACCGCGCCGGACGGTACTGCCGTCGCCTGCGGCCGCTGTGGCGCGATCTCACCGCGGCCGTGCCCGAGGTCGTGCTCGAGCCGGACATCCCCCTCGGATCCGAAGCGCGGCTGATCCGGATGACGGTGGAGATCCGCGATGCCCTGATGCACCTGCGGCACTACCTGCCCGGGGAGACGGGCCGGCCGGACTACGTGGAACAGATCGTGCAGGCCATCGCCGCGAAGACGAACGGCGCGGCCGTGACCCCGCGGCAGTTCGACCAGCCCGTGCGGCTGCCCGTCGGCGACATCGACTCGGATCTGCGGCTGCTGCTCGCGCTGGCCCGCCGCTGGCCCGCCGACGGCGCATCGACGAAAATCTCCGGGCATCCGGCCGGTGAGCCGAATGCCCGGAGAAGTGGGGACGGGTGGTTTCCGTTTGGTCAGGCCAGGCGGATCAGGCCGTAGTCGAAGGCGTGACGACGGTAGACCACCGAAGGCCGGTCGGTCTCTTTGTCCTGGAACAGGAAGAAGTCGTGGCCGACGAGCTCCATTTGGTACAGGGCGTCATCGACGGACATGGGCGTCGCCGCGTGCTCCTTCGTGCGCACGATGTGGCCGGGACCCTCCTCGTATTCCGGTTCCCGCTCTTGGTGCGCGTGGGCGGCGCCGGACTCGGCGAGCCGGTCGAACAGGGAGTCGTCCACCAGATCGGCAGTGGCCTGGGCGACCGACAGCGGCGTCTTGTCGCCGTAGTGCACCCGGCGCCGGTCCTTGGTGCGGCGCAGCCTGCTCTCCATCTTCGCGGTCACCGACTCGAATGCGGCGTAGAAGCTGTCCGCGCAGGCCTCGGCCCGCACGACGGGACCCTTTCCGCGCGCGGTGATTTCGACGCGCTGACAGTTCTTGCGCTGACGACGGTTGCGCTCGTGGAACAGCTCGACGTCGAAGAGGAAGATCGACGGGTCGAAGCGTTCTAATCGGGAGAGTTTTTCCGCGACGTAGATACGAAAATGATCGGGCACCTCGACGTTGCGGCCCTTCACCACGATGTCGCCGCGCGGCGCTCGTGGTCGTTCCGCAGTGGGTTGCTCGAGTGCTTCCTGGGTGCTGGGCTCCAGCACCGAAGCAGCGGGATCTTTCACTGAAGGTCGTGAAGAAGTCGTCACGCGTACCTCCCGGATCTGGCCGCACCGACCGATTCCAGTGCGGCGGGATTGAACCGTGCCGAACGACGATTGCTCGGCACTAGACGTCCGAGGCGCCACCTCCAAACTTGCGGTTCGGGTGTGTGTCCGCGACGCTAGTCCGCCGACGGGCTGATCGCCAGTGTTCACGCAAATTTCCCGGAGTCAAGCAGCACAAGTAACCAGAACGCCACGTGTCGGCAACCCGGCGCGCTGTAGCGCGCGCACCGACTCGAAGGCCGTCGCACCGGTGGTCAGCACGTCGTCGACCAGCACTACCTCGGCATTCGCCGGTACTCCCCAGTCCGCGGCAGGGCCGGGCGTCGTGGTCACCCGCCCCTTCAGGTTGCGAGCGCGCTCGGCGGGTGTCAAGCCCACCGAATCGCGCACCCCTTGCCCCACTCGCAACACCGGCACCACTCGGCAGTTGGGCAGCCATCGGGTAGCTACCGACGCCGCGCGAAGCACCGGATCGCCGCCCCGGCGCCGCGCCGCCACGCGTCGGCTCGGCGCGGGCACCAGTACCAACGGAACACCCGGCGAACGCAGCTCGGCGAGCGCGCCCGCGAACGCCTTTCCGAGTGGCAGCGCCAGATCCCGCCGTCCCCGTTCCTTGGCGGCGAGCACCGCCCGCCGCGCGGGCCCTGCGTACGGCCCCAGCGCCCAGCACGGAATGCCCGGGTCGTTGCGCGGCCACACCCGCACCGGCGGACCGGCCAACGTGACGGCGCAATCGGCGCACCAATCGGCTCCGGAACGTCCGCAGCCCGCACAGGTGGCGGGCAACACCAGATCGAGCAGGGTTCGCATCGACCGAGTGTGCGCCCGCCCCCTGACAGAATCGCTCGATCATGTCGACAGCATGCACCTGGCAGAACGTTATGCCCTTGCGGCGAAGTCTTTTACGCTGCGCTCGCTCCCTGCTCGAACCGCCATGCGCGCCCGCGCCGGATTCTTCCGAGTGTGAGCGAGCCTTCCGAAGTGCCGACGTGCGGCCGACCTCGCGTACTCGCGACAGGTCGCCGCTCAGCCGGGCAGGACGGGCGTGGCGTTCGCGCCCAGACCCGGCACCTCACGCCAGTAGGGCTGGCCTTGGTCCGGGGCGGAGGTCAGCTCCAGCACCGCGCGTGAGTCGGCGACGTACTGGTGGTCGGGGCTCGCGCTCACGGACCGCACCGGGGCGGTGAGATTCTGCGACGTCAACGGGGTCGGCTCCGAGCCGTCCACCGACACCGTGCTCACGGGGTCCACATTCCCCTCGCGCGCGATGATGATCGTGTCCGCGTCCAGCCAGTCCACCGACACCGCGGCCGTGCTGAGTCCGACACCGACGGGCACCGCCGAGGTCAGCGCCAGCTTTCCGTCCGGTTGCGGCGCGACGACCGCGACGTACACCCGGCCGTCGGCGATCATCGCCGCCCGCGCCCCGGTCCGGGAGATCCGGAGTTCGGTGATCGGTAGCCGCGGCGCCGTGGCCGAGGATGCCGCCGTCAACCTCGAGATGTCGACGTTCTGAATCGAGACGTTTCCGGTGCCGCGGTCGTTGACCGCGCGGATCACCCGGTCACCGTCGACCACCGCCCATGCCGCGCTGCCGTCCGCCGTCCACGAGGGCCGGGTGATGGTGAAGCCATCGGCCACCGGAAAAGCGTTGCCGCCGTAAGTGCCGACCATCAAGATCCGCGACGGCGCGCCCGGCGGTCGTCCGGCTTCCGCCACCGCGGCGACGAGCTGACCGTCCGCGGACAGCGTCGCGGACTGCAGGTTGTTCACTCCGCCGAAGTAGCCGGGAGCGGGAGTGATACCGCCGTTGTCGGCGATCTGCACCAGCCCGCCGCCGCGCAGCGCGTGCAGCCCGACCTGGTTGCGCGCGGCGGTCGCCGGATTGAACTGCTGCACGTCCGCCACGCTCCAGCCGTTCGCGGCGAAGCGCTCGTCCAGCGGCTTGCCGTCGGCCAACAGCATGTACGGCCCGAGGATGTCGGCGCTGGACAAGGTGAGCACCACCTGCGCGGCCAGCAGTTCGCGCTCGCGCGGATTCAGCGCCGACGCGCCCGCGAAATCGATCCGGACACCGCCGAGCCCGATGCCGACGCCGTCGGGATCACCGTTGGCCTTGGTGATCGCCCCGCGCACCGCGATCGGCGGCGCCAGCTCACTGTGCAGCACCGACGCCAGCGCGGGCTGCGGCCCCTCCAGCAGCGAGCTGATCAATCGCTGGGTCAGCTGCGCTTTCGGCACCGCGAGCCAGCGCAGGTCCGGCACGGCCATATTGCCGCCCGGATCGATGAAGTACAGCGCGTAGCGGCGGTAGGACTTGAAGAACGCGGTGGAGTCCATGACCACGCCGTCGGGCAACTCGTCGATGCGCCACTCGCCGTTGATCTTGGTCAGCTCGATCTTGTTCTCGACGAACGGAATGTCGTCGTTGGGCCGGTACCCGCCGTCCGCGGACAGCTCGCCGACCTTGCGCGCGCGGATCAGATAGTTGGCCTTGTCCCCGGAACGCGACTCCCGCAGGGTGTCCGGTTTCTCGACGATGACCGTGCCCGCCGCGTCGTCCCACTGGGTGGAGGCCGCAGGGGTCATGTATTGCCTTGCGGCCAGATGCCGGTTGGCCGGATCGGCGGTGGCCTGAAGGAAATCGCGCAGCAGCAGATCCGGATCGCGGTTGGCCAGCGGGGCCGGCGGGCCCTCGGAGGTGGGCTCACGATTGATGGTGCCGAGCGCCTCCGGCGCGGAGGACTCGGGGAGGCTGGCACAGGCCGTGAGCGGCATCACGACCGCGAGGACCGCCGCTGTCAGTACGGTCAGCCGCCGCATCCGCGCAGATCCGACACGCATTCTCATGACTGTACGTCCCCCGGTTCGCGCGCCGCGCCGCCCCCGGTCTGCGCCGACTCCGAGGCGGGCGAACCGTTCGACCCGGACGCGAGCGGCTCTTCGGCCACGGCGCTGTCGGTGGGCGTCGCCGTACCGTCGGCCGCTCCGGGCGACTCGCTCACGCTCGGCTCCGCGGCCGCGCCGCCTTCGACGTCCGTGCCGTCCAGCTCATCGCTGTCGGTCTCGGCCGCCTCGCTCGCGCCGTCCGCACGCACGCCGACCGGATCGGATGTGCCCGCGTGCGCGCCCTGTGGCGCGGCGTCGGTCACCTGCGCGACGCCCGGCTCGGCGGCGACCGGCAGCGCCGTATCGGTCGTGTCGCGATCGGCGGACGGTTCCGGCTCCACCACGTGCATCGTCTTGCGCGCGGGCTCCAGCGGCAGCGGGCTCGGGCCGAGCTTCTTACCGCGCACCAGCGGCAGCGTCAGGCGGAAGCTGGCGCCGATCCCGACCTCACCCCAGGCTTCGAGTCTGCCTTCGTGCAGGTTCGCGTCCTCCACGCTGATCGACAGACCGAGGCCGGTGCCGCCGGAGCGGCGCATGCGCGACGGGTCCGAACGCCAGAACCGGTTGAAGACGAGCTTCTCCTCGCCGGGGCGCAGGCCGACGCCCTGGTCCCGCACGACGACGGCGACCGCGTTGCTCTCGACGTCGCCCCGCATCCGGATCAGCACCGGCTTGCCCTCGCTGTGGTCGATCGCGTTGGCGAGCAGATTGCGCAGCACCCGCTCCACCCGGCGCGGATCGACCTCGGCGACGAGCGGATCCTCCGGCATGTCGCTGATGATCTCCACCCCGGCGTCCTTGGCGAGGTGGCGCACGGTCGAGATCGCGGCCCGCGCGCACATCCGCACGTCCAGCGATTCGACCTGGAGTTCGGCGACGCCCGCGTCGTGCCTGCTGATCTCCAGCAGGTCGTTGAGCAGGCCCTCGAACCGGTCCAGCTCGTTGACCAGCAACTCGGCGCTGCGGGCCAAGGCGGGGTCGAGGTCGTCGCTGCTGCCGTGGATCAGGTCGGCGGCCATGCGCACGGTGGTGAGCGGTGTGCGCAACTCGTGGCTGACGTCGGAGGTGAACCGGCGCTGCAGATTGCCGAATTCCTCCAGCTGGGTGATCTGGTTGGACAGGCTCTCGGCCATCTCGTTGAACGCCTGAGCCAGCCGAGCCATGTCGTCCTCGCCGCGTACCAGCATGCGTTCCTTGAGCCTGCCGTCGGCGAACCGGCCGGCGATCCTGGCCGCGGAGCGGATCGGAAGCACCACCTGCCTGGTGACCAGCGCGGTGATCGCGGCAAGCAGGACCAGCAACACGATGCCGCCGACCAGCATGGTGCCGCGCATCAGCGACAGGCTGCGTTCCTCGTTGGCCAGCGGGAAGATCAGGTAGATCTCCAGGGTCGGAACCTCGGCGCTCGGGCTGCCGATGATCAGCGCGCGACCGCTGTAGCCATCCGCGTCCTCGACGGTGGCGAACTGGTAGCTGACCTGGTTGCGCTGCACGAACCGGCGCAGCTCGTCGGGCACCTCCTGGATCGGGCCGCGAGGGATCTGCTGCGGCGGCATCCCGCCGATGACGCTCAGCGCCGAGACGAAGCTGCCCGCGGCGCCGGTGGACTGGCCGCTACCGCCGCGATTGGACAGTGCGTTGCGAGCCTCTTCCAGTCGCTGCGGTTGAGCACCGATGTCGTGCACACCGGCCAGCTGGCTCTCGACCGTGTTACGCGCACGGTCCATCTCCTCGACCGCCGCGTTGATCTTGGCGTCCAGCAGCCGGTCGGTGATCTGGCTGGTCAGCACCACACCGAGGATCGTGATGACGATCAGCGACAGCGTCAGCGTTGACACGATGACGCGCAACTGCAGCGAACGACGCCACAGGTGGCCTAGGGCAATGCCGACCGCTTGGAACCAGGCCACCACCGGAGCCAGCGATCGTTCCAGACGCGCGAAGACGCCATGGATCACGGCGGTCCGGCCTTGTAACCGACACCGCGGACGGTCAGCACGATCTCCGGGTTCTCGGGATCCTTCTCCACCTTCGCCCGCAACCGCTGCACATGGACGTTCACCAGGCGGGTGTCCGCGGCGTGCCGGTAGCCCCAGACCTGCTCGAGCAGGACCTCACGGGTGAACACCTGGCGCGGCTTGCGGGCCAAGGCGACGAGCAGGTCGAACTCCAGCGGCGTCAGGGAGATCTGCGCGCCACCACGGCTGACCTTGTGCGCGGGCACATCGATCACGATATCGGCGATCGACAGCAGCTCGGCGGGCTCCTCCTCGGTGCGGCGCAGACGGGCCCGCACCCGGGCGACCAGCTCCTTCGGCTTGAAGGGCTTGACGATGTAATCGTCGGCACCGGACTCCAGACCGAGCACGACGTCGACCGTGTCGGTCTTCGCCGTGAGCATCACGATCGGAACTCCGGAATCGGCCCGCAGCACGCGGCACACGTCGATGCCGTTCATGCCGGGCAGCATCAGGTCCAGCAGCACCAAATCGGGGCGGATCTCGCGAACCGCCGCCAGGGCCTGTGTGCCGTCGCCGACCACGTGCGGGTCGAACCCTTCCCCGCGCAAGACGATCGTGAGCATCTCAGCGAGTGCCATATCGTCGTCGACGACCAGAATCTTCGGCTTCATAACTACTATGTTGTCATCTCCCAGGCCAGGATCGGGCCGCCACGCCAACACTGGTGTGAACCCGCGGCACAACCAACCTTATCGACCAACGATTTCGGCGATGCGCGCGGCCAGCGTCGCCGGACCGTCGTCGGATCGGTATGTCCACCAGGGTCCGCGCCAGTCGCGTTCGGCCAGCTCACGGTACACCGCGCCGGTGCGATGCTGCAGACCGCCGTCGCGTTCGTAGGCGTCGAGCGCGCGTTCGGCGTCGAGTTCGCCACGCCTGCGGGCACGCTCGGCGGCGAGCTCGGTGGGCACGTCCAGCAACACTTGCAGCGCGGGCTCGGGCAGAGCGAATCTGCCGAACTCCAATTCGCCCACCCATGTAACGATTTCGCCGTCCGCCGACTGCCCCAGCCGGGCGGCCGAATAGGCGGCGTTGGAAGCGACATAGCGATCGAGTAGCACAACGTCGTTGTCGGCCAACAGTTTCGACAGCTCGTCCGCGGCGTCCGCGCGGTCCAGCGCGAACAGCAGAGCCATGCCGCTGACCGAGCCCGCGAGGTCGCCGTGCGCGCCGCGCAGCGCCTCGGCGGCCAGATCGGCGTGCACCGAGACGCGGTAGCGCGGGAAGGCCATCGTCGCGACGCGCAGTCCGCGACCACGCAGATCGGCGACCACCCGCTCGATCAGCGTCCGCTTACCCGCGCCGTCGAGCCCTTCGACCGCTATCAGCACTCCCATGACCAGGCACACTACCCCGCCTCACACCGGACGCCCGCAGCGGCTGACCAGCGTGGATGCCGGGCGCTGCGGGCGGGCGCGAGGTGAAGGGCGCCGGTGTCCCGCCGACCGTAGGCGGGGACACCGGCAGCGCGTTCAGTAGCGGTAGTGATCCGGCTTGTACGGGCCCTCGACGTCGACGCCGATGTACTCGGCCTGGTCCTTGGTGAGCTTGGTCAGCTCGCCGCCGAGCGCTTCGACGTGGATGCGCGCGACCTTTTCGTCCAGGTGCTTCGGCAGCCGGTAGACCTCGTTGTCGTACTCCTCCGGCTTGGTCCACAGCTCGATCTGCGCGATCACCTGGTTGGAGAAGCTGTTCGACATCACGAACGACGGGTGGCCGGTCGCGTTGCCGAGGTTGAGCAGACGCCCCTCCGACAGCACCAGGATCGAGCGGCCGGTCTCCTTGAACGTCCACAGGTCGACCTGCGGCTTGATCGTCAATTTCGTTGCGCCGGAACGCTCCAGCGCCGCCATGTCGATCTCGTTGTCGAAGTGACCGATGTTGCCGAGGATGGCCTGGTCCTTCATCGCCTTCATGTGGTCGAGGGTGATGATGTCCTTGTTGCCGGTCGCGGTGATGACGATGTCGGCCTCGCCGATCGCCTTCTCCACGGTCACCACGTCGTAGCCGTCCATCAGCGCCTGCAGCGCGTTGATCGGGTCGATCTCGGTGACCTGCACCCGGGCGCCCTGTCCGGCAAGCGATTCCGCGCAGCCCTTGCCGACATCGCCGTAGCCGCAGATCAATATCTTCTTGCCGCCGATGAGCACGTCGGTGCCGCGGTTGATGCCGTCGATCAGCGAGTGGCGGGTGCCGTACTTGTTGTCGAACTTGCTCTTGGTGACCGAGTCGTTGACGTTGATCGCGGGGAACACCAGTTCGCCCGCCGCCGCGAACTGGTAGAGCCGCAGCACGCCGGTGGTGGTCTCCTCGGTGACGCCCCGCACCGATTCGGCGATCTTGCTCCACTTGCCGCGATCGGACTCGAAGCGCTCGCGCAGCAGGTTCAAGAAGACCTTGTACTCGGCCGAGTGGTCCTCGTCCTCCGGCGGCACCACGCCCGACTTCTCGAACTGCGCGCCGCGCAGCACGAGCATGGTGGCGTCGCCGCCGTCGTCGAGGATCATATTGGCCGGCTCGCCCGGCCAGGTGAGCATCTGCTCGGCGGCCCACCAGTACTCCTCCAGGGTCTCGCCCTTCCAGGCGAACACCGGGGTGCCCTTCGGCTCCTCGACGGTGCCGTTGGGGCCGACGACCACGGCGGCCGCCGCGTGGTCCTGGGTGGAGAAGATGTTGCAGGAGGCCCAGCGGACCTCGGCGCCGAGGCTGGTCAGGGTCTCGATCAGCACCGCGGTCTGCACGGTCATGTGCAGCGAGCCGGAGATGCGCGCGCCCTGCAGCGGCCGCACCTCGGCGTACTCACGGCGCAGCGCCATCAGACCGGGCATCTCGTGTTCGGCCAGACGGATCTCTTTGCGGCCGAAATCGGCCAGCGACAGATCCGCCACCTTGTAGTCGATGCCGTTGCGGACATCGGCGGTCAACGACGTGCGAAGTTCTGAGGTGGTCATCAGCCTCTCCTGGTTCGGCAAGTACCGAGGCAAGGCTAGTCGCTCACGACGGGGTGCGGTTTACGCGGCCGTCCCTCCGACGGGCGGACCGGCCTCGGACTCGGCTCACGCCGTGACGCCGCGGGCCGCCAGGATGCGACGCCGCTTACGCGGCTGAATGTTCGCCAGTGTGATGTCGCCGCCGTAGTGGGCGAGCACGCGGCCGTCCATGATCCGCCGCCACAGCGGCGGGACGGCGGCCAGCACGATCATGGCGGCGTAGCCCGCGGGCAGTTGCGGGGCCTGCTCGGAGGTGCGCAGCGTCTGGTAGCGGCGGCCCGGGTTGGCGTGGTGATCGCTGTGCCGCTGCAGGTGGAACAGGAAGATGTTGGTGACCAGATGGTCGCTGTTCCAGCTGTCGCGCGGCGAGCAGCGGGCGTACATGCCGTTCGGGCGGCGCGGCCGCAGCAGGCCGTAGTGCTCGACGTAGTTCACCGTCTCCAGCAGGCCGAAGCCGATCACGGCCTGCAGCAGCAGCCAGGGCAGCACCTGGTAGCCGAACGCCGCGACCAAGGCGCCGAACAGCACGAGCGTCATCGACCAGGCCTGCAGGATGTGGTTCTGCACGCTCCACCAACCCTTGCCCTTGCGTGCGAGCCGCTCGCGCTCCAAGACGATCGCCGAGCGGAAACTTCCGGACACGCTGCGCGGCAAGAACTCCCACAGCGACTCGCCGAGGCGCGCGCTGGCCGGATCCTCCGGAGTAGCCACCCGCACGTGATGGCCGCGATTGTGCTCGACGAAGAAGTGCCCGTATCCGGACTGGGCGAGCGCGATCTTGGCCAGCCAGCGCTCCAGGCGCTCGACCCGGTGCCCGAGCTCGTGGGCGGCGTTGATGCCGATACCGCTGACGAATCCGAGAGTGGCGGCCAGACCCAGCTTGTCGACCACGCTCAGTTCGTCCCCGGCCCACATGTAACTCGCGATCACCAAGCCGATCAGCTGCACGGGGAGCATCAGGTAGGTGCACCACCGGTAGTACCGGTCGTTGGAGAGCCGCTCGTAGTCCTCGTCCCTCGGATTGTTGCCGTCCACGCCGATCGACCAGTCCAGCACCGGGATCACGATCAGCACGATGATCGGGCCGATCCACCAGAAGATCGGGATGCCGGTGTGCAGCACCAACTGCGAGGGCAGCAACGCGGACGCAGGCGGAAGCAAGCCGAGGACCCACAGATGGCGTTTGGGATCGGGCGATCCCACGGGTTTGCCAACCGTTTGCACTTTTGCCCCACTCGAAGAAGACCCGAACACCGTCGCATGAGAATACTTCTTGAGTTGTTGTCTGTTACAACCAAGTGGTGGGTTGAGACATGATCGCTATTACAAGCTACGCAGTCGGTTTTCAATGTGCTGCATATGCGCCAGTCGCGCGCCGGTTGCCCGCGCGGGCTCAGCTCTGCACCCGCGCGGCCAGGATCGCTTCGACGTAGGGACTCAGCAGCGCGCTCAATTCCGCGGGCGCGTCCCGCCCCGGACCGGGCGGAGTGGGGATGTAACTGAGGGCGATCCGCACCAGCGCGTGCGCGATGACGTCCGATTCGGCCGCCGTCGACGCCACCCAGCTGTACTGGAAGGCGCGCGACAGCCGCGCGGTCGCGTGCTCGAGCAACGGCCCCGCGTCCAGGGTGATCAGGCGCAGCAGATCCAGCTTCACCTCGCCCGCGACCAGCGACTGCACCAGCGGGTCGGAGGCCGCGTCGAAGAAGAAGTTCGCCATGCCGTCGCGGAACGCCGCGCGGACGTCACCGACGTTGCCGTTGATGGCGGCGTCGACGTGATCGACCAGGAAGTCGGCCAGGCGCAGGGCGTAGGCCTGGGTGAGGCCGCCGCGTGAACCGAACTCGTTGTACAGGGTCTGCCTGCTCACGCCCGCCCTGGCCGCGACGTCGCCGAGCGTGATCTTGGACCAATCCCGCTCGGTGAGCAGCTCGCGCATCGCGTCCAGGACCGACGTCCGCAGCAGGTCCCGCGCGGCCTCCTGGTAGGGAATCCTGGTTCCGGTGCGCGGCATACCCGCGACACTGTCACGGGCGCCTGCCGCAGTCAAAATCTCACGACCGTTCGATTTCGACCATGAAGAAATCCGCCTTGGCGGCGCCGCAGTCCGGACAGGTCCAGTCGTCGGGAATGTCGTCCCAGCGGGTTCCCGGCGCGATGCCGTCCTCCGGCCAGCCCTCGGCTTCGTCGTATTCGAAGCCGCACTGGATGCACTGATAAAGCTTGTACTCGTTCATTTCGTGGCCCCTATCGGTTCGAAGTCGATCTTCTCCCGCACGCCGCAATCCGGGCAGCACCAGTCGTCCGGCACCGTCTCCCACCGGGTGCCCGGCGGAAAACCTTCGTGCGGCTCACCTTTCGCCTCGTCGAAGACGTAGTCACAGACGGGGCAGCGATACGCTTTCACGCCGCGTCCTTTCCGGCAGCGTTTTCCGCCCGACCCGAGCCGTAGCGCGCCAGCACTTTCTCCCGCTTGCCGGGATCTATGTTGGCCCGGGTGATGTCGCCGTCGTAGTGCGCGAGTACGCGCTTGTCCATGACGCGACGCCACAGCGGCGGGAAGTAGGCGAGCATGATCATGCTGGCATAGCCGCTCGGCAGGTTGGGCGCCCCGTCCCAGCTGCGCAGCGTCTGGTAGCGGCGGGTCGGATAGGCGTGATGATCGCTGTGCCGCTGCAGGTGGTACAGGAAGATATTGGTGACTATGTGGTCGCTGTTCCAGCTGTGCACCGGCGCGGGGCGCTCGTACCGGCCGCTCGCCGTGCGCTGCCGCACCAGGCCGTAGTGCTCCAGGTAGTTGACCGCCTCCAGCAGGCTGAAGCCCACCACGGCTTGCAGGATCAGGTACGGCAGCAACTCGATGCCGAACACCGCGACCAAGGTCGCGAACAGCACCGCCGACATCAGCCAGGCGCTGAGTACTTCGTTGCGCAGACTCCACGGCTTCTTGCCGAGCCGGTCCAGCCGGGCCTTCTCCAGCTGCCAGGACGACTTCAGGCTGCCCCATACCGTGCGCGGCCAGAAGGCCCAGAACGTCTCGCCCACACGGGAACTCGCCGGGTCCTCGGGCGTCGCGACGCGCACGTGGTGGCCGCGGTTGTGCTCGATGTAGAAGTGCCCGTAGAAGGACTGGGCCAGCGCGATCCGCGACAGCCAGCGCTCCAGGTCCACCTTCTTGTGGCCGAGTTCGTGTGCGGTGTTGATGCCGATGCCGCCGATCATGCCGACCGTGATCGCCAGCCCGATCTTGTCCACCAAGTGCAGCCCGCCATCGATGCCGAGCCAGCTCACGTCGTCGGCGGTGATCAGATAGGCCGCCATCACCAGCGAGGCGTATTGGAACGGCAGGTACAGGTAGGTGAGGTAGCGGTAGTACTTGTCGTTCTCCAGGTACTCCATCACCTCGTCCGGCGGGTTGTCGCCGTCCGGGCCGAAGAAGATGTCCGCGATCGGGATCAACACGTAGATCAGGATGGGCCCGAGCCAGAACGGCACCTGCGCGAGGCGATGCCAGCCCAACTCGTTCAGCCCCCAGATCAGCGGCAGACCGATGATGAACAGGCCGGCCGGAGCGAACAAGCCCCACAGCCACATGTAGCGCTTGCGATCCCGCCAGGCCGGCACCTCCACCGGCTGAGCGGACATGTCCGCGTGCGTCGACATCGTTGTCTCCATTCCCGAAGGGCACGCCACATGTGACGTGCATTACCTCACTTCTGGACGATATACGGACATTTGTCGCTTGTCTAGACAAATCACGCAATTTGTAAACTTCCTCCGGGTCCAACGAACCGAGCCCCGGCCGGAGACAACTCCGCCCGGGGCTCGGCGTGGAATGAAGGGACCGACTCAGCGCAGCAGCACGTCGGCGTCGGCGGGTAGGGCGTTCACCGGCCACCAGCGCAGGTCGGTGGATTCGTGGCTGCGAACCGGGATCGCGCCCGCGGGGGCGGTGATGCGGAACAGCAGGTCGAGGTGTCTGGTGGGGACGCCGAGCGAGCAGGTGATCGGATGCGCTTGGGCGCCGTAGAGCCCTGGCTCCAGCCGTAGGTGCGCGATGCCGGATTCCTCGGTCGCTTCGCGCAACGCGGCCCCGGCGACCGTCTCGTCCCGCTCTTCGCAGTGGCCGCCGAGCTGAATCCAGCGTCCGACCCGCGGGTGCAGAGTGAGCAGCACCTCGCGGCCGTCGTGGGAGAAGACGACCGCGGAGGCGGTGATGTGGCCCGGCGCGTGCTCACGCAGGCAACCACGCGGGGCCGAACCGAGGAAGGCCAGCATCGCTTCCCGCAGCGATCGCTCCGGATCTGTTCCGGGACACCAAGTCTCGAGCAACTCGGTGGCCGAAGCGTGCAGCGACTCCACGCTCACCGGCGACACTCTCGCACTGCGGAATCGAGGCGCTTCACAGCTCGACCAGCCCGGACCCCGCGCCCGCGGGCTGCCGCGGGGTCGGCTCTTCGAGCGGATGACCGATGGCGATGGCGCCCAGCGGACTCCAGTCCTCGGCCACGCCCAGCACGTCCCGGGTGACCTCGGGGGCGAAGATCGTCGACCCGATCCAGCAGCTGCCGATGCCCTCGGTGGCCAAGGCGACCAGCAGGCCCTGCACCGCCGCGCCCACCGCGACGGTGAACATGGTGCGTTCGTTCGCTCGCCTGCGCTCGTCCGGATAGTCGTGCGCGCCGTCCGGCACACAGAACGGAATGATCACCTCGGGTGCGTCGAACAGTATGCGCCCACGCGCGACCCTGCGCTCGATCCGCTCCGGCGACAGCCCGTCCGCGGTCAGATCGGTGCGCCATTTCTCCGCCATCGCCTCGAGCAGACGTGCGCGCAGCTCCGGCGTGCGCAGCCACACGAACCGCACGGGGCGGGTGTGGTGCGGAGCGGGCGCGGTCAGCGCGACCGACACGGCCGAGCGGATCCGTTCGGGATCGACCGGCACGTCGGCGAACTGGCGAATCGAGCGACGCAGGAGAATCGCCTCCTTGCGACCGCGTTCGATGGCCTCCGCGGTGCCCAGCCAGAACAGGTCGTCGGTGCCGCCGCGCAGGAGATCGGCGGCGCCCGATCCGTCGTCGACGATCGGCAGCCCGCGCACCACGGCGACCGGGACACCCCCGAGTTTGCCCTTGACCAGGTCCGCGGCGGCGGCCAGCTCGTCCGCCACGGCCACCTGGGTGACGAAAAGCTCGTTGCCCTGCCCGTCGACCGCGCCCGCGTAGTCGTGCAGCACCCGCAAGCCCGCGGCGCCGATGGCCGCGTCGGTCTGCCCGTTGCGCCAGGCTCGGCCCATCGTGTCGGTGACGAGCACCGCGACCGTCACGCCCAGCCGTTCGGCGAGTGCGGCGCGCAGCGCCTTGGCGCTGGCGTCCGGGTCGGTGGGCAGCAGCACGAGCTCGCCCTTCTCCACGTTCGAGCCGTCGACACCGGAGGCCGCCTGCACGATGCCCAGCTTGTTCTCGGTGATCAGAGTGCGGCCCTTGCGGGCGAGCACCCGCACCGCCTCCTGGTCGACGAGCCTGCGCCGGGCCGCGTCGCGCTCCTCGGGGTCCAGCGGCGCTTCCACGATGCGTCCCTCGACCTTGGCGACGATCTTGCTCGTGACCACCAGCACGTCACCGTGAGCCAGCCAGGGCGCGCAGCGGGCGATGTGCTCGGCGAGGTCGTCGCCGGGCCGGAATTCGGGCAGCCCGGTGACGGGCAGGATGCGCAGCTCTCCGGCCGCGTGGTCGGTCGGTGTGCTCACAGGGCGACTCCAGCGAGATCCAGCGCCTGACGCACCATTTCGGCGGTGGTCGGCGGGTCGGTCATCAACAACGGCACGCTACGCACCTCGACCCCTGGCACCTCGGCGGTGTCGGTGCTGTGGATCAGCCAGCCGTCCAGGATGCCGGTGGCGGAGCGTGCGCCGTAGTGCCTGCCGATCGCCTCGGCCGTCGTCTCCACGCCGATGACCGACAGGCACTCGTCGGCCATACCGCGCAGCGGCTTGCCGTCGATCACGCCGGACACGCCGATCACCTTCGCCGGGGTGGTGCGCAGCGCGCCCCGGATGCCGGGCACGGCGAGGATGGCGCCGATGCTCACGACGGGGTTCGACGGCGCGAGGAGGACCACGTCGGCGGATTCTATGATATTGATCACATTTGGGGCAGGTTTGGCTTCATCGGCGCCAATTGTGGCGAATCCATGGGTGTCGATGTTCGCGCGGTAGCGAACCCACCACTCTTGAAAATGGATCGCGCGCCGTTCGCCAGGCTTGTCCGGATCCGACACCACGACATGCGTTTCACAGCGATCGTCGGTTGCCGGGATCAGTTTCACGCCCGGCTGCCACCGGTTGCACAGCGCCTCGGTGACCGTGGAGAGCCGGTATCCGGCGCGTAACATTTCGGTGCGGATCAGATGCGTGGCGATATCGCGGTCCCCCAAGCCGAACCAGTCCGGTTGGGCATGATATTTCGCGAGCTCCTCCTTGGCGTGCCAGGTCTCGCCGACCCGGCCCCAGCCGCGCTCCGTATCGATGCCGCCGCCGAGGGTATACATGCAGGTGTCGAGGTCGGGGCAGATCTTGAGCCCATGCATCCAGACGTCGTCGCCGACGTTCACGATCGCGGAGACGTCCGCCTCGGGCAGCAGCTCCCTGACGCCCTGAAGGAAACGCGCGCCACCGACACCGCCGACCAGCACGGCGATCCGGGGTCCGTTCGCGAGCGTGGCGTCCGCTTGTTGTCCAGTCACATCCGCACAGCCTATGCGCTGACGCGAAGGCTCCCGTTCGCGGCAAATTTGCTATACATTTGCTATCGCAGATCACAAGAGGGACTCGGAATGCGGCTGCGGATAGTAACGGAATAGCGACGGCGGCTTGACCATCGCAGCGTCCGGCGTGTCTAATCACAGACATGTCATTCCGGGTTCGCGCGAGAGATCAACGCGCGAACGGCATTTCGAACAAGTGTTCGCATCGGTGTGACAAGCTCGGGGACGTCCGCGGGACAACGTCGCGGGGTATGGCCGTCGGTATGCGTGTTGGTCCGACGGAAAGAATCATTCTGCGCTAACACACAGTGAGGAGGCGGAGCGATGGCCAACGAGATGGTCTCGCCGACCGATTCCACAGCAGGCGCAGCACGTGGCGTCTGCGCAGATAACGGCGGCTGGAAGGACCAAGAGGGGGGTGACGGAGTCACGGCGCCCCGGCTCAGCCTGGTCGTGACCGGCTTCGACGAGATGTTCGAATCCATCGAAGAGCAGTGGCAGGAGCGCGCCCTGTGCGCGCAGACCGATCCGGAGGCGTTCTTCCCCGAGAAGGGCGGCTCGACCCGCGAGGCCAAGCGGATCTGCATGGGTTGCGAGGTACGCGACGAGTGCCTGGAGTACGCGCTCGCGCACGATGAGCGCTTCGGCATCTGGGGCGGCCTCTCCGAGCGGGAGCGCCGCCGCCTCAAGCGCGGCATCGGCTGACAGACATCCGCGATGCCCGGAGCCGCCCGTCCACCGTGGCGCTCCGGGCACGCGCGACACGACCGGACAGTTCCCGACCGCCTCGATGCGGACGACCGGAGCCGACTGGCCTAGATTTTCTCTCATGGCACGTTCCCGTAAGCGTCGACCGCCGACCGCGCGGTCGGTGATCCGCCGCGGCCGCGGAGTGCGCGGGCCGATGCTGCCACCCACCGTGCCCGCTTGGCGGACCCGAGGCCAGAAGTTCGACCGGCTGGTGCTGGAGGCGTTCGCCCCCTTGGACTCCCGCTGGCACGACCGGCTCACCAAGCTCGACATCGCGGTCGACGACGTTCCGAAAATCCGTCCGCTGCACCCCGATTCGGTCACCTGGCCGGACGAGGTCGTGGCCGACGGCCCGGTTCCCCTCTCCCGGCTCATCCCGGCGGGCGTCGACCGGCACGGGGCGGCGACCAGGGCGCGGGTGGTGCTGTTCCGCAAGCCGCTCGAGCTGCGCGCCAGCGACCCCGACGACCTGGTGGATCTGTTGCGCGAAGTCCTGGTCCAGCAGGTCGCGACCTACCTCGGCGTCGATCCGGACGTGATCGACCCGGAAGCGGAGTGAATCGCACCCATCCGGGTGGCGGCGGCTCCCGAATGCCGTTGCGGGGCAGGCGCGGGCGTGTAGGCCGGTCACCGGCTGGGTACTCCGTGAACCCACGCCGCGACGCACCACCGATGTCGCGCACCGGCGACACCGTCGCCAGCGCGTACGGCGAAGTCGTCCAGATCACCGCGGGGCCCGTCACGGCCCTGTGGGACGTCGTGCTGCCCTCGTTCCGCGACGCACGGACCGAGATTCTTCAAGCGTGTCTGTCCCCATCGACGCGCCAGGGGGGTTACTCTCATCGGCGTGATTCCCATGCGTCGTTGCTGCCGACCAGGCTGCAAGAATCCGGCCGTCGCGACGCTCACCTATGTGTACTCGGACTCGACGGCGGTGGTCGGACCACTCGCGACGGTCGCCGAACCGCACTCCTGGGATCTCTGCGAAACGCACGGCTCACGCATCACCGCTCCGAAGGGTTGGGAACTCGTTCGCCACGAAGGCGGATTCTCCTCCAGCACACCGGACGACGACGACCTGACCGCGCTGGCGGAGGCGGTGCGGGAGGCGGGGTTGCGCCGCCGCCCACCGGAGCGCGAACAGCGTGGCTATCGCGACTACGCTCCCCCGCCGCCGCGCACCACACGAACGGGTCGCCGCGGCCATCTGCGCGTGCTGCCCGACCCGCCGTCCTGATCGGACGAGGACGGTGTCGGACCGGTCCGGCGCAACCACTAGGGTATTGGGCATGACAGTCGCCCGCTCTGCCGAATTCGTGAACGCGGTGATCAAGGCCTACGACGTTCGCGGTGTGGTCGGTGATCAGATCGACGCGGAATTCGTCAGGGACGTCGGCGCCTCCTTCGCACGGCTGATGCGCGCCGAGGGCGCGAACCGGATCGTCATCGGTCACGACATGCGGGATTCCTCCCCCGAGCTGTCGGCCGCCTTCGCCGACGGCGTGCTCGGCCAGGGCCTCGACGTGGTGCACATCGGTCTCGCCTCGACCGACCAGCTGTACTTCGCCTCCGGCCGCCTGGACTGCCCCGGCGCCATGTTCACCGCCAGCCACAACCCGGCCCGCTACAACGGCATCAAGCTGTGCCGCGCCAAGGCCCTTCCGGTCGGGCAGGACACCGGCCTGGCCGCCATCAAGAACGAACTCGTCGACGGCGTGCCCGCGTACCAGGGCGAGCGCGGCAGCGCGACCGAATCGAACCTGCTCACCGAGTACGCCGACTTCCTGCGCGGCCTGGTGGATCTGGGCGATATCCGCCCGCTCACCATCGCGGTGGACGCGGGCAACGGCATGGGCGGGTACACGGTGCCCGCGGTGCTGGGCACGCTGCCCCAGGTGACGATCGTGCCGCTGTACTTCGAGCTGGACGGCACCTTCCCGAACCACGAGGCCAACCCGCTGGACCCGGCGAACCTGGTGGACCTGCAGAAGCTGGTCCGCGAGTCCGGCGCGGACATCGGCCTCGCCTTCGACGGCGACGCCGACCGTTGCTTCGTGGTGGACGAGAACGGCGACCCGGTGGCGCCGTCGGCGATCACCGCTCTGGTCGCCGAGCGCGAACTGGCCAAGGAGCCCGGCGCGGTGATCATCCACAACCTGATCACCTCCCGCGCGGTACCGGAGCTGGTGCACGAACTGGGCGGAACGCCGGTACGCACCCGGGTCGGCCACTCTTTCATCAAGCAGGAGATGGCCGCCACCGGAGCGGTGTTCGGCGGCGAACACTCCGCGCACTACTACTTCCGCGACTTCTGGGGCGCCGACTCCGGAATGCTCGCGGCGTTGCACGTGCTGGCCGCGCTGGGCGAGAAGGATCGGCCGGTGTCGGAACTGATGGCGTCCTACGCCACCTACGCGGCCTCCGGCGAGATCAACTCCACCGTCGCCGACGCCGAGGAGAGGACGCTGGCCGTGGTGGACGCCTTCGCCGACCGGGCGCACTCGGTGGACCGGCTGGACGGGGTGACCGTGCAATTGGCCGACAACGCCTGGTTCAACCTGCGCGCGTCGAACACCGAGCCGTTGCTCCGGCTGAACGTCGAGGCCCGATCGGCGGAGGAAGTAGACGCACTCGTGACCGAGATCCTGAGCATCGTGCGGTCCTGACTGGAATAGTGGAATCACAGGCCTTGGATTCGCCCGACTCGGTCTCGGTGTGGCAGCTGGACCGGGTGGGCGCGGGGGCGGAAAAGACACAGCGCGATGAGGGGAGGTGGAACGCCCGATGATCGCTGGAACACCGGTGCTCGACCTCGACGATGCCGCTTCACTCGAAGCCGCCGACGCAGGCGGCGCCCTTCGCTCGGCCGCCTCTGGCGGCGCCCAGGTGCGTGCCACCGCGGCGGCCGTCGGTGAGGACGCGCTGGCCCGGCTGGCCGATCTGCGACCGCGCAGCGTGGTGCTGGTCTCCGGTTCCGGACGCGCCGCACGTGCCGCCGGACTGCTCGTGGCCGCGCTCGGCGACCGCGCGGGCCTACCCGTCGTGCCCGCCGCCGCCCTGCCGCCGTGGGTGGGGCCGCTGGACGTCGTCCTGGTCTCCGGTGACGACGCGGGTGATCCGCGCCTGATCGACGCCGTCGACCGGGCGCTGCGTCGCGGCGCCGAGGTGGTCGTCGCCGCGCCGCACGAGGGGCCGCTGCGCGCCGCCGCGGCCGGACGCGCCGCCGTCCTGGAACCGAGGGTCCAAGTTCTCGGGTACAACCGCCTGTTGCGCTTCCTGGCCGCCGGAATCGCGGTCCTGCGCGCGGTCGACCCCCAGCGCACCGGCGCCGCGGTCCCGGAACTCGCCGACCTGGCCGACGTGCTGGACGCGGAGGCGCTACGCGACGGCCCGCACAACGAGGTCTTCCACAACCCCGCCAAGACGCTGGCCGCCCGGATGCAGCAGCGGGGCATCGTGCTCGCGGGCGATTCGCCCGCCGCCGCCGAACTGGCCGAGCACGGCGCCGAGGTGCTGTTGCAGTCCGCGGGCAAGGTCGCCACCGCGGTGGATCTGGCCGAGGCCGTGGCCGCGCGGACCCGGATGGCCGAAGCGGCAGGCGAATCCGCGCCCGACTTCGACCCGATGTTCCACGACGAGGAGTTGGACGGGCCCGCGCCGGTTGAGCGCGTCCGAGTGTTCGTGCTCAGCGCCGATCGCGATCGGGCGGCGGCACGCCGTCGCATCGCGGTGTTCGGTGGCGAGGGCGGGAACCTGGTGGACGCCGATCTGGTGAACGCCGACGTCGACCTGCTGCACACCGAGATGACCGACCCCGCCGCGCCCGCGCAGACCCATGCCGAGGAGTCCGCGCAGGCGAACGGCACCGAACTCGAACAGCTCGCGGTGCTCGCGCTGCGATTGGAGATGGCCGCCGCCTACCTGCGGCTGCTCGGCTCGCGGACGGCTCCGGCCGACAGCCAGGGGCAGTACGGGGGAAGCTACTAGTGCACGAACTCGTTGGTGCGCTGCGCTCGTATGCCTGGGGCTCGCGCACCGCGCTCGCTCAGCTGTGCGGCAGGCCGGTGCCGTCGGCGCATCCGGAGGCCGAACTGTGGTTCGGCGCCCACCCGGCCGATCCGGCGCACGTGAAAACCGGTGACCGCACCACCTCGCTGCTGGAACTGATCGCCGCCGACCCGAGCCGGGAACTGGGCTCGGCCGCAGAACGATTCGACGAGAAGCTGCCGTTCCTGCTCAAGATCCTGGCCGCAGAGGAGCCGCTGTCGCTGCAGGCGCACCCGAGCACGGAGCAGGCGCGGGCCGGCTTCGCGCGGGAGAACCAGGCGAAGGTGCCGCTGGACTCCCCACTGCGCAACTACCGCGACGAGAACCACAAGCCCGAGCTGGTCGTCGCGCTGGACCGGTTCGAGGCGCTGGCCGGTTTCCGCGATCCGCACCGCACCGTCGCACTGCTGCGCGCACTGGCGGTGGACGGATTGCGCCCCTACTGCGAACTGCTTGCCGCGCAACCGGACAAGGCGGGCCTGCGCACACTGTTCACCACCTGGATCACGCTGCCGCACCACGTGCTGACCACGCTGCTGCCCGAGGTGCTCGACGGCTGCGTGCGGTATCTGTCGGGCAAAGGCGCCCGTGAGTTCACGGCCGAGGCGCGCACGACCCTCGAATTGGCCGAGGCCTATCCGGGCGACGCGGGCGTGCTGGCGGTGCTGCTGCTGAACCGGGTGACCCTGGAGCCGGGCCAAGGATTGTTCCTCGCGGCCGGCAATCTGCACGCCTACCTGCGCGGGGTGGGCGTGGAGATCATGGCCAACTCCGACAACGTGCTGCGCGGCGGGCTCACCCCCAAGCACGTCGACGTGCCGGAACTGTTGCGGGTGCTGGATTTCGAGCCGATCGACTTGCCTGCCGTGTTACCCGAGCCCGCCGGTGACGGGTCGGTGCGCTATCGCACGCCCGCACCGGAGTTCGCGCTGCGCCGCTTCGACCTGGTCGCGGGTTCCGCCCGGGTGCCGCTGACCGCGGCGGGACCGGGCATCGTGCTGTGCACCGCGGGGACGGTGCGGCTGTTCCGCAACGACTCGTCGCTGGAGCTCACCCGGGGTGGCGCGGCGTGGATCTCCGCCGTGGACACCGATATTCGCGCCCAAGCGGTGGACGGCGACGTCCAGCTGTTCTGCGCGTCCGTCGGCGCGACCGGCTGACCGATCCGGAACGCCGGATTCCAGGTGTCCTAGTCTGTTCGCGGGTATCTCGAAAACAGAGAGGACATGCTTCCATGTCGGCTGGCGGTGGCAAGAAGGCGATCATCGCGGCGTTGTCCGCGAACGCGGGGATCGCCGCGGCGAAGTTCGTCGGTGCGGCGATCACGGGCTCGGGATCGATGCTCGCCGAGGCCGTGCACTCCGTGGCCGACACGGGCAACCAGGCACTGCTGCTGCTCGGCCAGCAGCGCGCCGCGAAGGAAGCCGACGAGCTGCACCCCTTCGGCTACGCGCGCAACCGCTACTTCTATTCGTTCATCGTGGCGCTGGTGCTGTTCACCCTCGGGTCCGGCTACGCCATCTACGAGGGCATCCACAAGATCCAGCATCCGGAGGAGCTGAGTTCGCCGATCGTGGCGGTGATCATCCTGGTGATCGCGATCGCGTTGGAGTCATACAGCTTCACCACCGCGGTGCGCGAGTCCGCGCCGCTCAAGGGTGACGCGAGCTGGTGGCGGTTCATCCGCAATTCGCGCAGCCCCGAGCTGCCGGTGGTGCTGCTGGAGGACACCGGCGCGCTGATCGGCTTGGTCTTCGCGTTCGCGGGCGTCGGCCTGACCATGCTCACCGACGACCCGGTCTGGGACGGCGTCGGCACGCTGGCCATCGGCGGGCTGCTCGGCGTCATCGCGATCGTGCTGATCGTGGAGATGCAGAGCCTGCTGATCGGCGAGGGCGCCACGCCGCAGGAGAACCGGCTGATCCGCGCGAACCTGGTCGACCGGACCCGCATCGACCGGGTGATCCACCTCAAGACGCAATATCTCGGCCCGGAGGAACTGCTCGTGGCCGCGAAGGTCGGCGTCGTTCCCGGACTCGACATCGCGGCGATCGCCGGTGCCATTGATGAGGCCGAGTCCCGCGTCCGCGCGGCGGTACCCGCGGCGCGCGTCATCTATCTCGAACCCGATCTCTACCGCACCGAGCCCGCCACGAGTTAGCGACTCGGCGACCGGGGCAGTCCTCAGCGATGCTGGAAAGCCGGGGTGCGTAAGAGGTCGAGCGGATCGGTGCGGATGTCGAAGCGGTCGCGCAGGGCGTGGCGCGCGGCGTGCAGCCCGCACATACCGTGTACCCCGGGGCCCGGTGGCGTCGCGGACGAGCAGAGATAGACACCGGGAATCGGTGTGGCGTATGGGTTCCAGCGCGGAGCCGGGCGGAAGGCGAACTGGCGCAGGGTCATCGCGCCCGCCGAGATGTCGCCGCCGATGTAGTTGGCGTTGTGCGCGGGCATTTCGGTGGCGGTGATCACGTTCTCGGCGACGATCAGATCGCGGAAACCCGGCGCGAACCGCTCGACCTGGCCGATCACTTCCTCGCTGACATCGCGGGTGGAGCCGTTGGGCACGTGTGCGTAGGTGTAGAACGTGTGGCCGCCCTCGGGCGCGCGAGTGGGATCGACCACGCCCGGCTGGATGGACAGCACGTAGGGCCGGTCGGCGTGTCGTCCCATGGCCACGGCGTGCTCGGCGGCCATGGCCTCGGCGCGGGTGCCGATCACGTGCACCGTCCCGGCCAGCGCGCAGCCCTCGGCTCGCCACGGCACCGGCCCGGAAAGGGCGAAGTCGATTTTGCACGCCGCGCCGCCGTACCGGAAACGACGCAGGCGCTTCGCGTACCGCGCGGGCAACCGATGCCCGGCGATACGCAGTAGTTCGGCCGGGGCGAGGTCGAGCAGAACGGCGCGGGCGCCGGCGAACTCGTCGATCGAGTCGACCCGGTGGCCGGTGTGCACCCGTCCGCCGAGACGTTCGAGTTCGGCGATGAGGGCGTCGGGAATCGCCTGACTGCCGCCGCGCGGAATCACCCAGCCTTCGACGTGGGCCAGCGTGCCGAGCAACAGCGCCGCTCCCGCGGCGGTGACGGCGCGCGGGGGAATGATCGCGTGGGTGGCGATGCCGGTCAGCAGGGCGGGCGCGACCTGGTCGCGAAACCTGATGTCCCACAGCGGCGAGCCCTGCTCCAGGGTGCGCAGGCCGAAACGGATCGAGGTCGCGAGCCCGGATGGGATGCGGCGCAGATCCGACATCGCGATGTCGACCACGTCCGGCCAGTGCCGCACCAGCGGAGCGAACAGTTTGCGCCACGCCGGGCCGTCGGCACCGAGGTCGTCGACGGTCCGATCCAGATCTCGCCAGGCTAGTCCGGCCACACCGCCGTCGAGCGGATGCGCGTAGGAGACCTCCGGTGCGAGCAACTCGACACCGTGCGCGGTCAGGTCGAACGCGCGGAACAGCGGCGCGGCCGCCGCCATCGGATGCGCGCCCGCGCACAGATCGTGCCGGTAGCCGGGCAAAGTGAGTTCCGCCGTACGGGACCCACCTCCGGCCGTCGCCTCGGCCTCGTACACCTCCACGGCGAGCCCCGCCCGAGCCAGGATCACCGCGGCGGCGAGGCCGTTCGGTCCGGAGCCGACCACCACCACATCAGCCATACCCCCACGCTACCGGCGACGGGCATGCCGACACGGACGCCAGGCCCGCGCCGCGCCCACGGCGGCGAGCCGTTCCGCCACCAGCAAGGTCAGGCGTCGATCGCGCAGTTCCGGCCGCGGCCGTCCACCCCGGCCCAACGTGGCCAAACCGTGCAGTCCAGGCGACCTCCGTGCGGGCGCCGAGGTCGGGAGCATCGACGAAGGGCCCGACCATGGCTTCCAGCTCGCCGAAGGCCGCCCGCAGCGGCAGCGGCGCCTCCAGGCCGAAGGTGAGGGCTGTGTTCATCAGGAACATCGCGTCGTAGAGCGACGGATTCGCCACCGCGAAGTCCGAGTAGGCCCGCGCGACCCGCAGCGGCGAGTCCGCGGCGGCATGACGGGCCGGTGCGATGATTTTCCGGCGGCCGCCCCGTCTGCACCATCGAACGCACGACGAGCAAGGAGATCGACCATGGCGACCAAGCCGCACGGCCCCGCTTCCTACTTCCCCTCCATCGAGGCCAAGTACGGCCGCACCATCGAAGAGTGGAAGGCCGCCATGCGCGAGACCGGCTTGGCCGCACACAAGGAACTCGTCGAGTGGCTGAAAACCGAGCACGGTTTCGGGCACGGCCACGCCAACGCCCTCACCCAGCACCATCTGCACCCGGAGAAGTGGGAGGCCTGATCCCGGACGCGACGAAGGGCCCGCAGATCCTGCGGACCCTTCGTCGTGCGCGCGCTATGCCTGGACCAGATCCTTGGTCTCGGATTCCTGCGCCTGCGCGGGCGTCCCGTGGTCGTCGTCGACCATGGTCCGCTCGTCGAACGGCAACTTGCGATCGAGCACTTCGCGCACCCGGTCCACGTCGACGGTCTTGGTCCAGGTGCCGATCAGCACCGTGGCGACCGCGTTGCCGGAGAAGTTGGTCAGCGCCCGCGCCTCGGACATGAAGCGGTCGATGCCGACGATCAAGCCGACACCGTCGAGCAACTCGGGCCGATGACTCTGCAATCCGCCCGCCAGCGTGGCCAGCCCCGCGCCGGTGACGCCCGCCGCGCCCTTGGACGCGATGATCATGAAGACCAGCAGCCCGAGTTGCTCGCCGATGGACAGCGGCTTGCCCATCGCCTCGGCGATGAACAGCGATGCCATGGTCAGGTAGATGGCGGTGCCGTCCAGGTTGAACGAATAGCCGGTGGGCACAACGACGCCCACGGTGGTGCGCTCGACGCCCATGTGGTCCATCTTCGCGATCAGCCGTGGCAGCGCCGATTCCGACGACGAGGTCGCGACGATCAGCAGGTACTCCCGCGCGAGGTAGCGGACCAGCTTGAAGATCGACACCCGCGACACGCTCCACAGCAGCAGACCGAGCACGCCGAAGACGAAGACCACGCAGGTGAGGTAGAACGCGAGCATCAGCGTGCCCAGCTTCGCCACGGCGTCCAAGCCGGTCTTGCCGACCACGTTGGCGATCGCGCCGAACGCGCCGATCGGCGCCAGCCACAGGATCATCACCAGGATGCGGAACACGAGTTTCTGCAGCAGCGCCACGCCGCGCAGGATCGGCTCGCCCGTCGTGCCCATGGCCTGCACCGCGAATCCGACCAGCAGCGCGACGAACAGCGCCTGCAGCACGTTGCCGGTGGTGAGCGAGGACAGCAGCGTGGACGGCACGATGTTCTGGACGAATTCCCAGGTACCACCCGCGCTGTGCGCGGTATCGGCGAGGTTGTGACCGGCTTTGGCCGAAGTGGCGATGTTCAGTCCCGCGCCGGGTTGCAGCAGGTTGCCGACGACCAGACCGATGCCGAGCGCGATGGTCGACATGACCAGGAAGTAGCCGATGGCCAGTCCGCCGACCTTGCCGACGGTGGCCGCCGCGCGCACCGAGCCGATCCCGAGGACGATGGTGCAGAAGATGACGGGAGCGATCATCATCTTGATGAGATTGACGAAAATGGTTCCCAGCGGGGCGAACGACTGCGCGGCGCCCGGCGCCAGCCAGCCGACGAGGACGCCCGCGACCACCGCCACGATGACGGACAGATAGAGCCAATGGGTGCGGTCGCGCCGCGTTCGAGTCGTGTCGCTCATAGCGAGGATTTCCCTTCGAAAGGTACCGACGCGAAGTGGCTCACGCCTTCCAGGCAGAATGATGGTCGGCCGGGTGATCCCGGTCACTGTTTGGTGCATTACGTTCAGCGGAGGCAGAGCTTGTGAGACGCGGTCGGCTCTCCCTCGCCGGGCAGGCGTTCGTCTTCCAGTTGGTCGTGTTGGCGGTGATGATCGGGATCGGCGTGGTGCTCGCGGTCCTGGACGCCAGGCACGACAGCGACGTCACCACCACCAGGGAGGTCACCGACGTCGCGGTGAGCGTGGCCGATGCGCCCTCGACCATCGACGCGCTGCACAGCGCGGATCCGACGGCGTTGTTGCAGCCGGTGACCGAGGAGATCCGGCGCGAGACCGGCATGGATTTCATCGTGGTCATGGCGCTGGATCGGACCCGCTACACGCACACCAACCCCGCGATGATCGGACTGCCGTTCAGCGGCACCATCGATCGCGCGCTGGCGGGCGAGACGTTCACCGAGACCTTCACCGGCACGCTCGGCCCCTCCATCCGGGCGGTGACTCCGGTCCACGACCACGGGCGGATCGTCGCTCTGGTCTCCGCGGGCGTGACCCGCGCGAAGATCGGCGACCAGGTCGCCACTCAGTTCCCGCTGATCCTCGGCGTCGCCGCGGCCGGGCTGGCGCTGGCCGCGGGCGGATCGTTCCTGCTGAGCCGCAGGCTGCGCAGGCAGACCCACGGCCTGGCGCCGGACGAGTTGCGCGCGATGTACGAGCACCACGACGCCGTCCTGCATTCGGTGCACGAGGGCCTGGTGGTGTTCGGCGCGTCCGGCGAGGATGCCGAGGTGGTCAACGACGAGGCGCGCCGCCTGCTCGACCTGCCCGCGGGCGACGTGCGGCGCAGCGACCTCCCGCTGTCGCTGCAACGGATGAGCTGGGGCACCGTCCGCGACGAGATGCACGTGACCACCGACCGGATCCTGCTGGTCAACCAGGACACCGTGGAGTGGGAAGGCCGGGCGATCGGCACGGTGATGACCATCCGCGACCACACCGAGTTGCAGGCGGTGATGGGCGAACTCGATTCCGTGCGCAGCTTCGCGGCGTCGTTGCAGGCGCAGGCGCACGAGTCGGCCAACCGGTTGCACACTGTGGTCACCATGGTCGAACTGGGCCGCCACCGCGAGGCCGTCGAGTTCGCCACGGCGGAACTGGAGCTGTCCCAGTCGCTGATCGATCGGTTGTTCGCCGCGGTGGGCGCGCCTGCCCTGGCCGCTCTGCTGCTCGGCAAGGTGAACCAGGCCGCCGAACGCGGCATCGAGCTGACGATCACCGACGACACCGCGCTCGACTCGGTGGACCCGCTGTCCCCGCACGAAACCGTCACGCTGGTGGGCAATCTCGTCGACAACGCGATCGATGCGGCGGCGGACAGCACCTCCGGCTGGGTGGAGGTCACGCTGCGCCACCAATGGGCGGACGCCCCGGACGAGTCCACGCTCTACATCCGGGTCGCCGACAGCGGCCCCGGTATGTCGGCGGAGACGTTCGCCCGCGCGTCCCAGCGCGGTTATTCGACCAAAGCCGACCACCACGGGCTCGGTCTCGCGCTGGTCCACCGGCTGGTGGCCCGTCACGGGGGAAGCATCCATACCGAACGGGATCCCGAAAGCGCGGTCACCGTGACGATCCCACGAAAGGAGGCACGATGATCCGCGTGCTGATCGTCGAGGACGAGCCGCTGATCGCCGAAGCACACCGCGCCTACGTGGAGCGCATCGCCGGATTCACACCCGTCGGCATCGCCCACACCGGACGCGAGGCGATGCGCGCGGCGGCCGACGCCGCGGCCGAGGGCACGCCGATCGATTTGGTGTTGATGGACATCGGTCTTCCGGACGCCAGCGGCCTCGACGTCGCCGCCGCACTGACCGGCCTGGCGCCGCGCCCGGACGTCATCGCCATCACGTCCGCGCGGGACCTCGCCATGGTGCGCACCGCGGTGTCGCACGGCGTCGTGCTGTATCTGCTGAAGCCGTTCACCTTCGCCGCGTTTCGCGACAAACTGGACCGCTATCGCGAGTTCCGCACCGCGCTCCCTGCCGGGGAGAGCGCCATCTCCCAGCACGACATCGACCGGGCGTTGAGCGCCCTGCGCACCACCGACCAGCGCGCGACGACCCCCAAGGGCGTCGCGCCGCAGACCCTCGACGAGATCTCCCGCACCGTGCGCGCGGCCGAGGCCGAGGGTGTGACGGCCGCGGACACCGCGACCTCGATCGGCGTCTCGCGCATCACCGCATGGCGTTATCTGGAGAAGCTGGCCGACGACGGGTTGGTCGTCCGCCGCTCCGACTACGGCCGGGCCGGGCGCCCGAAGACCCGCTACGTCTGGAAGACCACGGGCTGATCAGACCGGCTCCGGGGCCTGCGCGCGCTGGCCGAGGTGCACCGGCATGCGCTCGTACCCGTGCAGGGTGAACAGCGCGCGCCGCCGCAGCGGACCGTCCAGCCGCAGGTCGGGGAACCGCTCGAACAGGGCTTGCAGGGCGTAGACGCCTTCCATCCTGGCCAAACTCGCGCCCAGGCAGACGTGTACGCCGCTGCTGAACGACAGGTGGTCCTTGGCGTTGTCGCGCCCGACGTCGAAACGCCCGGGATCGGCGAAGACCGCGGGGTCGCGGTTGGCGCCCGCCAGCGACAGCACCACTGTGTTGCCCTCGCGCACCCGGACGCCGTCGATCTCGACGTCGGTCAGCGCGGTCCGCGCGGTGGTCTGCACCGGGGAGTCGAAACGCAGGATCTCCTCGACGGCGTTCGGCCACAGCTCCGGCTCCTGGCGCAGCCGCTCCAGCTGATCCGGATGGGCCAGCAACTGCGCGACACCGTTGCCGATCAGGTTGACCGTCGTCTCGAAACCGGCGCCCATGAGCAGGCTCGCGGTGGCCTTGAGCGCGTAGGAGTCCAGTTCGCCCGCGGCGACCAGGCTGCTGAGGATGTCCTCGCCCGGCGCGCGACGCAACCGTTCGATGTGCTGGCCGAGGTAGTCGTTCATCACCTCCATGGCCCGCATCGCTTTCCGGTGCGCGTGCCAGGGGATGCCGACGTCCAGCAGGGGCGTCATCTGATCGCCCCAGTCCAGGAACAGCGCCTTGTCCTCGTCCGGGAAACCGAGCATCTCCGAGATGATCGCGATCGGCACCTGGGCGGCGAACGAGCGGATCAGGTCCGCCGAACCGTGCGCGGGCAGATCGTCCAGCAGTTCCTCGGTGACCGACTCGACGCGGTCGCGCAGCCTGCGGATCGCGCGCGGGGTGAAGGCCGAGGCCACCGGTTTGCGCATGGCTGTGTGCTCCGGCGGATCGATGACCAGCATCGACGGCGGCTCGACCGGATTCGGCGGCAAGGGGAAGCGTTCGGCGAGCTTCTGCAGCGGCTTGGGAATGTTGAAGCTCTCCGTGGTGCGCACCCCGAAGCGGCTGTCGCGCAGGATCGAGCGGCACAGCTCGTGGTCGAAGGTCGCCCACGCGATCGAGGTGCGCATCAGCCTCGTCTCGCCGCGCAGACGTTCGATCAGCGGATAGGGGTCGTCGAAACCGGCCGGTCCGCCCATCAGTTCGGCGAACGGGTCACCGCGACGCGCCTGCAGGCGCAGAACGAGACGAGGCGCGCCCTGCACGGACAACCAGCGGAACCAATAATGTGGCTTCATAAGTCCAACCCCGTCGTCGTCGCCGATGAGTCCACCGTACGGAACCCGGCCCGCTTGTGGAACGTCCTCAGGTCGGATTCGGCGCTTATACCGTGGTAGGAGCCGCTCAGCCGCGCTGCGCGGTCACCCGCTCCGAGGCGACGCGTCGCTCGCGCAGCGCGGGATCCGGGTTGACCACCTGCACCAGCGAAGCGCCCGCGGCCAGCACCGCGAGATATCCGTCGATCAGTTCGGCCGGGGTGTCCCACGGCGTGCTCGACAGCACTCGGTCGCCTTCGGCGAAGCCCTGGCGCATCGCCGATTTCCGTGCCTCGGCGAGCACCTCGGCGACCGGCATGCCGTCCAGC
The DNA here is from genome assembly GCF_040644075.1 of Nocardia sp. NPDC047038. Classification (NCBI taxonomy): domain Bacteria; kingdom Bacillati; phylum Actinomycetota; class Actinomycetes; order Mycobacteriales; family Nocardiaceae; genus Nocardia; species Nocardia sp. NPDC047038. The sequence continues at coordinate 112,976 of NZ_JBEYVQ010000013.1, read as the reverse complement.
GCGACGCCGGCGCCGCGGGGCAGGAACTGGTCGCCGTGCACGCGCACCGAGGTGGCGAAGTCGGTGACGCCCACCGGCAGGTCGCGCACCGGCGAGCCCATGGCGTCCAGCGACAGGGCCGCGACCTCGCCCGCTCCGTCGGCGTCGTCCAGGCGGTCCGGAGTGACCAGGGCCAGATCGGCGTCCCGGTCCGGATGCAAGACCACCTCGGTGCCCGCCCACCAGCAGCCCAGCAGCACCGCGGCGGTCTGCCAGTGCGCCGGGAGCAGGACGGCGACCCGCGCGCCCGGGCTCAGGCCGAACTCGTCGCGAATCAAGTTGGCGGTCTTGGCCGCCCAATTCGCCAGCGTCGCGCCGGACAGCTCGATGCGGGCGCCGGTGGCGTCGTCGTAGTAGGTGACGCGCGGACCCGCGGGTTCGCGGGCGAGGATGGGATCGAGCACCGCTTCGGTGAGAGTATGTGCCTGGTCGATGTCACGCATGGTTCAGTTCACGCATTTCGGTCCGTTCTGGCCTGCGTCGATCGGTGGAGCGGGCGGGACTGGTGTGGCCGCGGTCGACGTTCCGGACAGGTCGAACATCCGGCTCGCCGACGAGCCCGGACCAGAATAGTCGCTCGCCAGCACGACACTCACCGAATCCGGGGACAGAGCCGGATCGGCGAGCACCGTCAGCCCGCCGAGCGCCTTGGCGACCGCCTGCGCCTTCGGACTGGAGGTGTCCGCCGCGAGCACGCGGCTGCCGGTGACGTGGCCGCCGCTGTAGTTGGACACCGTGCCTTGACGGAAGCCCTTGGCGCTCAAGGCCTGCGCGACCTCGGCCGCGAGTCCGCCGATGCCGCCCGCGTTGTAGACGCTGACCGTCACGGTCGCCGGATCGAACCCGGGCTCGGCGTTGCGCGGGGCCGGGTCGCCGCCGACCAGCGAGGCGACGTAGGACTTGACCGCCTTGGGCTCGACCTTGACCACGGATTCACCGTTGCCGGTCTCGCCGTTGAGGTCGGCGACCGGAATGGTCTCGAATTTCACCTGCCCGCCGGACAGATCCTTCAACCGCTGCAGGAACGCCAGCACGTCCCAGTCCTCGTCCAGCACGATCGTCCGGCCCACCGCGTCGCTGAGTTGCTGGAGCTTGGCCGGGTTGCCGAGCATCTTCGCGCTGAGCAATTGCTGCACCAGCTGTGCCATGAACACCTGCTGGCGCACGATGCGGTCGATGTCGCCGCGCGGCAGATCGTGCCGTTGGCGCACGAAACTCAACGCCCGCGGCCCGTCCAGGCGCTGGCGTCCGGCGGGGAACTTGGCGCCGGACATCCACTCGTCGACCGGGTTCCGCAGACATACCTCGACGCCGCCGACTGCGTCGGTGAGCAGCGCGAAGCCGAGCAGGCTCACCTCGGCGTAGTGATCGACGGTGATACCGGTGAGCCCGGCCACCGTCTTGATCAGCGCCTGCCTGCCCGCCTGGGTGGACTGCCGCTCCGCGTCGGCGTTCGAGACGCCCTGGTCGAGGAGCTTCTGGAACTGTGCCGCCTTGGTCGCGCCGTAGGCGGAATTGATCTTGCCCATGCCGAGGCCGGGAATGCTGACGTAGGAATCGCGCGGGATCGAGATCGCGGTGGCCGAGCGTCCGTCGTTCGGCACGCGCAGCAGCACGATGGTGTCGGTGTTGGTGCCGACCTCGTCGCCCGCGTGCAGCATCGCGCGCTCGGCGTCCGACAGCGGGTTGCCGTGCGCGTCGGTACGACTGTCCACACCGACCAGCAGGATGTCCACCGCGCCGTCGCGACCGCCGCCGAGGCCCAGATCGCCGAGACGCTCGATGTCGGCCACCAGCCCGTCGACGCTGTGCCAGGCGAAACCGGTGAGCACCAGCACGATCACGGCGGCGGCCACGGCGAGCGAGCGCAGCGGCCCGAAGGCCCGGTCGCCGGGCCCGGCCGCCCGCGACGCCGCCGATGTGCCCCTCCGCTGCGACAAGTCCGCATCCTCTCGCCGAAACTCGGTGTCCTGGCGACGCGTGCGCAACCGATCCGCCACCATGGTTACCGCTCGCCCCGCCCGGTTTCGGGATCCCCCGATAGCACAAGGCTATCGAACGGCGGGCGCGAACGGCCGCAACCGAGGACGTGGCGGCGTGCCAGACTTGCGCCCGTGACCGACCCCACCGCGCCCGACTCCACCGCGTCCGCTCGCCTCGTCGTCATGGGCGCGCACGGGCAGGTGGGCCGGGAACTGCGTCGTCTCGCTCCGGCCGCCAGCGGCTACGGGCGCGCCGAACTCGACATCACCGACCCCGCCGCCGTGCGCGCGGTGCTCACGCCCGGCGACGTGGTGCTGAACTGCGCCGCCTATACCGCCGTCGACCTGGCCGAAACCGAAACCGAGGCGGCGTACGCGGGCAACGCCACCGGACCGGCCGTGCTCGCCGACGTCTGCGCCGACCTCGGTGCCCGGCTGATCCATCTGTCCACCGATTACGTCTTCCCAGGTACCCAGGATCGGCCGTACGACACAACCGATGTGACCGGACCGACGTCGGTCTACGGGGCGTCCAAGCTCGCCGGGGAACAGGCGGTGCTGAGCCGCTGCCCGGACGCGCACGTGGTGCGCACCGCGTGGGTATACACCGGGCGCGGCGGCGATTTCGTCGCCACGATGCTGCGGCTGGAGCGCGAACGCGACACGGTCGACGTCGTCGACGACGAGGTCGGCTCGCCCACCTACGCCGCCGACCTGGCCGCCGCGCTGCTGGAATTGGCGGGCAGGCCGGACGCGCCGCGGGTGCTGCACGCCACCAACGCCGGGCGGGCCAGCCGATTCGAGCTCGCCCGAGCGGTGTTCGCCGGTGTCGGCGCCGATCCGGGGCGCGTCCGTCCGTGCGACTCCTCCGCCTTCCCCAGACCCGCACGCCGCCCGGCGTTTTCGGTGCTCTCGCCGCGGGCCTGGAACGACGCCGGGCTCACGCCGCTGCGGGATTGGCGGACCGCGTTGGGAGACGCGCTGGCGCGGCAGGCCGATCGAGGCGTACCTCCCGGTCATGCGGGCTGATGGACGACACCTGGCTCCGTCCGCCAGGCGTACCCCGCCTTCGCGGCATGCCGAGCCATCGACGGACGGGTCGAGCTGCGCGCGTTGGGCCTACCTCCGCTGTCACTCCGACCACGCGCAGGCTGTCACTCCGACCACGCGCAGGCTGTCGACCGACGATGTCCGGCTGCGCCCGTCGGGCGTACTCTCGCACCCCGGTCATGCGCAGATCGTCTCCCGCAGCGCCCGTCAGGCGTCTGCGCTTTCATTCCGGCCACGCGCAGGGGATCGCCCCGCGGATGTCCCGCTGCGCCGGCCGGGCAGGCCTCCGGCTCGACACACGACGCGCGCTCGCCTCTCCGGCATCCTCCACCTCGGCTGCGGACGAGCGCGAGCCATCGACGGACGGCTTGCGGTTGCGCCCGTTAAGGTTGGCTGTCGTGAGTGATTCCGAATCCGCCGCGCCCGCGGGCCTGGCCGTCGTCACGGTGACCTACTCGCCGGGTGAGCACCTAGAGCACTTCATCAGCACTCTAGCCGGGGCCACCGCCGAGAAACCTCAGGTGATCCTCGCCGACAACGGGTCGGTCGACGGTGTGCCGGAGCTGGTCGCCGAAGCCAATTCGCACGTGCGGCTGCTGCGCACCGGCGGCAACATCGGTTACGGCGGCGCGATCAACCGGGCGGTCGCGGAGATCGATCCGGCGATCGAATTCATCGTGATCGCCAACCCGGATATCCGCTGGGGCACCGATTCCATCGACAAACTGCTCGCCGCCGCCAAGCGCTGGCCGCGCGCGGGCGCGCTCGGTCCGCTGGTGCTGGAGCCGGACGGCAGCGTGTACCCGTCGGCCCGCCGGGTGCCCGGCCTGCTCGACGGCGCCGGACACGCGATCCTGGGCACGGTGTGGAAGTCCAACCCGTGGACCCGCAGGTACCGGCAGGAGAACGAGGAGATCTCCGAGCGAGCCGTCGGCTGGCTGTCGGGGTCGTGCCTGCTGGTGCGGCGCGCGGCGTTCGACTCGATCGACGGTTTCGACTCGCGCTACTTCATGTACATGGAGGACGTCGACTTCGGCGACCGGATGGGCAAGGCGGGTTGGCACAACGTTTTCGTGCCGGACGCCGAGGTAACCCATGCCAAAGGTCACGCAGCGGGCCGCCATCCCGAAGTGATGCTGCCCGCCCACCATGCCAGCGCCTACCGGTTCCAGGCCGACCGGCATCCGCACTGGTGGCAGGCTCCGCTGCGGTTGGCGCTGCGGGCCGGACTTGCGGTCCGCTCGCGGATTGCGGTTCGATCTGCCCTGCGCCAGCAGGCGCGCGACGCCGGGTAACCGGCGACGGCGGCGAGAAACGACCTTGTGAACAGGGGAGCTTGATGGCAGGAAATACAGGCACCGACGCGGTGATCCTGGTCGGCGGGCAGGGCACGCGGCTGCGGCCGCTGACCCTTTCGGCGCCCAAGCCGATGCTGCCGACGGCCGGGCTCCCGTTCCTGACCCATCTGCTCGCCCGTATCGCCGAGGCCGGGATCACGCACGTGGTGCTGGGCACGTCGTTCAAGGCCGAAGTGTTCGAGGAACACTTCGGCGACGGCTCCGAGCTGGGCTTGGAGATCGAGTACGTCACCGAGACCGAGCCGCTCGGCACCGGCGGCGCGATCCGCAACGTGCTGCCCAAGCTGCGCGCGGACAACGTGATGGTGTTCAACGGCGACGTGCTCGGCGGAACCGACCTCGGCGCGGTGCTCGACACCCACGAGTCGACTCGCGCCGACGTGACGCTGCACCTGGTACGCGTCAGCGACCCGCGCGCGTTCGGTTGCGTGCCCACCGACGAGGACGGCCGGGTCACCGCGTTTCTGGAGAAGACCCAGGATCCGCCGACCGATCAGATCAACGCCGGGTGCTACGTCTTCCGCCGGGAGTACATCGAGAAGATCCCGGCGGGGCGTCCGGTGTCGGTGGAGCGCGAGGTGTTCCCTGCGCTGTTGACCGAGGGCGCCCGCGTCCAGGGGTACGTCGACGCTTCCTACTGGCGCGACATGGGCACGCCCGAGGACTTCGTGCGTGGTTCCGCCGATCTGGTGCGCGGCATCGCGCCCTCCCCCGCCCTGCCGGGGCAGCGCGGTGAATCGCTGGTGCATCCCGGCGCGGGTGTCGCTCCGGGTGCGGTGCTCATCGGCGGCACGGTCGTCGGCCGCGGCGCCGAGATCGGCGCGGGCGCGCGCCTGGACGGCGCGGTCGTCTTCGACGGCGCGGTGATCGAGGCGGGCGCGACGGTGGAGCGCACCATCATCGGCTTCGGGGCGCGCATCGGCCCCCGCGCGCTGGTCCGCGACGGCGTCATCGGAGACGGCGCGAACATCGGCGCCCGCTGCGAACTGCTGCGCGGCGCTCGCGTCTGGCCCGGCGTGGAGATTCCCGACGGCGGCATCCGCTTCTCCACCGACGTCTGAGGCGCTCACGCTCGCCGGGTGCCGCGATCGACCAGGCATCCGGCGGCGGCGCGATCGGGCTGGTGTTGCCGCCACTTCCGGTGCCTGCCGACGGCGCGGACGACCCGAATTCGCGTGCTGCGCGAAGAACCTCTGCTAGGAGAACCCGACGGCTTGCTGTCCCCAGGCGGTGTGCAGGTCGCGGTCTGGGTCGTCGACCACGCGATCGACGCCGTCGATGAGCAGTGTGGCGCGGTCGCCCAGGCGATACGGCCGCCAGTGTTTGGAGCCGTCGAGCGCGGCGGGGACGCCGTGCGCGGCGAAGGCCAGCCAGCGGCGCATCACGCGCCCGGAGACCTCCATGGCCGCTTTGCGGCCGCCGAGCCAGAAGGTCGGATCGAGGTTCAGCGTCCCGAAATTGCCGAAGACGTAAGGCAATTCGGTGGCGTGACCGGCGCCGACGCGGGCGGCCCTCAGCATCGGGGTCGCGTAGTCGAAGCGGTACATCCAGGTGGGCGAGTGCTCGGCGTGACCGTCGGCCACCCAGTGCGCAGGCATCCGGAACGCCGCGTCGGTGGACATCGCCAGCGCCCCGCGCGCCTTGTTCAGGTCCGGGTAGGCCGAGGTGATCTCGGCGATGCGCTCCGCGGACATCTCCGGGTGGCTCGCCGCGACGTCGCGCAGCATCGCGTTCACCGCGTCCGGCGTCACCGGCATGATCGGCGAGCGCAGCAGCCGGAACAGCGACGCCTCGTCCTTGTTGGTGCCGATGATCAACGGCACCCGGTGCGACTGTCCGCGCTGGAACCGGTCGATCGGGTAGGTCGGCAGCAGATCGCCGTCGACCACGGGCGCGGCCGCAAGCCGGCCCGGCTCCTTCAGCGGTATCTCGTCGAGCAGGACCCCCGCCGCCGCCACGATCCGCTCGATCGGGCAGTCCAGCAGCTCTTCGGCCCTGGTCGCGGGCAGCTCGATCAGCTCGAGGAACCGCTGCGCCACCGTCGCGGCCCGTTCCTGCCCGAACACCGTCGTAGCGGGCGGGCTCTGCGCGATCGCCCGGTGGAACAGCCCGGCGGCGCGGGGGGCGGTCAGCAGCGCGGTGACGCAACCCGCGCCGGAGGACTCGCCGAAGAGCGTGACGTTGCCGGGATCGCCGCCGAACGCGGCGATATTGTCGCGTACCCACTCCAGTGCGGCGATCTGGTCGCGCAGGCCGAGGTTCGGCGCGAAGTCGTCGCCGAGCGAGGACAGGTCGAGGAAGCCGAGCGCACCGAGCCGATAGTTGACCCCGACGACCACGACGTCACCGGCCGCGGCCAGCTTGCGCCCGTCGTAGATCTGCTGCGCGGCGGTGCCCAGGCAGTACGCGCCGCCGTGCAGCCAGACCAGCACCGGGCGCGGCTCGGTGTCGGGGCCACGGGTGGGATCGCCCGTCTCCGGCCGCGGTGACCACACGTTGAGCCACAGACAGTCCTCGCCCATGGTCAAGCCGGAGTCGACGGGAACCATGGTGCCCATCGTCTGCGGCGCGATCTGCCCGAAAGCGGTGCAGTCGCGCACCCCGTCCCAAGGCTGCGGGGCCCGTGGCGGAGCGAATCTGGCCGGACCGGTGGGAGCCGCCGCGTAGGGGATGCTGCGCCAGACCGACACCGGCCCTTCGCGCACACCACGCACGTCGCCGTAGGCCGTTCGCGCGATGGGCTCGGCCGAACCGCCGGGACCGGGCACCGCCTCGGAGAACTGAGCGCGCATCGCAGACCTCCTCATACTTCTTTTTCGAGAGTACGTCGAAGATCAGTACGAGAGCGTCGCGATGCCGTGACATTGCCGCGTCGACTCCCATTCATCCGCTGTTCAGGCCCCTGGCCGGCGCCGCGGTGTCGAATCGGTCACGCGAGCGCAGGCACCCACCGCCACCTGGGGATAGCCAGGAGAATGCTCCTGCTGTCACGGTGGCGCGGGATCAGGTCGCGGCCTCCGATTCCCGGTCACCGACCGACGCCGTGTCGTCGCCGACGTACGCGGCCCACAAGCGGCGATACGGCCCGTCCTCGCCGAGCAGTTGCGCGTGCGTGCCGGTCTGCAACAGCCGCCCCTCGCCCACCACCGCGATGAGATCCGCGTCCGCGGCGGTGGCGAGCCGGTGCGCGACCACGATGGTCGTGCGCCCGGCGGTGAGCACGTCCACCGCGGCCCGCACCCTGGCCTCGGTCGCCAGATCCAGCGAGGCGGTGGCCTCGTCCAGGATCAGGATGTCCGGCTCGATGAGCTGGGCCCGCGCGAGCGCGAGCAGCTGGCGCTGGCCCGCCGACATGCTGCGTCCGTGGTCGCCGGTGGGCTGGTAGTACCCGTGCTCCAGCGCGGCGATCATCTCGTGCGCGCCGACCGCCCGCGCCGCCCACTCGATGTCGGCGGGCGTGGCCTCCGGCTTGCCGTAGGAGATGGCCGCGCGCACGGTGTCGCCGAACAGGAACGGTTCCTGCGGGACCACGCCGAGCCGCTTGCGATACTCGCGCAAGCGATAGTCGCGCACGTCGACGCCGTCGACCAGCACCGCGCCCTCGGTCGGGTCGTAGAACCTGGCCAGCAGCTTCACCAGCGTCGACTTGCCCGCGCCCGTCTCGCCGACCAGCGCCACCTTCTGTCCCGGCTCGATGCGCAGATCGATGCCGGAGAGCACCGGCTCGGCGCGGGTCTCGTAGGTGAATCCGACTCCGCGCAACTCGATCGCACCGTTCAGGCGGGTCACCGGACGCGCGTCGGCGGCGTCCGGGGTGGCGACCGGCGTGCGCAGCAGTTCGCCGAGCCGATCGACGCCGACCACGGCCTGCTGGTAGCTGTCGAAGACCTGGGACAGCTGCTGGATCGGCGCGAACAGCAGATCCACGTAGAGCAGGAAGGCGATGAGCGTGCCCGCGGTGAGCACGGCCTCGCGCACCTGGTGCACGCCCACCGCGAGCACCGCAGCCGTGGCCACCACGGACATGAACTCGATGAACGGGAAGAACACGGCCATCAGGATCTGGCTGCGCAGGCGCGCGTCGCGATAGTCCCAGGACCGCCGCTCGAACTCGGCCCGGTTGCGCTCCTCGCGCCGGTAGGCCTGGGTGACCTTGATGTTGTCGACGTTCTCCTGCAGGTAGGCGTTGACGATGCTGACCCGCTCGCGTGCGAGGTTGTAGGCGGGCACCGACGCGCGCCGGAACGCCGCCGTCGAGATCACCAGCAGCGGGAGCAGCGCGAGTACCACCAGCGCCAGCCGCGCGTCGATGACCAGCAGTGCGATCACCACGCCCGCGATGGTCACCGTACTGGTGAGCGCGGTGGCCAGGCCGGTTTGCAGAAACGCAGAGAGCCCGTCGACGTCGGTGGTCATCCTGGTCATGATCCGGCCGCCGAGTTCGCGCTCGTAGTACTGCAAGCCGAGCCGTTGCAACTGCGCGAAGGTCTTCACTCGCAGGCCGTACAGCAGCCGTTCGCCCGCGCGACCGGTGACCCGCACCTGCGCGACGCTGATCGCCCAGTCCACCGCGACCACGAGCAGCGCGAGCGCCGCCGCGACCAGCAGCACGTCGCGCGCGCCGGCGAGGACGCCGTGGTCGATGCCGTAACGCACCAAGAAGGGAATCAGCACCTGCGCCAGGGCGTCGAGCCCCACCAGACCGAGCCCGGCCAGCAACGGCGCCGCGAACGGCCGCAGCAGCCGCGGCAGCGAGAACTCCGGATCCGGCGTGTGCGAGAAGGATTCGGAGACCTCCGGTTCGCCGGTCAGCGCCGGAAGGCGGTCGATCAGCTCCTGCACGTCACCGCTGGGCGGCGCGGCGGCGAGCATCCCCGGCCCCGCCGCCCGGCCCGCTCCGGCAGGAGCACCGGCGGCACGCTGGGAGAACGCCTTCGCCACCTGCTCCAGGGTGCGTGCGCCGTCATCGTCCTCCCCGGCGGGCTCGACCCACAGCGGGGAGGTCGGCGCCTCGGGCCGAGCGAGCCCGGCGTCCACGCCGATGCCCGTGACCTCCGGCGGGGTGAACAGCGCGCGGAACAACTCGCCGGAGTGTTGCAGGTCGCGCAGCGTGCCCAGTTCCGCCACCCGTCCGTCGTCGAGCACGGCCACCCGGTCGGCGAGCGCCAGGGTGGACAGGCGATGCGCGACGACGATGGTGGTACGCCCGCGCACCTCGGCCGCGATCCTGGCGTAGATCTGTTCCTCGACCTGCGCGTCGATGGCCGAGGTGGCGTCGTCGAGAACCAGGATGGGCGCGTCGGTGAGCAGCGCGCGGGCCAGCGCGATGCGCTGCCGCTGTCCGCCGGACAGCCGCTGCCCGCGCTCGCCGATCCTGGTATCCAGTCCCTCGGGCAGTGTCCGCACGAACCCGTCGGCCGCGGCGAGATACAAGGCGTGCCAGACCTCTTCGTCCGTGGCCGCCGGGCGTCCATAGGCCACGTTGGCCCGGATGCTGTCGGCCATCAGGTGGGTGTCCTCGAACACCATCGCCACTTGGTCGCGGGCGTCGGACAGGTAGCGGATGTCGACGCCGTCGAACAGGACGGCCCCGGCGTCCGGGTCGACCAGCCGCGGAAGCAATTGCACCAATGTCGATTTGCCGCTGCCCGCCCCGCCCGCGATCGCCATGGTCTCGCCCGGCTCTACGGTCAGTTCCAGCCCGTCGAGCACCCGGGTGCGGTCGAAACCGAAACCGACGCCGCGGAACTCGACGCGCGGGGGCGTACTGCCGCGCACCGTCTCGACCTGGGGACGTTCCACCGGCGTCGGCGCCTCGATCACCTCGCGCACCCGGTCCAGCGACGCCTTGCCCTGCTGGCTGACCGTCAGCAGCATGGCGAACTGCCGGATCGGGCTGACGAACGAGCCGAGATAGGTCATGAACGCCAAGAAGGTGCCCAGCGTGATGGACTGCGACAGCGCCAGCAGCCCGCCCGCGATCAGGATCAGCGCCTGTCCCGCCGCGGGCACGGCCTGCATCGCCGGGGTGAACCGGCTGGTGATGCGCGCGACGCGCAGCCGGGAGCGGTACAGCTCCCGTGCCTTGGCGGCCAATCCGTCGAGCTCGTGCCGTTCCTGGCCGAACCCCTTCACCACTCGCACCCCGGCGACCGCGGCCTCCACCCGCATCGCCACCTCGGCGGCGCGGGCCTGCGCGTCCCAGTTGGCCGGGAAGAGTTTGCGCTGGCTGCGCCGGGTGATGATCCACAAGGCGGGAACCACCAGCAGCGCGATCACGGTCAGGGCGGGCGACATCAGGGTCATCAGGGTCAGCGCACCGGCGAGCAGCACCACATTGCCCGCCACCATGGGAATGAGCTGCACGAACATCTGGATCAGCGTGACGTCGGTGATCGCCCGGCTGACCACCTGACCGGTCCGCAGGTCCGCCTGCTCGCGGCCGTCCAGCCGCAGCAGCGCGGCGAACAGGTCCCGGCGCAGATCGTGCTGCACACCCAGCGACAGCTGGGACGACGCCACCCGGCGCGTGAACGACGACCCGAATCGCGCCGCGCCGACGACCAGCAGCAGCGCCGCCCACGGCGCCACCGACGCCGCGGTGGTGGTGAGCGTGTCCACCACGTGCCGCACGATGAGGGGCAGCACCGCCGTCAGCAGCGCCGCCGCGAGCGCACCGGCGCCCGCGGCCACGACCAGGCGGCGGTGCTCGAGACAGCGGCGCGTCAGGTACCGGATCCATCCCGGCTGGGACGGATCCGGTTGAACCGAGCTCATCGGGCGACCACGAGCGCATCCGCGGTGTCGTACTGGTTGGCCGGCCGGTCCAGGCCGTAGTGTCCGCGCAGGGTGGTCTCGGTGTACTCGGTGCGGAACAGCCCGCGCTGCTGCAGGATCGGCACCACCTGGTCGACGAAGCGCTCCAGTCCGGAGGGCAGCACGGCGGGCATGATGTTGAACCCGTCGGCGGCGCCCTCCCGGAACCAGTGCTCGATGGTGTCGGCCACCTGTTCGGGCGTGCCCGCGAAGGTGCGGTGCCCGCGGCCGCCGCCGAGCCGCCCGATCAGCTGACGCAGCGTGAGTCGTTCGCGCCGGGCGAGGTTCACGATGAGCGTGAACCGGCTCTTGGCGCCCTGGATCTCGTCCTCGGTGGGCAGATCCTCGGGCAGTTCGCTGTCCAGGTCCAGTTGCTCGATCGGGAGTTTGAAGTGCGCGGCCAGCTGGCGGCGCGCGTACTCCGGCGAGATCAGGCGCTCGAGTTCGGCGTCGAGTTCGCGTGCCTGTTCCTCGGTGTCGCCGATGACGGGGACGATGCCGGGCAGGATCTTGATCGTCTCCGGGTCACGGCCCAGCGCGACCGCGCGCTGCTTGAGATCGGTGTAGAACGCCTTGCCGTCCTCGAGCGTCTGCTGCGCGGTGAACACCGCTTCCGCGTAGCGGGCGGCGAAGTTCTTGCCGTCCTCCGAGGAGCCGGCCTGCACCAGCACCGGGTAGCCCTGCGGCGAGCGCGGCACGTTCAACGGACCGTCGACCTTGAAGAACTCGCCGTGGTGGCCGATCTTGCGAACCTTGCTCGCGTCGGTGTGGATGCCGAGGCCCTTGTCCGCGACGATCGCGTCGTCGTCCCAGCTGTCCCACAGCTTGGTGGCCACGTCGACGAACTCGGCGGCTTTCTCGTAACGCAGCTGGTGGTCCGGGGTGTCGTCCAGACCGAAGTTGCGCGCGGCGTCGGCGCCCGCGGTGGTGACGATGTTCCAGCCGACCCGGCCGTTGCTCACCCAGTCCACCGAGGAGAACCGGCGTGCCAGGTTGTAGGGATCGTTGTAGCTGGTGGACGCGGTGGCGATCAGACCGATCCGGTTGGTCTGCACGGCCACCGCGGTGAGGATCACGGTCGGCTCCAGCTTGCCGCTCGGCCTGCGGCCGGGATCGCCCATCAGCACCGGGCTGTCGGCGAAGAAGATCGAGTCCAGCTTGCCGCGCTCGGCGGTGCGGGCCAGCTCGACGTAGTAGTTGATGTCGGTGTGCGCGTACGGATCGCTTTCCGGCAGCCGCCAGGCCGCCTCGTGGTGTCCCACCGACATCAGGAAGGCGTTGAGGTGCAGTTGTTTACCGGACATGGTCGGGTCCTTTCAGACAGCGGCCGGGGCGACGCCCAGCGAAGAGAGCAATGCGCGACGGACGCGCTGGAATTCGGGCAGACTCGGGTCGCGCTCGGCGGGCAGGTCCACCGGCACGTCGACCGTGATGCGCCCCTCGTCGAGCACGAGCACCCGGTCGGCGAGCGCGATCGCCTCGTCCACGTCGTGGGTGACCAGCAGCACGGTCGGGCGGCGGCGCCGGATCAGTTGCCGCAGCAGCTCGTGCATCTTGATCCTGGTCAGCGCGTCCAGCGCGCCGAAGGGTTCGTCGGCCAGCAGCAGGTCCGGCTCGCCCACCAGGGAGCGGGCCAGCGAAACCCGTTGCTGCTCGCCGCCGGAGAGCTGGTTGGGCCACGCCCGTTCGCGTCCGGCGAGACCGACCTCGGTCAGTACCCGCACCGCCGCGGCCTTGCGCGAGCGCGGCTGGCCGTAGAGCACGTTGGCCAGCACCCGTTGCCATGGCAGCAGGCGGGAGTCCTGGAACACCACCGACGTCTTGGCGGGCACCCGCAGCGTGCCCGACCCGGCCACGTCGTAGTCGAGTCCGGCCAGCGCGCGCAGCAGCGTGCTCTTGCCCGACCCGCTGCGGCCGAGCAGGGCGACGAACTGCCCGGCCGGGATCGTCAGCGTGATGCCGTCCAGCACCGTGCGTTCCCCGAAACCGCGGGTCAGTCCGCGGACCTGTACGCCTACCCCGCGATCGTCCGTCGCCACGACAGCACCTTCCGCTCGACCAGCCGGATAACACCGTCGGACAACAGTCCGAACGTGCCGTAGACCGCGAGGCCCACCAGGATCACGTCGGCCTGGCCGTAGTTCTGGGCGTTCTGCATCATCTTGCCCAACCCGTCGATGGCGTTGACGGATTCGACGACGATCAGCGCCAGCCACGCGCCGGTCACCGAGAGTCGCAGGCCGAGGAAGAAGCCGGGCAGCGAACCGGGTACCACGACCTTCCTGATGAACGTGGCCCGCGAAACCCGCTGCACCTCCGACAGTTCCACCAGCCGCTGATCGATGGTGGTGAGCGAGGCGTGCGTCTGGATATACATGGTGATCACCACGCCGAGGGTGATCAGCACGATCTTGAACGATTCGCCGATGCCGAGCCAGAGGATCATCAGCGGAATCAGGCCGAGGCTTGGGATCGCCCGCTTCACTTGGATCGGGCCGTCCACCAGCGACTCACCGAATCGGGACAGGCCCGCGATCAGGGCGAGCGTCGTGCCGACCAGCACGCCGATGCCGAGGCCGATGCCCGCGCGCTGCAGCGAGGCGGATACGTTCGCCGCCAGGGAACCGTTGACGAGCAGGTCCCAGCCCGTTTCCAGCACGGTCCACGGCGCCGACAGCTTGCGTTCGTCGAGCCAGCCGAAGTGCGCGCCAGCCGCCCAGAGGCCGAGAACTACCAGCACGCCGAGCATCCGGGCGAACGGAACGGACTTGCGTAGCCCGAGCCTGCGCAATTGCCTGCGTTCGACGAATCCGTCGGTCCGTGACGGCGGCGCCGCTACGGTGCGAGTCAGTGCGATGGTCATGGCGACTCCTGTGTTGTGCGGGCGCTCGAGCGGTTCACCGGGTGTCCTGGGTGCGGTAGTTCGCGGTCACCGCCTCGGCGGCGACTCGTTCGAAGCGGCGGTCGAAAAGTTCGTTCGCGTCGAACCGCTTGCCGAAATAGCCGGAACCGGTGAGCAAGTCGACGGTGTCCTGCTCCCATGCGATCGCTTTGTCCCAATTGTCCGGGAAATAGGGGCGCGGTGTCGTATCCAGAATTCGCCGGCCGTCCGCCGCGGAGACTTCCTGGTCTTTCACGTAGTAAGAGGAGATCCATTGTTCCTGGTGCTCCCAGGCCCAGACATCGCCGCGCGCCCAGAACTCGACGAATTGCCGGACGGCCGCGAGTTTGGCCGAGTCGCGCAGGACCGCGGTCGGCGCCCACAGCACGGTCAGCGCGTCCACCGCGGGCGTGGCCACCGCCGTGGCGCCTTGCCCGCGGTATTTGTCCAGGTATTTGGTCAGCGTCGGCTCCCCCAGCGGGGCGACGTCGATCTGCTTGCCCTGCAACGCGGTAAGGAACTGCGGGCTGTTGAGTTCCACCAATTGCACTTCGTTCAGGCCGATGCCCGCGGCGCGCAGGGTGCGCAGCACCACCACGCCCTGGGCCTGACCAGGCGAGAAGCCGATCTTCTTGCCGCGCAATTCCTGGATCGAGTTGACGGTCACGCCGGGCGCGGTGGCCAGCTGATAGTTCGGGATGTCACGGACTTTGACGCCGACGATCTTGGCGTCGAGACCGGTCGCGTGGGCGTGGATGGGCGGGATGCCCGCGTTCGTCGCGATATCCACCGAACCGCCACGGAAGGCTTGGATGACGTCGGGGCCCGCGGAGACGGCGGGCCAAGCCGACACGGTGAACGGCAGCTTGCCGATCTCACCGGAGGCTTCCAGCGCGACGCGGGTGGTGTTGACCGCCACCGACAACGAGGTGCCTGCCGGAACGGTGGTCGGCAGAGCGGATTTCAGATCGGTGTCGCCGCCCTCATCGGTGGCGCACGAGACGGCGAGCAGAGCGGTGGCGGAGGTGACGAGTGCTAATCGCCGGAGAGAATTGCGCACGGTGATTTCCTGGGTCGAATCCGGTGTTCTCGGGAATATCTCGCTCCCGGACAACACCGCAGTTGCGATCCGGTCCCGGCAATGGCTCGGTGCATTTCTTTCATGAAAGAACTTTCCCGAATAACCGTGCCGCACGTCAATATTCGTTCTACTTAAAATAAGTCGGAGTCAAACGGCAGCCTCCAGCGCGCGCAGCGGAGTGTGGAACAGGCTGTGCAGCACCACCGCGCCCGCGGACATCTCCAGGACTCGCCCCTCGAACGACGAACCGACGACCAGTTCGGCCGGGTCGGTACACAACAGCGAATGTTCGCGTACGGCCGCGAGATACGCCTCCCACACGCCGCCGACGCGACGGCCGCGGTCGACCACTACCACCGATTCGGGATCGAGCAGATCGATCAGCGCCGCGACGACCCGGCCGAGCACGCGGGCGCGCTCCAGGAACAGCCCGCGCACGGGCGCGCCTTCGGCCGCCACCGCCACCAATTCGGGCATGGTCGACGCCACGCCGCAGCGCTCGAGCAGCGCATGATCGGAGTAGTAGTCGTCGAGCGAGGAACCCCCCTGCGGGCCCGCGCTCTTTCCCGCGCCCAGGCCGAGCAGCGACTCGATCGATCCGGCTCCAGACCGCGGCCCGTAGTGCACCTGCCCGTGCACCGCGATGGCCACATCGATCACGTTGCCGACGAACAGCACCACCGAGCTCGCCGTCGCGCCCATGCGGCCGAACAGCTGCTCGGCGTGCATCAGCGCTCTGGTGTGACTGTCGAGCTGGGTCGGCAATCCGGTGCGCGCGGCGAGATACTCCCGCACCGGGACGTCACGCCAGCGCAGGAAGGAATGGTCCACCACCGACCCCGCCGTTCGGTCGACCCGGCCGCCGGTAGCGACGCCCAGACCCACGATCCGCAGGCCGTCGGACTCGTCGCGGACCCGGCACACCTCGGCGGCGGCGGTGGCCAGGATGTCGTACGGGGCGTGCGTGCGGTGCGGCACCTTCGTGCTGTGCCGGAGCGTGCCGCCGATGTCCACCACCGCGACGGTGGTGTGGGTGGCCGCGATGTGCACCGCTATGGCCACGTTGTCGGCGGTGTCGAGCGCCAGCGGGCTATGCGGTCGGCCGATCCCGGACGCGCCCGCGGTCTCGGGCAGCTCGACGATCAACCCCGCCTCCAGCAGCGCGCGAGTCTGCCACGTCACCGTGGCGGGTGAGATTCCCGCGTGTCTGGCGATCGAACTGCGCGGAGCCGGACCCAGCTCGAGCAACGCTCGAAGTACCGCTCCCGCGCTGCCGTCCGCCATCGCCGTCACCTCTTCATCGCCGCGCTGCCCAGCCACGCTACGGACGCGACCCGCGGCTGCGAAGCATTTGGCGCAGGCCGATCCGAACACACCGGCGGCACAGGCCCTAAACTGAGCGGATGCCGAGTTACAGCTATCGGTGCCGCAGCTGCGGTGACACGTTCGAGGTGACCCGTCCGATGGCGGAGTCGGCCGCGCCGGCGACCTGCCCGATCGGCCACGACGACACGGTCAAGTTGCTGACCACCTTCGCCACCGTCTCCCGAGGCGGCGCGAGCGCGCCCGCACCAACCCCGGCGGCGCCCCCGGCGGGCGGCGGCTGCTGCGGTGGCGGCTGCTGCGGCTGAGTTCCCGGCGCGGTCTCACTCGCGCCGGTCGGCATGACCGAGGTCGCGCTCGGGTGCGACCCGGTCGCGCACCCGCTGCTTCAGCACCGTGATGTCGGGAAATCCGCCGTCGGCCTTGCGCTCCCAGATCTGTTCGCCGTCCACGGTGATCCGGAAGACCCCGCCCGAACCCGGCAGCAGCGCGACTTCGTCCAAGTCGGTGGCGAAGGTGCTGAGCAATTCCTGCGCCATCCAGCTCGCCCGCAGCAGCCAGCGGCATTGGGTGCAGTACTCGATCGCGACGCGTGCCATGTCCGCTGACGCTACCGCTCAGTCGTCGTGCGTGCCGTCCAGGTAGACCCAGGCGCCGTCGGATCGGGCGAACCGGCTGGTCTCGTGCAGTGCGCCGCGACCGCCCGCGTCGCGGTAGTGCGCGACGAACTCCACCGTGCCGGTGTCGTCGAACAGTCCACCTCGATCGGTCCGGGTGATTTCCAGGAACAACCAGCGCTGGGCGGGATCGAGGGTCAAGGCGGCCGGGCGAGTGCGCGGATGCCACGAACGCAGCAGATAGTCGACATCGCCCACCGCGAACGCGGTGTAGCGCGAGCGCATCAGGGCTTCGGCGGTGGGAGCGGGACGCTCGCCGCTCAACACCGGACCGCAGCAGTCCTCGAATGCCTCGCCACGCCCACACGGGCAGCGCCGTGCCTTGTTCATTCCGCGCCCTTCCGACCTGTGTCAGGAACCCCGGCGCGCCCGCACCGCCGCCAGGTCCTCGGCCAAGGCTACGGTCTGCTCCCGCCAGCGCCGCAGATCGGTGACGCTCGGCGCGAGTTCGTAGTCGTGATGGTGCGCGGCGCGCGACAGCGCCGCCCAGAGCACGGCCACCCGCGCCGCCACGTCCGGTCCCGCGAAGGCGCGCAGCGCGATGAGCTGTGCCCGCATCGGACAGCGGACCAGCGGGGGCGCCAGCCGCAGCCACAGTTCGTCGACGGCCTGCTCCAGAGCGATCCGCAGAATCCAGGCCGTCGCGCGGGACCACAGCCCGCCCGCGGCGGTCACCGATCCGGCGAGCAACAGATCCACGGTTTCCAGCCGCTCGGCGACCGACGGCCGATTCGCGCGCGAGCGTTGCGCGCCGTTGTTCGGCCCACGCTGCCCGTGCCTGGCCGCGCGCCCGCCGCCCGCGGGTCCACGACGTGCGCCGACCGGCCGACGCCGCCCGCTCATCGGCGCCTCACCGGGCCAGCCACGCGACGAACTTCTCGGTCTCACCGATCAGCTCACGCATATCGCGCCCGATCGGCACGTGCGCGCCCGCCGTGGCGTCGCGCAATGCGTCCACCACCCACCGTCCTTCGCGCGCGATGAGGTTCTTGTTCAAGTCGTCGACCTTGCTGCCGACCCCGAAGACCGCGAGCGCCACCTTCGCCCGGGTCGAATGCGCGGCATCGATGTGGCGTTCCACTTCCGCGTGATCCATGCCCGCGGCGAGCAGGGTGCGCCGCGCCCTGGCCAGACTGGCCGCCTCCACCGCGGAACGGCAGCACGTGGCCACCAGTTCGTCGGCGATCGCCCCGGGCAACTGCGGGGTGCGCACCAATGCGCGGGCGTCGTCGAGATAGCGGCGAATCGGGTCGCTGGACACCCGCACCTCGACCACCGAGCGGTCGCGGCGCTGCACTTCCAGCACGGTCGCGTCGAGCTGCATCCGCCGCACCGCCTCGGCGAGGCGCTCGTCATGGGTGAAGACCACCACCTGCCTGGTCCAGGCGACCGTGGCGAGTACTTGGGCCAGGCCGTCCACCTTGGCCGGGTCCATCGCCTGCACCGGGTCGTCGATCATGACGAACCGGAACGGGCTCTGCTCCACCGTGGCGCGCGGCAGGAACAGCGAGAGACCGAGCGCGTGCAGCTCACCCTGGCTCATCACGCCAAGCGCGGCGCCGTCCACCTCGTCGACGGTCACGTCGAGCAGCACGCGGCGCGCGGTGCCCGCGTTGCCCTGCAAACGGATAGCGCCCAGTTCGACGTTGCTCTGCTGCCGCAGCGTGCGCCACACCCACCGGGCCGTCGTCTCCAGCGGCGTCATGCGCTCGCCGCGCAGACCCGCGGTGGCCGACTTCAGCCAGTCCTCGGCCTTCTTCACGGTGCGCAGCTCCGCGGCGTGCGCGGCCACCTCGCGCGCGCCCTCCAGCCAGGCCACGATCCGTGGCACCAGCGGCGTCCACACCTCGTCCAAGCGGTCGAGTTCCTTGCGGGTGCCCTTCTGCAACAGGTCGAGCTCGTCGACCAGTCGCGCGTGGGCGGCGCGCAGCCGGGCGGGCAGGTCCGGGGCGTATTCGGTGTTGGTCAGCGCGGCCCATTCGGCCCAGGCCTCGCGCACCGCCGTGGTGTCGACCGACGGCGGGTTGCGCGGATCGAAATCCAATTCGGCGGGAACGAGGTCGGGAAGCGCCCGAGCGGCCCGCACCGCGTTGCCGAGCTCGATCCGCGCGGTCGTGAGCGCGTCGACTCGGGCGGTCAGCCGCTCGATGGCAGCATCGGTCTCGCGCGCCCACGCGTCGTCGAGTGCGCCGCGGCCGCACACAGGGCACGGACACGGCCCGCTCGCGGCATGGTGTTCCCGCGCCTTGCGCAGCAGTTCAAGCAGGCGCAGATCGGCTTCGGCGTCGGCGGTGGCTCCCGCGGCCAGCGCCGCGCCCCATTCCTCGAGCCGGGTGGCCACCGCCTCCACTTCGGCGTCCTCGGGCAGCGCCAGCCGCACGATGGCGCGCAGGCCGTCCGGTCCGGTCGGGTCGTCCACCGCGCCGAGCACTTCCCGGCCCACCGCGGCGAGATCCGGTTGGGCGGGCCGCAGCAGCCCGGCGACCCGGACCGCGCGGTCGTCGGCCACCGACGCGAGCAGCTCCAGCAGTTCCAGGCGTTCCTGACGCGAATCCCGCACGGCGCGTTCCAGCTCCAGGCGGCGCATCCGGATCCGCTCCTGCGCCAGGGTGAGTTCGTCGAGACCGAGCAGCTGGTGCAGCGCGTCGAACAGGTCGCTCGGTTTCCCGTCCACCAGCGCGCCGAGTTCGCTGTAGGACAGGAAGGGGCGGTAGAGCTCGAGCTGGGCCGCCCACCGGTCGGTGTCGAATCCCGTCGGCGGCGCGGGCGGATATCGCTGGGTCCAGTGCGCGTCCTGCAGGTCCGCGTCGGCCGCCCATTCCTTGGCGATGGTGAGGCGCGGCGCGGCACCGGCGGTGAGCAACTCGAGCTCGATGCGGGCGGCCGTGCCGTCGTGCAGGTTGCGCCAGCCCTCCCGCCACGCCGCCGAGCGACCGTCCCACCGGCGGTTCCCTCCGGTCATCGCCAATTCCGCGGCCTCGGCGAAACTGGATTTGCCGCTGCCGTTGCGGCCGACCACGAGCGTGAGGCCGGGCCCGGGCGGCAGTTGCAGCGTCGTCTCGGGGCCGATACCCCGGAAACCGCACACCCGGATGGCGCTGAGGAAGATCCCGGAGTGATCGAATGCCGTTGACGCGTCCTCTGTTTCGGCGGCGCCGATGGCGCGCAACACGGTCCGCGTCACCGACGGCGTGACCGCGGGATCCTCGGCAAGGCGCCTCGTCACCACCTCCGACAGCCGGGGCGGCGCGTCCGTGGAACCGGCGGCGTCGACAGCGTCGGGATCCAGGCGCATGCGAAAAACCCCTCCACCATCGAGCCGCAACACGTCCTCCGACCCCGTGCACGGCGCCTTGTCGAAGCTGTGCGGAACGCTACCCGATCACGCCGGAATCGCCCACCGCGCCCGAGCGAATCTGCCCGCGGGGATGGATATATGGTCATCGAAACGCCTGCGCCATGTCTCGATGTCCACCCCTCGCGCCAACCCCGGCGGGCAGCCTCGATGGTGTCTACACCCGGTCCGGGTGGCTCGGTCGAGCCGAACAGGACAGAATGCCAGAGCGCACCGATCGGCGCAAGATTCGTTCGAAAGACGAATGCGGCACCGGGACAAGCGGTTCCGAGGGCAGCGCGGCGCCGGCGGCGGTACTTGTCGGTGCGCTGGGGTAGAAATCCGGTCAACCGAGCAATGAAGGAAGGCGATGAGGCAGCAGCGAGCCGGAGCGAGCCGATGACGACGCAGTGGACCGAAGCCCAGGTCACGGCGTTGGCGCCGGATGCGAATTCGCTCTCGGCGGCCCGCAAGCTGGTGGGTCGCTGGCGCGAGTGCGGGCAGCACGGCCCGGCGCTGTGGGGCCGGTGCCAGGGCAGCGGCGCCACGCCCTATCAGACGATCGTCGACCTGTCCGGTCCGGCGTACCGGTGCTCCTGCCCGAGCCGCAAGTTTCCTTGCAAACACGCGCTGTCGCTGTTGCTGCGCTGGTCCGCGGGCGAGGTCGCCGTCGCGCCGGAGACCGCGGACTACGCGGCGGCGTGGATCGGCGGCCGTACGGCGCGGGCCGCCGCGACCGCGGAGCGGCCCCGCACCCCGAATCCGGCCACCGCCGAACAGCGCCGGGTGCGGGTGACGGCGGGGCTGGAGGAACTCGACGTCTGGCTCGGTGATCAGGTACGCACCGGGCTCGCGCAGGCCGATCGCTCGTATCGCGCCTTCGAGGCCGTGGCCGCCAGGATGGTCGACGCGCAGGCCCCCGGCCTCGCCTCCGCTCTGCGCAGGCTCCCGGCCGCCGTGGCCACCAGAACCGACTGGCCCGACGTGGTGCTGCGCGAGTACGCGCGGATGCACCTGTTGATCGCCGCGCACCGGCAGCTCGACGCGGTATCACCCGCACTGCGTGCCAGCATCCGCACCCATGTCGGCTACCCCAATCCGGCCGAGGCGGTGCGCGCCGAAGCTCCGGTGCGTGATCGGTGGATGGTGTTCGGCTCGCGGATCACCGAGGACGAGCGCCTCTACACCCGGCGCAGCTGGCTGTACGGGCGGGAGAGCAGGCGCTGGGCGCTGGTGGTCGACCATTCCTTCGGCTCCCCCGGCTTCCCCGCCGACGTTCCCGCGCTGGGTCAACTGGCCGACGCGGAGTTGCATTTCTACCCGGGCGCCGCGCCGCTGCGCGCGCTGTGGGGCGAGCGGCACAGCACGGTCGAACCGTTCACCACGTTGCCCGCCGACGCGAACCACCCCGCCACCATCGCCGCCGCGCTCGCCGCGCACGCGTCCGCGCTCGGCGCCGATCCGTGGCTGCGCTCGTGGCCGATGCTGCTGGCCGATGTGATACCCACCCGCACCGAAGAGGGCTTATACCTCACCGAATCCGGCGGCAGCGCGCTGCCGATCCGGCCGGGCGAACAACCGTGGACGCTGCTGGCCGTCTCGGGCGGTCATCCGGTGACGGTGGCCGGCGAGTGGAGCGCCGACGGATGGGAGCCGATTTCGGTGTTCACCGCGGGGGAGGTGATCGATCTTGCACCCACGGAGACCTTCGTGCCCGACGCGACTCCGCCCGCGGGGCCGACCTGGAGTGCCGACCTCACCTCCGTCGCGCTGCTCGGCACCGCGCGCCGCGCCCCGGATCTCGCCGCACTCGCGCCCGCGATCGCACGCGTGGCCGACCGGTTGCCCCACGATCCCGCGTTGCGACTGCTCGAAACAGCCGCCCTACAAGACCTTTTCACTCGGGGTGGGGTCGTGCCCGCCACTGCCGCGGCACCGGAACCCGCGGCGGACGATCCTCGTCCGTCGCTGCCGCGCCCTGCTGCCGTGCGCCTGGCACGCATGCTGCGGGAACGCTCGGCATTCCTGCCCGAATGGTTCGACGCGGCGCGGCCGCACGATTACCGGGCGCCGGGCGCGCTGTGCGAGCAACTGCTCGAGCACGCGAAGATCAATGCCGGTTTGCGCGAGCCGCTGTTACGCCTCGCGGGCACTCGCGGCAGCTGGCTGGCGGCCCAGCATCCGGATCGGCGCGACTTGGTGCGGCTGCCCGTCGAACGGTCAACGGACACTTGGCTGTTCGGTCGACCACCCGAGCGGCGCGACTGGCTCGCCGACCTCCGGCGCGGCGACGCGGGCGCGGCCAGGGCGGAGCTCACCGCGGCGTGGCCGAAGGAATCCGGGCCGCTGAAGGCCGAACTGCTGGCCGTGCTCGCCGACGGGCTCGGCCCGGACGACGAGCCCCTGCTGGAAACGGCGCTGGACGACCGGCGCGCCGACGTGCGCCGCACCGCCGCCGGACTGCTCGCACTACTGCCGGAATCGGCGTTCTCGCAACGGATGCGCGCCCGAGCGAGCGCGTGGATCCGCGCCGAGCACCGAATGCTGCACACGAATGTGGTTCTCACGCTGCCCGACCGGCCCGACGCCGCCGCGCAGCGCGACGGGATCACCGACCGCACCATCGAATTCGCCTACCGCTGGAACGGCGCGCCCGACGTGTCCGCGGCCCGGCTCCGGCAGGTGGTCGCCGCGACGCCGCTGGCGCACTGGACCGGTGTGCTCGGCACACCGCAACAGGCGGTGCGCGCCACGATCGAAGACCGGTTCCGGCAGCCCATCTTCGACGGCTGGGTGGACGCCGCACTGGCTCAACACGATTCGACGTGGGCGCGGGCATTGTTCGAGGCGGGCGTGCCCACCGATCTGGCGATGCTGCGCAGACGGGAGCTGTTCGCGCTGCTACCGCTGCCGGATCGGACCGCGCACCTGGTGCGGCTGGACGGCTCCTGGCTGTCGGAGATCGAGGCGCTGCTGCCCGCGATGGGCCATCCGTGGCCGGAAGCGCTGGCCCAGCATGTGGTGCTGCTGCTGTTCGAGCGGGCGCGGGCGGCGGCGCGGCGCCCCGAGACGCACGGCGCCTCACCGAACGCGCACCGCTCGCTGCTCGCCGCGGCCTCGGTCCACCTCCCCGTCGCCGCCGCCGCCACACTGTCCGCCGTGGCCCGCAAATGCGACGATCCCGCCTGGCAGCGGGCCTTCGACCAGCTCGCCCATGACCTCAACAACCGCTCGATGATGCTCGAGGAGTTGCGATGACCACCACCGACCCGACGCCGGATCTGCTGCGCCCCCATGCCGAACAGGCGTACGCCGACGAGCTGCGCGCCCTCGCCGCCGCCGACGACCGGCCCCGCCCGCCGTCGTGGCGGCTGTCGCCCTGGGCGGTGGTCACCTACCTGCTCGGCGGCACCCTGCCCGACGGCACCGTGATCACCCCGAAGTACGTCGGCCCACGCAGGCTCATGGAGGTCGCGGTCGCGACGCTGGCCACCGACCGCGCACTGCTGCTGCTCGGGGTGCCGGGCACCGCCAAGACCTGGGTGTCCGAGCATCTCTCCGCCGCCATCAGCGGTGCGTCGACGCTGTTGGTGCAGGGCACCTCGGGCACCGCCGAGGAGGCGATCCGCTACGGCTGGAACTACGCGCGGTTGCTCGCCGAGGGACCGAGCGATGCGGCGCTGGTGCCGTCGCCGGTGCTCACGGCCATGCGGACGGGCTCCATCGCCCGCATAGAAGAGCTCACCCGCATCCCGTCGGACGTGCAGGACGCGCTGATCACCGTCTTGTCCGAGAAGACGCTGCCGGTGCCCGAACTGCGCACGGAAGTGCAGGCCGCGAAGGGCTTCAACGTGATCGCCACCGCCAACGATCGCGACCGCGGGGTGAACGAGTTGTCCTCCGCGTTGCGCCGCCGGTTCAACACAGTCGTGCTGCCGCTGCCCGCGAGCGAGGACGAGGAGGTCGCCATCGTCAGCAGGCGGGTCGAGCAGCTCGGCTCCGCGCTGGAACTGCCGACCGTGCCCGCGGCGGCCGAAGAGGTGCGGCGGGTGGTGCGGGTCTTCCGCGAGCTGCGCTCCGGCAGTACGGCCGACGGCCGGACCAAGCTCAAGTCGCCGTCCGGAACACTGTCCACGGCCGAGGCGATCTCGGTGATCACCAACGGAATCGCGCTCTCGGCGCACTTCGGCGACGGCGTGCTGCGCGCCTCCGACATCGCGGGCGCGGTGCTCGGCTCGGTGATCAAGGACCCGGTGGCCGACGCGGTGGTGTGGACGGAGTACTTGGAGGCCGTGGTCCGCGAGCGACCGGATTGGGCGGATTTCTACCGCGCCTGCCGCGAGGTCACCGGGTGACCTCCGGTATCGAAACCGCCCCTGTGACCAGGGTATTCGGCATCCGCCACCATGGTCCCGGCTCGGCGCGCTCGCTGCGGATGGCCCTGGCGGATTTCCGGCCCGACATGATCCTCATCGAGGGGCCCGCGGACGCCGATCCGCTGGTGGGCTTCGTCGCCGCCGAAGGGATGGTCCCTCCGGTCGCGCTGCTGGCGTACGTGCCCGACGCCCCCGCCACGGCCGCGTTCTGGCCGTACGCTGTGTTCTCCCCCGAGTGGCAGGCGCTGCGGTACGCCACGGACAACGCGGTGCCCGTACGGTTTTGCGATCTGCCCGCGAGCGTCACGCTCGCGACCGAGGACGAGCCCGGCGACCGGTTCGATCCGCTCGCCGCGCTCGCCGAAGCGGGCGGCTACGACGACGCCGAACGCTGGTGGGACGCCGTCGTCGAAACCGTGCCGGACGCGGACGCGTTCGACGCGATCACCGAGGCGATGGGCGCGCTGCGGGAAGGCGCCGAGCGCGACGCCACGCATGGCGACCCGACGTCGGCCGCGCAAGACGGCCCGGCGCGCCAGGGGCCTGCGGGCACCGAACCGGCTGATGACCGACCGACCGCCGAATCGGGACGCGATCGCCCTGAAGGCGAGCAACTCTCGACCGTGCAACCGGCGCAGGATCGATCCACCATGGCCTCCGCGTCGGAGTTGGATTCGGTCGCGGAGGCAGTAGCCGAATCGGCCCTCGTGCCGGAACCACCGCCCGAACCACTCGTGGTCGACGCTCACACCCTCCGGCGCGAGGCTTATATGCGCCAGACGATGCGCAAGGCCCTCAAAGACGGTGCGATGCGGCTGGCGGTGGTGTGCGGGGCGTGGCACGCGCCCGCGCTCGCCGGCGCGCTCGGTCCCGCCGCGCCGGACGCACGGATGCTCAAGGGCCTTCCGAAGATCAAAACCAGGCTCACCTGGGTGCCGTGGACGCATTCGCGGCTGTCCACGACCTCCGGCTACGGCGCGGGCGTCACCTCACCGGGCTGGTACCACCACCTGTTCACCGCCACCGAGCGGCCGATCGCCCGCTGGCTGACCAAGGTCGCCGGTGTGCTGCGCGCCCACGATCTGCCCGTCTCCAGCGCCCACGTCATCGAGGCCGTCCGGCTCGCCGACACCCTCGCCGCGCTGCGCGGTCGCCCGCTCCCCGGTCTGTCGGAGGTGACCGAGGCCACCCGGTCGGTGCTGTGCGGCGGCGACGAGACGATGCTGCGGTTGGTGATCGGCGAACTCGTCGTCGGCGAGGCGCTCGGGGCCGTTCCGGAGCAGACGCCGACCGTGCCGCTGGACGCGGACCTGCGCGCCACCATCCGGTCGCTGCGGATGAAGCAGGAGCCCTCGATCCGCACCGTCGACCTGGATCTGCGTAAGGATCGCGAGGTGCGGCGGTCGCGCCTGCTACACCGGCTGCGGGTGCTCGACATCGAGTGGGGCACGCTCACCACCAGCGACGTGCGCAGCACGGGCACCTTCCGGGAAACCTGGACGCTGCGATGGCAGCCCGAGTACGCGATCTCCATCATCGAGGCCTCTCGCTGGGGCACCACCATCCGCACCGCGGCGGAGGCGAAGATTCTCGACACCGCGAGCCGCGCCGACCGCTCGGTCGGCGAATTGACCGCCGCGCTGGAAGTCGCGCTGCTGGCCGACCTCGGCGGCGCCACCGACGGATTGATCGCCCGGCTGGAATCCACCGCGGCGCTCGACCACGACGTCACCCACCTGCTGGCCGCGCTGCCCGGCCTGATCCGCACGCTGCGTTACGGCGACGTGCGCGGCACCGACACCAAAGCGCTGGCCCACGTGGCCGACGGGTTGCTGGTGCGTATCTGCGCCGGCCTGCCCGCGGCGGTCACCGGATTGGACACCGACGCCGCCACCGATCTGCGCGGTCTGCTGGACGCGGCGCACACCGCCATCCACACCAGGGACGACGGCTGGGCCACCGGTGAGTGGCTCGCCGCATTGCGCCGGGTCGCCGACCGCGACGACGTACACGGCGCGCTTGTCGGTCGTGCGGTCCGTTTGCTCGCCGACGCGGGTCGCATCGATGACGCCGAATCCGCGCGCAGACTGTCCGCCGCCCTCTCGGTGGGCGCCACCGCCGCGGCCAAGGCGGCGTGGATAGACGGATTCCTCGGCGGTCGCGGCCTGCTTCTGGTGCACGATCGGGAGTTGTTGCGGCTCATCGACGACTGGCTGCGCGGACTCGGCGACGACACGTTCGTCGAGACGCTGCCGCTGCTGCGCCGTACCTTCGGCGCGTTCGAATCGGGTGAACGCCGCGCGATCGGGCAGGCGGTCCGCGACGGCGGATCGGTATCACCGGCGGCGGCCGTCGCGGGCATCGACGCCGATCGAGCCACGACCGCGGTGCGCACCGCGGCGGAGATCCTGGGGGTGACGGTATGAGCGGTCGGACCCGGAGACGGCAGCGGCGCGTAACCACACCCCCGGACACAGTATGAGTGACAAGGCAGCGGGCCGAGGCCGCACCGGCGCTCTCGCCCGTACCGAGGAGGACAAGCCGTGACCGACGAAGCACAGTCTCGGCGTTGGCGATTGGTGCTCGGCGCGGCCGCGGAGGAAGGACTGGGCGGGCTGGGCTCCGGCGCCGACGCGGCGATGGACCGGGCGCTGTCGGCGCTGTACAACACCGATGAGGAGACCTCGCCCGGCAAGCGCACCGGTGGTTTGCAGGGCTCGGCGCCGCGCGTGGCCCGCTGGCTCGGCGATATCCGCAGCTACTTCCCCGCCTCCGTCGTCGAGGTCATGCAACGCGACGCCGTGGAGCGGCTCGATCTCACCCAATTGCTGCTGGAGCCGGAACTGCTCGAGGCGGTGGAACCGGACGTGCACCTGGTCGGCACCCTGCTGAGCTTGAACCGGGTGATGCCCGAGACCACCAAGGCCACCGCGCGCATGGTGGTGGAAAAGGTGGTGCGGGAGATCGAGCAGCGCATCGCGGCGCAGACCGTCGCCGCTGTGTCCGGTGCGCTGAACCGCGCCGCCCGGGTCACCCGGCCGAAATTGCGGGATATCGACTGGGACCGCACCATTCGCAAGAACCTAGCCACCTACCTGCCCGAGCATCGCACCGTGGTGCCCGAACGCCTGGTCGGCTACGGCCGCAAGGCCCAGGCGGTCCGGCGGGACGTGGTGCTGGCCATCGACCAGTCCGGTTCGATGGCCGCCAGCGTCGTGTACGCGTCGGTGTTCGGCGCGGTGCTCGCCTCGATGCGGTCGCTGCGCACCTCGCTGGTGGTCTTCGACACCGAGATCGTCGACCTCACCGACAAGCTCGACGACCCGGTGGAGGTGCTGTTCGGCACGCAACTGGGCGGCGGCACCGACATCAACCGGGCCCTCGCCTACTGCCAGTCCCTGGTCACCCGCCCGGCCGATACGTTGTTCGTCCTGATCTCCGACCTCTACGAGGGCGGCATCCGCGACGAGATGCTGCGCCGCGTCCGCTCGCTACAGGATTCCGGCGTACAAGTCGTCGTGCTGCTCGCCCTCTCCGACGACGGCGCCCCCGCCTTCGACCACGACAACGCCGCAGCCCTCGCCGCACTGGGCATCCCGGCCTTCGCCTGCACCCCCGACAAATTCCCGGAACTCTTGGCACTGGCTCTCGACCGCGGCGACGTCCAGTCCTGGGCCCACGCCAACGCCGCCCAGCACTGACGCGAATGCCTCCGGGTCTGCCACGCGGGACCAGCAAATCGCCACCACGTAGGTCGACGGTGCGCCGTCGCAGCTCGAGCCGGTCGTTATGTCGCCAACTCACGTCGCCCGGGCTGGAAGCGCGAGGCCTGGGAAGGTGCAGCGACGCAGGCTGATTCCGCGCCCCGTCTCAACGGCTCGGTCAGGTGGTTTCGGTGAGTAGACGGCGTAGCGCCGTGGGGGTGTGGCCGAGGTGTTCGCGGACGGTGCGGGTCAGGTGTGCCTGGTCGGCGAAACCGAGGTGCGCGGCGAGGTCGGCGAGGCCGGTTTCTCCGTCGGTGAGCCGGTCGATGGTCCGGCCGACCCGTACTCGGTTGCGGTAGCGGGTCAGCGACAGCCCCATGTGCTGCGAGAACACCCGGCTCAGCCGGTACGGCGAGACCTTCAGCGATGCGGCCAGAGATTGCAGGCCCACCGATTCCGGTGCGCCGTTGATGATCGCCTCGCGGGCCGCGGTAACCAGCGCCCGGTCGGTGGGCCGCGACCGAGGGATCGGCCATCCGGCGGCGAGTGCGACGAGCCGGACAAGCTCCTCGGTCAACGCGTAGTCGATGTCGCCGCCTCGGACGGCAGCGAGAACACGGTGGTGCGCGAGATCGATACGGGCATCGATGTACACCGCACGCGGATCGACGGCCTCTTCCCAACGGCCGGGCGCGACGGTCACCACGGTGCAGACGTCGCCGCCGGCGGGATGGGCGAACCGTTCCTCTTCGCCCGGTACGCCCAGGTAGCCGACTGTCGGATCCAGGTCGGCCCGGTCGCCGTCGGACTGTCGCTGGAACCGGCCACGGCGCACGAGCACGAGGCGATGGTCGTCGCGGACCTCCGGGTCCGAGAAGTGGGTGTGGTCGGAGCGGCAGTTCACCGTGGTCACGGTGAACTCGGGCCGGGCGGCAACGGTTGTCGTGGACAGCACCTGCGGACCGTACGCCGAGGGTACGACGAAAAACGCCGCGCAAGGATCTTCAAGACCCGCGGCTGGGCCGACGGGAATGCTGAGACGGCAACCGAATCACCGCGGCCCGACCCAGGAGGACCCAATGGCATCCGTTCACAAAGAATTCGACATCGACGCCACGCCCGAGCAGGTATGGGACGCTGTCAGCGATTTCGGCGCGGTGCACGAGCGCCTCGGCCCGGGTCTCGTCGCCGACGCACGGCTCGACGCGGACACCCGTACCGTCACCTTCGCCGACGGCACCGTCGTCGTGGAACGGCTCATCGACCTCGACCCGGTGAGCCGGCGTATCGCGTACTCCATCGTCGGAGGCAGTCTGCATTCCTCCCATCACCACGCCTCGATGCAGGCGCTGCCCGGCGAGGACGGCGGGACCCTGGTCGTGTGGCACACCGATGTCCTGCCCGAGGCGCTCACTGTGCCGATAGCCGAGTTCGTCGAACAGGCATCGGCTGTCATGCGCCGGACCCTGGAGGCAGGGGGATCCCAGGAGCCGGGTGGCAGCGAACTCGCACCGTAGGCGCTCATCGGGCAGGCTGCGTGGCCGCGTGCCGCCGCGGCCGGTCGGCCAGGGTGACCCCGCCCGCCGCGGCCGTGGCGACCGCAGCGAGGGCGACCAGACCGGGCCAGCCGAACCAGCCGACGGCGGCGGCGCCGAATGCGGTTCCCAGGCTGCCTCCGACGAAGTACACAGACATATACGCACTGTTGAAGCGGGCAGGCGCGGACGGGTCGATAGCCAGGACCGTGCTCTGGTTGGCCACCTGGGCCGCAAACAGTCCGGCATCGAAGAGCCCGAGGCAGGCCAGGGTCACCACAGTGTTCGAGAGGGCAACGCCCAGGACAACCGTCGCGACAAGGGCGAGCGCGAGCCCCACGAGGATCACGTTTCGCGGGCCGACCCGGTCGGTCCATCCGCCGGCGATCCGGGTCGCGAGGACACCGGCCAGTCCGGCGCAGGCGTACAGGCCGATCCGTTCGGGTGAATATGAGTACGGAGGCTGCGACAGCGCCACCGCGAAACCTGCCCAGATCGCACAGAACGCGAAGAACCACAGCGCTCCCCGTGCCGCCGCCCGGCGCAGTGCGGCGAAGCGGGCGAAGAGCCCGGGAATTCCGCGCATCGTATCCAGATATCCGGCATACGTGCGACCCCACGCGGTCGGCAGGGTGGACAAGGACACCGCCGCGACCACGACACACGGCACAGCGAATACGAAAAGCATTGCTCGCCACCCGATCACGTCGGCGAGCCAGCCGCCGATGATGCGCCCGGCGAGGATTCCGGCAGATATGCCCGCGGTCACGATACCCAAGACCGTGGCCCGCCGACGACGCTGCGCGAAACGCCCCGCCACCGAACTCAGCTGGGCCCCGACCGCCGACCCCGCCCCGACCAGGCCCATGACGAATCCAAGGGCCCAGAGTGATCCCGCTACCGCACCAGCGGCGGAGGCAACCGCCAGCGCCACGAACTGGGCCGCCACCACGGCCCGTGGCGCGAACCGGTCGACCAGCGGCACCAGCAGAACCAACCCCACCAGATAGCCGACCGGCCCGCACGCCAAAGCGGTGCCGGTCGCCGCCGTAGAGGCGTGCAGGGAACCGGCAACCTCCGCGACGGCCGGTTGCAGTAGGTAGACACTCGCCGTCCCGAGCGCGGCCGCCAGCGCCATGAACCACACGACAGGCGCCCGCAACTCAGCATTCCCGGCATCCGGGATCCGTTCGCTTTTCATTGCATCGACGGTAGGAATCCCGGCATCAGGGTTCCGGCGAGAAATAGACAACACCGTCCCGTTCCCGGCCGCGCATGTATTCGCGACAGCAAGTCGGCGGGGAACGTCCCATGACGGCGCTTTCGCGTTCCGCGATCAAAACGGCCGGACCGCGGTGACCTGGACCTACTCGTTCCAGCCCACCGCGGCCCTGTTGCGACCACTGGTATCGGCCCTCGTCGGCCGGACCATGCCCGCGCTCATGCGGGAGACACTCGCAGCGATGAAGAGCGGCGCGGAAGCAGCGGCAACGGATCAGCCGGGGTAACCCCCGGGGAATCCGCCCAACAGGGCGAACACCTGGATGGCAAGCGAAGACAGCAGATCCGCGATGGTCATCGGTTCCATGGCAACTCCTTGTCCGGATGGGCGAACAGGACGGCTCTGCGATCGTACGCGCGACGGAGCGCTTTTCCGGTGAGCGCCACCGGGTGCGTGATGGACTGTCAGGAGCTGGCCAGCATGGGTTTCGACGAAACGGGACCCATCACGCCCCACGCCGTGGCCGCCGCGGGCACCACGAGGGGATGCAGTACGGCGGCCACCGCGAGCAACATGACAGCGACAATGGTGTCCAGCCAGTAGTGATTGGCGGTACCCACCACCACGAGCGTGGTCAGCGCCGGATGGGCCAAGGCGAGCCAGCGCCACGGTGTGCGAGTCGCGGCGACGACGGCAACACCGAGCAGCAACGCCCAACCGACGTGCAGCGAGGGCATGGCCGCGAACTGATTGGACAGACCGCCGGAATCCGCCGCGCCGTAGACGGATTGGCCGTATCGCACGGCCAGATCGACGAAACCCTGGTCGGGCAGCATGCGCGGCGGCGCGAGCGGGATCAGGATGTGCACCGCGAGCGCGGCTCCCGTCAGCGCCGCCATGAGGTTCCTGGTCCAGCGATAGTGCTCCGGCCGGAACGTCCACAGCCACAGCAGGACTCCGACGGCCACGGTGAAATGCGCGCTGGCGTAGTAGAAGTTGGCCGGAACCGCGAGGAATTCGCGGTTCAGGAACAACGACTGCACCGTCTGCTCGTCCAGCAGGCCGAGCCGGTCTTCGAGTCCGAGCAAGCGGTGCGCGTTGACCAGGGCATGCCCCGTGTCGTCGGCGGTGATCAGACGGCCCGCGCGATAGCCGAGGTAGAGCACCGTGATGAGAAGAAGCTGCCCGACCGCCTCGCCCCCGCGACCGCGCACGGCCGCGCGCACCCGTTCGACGACTCCGCCCGACGCGAGCTCGAGCTCGGCGCCCGGACCCCCGAAGTCCACAGCGACCATCGCGCGGCCTCCTTCCCCGTTGAATCAGGCCGTTTACCCAGAATTAAGTGGAGTGGTAACCTCCGTTTAAACTAGCACTACCGAACGGACAACTTCAGCAAGATGTGACGGGGCATACAGCCGCCTGTCACCAATTCGAGTTTGCTTGCAAGACAGGCGATCTCGCGATTTTCGCTACCCATCGACCGCTACCGCCGAGCACGCCAGAAGCATGGCTGACGACCTGGCGCGGCCACCGGCTCCAGCCGTTCCAGGCGCGATCCGCGCTTGCCTCAACCGGTGGGCGAATGTGGCCCCAGCGGGCTGAGCTTTCGCCGACATCGATCCGGCCCGATTCACGGCCTTTCATTCCGCCGGTGTGAATCCGGTACAACCCGCCCTGCGGCCACCAGCACACCCCAGGCGGCGCGTTTGCGGGCACACCCGTGTTCGCGGTGCCACTGCATGGCGACATGGGCTTCGGCAACCGTGAACGGCTCCGACGGTGCCGCACAGGTCCATTCCGCAGGCCACCGGAACGCCACCCGCTTCGCGGCGTCCGGGAGGCGGCGACGCCCATCGGGGCGTCCCGGCGAACCGGTCGGCCACAGACAGGCCAACGCGAGCGCGACACACGATCCGCCGCCGACAGTCGCGGCGGCACTGCACACCAGATCCCACACACTCAAGGCATCACGCCCCTTCGAGCGGCGGCACGACCTCCCGTCCTGGCGGTAGCAAGGACTGATTCAGCATGTCCAACACGTGCCGCAACGTTCGCGGCGCCACACCGACCTCGGTCGAGGCGCGAACATCGTCCATCGGAGGGAACGGGATGTTCCTCTCGGCGGCACGCTCACGCGGACTGAGCGTTTGCGGCACGATCCGGCCA
Organism: Nocardia sp. NPDC047038; assembly: GCF_040644075.1. NCBI lineage: Bacteria > Bacillati > Actinomycetota > Actinomycetes > Mycobacteriales > Nocardiaceae > Nocardia > Nocardia sp. NPDC047038. Next base: position 79,432 of record NZ_JBEYVQ010000013.1, on the reverse strand, counting down.
CGCACGACAAGCGTGTAATACGCCAGACGTTTCCATGCGCACCGGTCGATGCGGCATGCGCGATGCCGCCGCATGATGCGATGAGCGATTTCCACGTCCACGTCACCGCAGATCAGCGGTGGCTCGACAACGGTCTCGACCCCCATCACGCCCCCTCGCCGGGCACGAGCCCGGACGAGCGCGTCCATGTGCCCTGCGGGCTGACGGTCTCGAGATCGAATCCCCTGTCGCAGATCAAGGCCGGTCGATCATCCACATGCCCCAGCTCGAACACGACGATCGCATCGACACCGAGCCGTGCCGCGAGGCCGAGCACGTACTCGATCGGACTCTCCACATCGACCGGTGGACGAACGGTGTACACGTAGTGGTGCCCCAGTCCGAGAGCATGCCGCCACACCTCGGCAGCATGACGTGGGGCATGGATGCCGGACAGGTCATTCCGAATGAATCCCAATGATTTCGGCCTGCCCGCGATGGGCGGCTCGATTGCGTTCGCGTAGGTCATTGATCCCCCTCGAAGCTGGTCGGAGTACTGGAAGCATACCACCGCCTGAGCAGGCTGCCGCTGTCTAACAGAAAATTTCAGCAATTCGGCCCAAATCCCCTGGATCACCGCCAAACTGAGAGTGAAAGGCGATCGAACTGATAATGCCTACCAGGGGGTCGGAATGGGGAAGCAAGGCACAAGCGCGTCGCTGCCGCGCCGGCAGATGGGTCGCTACCTGCGTGAATCGCGCGAGGAGCAGAACCTCACGCAGGGACAGGTGGCCACCATCATGGATTGGAGTGTGAGTACCCAGTCCAGGCTGGAGCGGGGAGATGTCGGCCGGCTGCGCGCACGTGACATCGAATTGCTCTGCCAGAATCTAGGTCTGGATCACGAGAAGAGCGCCGCGATGGTCGGCCTGTTCAGGCAGGGAGCCGAGAAGAGCTGGTGGCATAGCTTCGGCGATCTCATTCCTGAGACGTTCAATGTCTACATCGGTTTGGAAGCCAGCGCTCGGCAGATCGAGATCTTTCGACCCGACATCATTCCCGGGCTGTTGCAGACCAACGACTACGCGGCGACGCTCGACCGGATCTACTTTCCGAAAGACTCCGAGGAAGAACGCCGACGCCGCATCGAACTGAAGACCAAGCGTCAAGCGATCATCACGCGCAAGGCGAACCCGGCGACGATCGACGTCATTCTCGGCGAAGCCGTCCTGCACGCGGTCGTCGGCAATCCCAAGATCATGTCCGCGCAACATCGTCACCTTGCGGAGCTGAGCACGTGCCCGAACGTCACGATTCGAGTTCTTCCGTTCGGTGCGGGCTTTCCGGTCGGCGGACCCGTCGGACCATTTTCGATCCTCGACTACGGCCTCGACGCCGCAGGTGGCGTCGCGGAACCGACAGTTGTCTACGTTGAGGGCTTCACTGGTGCGATGTACTTTGAGGGAGAGTCGGATCTTCGGCGGTATCGCGAGGCCCTCACGATCATTCGACATACCGCGCTGGACGCAGTCGCGAGCAGGAGGCTGCTTCGGCAAAGAATGAAGGAGTACTTGGCGTGAACATCGACCTATCCGGAGCCGAGTGGTTCAAGAGCACCCGTAGCTCGATGGGCCAAGATTGCGTTGAGGTCGCCTTCTTGGAGCGGGGCATGGTGGGAGTTCGCGACAGCAAGAACCCCAACGGTCCCGCCCTGGTGTTCGCTCCGGGCCAGTGGGACACGTTCACCAATTCCGTTCGACTCGACGGTTCCACCGGCGCAGCCTGAGCCCACAGCAGTTCCCGCGAGGACACGCCGCAGTCACGTGCGGCGCACAATGATTGTGCGCCGGTTGTCGCAGCACGGGATATTCGAGTCGTTCGCCGACCAGTTCGAACAGATCTGGGGCACCATCACCCCTCGTGTTTCGCGATCAGGTGCCGGTGTTTGCCCAGGCCGGGCGAATGGTGTGAATTTGTTCAGGGGTGGGGTCGCCAGGTAGGTCGGCACAATATTGGGCAGCGATCAGCGTACGGCGCAGCTTGGCGAGCATGTCCGGATAGCTGGGGATGTGGTCAGCAGCGCCAGACCGGATCGGCGAGGTTCGCGCACGACCAGCACCCGCACCGGCTGGGATCGGAACGCGCCGTACCACAGGCAGCGGCGTTCGTGCACGGTCACGGTGGCGGTGCGACCGTAGCGGGTCACCGTGACCTGCTGTCCGGGTGTGGTGGCGGCGAGATCGGCCGGGGTGCCGATACTTTCGCCGCGGGTGCGGGGCCGGCCCCGTCGCCCGCGCTGTGATGCCGCGTCCCGCCGAGCCGGGCGGCGGTGAGCATGCCGCACACCGTCCGCCGCGTGGGCGCGGCGATCACCCCGACCGTCAGGGCGACGAACGTGGTGAAGGTGGGGGTGGTGAAACACGGCCGGAACGCATCCAGCAAGGGCTGCAACGACTTCGGTACCGCAGGAATCGACACAAACCGCCGATCATCACCCCACACACCCGCCGCCGATTCCCCGACACGCCGACAAGGACACCGGCTGTCACACGTCAGCTGCCATTCCGGTCGCTCAGACCTACCTGACTATCCTGAACCATAGTGCTCGGTAATGCCGAGCACGGTTACACCGCAGCCGTGGAAGTGAACGTTCAGCGTGTAATTGGTTATTGCATCATCTGGATGTGTGGGTGCTCATGTGACACCGGGCAGATTCGGATGATCTGGTCGTTGACGTCGGAGACGCAGATCTGGGTCGGCGTGCTCGGCCCGCCTTGGTAAGCGCCCCATGAGATGTTGGCGGCTTGGTCCTCATACGGAATCCAGTGGTGGATGTCGGATCGCCACTCGCGGCTGGCGATCGTCAGTAGCGGCTCGGTCGGGGTGCCGCAGGTGGGGCAAGGATTCGGATAGGGATCTTGCATGCCCCATCTGATAAAGCCGCCGATCTTCCATCCGGGTGCGATACACAAGAAGTTGTAAGGGTGATCGTCGTCTTCGAGACCGCCGAACTCGACTCCGGGAATCTGGGCCATGGTCCACTGGTCCACTCGTTGCCGAAGCTCCCCCTCGAGCTCCCCTGAGTGCGGGTATTCGATCACTTGTTCCGGATCGATCATGCACGGTTCGGGCACCAGGTCTTCCTCGTACTCCGCGGGTTCCGGAGGATCCATCAGAACGTCGGTGATCGCCGCTGCCAACCGCCAGAACAGTGCGGTCTTGGGCATACCATCGTCGTCGTGCTCGAAGGGGCACCACAACACTTGCAGCAGGTCCGCCCCCTCGGGCGGAGACAAACCGGGCACGTCACGGACGTACAACTGCGCGACCGGCACCATCGCAATCGAACCGTCGGACTCCGGTTCCAAATCGTGGTCCTCAGCGTGGCAGTACGGCCATGGCTCGCTCGCCGGCCACAACAGTGGCCCCCCGATCGAACTGTCGTGCGCCGATGGTGTTCCCGGACGGGGGTGCAACCGAGTCGCGGTGCGGGCCAGTGGCGCCAGCTCAGGAAAGACGGCCACGAGATCGACCGGACGTGGCGGCGTAGTGCGAGTCATACAACAACCTCTGGAGGAACGCGGAAACGTTCGATTTCGATGATGGATGGGACCGGCGCGGTCTCGTCCCGAGGCTAGGGGTCCGGGCCTCGATCAACTTCCCATCATTGGGCATCCGCCAGTGCATGGCCTCGGGGGCATGACATCTCGACATGAACTCACATGCCGCTTACAGATCGGGTTCTCCTGGTCGTGGCGGGGTGGTCAGCGCTGGAGTGCGGGACTGTAAAGACTCTTTACACGCTGTCCGGCGGGGTTGGCCGCGCGCCCGTAGTTGGTAGCCGAGAACATCGCCGTACGCGTCGAACACCCGTTCGCCCAAACTGCGAAAGTGAAGATCACCCCGTACTCAACTACGCAAGGATTCGCCAATGGGCTCACGGCGTGACTACTACCGAGATCCGAACGCACCACGGCCGAACTCGCTGAAGCCGGGGGCTTCCGCGTCGGTGACCGACGAGCACGGGCGCGTGCTGATGCAACGCCGTGACGACTCGGGTAACTGGTCTCTACCCGGCGGAATCATGGAAGTAGGCGAGACCCTCGAGGATTGCGCGGTTCGGGAGACCCGCGAAGAGACCGGGCTGGACATAGAGATCACTGGTTTGCTCGGTATATACACCGACTCTGAGCCACGTGATCGAACACGCGGACGGAGAGGTCCGGCAAGAGTTCGCAGTAGTTTCCGCGAGGACACGCCGCAGTCCCGTGCGGCGCACAATGATTGCGCGCCGCACGGACCTGTCAGAGATCGGCGATCGCGGCCAGTGGTGGCGTGCGCGCCGCCCGCACCGCAGGCCACAGCGCGGCGAGCACCCCGACGACCGCCGAGCTGACCAGGACCAGGACCAGCTGACTCCACGGGATGGCGATCTGGTCGAGACCCAAATCCCTTAGCGTGCGCAGGAATCCGACGCCGAGTCCCAGGCCGAGCACCATGCCGACGATCGCGCCGAACACCGCTATCAGCATCGACTCCAGATAGATCGTCCGGCGCACCTGGGCGCGCTGCATGCCGACCGCGCGGAGCATGCCGATCTCCCGGCGGCGCTCCACCACCGACAGCGCCAAAGTATTGACGATGCCCAGGATCGCGATCACCACAGCCAAGGCGAGCAGGCCGTAGAGAATGGCCAGCAGGGTGTTGATCTGCTTGCCCTGTGCTCCCTTGAATTCCTCCCGGTCCTGCACCTGCACCACGACGAATTGCTCGGTGGCCTTCTCCAGGTCGGCGCGCATCGCGCTGGTATTCGCGCCCGGTTGCGCCTTGATCAGCACGAGGAAGTTGGTCCGGAAGTTGAGCGGGACCACCTCGTCGTAGACCGTCTGCGACACCACCATCGGGCCGAGCAGCGGGTTCTTCTTGTACACACCGGTGACGGTGAGCGGGACCTTCTTGCCGTCGACGCTGGTCGGGGTCACCTCTTCGCCGACTTTCCAGCCGCGGTCGTTCGCTTCGTCCTCGGACACGAGCACGTCCCTGGCGCCGAGCGTGTCGCTGCCGCGCACGATCTCGTAGTTCAGCACACCGGTCAGCGGACCGTCCGGTGAGGACGCGAACACCTGATCGCCGCCGAGCTTGAACGCGGCCCCCCGCATTCCGACCACCTGCGCCACGTTCGGGACCTTCGTCCGGGCGGCGTCGGCGGCACCGAACGGCACCCCGAGCAATTGCGGGCCCGCCAGCACGTAGTCGGCCCGCACGCCCTTGTCGACCAGCACGCCGACGCTCTCCTTCGCCGAAGCGCCCAGCATGCCGATCGCCGAGACGAGCATCAGACCCAGCGTGAGCGCGAAGGCCGTCGCGGCGGTGCGGCGCGGATTGCGCGACGCGTTGTTGCGCGCCATGCGACCGATCGGCCCGAACGGGCGCACCAGCACGCCGAGCCCGCCGACCAGCGGTCGCGACAACGCGGGCGCGGCCAGCAGCACCGCGAAGATCAACCCGAGCGCGCCGACGCCGACCGTCGCGGCCGCCGTGCCACCGGTGCGCTGCGCGCCCAGCACGACGAGGACCGCGCCGAGCACCGCGAGCACCGCGCCGAAGATCGTGCGCAGGCGCAGCGACTCCCCGATGGACGCGAATTCCTCGCGCATGGCCTGCACGGGCGGGATGCGCGAGGCGCGGCGCGCGGGCGCGTAGGCGCTGACCATCGTCACCGCGAGGCCGACCAGCAGCCCGACCACGACAGTGCGCGGCCGCACCGCCATCGATCCGGTCGGCAAGCCGAGATCGAAGGCGTTGAGCACCGCCGACAATCCGAACGCCAGGGCGACGCCGCCCACGAGGCCGACCACGCTGCCGATCAACCCGATGACGAACGCCTCCGCCACCACCGACGTGCCGACCTGCTGCCTGCTCGCGCCGACCGCGCGCAGCAGCGCGAGCTCCCGCAGGCGTTGCGCGACGATCATCGAGAACGTGTTGTAGATGATGAACGTGCCGACGATCAGCGCGATCGCGCCGAAGGCGAGCAGGAAGTAGTTGATGAAGTTGAGCGCGTTGGAGATTTCCTTCTTCAGGTCGGCACGCACCTGATCGCTGTTCTGCACTTTGTAGCCGGGCAGTGCCTTGGCGAGGTTGTCGCGCAACTCGTCGCCGGGAATGCCGGTGGCCGCCAGGTCGACGTAGGCGACGTGCAGGCCGTCGGTGAACAGCTTGCGCGCCTGCGTATCGTCGAACAGCACGCCGATGAACCCACCCGTGTCGGAGGGAACCTCGTAGATGCCGGTGAGGGTCACGTCGATCGGATCGGCCTGGGAGGGGATGAGGATCTTGGTGCGGTCACCGATCTTCAGTCCGGCCCGGTCGGCCCCGCCGGTGTTGAGCGCGATCTCGCCGGGCCGGGCGGGCGGGACGCCTTGCAGGAACTTCTCCGGCTCCGCGACGGCCTTCTCCGGCGGCAGGTACGACTTGCCGAACGTCGGCGCCCCGCCGGTCTGCACGGCCTTCTTTCCGGTCGGATCGAGCAGCACGACCGGTCCGTTCACGCTCGGCGCGACCGTGCGGACGCCGGGGTACTTCCCCAGCTCGTCCACCACGTTGTTCGGAACGCCTTGCGCCTGACGTTCTTTCGGGCTGACCCGAACGTCGACGCCCTTCGCCTCGTTGGCGAAGATTCCGTCGAATGTGCTCTGCAGGGTGTCGGTGAACACGAACGAACCCGCGATGAACGCGGTGCCGAGCACCACCGACAAGAGGGTCAGCGCGAGCCGCACCTTGTGCGCCGCGAGATTGCGCAGCGCGACCTTGCGCATCGGACTTCCAGCCATTACGCCCGCCCCCGAATCTTCCGCGAACGCCCGGTCACGCCTGCTCCAACGCTTTCATCCGGTCGAGCACGGTGTCGGCGGTCGGATCGCGCATCTCGTCGACGATGCGTCCGTCGGCGAGGAACACCACCCGGTCGGCGAACCCGGCCGCGTGCGGTTCGTGGGTGACGATGACGACCGTCTGCCCGAACTCGTCCACCGCCGCGCGCAGGATCGACAACACCTCCTCCGAGGAGCGCGAGTCCAGGTTGCCGGTCGGTTCGTCGCCGAAGATTATGTCCGGCTTACCCACGAGCGCGCGGGCGCAGGCCACCCGCTGCTGCTGTCCGCCGGACAACTCGCTGGGGCGGTGGGTCAGCCGACCGACCAACCCGAGCCGACGCACCACCGTCTCCAGCCATTCGCGATCGGGTGTTCGCCCCGCGATGTCCAGCGGCAATGTGATGTTCTCCAGCGCCGTCAACGTCGGCACCAGGTTGAACGCCTGGAAGACGAAACCGATGCGGTCGCGGCGCAAGCGCGTCATCTGCTTGTCGGACAGCGAGGTCAGGTCGGTGTCACCGATGCGGACGGCGCCCGAGCTGGCACTGTCCAGTCCGGCCAGACAGTGCATGAGCGTCGACTTGCCCGACCCGGAGGGACCCATGATCGCGGTGAACTCGCCCTTCGCGAACTCGGCCGACACCCCGTCCAATGCCCTGACCTGGGTGTCGCCCGATCCGTAGACCTTGGTCAGTTCGATAGCGTGGGCCGCGACATCGGTCGATGCCGCCAGGTCGGCGGTGTCGGCGCCCAAGGCTTGCGAAGTCATGCCGTCCAGTCTTACCGGCATCGCCGCCGCACGCCATCAGGGAACACCCTGTGTTTCAGGCCTCACCTACGACCCACTCGAAGGCGGACGCTTTGGATCGGGCGCCTTCGAGGGTGCGGGAGCGGTTGGGTTCGCCGAGTTCGGACAGCAGGTCCTCCGACAGGTTGACCAGGGCGGCCAGGGCGGCTGGGGTGAACCAGTCCGGCCTAGTGGCGAACAGGATGTCCTCGGAGGCGGTGTTTCCGCTGGCACCCGGCGCGAAGGGGCAGCCGCCGAGGCCGCCGAGCGCGCCGTCGACCATGTCCGCGCCAGCCGCGACCGCGGCGAGGGTGTTGGCCACGCCCATGCCCCAGGTGTCGTGACCGTGGAAGACGACGCGCCGGGGAGGCGTCCGGTCCCGCACCGCCGCGACCAGCGCGGACACCTCACCGGGGTGGGCCTGGCCGAGCGTGTCGGCCAGGACGATGTCGTCCGCGCCCTCGGTGCGCGGGTCGCGGGCGATGGCCAGGACCCGTTCCGGGTCGACCGGGCCGTCGAACGGGCAGGTGAACGCCGTCGCCAAGCAGAGCTGGATCGACCCGTCCACCGCACGGGCCAGGCGCACCGCGTCCGGCATGGCGGCGACGCTGGCCTCGGTGTCGCGTCCGATGTTCGCCCGATTGTGCGCGTCGGAGACCGAGAAGCAGTACTGGAAGTTCCGCACTCCCGCCGCGGCGGCCTTCTCCACATGGCGCGGCGTCGCCACCCATACCCAGCAGCGGCGCAGTTCCTCCGGCGTCAACGCGGCGACCAGCTCCATGGTGTTCGCCATCGGCGCGACCAGGTCCGGGCGCGCCATCGAGCCGATCTCCAGCGCGGGCACCCCCAGCGCGAGCAGGCGGCGCACGATGTCCACCTTGCGCTGCACCGGCAGCAGCTTGCCGGTCAGCTGCAGTCCGTCGCGCAACGTGACATCGCGCAGCACCGGCGCGGTCATCGCTGCTCCCGCGCCCGGTGGTGGCCGCACATCACGCCGCCCCATGGTTTCTCGCCCGCCCCGGTCGGATTCGGCTGCACCGTGGGCCTGCTGGTGCCCGGCGAGCGCGGTTCACTCACGTCGCGCCCCTTCGGACGCCTCCGGTCGTGTGGCCGCGTGCTCATCGCGCCTCCAACGCATCGATCTCGGCTTCGCTCATGCCGAGCAGGCCGGACAGCACCTCTCGGGTGTGTTCACCCAAGTCGGGTCCGACGCTGCGGATGGGCAAGGACTGTTCGCCGATCACCGGGACGATGCCGGGGAAGCCGACAGCCTTGGGCTCCGGCGCGCCGACGTCCACGGTGAACGACTGGATCATGTTGCGCGCCCGGTATTGCTCGTCGGCCACGATGTCGGCCGCGGTGTAGATCGGGCCGCACGGAATAGCGGCGGCGTCCAGCAGCTTCAGCGCCTCGTCGCGGGTATGCCGAACCGTCCACTCCCCGATCGCCGCGTCCAGCCGCTCGCGATTGCGCCAACGGCCCGCGTTGTCCTGCAGGTCCGGGTCGGTGGCCAGGTCCGGCCGATCGATGACCGCCATGTAGCGCTGGAAGATGGCGTCGCCGTTGCCGCCGATGATGATGCTGGTGCCGTCCGCGCACGGGTAGGCGTTGCTCGGCGCGATGCCCTCCATCCGGCCGCCGACGCGTTCGCGCTGGATGCCGTAGGCGAGATAGTCCGGCACCAGCGATTCCATCACCGACAGGATCGCCTCGTTCAGCGCCACGTCGATCACGCGCTCCCGCAACGGGACCGGCGTGTCCGACTCGGCGCGGCGCTCGCGCTGGAACAGCGCCATCACGGTGCCGAACGCGGCGTAGATACCCGCGATGGAGTCGCCGATCGAGACGCCGGTGCGCACGGGTGGACGGTCCGGATCGCCCACCAATTCGCGCAGTCCGCCGATCGCCTCGGCCACCGCCGCGAAACCGGGACGCTCCGACAGCGGGCCGGTCTGCCCGTAAGCGGAGATCCGGGTGATCACCAGATCCGGATTCGCCTCGTTCAGCACCTCCGGCCCGAGACCCCACTTCTCCAGCATGCCGGGCCGGAAATTCTCCAGCAGCACGTCACAGCGCCGGATCAGGTCGAGGACGATCCCGCGCCCCGCCTCGGTGCGCAGATCCAGCGTGATCGACTTCTTGTTCCGGTTGATCGTCCGGTAGAGCATCGAGGTGTCGCCGCCGTAGAGCCGCCAGTTGCGCAGCTCGTCGCCCGCCTTCGGGCGTTCCACCTTGATCACCTCGGCACCGAAGTCGCCGAGGATGCGCCCGGCGGTCGGCGCGGCGATGTAATTGCCGAGCTCCAGGACGCGCACCCCGTCCAGCGGCCGAATACTCATGGCAACCAGTATGGGCTGTGTTGGTTTTTGCAGCGCCTGCGGCGCTGCGTGTTCACGGCCCCGGGGAGTCTCGCGCCCGAGCGACCGAGACTCGCGACTGCGTCGCATGCGCGTCGGTCACTCGGCGCGAGACGGGCCGCGAACGGCGCTCGTAAGACTCGCACCCGGCGGGGTTGGGTCGGTTTCGGGCGGCTCTAGGTTGTTGTGGCAACCTCCGGTGCCGGGGGCAATACGCGAGTACTCCTGCCCCCGCGTCAGTGGACCGAATCCGCGGTTCGCGGTCAGGTCACTTAGGGCATTTCGTAGCCCGACCTGCATATATGGCAGGCCGGACTCCTCGGCGACGGCTCACAGCGACCCGAAGACACCGCATGGCCCCTCAACAGCCGGAGGCCCGGCAACCATGCGGGGTCCGCGTTCAGGACGCGAGCAGCTGGGTGTCCTCGACGATCGAGTAGTGCTCGGCGTTGCCCGCGATGATGGTGCTCGTCGAGCCGTCGACGCCGACCGGGACATCGCCGGCCAGGGTGATGCGGGTCAGTTTGCGTGGCTGGTCGTCGTAGTCGTCGATGGCGTAGTGCTGGGTGGCGCGGTTGTCCCAGATGGCGACGTCGCCCGGCTCCCAGTTCCAGCGGGCGGTGTTCTCCAGGCGGGTCACCCGGTCCTGGAACAGCCGGAACAGCGCGTGCGACTCCGTGCTGGACAGCCCGACGAAATGCTTGACGAAATGGCCGAGCAGCAACGCCCGCTCCCCGGTCTCAGGGTGCACGCGCACCACCGGGTGCTCGGTCTCGTAGTAGGTGGACTCGAACTCGGCGCGGTAGGCGGCCGTGTTGGGACGCGGCGTCTCCTCGGCGCGGGCGTAGTCGTAGACGTTGGTGTGCACGGCGCGCAGGGATTCGGCGAGCCGCTTGAGCGGCTCCGGCAGCGACTCGTAGGCCGCGACGGTGGACGCCCAGGTGGTCGCGCCGCCGTAGGACGGCAGGTGCACCGCGCGCAGGATGGACGCCTTCGGGATGCGGTCGACGAAGGTGACGTCGGTGTGCCAGCTGTTGGCGCGGCCGTGCTCGGAATCGATCGCCAGGCTCTTCACACCATGCGAGGTGACCGTCGGGTGCGGGGTGGTCGGCGAGCCGAGCAGCTGGGCGAACTCGTACTGCCCGTCCTCGGTGAGGTGGTCCTGACCGCGGAAGAAGATGACCTTGTGCTCCAGCAGCGCGCGACGGATCACGTCGACGGTGGCCGGATCCAGGTCTCCGCCGAGCCGGACGTTGTCGATCCGCGCGCCGATACGAGCGCCGAGCCTGGTCACCGAGGCTGTGGATGGGGTGGCGGGTGCGACCGTCATGAGATCACCTTCGCTGTCGAGATCGGTTACTGCTCCGGAGAGCAGACCACCCAAACGACCCCTCTGACCAGGGTTTTCGTCGCACTGATCGCAAACGGCGCGAAAGCACCACCACTTCGGCCCACCGAGCGCGAGCCCGACCCGGACACCGCCCAGCTCCATTCCGTTCTGCGGGGCGCTGCCCAAACATCGTCGGGACGACCGAGCTGACCCAGCCCCGCCGGGTGCGAATCTTACGAGCGCCCTTCGCGGCCCGTCTCGCGGCCGAGTGACCGAAGCGCATGCGACGCAGTCGCGAGTCTCGGTCGCTCGGCCGCGAGACTCCCCGGGGCCGCGAACACGCAGCGCCACAGGCGCTGCGAATCAGACACAGTGCTCGCGCAAGTACGCCAAGTCCTCCGCCAGGCCGTCCGCTGGAGTCTCCAGCACGACCGGCGCGTCCGCCGTGCGGCACACCTCGGCGAGCAATTGCGGGTCGATGGTGCCGTCGGCGAAGTTGGCGTGCCGGTCGGCGCCGGAGTCGAATTCGTCGCGCGAGGAGTTCAAGTGGACCAGGTCGATCCGGCCGGTGATCGCCTTGATCCGATCGACGACGCCGATCAGCTCCTCGCCGCCCGCCCAGGCGTGGCAGGTGTCCAGGCAGAATCCGGCGCCGTACTCGCCGACCGCGTCCCACAGCCGGGCGATGGAATCGAAATGCCTGGCCATGGCGTGATTGCCGCCCGCGGTGTTCTCGATCAGGATCGGCACCGCGAAGCCGCCTTTGTCCTGCTGACGCTCGAACAGTTTGCGCCAATTGTCGATTCCGGTCTCCAACTCGGCGTCGGAACGCACGTGCCCGCCGTGCACCACCAGACCGAACGCGCCGAGTTCGGCGGCCGCCTTCGCCTGCTGGGCCACCGCGTTGCGCGAGGGCATGCGCAGGCGGTTGTTCAGGCTGGCGACGTTGATCTGATAGGAGGAGTGCACCACGACCTCGATCGGGCTGGCGAGAATCTCCTCGGTCCGCGGATGCGGGGTGGGTTTGTCCCAGCTCTGCGGATCGACCACGAACATCTGGATGACGTCGGCGCCGAGTTTCTCCCCGAAGCCGATCGGGTCGCTGTCGAGCCGGACGTGTGCTCCAATGCGCATGCGGGTCACAGTACTGGCTGCTACCGACGACAATCGAGGTTGCGCCGCGAGGTGTTGCATCCCGATGGCTCATCGAGATACATGGGTAGTGTCCGCGCGCTCGACTCGACAAGGGGGTGTACAGGTGTTGCAGACCGGCGAGATCTTCGCGGGCTACGTCATCAAACGCGTCCTCGGCCATGGCGGCATGGGCACGGTGTACCTGGCCCAGCATCCTCGGCTGCCCCGCCTGACGGCGTTGAAGCTGCTCAAACGCGAACTGTACGCCGACACCGACATCCGCCGCCGCTTCGAACGCGAGGCCGATCTGGTGGCACGGCTCGATCACCCGAACATCGTCACGGTGTTCGATCGCGGCGCCGAGGACCGGCAGCTGTGGATCTCGATGCAGTACGTGCCCGGCGCGGACGCCTCCTGCGCGGACGTCGACGTGCTCGCTCCGTTGCGGGCGGTGCAGATCGCGGCCGACACCGCCGCGGCGCTGGATTTCGCGCACGCGAACCAGGTGCTGCACCGCGATGTGAAACCGGCCAACATCCTGCTGGCCAAGGCGCCGATCGGTCACCCGGAACGGGTGCTGCTCACCGATTTCGGGATCGCGGGCATCCGCGGCGCGGAGAGCACGATCGGCTCGTCCGGCACGATCACCGCGACACTCGCCTTCGGCGCCCCGGAACAGCTGATCGGCAGGCCGCTGGACGACCGCGCCGATCAGTATTCGCTGGCGTGCACGCTGTTCTGGATGCTCACGGGGGCGCCGCCGTATCCCGGCGCCAACCCGGCGGCGGTGGTGAACAGCCATCTGTACGCACCGATCCCGGTGCTCAGCCGCGCACGTCCCGGTTTGCCGCCCGCGCTGGATCCGGTGCTGGCTCGTGCGATGGCCAAGCGGCCAGAGGATCGTTTCAACAGTTGCGCCGAGTTCGCCGCCGCCGCGAAATCCGCGCTGGCCGAACAGCGGGCCTGGCATCGGACGGCGCCGCACGGCATTCATCCCGACGGGTATCCGACCGCGCCGACGCACCACGCGTCCGCGCCGCAGCACCGACCGAGGCCGCGGGAAACCCCTCGACCGTCCCCGAGTTTCCTGCCGCCGCGCCGCCCGGCGCGTCCCGGCCTGATCGAGTTGCCGAACTTGCCCATGCGCCCGGGCTCGGCGGTGCGACCGCACCAGCAACCTCCGGACCCCCGGCCTCCGCCGGGCGGTCCGACGCATGTCGATCGCCCGCGCCGCACCACGCTCGACGAGCGATAGGTGAGGCGCGATTACTGCTATGGTTTCGATGTTTTCCGTGGTCGGGCCCATCTCCGGCCACGCGTTCTTTTGCTGTACGCCTGTTCGCCGGTGGGTCCCGGCGGGCGGCGGGAAGTGGAGCAGTCATGCTGGCCAGCGGTGACGTTTTCGCCGGCTATGTCATCGAGCGGCAACTGGGCCGCGGTGGCATGGGCTCGGTATATCTGGCGAAACATCCGCGGCTGCCGCGGATGACCGCGCTGAAGCTGCTGAATCGGGAGATGTTCTTCGACAAGGAGGTGCGGGCGCGGTTCGAACGGGAGGCGGATCTGGTCGCCCAGCTCGATCACCCGAACATCGTCACGGTCTACGACCGCGGGCTCGAGGACGAGCAGCTGTGGATTTCGATGCAGTACGTCGACGGCATCGACGCCGCCTCGGTGGAGCCGAAGTCGCTGCCGCCCGTACGCGCGGTGCAGATCATCAAGGAGACCGCCGACGCGCTGGACTACGCGCACGGCAACGGGGTGCTGCACCGCGACGTGAAACCAGCCAACATCCTGCTGGCCCGCTCCGGCGCCGGTCGCGGTGAGCGGGTGTATCTCACCGACTTCGGCATCGCGCGGCTGCGCGACGACACCGGCCACCTCACCCAGACCGGCACCTTCACGGCAACGCTGGCCTACGCCTCGCCCGAGCAGCTCACCGGCGCGTCGCTCGACCACCGTTCCGATCAGTATTCGCTGGCCTGCTCGCTGTTCTGGTTGTTCACCGGCACCGGCCCGTTCTCCGCGACGAACCCCGCCGCGGTCATCCAAGGGCATCTGCAGGGCACGCCGCCCGCGCTGAGCGGCGTCCGGCCGGGCCTGCCCTTCGCGCTGGACGGCGTGCTGGCCAAGGCGATGGCCAAGCGACCCGACGACAGGTACGGCAGTTGCGCGGAATTCGCCGCGGCCGCCAAGCAGGCGCTGACCGGTTCCAGCGCGCCGTCGATGCCGGTGGTGGGCGGTCCCCGCCCGGTCACCGGGCCGCAGCACCCCACGGCGGGGCCGCGCCCGGCCACCGGGCCGCAGATCCCCACCACGGGATCGCCGTATCCGGCTGCGCAAGGTCACTACGTCAGCGGCCCTGGCCACCAGGTGCACACCCCGCAAACCAGCGGGCCGAACGCGCTCGCCTCGGCGTCGCCCGCGACTCCGCCGCCCGCGCCGGTGGTGAACTCGCGGCCGCACACCGGTCCCGCGCCCCAGCCGACGGCCGCCAACCCGTATCCCCAGCAGCAGGCCGCGTTTTCCACCTTCGCCCCGCCGCACGGCGCGCACGTGCACCACTCGGCCGCGCCGCCGCCCAAGAAGAACACCGGCCTGATCATCGGCCTGGTGGTGGGCGTGGTCGTGTTGATCGTGGTGGTGCTCGGCATCATCGGCGCCGTCTCCGATTCGGGCTCGAGCAACGCGGGCACGACGACCACATCGGCGGTGAAGCCGAATCTCGTCGACGCGACCCCGGAGTCGGTCAGCGCGGAGTTCCCCCGGATGGTGCCCGCCTCCAAGTCCGAGGAGGTCGGATACAACGGCGCCGAATGCTGGCTGGCCTCGCCGAGCTCGCCGCCTTCGCCGTCCAAGGGCGAACCGGACTTCGGTGACTGGGCCGCGCAGTGGCGCTGCTTCAAGGGCGGCAACAACGAGGATCCGTACTACCGGATCTACGTCTACAAAGCCCCCGCCGATGTGCAGGCGGTGCTGAAGGGCCTGCCCTCGTCGGCCGCCAAGTCCACCGACACCAACGGCGGAAAGTCCTACACCAATTACAAGTACGTCGACGACGGCGCCAAGATGGTCACCGCGTTCACCGGCGATCCCGATCGGACCCAGTACCTCATGTACACCGACGGCTTCTCCCACACCACCGTCGACGAGCTGCTGCGCTGGTGGCGCTCGGCTCCGCTGAACTGACCGATGCGCCACACCGGCGAAGTCTTCGCGGGGTACACCATCGAACGCCTGCTCGGCCGCGGCGGGATGGGATCGGTGTACCTGGCCCGGCATCCGCGGCTGCCCCGGTTGACGGCGATGAAGCTGTTGAACCCGGACCTGTTCGACGACACCGAGTCCCGCACCCGCTTCGAGCGGGAGGCGGACCTCGTCGCACGGCTGGATCACCCGAACATCGTCACGGTGTTCGATCGCGGCGTCGAGGGCGACCAGCCGTGGATCTGCATGCGCTACATCGACGGCACCGACGCCGCGGCGCTGGACGCGTGGACGCTGCCGCCGCCACGGGCGGTGCAGATCATCGCCGAAACGGCCAAAGCGCTGGACTTCGCGCACAGCCGCGGCGTGCTGCACCGCGACGTGAAACCGGCGAACATTCTGCTGGAGCGCGTCGAGGGAGACCAGGAACGGGTCTTCCTCTCCGACTTCGGCATCGCCCGATTCCGGGACGACACCGGACGGCTCACCCAGACCGGCACCTTCACCGCCACCCTCGCCTACGCCGCGCCGGAGCAATTGTCCGGTGCGCCGCTGGATCACCGCGCCGACCAGTACTCGCTGGCCTGCACGCTGTTCCGGTTGCTGACCGGCACGGTGCCGTTCGACGCCACCAATCCGGTCGCGGTGATCCAGGGGCATCTCAACGCACCGCCGCCCGCGATCAGCAGGCTGCGGCCCGGATTGCCGGTGGCGCTGGACGGCGTGCTCGCCAAGGCGATGGCCAAGCACGCGGCCGATCGCTTCGACTCGTGCAGCGAATTCGCCGCCGCCGCGTGGCAAGCGCTGACCGCGCCCGCGGCGTGGCCCGCACCGAGTCATCCTCCGCTACACGCGGAACCACCGCTCCCCAGCGCGGGCGGGGGCCTTCGTCCGCAGCGGCGTCCCGGGCGGAGAGCGCGACTGGAGGCCGTGATAGGTCTGGTGCTGGCGCTGGGCCTGGCCGCTGCGCTCGCCGCGCCATCGTTCTACGACACCTCATCCGGCTCCGCCGCATCGACCACCACGGTGGCCACGCGGAACACCGACGCCACCACGCCGCCGACCGCCCTGCGCCCGACGACGAGCGTCTCGGCCACCGCGGACCGTGCCACCATCGGCGCCCGCGCGGCCGAGCTGAGCGCCGCGTTCCCGGACATGCTTCCGGAGACCTCCGCCCAGCGCCTGGTCCACTCCGGAACCGGGTACAACAAGGCGGGCTGTTTCGCCCACGCACCGGATTCCGCGACGACGCGCGACCACGAGGATCCGGATTTCGGCCCCTGGCTGGTGGTGTGGAGCTGCTTCGGCGGCCCGAACAAGGCGTCTTTCGACTTCTACCTCTATGGCTCCCCGGCCGACGCGCAGGCCGCGCTAGCGGCGTTACCGGCCAACGACCGCGCGACCGCCACCAACAACGGCGGGCACAGCTACACGAATTACACCCTGCGCGACAGCCGGAACCTGCGGCCGCGAATGGTCACCGCCTTTTCCGCGGACCCGGGACGGGCCGCCATGCTGATGTACAGCGCCGGATTCATCGCCACCGAAGCCGAGTTCATGAATTGGTGGAAATCCGCGCCGCTGAATTGAGTTTCCCCCAGGGGGAGACGCGAGGGTAGGCACATGGACGACACCCGCTTCACCATCGGCGCCGTTGCCGAACGCACCGGCCTCAGCGTCAAGACGATCCGGTTCTATGCCGACAAGGGCGTCGTCCTGCCCACCGAAATCAGCCCCTCCGGCTACCGCCTCTACGACGTCCGCGCGCTGGCGGAACTGGATCTGGTGCGGACGCTGCGCGCTCTCGGACTCGACCTGGCCACCGTCCGGCGCGTGCTCACCCACGAGCTCGCGCTGTCCGAGGTCGCCGCGGCGCACGCCGACGCACTCGACACCCAGATCCGAATCCTGCGTCAGCGACGAGCGGTTCTGCGCGCGGTGGCCGGGCAGGGCTCGACCCCACAGGAGTTGGATCTCATGCACAAGCTCGTCACCTTGTCGGCTGCCGAACGTCATCGACTGATCGAGGATTTCGTTGAGGCGACCTTCGGCGGACTGGACGCCAACCCGGAACTCACCGAGTTGCTGCGCACCGCACTGCCGGACCTGCCCGACGATCCCGCACCCGAGCAGGTGGCCGCGTGGGTGGAACTGGCGGAACTTACCGCCGACACGGACTTTCGGGCGGCGATCCGGCGGATGGCCGAGTACCAGGCGCGCGAACGCGCCGAGGGCGATGCGACAGGTCTGCACCACGCACTCACCGAGGCCGTGCGCGACCGGGTCGAGGCGGCCATGGCGGCGGGTGTCACGCCCGGCTCTCCCGCGGCGGCCGAGGTGGTCGCCGACCTCGCCGCGCGTTACGCGGCCACGTTCGGCAGGCCCGACGATCGCGCGCTGCGCGAGTGGATGCTGGAACGCCTCGCGGTGGCCGATGACGAACGCGTGGAGCGGTACTGGCGGTTGCTCGCGGTGATCAACGGCTGGGCCGCGCCGCCGAGCCTGACGCCGGTGTTCGCCTGGTTCACCGCCGCCCTGCGGGGCGTCCTGGCGGGCTACTCGAAGACATAGTGCGCGAATTCGTGGGTCGGGTGGAAGCCGATCGCCCGGTAGATCCGGTTGGCCGTGGTGTTGTCGGTGTCGGCGAAGAGGCAGACCTCCAGGTTCTGGGCTCGCAGCTGCTTCGCGACGTGCGCGGTCACCGCGCTGGCGTACCCGTGTCCGCGGGCGTCCGGCGGGGTGTAGACCGGCCCGATCCGCGACCAGCCCTGGATCGGGATCTGATGCGCGGCAAGACTGACCGGTTGCCCGTCGCGTTCCCACAGCCACCACCGGCCCGCTTCGACGCGGCGCCGGATCGCGGCCTCGTCCAGTCCGGCCGCCATGCCGGACTCCGCGCGCATGGCCGCGAGCCAGTCCCCGCACAGGGCGACATCGGATTCCAGGGCGCGGCGTGGCGCTCCGGCTACGTCCGGGATCCGCAGCGCGCCGAGCCGGTGCAGCCGGGTGCGGTACGACTGCTGAAAATCTCTCCCCAGCAGTCCACACCAGTGCTGGGCGAAATCGGTCGCGTCCGCGACGACGCCCTCGACGCCCGCGCTTTCGGGGACGACCTCGGCCAGCGCGCGAGCCACCGCGGGAATGCCGTCGGGCGGTAGCGCACCGAGATACACGTCGCGACCGGACGCGCGCATGGCGGCGCCTACCACCGCGGCATCCTCGCCGTGGACGGTAAGAAATCGCGATGGCTCAGCCGGGGCATCCATGCCCGTGACATGGTTGGCGACGCTCGTGGTGAGCACGGTGTGCCGCAGCGGATCGCGGAGCAGGAACGCCCCCGCGACCGAGCGGAACTCGGCGGCGTCGGTGGTGATCTCGATCCTCATACAGATCACGGTAGGCGCCTGAGATCTTGCGCGCCTTCGTTTCTCACGCCCGTCGCCGGGCCTGTGGGCGGCCGACCGGCCGGTTTACGGTCAGTCCGCTTCGCCGCCACCCGCGCGGAGTTTGAGCAGAACCAGTCCCGCGGTGCAGGCGAGAATGAGTCCGGCGACGGTGATTTCGACGTGCAGTCCGGCGATGCCGAGCACCGCCCCGACGAGTCCGCCGATGAAGATCAGCCAGGCGAGCGTCCGCGACACGATCGTGGACAGCGAGCGGCCCTGCTGGTTCGACGCGGGATGCTGTGCCGTTGCCGACACGGCATCTTCTGCGGCGCGGGACGAACCACGCCGCGACGCTGTCGAGTAAGCTCCCATCATCTACTCCTCGATGACGCCGGTCAGAGAACCACAATCACGTTCTCACACAACGTGTCTCTCATCCTTAAACCGGCGTCTCACGCGTAACTTTGCTCACACACGCTACGACTCCGGGACGCCGGAAGATAGCGACACGTGCCCACGACACGCCGAAGAGACCAATTCGATATCTGAATCAGAACTATTTTAAATGCGCCGTCCGGCGCATACCCAGCGACCACTCGCCTCGCCGGACCGACCGGCCTCGAGTAAGGTGAGTCCACTCGATACACACCGAGGAGCGTCACCGTTGGAAAGCAGCAGGGCCAAGATCGCCGGTCCGGCGATCGCCGTAGGAGCGGTTTCCATCGGGCTCGTCCTGATCGGCGCCTGTGGCGTCGGTAAGCACGACACCTACGTGCCGCCCCCGCCGCTCAAGGCAGGCGAGTACGCCGAACCCGTTGTCCACGAGAACACCACCGGCTCGACGACCCCCAAGGTCGTCATCCCGCCGTCGCCCAGCTGGCGGATCGCACCGGCCGACCAGCGGCACCCCACCCCATTTTCGGGCTTCATGAGCAGCACCACCGCTGAGCCGTCCCCGGGAAATCCGCACGACGACCCCACGCAGGCGGCGCCTCCCGAGGAGCCGAGGCCGACGGCGGCGCGAGCGCCGGCGAGCGACTCGACGGACGAAGCGCCCACCCAACTACGGACGACGCCGCGAGACGATGAATGACGCGGTGGTGCGCGAAACGCACCACCGCGGCACTCCTTACAGTTCGGGCAACTCGTAGTCGCCGACCCGCGTGCTGAGCACCCGCAGATGCTCGAGGCCACTACCGAGGGTGCGCTCGATCGCGGTCAGCCGGGCCACGTAATGGCTCACCGGGTACTCCGCCGTGACGCCGATGCCACCGTGCATCTGGATCGCCTCCTGCCCGATGTGACGTGCCGCGCGGCCGACCTGCAGCCGTGCGCGCGACGCGATCACCGGATCGTCGGCCCCGTCCGCCAGCGACGCCGTGGCGTACAGGCTCATGCTGCGCGCCAGTTCCAGCGAGACGTACA
Source organism: Nocardia sp. NPDC047038 (assembly GCF_040644075.1). Lineage (NCBI taxonomy): Bacteria > Bacillati > Actinomycetota > Actinomycetes > Mycobacteriales > Nocardiaceae > Nocardia > Nocardia sp. NPDC047038. Next base: position 58,952 of record NZ_JBEYVQ010000013.1, on the reverse strand, counting down.
TGTTGGCCGCTCGCTGTGTGAGCGTCTGGAACTTCGACAGCGTGACACCGAACTGCTTGCGCTGCTTGAGGTAGTCGGTGGTCAGTCGCAACGCCTCTTCCATCGCGCCGACCGACTCCGCGCACAGGCTCGCCTGCGCGTGGGTCAGCACCGACTCGATGGCCTCGGTCGCGTCCGCCGCGCCGAGCCGCTCGGCGGGCGCGTCGGTCAGCTCGACCTGCGCGCCGCGCTGGCCGTCCACCGTGCGGTAGGACTTGCGGACCACACCCGTCGCGTCCGGCGCGACCAGGAACAGACCGACGCCACCCTCGGGCAGCGCGGCGCTGACCACGAGTTCGTCGGCGCTGTCGCCGTGCGCGACGGGGTTCTTCACGCCGGTCAGCGTGTACGAATCGCCCTGCGCCGTGGCGGTGGTCGCCAGTTCCGCGGCCGGCCAGCGCACCCCGGGCTCGGCATGGGCGAAGGCCAGCAGCTTCGCACCCGAGGCCACCTCGGGCAGGATCCGCTGCCGCTGTTCGGCGCTGCCCGCCGCGGCGACCAGGCCACCGGGCACCAGCACCGCGTCCAGGATCGGTTCCGGCGCGAGCCTGCGGCCCACCTCCTCGAGCACGACCATGGTCTCCACGGGACCGGCGCCGACGCCGCCGTCCTCCTCGGTGAAACTCAGGCCGAGCACGCCCAGTTCGGCGAGCTGACGCCACACGTCGCGGCTCCAGCCCAGTTCGGAGTCCACCACCTTCAGCCGTGATTCGGCGTCGTAGTTGCGCGCGAGCAGGTCACGGACCGTGTCGCGGAGCATGACCTGTTCATCGGTGAGATCGAAATCCATGGTTGCGCCTCACAATCCGAGGATCGTGGAGGCGATGATGGTGCGCTGCACCTCGCTGGAGCCTCCGTAGATGGTTGTCTTGCGGTAGTTCAGGTAGGAGGGGCCGCTGCGCTGCGCCCAGCCGGGCGAGGCGATGTCGTCCGCGCCCACCGGGATGGCGTCCGGTCCGGCGATGTCCAGCAGCAGCTCGGTGGCGGCCTGCTGGAGTTCCGAACCGCGCAGCTTCAGCACCGAAGAGGCCGGATTCGGCTTGCCGTCGGAGGAGTTGGAGACCACCCGCAACTGGGTGAGCTCCAGCGCGAGCAGCTCGTTCTCCAGTTCCGCGATCCGCGCCGCGAACACCGGGTCCTCCAGCAGCGTGCCGTTGCCCGACTTGATCTTCGCCGCGTACTGCTTCGCCACGCCGATCTTGACCTTGGTGCGGCCGACGCCGGTGATTCCGGTGCGCTCGTTGCCGAGCAGGAACTTCGCGTAGGTCCAGCCCATGTTCTCCGCGCCGACCAGCTGATCGGCGGGTACCCGGACGTTCTCGAAGAAGACCTCGTTCACTTCGTACCCGCCGTCGATCAGCTTGATCGGGCGGATGGTGACACCGGGCGACTTCACGTCGAACAGCAGGAAGGAGATGCCCGCCTGCTTCTTCGCCGCGCTCGGGTCGGTGCGCACCAGGCAGAAGATCCAGTCCGCGTACTGGGCCAGCGTGGTCCAGATCTTCTGGCCGTTGACGATGTAGGAATCACCGTCGCGGACCGCCGTCGTGCGCAGCGACGCCAGGTCGGAGCCCGCGTCCGGCTCGGAGAAGCCCTGGCACCACCAGATGTCCAGTGCCGCGGTGGGCGGCAGGAAACGCTCCTTCAACTCCTGCGAGCCGAAGTGGGCGATCACCGGGCCGACCATCTGCGCGTTGAACGTCAGCGGCTCCGGCACCGAGGCCAGCTGCATCTCGTCCTGCCAGATGTGGCGCTGCATCGGCGTCCAATCCTTGCCGCCCCACTCCACGGGCCAATTGGGCACCGCGAGGCCGTGGTCGTTGAGGATCTTGTGCGCGGTGACGATGTCGTCGCGGGTCAGCTCACGGCCGTCCCGGACGCGCTCGCGAATGTCGGCCGGGATCTCGGTCCGATAGAACTTGCGCAGTTCGTCGCGGAAGGCGACGTCGTCTGGGGACAAGGATAGTTTCATACGCATCTCCCTGCGTGTCTCGTACGTCCGAGTCCAAACTACCCCCCGGTAATCCTGACCTGTCGACTGGATCACAGGTGCGGGACACACTCGCCGTTCGCGGCATCGGATTCCGCGCAGCTCCCCGGGACGGCGACCGGCGCGAGCTGGTACGTTGCTGCAGGTGGGCCGGGGGCCCACAGGGTTCGGTATCGAGGAGAACGAGTGAACGGCAGGACCATCGCACGCGCCGCGGCCGCCGCGGCATCCCTCGGCATCGGCGCGGTTCTCACCTTCTCCGCGCCCGCCACCGCCGAGCAGACCCAGGCGCCGGTGGACACCGGCCTGGCGCATCTGACCGACATCGCGGGGGCCGACCCGTCCGCACAGGAGGGCATCGCCGCGCTCACGCGCTACGCGGGCTTGATCGACGCCGCGCACCTGCGCGAGGTCTCCAGCGTGTTCACCCCGTTCTCCTACGCCGCGCCCACCTTCGGCTGCGGCAGCAACGGCCCGATCACCACGACCATCGCCGCCGCGACGACCGAGGGGACCGGCAACGGCCGTGACCTGAACGTGGAGCCCGGCGAGCTGCGGTTCAGCGCGACTCCTTCGCACTCCGGCGCTCCCCTGGCCTCCGGGCTCGTGGTCGCCTGGGTGAACGTGAACACCGGCGCCAGCGGCATCGACCCGCTCGACGACGTGACCGAGTACCGCCAGCCCACGCTGTCCAAGACGGTCCGCAGCGGTCCCGGCACCGTGCTCGCTTCGATGTGGGGCATCATCGACTACCCGTTCGCCCACTGTGTGATGACTCCCACCGTGGGACTTTTCACGGTGCCGGACAACCCGCCCCCGCCGCCTTCGGCTCCTGCGCCCAACCCCGCCCCTGCTCAGCCCGCGCCGAGCGGCTCCGGCGGCGAACCCACCCCGTAGCAACGTTTCGTCGCTGACGTCGGCCGACCGTCGTGCCCGGCCCCGACCGTCCGAGGCCCGGCCGCTCGATGCGACCGCGCCGTCGCGTCGGTAATCGAACGGCCAGGATGGCCCGATCCGCCGCATGGACTCCCGCCACCCGTCGAGCAACCGGGCACCGGCTGCTCCGCGCATCGCCGAACCGACCGCGTGCGGGGCAGGTGCCGCTCCCTATCGGACGGCGGCGAAGAACGCGCGGATGTCGGCGACGTGCGCGTCCGGGCGTTCCATCGCGATGAAATGGTTGCCCGTGTTGCCCTCCGGCCAGTGCACGATGGTGTTGTCGCGCTCGGCGAGCCGCCGCATCAGCGCGGAGCCGCCGCCGTACGTGCCGGTCGGCACCGCTTTCTGTCCTTTCGGCCAGGTGAACCCGCCGTCGCCGAGGCCGTTGTACATCGGCCAGGACGACGAGGCCGCCGTGCCGGTGAACCAGTACAGGCTGACGTTGGTCAGCAGCTGATCGCGGCTGATCACGTCCTCCACCCGGTCGGCGAGCGGGGCGAACTCGGTGAACTTCTGCATCAACCAGGCGAGCAGGCCCACCGGTGAATCGGTCCACGCGTGGGCGAAGGTCTGCGGGGCGGGGCGCAGCAGGACGTGGTGGTCCACGCCGCCGGTCATCCACTGCTGCATGAGGTCCCACTCGGCACGCTCGTCCGGCGTCATGGTGGGCACGTCCGCTTCGGTGGGCATCCCGATCCCGCCGTCGAGGTGCACGCCGATCACCCGGTCCGGCGCGGCGATGGCGAGTTCCGGCGCGACGTAGGCGCCGAGATCGCCACCCTGTGCGCCGAAGCGCCGGTAACCGAGCCGATCCAGCAGGGTCAGCCACATCCCGGCCACTTTCGCCGGTGTCATGCCTGGCTCGCGCGGCCCGTCGGAGAAGCCGAAGCCCGGCACCGAGGGCACCACGACGTGGAAGGCCTGCGCGGGATCGAGTCCGTGCGCACGCGGATCGGCGAGCGGGCCGATGGTCCCCGCGAATTCGGCGAACGAGTTCGGCCAGCCATGGGTGAGGATCAGCGGCGTCGCGTCCGGTTCCGGCGAACGCACATGCAGGAAGTGCACGTCCAGCCCCTCGATGCGCGTCTTGAACTGCGGGAACTCGTTCAGCGCCGCTTCCTGTGCCCGCCAGTCGAATCCGGTCCGCCAGTACTCGGCCAGCTCGCGCAGATAGTCGACCGGCACGCCGCGATCCCAGCCCGTGCCCGGCAGCTGGGCGGCCCAACGGGTGCGAGCGAGCCGATCGTGCAGGTCGTCCAGGTCGGACTGCGGAATCTCGATGCGGAACGGGCGAATGGCGGTGGTCATCGGTACGCCTCCTCGGCGGTCGGTGCTGCGGTACAGCGATGACGTTAAGCAGCATCTAGGACCGAACATGTCCTAGATTTTCGGCATCATCTGATTCGTGAACGACACTCCCGCCCGACTGCTTCGCCTGCTGTCGCTGCTCCAGACGCCACGGGAATGGCCGGGCAGCGAATTGGCCGAACGCCTCGGTGTCACCGACCGCACGGTGCGCCGCGACATCGATCGGCTGCGCGAACTCGGCTATCCGGTGACCGCGACGCTCGGCGCTGCGGGCGGATACCGCCTCGCGGCGGGCACGGCGATGCCGCCGCTGCTGGTCGAGGACGACGAGGCCGTCGCCATCGCGGTCGGGTTGCGTGCCGCCGCCGGGTCCGCGGTGGCCGGGATCGAGGAGGCGTCGGTCCGGGCGCTGGCCAAGGTGGAGCAGGTGCTGCCCGCGAAGTTGCGACGCAGGGTGCGGGTACTCGCCGTCGCGCTGACCCCGCCCACCGCCGACGGGCCCACGGCCGACCCCGAGGTGCTCGCCACGCTCGCGGCGACCGTGACCAACCGGGAGCGGGTGCGTTTCGCCTACCGCGACGAGGCGGGCGCCGAGACCAGGCGCAACACCGAGCCGGTCGGCCTCGTGCCCGCCCGGCGGCGCTGGTATCTGGTCGGCTACGACCTCGATCGGGCCGGCTGGCGGGTCTACCGCGTCGACCGGATCGACCGTCCGCAGCCCACCGCCGCCCGCTTCTCGCCGCGTGCGCTACCCGCCGCCGATGCCGCCGCCTACGTCGCGGGCCGCCGCACCGACTGGGGCACACCGTCCTTCCGGCTCCGAGTGACCATCCACACCTCCGCCGACCGTGTCACGGGGCGGCTGGGTGAAAGCCCCGGCGATGTCGTCGCGATCGAACCGGACACCTGCCGGATCGACGCCCGGCGCGACGACGCGCCGGAATGGTTGGCTCACCGGCTGCTTGCACTGGGAGCGGACTTCGAAGTCCACGAGCCCCCGGAACTCATCGCCCATCTGCGGGCCATCGCTGACCGAGCCGAGCGCGCGATCAACCCGCAGCACGGCCCTGTGACCTGAGGCCGCGGGTTTCCCGCTTGCCGATGACAGCATCACCGGCAAATTGCGCAAGCAAGCGTAATCAAAACACCTGCCTGACAACATATTTCACCTCGCAGCGATGTGTGGACCGCGCGTTCGGTGCTGGCTCGTGGACACGCGGTCCTCCTGGTCCCGCGGCGAGATGCCCGCGCGGCCGGATCGCCGGGCACACCGACACGGTGCCGCCGATCAACGTGGAGATGGACGCCGCTTCACTCCCCTTTGCGCGCCGACGAACCGGGACAGCGCCGAAGCTGGTGATCCCGACGACGGCGGCTCGGCCTCAGCGAGAGAGCTGGATTCGGAGGAGAGCGCCGGATTCCGTGCTCGCCGTCAATTCGTCCGGACGGCCGGGGACGGCGGCGACCGCGGTGAGCGGCTGGCCGTTGAGCACGGCGCAGGTGACGCCGGTGGTCGGATCGACGCGGATCAATTGGCCGGTGAGGGTGGTGACGTAGAGGATGCCGCTCGGATCGGCCAGAAGATCGTCGGCGAAATCCGGGAGACCGGCCAGTTGCGAGGACAGGTCGGCGACGGTGCTGCGGGACGCGGGCGCGTCGAGCGGGACGCGAACGATCCGGCCGAGCGGGCCGCCGTTGGCGGTCACGTAGAGCACGCCGTCGTGCACGACCGCGCCGTTGGCGGCCAGTCCGGCCAGCGGCGCCGCCCACTCGGTGTCGAGCGAGGCGTCGGGACGGACCTTGATCACGCCGGAGAGGGTGGCGACGTACAGGTTGCCGCTCGGGTCGAACGCCGCGCCGTTGGGCATCGTGAACCCGGAGACGAAGACCTCCGGCTTCGGCACGGCCGCCGCCGGATCGAATCGGAGCACGCCGCCGGGACGGACGACGCTGACCGGCGCGTCACCGTAGACCACGTACAGCAGTCCGTCGGGACCGAGCCGCACCGCGCCGGGGAACTCCACCGGAACAGTCGCCGTGAGATTGCCGGCGGGGTCGTAACGCTGCACCTCATTGCGGTAGAGCCGCGATACCCACAGATTGCCCTGCGCGTCGTAGCCCAGGTTCTCCGCCCAGTCGAGCACCGGCACTCGCGCCGCGACGGCCGTGACCGCCACCGCGGGGTCGCAGGCGGCGATGGATGGCGCGGCGCCCGCGCTCGGCGCGAGCACTCCGGTGAGGGCCAGCGCCACGGCGGACATGAGGAAGGCGCCTCGACGGCGGAGAGTTCGCAACGCGGGCACCTCGGGCTCCGGTAGGTATGAGTCGCCGCGGATCTTAACCGTTTCCGGCGCGGAATCGCGCGGTCCCACCCGCGACACGATCTTTGGCACTATCGGTGGATGCCATTCTTCGACGGCGCGCGCGGCCGGATGCACTATCGGCGGTGGCCGATCGAACACCCGCGTTACACCGTGGTCCTGCTGCCCGGAATCGGCCAGCACAGCGGCCACTACCACCGCTTCGCGCGCGGTCTGCGCCCCGCCGGTGAGGTATGGGCGCTGGACACCGCCGGGCACGGGTTGAGCGAGGGCGATCCGGAACGGCCCGGCACGCTCGCCGAGCTGGTGGCGGACGCGGTGCGGCTGGTCGAGCTGGCTCGCGGCGACCGGCCGCTGATCCTGATGGGCCACTCGCTCGGCGCGGTGACCGCGCTGAGCATGCTCGGGGCCGCCGTGCCGGAGTCGGCCGATGCCGCAACGGGTTCGACGGTGCTGGACCGGAACTATCCACTGCGCCCCGCCCTGCCCTCGGACGCGCTGGCGGGCCTGGTGCTGTCGGGCGTCCCGAAACGCGCGCTGGGCGGCGGGGCGCCGGGCGCGCCGGGAACGCCCCTGCCGCAGCGTCTTCCGGTGCTCGCGGTGCACGGCGTGGACGACCGGCGCGCGCCGATCGATGCGATCAGGGTCTGGACTAGCCGCCACGAATCGGTAGATTTACGGGAGTACATCGACGCCGGGCACGACCTGCTGCACGAGCCGGTGCACGCGCGGGTCACTGCCGACATCGCGGATTGGATGCAGGGTGTCGTCGTGGGGTTGGCACGACATCCGTAACCGCACTTCGGACGAGGAAGGGGGACGGCGCAGATGCCATCGCAAGAGAACGGGTTCGGCGGAGAGCCGCTCGCGGAAGTCACCGCACCCGGCGTCGACATCGCCGCGCTGAACCGAGCGGTCGACGACGGCTCGCTGTGGATCGACGGCCTCCTGGTCGCCGACGGCGCGCACGAACGGTGCGCGCGCCAGTACGAGTTGCTCGCCGATCGGGTCGACGAGCAGATCCGCATCCTGAGCGCCGCCACCGCGTTGCCCGGCTTCGGCGGATTCGCCTCCGGCGACGCGCTGCGCGCCGGTTTCGAGCGCAAGGCCGACGGCGCGATCACCCGGCTGAACGAATACGCCGCCGCCGCGCGAGAACTCGCCCAGACCTTCCGCGCCGCGGCCGCCGTCTACCAGCAGGCCGACGAGGCGCTCGCGCAGGCGGTCGAACGGGTCGACGTGACGGGAGCCGCGCATGCGTGAGATGCCGCGCGCCGGGCAGCGGGCCACCCACCGGCGCACCGATCCCGCCTACGCGCCGAACGTCGAGGTGTTCGACAACCTCACCCACGACGAGATCCACGCAAAGGTCCAGTTGCTGAACCCGGCCGTCCTCGCGGGCGGCGAGCAGGCGTGGAGCGACGCGGCAGCGCACCTGGCCGACGCGGTCTTCCAGGCGCACACCGAGATCCGCGCGGCCATCGCCGACGGCTGGCGCGGCTCCGCCGCCAAGAGCGCGGACGCGGTGGTGCGCGTATTCGAACAGAGCGGCCAAGACCTGGCCGACGTGTTCGCGGTCGTCTCGCAGCGCCTCGGACAGGCGAGCGACGCGGCGGAGGCGCTGCGCGCCGCGGTGACCGAGCCGTCCACCGGCGCACCGGATCTGGGGGCGGCACTGCTCGATCCGTCCCGGGCGACCAGCAATGTCGATGGGCAGAAGGCGAGCGAGCATGCCCGTCAGGACGTCGTGCGCGCGATGAACGACATCTACGCGGGGGTTTTCGTGCGCACCGGCACCGACGTGCCCGCGTTCCCCGACGAATCGGATCAATCGGCCGCCCCGGCTCCCACCGCCGCGCCGACGAGCAAGATCGTCGGGACAACCCAGGTCGCACCCGACGCGCAGCCCACTTCGCTCGGGACGCACGCGCCGAAACCGATCCACACGGTGGAGCAGAGCGTCTCGGCGACGTCCACCGATTCGACACCCGCCGACGAGACGCCCGCCACGTCCGCCGCCGCTGCCGCCGTGCCGACGACCGGCACCGCGGTCGCGGACGAGACACCGGCCCCGGCCGCGCCACGAGTCGCACCCGCCGCCACGGCGGCGCTCTCGACGGTTGCGGCCGCCTCCGTTCTCCGCACCGCGCCCCCCACCGGATCGCCGGGTCCGGCGACCGCGCCCGCCTCGGCGACGAGCGAGCCGACGACGCTGCCCGCCGTGCCCGGCGTCGGCGGCCAGGTTCCGTCCGAAGAGCAGCGCAAGCGCGACGAGCGGCGAAAGCACGACGACAGCTCCGACGCGGCGGTCACCGGTCTAGGCGCCGGAGCGATGGGTGGCCTGATGGGTGGTGCGGTGGCCGCCGTCGACACCCCGCGCGGCGGTTCGAGTGTGGCCGCGAACGCCGCGAGCGCACGCTTGGCGCCGATCGATGACGAGGACGACGAGTTCGACCTCGATGATCTCCCCACGTTCCTCGAGCCCTCCGACGACGGCGGCGAACTCATCGGGTCGCTCGATCCGACCACGCCGCCTGTGCTCGGCGAATGGACCGAGTACGAGTGAACTGGACGCTGACCCCGGATCAGTTCGCGCTGGCCTGGTCACGCACCGATGGGGATCGCATTCCCTATCCACTCGCCGTGCGCCTTTCGGCGCGCGACACCGCGGAACGCACCGCGCAGCTTCCCGCGCTCGACCGCTGGTGCGCTCAGGTGCTGGACGCGGATCTGGAAGCGGCGCTGCGCATCCTCGCCCAGCCGGACCTGCGCGTCGAGGTGTTCGGTCAACGTGACGCGGCGCCAGAACCGCCGTCGCGCGAGAACGGTGGACTACGCCCACCGGCGATCGACACCGGGCGGCAATCCGCGGCGCGGCCGATCCGTATCCTCGGCGCCGCCGCCGGGAACATCGCGGTAGTCGCCGCGCAACGCCCCGGTGCGACGCCCGATCGCGGCGGCGACGTGCGATTGTTCGCGGGCAGCTCGAAAACCCTGTGCCCGCGGATCGTCTCGATGCTCCCGGAGAACAATCCCGGCATGCTGCCGCGCCTGACCGCTCCCCTGTCCCAGGTCGGCGAGGACAGCCGCAACCTGGTCACCGTTCCGGTCGCGGGCCCGTCTATTCCGTCCCGGATCCGCAAGCTGCTCCGGCAGCCGCGTGAAGGTATCGGCCAGATGGTCGTCTCCGCGCGCCGCGGCGTGGGCGAACCGCGCCCGTTCGGCGTGCTGTGCTGGATCGACGTGGTCGCCGACGGCCGATACGCGGTGCGCACCGGCACGGACGTCGACATCGTCGCGGTGACCGCCGAGCGTTTGGCCGCCCAGCTGCGACCGCTCGTCGCCGCGGCCGCGCGCACCTCCACGGCCTACGCCGGGCGCTGAGCGGCGCGCAGACCCGACGCGAGTCCGACCCCGGCCCGGCACACCGACCGGCCGCGACGATCGGGGCGCGCCACCCTGTCCGCATCGGATCCGTCGCTGAGCCACGCGGCGGATGCCTGACACCGCTCCGGTTGGCGCTACGGGACCATTTACGGTGTTCGAGTGCCACTCTACGAATTCGAAGGCAAACGTCCGCAGGTCGACCCGACCGCGTTCGTCGCGCCGACGGCGACCCTGATCGGCGACGTCCGGGTCGAGGCGGGCGCCTCGATCTGGTACGGCGCGGTGCTGCGCGCGGATCTGGCGCCGATCGTCATCCGGGAACGCGCCAACATCCAGGACAACGCGGTGCTGCACGTGCCGCCGGATGTGCCGATGGAGATCGGGCCCGGCGCGACGATCGCGCACAGCGTGGTGTTCCACGGCGCCGCGGTCGGCGCCGAGGCCATCGTCGGCAACGGGACCACGGTGCTGGACCTGGCCAAGATCGGGGCGGGCAGCATGATCGCCGCCCACTCGCTGGTGCCACCGGGGGCGGAGATCCCCGACGGCGTGCTCGCCGCCGGTTCTCCCGCCGAGGTGAAACGGCCGATCGAAGGCACCCAGGCGCAGATGTGGGTGCGGCTCAACCCGGGCTTCTACGCGGACCTGGCGCAGCGCCACCGCACGGGCATCACCGAGGTCTGATCAGCACAGCAGCGCGGTGACCTCCGCGTCCTCGAGCTGGTGGAAATCGCGGTAGGCGCCGCCGACGCCGCCGAGCGAGCGCGGCACCCACGGGCAGACCGCCTCGTCGGCCTCGTCGGTGACCCGGCGCATCGCCTCGGTCGAGGAGACGGGGACGGCGGCGACGACGCGCGCGGGCCGGTGCAGGCGCGCGACCCGGCAGGCGGCCACGACCGTGGCGCCGGTCGCCATACCGTCGTCGACGATCACCACCGTGCGACCCGTCAGCGGGATCGGCCGCGACGCACCGCGCAGCACCTGCCTGCGCCGCTCCAGCTCGGCCCGCTCCCGCGCCTCGATCGAGTCGACCTTCTTGGGCGTTATCCCGGTGTGCGCCAATACATCCTGATTGAGCACCCGGACCCCGTCCTCCCCGATGGCGCCCAGCGCCAGCTCGGGCTGCCACGGCACACCCAGCTTGCGGACCAGCAGGATGTCGAGGTCACCGCCGATCACCGCACGCACCGCGGCGGCCACCGGAACTCCACCGCGCGGCAGCCCGAGCACCAACGGGTCCGACGCGCGTAGGTGTTCCAGATGCGCACCCAGCGCGTGACCGGCTGAGGTCCGATCGGTGTAGACCATCGATTCCGAACGCTACTCCGGTCCACGCTCGGTGATCGCGAATCGACGCAAGGCAAGACTCGGGTTCGCCGTGCGCACCTTGCTCAGGTACGCCAGGTCGATTCCGGCGGTCAGCACGCCCGGTTCGTCGCCGAGTTCGGCGAGCACCGCGCCGGCCGGGTCCACGATCATGGACGCGCCCGCGCCCCGGGGAGCGGCCTGGTCGGCGGCCGCGACGTAGACGGTGTTCTCGATCGCCCGCGCCCGCACCAGCGTGGTCCACTGGTCGACTTTGCCCGGTCCCGGGATCCACTGGGCAGGCAGCAGCAGCACCTGCGCGCCCGCCGCGGCGACCCGGCGCACGCCCTCCGGGAAGCGCAGATCGAAACAGGTCTGCATGCCGAATGTGATATCGCCGACGGTGAAGGTGGCGGGCGCCTCGATCGCGCCCGGCTCGACCACATCGGATTCGAGGTGGCCGAAGGCGTCGTACAGGTGCACCTTCCGGTACCTGGTGACGAGGGAACCGTCGGGGCCGAGCACGACGAGGGTGTTGCGAATCCGGTCGCCGCCTGGCGCGACCTGTTCCACCGTTCCGGCGACCAGGAACACGCCGAACTCGCGGGCGATCGAGCCGAGGCCGGTGACGAACGGGCCGGTCAGCGGCTCGGCGACGGCGACGACCCGCTCATCGAGCCGGGTCACGGCGAACATCGAGTATTCCGGTGCGACGACCACGCGCGCGCCCCGTTCGCGCGCCGTGCGCACGTGTTCGCGCACCGCGGCCAGGTTCTCCGCGGGGGCGGTCGAAGGGGCGAACTGGACGACCGCCACGTCCAGCTGATCCGGCGTCTCATCCCGATGCGCGGGCGAGTTGTCCAGTTGCATAGATCTCACCGTATTGGGGCGGTGGCCGGGACGACCAGCAGGAGGCAGTAAACTGCTGCTCAATGAGCACCAATCAGGTCGACAGCGTTCCTGGCGACGACGACAGGGACATTGACGGCCCGTCCTTCGCCGATCTGGGTATCGATGACCGCATTCTGGCGGCCATCGCCGATGTCGGTTACGAATCGCCCTCGCCGATCCAGGCCGCGACGATTCCCCCGTTGCTCTCCGGCGCCGACGTCGTCGGTCTCGCGCAGACCGGCACCGGCAAGACCGCCGCGTTCGCCATCCCGATCTTGATGGGGCTCGAGGCCACCGGTCGCAGCCCCCGCGCCCTCGTGCTCGCACCGACCCGTGAACTCGCGATCCAGGTCGCCGAGGCGTTCGGCCGCTACGCCGCGCACATTCCCGGCCTGCACGTGCTGCCCATCTACGGCGGGCAGAGCTACGGCGTGCAGCTGTCGGGGTTGCGCCGCGGCGCGCACGTCGTGGTCGGCACGCCGGGCCGGGTGATCGATCACCTGGAGAAGGGCACGCTCGACCTGTCGCAGCTGCAGTATCTGGTGCTCGACGAGGCCGACGAGATGCTGAAGATGGGCTTCCAGGAGGACGTCGAGCGCATCCTCGCCGATACGCCCTCCGACAAGCAGGTGGCGCTGTTCTCCGCGACCATGCCCGCCGCGATCCGCAAGATCTCCAAGCAGTACCTGCACGATCCGGTGGAGATCACGGTCAAGGCGAAGACCTCGACGGCCACCAACATCACCCAGCGCTGGGTGCTGGTGTCGCACCAGCGCAAACTGGACGCGCTCACCCGGGTGCTCGAGGTCGAGTCGTTCGAGGCGATGATCATCTTCGTCCGCACCAAGCAGGCCACCGAGGAACTCGCCGAGAAGCTGCGCGCGAGAGGGTTCTCCGCGGCGGCGATCAACGGCGACATCGCGCAGAACCAGCGCGAGCGCACCATCGGCCAGCTCAAGTCCGGCGCGCTGGACATCCTGGTCGCCACCGACGTGGCCGCGCGCGGGCTGGACGTGGACCGCATCTCGCACGTGGTCAACTACGACATCCCGCACGACACCGAGTCCTACGTGCACCGTATCGGCCGCACCGGACGGGCCGGGCGCAGCGGCGAGGCGCTGCTGTTCGTCGCGCCGCGCGAGCGGCATCTGCTCAAGGCGATCGAGCGGGCCACCCGCCACCCGCTCACCGAGATGCAGCTGCCGAGCGTGGAGGACGTCAACGCCCAGCGCGTCGCCAAGTTCGGCGACGCCATCACCGAGAACCTCACCTCGTCGAATCTCCCGCTGTTCCGCAAGCTGATCGAGGATTACGAGCGCGAGCACAACATCCCGCTGGCCGACATCGCCGCGGCGCTGGCGGTGGGCTCCTACGACGGCGACAACTTCTTCATGGAGCCCGAGCCGGAGCCGGTGGAGCGCCCGCAACGCGACCGGACTCCGCGCGAACGTCCCGCTCGCCGCTTCGACGAGGACCGGCAGAGCGCCTCGCACCACCGTGCCACCGGAACCGAGCTGGCGACCTACCGGATCAGTGTGGGCAAGCGGCATCGCGTGGTGCCCGGCGCCATCGTCGGCGCCATCGCCAACGAAGGCGGCCTGCGCCGCAGCGACTTCGGGCACATCAGCATCCGCCCCGACCACAGCCTGGTGGAACTGCCCGCGCAGCTGCCGGATGAAACGCTGGAAGCGTTGCGGCGCACACGGATCAGTGGCGTGCTCATTCAGCTGCAACTGGATCAGGGTGCGCCGCAGCATCGCACGTTCAGCCGCGGCCAGCGCCGGGAGCGCGAGGGCGGCAAGCGGCCGGAGCGCCGTAAGCCGCGTTCCTGAGCCGGGCAGGGTACGTCGAGGTCAGACGCGCTAGCTACAGTGTTGCGGTCCGTGTGTAATTCGGCGCACGCCTGCAGCGGGTGTCCCGCGAAGACACAGGAGGGCCGCGTTTGTTCGTGTTCGGTGATCGTGTCGTCTGCACCGCCGTCGATCTCGTCCGCGCGGCGCACTGCGAGTTCGCCCTGCTGCGCGCCCTCGACGCCGAACTCGGCACCATCCCGGCCGACCCCGGCAGCGCCGTATCGGGGTACGAACCCGCTCCGGGAACCGATGACGTCCGTCGACGCCTGCTCGACGACTACCGCGCGCGGTTCGGCGGCGCGGTGGTCGAGATCGACCGCCCTCCGGACGAACCGGGCGAACCCGGCCGCCATGTCGCGGCGTTGACCGTCGCGCACGCCGACACGGTCGCCGCGCTGCGCTCCGGCGCGCACGTGGTGCACGGCGCGACCTTCTTCGACGGCCGATTCCATTGCTCCGCCGACTTTCTGGTGCGAGCCGAACATCGGGTCCGCTACACCGTGCACGGCATCGCGTCCACGACCGCCGATCGGGTGGCCGCCGCGCTCGAACTGGCCGCCTGCGCCGAGGCACTCGACCATTCGGGCGCGCTCACCGCGCCGCTGGTCCGGCTGCATCTCGGCACGGAGAGCAGCGCCGGAGCGCTGAGCGAGCTGCTTCCGCTGTATCGGGCGCGCAGGAGCCGGGTGGAGCGCATCGTGGACGAGAAGCTCGGCGAACTGCTGCCCGTGCAGTGGGGCGATCCTCGTTATCTCGCCTGCGGCCGCTGCCGCACCTGTGTCGATGCCCTCTCCGCCGCGCGCGACCTGCTGCTCGTGGCCGGCATGCCGCCCGCCGCCCGCGCCCGGCTGCGCGAAGCGGGGGTGAACACCATCGATCGGCTGGCCACCACCGAGAGCTCGGTGCCCGGCGTGCCGCCGCGCACCGTTTCCGCGCTGCGCCGCCAGGCGGAAACCCAGCTGCGCCGCGAAGTTTCGGGCGAGCCGACCTACGCGGTGCTCGACGCGACCGTGCTCGGGGCGCTGCCCGCGCCTTCGCCCGGCGATCTCTCGCTCACCGTCTCGGGCGGCGGACGGACTCCGCTCGTCGTCGAGGTCGGCGGCCCGGACACGGTGCACCTCTCGTTGCGCGGACCGAGCGGTTCGAGCGAGCCCGGCCGCGCCGCGGCCGCCGAACGCCGCGTGCTCGAGCAGGTGCTCGATTACCTGACCCAGCGCCGCCGGATCGATCCGGATCTGCACGTCTACCACTACTCCGCGGCGGTGCGGACGGCACTGCTGCGCTGCACCGGACGGCACGGGGTCAACGAGGAACTGGTAGACGAACTGCTGCGCGAGGGCGTTCTGGTCGATCTGTATCCGATCGTCCGCGGCGCGCTGCTCGTCGGCGAGTCCTCCTACCGGCTCGGCGGCCTGCGCCGACTGCTTCCCGGTGTGACCGATCCGGCTGCCGCGGAACACGATTGCCACACGGTGCTGCGGTTGCGCGACTGGCTGCTCGATCGCGCGGCCGAGCAACGCATCGCCACCCGGACCCGGACTCCGGACGCGCGGTCCACCTCAGCGGTCGCCGGAGAGCCCGCACCGCCGTCGTCCCGGCCGTCGTCGCTGGAGGCCGCGCTCGCGGAATACGCCGCCGCGCAGGGCGATCCGCTGCATCCGGCCGCGTTGATGGCCGCGACGCTCGGCTACCACCGGCGCGAGCGGCAGCCGCTGTGGTGGGCGCACGCCGACCGGCTCAGTCATCCGGTGGAGGAATGGGCGCAGGCCCCGGGAGTGCTGGTCGCCGACTGGGGCACCGTCGACACCAAGTGGCATCGCCGCCCCGACCGCCCGGGGATGCGGCGCTATCTCACCCTGACCGGACGGATCGGCACCGGTTCCAGCGGCGCCCCCGGCCCGAGCGCGCTGACCCCGGGTACCGCCGTCTACACCTTCTACGATCAACCGATGCCGGCCGGCATGGTGACCGATGCGGGGCAGCGGGCGACCGCTACCGCGACGGTGCTCGGCTGCTCGGTGGACGCCGAATTCGACGACACCGTCCGGCTGGAGGAATCGCTGCCGGAGGGCTGCGAACCCTACGACGAACTGCCCTCGGCGATCGCGCCGGGCCTGCCGGACTGGGATGAGAACGCCGAACTGGCGATCGAACTCGCGGCGCAGCAATTGCTGATGACCTTGCCGGAAACGCCGCGTACGGCCGTGTTCGACATCCTCGCGCGCCGCCCGCCCCGGCTGCACGGCGACGTCCGGTTGCCCGAGGTGCACGGCGACTACGCCGCGGCGATCACCGCCGCGCTGTGCGCTCTGGATCACTCCTACGTCGCGGTGCAGGGTCCGTCGGGCACCGGGAAGACCGCGACCGCGGCCCGGGTGCTGGAGCGGCTGATCACTCGGAACAAGTGGCGGATCGGCATCCTCGCGCAAACACCCGCCACCGTGGAGAACCTGCTCGACGCGGTGGTGCGGGCGGGTGTGCTGCCGGAACTGGTCGCCAAGAAGGACGCGGCGACCGTCGCACCGGAGTGGGTGGTGATCGACGCCGTCCGCTACCCGCGATTCCTGGACAACGCGATCAGCGGCTGCGTCCTCGGCGGCGAACCGGCCGATTTCGCGAACGATGATCTGGTGCCCCGCGCGGGCCTCGACCTGCTCGTGATCGCCGACGCGGGCCGCTTCCCGCTGGCCGAGACGGTGTCCGTCGCGGAGTGCGCGCGCAATCTGTTGCTGCTCGGCGATCCGGTGGCGTCCACCGCGCGCGGCGCGCATCCGGCCCCGGTCGGCGAATCGGTGCTCGGCTGGCTGGCGGACGGACGCCAGACCTTGCCCACCGAGCGCGGCTACTTCCTGGACCGCACCTGGCGGATGCACCCGGCGGTGTGCGAACCCGTCTCCCGCCTGTACTACGACGGCCGCCTGCGCGCCAGCGAGACGGTCACCCTGGCCCGGAAACTGCACGGCGAGGACCCCGGGGTGGACACCGTCCTGGTGGACCACTACGGCAACGCCACCGAGTCGCCCGCGGAAGCGCGCGAAGTGGTGCGCCGGGTCCGCGCGCTGCTCGGCATGTCATGGACCAGCGGCGCGACCACGCGCAGGCTGCACCCCCACGACATCTTCGTGGTCGCTCCGTACGCCGCTCAGGTGGGACGCATCCGGACGCTGCTGGCCCGCGCGAAGATCGAGGACGTCCTGGTGGGCACGCCGGATCGCTTCCGCGGCCGGGAGGCGGCGGTGGTGCTGCTGTCCATGACCACCTCCTCCCCCGCCGACGCTCCCTACGGCATGCCGTCGCTGCTGTCGCGCGGGCTGATCCACGCGCTGTGCCGGGCCATGTGGAAGGCGATCGTCATACGCTCGCCGCTGCTCACCGAATACCTGCCCGCGAACCCCGACGAACTCGCCGATCTGGGCGCGTTCCTGCGGCTGACCGGCGCGGGTCAGCCGAAGCAGGCGCCCTCGCCTCGATAGGTCGGCGCGCTGACGCGGGAGCCGTCCTCGTCGACCAGATGCACGGTGCCGAATCGCTCGCACAGTTCACCGGCCTTCGCGTGCCGGAACCACACCCGGTCGCCGATCCGCAGTTCCGCGGCGCCGGACAGCGGGGTCTGCACTTCGCCAGCGCCCTCGGTGCCGATCAACTTCAACCCGCGCGGCCACACCGGTTTCGGCACCCGGGACCGCCCTGCGGGGCCGGAGGCGATGTACCCGCCCGCGAAGACGGTGGCGATGTCGGTGGCGGGACGCCGCAGCACGGGCATCGCGAAATACAGCGACGGTCTCGGCGTGAAGGACCGGTAGCCGTCGAACAACGTCGGCACGTACAGCCCGGACCCGGCCGTCACTTCGGTGACGTCCGGATCGGCGACGCTGACCTCGATGGATCCGCTGCCGCCGCTGTTGACGATCTCGAGTTCGCCGGTCACCGACCGGACCGCGGCGAGCACCTCGGCCCTGCGCTTGCGGATCTCCGCCGCGGACGCCCGCTTCACAAGGCGCACCGCGAGATTGGCGTCCGGGAGCCCCGCGATCTGCGCCTCGTACGTCATCACGCCCACCACGTCGAAGCCTCGCCGCCGGGCCTCGCCCGCTAGCGTGGCCGCTTGCTGCGGCGTGCGAACAGGGGAACGCCGCACGCCCAGGTGCAGCGGGCCGATCCGCAGGGAGGCGTCCACGTCGAGGCAGACACGTGGCCGCACGCGATCGGAGCCGACGGCGGCGCGGATCAGGTCGAGTTGCGCGGCGTCGTCGATCATCAGCGTGATGGAGCGCAGCGTGATGTCGTCGGCCGCCAGTTCGGCCAGCGCGGCGCGGTCCACGCTCGGATAGCCGAGCAGGACATCGCGCGCCCCGTGGCGCACGAGCCAGAGCGCCTCGCGCAAGGAATAGGACATGATGCCCGCGAAGCCGCCCGCCGCGGTGAGATCGGCGCCGAGGACTTCGGCGAGCACGGCACGGCAGCGCACGGATTTGCTGGCCACCCGCACCGGTGTGCCACCGGCTCGCCGCACCAGATCGGCGGCGTTCGCGCGCAGGGTGGACAGGTCGAGGGCGGCCAGCGGCGGGTCGAGTTCGGCGGTGGCCGCATGCAGCCCCGCGATCGGCGACGTCTCGGTCACCCGGACAACTCAACCACCAAGTTGGTCAAACGTCCAGTATTTGTCAGAGCTCCGCGGCCTTGGCGGCCAGCCCGCTGACCATCTCGTCGAGCACCACCAGCATGGTCTCGTCGTTGCAGTCGGCCAGCCAGCGCAGCACCGTGCCCTGCACGATCGACACGACATTGCAGGCGATCGCCTCCACCGGCTCCAGCCACTGGGTTCCGGACAACTCGGCACACATCTCCAGGAACGCGGTGACTTCCGCGTCCTTCTCCTGATAGAACTCCGTGGCGATCGGATCGGGGAAGCAGTCGGCCTTGACCGCCCAGCGGGCGCGCAGCGCCTGCAGGGTCATCTCATACGACCTGATCTGCTTCTCCGGCGTGGCCTTGACCAGCGGCCAGTAGGCGCTGACTCCCGCGTGCAGCAGCACGCGCAGCGCGCGGAGGCCTTTGTAGTCGACCGTGGCCGCCGCCGCTTCGACCGCCTCGATGACGGCGGGTCGTAGCCGGATTTCTGTTATCACTTCTCCACGTGCGCTCAACGACGACTCCCTCTCGGCGAAAGAACTCACGCACCTGCGTCGGCGCGACTCGCTGAACAGGGCGGGCAACATCGGGAAACACCTGGGCTGCCCGGTCCAACATTCACCAATGGTAGAGCGTTTCCGGGGTTTGAGAACGGGTTCGATGGGTAATTTCAGACTGAAAGAATGTTTTGTTACCCAACCGCGATCGGTATGCGATCGGGCCGTGTCACCCGGAAATCACGCTATGACGGTGGATCTCGGCGGTGCTCGGCCACTCGGCAGACCGTTGACAACGGTACGGTCCTGGTGCCGAGCAGCCCAAATCCTGTGGCGAATCCCACAGTGGAACCTCTCAAAACGGTCAGCTTATCGTGGGAGGTTCGATCCGCTACCGACACCTGTTCGTTCCGCGCTGCGGATAGCCTGGATCGGTGACTCTCTCGCCCCCCGCCGACCAGTACTTCCTCTCCGGCACGTTCAATTTCCGCGACACCGGCGGGCTGCGCACCGACGACGGCGCCAAGGTCCGTCCCGGCGTCCTGCTGCGCTCGGCGCAACTGAGCGGACTCGACGACGCGGGCCACGCCGCGCTGCGCGACCTGGGCGTCAGCGCCGTCCACGACCTGCGCGGACAGCGCGAGATCGACCACATCGGCGCCGACCGGCTGCCCGCGGACGTCCGGCTGAGCATCACCCCGTTCGACTCGCGCATGGCCGAGGCGCCGCCACACGAGGCGACCGCGCAGACCGCCTACACGCACATGCTCGAGGTCTACCGGATGTTCCCGGCACTGCCTGAGGCGCATGCCGCCATCGCGTCCCTCGCCGAGTCCGTCCTGCGCGGCGACGGCGCCGTGCTGGTGCACTGCGCGGCGGGCAAGGATCGCACCGGGTGGGCCGTCGCCACGCTGCTGCGCGCGGTCGGCGTCACAGAGACCGACGTGCAGGCCGACTATCTGCTCAGCAACGGCGCGGTCCCGGCGCTGCGCGCGCTCATGACGGCGAAGCTGCTCGGCGGTGAGGAACTCTCCATCGACCTGCTCGGCGTGCGGGAGGAATACCTGGACATCGCCACCGCCTCGATGCGCGAGTTGCACGGCGGCCTGGACGGCTATCTCGCGACGATCGGACTGACGCCCGACCTGCTCGGGCGGCTGCGCGAGCGAATGCTGGAGTGAGACAGGGTCACTCGACGGGCACCGGTTCCCTGCGCACCAAGCCGTCTTCGTCGATCGTCACCTGGTCGCCGGTGTGGAACCAGGTCCCGGTGAACCGCGCCGCGGTCGTGGTCGGGTCGTCCCAGTAGCGCGGGGTGACATTCGGCCCGCGGCACAGCAGTTCGCCGTGCCCCGCCGTCGCCCGCGGGCCCCACAGCGCCAATTCCGTTCCGCCGAACGGGAAACCGAGTACCGCGGCGGCTTCGGACGAGTCCGCTCGCTCGGCGTCGTCCACCGCGAGGCCGATGCCGCTGGTCTCGGTCGCGCCCCACACCGACCACTGCCTGGCGGCGGGGAACACGCCGCGCAGTTCGGCCGCGAGGGCGGCCGGAGACGCGGCGCGATGACCGGCTTTACTGATCCGCGCGATGCCCTCGGTGCGCAATCCGTCGGAGCGCAGTTCCGCGAGCCGGGGCAGCAGGCCCGCGAAGATCCGCGGCGTCGCGGAGACCATGTCGACGCGCTCGGCGGTGACGGCTTCGGCCATGCCTCGGGTGTCCCGGGTGAGTACCACGGTGCCGCCGACGGCGAAGGTCGGCAACAGCTGATCGACACAGCCGCCCGCGTGCGCCAACGGCAACAGCACCAGGTTGCGCAGGCCGTCGGTCGGCAGGTCCAGCGCCGCGACCACCGAACGCACGGCCGACAGCAGGTTCTCGTTGGTCAGTTCCACGCCCTTGGGCGTGCACGTTCCGCTCGTGTAGCACAGCAGCGCCAGGTCGCCCAGTGCCGCGCCGTCATCGATAAAGGCGGCGCCGTCGGGCAGCTCGGTCTCGGCGCCCTTGCCGCCGAGCACGAAATCGGCACGGCTGTCGGCGATCACGCGCTCGGCCACCGACTCCGGGAGCCCGTCGTGCACCAGTACCGGTACCGCTCCGCTGAGCAGTGCGCCGAGGAATGCCTGCACCCATCGAGCGCCGGTGGGCAGGTGGACGGCGACTCGGTCCCCGTATCCGATGCCGTGCTCCTGCAAGCCGCCCGCGATGCGGGAAGCGGAGTGCCACAGCTCCCTGTAGGTCAGGCGCGGGCCGCCGACCTCCACCACGGCTTCGCGGCTCCCGAACGCGTGCACCTGAAGATCGAGTAGTTCGGTGAGCGCGGGTGTGAGGTTTCCGTAGCGCAGCACCCCGTCGGCGCCCCGAGCTAGCGGGTTGTCCCAGACGTGCGGGCCGGTGAGGGGATATTCGACGAGCAACTGCGACATTCGTCCTCCGCGTGCCTCGAGTTATCAGGCACTGCGACTATATGACGCATGTCACAACTTCGCTGGAATAGGCGATGAACGTGTCCTAGCTGTCACCGGCCCGCGTAGCGCGCCTTCCCCGGACCCTGCTCGAGGAAACTGCGCACGCCGCCCTGCAGATCCTCGGTGCCGAACAGCTCGCCGGACACCTCCGGCGTCACCGAATCCGCATGTGCCACACCGCCGGAACGCCAGGCCTCGATGATCTTCTTGGTCGCCGCGTTGGCCTTCGTCGGGCCATCGGCCAGCCGGTGGGTCAGCGCTCGCGCCGCGGTGTCGAGATCTTCGTGCACGGCGTTGACCACGCCCCACTCGGCCATGGTCGCCGCGTCGTAGAGATCGCCGGTCATCACGAACTCGCGGGCCCGCCCCGAGCCCGCGCGCTCGGCGAGACGCTGCGGGCCGCCCATCGAGGGGGTCAGCCCGACCACGATCTCCACCAGCCCGAACTTCGCCTTCGGCGCCGCGAGCAGGATGTCGCAGGCGAGGGCGATCTCGAAGGCGGCGGTCAGGGTCAACCCGTGCGCGGCGAACACCACCGGGCACGGCAGCGCCTCCAGCGGATGGATGATCTGCGCGAACAGGGTGCGCCACAACTCGGCGCCCTGCTCGGGCGTCAGGCCGTCGAAGACGTGCACGTCGACGCCGCCGGAGACCACCTTGCCCTCGGCGCGCAGCAGCACCGCGCGCGGCGGCCGCGCCGACAGCTCGGCGATGTCCTCGACCAGCGCGTCCAGCATCGACCGGTCGAAGAGGTTGAGCGGCGGATGGGCGAGCGTGAGGGTCGCCACCTCCGCTCCGCCGTCGGTGACGTCTCGTTCCAGACGGGTGGCCTTCGTTTCACTCATCCGGTCAGCGTACGAGGTCGATCTGGAAGACTGTCGATGTGACCAAGTCGGCCAGCAAAACCGGTTCCTACGTCGAGCCCGGCGAGTTCAAACGCGACACGAACTACATCACCACCCGGATCACGGCCGACGGCCGCGACGGTTACCCGGTCGAGCCGGGGCGCTACCGGCTCGTCGCGGCGCGAGCCTGCCCGTGGGCCAATCGAACGCTGATCGTGCGCCGCCTGCTCGGACTGGAGCCGGTGCTCTCGCTCGGCTTGTGCGGACCCACGCACGACAAGCTGAGCTGGACCTTCGATCTGGATCCCGGTGGTGTCGATCCGGTGCTCGGCATCCCGCGGCTGCGCGACGCCTACCTGGCCAGGTTCCCGGACTACCCGCGTGGCATCACGGTGCCCGCCATCGTGGATGTGCCGACCGGCCAGGTGGTCACCAACGACTACGCGCAGATCACCCTCGATTTCTCCACCGAGTGGACCGCGCACCACCGGCCCGGCGCGCCGCAGCTGTACCCGGAGCCGCTGCGCGCGGAGATCGACGAGGTGAACCTCGCCGTTTTCCGCGACGTCAACAACGGCGTCTACCGCTGCGGGTTCGCCGGTACGCAGGACGCCTACGACGCCGCCTACGACCGGCTCTTCGCGCGGCTGGACTGGCTCTCCGAACGCCTTGCCGCACAACGGTATCTGGTCGGCGACACGATCACCGAGGCCGACGTCCGGCTGTTCACCACGCTGGCCCGCTTCGACGCGGTCTACCACGGGCACTTCAAGTGCAACCGGACCAAGCTCGCCGAGATGCCGGTGCTGTGGGCGTACACGCGCGACCTGTTCCAGACCCCGGGCTTCGGCGACACGATCGACTTCGGGCAGATCAAGCGGCATTACTACGTGGTGCACCGGGACATCAACCCGACCGGGATCATCCCCAAGGGCCCCGACCTGGCGAACTGGCTGACCCCGCACGGCCGAGAGGCTCTCGGCGGCAGGCCGTTCGGCGACGGAACCCCACCTCCCCCTCCGGCATCGGGCGAACGCGTGCCCGCGATCCACACTTCCGCGTAAAGACGCACCCGCCCGGGTCGAAAGCGAGGCAGCCGCCGGTGGAACCGATGCGGCTGGGTACTTCGTTGTCATGACGAGCTGACGGCAACCGGTGCCATACAGTTCTACCCAGCAGACCGGAAGAGGAGGATGCCGCCGATGCTCAAAGGCGCGTTCGAGAAGACGGTGGTCGAACTGCTCGACACCGGGTCCCGCCTGCAGGCCCCCGCGGTCGCCAAGTACGTGGACCGCATTCGCCGCTCTCACCCTGGTGAGAGCCCAGCACAGATCGTCGACCGACTGGAGAAGCAGTACCTGCTCGCGGTGACCGGCAGCGGCAGCGCGGTCGGCGCGACCGCAGCCTTCCCCGGCGTCGGCACCGTCGCGGCCATCGCCGCGGTAAGCGCGGAGACCACCTTCTTCATGGAGGCGTCGGCGGTGTTCACCCTCGCGGTGGCCTCGGTGCACGGCATCACGCCGGAAGACCAGGAGCAACGCAGGGCGCTCGTGCTGGCGGTCGTGCTGGGCGAGAGCGGCATGCAGATCGTGCAGAAGAGCGTCGGCACCTCCGCGAAGAACTGGGGCTCGGCCTTCGCCAACCGCATCCCCGGATTGTCGAGCATGAACGATTCGCTGCTGAAGCGGTTCATCATCCGGTTCATCACCAAGCGCGCGGCGCTGATGGCGGGCAAGGTACTGCCCGCAGGCATCGGCGCGGTGATCGGCGGCGCGGGCAACCGCGCCCTCGGCAAGGCCACCATCACCAACGCGCGCAAGGCATTCGGGCCGCCGCCCACCACCTGGCCGGTCGACCGCCATTTGGTCATCGAGGCCGATCCGCTCACCGCGATCGACCCGGCGAAGCCGCGACCTCCGGCCACTCCGCGATGAGCGGGACGCGGCCGATCGCGTTCGCGGTCCGGGGACTGACCAAGCAGTACGAGCTGGCGACCGCCGTGACGGACGTCAGCTTCACCGTGCCCTCCGGCACCATCGCCGCACTGGTGGGCCCGCGCGGCGCGGGCAAGACCACTATCTTGCGGGTGCTGCTCGGCCTGCTCGCTCCCACCTCGGGAACGGCGTCCGTCGGCGGGCCCGGTTCCCGGGGAAACACCGCGGGCTCCGCGAACGTGATCGGCGGCGTCCTCGCGCCGCGCGGACTGGATCCGGCCCGCACCGCGCGCGAACACCTGTGGGTCTACGCGGCCGCGGCGAACGTCGTCGACAGCCGGGTGACCGAAGTGCTCGAGCTGGTCGGACTGGACGAACACGCCAGGACGAAGATCGGCGCCCTGTCGATCGGGCAGCAGACCAGGCTGGCCCTCGGCACCGCGCTGCTCGGTGACCCCCCGCTGCTGGTGCTGGACGAGCCGATGGACGGACTCGACCCCGCCGAACGCGGCTGGCTGCACGACTTCCTGCGCAAGCACGCCCGGCGCGGCGGCAGTGTCCTGCTGACCAGCGAGAGTCTCGGCGCGGTGCTGCCCGCCGCGGACCAACTGGTCGTGCTGAGCGAGGGCACGGTGGTGTACCAGGGCACTCCGGCGCGCTTGCGGCGCGGGCATCCGGACCGGCTGGTCGTCGCCGCGTCCACCCCCATCGCGCTGGCCACCACGCTGGCGGCACAAGGATTCACGGACGCGGTGATCCGGCCGGACGGCCGCCTCGCCGTCGCCGAGGCGAGCGAAGCGCAGATCAGGACGGCGGCCACCGCGGCGCAGGTGCGGATCGATAGCATCGTGCCCGACCCGATCCACCCCGACCGCGTGCTCGCGTCGCTGACCAGACCCACCGCCACGCCCGCGCCGCACTACCCGGGCCTCTCCGCGCCCGCCCAGCCACCCTCGCCGACGCCCTACGGGATCCCACGATGATCGCCATCCTGCCCACGGACCTGGTGCCGAACGTCAACTCCGAGGTGCGCAAGGTCGTCACCATGCCGCGCGGCCGGACGCTCGCCGCAGCGCCGATCGTCGTGGCGCTGCTGGCGAGCGTCGCGTCGGCGAGCCTGGCCGGGCCGCCGGATCCGCGCGGCCAGCCCGCCACCGGCGCCGCGACGATCGGGCTCTACTTCGGCCTCGCCTTCGTCGTGCTGGCGGCGGCGGTCTTCGGCGCGCTGGCGACCGGCGCGGAGTACCAGTACCGCAGCATGGCCGTGACCACGCTGTTCAGCCCTGACCGCGACCGGCTCGCCGCCGCGAAGTTCCTGGTCATCGGAGGCTGCGCGCTGGCCGCGGCGCTGGCGGTGGAACTGGTGTCGGCCGGCGCGCTGTTCGGCGTGGGGCGCGGCAAGGTCCCGGTCACCGGGGAGTTCTTCGCGGTGCTCGGCGGCGGGCTGCTCGCCGCGGTCTGCTGGTCGTTGATCGGCGCGAGCGCGGGCATCCTGTTGCGGTCCTCGACCAAGGCGGCGGCGCTGCTGCTCGGTTGGAGTGTCGTCGCCGAGCCTTTGATCTGGCTGATCGCGCGCGGTCTCGGTATTCCGGGCGTGGTCACCCTGCTGCCCGTCTCCGCCACCGTCGGCACCGTGGCGGTCGGTTCCTATCCCGACAGCGACTTCCTCGCCCCTACTCCGGCCGCCGTGGTGGTCCTGCTGCTGTGGACCATCGGCCTGGGCGCCGCGAGCTGGTGGAATCTGCGCACCCGCGATCTGTGATCCGAGGACCCGCCGGGAACAACGACTTGTCGGCCGGTGTCGGTACCGTCGATGACGAACACGGTACGACGAAGGGGACGGGCGAACGACGTGGACGGGGGATGCAGTCCGGGCTGGATACGGAGGCTGTGGGCCGAATGCCTACCGCACCGCGCGGTGCTGGGCGGCCTCGCCGCCGCGGTGCTCGGCGGGGCGATCGTCGAGACAGCGGGGCCGCTGCTGACCAAGCGGGCCGTCGACGCGGCCGGGATCGGTGACACGGCGGCGATCAGCGTGGTCGCCGGGCTGATCCTGGTAGTGGCCGTGAGCCGGTCCGGGGCCGGATTCGGACGGCGCTGGCTGGCCGGGCGGCTGTCGCTGGACGTGCAGCACACCCTGCGGGTGCAGCTGCTCGGCGCACTGCAGCGGCTCGACGGCGTCGGTCAGGACACCCTGCGCACCGGCCAAGTGGTGTCGCGATCGATCACCGATCTGCAGCTCGTCCAAGGACTGCTGGCCATGGTGCCGCTGTCGGGCATGGCGCTGCTGGAATTCGGGCTCGCCGCCGCGGTCATGCTCTGGCTCTCCCCGCCGCTGGCCGCCGTCGCGTTGCTCGTGGTGCCCGCGGTCGGCCTGGTGGTCTACCGCATGCGGCCGCGCCTGCACGCGGCGACCTGGTCCGCGCAGCAGCGTGCCGCCGATCTGGCCCAGCACGTCGAGGAGACGGTCACCGGGGTACGGGTGGTCAAAGGCTTCGGCCAGGAAGCGCGGATGGTCGACCTGCTGGAGCGGCACGGTCGCAAGCTGTTCGCGGAGCGGATGCGCGCCGCACGGATCGACGCGCGCTTCGCGCCGACCGTCGCGGCGATCCCGCAGCTCGGGATGGTCGCGGTCATCGCGCTCGGCGGACTGCTCGCGCTGCACGGCAGCATCGGCATCGGCACCTTCGTCGCGTTCGCCGCCTACGTCGCCGTCATGACCGGCACCGCGCGCATTCTCTCCTCGGTGATCGTCATGGCGCAGCTCACCAGGGCGGCGGCCGAGCGGGTCTTCCAAGTGATCGACACCGCCCCGGTCATCGCCGATCCCGAACGCCCGGTCGAGCTGCCGGACGGCCCGCTCGGCATCGAGCTCGATGCGCTGAGTTTCGGCTTCGATCCCGAGCGGCCGGTGCTGCGCGAACTGGATCTGCGCGTGCGGCCCGGCGAGACGGTGGCGGTCATCGGTCCGGCGGGCTCGGGCAAGTCGACACTCGCTCTGCTGCTTCCGCGCTTCTACGCGCCGGACGCGGGCCGTATCCGGCTGTTCACCGACCCCACCGCGCCGCACGCGGGCGCGGTCGACGCGATCAAAGCCCCGACTTCGCGCGCCGGGACCCGAATCGGCGAGGCCGTCGACATCGCCGACGTGCGCGCCGCCGACCTGCGCGCCGCCATCGGCGTCGTCTTCGACGATCCGTTCCTGTTCTCCGACACCATCGCGGCCAATATCGCGCTCGGGCGACTGGACGCCACCGACGAGGAGATCAGGCAGGCGGCCGTCCAGGCCGCTGCGGACGAATTCATCGCCGAGCTACCCGACGGCTACGACACGGTGGTCGGCGAGCGCGGCCTCACCCTCTCCGGCGGCCAGCGTCAGCGGATCGCGCTGGCCAGGACGCTGCTGGCCCGTCCGCGCATCCTGGTGCTCGACGACGCCACTTCCGCGGTGGACGCGGTGACCGAGGCGGCGATCTTCGACGCGCTGCCCGACCAGGGCGGACGGACCACGCTCATCCTCGCGCACCGGGAGTCGACGCTCGCCCACGCCGATCGCGTGATCCGGCTGCCCGCGCCCGCCGGGCACCCCGCTCCCGAGCCGGACGGGAGTTCGGCCACGGGCAGGCGAGTCGGCGACGGATCCGCCGGCCGTCGCTTCGGTGCGGCGGCGGCCGATATCAGCGAGACGCCCGAGCTGCGCCGAACCATCGAGCGGCTGCCGCCTGCCACCGAGCAGCCGGACACAGACAGCGAACGCATTCGCGAGCCGGATCCAGGTTTCCGGCTCACCCGCCTGCTGCGTCCCGTCCGCGGGCTGGTGCTGACCGTGATGGCGCTGCTGGCCGTGGACGCGGCGATCGCCATCGCGTTCCCGCCGCTGGTGCGCTACGCGATCGACGGCGGCGTGCTCGGCGACGACGCCGGAGCACTCGTCCGAGCGACACTGCTCGGCGCGGCACTGGCCGCGGCGGGGTTGGCGGTCGGCGCGGCCACCACGCTGCTCACCGCGCGCACCGGGGAACGCGTGCTGTTCGCCCTGCGGGTGCGCAGCTTCGCACACCTGCAACGACTCGGCCTGGACTACTACGAGCGCGAACTGTCCGGGCGGATCATGACGCGGATGACCACCGACGTCGACGCGCTGTCGACCTTCCTGCAGACCGGCGTGGCCACCAGTCTGGTCGGGCTGCTGACGCTGGTCGGCATCACGGTCGCGCTGCTGGTCATCGACGTATCGCTGGCTCTGGTCGTGCTGGCGACGGTGCCCGCCCTCGCGATAGCTACGGTGCTGTTCCGGCGGGTGTCCTCCGCCGCCTACACCGTGTCGCGCGAGCACGTGTCGGCGGTCAACGCCGACTTCCAGGAGAACGTCACGGGCTTGCGCGCGGTGCAGGCGAACCGGCACGAGCCGCGCGCCGCCCGCCGCTTCGCCGAGTACTCGCAGCGCTACCGCAACAGCCGGTTGCGAGCGCAGCGGGCGATCGCGCTGTACTTCGCGTTCGTCGTCGGATGGGCGGACGTGGCGCTGGCTGCGGTGGTGTTCTTCGGTGCGCGCGAGGTCGCCACCGGTGCGACCAGCGCCGGCACGCTGGTCGCGTTCGTGCTGTATCTGGAGCTGCTGTTCGTGCCGATCCTGCAGCTGTCCCAGGTGTTCGACAATTACCAGCAGGCCAGGGTCGGGCTGCGCCGGATCGGTGACCTGCTGCGCACCCCCTCCTCGATCGCCGCCGACCCGGCCGACCCGGTGACCATCGGACCCGCGCTGCGGGGTGACGTGGCGTTCGACGACGTCCGTTTCCACTACCCGGGAAGTCGTGTTCCCGCGCTGGACGGTGTGTCGCTGCGCATTCCGGCGGGTTCCAGCCTTGCTCTCGTCGGCCCGACCGGCGCGGGCAAGTCGACCGTCGTCAAGTTGCTCGCGCGGCTGTACGACCTGCGCCCGGATTCCGGCGAGCGCACGCGAGTGCCCGCCGCAGCAGCCGAAGGACACGCTCCCGGCGCGATCAGGGTGGACGGCGTCGACGTGCGCGACTATCGCCTCGCCGACTACCGCTCGCGGCTGGGCATCGTCCCCCAAGAAGCTCACCTGTTCACCGGCGACGTGGCGAGCAACATTGCATTCGGGAAACCATTCGCGACCCCCGACGAGATCGCCGCGGCGGCTGCGGCGGTGGGCGCGACGGAGATGATCGCCGGCCTCCCGCTCGGCATGAAACAACCCGTCGGCGAGCGCGGCCGGGGCCTGTCGGCCGGGCAGCGGCAGCTGATCGCGCTGGCCCGTGCCGAGCTGGTCGCTCCGGACTTGCTGCTGCTCGACGAGGCCACCGCGACGCTCGACCCGGACGCCGAGGCATCGGTGCTGGCAGCGAGCAGATCGCTGAGCCGGGACCGCACCACGGTGATCGTCGCGCATCGGCTCGGCACCGCCGCGCGCGCCGACCGGATCGCGGTCGTCGACCACGGGCGGATCGTGGAATTCGGCGAGCATACGGAGCTGCTCGCCGCAGGTGGGCCATATGCCCGGCTCTGGGCAGCGGCACAGGCGTCGGAGGGAATATTCTCGGGTGACGCCGGGTCATCACCAATAGGGTCGGGGGTGTCGGGTGGTCAGTGAATCGGTCGATTTGCTGCTGGGCCTATCCTCAGATAGGGCGCATCGGCGCGCAATCCGCTGATCCCCGTGCCGGGCACGTCACAAACGTCGCAGCGCGAAGAACGAAATGAGGCGAACACCTGCTGTGAGCAGCTCAACATCCCAGTTCGGACAGAACCAGTGGCTAGTCGACGAGATGTATCAGAAGTTCAAACAAGATCCATCATCGGTCGACGAGAGCTGGCACGAGTTCCTGGCCGACTACACGCCTGACGCGAGCGGCGACACCGGCAACAGCCAGCCCGCCCCCGCGACCGCGCAAGCTGCCGCTCCCGCACCGGCTCCGGCGGCCACCAAGCCCGCCGCCGCCACGCGCAACGACGCCAAGCCTGCCGCCGCCCCCGCGGCCCCGAAAGCACCCGCCCCGGCCGCCGCCAAGCCCGCACCGGCTGCCGCCAAGCCCGCACCGGCCGCTGCCAAGCCCGCCGCTGTGACAACACGCACACCGCAGACCACCCCGGCGCCGACTTCGAACGCCGCGCCGACCTCCGGTCCGAAGCAGGCCGACACCGCCGCCGACGAGTCCAAGGTGCTGCGCGGCGCCGCCGCCGCGGTGGCGAAGAACATGTCCGCCTCGCTGAGCATCCCCACCGCGACGAGCGTGCGCGCCATCCCGGCCAAGTTGATGATCGACAACCGCTTGGTCATCAACAACCACCTCGCCCGCACCAGGGGCGGCAAGATCTCCTTCACCCACCTGCTCGGCTACGCCATCGTGCAGGCGGTCAAAGCGTTCCCGAACATGAACCGGCACTACGCCGAGATCGATGGCAAGCCGAACGCGGTCACCCCCGCGCACACCAACCTCGGCCTCGCCATCGACCTGCCCGGCAAGGACGGCAGCCGATCGCTGGTCGTCGCGGCCATCAAGGGCTGCGAGGCGATGACCTTCGGGCAGTTCCACACCGCCTACGAGGACATCGTCCGCCGCGCCCGCGACGGCAAGCTCACCGCGGAGGATTTCTCCGGCGTCACCATCTCGCTGACCAACCCG
Organism: Nocardia sp. NPDC047038; assembly: GCF_040644075.1. Classification (NCBI taxonomy): domain Bacteria; kingdom Bacillati; phylum Actinomycetota; class Actinomycetes; order Mycobacteriales; family Nocardiaceae; genus Nocardia; species Nocardia sp. NPDC047038. The sequence continues at coordinate 27,898 of NZ_JBEYVQ010000013.1, read as the reverse complement.
GGCACCATCGGCACCGTGCACTCGGTGCCCCGCCTGATGAACGGCCAGGGCGCGATCATCGGCGCGGGCGCGATGGAGTACCCCGCCGAGTTCCAGGGCATGAGCGACGAGCGCATCGCCGATCTGGGCGTCGGCAAGCTGATGACGCTCACCTCCACCTACGACCACCGCATCATCCAGGGCGCGGAGTCCGGTGATTTCCTGCGCACCATCCACCAACTGCTGATCGCCGACGAGTTCTACGACGAGATCTTCCACGGTCTCGGCGTGCCGTACGAGCCGATCCGCTGGCGCAAGGACATCCGCGAGCGCGCTGTCGACAAGAGCGCCCGCGTGCTGGAGATGATCGCCGCATACCGCAACCGCGGCCACCTGATGGCCGACACCGATCCCCTGCGGCTGGTGAAGGACAAGTTCCGCAGCCACCCGGACCTCGACGTCACCCAGCACGGCCTGACCCTGTGGGACCTGGACCGCACGTTCAACGTGGCGGGCTTCCACGGCCAGGACCAGATGAAGCTGCGCGACGTGCTGTCCGTCCTGCGCGACGCCTACGTCCGCCACGTCGGCGTGGAGTACACCCACATCCTCGAGCCCGAGCAGTTGCAGTGGATCCAGGATCGGGTCGAGCAGAAGCACGCGAAACCGACGGTCGCGCAGCAGAAGTACATCCTGAACCGGCTGAACGCGGCCGAGGCGTTCGAGACCTTCCTGCAGACCAAGTACGTCGGGCAGAAGCGCTTCTCGCTGGAGGGCGCCGAGGCCGTCATCCCGATGATGGACGCGGTGATCGACCAGTGCGCCGAGCACAGCCTCGACGAGGTCATCATCGGCATGCCGCACCGCGGCAGGCTCAACGTGCTGGCCAACATCGTGGGCAAGCCCTACTCGAAGATCTTCACCGAGTTCGAGGGCAACATGAACCCGGCCGCCACCCACGGCTCCGGCGACGTGAAGTACCACCTCGGCGCGCAGGGCACCTACCTGCAGATGTTCGGCGACAACGAGATCGAGGTCTCGCTCACCGCGAACCCCTCGCACCTGGAGGCGGTCGACCCGGTCCTCGAGGGCCTGGCGCGCGCCAAGCAGGACCTGCTGGACAAGGGCGACGGCCCGGAGGGCTTCTCGGTCGTGCCGCTGATGCTGCACGGTGACGCCGCGTTCGCCGGTCAGGGCGTGGTCGCCGAGACGCTGAACCTGTCGGGTCTGCGCGGCTACCGGGTCGGCGGCACCATCCACATCGTGGTGAACAACCAGATCGGCTTCACCACCGCTCCGGAGAACAGCCGCTCCACCGAGTACTCCACCGACATCGCGAAGTTCATCGGCGCGCCGATCTTCCACGTCAACGGCGACGACCCGGAGGCGTGCGACTGGGTGGCCCGCCTTGCGGTCGACTTCCGGCAGAAGTTCCGCAAGGACGTTGTCATCGACATGATCTGCTACCGCCGTCGCGGCCACAACGAGGGCGACGACCCGTCGATGACCCAGCCGTACATGTACGACGTCATCGACACCAAGCGCTCGGTCCGCAAGGCGTACACGGAGAGCCTGATCGGCCGCGGCGACATCTCGCTGAAAGAGGCCGAGGACGCCCTGCGCGACTACCAGGGCCAGCTGGAGCGGGTGTTCAACGAGGTCCGCGAGCTGGAGAAGTATTCGCCGGAGCCGAGCGAGTCGGTCGAGGGCGACCAGCCGGTGCCCGCGTCCGTCGTGACGGCCGTGGACAAGTCGATCCTGCAGCGCATCGGCGACGCGTTCCTCAACGTGCCCGACGGCTTCAACGTGCACCCGCGCGTCAAGCCGGTGCTGGAGAAGCGCCGCGAGATGGCCTACGAGGGCAAGGTCGACTGGGCCTTCGCCGAGCTGCTCGCCTTCGGCACGCTGATCGACGAGGGCCGCGCGGTGCGCCTGACCGGCCAGGACTCCCGCCGCGGCACGTTCACCCAGCGCCACGCGGTGATCATCGACCGCAAGACCGCCGAGGAGTACACCCCGCTGCACAACATCGGCAGCGAGAACCCGGGCTGGTTCGCCGTGCACGACTCGGCGCTGAGCGAATACGCCGCCGTCGGTTTCGAATACGGCTACTCGCTGGGCAACCCCAACGCGCTGGTGTTGTGGGAGGCGCAGTTCGGTGACTTCGTCAACGGCGCGCAGTCGATCATCGACGAGTTCATCTCCTCCGGTGAGGCCAAGTGGGGCCAGCTCTCCGACGTCGTGCTGCTGCTGCCGCACGGCCACGAGGGCCAGGGCCCGGACCACACCTCCGGTCGCATCGAACGCTTCCTGCAACTGTGCGCGGAAGGCTCGATGACCGTCGCGGTGCCGTCCACCCCGGCCAACTACTTCCACCTGCTGCGCCGCCACGCACTCGACGGCATCCGCCGCCCGCTGATCGTCTTCACCCCGAAGTCGATGCTGCGCAACAAGGCCGTGGTCTCCGACCTCAAGGACTTCACCGAGAGCAAGTTCCGCTCGGTCTTCGACGAACCGGGCTACGAGCAGGGCATCGGCGACCGCAGCAAGGTCAAGCGCGTCCTGATGACCAGCGGCAAGCTCTACTACGAACTCGCCGCCGAAAAGGCCAAGCAGAAGCGCGAAGACGTCGCCATCGTCCGGATCGAGCAGCTCTACCCGCTGCCCGTCCGCCGCCTCAACGAGGCCCTCGAGGGCTACCCCAACGCCACCGACCTGGCCTGGGTCCAGGAAGAACCGGCCAACCAGGGCGCCTGGCCCTTCTTCGGCCTCAACCTCCCCGAAACCCTCCCACCCCGCTTCGCCAACACCCGACTGCGCCGCATCTCCCGCCGCGCGATGTCGGCCCCGTCCTCGGGGTCGAGCAAGGTGCACGCGGTGGAGCAGGCGGAGATCATCGCGGAGGCGTTCGAGCCGACTGCCTAGTCACCTAACCTGAATCGGGCCGATCTCTCTGACACAGAGCGATCGGCCCGATTCAGTTTTTCCGGAGCATGGAGATTCAGAACGCCAGCGTCGCCACCCTGGCGAAGGAGCTAGTCTTCCTACTCGAGTCAACATGTCGGAGCATTCTCGACCGTCGAGGTCTCTGGCTTGCTGCCGGACGAAATATCGCGGGCGCCTCATGGTCGGCGTCTAGGCGCATGTTCGCCCAGAATCTCATGGAGGAACTTCATTGCGGCGGCGGCATCGGGATCCTCGGTGTATGGGCGTGACATGGCCTCCACCTGTTGCTGCGCATCCGATTGGGCGCGCTGGATGGTCTCGAGCAGCACTCGCGCAAGCTGGACTTCACCGAGCCGGAGAGCCTGCGGCGTAAGCCGCAGATCAGTCACCTTGCCGCGCGCGTCTACAGTGACGCCCAGCTCACCATTACGGGAGCCAGCCCGGACCGCCACCCGAGCGAGAGCCCGCCCTAAATCGTTATTCTTGCGCCGCCATTCCGCTACGGCTCGACGCTGCTCTTCGTTCCATTGGTCCAAATAGTCCACGACGCCTCCTGAAGGTCGGATCGTTCGGTACGCTGGGCTACTCGCGGTAAAAGCCGACCTGGTAGTCACACGCGTCGTCTATCGTGAACGGTTCACTAATGTATCGAGCGAGCTCGCCTACCTGTTCACGGGAAACATCGCAGCCATATATCTCGATTCCTTCATCAATATTCAGAAACCGCTTCAGTTCCGCAAGATCGATACCGCGTAGCGGATACTCGTCGACCAGGAACCCGGACTGCCTATCGTAGGCTTCCAGATAATTCACTTGCGCTCCAATGGCGTTCGGTGACGACTGTTTTAGTGGCTACCACCCGCGGCGGCCTCGACCGTTCGCGATGCTCGGACGATCTCGAAGATCTCACCGGCCCGGCACGCGGCCCGGGTCGGGTGGCTTTGTTTGATTTCCCGTATCGGGATCATACTCGCCTAAATGTTTACCGTTTTTGCTGTATTTCTCCACAGCGCCGTGCTGATAGTCCCACTCGTAGATATTGCCATCATTGTCTTGCCATCGCTGCCTGTATCGCGGTCCAACTTTCTTCACCGGCCGCGCTTTTGGAAAGCCTGGCAACCCACCTTTCGGTGGAGGGACATAGTTGTGGTTACCCCCGCCTGCGGTCGTGCTGGCGTTGAACTGGGTGGGGTTTGCTTCCAGAAGGGGCTGCAGTTCGGTGGCCACGCCGATGACCGCCGCACCCGCCGCGACGGTCACACCGGCGGCAAGGGCAGCGGCTGCGTCGAACGCGATCAGCACGGTGACGATGGCGGCGCCGGCGGAACTCCCCGCTGCGGCTGTCGTCCCGACGGCTCCTGTTCCCGCAGTGAAAATGCCGACCAGGACCCCGGCGATGATTCCGATACCGAGCGCGCCCGCGAGGATGGCGAGGATCTTCTGGTGCGCGTCTTCGATCTGCTGCGCCCAATCGTCACATGCGCTACCGAGACTCTCGTATTTCGTAGCGACGGTCTCGACGCTTGTGAACACCACGTCCATCTGCGCAAGCGCCTGTGGCAGTTCTTCTGAGGCGATCTCCTCCAGGTTCAGCCACGCCTGTCCGGTACCATCGCTGGCACTGCGTAGCCCTTTAGCTCCGTCTCTCCACGCTTTTCCGAGCCTCCTCAGCTTGTCGGGGTTTCCGTTCGGCCAGGTGTGGCCCTGCAGCCAGCTGCTGACCAATTCCCACCCGAACGGCGGGTCGGTGTCACCGCCGAATGCACCTTTGAATGTCGGTGCCGTCGTGGTCTCGAGGACCGAGGGCGACGGGTCCGGCGTCTCAGGAGGCGTCTTGTTGAGCTTCTCTGTATTGACATGATTTACGGCGGTAAAGGCAAGCAGGTCATGGAGCTTGCCGAGTGCATTGACGATATCTGTTCCGGCGGCTACGGCGTTGAATGCGGCCGGGTCGTAACTGCTGGCCCAGGTGCGTCCCGCGCTGTCGCTGCCCGCACAGCCCCAGTCTTTGTCCAGTGCCCCGGCGAGCGTTCGCATGACGCCGTCGGCGTTGTTACGGGCCGCCTCATACAGGGTCGCTGCGCTGTACAGGACGCTTGGGTCCATGGTGATGGGCGCCATCAGGGCCACATTCCCCGGTTGTGAGCAACGTTGGCCAGGTATCGGTCCCGAGCGGCGCGGGCAGCGTTTTCGAGTTCCGTGAGAGCCGTCTTCATGTCGTTCATCTCGCGGTGCCAGGTGTCATGTTTCGACCGGTGCGCCTCCGCCGCCGCGCCTTCCCACTCGATGTGCAGCGCAGCCACTTCGCGCTCGACATCGGCGATGCGTTGTTCGATCTGCTGACCGATTCGTCGAGCCTTCTCGACTAGGGCCAGAATTCGGTCGGTGTCGGCAGTGTAGGCGGACATTACGGATTGCCCAGGTTGAACTGAACGTACGTAAGGTCGCCAGCGTTGCTGTTATCGGTCTTCACGTACCTGTCAGCGGCCTGATGTATCAACGCCGCATCCTCGCTGAGAGCGGCAGCAACCTTCCGTGCCGAATCCACCCACTCGGTCCACAGCGCGGCGTGCGAATCGGCCGCCTCGCCGGTCCAATCGGCGGACATCAGCGCGTCGGCTTCCTTGCGCAACGCCTCGACGTCGTCCCAGAACTCGTTCGCCCTAGCCGATATCCGGTCGGCTGCGGCATGCATCTGTTCGGGATTGCTATGCACCTTGCGACGCTACCACGGAGTCGAGGGAGAACAGCGAGGGGAATTCCGAAGCAGGAGTGGGCCTTCCGCAGTCGATGGAGAGATATCAGTGGATCTCGCCATCACGCTCCTCGCGCTCTGGCACTGACAATCTCATCCAGCTGGAGCTGGCCACCGGCAGCCCGCTCAAGCGGGCTCCGCCGGACATCTTACGGACGGGCCGGTGAACACGCCCGGCTGTGCGCAACGTCTACCCACCTGCGCCCTCTAGCTCGCCACCGATTGTCCGGTCTACTCCCATACTGCCCGCCCGTCATCACAGGCCCGACTAGAGCCGCCCCGTGGAAAGCAGTTGGAGGCAGGTAGATCCTTCCTACACGAAACACTCCCTCCGACACCGACACCGAATCCCCCTATCGGCCAGATGTCTCACCCCTTCCACGTATTCAAGCTGAAACGACGCGCGCAACATGTCACGATTGATCATCGCGCGCCGATGGATCAGTGCTCGACCAGGGGCGCACCCTGCCCGATCCGTGGCCGGGAACGAGTTCGAAGTACGCGGAGGAAGATGTGACGCATACGCGGCTGTGGGAGGACAGTTCTACGACGGACTCGGGATTCACAGTGCAGGTGTTGACCCAACCCGCGATCGACCTTTCGCTCGTCAACAACAACGCCACGCCCGGCGTTCGCGTTACGAATACAACGGGTCAGCGGTAGTCGACAGCACGGTGACGGTTCGATGACACGAGAACGGTGCTGAGCTCGCGTCTGCATCGACCCGCACGCTTGATAGGGAATCGCCGACGGAGAAAACAAGTTGTGGGAATCCCGGCCAGAATGGTTTGCCCGACAGGAGGAGAGAGTTTGAGCACCAACACCCGCGGCGGGCACGACGATGTGCCACGACAGGTCCGCCAAGTCGGGAACGCCCTTCAGAAGGTCTATGTCGAGTCGGGACTGCTGGACATCAGCGACCTCGAAGGCAAGCCGGAGGAGGAGTTCACTCCTCGGGTGTTGTCTCGAGCACTTGCCGCTCAGGCAGTGCGTATCGTCACCGGCTTCAGCCCGGCCGAGGCTGCGCTTACGGTGATCGACGGTGTGGCCGATCAAGGCATCGATGCTCTCGCCGTCGTGGATGGCGCTGATCCCCACATCTATCTCGTTCAGGCGAAGTGGAGCAAGTACGGCAAGGCCCCCAGTGATCGCTCGGCGGTGATGGAACTACTCGCTGGTTTGCGTCTCATTGACGACGAGGACTTCGCTCCATTTAACCCACGCGGTCGGCAGCTCGCCGAACTCGCCAAAACCGTCATGGATAAAGGCACAGTACCTGTGACGCAAGTGGCTGTGTTGATGCGAGCTGACGAGGTCACATCAGGGTTTCGCGGGGCACTCCTAAACGGTGAAAAGGAGTTCAACCGGCATGGAGAGATGCTGCGGCACCGCATAATTCTCGCCAGCGAGGTTTGGGAATCGGTCCGAAAGGATCTCGCACCCCAGCCGGTCGAGCTATCAGCCGATCTGTTCCCGTGGTTCGCGATCCCCGCGCCGTATGAGTCGTACCAAGGTGTGGCGGAGGCAGCACAGGTAGCCGAATGGGTTGAGCAGGGCTCGAATTTGTTTAACCTGAATATTCGCAATCCACTTGGTAGGACCGCAATCAATAACGAGTTGATCGAGACGCTCACCGCGGAACCGGCTCACTTCTGGTACTTCAACAATGGCATCACCATTCTCTGCAATTCGGTCGAGAAAACCCACCAATCCATGCGGACACCGCATACACGGCCACTCAGCCTAATCCTGCGTGACGCCAGCGTAGTCGATGGAGCTCAGACCGTTCGCTCAGTGGCCGAGGCAGTCGCGATGGATGACACTGCTGCCTCAGCCCAGATCGGCGTACGCATCATCGTGACGGGGAAGGCAAAAGATTTCGCCAAGCGAACTACTCAGGCGACCAATCGACAGAATCGCGTCGAAGCGCGCGACTTCATTGCCTTGGAGTCGGTTCAGGCCGCGATCATGGAGGAGATGCGAGCCGAGCTCGGCTTGGAGTACAGCGTCCGCCGGGGCGAGCTGGAGCCGCATCCAGATACAGGTTGCTCAGTCGTCGAGGCTGCCTGTGCGCTGGCTTGCGCGCACCCGGACAGTCAGTATGCAGCACGGATCGCCACCACACTCGACGTGCTTTGGGAGCGTGGCTCGCAAGGAATCCACGACATACTGTTCCGTCCCCAGCCCAGCGTCTACCTCCTGTGGAATGCGGTGAATGTACTGAGGCAGGTACGGCGAAGCCTCCATGCCCTCCGTCCACGCTATGAGGGCAGAGGGGCAGCGCTGACCGAACATGGCGTTTACCTCCTCGCTTACCTTGTCTTCCGAAGCCTCGATACCGAAGCCCTCGATGAACCCGATCCGAAACTGGAATGGCTGGCTCGTGCTGTCGAGCAGACACCGAGCTTGATCAAAACCTTCTTGCCCGCTGTGGCTGCCGCGATCGACGAACTCTATGGCGACCGTTCGCAAGTTCGGGCTGTTTGCTCGGACGTGCTGCGGTGTAAGGAAGTTGCCGAGTATGTGCTCGGCGACGGCTCCGCCAGGAACAAGGCCGCGTCGGCGGACAGATACCGTCGTATACCCGCAACACGGAAGCGTCGGCGTCCTAGTGCAGTGTCTGTCCTGATCGACAAAAATGTTCTTGCCGAGGGCGATCCGCTCACGCTCTCCACCGCCTATTCGGTTGAGGCCGAGGCCATGCAGGACTGGCTCGCGGCCGATCCCCAGCGGGCGCGGGCAACGTGGGTACCGCACCGCCTCAAGCCGCTCCTTTGGGCCGCTGATGGTAAGCAGTACTCGCCGTCCGGGCTCGTCTCCTACATGTGGGAACTGGCGCAATGGGAGCAGCGGCCTGTGGCTAACCAAGGAACCGCACGGTGGGTAACCAGTTCCGGCGAGACGCTGGCCGACCTGGCGTGGCGGGTGCTCGACGAACTCGAAGGTTCGGACGACGATGGGGACGGAGATTACTGATGAGGAGCTTCCGGCGCGAGCTAGGCACGACCCGGAGGTAACGCGCGGTGAATCCCGGGACGGGGGCTACTACTAAGGGACAGTGGCTTCGCAGGGCGCTGTGGGGCGTTCTTCTCCTCGCTGTGCCGCTGTTGGCGGTGCTCGGACCTCTGGTATACGTGGGCGGCGGTCTGCACAAACCGCGCTTGAGCCAGGGCGAGCAGCTTTCCGTACAGTTGAACGACCTGTGGCGGAAGGGCGGCTCCGCGCCACTGCGCGACTTTGCCGGCGGAAGCTGGGACCGCGTCTACGTGTACCAGCAGGAATACCTCGGCCGGGAACAGGTGGAGCGAGAAGTCGGTGCACCGGTGGAGATGGAGGACACCTTCTCCAAAAGTGGCGCGTCAGTGCTGATCTTCGCGAAAGGAAACGGCGTTCAGCATGCGACTTGGGTTGATGTGCCACTGATTTCAGGGCTCTACACCGCAGACGTCGAGCTTTGGGCGCCCGGCTACCCGCGCTATCTCGAATTCGTGGAGCCTCGACCGACAGGTCCACACCTTATCGAGGACACCGATCTGGAGGCGAAGAAGGACAAACTTTTCCGCACGCACGGCTCAGCTCTGCTCCACGATCTCACCGGCGGCGATTGGGACCGAGTCTACGTCGTGACCGCCGACACCCGTGCGAAAGTCGAGGCGTTCGTCGGCGCTCCGGTCGAGATGGAACCCATCTTCACCGAGCGTGGCAGCATTCTCGTGTTCACAAAGGACGGTTTGGTGCAACGAGCCGCGTACATCCGTGGGTATCTCCCTCCCGACGGCGTCTACAGCCCTGCCGTACGTCTCGACGCAAACGTTGCCCCTCTGGAGGTACGACTACTCGTCGACCCCACTCCGCCTGCGACAACAACGGCACCGCGGTAACTCGGCGGCCGCAGCGTTGGCAGACGATCGATCTGTGCGGTCGGGTCGGCCCTGCGGCGCAACAAGGTCGAGGAGCGCTCACGCCGCCCACCGCATCAGACAGCGAGGTCGTCGAACTCTCCCGCTTTGCATCCCTCCAGCCAAGCGGCGAACTCGGCTCGGGTGAACTCCAATGTTCCGGCCTCAGGTGCGTTGCTGTTGCGGACCAGTACGCCCCCTGGAATCGCGGCAACCTCTACGCAAGTCTCCGGACTGGTGAACGTCGACTTCCGCCAGTCCAGTTCGTTCGAGTCTTGCTTCATACCTAGCATCTCCTGCTCCATCTCTCAGCAGCCTCCAATATGAACTCACGTGACTCTTTGGGAGACAGCGCTACTCGACACGCATGATCGAACGCGGCGGAGAAGTATGCAACTTCGTCCACATCCGTTAGAAACCGCCCACCGCCATTGCCCTCGACATGCACCCGATCGTATCCACCCCATGGATGCGTCATGATCGAGAAGTCACCTAACCGCAGAGCTTCATACAAGCCAGCGTCGTACATGCTGATCCGGATGGTCACGTTCGGCAGGTCTGCCAACTCGGCCATTACCCGCATTTGCTCGGACATCACCTGTCCGTCTCCGATGCGAAGATGCAGCGCCGATTCCGGCTGCACTACGTCGACTATCAGATCTCCATTCCGCACTCGCTTCTGCCGGTAGATTCGCTGGTCGACCGTACGCTGCAAGTAAGTGTCCGACATGCCGGAGATTCCCACCTTGCTACCAAGACTCTCGAGATACCTGGGCGTCTGCAGAAGACCGTAGACGGCCCGGCGCTCATGAGCGCGGACGATGGTTGCCGACTGCTCCATACCGAGATAGGTAGTCAGCCATTCCGGCATTTCATTGACGCGCGGCATGACCCCATTCAGCATCGCGTCCAGCTCACGCAGGGACACACCGACAGCCTCGGCATATCGTTCTCGCTGGGTTGGTTGCGGCGTGGACTCACCACGCTCCCACTTACCTAGTGTCGTTCTGTCGACCCCCACGAACTCTGCGATCTGCTCCTGAGTCTTCCCCGATGCCTTCCGCGCGTCGATCAGCCGCTTGCGTCGCATAGAGGCATCATAGACGCCTCTTAAGTGCCGTGGATCACATTCGTTTGAAGCGTCAAGCTATCACTGCGCCCGGAGGAAGGGACGCCGCGCACCCCTTCGCAACCTGTCCGACGCCGTCAACATGTCGGACCGGGCGCACCCACACGTACGAGCATCCAGGGGGTAACTATGTCCGTATCCGCCGTAGCGGACGCGCTCGGCCGCTGCCACTACTACCGCACCGTCTGCCAATTGCCCTGCCACATTGATGGATCCGGACGCATCGCCGTCACCATCGGCGGTCGAGTCCGCGCGGTCACCACGCCGGAAACACTCGGAAACGCGATCCGTGAGTACTTACTCGCCCGATCGTGGACGGGACCGATCGTGTGGCATCGATCGCGCAGGTACACGTTTATCACGGGCTACTCGGCCGAGGCTGACGACCATTCGCTCTACGCGCGCACCCTACTTCGCACCAACTCTCTGATCATCCCGCCACTCGGCATCGTCGCACTGCCCTCCCCCACGGATCAGGGAGCCTACCGCAGATGGATAGAACCAGCTCGCGACGGCTACCGCCCAAGCCTGAAGACGGTACTCGACGCCCTCGTCGCCTGCGCCCCGTGACCGATCGCAGCACACCGCGCCCCGGCGAACCAGACCTCCACCTGAGCATCTTTCTACACGGAATCCGGCTGGACTACGCCGCGTGCCGCACCGCCGCCCTCCGCTTCATCGCAGAGTGGCATGCCCGCGAGCACGAACCGATCACCGTCATTCCCGGCCCGACGCGTGGTCTCGACCGGTTGCCGTGCGAGCGTCTCTACCTGGATCCGTGAACGCCAGCGGGCAGGGAGCGGTTAGTTCCGATCTTCCTCCGGCAACGTCCGCAGAAGCTCCGCGACTTCCACCGTGAATTCGTCCGCAGGCCCGTTGATGACGCAGAGATCGTCGTGCAGTGCTTCGAGCAACGTCCTCGCCTCGGCGAACTGCCCAGTGCTCGCGAGCATTTCACCGAGGTCGAAGCGCAGGGCCAACGCCATTTCGCCGCCGTCGCTGTTTGCCGAGACGACCTCGTCCAGTACCGACCGCATTGCGGAGATGCCACCGTCGATGTCGCCCAGTGCGATGCGGCAGCGGGCGGCGCCGGCGCGGCTGTCCCACGCGAACTCGCTGAAGCGGCCTTGGACACGGCGGTATGCGTCGGCGAGCGCCTCGAACTCTCGCTTCGCTTTGCCGTGTTCTCCGCCCAGCGACCAGGCGGCCGCGACCAGACTGCGCAGCCGGAGTACCGCGAGGTTGTCCGCGCCATTGACCTCGGCGGCGCTGTCCAGCACAGCGTTGAGCGCGGCCGCGGCCTGATCGAATCGGCCCTGCTCCAGCAGTTCGTTGTAGCGCCGTTCCGCCGATTCGACCGCGGTTCGCAGGTGCATCGCCGAGAGCGGAACGGTCGGCGGCGCGGCGTTGGGCCGCAGGCGGGTGGGTTCGATCTGCGAAGTCTCCAGCGGCGCGTTGGGCCGCCGGAAGATTCGCGTAGGGTCGGGAAAGCCGGGGAGGTACAGCTCGGCAGGATCGACGGGGGCGCCAGGGCCGGGAAGGAACGGCAGCAGGCGTTCGTACACCACACAGGCATCCGCCGGGCGATCCTGAGGCGACTTCTGCACCAGGTCCAGTACCAGCCGCTCGAAATCGGCAGGGACCTCGGGTCGGATCTCACGCAGCGGCTGCGGTTCGGCGTCGACGTGCTGGAGTTGCAGATCGAATTCGGACTCTGCCGCGAACAGCGGTGCACCGCTGATCATTTCGTGGACCATGCAGCCCAGCGAGTACAGGTCGCTGCTCGGGTTCTGAACCCGCGCGCCCTGCACTCGTTCGGGAGCCATGTAGCGGAAGGTGCCGATCTGCTGACCGGTTTTGGTCAGCCTCGGTCCCCCATCGAGGATCGCGGCGATACCGAAATCGATCACTTTCACCGCGCCCTCGCGGGTGACCAGCACGTTGTCCGGCTTGAGGTCGCGGTGCACGACCGGGATCGCGTGAGCATGGGACAGCACGGTGGCGATCTGCGCCGCGACCGCGGCCACCCAGGTGAGCGGCAGCGGATTCCCGGGGTTGATGTAGTCGCGCAGCGGAATCCCGTCGATCAGTTCCATCACGAGATACACCACCTCGAACGAGGCGTCGAGCACCGCGTCGAATACCTGCGGCACCCCGTGGTAGCGGATGCGCGCGGTCACCCGCGCTTCCTGGCGGAAGCGCTGAGTGAACTCCTTGGCCTGCTCGTTGGTCTGCACCTGGTCGAGGCGGATCTTCTTGACCGCGACTTCCCGGTCCAGCACGGTGTCGTAGCCCCGCCACACCGAACCCATACCGCCCGAGCTGATCTCCTCGGTCAACTCGTATCGGTTGTCGATCCGCCGCTCCCGCATCCTGCACCCCTGCTCAATGCCGCTATCAGTTGCGACGGTATCCGAACGCCGTCGTCTCAGGCCACGCTGTCGAGTCCGGCCTGGCGGCGGATGGTCCGCCAGGCAGCGCGGCTGAGCTGACGGTTCACCGTCTCCTGGAACGATGGATCGGCCTTGTTGAAGTACTTGTTACCGACCTCGACGATGGTGTCGATGTGGTCCATCATCTTGTCGCGCAGGACCTCCACGAATTGGTTACGGAAGTCCTCTTCATTGCGGTTGGCGAGGGCGGCCAGCTCCACATTCGGGTCGGCCAGGGCATCGCGATACGGCTTGAGCAGGTCATCCTCACCCAGTTCGAGACCGAAGCGGTCATTGAGTTCGGCGATCAACGCCGACAACAACGCCTGCTCCGGGTCCTTGGCGCCAGCCGAACCGTCGGCGAACGAGGGCAACACAGCTGCGCCTTCCGGTTCGAGACCGATGTCGTGCTCGCCGGTCCGCTCGACTCGCAGGTGACTGAGATCGACCTGGCCGATATCGACGCCGCCGTCCTCCAGCCTCGGCAAAACGTTGAGCAGGTGCTTTCCGTACAGGTGCAACATCTCCAGTTCGATGTCCTGATACGGCACGATCTGAGCGAGGAACCCGTATTTGCGGACGAAGTCACGCAGGTCGGTGCGGAAGGTTTCAGCGGTTTCCACGTCATCGGCTTCGTCGCTGTGCAGCAGCACGGAGAACCGCGCGACGGCGGGCTCGAGGTGCCGGTACAACTCGGCGTGCAACTTCTGCCACTTGGCCTGTGAACCACCGGCCCGCTGCTCCGCCTGCGTGTAAGCGTCGGCGAAATCGCGCATCTCCTGTTGCAACAGGATTGGCGGGGCCAGCACGCGGTCCTGTGCTCGGTAGAGAAGATTGGGGTCGGTGGGAAGCGCTTCGGCTTCCTCGTAGTAGGGGCGGAACGACTCCTGGATGTGCTCGGCCTCGTTGTAGAAGTCCAGGACGGCGAGGTCCTCCACCGACTTCCCCTCGGCGGTCCGATTGAGCCGTGACAGGGTCTGTACCGCGGCGATGCCCGAGAGTGACTTGTTCACATACATCGTTGTCAGCAAGGGCTGGTCGAAACCGGTTTGGTACTTCTCGGCGACCACCAGGATCCGGTACTCGCGCTGACCCTTGCCGCCCGAGCGGGTCGCCATATCGTCGGCGCGCGTGTACGCGAAAGCCTTCGGCAGCTGGGATTCCGGCAGGCCGCCGTTCTCCTTGGATTCGGTGATCTCCTCACCCTCGTAGTCCAGCGTTCCGGAGAAAGCCACCAGCACGCCGATATCCGGGTACTTCTTGGCGAACCCGGTGTCTTCGAGGTGGCGGCGGATGGCCCGGCTCATCGCGACGGCGCTCTTGCGCGAGTCGGTCACCACCATCGCCTTGGCCCGCCCCTGGAGACGAGGACGGGTGTGGGTCACGAAATGTTCGACCACCACCTGCGCTTGCTGCGCCACCGTGGACGGGTGGGTGAACGCGAACCGCGCCAGCAGCGTCTTCGCCTTCGACTCCGGCACCTCGTAATCGGTGGGATTCTCGTTGACCAGCTTGTAGAAGGTTTTGTAGGTGACGTAATTGCGCAGCGGATCGAGGATGAAGCCCTCTTCGATTGCCTGACGCATCGAATAGGTGTGGAAGGGCTGGTATTTATCGCCGACCAGGGTGCCGAAGGCTTCAAGAGTCTTGGCCTTCGGAGTCGCGGTGAACGCGAAGTACGACATGTTGTGAGCTTTGCTGCGATCCTCGGCCTTACGCCTCAGCCGGTCCGCGACCGTGAGTTCGGTGGCACCCGCCTCGTCGTCATCGGCGTCGAGACCGAGGTCGCGCAGGGCCGCGCGCACGGCGGTGGCCGCGTCACCCGACTGCGAGGAATGCGCCTCGTCGATGATGATGGCGAACCGGCCGTGCCGCAGTTCGGCCTCGTTGCGGCGTAGATAGTCGAGCAGGGCGGGGAAGGTTTGCAGCGTGATCGGGATGATCTTGCCCGACTCTTCGTTCAAAGCTCGGGCGAGCTGCTCCGACTTCGCCCCTCGCTTCTCATCGATGTCCACCATGAGTCCCTGGACTTTTTCGAAGCTGCCCACGGTATCGCGCAGCTGAGCGTCCAGGTTGCGCCTGTCGGTGATGATGATGATCTTGTCGAAAACCGGGATACCCGTCAGCAACCCACCCGCTGACGCTTCAGGGTCGAGCGCGGCCGGATCGGTGGGTGTATGCAGGTCGGACAAGCGATGCGCCAGCCAAGCGATGGTGTTGGACTTTCCCGAACCCGCCGAAGCCATCACCAGGTAGTTGTGGCCGGCGCCGTGCGCGGCGGCGTGGGCGGCGAGCATCTTGACCACATCCCATTGATGGAAACGCGGGAAGACAATCGACATGCTCTTGCGCCCGCCAGGCCCCTTCGACTGCTGGGTGTGGACGAAGCGTTCCAGCATGTCCAGCCAGTTGTCCGGATGCCAGATCGTCTCCCACAGGTAGGAGGTGGCGTACTGGCCCGGTCCCGGCGCGGGCGGGTTGCCCGCGCCGCCGGAACGCCCTGGACCTTCCGAACCCGTGTTGAACGGCAGGAACTGGGTTTTGGGGCCGCGCAACTGAGTGGTGACGAACACCAGCAGCGGGTCGACCGCGAAATTGGCGATCACCCGGCGGGTAAAGATCAGTTCACTCGGGTCGCGCTCGGTGCGGTATTGCTTCTTCGCGTCCTCTACGGTCTGTCCGGTGAGCGGGTTCTTCAGTTCCGCCGTCGCGACCGGGATGCCGTTGAGCATGAGAACCAAGTCCAGCTCGTTGCCCGCGTCCGCGCGTTTGGTGGCGTATCGCAGTTCCCGCACGACCGTCAGCCGGTTCGCGCGGTACTCCGCCAGATCCGCCTCGGACGTCACCAGATTCGGCTTGAAATACGCCAGCCGAATCCGCACACCCCGGTCCTTGACACCCGACCGCAACACCTCGATCAGGCCCTTCTTCCCGATCTGTTCATCGACAGTGTTCGCGAAACTCTGCTGCGCGGCATCCTGGTCTCCCCCGTAAGCCGATATCAGGTCGTCCCACTCCACCTGCTGCGTCGCGCCGATGAAGGCGAGCAACTCACCCATATCGAGCCCAAGTTCGGGCCGGTACTCGTGCGGATTGCCTTGCAACCAACCGGCTTTCCGCATGCTCGCAACGATCGCGTCGCCGAAGGCGAGTTCGTCGTGGACCGGGCTCATGCTCTTATACCCCCTGAGTGATGTTCCGCCCGCTGGCGGTCGTGACATCGAATTGGCCCGTTACGGCTGCGGTAATGAGTGCCTGACGGCGTTCGATCAAAAGCGAATTCGAACGCTCGATCGCTTTAATCGAATCGGAAGTATCGGACACAATTTTCCGCAAGTGATAAGCGATATCCGGCTGATCCGCAGGAGGAACAAATGGTATCTCTATTGCACCAACATCTTCAACTCGAAGTTTTATTGTCTGCCCAGACTGGCCACGAAGCAGTAGATGTACCAAGCCTCGGACCGGCTTACTTCTAAGTGCGATCTGCACAAATTCCGGAAACCATGCTGATTCAAGACGAATACGATACAAAAGATCACTAAGTAAAAGTTGACGCCCGTCCGTGCGAACCAATGCCGCAACTCCGACGTGCGCAGCAGAGCCACTACCCCTCGTCATCAGAATATCGCCATCCCTGATCTGGTACCTCAGATCGGGTTCAACATCGAAGGGGAGCCGCTTGTGCTCCAAAGGACGAAATTCTCCAGAGCTAACAGCGCTCGTCTTCAGTACCGCCCACTCCGCTGGATCAGCTCCAACTTCGTCACACTGAGGACTCCAGCCCTGTTCGATCGAAGTCGTCACCCGGCGAAGCGCCAACCTACCGTGGTCACAGAACAATCGATCAATTTGCGATGCAATATATGAATCTTGCCGTTCAAGTAGACAGGCTTGTTGACGCTCCCGAAAACATCGAAGCTTCTCGATGCGAGCGGTTTCGGCGTCAAGGAAGTCGGCGATGCGGCGCTGCTCCTCCAGCGGAGGAAGCGGAGTCCGTAACTGCTCGATGTCCGGCATATAGATCGTCTTATGGGTGGACCCCATGGAGACCCGCTTCAGGTCTGGCGCCATACCACGCAGAACATGAAGCAGGAATCTCGGATCCAAACGTTGCCCACAGGTCCAAGTTGCGAAGTCCTGACTGGTAGCCATGGCCGTTCCCAACATGGCGGAGAAGCCCACTGATGCCGTCCGAGAGAGGATTACCGTCCCTGGCGGATGCAACGCGGCAGAAGAATTCTCCATGCCGAGCTCACTGATCTTCTCCTTCGTTTCCGAAATGACATCCACGCCGCCACTACGCAGTTGCCAAACATCAGCAAGCGTTACCCATGGTATGGTGCAATTGTCCCAGTACTCGGGCACCTTCCGACTCGGCGTATGCCCAGTACCCAGACTGGCCACGAGCCGAATAGGCGCCGTGGGCCAGCGTGAAGACGCCAACCATGGGGCAATAGTGACCTCAGTCATCGGGTCACCTCCCCCAACAACTCTTGGATCTTCGCCTCTAGCGCCTTCAACTCAGCATCAATCTCGGTCAACGGACGCGGCGGCGTATACACATAAAAATGCCGCGTGAACGGAATCTCGTACCCGATCTTGGTCTTACTGTGGTCGATCCAAGCATCAGCGACATGCGGAAGAACCTCGCGCGCGAGGTAGTCCTCGACATCCTCATCGAGGGGAACGTTCTCGTAGTCCCGAAGGTCGGAGTCCGGCTCCGGTTCCCCCTTGACGAGTTGAACTTCACCCTCAGGATCGCGGACGCCGAGGATGTCACGAAGTGTCTTATTGAACGGCGCTCCGGTGGGCCACGGCTCGCCGGCACCGACGACTGCGTCCTTCAACGCGGTGACGGCGTCGGCCTTGGTTTTCCACGTGGAGCCGACGAGCGGCTGTAGCAGCCGACGGAAGGCGTCGGTGTCGGAATACTGCTTGGCGACCTGGGCGGTGCCCGCGAGCTTGTCGAGCGCTTCCTCGCTAAGTTCGAAACGCAACCGCAGGGGACGCTCGACGGTGATGCGCTGGTAGCCGAAATCGTTGTTGGCGAAGACCTTCACCTTGCCGTGCTGCGGATGGTCGGGGTCAGCGGCGACCTCAAGGGCGTTGCTGTAGAGCCGGGTGATTTCGGTGATCTGTTCGGGGGAAATCGACTTACGCTTGTCGCCCAGCGATTTCCGCATCTTCTGCCAGTAGTCGCGGGCATCGAGCAGCACAACCTTGCCCTCATGCTCGGGAGATTTGCGGTTGGTGAGAATCCAGAAGTACGTGGAGATGCCGGTGTTGTAGAACAACTGGTCCGGGAGGGCGACCACCGCTTCGAGCCAGTCGTTTTCGATGATCCAGCGGCGGATGTTGGATTCGCCCGATTCGGCGGCGCCGGTGAACAGCGGTGAACCGTTGAAGACGATGGCGACCCGGCTGCCTCCGCCTCCACCGAGGTCGACCGGCTTCATCTTGGAGAGCATGTGCTGCAAGAAGAGCAGGGAGCCGTCGTTGATCCGAGGTAGGCCCGCTCCGAATCGGCCCGCCTCACCCAGGTTCTGGTGCTCCCATTCAACATCGGCCTTGACCTTCTTCCACTCGACGCCGAAGGGCGGGTTGGCGAGTAGGTAGTCAGCGCGCAGGTCCTTGTGCCCGTCATCGCTGAAGGAATTGCCGAAGACGATGTTGTCGGGGTTCTGCCCCTTGATCATCAGGTCGGAGCGGCAGATCGCCCAAGATTCCGGGTTGAGTTCCTGGCCGTAGGTTTCCACCCGCGCCTGCGGATTCATCAGCTTGATGTGTTCTTCGGCGGAGCTGAGCATGCCGCCGGTCCCGCAGGCGGGGTCGAGCACCTTGCGGGTGACACCGGGGGTGCCGACGAGGTCCGGGTCAGGCGCGACGAGAAGGTTCACCATCAGTTCGATCACTTCACGCGGGGTGAAGTGCTCACCGGCGGTCTCATTGGACTGCTCCGCGAAGCGCCGAATCAGTTCCTCGAAGACGTAACCCATGTTGTGGTTGGAGACCACCTCGGGATGCAGGTCGAGATCGGCGAACTTGCCGATCACCTGGTACAGCAGCCCGGCTCCGTCGAGGCGCTTCACCTGCTGGGCGAACTCGTACTTCTCCATCACCTCGCGGGCGTTCTCGGAGAAGGAGCCCACGTAGTTGAGCAGGTTCTTCGCCACGTAACCGGGGTCGGCGAGGATCTTCTTCAAGGTCAGGTCGGAGACGTTGTAGAAGACGGTGCCCGAGGCTTTGCGCAGGAACGGGTCGACGTCCAGGTCGCGGTCCTTGATCTGTTCCAGCTTCGCAAGCACCGCGTCTCGCGTCGGCTCGAGCACGCACTCCAGCCTGCGCAGCACCGTGAACGGCAGGATCACCTTGCCGTAATCAGACTGCTTGTAGTCCCCGCGCAGCAGGTCGGCGACCGACCAGGCGTGGTTGGCGAGTTCGGTGTGCTTCCTCGTACTCACTTCCTACCTTCCGAATCCTTTGTTTCCGCGTCGATATTCGTGTGCTGGGGCGCGAGCGCGCCCACGGTAAGGCCGGTGCCGATCAGGTCGGCGGTGTGCTGTGCGGCGGCGGCAGCGCGACGAGCGGCCAACCGCAGCTGGTCCAAGCGGCGAAATGCCTGACCATAGCGCTGCTGGTCAGCGAGCTTCATCATCGGTATGCGCAGCCGGGCGGGCTCGAGGCGGATCGTCGTGGTGCCCACCATGGCAGCGGAGTTCTCGGCGCTGCCGATGAATCCGGCCAGGAACCAGGGGTCCAATCTGGTCGGGTCCGGACGGAACACCACGACACCCGTGCCCGCGACCGCGCCGACGTCCGCGCCGTCCGCCACGCGGGCGCCCTGGGTGGCGCGATGATCACTTCGGAAACGGGAGACGAGGACGTCTCCCGCGGCGATCACGGGTTGGTCATCCGGAGATCCCGATGCGGTCAGGCCTGACGGCGCCGCGCCTGTCACCAGGTCACGGCCGGTGAGCACCGGACGCGGCTTCTCGCTGACATCGCCCCCCGTGTCGGCCGGTCCGCGTGCCGCGATGATCGTCCGCACCGCACCGCCACGCATCAGATCTCCGACAGTCACTGCGCGCCAAGGGTTTTTGGTCGAGGAAGACCATGCACTGACCGTAGCAGCAGCCGTGGTGAGCATCGCCAGCTCATCGGCCAGCACGCGGATCGCCTCGTTCGCCGCTCCGGAAACACCTGCCGGGTCCAGAGCCGCTCGCACGTGGCGCGCGGGTGTCAGGTCGACATCGTCGTCCAACACATCCATCATTCGCACGGCGGTCGCCACGTCGGGGACCGCGGCGGACGCGGAATCGCCCTGGTCGAAAGCACGCCAAGAGTCGAGCACGATGCGGGCCAGCGAGTCCCACTCGCTTCCGGTCTTCATCGTCGCGGTGGTGTCGACGAAAAGCAGTTGATCGGGATTCGGCCCACTGGGCTCGGGTCGGCGGAGCACCCACAGGTGCAGCCCCACCTGACGCGGCGCGGTGACACCCGCGGGTAGGCCGACCACCGCTCGGACGGCACCCGCACGCATCAGTTCGGACCGGATCTTCCGCCCGGAGCCGCGGGCGGCAACCGCGGGCGGAAGCAGCAGAACGGCGATACCACCCGGCCGTAGATGGGCTAGAGCATGCTGCACCCAAGCCAGCTCGGATTCACCGCGCGGCGGCACCGAATACTCCCACCGGGAATCGAGGGCGAGTTCGTCGGCGCCCCAATCTCGCTGCTGGTAAGGCGGGTTGACGAGGACAGCATCGGCGGCGAGGCCGGGGAACGCGTCAGCCAGCAAGCTGTCACCCGTGTGGATGTCGATCTCGAGACCGGCGGCTCGCGATCGCAGCAGCGCGGCGGTGCGTGCGGCCTGGACCGCGAGCACGTCCTGGCCACGCAATGTGCGCGCGCCGACTCGGACAGCCTCCGCGAGAAGGGTCCCGCTGCCGCATGCAGGGTCGAGCACCGTTTCCGGTGGCGTCACGGCGGCGGCAAGGTCGGCCATCAGCGCTGCGACGGGCTGCTCGGTGGGATAGGCACCGGTGGTCGGTGTGCCGTCGAGACCGCGCTCGGCCAGTATCTCCAGCGTGCCCGTTATCCCCACCTCGGCCTCGGCCGCCCGCAGCATCGCGGGCAGCTCTCCACCGATCACACGGGCGGCTTTCTCGGCATCAGGTCCAGAATGCGTCGCCCGAAGCGCTTCCCGCACAGCTTCTTCGGACAGTTCCGAGAACCCGTTGTCGCGCGAAGAACAAATCAAACGGTCCAACAGCTCGGGTACGACGACTGGCGAGAGCTGAGTGCGCAGGAACGTGCGCAAGCGTTGAGCGGGCGACTCCGCCGCCTCGACGCCATGCTCACGTAACCATTGCCGCACCTCATTCCAATCGAACAGCGGACGCGATTCGCTACCACCGGCCGTACCGGGGAAGTCCTGGTGCCTACGGCGCCAGTTGCTGACGGTCGCACGGGTGACGCCGGCCAGCCGGGAGATCTCCGCGGCGGTGACCAACGGGGTGGTTTCCGACATGGTCCCTCCTCTCGGAGGTCCAGACTCCCGGAGCATGACGTCAAAGTCAACCATCGAAGACATGATTGACAATGTTTTCAGCTAGCGTTACGGTTCATCTCATCCACCGGCGGCCCCACATCGATCCACCAATCAAGCTGAGCCCCAGTGGATCTCATTAACACCTGTTCTTTTCGACTGCCTGGCCACGCTCGGGCCTGCCGAGCGTTCGAGACCTGCATGCGGACGATTTCCCGTTCGGGCCATCCGTCCGCCCACTTCCCCGGAGGAAACCCATGGCATCCGACCTCTCCTTCGCCGCGTTCGACGTGGAGACGGCTAATCCCAGACGCGGCAGCATCTGCGCGATGGGCGTCGCCATCGTGCGCGGCGGCGTCCGGGTGGGCACCCACACCTGGCTGTGCAGGCCCCCGTCCGCGATCGGCGAATTCTCGCCGTACAACGTGCGGGTACACCGGATCACGCCCGACGACGTCGCCGGTCAGCCCGGCTTCGCTCAACGGCTGCCCGAGGTGCTGGCGGTGGTAGGCGACTTGCCGGTGGTCGCGCACAACGCCGCCTTCGACATGGACAATCTCACCCGCGCTTGCGCCTTCGGCGGCGCCGACCTGCCGGACTGGCTGTATGGATGCACGTATACCTGGTCGAAACGACAGCTGTTGCTGGAGAAATACCGGCTGCCCTACGTCGCTGACGCGCTGGGCGTGGTTCTGAGCAAGCACCATCACGCGGGCGCTGACGCGGCGGCCACCGCCGATATCGCCATCCGGCTCGCCGCGCTCGCGGGTGTCGGCAGCATCGCCGAGCTGGCGCTGACCGTCGGAAGCCCGCTCGCCCAGCTCGGCAGGGCGCGTCATCGCGCAGGCCGGTGAATTCGTTCGTCATTCGCGCAACATCGGAAGGAACTCCATGCGTATCACCGCCACCGCTGCCCTCGTCGCCACAGGGTTCGCGATCGCCATCGCCACAGCGGGCAGCGCGACCGCTGAGGCTCATGTTCGCCACTACTCCGGTTACGGAGCCGAATTCGCCTGCAACGCCGACAAGGTCGCGATCGGCAGCGTGCCGAACGCGGTCGTGCTCTGCGATCGGCTGAACAACGGCGTCTACCGACTCTCGATCGTGCCGCACAGCGAGATTCCGCTGCACCTGCTCGCGCTCATGGCGACCGGGAGCTTCGACGGCCTTTCGTGACGTTTGCTCCAATACCGAGCAGTGCCGGCTCAGCTCGCCCCCGGTGTGCGAGCAAGCGCCACGGGCGGCCCGCTCGCCTCCAGTTCCGAGGTAGCGCAATCGCACCCCGGGGCACGCTCACCACACTATCCTTCTTGCGCGTATCAGCTTGATAGACAGGAGATTTCGCTATGTCCGACAACCACATCGGCCTCCAGGAGCACGACGGTCTCGACAAGGCGCTGGTGGCCGCCTCCGGCGACGCGGCAGCGGCCGGCGCCCGCGTGTTTCCCTGCACCGTCTTCCGCCAAGGACGGCGGACCATGATCTCGACCTCGTTCCCGTACGCTTTCCTCGCCCGCCAGGTTGTGTCCGAGTCGGTCGAGAAGGGCGGCGACCCGGCCAATACGACGAACCGGCCGCTGATGACCGACCACGTGAAGAACATCAACAGCTACGTCCGCGAGAATCCCGAGGATTACATCCTCCCGCCGGTCACCCTGAACGCTCGTCAACTGCCCGCCTTGCACGTCCCCCGCGGCAATTTCAAAAACCGCCTCGGCTTCATGGTGATCGGCGACGACGTCCGCTTCTACGTCACCGATGGGCAGCACCGCATCACCGCGATCAAAGGCCATGGTGCCGGGCGCTCCGCTATCACCGGGCTCGTCGACCTGGAAGCCGGTTTCGAGAACGACAGCCTCGCGGTGTTGATCGTCGTCGAAGACGACCTCAAGCGCATTCACCAGGACTTCGCCGATGCCGCCCAGACGAAGCAGATCCCGGCCAGTCTCCTCGCCGTGTACAACACCCGAGAACCCGTCAATGGCGTTCTCGCCGATCTGGTCGACCGGACCCGATTCTTTCGCGGCCGCGTCGACGCCACTTCCAAGACTTTGCCCAAGGCATCGCAGTCGGTGTTCCTGCTCAACCAGGTCCGCCAGTTCGTCAAGGAACTGCTTTTCGCCGACTACGCGCTCGCGGAGGATTCGGTGGCCAGGCAGAGCGCCCAGCTGATCGGGGACAAGACCGCTCGCGACGAGCTCGTCACCGACGCGGTCACGCTCGTCGAAACCATGTCCGAGCACATGGACCCTTGGCAGGAGATCTGCGCGCTGCCCACCAGCGGCGGCCCGGCCAACCGGGTGGCCGACTTCCGGCAGAAGTACGTGAACATGACCGCGACCGGGCTTGTCATCATCGGACGCGTCGCCTACGAAATTCGCAAGAGCCCCGATCTCGACTGGCGCCTGCACCAGTACAAGCGCCTCGCGACCGAGATCGACTGGCGACGCAGCGCGACGATCTGGCAGAACAGCATCTTGTCGGAGGACGGAAAGGTCGCCACCCAGCGCGGTCCGGTCCGCGAGGCCTCGAACCGGGTCAAGAGGCAGCTCGGTCTGCTGTCCGATCGGGACTGATCGTGGTTTCGCCGAGAAACATCAGGCAGCGGCTGGGTCAGCTACCGCAGAACTACCTCCAGCACGGCCGCGTGCGGGAACGGCTAAGGCCAGCCACTTCGCCGCAAGTCGGCGATGCCCAGCCGCGGACGACCAGACAGGCAAGGGCCTCAACGCCAGCACCAGCCGGAGGCGCGCTTCCTCGGTCTGCTGCGCCCAGTGCTGGACTGGGCGAGCGGCCGGGCGCTGAGCGCACTGAGCCGCAACCAGGTCTTCGCCATCCGCGGCGCGCTCGACGTGACAACCGTGCTGCTGATAAGCACGTACCGCAAGAACGGCTGCCTCAGCCCGTCCGAACCGACCGGTGACGAGGTCACTTATGCGGAACCTTCCATCGGTGTGGACCGCGAGCGCGACATACAGCTCGCCTATGAGCACTTCTCGGCACCCGCACGAAGCGCAATGCACAGCTCGCGGCGACTCAAGTCCGACGGAGCGGTCGTCTATTCCCATCCGATGGATACGCAGGCGCCCAACGCTTCGATACGATCGCAAGTCGGCGATATGCCGCCATTTCCGATGACTGATCACAACGGGTCTCTGAGTTCATCGACGGCGATGGTGAACGGAGTTCGCTCTTCCGGCCTCCGCAAGCCAAGAGCTTTGAACACGACGTCCGTTGCCTTTGCCGTCGTGCCGATCCAGTTGTCTTGCACAAGTTTCACGAAGGTGGTCGGATCGATATACCTGCGAGCATCAGGGTAGAAGACCGTTCCTCCCGACGGGCCGACGTCGGGTTGCTCCAGCATCTTCTGCAGTACTGCCGTGGGGAAGTAGAACCCATCCGACAACCCGTCGTCTTGTGATCTATTGGACGGATATGGTGCGACAAACTTCACGAACGTGAATCCGGGACCAATCCTATAGTCGTCAGCCGACCACTCAACTGCACGTTCTTGGGGCTTTTCCAGGTCGAGCAGACGGCTCATCTGCGAGTCCAACCGACCGTCGTTCGGCCGGTAGAGCAGCCGGGCAGGCTTCTTCGATTTTTCCAGCAACTTGTACTGAACCAGGACAACGGCATCCGGGTTCCGACGCACATACACCAGATCGGCGCCAGTCCTGCTTTCGGCTGTACTGACATTTATGTTTTTGACCAAAAGCCTTCGGGATCTACTTCGGAACACCCACCAGCCCCGATTCGGACGATCGGACCGCTGCCACCTGGGAAACACAGCCGCGTCATCGGTGATGTAGTCATCCTCATTGGCGAGTACCGAATCGACCAGGGCATCCGCATATTCCGATCGGAGCTCCTCCATTTCATCGCTCGGCTCCGGAACAACATCCTTCCAGTATTTGTATCCGAACATACGCAGAGCTGTAGCGACACGGTCCCGGCCGTGTACGCCCGCCAGGCTGCGGTCGATTGCCGATGGCATGGTTGGTTGGAGTTCGCGTACAGCGGCGTCGTATCCCGGATACAGTCGCCGCAGATTTCGGCGGACAATCTCATCCATAGCCTGAGGAAGATCTCTGATTGGCTCGTACAACATGCGTTCCAGACGCGTTCGCTGCGCGGAGTCGAGTCCCTCCATCAAATCGGATAACGGGAATGGGGGAACAACCCGCCATGGACCGACCTGTACATCGCGAATGCCATGGCTCTTCCGATTGCGGGTTCCTCCGCTGACAGCCGCCAAGCCAACGATCTTCAACCCATCGGGCGATCTGACGAGCAGCACGACTACTGAACCCGCATGGGCAGTCCAGTACTGAGCTGGCACCATTCGCGGAAATGTTATGGGCGTGTCGTCCTCGCGTACCTGCTCGGCTTGTCGCGGGCGTGCCGGCGGAGCGGCAGCGGCGGATTCTTGCCGGCTCAGCGAGTCGATGCCGTCCCAAGTATCGGATGGCTGCTGAAGGTTGACCGACGACCGGAAGACCGAGACCAGCATGGGTCGATACGTCGGGTCGGCGATGTAGCCGTCGAGGACCAACGCCGCTTCTTCGGCGGTCAACAGCATCAATCTGGTCATCGTTCTACCCCCGGTGTCAATTCATCGTTATTGGCTGTGCCGGACAAGCTTGAGTAAGTGCGCTTCCGAACCGAGACTCACCGAGCCCACTCCTCTGCAATCTCCTGGATGTGTTGGCGGCTACCGGCCTCGCGCCAAGCGACACTCCGAAGATCAGCATACGCATCGCGGTAGTGCTCGAATTCGTCGCACTTTTCCAGAGCGGGCCCTGTCAAGCCTCGGATATACACCACCGGCGGGTCGGTGACGTTCGCCGTTGTATGGCGGGAAACTGGAGAACGAGCCCGGTCACGTCGTCCTTTGGCCTGCGGGCGTCGAGCGGGAGGACCGGCCGCCCGACGCTGCGGTCCCTGAGTGAAAGCGCCTACGACACCGACGTTTACGACCGCGGTTGGTCGCGCACGGTACGCGGGCGCCGTCACCCGACAGCGATAAGCGGTTCGACACCGAACTCGACTTTCCGCTCTCGATACAGCGCGACCTGGCCAGACCGCGAGGTCAAAGCGCTCTTCGATTTCCTCGGCTGTCCGAAGTTGCGCATGTCAAGAGGCTATATCCGGCTGCGTCGAGCAGGCCGTACCCGCTGATCCTCTTGAGATTCGTGTGGCGACTTGCCATCTCCGGCATGAATCTGACCGGGTTAGTTGAACTGTTGGAAGAATACACGATCATGTCCGACGATCCCTGCGACGTGAGAGAACGACAGGCCTGTTGATCCGTGCCGAGGCGAAGCGGGAAACGCGAGACCCACCCGCTGGAGGAAGCTCTCAGTCGGCACGTCGCCATGGTTCGGCGTGCCGACCAGCCGTCATCGAGTGGGCATGGGCGCGGTGATCGTGGTGAAGTACTGCACCGCGGCCAGTATCGCGATCGGGGCGGAGACGAGCAGTTGGCCCGCGACGGCGCCGAGGGGCCCTATCGCCACGACACCGCCCAGGCAGCCGAGGAGGGCGGCGGGGAGGAAGGGGCCGAACAGGCCGATGATCGTGGCCGAGGCGATGGTTGCTCCGGCCAGGCCGCCGAGGACGCAGCCCGTTGCGGCGCCACCGATTCCGCCGACCAGTGTGCCGATCATGACGCCGGTGGCGATGGTCGAGGTCAGGCGGGTCCAGGCGTCACGTTCGCGGTCGTATTCCGAACGCCACGGCGCTTGGTCCTCGAAGGGCAGGGCCACCGGGCGGTAGGTCGCGTGCTCGGGATCCAGTTGCGGGGTCAGTACGACTGTGCGGTCGGTGATCTCGGCGGCGATCGGGAAAACAAAATCGTCTACGCGGGCGGCGAGTTCTGCGGCGGCGAGTACACGGCCGTCGTCGGCTGCGATCCGCAGGACCCCGTCTTCGACGGTGAGTGAACCCGCGTCGATCTCGATGACGGCCGAGGTGGACGTAGCGTAGGCGTTGAAACCTATTGAGTGCGAGTCCGTCTCGGCGCCAGACGGCCCCGCGGCGAGGACGGCGGTCGACGCGAGCGCCAATACCGCGCCGACCAACATCCCGGCATGGCGGCTGCGTCCGACAGCCGAGACAACGGCCTTCGCGGCCTCAACACAGCCGCCACTGGCCAGTGTCCCCCCCCCCCGGGTTGTTGCTCAAGGTGATCTCGCCGCCCTTCGGAAT
>NZ_JBEYVQ010000012.1:124705-204264 GCF_040644075.1 Nocardia sp. NPDC047038 | reverse complement strand
TCGCGTTCCCGCTGGGGAATTACGTGAACGGCACCCTGCGGAATTACGTGAACGAAAACCGGCTCAACCTGGGGATTTCCGTGAACGCCGACAGGCCGTACCACAGGGGTCAGGTCAGGACCGTTGCAATGCTGTGGCGTCCTGGCGGCCAAGACGATCCGGTACGCCCACTACCTATAGACCAAACCGTGTTTCTCGTGCTGGTATGTGCAGCCAGCAGTCGGCACAACTGCCGAGTTCCTACGTCGGTGCGACCACTGTAAGACCGTGTGCCTCGGCGGCAGCGATGAGATTTTTGTCGTATGCGACGAAATACGTGAGTGCGGCTCCCAATTCGAGAGCAGCTGCCACGTGGATCGCATCCAAGGTACGCAAGGAGGCGCCGGGTGCGAGGTTACCCGCCTTCGTGAGAAGTTCCGCAGCCAGCGCGATGCGCGCGCAACGGTTCAACCAGATGGTGGCGAGCTCGAGCGTCTCCGGTTGCGCGCCTGCTCTGTGCAGGCCACGGTGCAACTCGGTCCGGGTCAGATGAGCGGTAATCTGGCGGGCGGAGGTCTGACTGACGAGCCATTCGCGCAGTGCTTCGGATTCTTCTTCCTGTTTGAACAGTTTGATCGCCGCGGAGGTGTCCATGTACAGGAAGTTCACCATGTCTCCTCGTCGCGCAGAGACATGACTGCCTCGCTTCCGCTGGGCCCTTCAGACGACGGAGGCTCCAGTGGCATGTCGGCAGCTTCTGCCGCTGTCGGTAAATCCTCTAGTGCGTCCTGATCGAGCACTCCGGCCGAGATCGCACGCGCTATGGCTTGCTCGGCCTCTCCGCCAGGTTCGCCGACTCGACCGGTCTGTCGATCAGATACCGAGGGTTCCGTCGGCTGATCGATCGCTGCCTCGTAGAAGGCGTCCGCTAGCGCCATGATGACAGCGCTGATGCCAGGGCCGTCGCTGAAGAAGTAGTCGGCCATGGTGTTGTGGGCCTCCTGGTTCTCAAGGACCGCCTCGGTGACTGCCGCCTGGAAGTCCTGAGATTCCATGAACTGCTTCTTCGAGTTCACCTTGGTCTGGTTGACCAGGTCCGGGTAGGCGAGCAGCCGCTGCACCAACCCCTGTACGAACTCACGGACCTGCGACTCGGCGAACGACTCGGCACCGAAGAGGTCGTTCATCTTGTCGATGACGACCTGTAATGCGACGTACTTCGGCTCCTTCCGGGTGCCGGTGCCGGCAGCGCTGATGCCCTTGAGTTCGCCCTCACCGGTCAGCGAGATGTCGACCGCGGTGCCCCTGGTGTGTTTGACCCCGACCAGGACCACGTCGGAAAGGTCGACCTCCGCGGCCCAGGAGGAGTCCGCGATAACCTTCTCCAACAGGCGCAGGAAGATCGACAACATCTCCATGTACGGGTCGCCATAGTCGACGATCTGGCTCATGAAGTCGTAGAGCCGGACGTAGGTGGAGACGTCCTTGCGGAACAGGTCGAGGGTGTTGAGGGTGACCTTGTCGTCGGCCTCGATCGCGGCAGCGTAGCGGCGGGCGAACTCGTGCTTGGCCGGGCTGATCGCGGCCGAGAGTGCGTTGTTGCCCTTGCGGGTGACCCATAGTTCGGCGACCTCGCGCACCTGCTCTGGCGTGTAGATCCCGGCCTGGGCGAGCTTGGTGGCGAGGTGGACGACGATGTACGGGTCGGTCTCAGTCTCCAGGGTGGCATTGGTGAAGTACGGCTCGAACGCAGCCCGGATGTCCTCAGGTTTGTTCACGAAGTCGATGACGAACGTCTTGCGCTTCTGCTCCCCGCCCGCAGTGCGATGGGTGCGGTTGAGCCGGGAGAGTGTCTGCACGGCAGTGACCCCGGAGAGCTTCTTGTCCACATACATCGCCGAGAGCAGCGGCTGGTCAAAGCCTGTCTGAAACTTGTTGGCGACCAGCATGATTTTGTAGGTCACCCCTTTGAAGGCAGCGGCCAGGTCCGAGCCGGCGCCGGGGTTCAGGTTGGCCTCGGTGAACTCGTCGTCCTTGGTGGGCTGCGGCCCCCAGTCCGAAGCCCACTTCTCGTCCTCGGCCATCGTCACCGAGCCGGAAAAGGCGACTAGGGTGCGATAGTTGTAAGAGGCGTCCATGGCGGCACGCTTGGCGATGTAGGCGTCGAT
Organism: Nocardia sp. NPDC047038; assembly: GCF_040644075.1. NCBI lineage: Bacteria > Bacillati > Actinomycetota > Actinomycetes > Mycobacteriales > Nocardiaceae > Nocardia > Nocardia sp. NPDC047038. Next base: position 202,117 of record NZ_JBEYVQ010000012.1, on the reverse strand, counting down.
CGCCTTCTTGTACTTCACCGCGGCCTTGCGCGAGTCGGTCACGACCATCGCTTTCGCTTTGCCCTCCAAGAGGTGGGCGACGTTGGCGTGGAAGTGCTCGACGATGATCTGCACCTTCTGGCTGACGTTGGTCGGGTGCAGTTTCACCCACCGCATCAGTCCCTTACGCGCCGCGGCCTCCTCCACCTCGCCACCGTCGCCGCTCTCGGCCTTGCCGGCGATCTTCAGCGCGGTGTCGTAGGACTGGTAGCCCCTGAGCACGTCGAGGATGTAGCCTTCCTCGATCGCTTGGCGCATCGAGTAGAGGTGGAACTCGACCGGCTTTCCGTCAGGACCCTTGCGGCCGAAGAGTTCCAGGGTCTTGTTCTTCGGCGTGGCGGTGAACGCGAAGTAGGAGATGTTCTCCGACTCGGCCCGCTCGGTCATCTCCGAGGCCAGGATCGCCTCGACGTCGACCTCACCGCCGTCCTCGATCTCCTTGACCTCCTCCGCGGTCAGCACAGCCTTGAGCTTGGAGGAGATCTGGCCGGACTGCGAGGAGTGCGCCTCGTCGGCGATCACCGCGAACCGCCGCCCCTTCAACGACGAGTCGGCTCGGATCTCGTGGAGGGCGAACGGGAAGGTCTGCACCGTTACCGCGATGATCAGCTCCCCGCTCTTCAAAGCGGTCGCCAGCAGACCGGATTTCGACTTTGCCCCCGCCTTGCGGACGTCCTGCGGGCTGATCGTGGCCACGATGTTCCCGGACCCGTCGATCTGCCGGATCGCCTCTTGGAGTTGCCCGTCGAGCACGGTGCGGTCCACGACCACGATCACCGAGTCGAAGACCTTCTCGTCGTTCACGTGCAGCCGCGCCAGCCGATGCGCGGTCCATGCAATGGTGTTCGTCTTGCCCGACCCTGCCGAGTGCTCGATCAGGTAGCGATGCCCCACCCCCTCCTCGCTCACCGCGGCCACGATGTTCGTCACGGCCTCCCACTGGTGAAACCGAGGAAACAGCATGCTCGTGCGCCGCACCGACGTCCCGGTCGCGACGTCCCACTCCTGCTTGGTCTCCACGATCATCAGCCGGCCGATGATGTTGAGCCAGGCGTTCTTCTCCCAGACCCGCTCCCACAGGTACGCCGTCGCCGACCTCTTCTTGGTACCAGGCGGGTTGCCCGCGCCGCCGTCGTGCCCCATGTTGAACGGCAGGAAGTGCGTTTTCTCGCCCTCGAGCCGGGTGGTCATCGCAGCCAGGTCGTTGGAAACCGCGAAGTGCACCAACGCCCGATGCCCGAACGACAACAGCGGCTCCGGCCGCCCGTGGGTCAGCGGATGCCGGTGCTTGCGGTACTGGTTGATCGCCTCATCGAGAGACTGGGCGAAGTCGGTCTTCACCTCCGCGGTGGCGACCGGCAGTCCGTTGACGAAGAAGACCAGGTCGATGCTTCGGGTGTCAGCGGTGGAGAAATATACCTGCCGCATCACCCGCACCCGCATCGCCGCGTACTGCTCGTTGGTAGTCGCGTTCAAGCTGGTCTCGGGGCGGAACTGCGCCATCTTCAACCGGCCACCGCCGATGTACTGCACCCCGTTGCGCAGGATGTTCAGCGTCCCGCCACCATGTTCGAGAGGCTTGTCGAGCGCCGTGGTCAGCACGTCGAGGAACTTCGCCTCCGATCCCGCCGCCTTCAGGGCTTTCTCGTACGCCGCCTGCTGGGTCTCTTGCAGCCAGGCGAACAGGTCCTCGGGGAAGAGCGCTCGTTCCCGGTCGTAGCCGGTGTCGTTCTTCGAGTAGAGCCACCCATGGTCGGCCAGGTACTCACAGATCTCGGTCTCGAAGACGACCTCGTTGTGGTCGGCCATCACGCCATCTTCCGTACATCGATCTGCCCCGTCACCGCCGCCGTAATCAGCGCCGACCGGCGCTCACGAGCGAGGTCAATCAATTGCTCCGTTTCCGCGATGAGCTGATCGATCTTGGCAGTCTCACTCTCCAAGTACGTTACGATCCGGTGCTGCTCATCCACAGAGGGCAGCTGCATCGGGAGGTTCACGATGTCGGATTGGCTGATATTGAGCATCGAGTGGCTTGTACCGGTGGCCTCCAACTCGATCAGATCGCGCCACCTACGGCTTCCGAGCACTGCCGCCACGAACCGCGAATCTGCTCGACTCTCATCGAGCGAGAAGGCGTACAGCTTGTCACAGAGCATGAGCCGCGGGAAGTCGCCCTCGACCACTGCCGCACTGCCGACCAGTTCACGGGTATTGGCGCGCGACACAAGAAGATCACCTCGAATTACGACGATCTCCGGGCGTGGGATCTCGTCTTCCGGCAACTCCTTATTCTCCATCGGACGGAAACGACCGCCGTTTGCCGCTCCAGCCTTGAGAACGGCCCAAGTCTCGACGCCATCGGCTGGCCACGAGCAGCATTGCGGGCTCCACCCCTGCCGAACCGATCGGATGATGTGCTTCAGTCGCGCCCCGGTGGTACCGACAATGGCCACAGCCTCCTCAACCACCGCACGACGACGCTCGCGGAGCATCTCGATCAGGCGCTGCTGCTCCCTGATGAGCGTGTCGATGCGGACGGTCTCGCGGTCGAGGTAGTCGGCGATGGCGCGCTGCTCCTCGATCGACGGAAGGAGAACAGGCATTACTCGGTAGAGATCATTGTCGATCTCCGCCTGGCCGATCCTCACGCCCCGAGACTGCAACGCGTAGCCGGCAGCGTAAGTAGGGCTCCGGAAGAGCCAGTTCAGGTAGCGAGAGTCTGCATCGTGTCGAGGTGCGAAGCAGATGTAGTGTCCCGAAACGATCCCTCGCAGGCCGGAGATGCCGACTGATCCTTGCCATGCCTTCATCCGGTTCGTGACCAGCCACCCAGGGTGGACAAGCTGGTAGATGTTCCGGTTCTCGGCGGTCTTGTTGATGTTGTCCCGAGAGTCCTTCGCAACGACACCATAGTCGCGGAACACCGAGAGCATCTGTTCGTCGGGGTGCCCGACATCCTTGATCCGCTCGAACATCGACCACAGTGGCCTCGTCGTCCAGCCAGCTGGAACGTCGCCAAGCCACGGCACGCCCGAGTCGACGTACTCGGTGTATTCCGTGCTCATCCCTCCACCTCACGAAGCAGGCCGAGGATCTTGGAGACCTGCTTCTCCAGGTCGGCGTCGATCTCATCGAGGGAGCGGGGCGGGACGTACTTGTAGAAGTGGCGGGTGAAGGGGATCTCGTAGCCGGTCTTGACCTTGGCCCAGTCGATCCAGGCGTCGGGTACGTGGGGTTTCACTTCGGCGTCGAAGTAAGCGTTGATGACCTCGACCTCACCGGCCGCGCCAGCGCTCGATCCGCTGTAGGTGAACGGGACGTTCTCGGTGTCGCGCTTCTTCGGGTCCGGCTTGGGCTTGCCTTTGCGGTCGACAACCGGCTCGCCGAATTCATCGAGGAGGGGCCGCTCGATGGTGATTGTCCAGTAGCCGAACTCGTCGTTGCGCAGCACCTTGGAGTGGTCGGGATCGGCGTCGGTGAAGTCGGCGTACAACTCCACGACCTTGGCTCGGTCGGCGTCGCTGATCTCGCGGCCCTTGGAACCAAGGTTCTTGCGCATCTTGGTCCAGAACGATGTGCCGTCGATGAGCTGAACCAGGCCCTTGCGGTCCGGGTGCTTGGTGTTGTCGAGGATCCAGATGTATGTAGCGATGCCGGTGTTGAAGAACATGTTGGTCGGCAGCGCGATGATCGCATCGACCAGGTCGTTCTCCAGCAGCCACTTGCGGATGTTGGAGGGGCCGGACTCGGCGGCGCCGTTGAAGAGCGGCGAGCCGTTCATGACGATGCCGGCCCGGCCGCCGCCGTCCTCGCGGGCGCGCATCTTATGGGCCAGGTGGAGCAGGAAGAGCATCTGCCCGTCCGAGGTCGACGGGAGACCGGGAGCGAACCGACCGTAGGGGCCCGCTTCGTCGCGCTCTTTCGTGACCGCCTTGGCGTACTGCTTCCAGTCGACGCCGTACGGCGGGTTGGACATGCAGAAGTCGAACTGGCGGCCCTTGAACGCGTCATCGGTCAGCGTGTTACCGAAGGCGATGTTGGACGCGTCGTGGCCCTTGGCCAGCAGGTCCGACTTGCAGATCGCGTACGACTGCGGGTTGTACTCCTGGCCGTACAGGCTCAGCTTCGCGTCGGGGTTCTGTGCGAGCAAGTGCTCCTCGGCTAGGGCGAGCATGCCGCCGGTGCCCGCGGTGGGGTCGTACAGCGTGCGGACGATGCCGGCCTCGGTCAGGTCGGCGTCCTTCTCCGCGAAGAGCAGGTCGACCAGCAGCCGGATCGCGTCTCGCGGGGTGTAGTGGTCACCGGAGGTCTCATTCGCAGCCTCGTTGAACTTGCGGATGATGTACTCGAACGCATCGCCCATGTCGGCGTTGGAGACGACGTCCGGATGCAGGTCGACGGCCTTGAAGGACGTAATTACCTCGCGCAGCAGCTCCGCCTTCTCCAGGGCGAGGATTTCCTTCTTGAAGTCGAAGTATTCGAACACGTCGACATCGGGCGAGAACCGGTCGATGTAGTCGGCCAGATTGTCCGCCAGCCCGTCGGCGTCTCTGAGGAGGTTGGCGAAGGAGTAGTTCGAGGTGTTGTAGAACGGCCGCCCTGTAGCCTTCTTGACCTCGATTTTGAGCCTGTTGGGGTTGTCGTACTTTGCCGCCAGCGCGCGCACCGTCTCCCGGTCGGGCTCGAGGATGCAGTCGAGGCGGCGCAGGATCGTGAGCGGGAGGATCACGTTGCCGTACTGGTTGGGGCGGTAGGGACCCCGCAGCTGGTCGGCGATCGACCAGATGAAACTACCGAGGGTGCTCACAAGGCTCCTTACGAGGCTCACTCGACGATGAATGCTAGACGCCCAGCGCGAGCCCGGGCGCGCCGACCGAACAGGCGGCGCACAGTCTGCAGCAGCCGGTGCGTCACAAGAGCATCATCGCGCATCACGACACCCCGCGTGCCACGAGGTCGGCAGCAGCGACCGACTCAGCGAATCCGTCGCACTCGGCTTTTCCAACGTGAATGCCCCTGGGGCACAAAAGCTGCAACCGCCTACACCAGCCCACCCTACGCGGTTTTCGAGATCGTGATGGCCGAAGACTCCGACAGCGAGGAACTCACATGACACCACGCCGAAGTCCTCTACGAGGTCACGAAATGGTTCGGTTCCCGCAGTCGGGCTAACTCTGGTACCCGACACTGACGGTCGACTGGCTAGGCCGCATGGCCGTCACAGCCTGCCGGTCTCGGCATTACTCGGTGATCTTGAAGTCCCGGGCTCGTCGAACCTCTTGGAATGATTCGTAGTCGTACTTGCCGAAGGTCTTCAGCAGGGTCTTCAGTTTCGTTGCGTCGAATTTCGGCACCTGGCACTGCTCGAACAGCTCCTGGTCGGTGGCCTTGACCAGCTCAGGGTTGATGCGTCGAGTCTCGATGGTTCGTTCCCAGGTGGCGACTCCCTCGATTCCGCTGGTGGCGCCGATGACGAGTTTGAGCTCGATCTCGATCAGTTCCTTCTCTGCCCGCACTTGTTCACGGAGGGCCGCCAGCCGCGCGTCCTCTGCATCCAGTTCGATCCAGCGCTGCCGCAACCGGACGGCCGTATCATCGCTGGGCAGTAGCGTCGGTTCCGGCTCGAGGTCCTCGAGTTCTTGAACCCTTCTGATCTTCGGAAGCTCGTCGGCGAGGTAGTCTCGGCATTGCTGAAACACCTGCGCTGCCTCGGCTTCGGTGAGGTTGTAGATCTCCGTGCCACCTTCGCTGCCGCGCCGGTGACCCCATTCGTCCTTCACGTACTTCTCGAGCGCCTTGTAGTCGTCGGATTCGATGGCGTCGAAGAAGATCGGCGGATACGGACAGCCGGTCTGCAGCGTCGGCCTGCGCTTCTCCGGTGTCTGAGCAGTTTGCCCAAATTTGAACTTGTCCACGTCGCCGAGCCGGAAACCGTAGAAGTACCCCACGATCAAGAATCCCCTCTGTGCCGGTGCAGTTTTCGGGCAGCACGCCCGATCCGATGCGAAGTATGGTTCCACAGGCCACCGACAAACATCGAAGATTCAGACATTACGAAACTGGACGCTAGTCCTGTTGCAGGGGAAGACCTTTCGCCACAGCGATGCGCTTCTCAAAGGTGTCCAATCTGTCGGTCGGTACGCGTACTGTCCACGGCACCAAACCAACTCGCGCAGAAGGGCCTCTGCGATGGTGACAGCCAGCGCCGCGGTACAGCATTTCGATCTGAACATCGAGAAGGTTCTCGAACATTGGCCGATACCGTTCGCCGTCCGCGAGATCATCGCGAACGCTCTGGACGAGCAGGCCATCACCGGCACCGCCGACCCCTCGATCGTCAAACTCGGCGACGGCGTCTGGGCGATCAGCGACCGGGGTCGTGGTGTCCGGTATCAGCACCTCACCCAGAAGGAGAACACCGAGAAACGTCGGCACCCGGGGGTGATCGGGCAGTTCGGGATGGGGCTGAAAGATGCTCTCGCGGTCTTCCACCGCCGCGGCATCGCTGTCCGGATCCAGTCCCGTCACGGTGACATCACCACCGCGATGCGGCCCAAAGGCGGATTCCCCGACATCGTCACCCTCCACGCGGCCGTGAGTCCGCCCAGTGAACCGCGCCGAGACGGCACAACGGTGATTCTGCGCGGCGTCGCCGACACCGATATCGAGGCGGCTAAGCAGTTCTTCCTGCGCTACAGCGGCGACACAGTGCTCGAGGACTGCGCACACGGCCAAGTCCTTGCGCGCCCGGCCCGGAAGGCGCCTGGCAACATCTACGTCAAGGGCCTGCTCGTCGCCCAGGAGGAGAACTTCCTGTTCTCCTACAACATCACTCATCTGACCAAGAAGCTGCGGCAAGCCCTCAACCGGGAACGCAGCAACGTCGGCCGTACCGCCTACACCGACCGGATCAAGTCCATCCTCATCGGCAGCCGATCCGCCGAGGTCGCCGGTGTCTTGGCCGATGATCTCGCCGGCTATGAGACCGGCCGGATCCACGACGAGCTGAACTGGCTCGATGTCGCTCTCCACGCCTGTCAAGTGCTCGCCACCCACGAGAAGGTCGTGTTCGTGACCGCATTCCAACTCGCGTTCGGCGGACCACAGGTGAACTACGCACGCGACGAGGGATACCGACTCCTCGTGGTACCCGACATCATCGCCGGGCGGCTCGGCGGCCTTGCAGACTTCGATGGCAACCCCGTGGTCGATCTCGACCAATACCGCCGAAACTGGAACGACAGCTTCTCGTTCACCTTCGTCGACCCAACCGACTTCACTGCAGCCGAGCATGACGTGTTCGGCCTCACCGGAGCGGTGATCGCCGCGGCCGGCCTCAACCTGTCCCGTATCAGGGTGAAGTCGATACAGATCTCGGAAACCATGCGACTCAACGAATCCGGCGACCAGGTCGTCGGAGTATACGAGCCCGACACCCAACGAGTCGTAATCCGCCGCGACCAGCTCGGCAACGCCGTCGACTACTGCGGGACCCTGCTCCACGAACTCACCCACGCCGCCACCGGTGGCATCGACGGAACACTGCAATTCGAACAGGCACTCACCACGCAGCTCGGCGTACTAGCGGTCGCCGCACTGAAAACCGCTAATAAGTACGGCCGCCGAGCCTGAACATCAGGATGATCGGCAGGGAGCGTGGTCGGCCGAAACATGTGGAGTCGATGGTTTGGAACCAACTACTTCTCCGCCATCCTCACAGCCGCAGGTGCCACCGACGCCCATCTTCTACGTCGCGTCTTATCCTTTCACAGATCGCCATCGCGGCGGCTCGGCGCTGAGACACGTTGCCCGGCAGTCGTGCTCACATGTCGGCCTCGTTGTCCGTCTTGGTTGTATTGGCGGCGATGATGCGCTGGCTGCAGGTGTAGTCGGCGGTGAGCCGTTCGCGTCCAGTGGTGGGGTTCTTGCCGAACCGGCCCAGGAAGGTCTTAGTGCATGGGCGTGTTCGGCCCCGGAATCACAGTGGACTTGGTGGGGGTGGCCTGTGGACAGTGCTCGGAGACACCACGAACATCGGCTTCATCGCTATCGGAGCGGTGTCGAGCTGGAGGCAAAGCTCGGGTGGGTCGGTGAACCAGCAGTAGTTCGCCGGGGGCCGAGTTGCAGTACCGTGGGGCGCTTGGATGTTTCAGCAACTTGCTCGTTGACCGCCCAATATCGTTGTAGTGCAGTAACATTAGCGGCTGAAGCCTATGCCACACAGGGGTGTAGAGCACAGGCTTCGACGTGCGCGAAGGGAGGGCTCACATGATCCACCGGCGTTCATATCGGCTCGACGAGCTGGTGCTCGGCGGTCTCGCCGCCCGCGGCAAAGACCTCGCTCTCATGGGTTCGGGGATATCCCTGTCCGGCAAGGAAACTGCAGACGAGGTGACGCGGCTGACCGCGACGTTGCGAGCAGCAGGGCTCACCCCAGGGGAAGCGGTGCTCGTTGCGGTGGACAATCATCCGTCCGATCTGGTGTGCCAGCTCGCGGTGTGGCAGGCCGATTGCGTGGCTGTACCCGTATATCGCCGACACCCGGTCGCGGTCGTTTCCGACATCATGCAGCGGTGCGCCGCGCGGTATCTTGTCGGCGCTGTTCCACTGGAGTGGACTGAGCTCGTCACCGCATCTCGTGATGTTGTCCACACCCTCCCGAGCTCCGATGATGGCGCAGCCAAGCGCCCCCAGGAACTAGACCGCGATCAGGCGCTAGTCGTTTTCACCTCGGGCTCGACCGGCAAACCTAAAGGCGTCGTTGTCTCACATCGAGCCTTCGCAACGAAACTCTGTGCGATCGACTCCGTGCTGTGCTTCGCCGAGGCGGCGACGATGCTGCAGGTTCTGCACCTCCACTTCAGCTTCGGCCAATGGACGAGCCTGCTGACCCTGGGTTCGGGTGGACAGTTGGAGCTCATTCGTCGGTACGAGACCGATTTGGTACTCCGTCGTCTCGCCGATGCCCACTATGACCGTATAGCAGTGGTGCCGACCATGATGCGCATGATTGCAAGCAGGCTCACCGACCGTGGAGGCGAGCGGCTAATCGCCTCAATGCGTGCGTCAGGTTCGCCGGGGCTGTGGATCGCTGGCGGTGAACCACTTGCCGCAGGTCTCGGACGGCAGTTCCGATCGCTGCTTCCTCGCAGCAGACTGGCAGATGTTTTCGGGCTAAGCGAGAGCGCCACTTCGGATTTCATCGTTCCTCCCGACGAGTACGACGCGCTGGCTGGAACGATCGGTCATCCGTCACCCGGTGTTGAAGCACGGGTCGTTCCGATGGATGGGCAGACCGCCGAGGCACCTTTCGACGTTGTGGGCGAGCTGTGGCTGCGCACCCCGCATCTGATGACGGGTTACCTCGGCGATCGAGCAGCGACGACGGAGACTATGTCCGGAAAGTGGCTCAAGACAGGCGATCTCGCGCTCAAGCGCCGAGACGGTATGTTTGAGCTCGCAGGTCGGGCGAAGAACCTCATCGTGCGCGGCGGAATGAAGATCTCGCCGCTTGAGGTCGAGAATGTTTTCTCGGGCCACCCAGACTGCTCAGGAGTGATCGCGACCGGCGTCGCCGACACGGTACTTGGTGAGCGAATCCATCTGGTGGTCACGCCGCACCCAGGCCGGATCGTTGACCCCAGCCAAATAAGGGACTGGGGGCGGGCGAGGATAGAGGCGTACAAACTTCCCGATGTGGTGCATGTGATCGACGTGCTTCCGACCGGGGTTACTGGCAAGACCGACCGTCTCGCGGTATCAGAACTCGTCCGAGAACGCCTGAGCGTGAACCGGTGAGCCGACCGGCAGCGCTGCTGCTCGACGTCGGCGGCGTGCTGCTGCTTCCTCAAGCCAATGTGATCGCCGCCCGGTTGGCACAGTGGGGTGCTCAACCCTCCGGCCACGACGATGCCGCCGTGCACTACCGGGCTGTCGCAGCGTTCGATGAATCGGGATCCATGGACGACTACCGGCGGCACTATGCGCGGTTGGTCGGAGTCCGGGAAAACTTGTGCACGGTCGCGGCGGAATCCGGTGCCTTCAGCGGGCCATGGCGTTCGATTGTCCCTCGGGCCGCCGAAGCGCTACGGCGACTCGCTGATGCCGACCTTCGTATGGTTGTGGTGTCTGACTCCGACGGCACAGTCGAACAACAGCTCCGAGAGGCCCGATTGGCCCAAATCGGCCAAGGTCCCGGCGTTTCGCTTATCGGCATCTGCGACTCCAGTCATGTGGGTGTGCGGAAGCCGCATGCCCGGATGTTCGAATCAGCGCTGATGCTCGCGGCTGCCAGTCCTGATGAGGTGGTCATGGTGGGCGACAGCCTCCATTGCGATGTCGATGGTGCACTGGCGTGTGGCATCCAACCGATTCATGTTGCACCATTGGGCAACTGCGTACGTAGTGACCACCAGCATGTCGCAGGAATCAACGAAGTCGTCGACATGCTGGTGGGAGCCCGCGGTGAGTAGGATGCGCCCGGAGAGCTCTAGTCGCTTCGACGCGGTAGTCGTCGGAGCGGGAGTTTCCGGCCTGACGACCGCGCTCTTCCTCGCCCGCACTGGTGTGGAGGTACTGGTCGTCGAGAAGGACTCCGTCCCGCCCCCGGCAGACCCCGCCGATGCCTTGATCCACTGGAACCGCCCGGGCGTCCCACACTTTCGCAACGGCCACGCCTTTCACGGTCTTGGCTACCGAACGCTCAGGAAACGCGCTCCAGACATCCTGACCGTTCTCCTGGACGTCGGCGCAAGTGTACGACGGTTCGACTCAGCGATTCCGGCGGCAGATCGGCAATCCGAAGACGCCGATCTCGTCGCGCTCAGATGTAGCCGCCCGCTGTTCGAATGGGCGCTTCGGAAGGCTGTCGCGCGCGAACCGGCCATCGACCTCCGCACGGGATGCTCGGTGGCCGACCTTCTCTCGGATTCAGGCGGCCGTCGCATCAATGGAGTCGTGCTCGGTGACGGTTACCGAATCAATGCTCCATGGGTTGTAGACGCAACCGGACACCGCGCGGCCTTGCGGCAGTTCCTGCCGGAGCTCGGAGCCCGAACACCTGTCGTCCGCTCCGAGCGCTCCGGCACGTCGTACTATGCGCGGCATTTCCGCCGCATCTCGCACGGAGGCCCCGAACCGGAGGAGTACCGATTCGGACCGTCTGGTGACCTCGGTTTCCTCCGCTATTCGGTCCTGGAGGAGGACTCCGCCGGCTTCGTAGTCACCCTCAACACTCGCAGCAGTGAACGTGAACTGCGAATACTGCAGGATGCGCAACGATGGAGCCGAGTAGCCGCAGCACTACCGGGGTTGGCCGACTGGATCGGACCCGACGTAGCGCGCCCGATCTCCGGCGTCTGCTCCTACGCGGGGCGCGGCAATGTCTTCACCACCCACAACGCGGATAGCACGGTAACCGGTTTGGTGGCCATCGGCGACGCGCTTTGCCAAACCAATCCTACGCAGGGCTGGGGCGTTTCGATCGCTCTGCACCAGGCCAGTGTCGTCGCCGACACGATAGTGCGCTCGGGAACCGAACCGAGCCGGCCTGCGACCCTGGCGCTCACCGCAGAGCTCGCGACCTTCGTCGAACCTTTCTACACAGCCGCAGCGATGGAAGATCGCGCTCGCAAGCGAGAGGCATCCGGCGAAGACGTAGACGTCACCGATGTCCACAGCGAACTCTTCTGCCGAAAAGTCATTTATCAACTCGGCAGTGAGGACGTCGGGCTCTACCGTGCGGCACAGCGGCGCATCCACCTGCTGGACAATCCGTTGGCGCTGATGTCCGACCACGAAATGCTCAGCCGGGCTTCAGAATTGCACAACTCCCGAAACAGCCGTCACGGATCCCATCCCCCGCCCAGCCCCACAAAGGACGATTTGCTGCGGGCGGCACACAGCCGACCTCAACTGACCATCAATAGCACCGACAACAATTCGCATCGAACAGAGAGCGTGCTACCTGTGCCGGATTATGTTGACCTCGTCCAGCTCATCGGAAGAACGCCGGTCGGCCATGATCGCGACCGATTGCTGGCCGAGCTGTCTTCCGCAACTAGTCATGCTATCGAGACCACCGGCCGTGGGATCGACCTCAGCGAGGAGAACCTAGCGGGGCTCGACCTCACGGATGTCGATCTGCGCCGTGCAACCCTGAATCGCGCACTCCTGCACGGCACTAAGCTCGTACGAGCAAACATGCGGGAAACGGCGATGGTGTGCCCCGGTATGGAGCGCACCGACCTCACAGGAGCGGATCTGACCGGGGCCTACGTTCACGCTCTGGCGGCGCAGACCTGCGTGTTCGATGCCGCAAACCTGTCGGACCTGCGTGACGCCACCGGCACGCTCTTTCATGGATGCAGTATGCGGCGATGCGTCCTGACGGGAAGCCAGCTCGCTGGTTCGGCCTTCTACCAATGCGATCTATCAGAGGCATCGCTCGATCGGACGAATCTGCAGGGTGCCCAAATCAACGAATGTCTATTGCACCAGGCAACGCTGACCGGTGCGCTGCTGGACCAGGCCACGATGGTGAAGGTCGGCCTGGCTGCCACCTCCCTGGCGCGGGCCACCGGACACGGGTTGACAATTGCCCGCCCCACGGACACAGATGGGTTGGCGCTTGCGGGCGGGCGGTTTCCACGCCTCCGGCTGGATACCGTCCGTGGTGCGCACTGGTCCTGCGCGGATCTCGCCGCTCCGGATGCCGACCTGGTTGATGTTGCTGTGACCGACGCGGACTTCACCGGCGCAGATCTGAGCAGATCGATGTGGCGATCGGTATCGATGCCAGGGGTCGTGATGGCGGGGGCGTCGTTGACCGACGCGAAACTGACGGGCTGTACGCTGCGTGGCGGCAAACTGATTGGCCTCCGTGGTGAGAATCTCAACATCGTGGAGTCCGACCTGTTCGAGTGCGATCTCACCGGGGCTGCGGCTCGCTGCCTCACAGCGCGCGACGTGAACCTCGGCCGTGCCGATCTGTCACATGCGAACCTTTACCGGTCGATGATCACCGGCGATCCACCGAATGCGATGAGTCTGCGCGGTGCACGAATGCAGAACGCCGTACTGGTGCAGGCGTATGTAGCTGCGGATCTGTCTGATGCGGACCTGACAAATGTCAACGCCGCCTACAGCAGGTTCAGCCAGTCCTGCCTGGAACGCGCGATCCTCGACGGAGCCAACATGTTCCAGTCCGCTTGGGTCAAGGCTTCGTTCACCGATGCATCGCTCGCCGGCATCAGACCACCGGTATTCAGCGACCGATGCCGTGGCTTGCTGGCTGCGGTCGAGAAGACGGCCGGATCCTCACGAGACGAGATGGTTGGATTCCTGGAATCATTCAGCGAAACTCTGGCTACCGCGCGAAAGGGATCCACGTGAGCGATTCGATCCACATTCTGGTGGTTGCGGCACATCCCGACGATGCCGAGCTCGCCCTCGGGGGTGGTATAGCGGCATGGGTCAAGGCCGGTCTGCGGGTGACCGTGGCCTGCTGCTCGGTGTCGGAAGGGTCACCCGAGCTGGCGGCACGGCGGCGACAGGCAGCGCAGGACGCCGCCGCGATCCTGGGCTATCAATTGCTCTGGGTGGTTCCCGGAGACGAGCGGCAGGTCGAGAACATACCCGAATACCGCCTGGTTGGACTGTTCGACGAGCTGGTGCGCGAAGTCCGGCCCGATCTTGTGATCAGTCATTGGGATGGTGACTCGCACGGCGATCATCGCCGGGTGGCGTACGCGATCGCGGCTTCGGCGCGGACCTGGCCAGATGTCGCACTGCTCCAGTTCGGCCCCAACGAGCATCGCGCTCCTTCATACGGCCAATTCACCTCCACCGTGTTCGTTCCCATGTCGGAGTACATCGACCGGAAGACAACGGCTCTGGCGGCGTACTCCTACGAAGGCCAGGGTTACCGTCCGCTCGACACTGCGGGGGTTGCTCTGCGGAACCGCGCGTTGGGCACCCAATGCGGTGTTGAAGCGTGCGAGGGCTTGCGACTTGTGCGCGTGGTCGCCAGCACCCGCGGGGCGCGCGGCCTCGCACGCCTTCTCACTGATCTCTAGGAGTTTCATGAGCACGTCGGTACCCCGAACCAGGGAACCAGAGTCCGGGTCGGACTGCCACCACACCCGCTTGAGCGATGGTCGCGGTCGGCTGGTCGTCTGGGGTCTCGGCTACATCGGGCTTTCCACCGCGACTGCCTTCGCCGACGTCGGCGTCCAGGTCGTGGGCTTCGACCCCGCCGAACAACGTGTACGGTCTCTGACCGGCATCAACAGCCGGATCGCAGTTTCGTCCGACGTTACCGATGTGCTGGCCGCGGACTGTTGCGTGCACATGATCGCGGTACCGACCGAAAGAGAAGGCGAGCCGTTCGACGGTGCGCTGTCATCGGTGATCGCTGATATCGCCGCATCGCTCACTAAGGGGGACCTACTCGGAACCTGCCCGCTGGTGGTAATCGAATCCACCCTGACCCCTGGAACCACTGACGAGCTGCTGCTGCCGATCTTGGCCGAGCACGGCCTCAAGGTTGGCCGCGACTTGCTCGTCGGTCTCGCTCCCCGCCGGGACTGGTTTCTCGCCGAGGGCTACAGCCTGCGCGAGCTCGATCGCGTCTACGGCGGAGTCGACGCCAGATCCGCCGCGGCGACGCTGGCTGTCCTGGGGCTCGTCAACAACGTCCTGCATCAGGCTCGGACACACCATACATGTGAGCTGGTCAAGTGCGTCGAGAATGCTTTCCGGCACATGGACATCACACTGGCTAACGAGTTGACGTTGGCCTACCCAGACGTGGACATGGTCGAGGTGCTCCGGTTGGCCGGCACCAAGTGGAATATTGGTACATATCACCCCAGCTTCGGCACGGGTGGCTACTGTATTCCGCTGGCGAGCCGCTATCTCATTCGGGGAGCTGAACATCCGGAGTATCTCGGGCTACTGCGCAGGACCGTCGAGACGGATGATCAGATGCGACTTCTGGTCGCCGATGCCGTCCGAGCGCGACCGCCCGTCGTCATTCTTGGAGTCGCTTACAAGGGCGGTATAAAGGTCGACATCTTGAGCCCAGCGAAATCGATCGCGCGAAGCCTTCGCGACCGGAGTGTGCCGGTGGTAGTCCACGACCCGCTGTATGACAACGCCGAGATCGATGGATTGCTCGGGCCAGGCTTGACGACGGACGATCTGCCCGGTGCCCTTCGATCCGCCCGATCTGTTCTCGTGATTCCAGATCATTCCGAATTCACGAGTCCCGAATACGTGAACAACATCAACTATCCACGCGAGGAAACCCTCATCGTGCTCGACAACCATGGGGTGCTTGCCGACGTGGCCTGGGCTGACCACGTCATCTACAAGCGGGCGGGGAACAAACGATGGCTCGACACTGAGGAGGATGTCGACATATGACTGGAGCACAACATAGTCCCGCCGATGATGGAACCCGCGGTGCAAAACTATTGGCTGCGGCTGGCGCAGAAGTGGGCGCTGGCGTTCGGGCCTGGCTGGGCGCCGACGTCCACGTCGGCAACGACGTTCGTATCGAGGACGATGTGACCCTTGTGGCGGACCAACTCCACCTCGGCGACGGCGCGCGAATAGGTACGGCCACCGACATCCGCTCGGCCCGTGTCGAGATCGGCGACCGGTGCGAGTTGCTGCCCAGCGTGTCCGTACTGGTAGCGGATTCCTTTGTGCTCGGTGCTGCGAGCAGGATCGAGGGTCGGGTCTCGATCGTGTGTCGCAGCTTTCGAGCTGGCAAGCTCTTCTACTTCGGCCACAATTCGTCGGTCGGATATGGCGGCACCACTGCCTCCTCAGCCCATGTCCGCATTGGAGACCGCGTTGCGCTCGGTCCCCACAACATCCTCAACGCCAACCTGCCGATCGAGCTCGGCGATCAGGTCGGTTCCGGGTGCTATCTATCGGTGTGGACGCACGGTTTCCATTTCGGCCACCGGCTGTCCGACGGCTTCCAGGCGACCTTCGAAGGCGTCCGAATCGAGCCGAATGTCTGGCTGGGCTTTCACGTTTCGGTGCTTCCGGGTGTCACGATCGGCGCGAACACAATTCTCGCCGCAGGGGCTGTGGCCGCACGTGATCTGCCTGCAGACGTACTCGCCGGGGGCGTGCCGGCCAGACCTTTGAGGCCGATAGTCGCCCGACGTCTCGACGATCGTGAACTTCGGGAGCTCGTCATGGACCTGCTCGATTCGTGGTGCGCCGAGCTCACATGGAAAGGGGTCGAGTACGACAGAACCGGACCGGGCGAGATTTCTGTCGGAACTACCCGGGTACTGGTCCGCGACAGTGAGTATGAACCGTCGGATGCTTTGGGGGCGAAGGACTTTGATGAGCTCGTCCTCCTGAGCCTCGACGATCGGCTCGAGGCCTCGCGAACCGACGAGGCGACGGTGGTGTTCCAGCTGCGCACCGGCCACCTTCTCGGCTCACTGTCACTCATCGCCCACGACCTCCGAGACTTCCTGCGACGGCACGCCCTGCCGTGCGGAGACGAGGAGACTTTTCGAGGCCTGCCGAGCGCACCGTTCGCCCGTCTGATCAATCCAGGTACCGCCATCGGGTAGCGTTCTTTACCGCTCGCTACCAATCAGCGACGACGTCCAGCAGCAGGACCCCTAAGTCAGAGGAGTAATGAATCCAGTAGGACTGTCGACAGGGTGCTACTACGGTCTCGATATCGTGACCGAGGACGCCGTCAACCTGGCGGCCCACCTAGGAGCCGACACCGTCGAGATCTACATTCAGGGGGAACCCGAGCTCCACCCCGAAATGGTCACTGTTCTCGCCGACCGTTGCCGAACCACCGGACTCGACGTGATATCGGTCCATCCCTACGTATTCGGCTGGGAACATCTGCTGTTCAGTAACTACTCACGGCAGCGCGCCTGGGCGCAGCGGAGATTCGTGCAGTACCTCGAGATTTGTGCGGCAACCGGCGCCGATGCCTACGTCAGCCACGGACCGCCCCGCCACCATGCTGTGGATACCGACGGTATTCCGTCCCGTCGATACATCGACATCATGCGTGACCTTGTCTCCGAGGCGACAGCGCGCAGCGTCCGATACTGCCTGGAGAACGTCAGTTACGGCCTGGTCCGTGCACCCGATGACTTCCACTCCCACCGGGACCTGATACCGGATCTGGGATTTGTCGTCGACTTCAAGTCGGCCTGGAAGGCCGGATTTCGGCCGGTCGACTTCCTGACATCGGACCTGATTCCGGATGTTCATCACACACAGATCAGTTTCCGTGACGACGGACGGTACGGCCTGGGCGCGAGCAGCCCGACTGCCGCCGCCGAGGATGCGGATATCTATATCGCATTGCAGGCCGCGGTGCCGCATGTGCTGGAGATAGAGGCAACTGCCGTGGATCAGGTGGCCGACTCTTTGGCGGCAGTTCGGAAGGGGCTGGCTTCGTGAAGAGTCAGCCCCTTCTTTGGCATCCGAACCGTAGGGGGTCTACCCGGTCCTCGGCTGGGTACGCACATCGATGTTGAGTTCTCGCAACCGCTGAGGCTCGACATCGGTAGGTGCACCCATGAGGAGGTCCTGAGCGTTCTGATTCAACGGGAACGCGATCGTCTCACGAATGTTCGGCTCATCTGCCAGCAGCATGACCATCCGGTCTACCCCGGGGGCGATTCCAGCATGCGGCGGGGCTCCGAAATGCAGCGCCCGCACCATGCCGCCGAACTGCTCGTCGACGTGTTCCTTCGAGTAACCCGCGATTCGGAACGCCTCGTACATGATCTCCGGATCGTGGTTTCGCACCGCACCAGACGACAACTCGATACCGTTGCACACGATGTCGTACTGCCAGGCGAGAACATCGAGAGGATCGCGAGTCCGCAACGTTTCCAGCCCACCCTGCGGCATCGAGAACGGATTGTGACTGAACTCGATCGAACCGTCGTCCGCCTTCTCGTACATGGGGAAGTCGACTACCCACGCGAATCGGAAGACATTCTCCTCGAAGACACCGGTGCGCTTGGCTGCCTCTACCCGGATCTCGCCCATGATCTTGGCGACATCCGCCTCGTTCCCGGCGCCGAAGAAGATCGCCGTACCGGGCTTTCCATCGACGAGATCGATCAGCTTCGTAGCAACATCGGTTGTGAGGAACTTGGCAATCGGTCCGCTCAGTGTGCCGTCGTCGCCGATCTTGACCCAGGCGAGCCCAGCCGCTCCCAACTCGACTGCGTATTCACCCAACTGGTCGTAGAACGAACGAGGCTTGTCGGCAACGTCGTATACCGGCAGTGCTCGGACATGTTTGTTCGCGAAAGCCCTGAAGTCGCTATCCTGAAACAAGTGGGAAACATCGACGAGTTCATACGGAGAGCGCAGATCAGGTTTATCCGAGCCGTAACGGGCCACCGAATCCCGGTATGGAATTCGAGGAAAAGGCGCGATGATGTTCCGACCTGGCGCGAATTCCGTGAACATGTCAAGCAGTACGTTCTCGACGATGCCGAAAACATCTTCCTGCTCGACGAAACTCATCTCGATATCGAGTTGGTAGAACTCACCCGGAGAGCGATCGGCGCGGGCGTCTTCGTCGCGGAAGCATGGCGCGATCTGGAAGTATCGATCGAAACCGCTGATCATCAACAGCTGTTTGAACTGCTGCGGAGCTTGCGGGAGAGCATAGAACTTGCCCGGGTGTAGCCGTGAAGGCACGAGGAAGTCGCGGGCTCCCTCGGGGCTCGTGGCGGAGAGGATGGGAGTCTGGATATCGATGAAACCCAGGTCGGTCATCTTCCGCCGAAGATAGGCGATGACCGCCGAACGGAGCAGGATATTGCGGTGCATCCGTTCGCGGCGGAGGTCCAGGAAACGATACCGCAGCCGTGTCTCTTCGCCCACGCGATCTTCAGGAAATACCTGGAAGGGAAGTGGATCGCACTTGCCAAGAACTTCCAAAGCTGTTATCTCGACTTCGATCTCGCCAGTCTGGATCTCCGGGTTGATGTTCTCCTCCGCGCGACGCAGCACCCGACCGTCGACGCGGATAACAGTCTCTTTCTGCAGATGACTCAGCTGCTCGAAGACCTCGGAGTTCGGCCGTACAACGAGCTGAACCACGCCGTAGTTATCGCGAAGGTCTACGAAAAGCACACCACCGAGGTCTCGCCGATTGTGTAGCCATCCCGACAGGCGTACGTCGTGGTCAACGTCAGCGAGGCCCAGCTCTGCACAGGTGTGGGTACGGTATGTGTGCATGTTCCTTCCACATTTTTCTGAGGTCGTGGCTCACATGGGCGTGCAACAGTCCCTAAGCCTACGGCACGCCTCCGGCGCCCTCGAAGAGGCGCAACCGTACGTAACGGCCCGCAGGCGCAGTGGTTCTCGCGCTCGCCGTAGGAGCTTGCACCATGATCCCCTGGGAGTTGAGTATCGCCTGAATACGGGCAGAGGATGACAGCCATGACTTCCAGCGCACGTCCTCGCCGCAATCGCCGACTAGCTGAATTCGGCACGACGATCTTCGCCGAGATGTCCGCGCTCGCCGAACGAACTGGAGCGATCAATCTTGGCCAGGGATTCCCCGACACCGATGGACCCGAGACCGTTCGAGAAGCGGCGGTACGTGCGCTGCGCGACGGGCGTGGAAACCAGTACCCGCCCGGCCTCGGTGTTCCGGAGCTCCGGACGGCGATCGCCGCTCATCAGCAGCGCTGGTACGCGCTATCGCTCGACCCCGATCGCGAGGTCTTGGTGACCGCCGGTGCGACCGAGGCTCTCGCGGCCTCGCTCCTGGGCCTTCTAGAGCCGGGAGACGAGGTGATCGCACTTGAGCCCTACTACGACTCCTACGCAGCCTGCATCGCCATGGCAGGAGGACGACGCGTGCCGGTGACGTTGCGCCCCAACGGTGGATCATTCCGCCTCGACCTCGATGAGCTGCAGACCGCGGTCACCAACCGCACACGGCTATTGCTTGTCAACACCCCGCACAATCCGACCGGAACTGTCCTCACTCGAGAGGAGCTCAAGGCGATAGCAGAACTTGCGGTGGCGCGGGACCTGCTGGTTGTGACTGACGAGGTCTACGAGCACCTGGTCTTCGACGGAGCCGAGCATGTGCCGCTCGCTGCGTTTCCAGGGATGCGCGAGCGGACAGTGACCATCGGCTCCGCTGCCAAGACGTTCTCGTTCACCGGCTGGAAGGTCGGCTGGGCCACAGCGACACCAGAACTCATCGATGCCGTGCGATCGGCCAAGCAGTTCCTGACATTCGTATGTTCCGGGCCATTCCAGTACGCCGTCGCGGAGGCTCTGGCGCTACCGGACTCCTACTTCGCCGACTTCCGAGCGGACATGTCGGCCAAGCGTGATGTGCTGACAACAGGACTGCGCAGAGCTGGCTTCCAGGTCTTCGATCCCGCCGGTACATACTTCGTAACCACAGACATACGTCCCCTCGGCGAAGTAGACGGCACCGCCTTCTGCCGGTCACTCCCCGAACGCTCCGGCGTAGTCGCCATCCCCAACGCGGTCTTCTACGACCAACCGAAGGCCGGAGAGCCATTCGTGCGGTTCGCTTTCTGCAAGCGCAAGGACGTCCTCGACGAGGCAGTTGCCCGCCTCCAGCGCCTGACTCGGTGAGCACAGGCAGATACTCGGTACCCCAGACCATTCGCCTGTACACTAACGATCGTGTCGAAATGCCGCTCCTGGCTTCAGTTTTCGTTGACGGAAGCTATGTCTGCACATCGACCGCAGTGATCCGCGCCGACTTCGCGGACCATGAATTGTGTGCAACACCTCTTGGTTGAGGAGCGCTTGGTGTCAACCCCTCTGCTTGCCGATCTTGCCCACCTCCGAAGCCACCGTGTCAGAGCCAATCTAGTGATTCGCGACCGCATCCGGCGCGCCGCTCGCTCTGCCCTGACGGAGGCTGGCTTCCTGGAGGTCGATACACCAGTCCTCGGAGCTCGGATCGACGAGTACGCCGCTGGACACCTTCGCGCCGAGACGGCCAGCGGACACCGGCTGTGGCTGGCGCAGTCGCCCCAGCTGTACAAGCAGGCCTTGATCGCCGCAGGTCTGGAGCGTTACTTTCAGTTCGCGCACTGCTTCCGCGACGAACACCGCGAGCCTGGGCGGACAGACTACTTGCGGGAGTTCGTTCAGCTCGATGTGGAGATGCGCACCGATAGTTCCATCGAGATCATGGCTGTCGTAGAGCATTTGCTGCGCGGCGTGCTGTCGACACTCGGCATTCCAATACCCTCCTCCCCGTTTCCGCGCGTTGACGCCATGACGGCGATGCGGGAGTACGGGACGGACCGGCCGGATCTCCGGAGCGAAGGTGAAGAGCTCTCCTGCCTGTGGGTGGTAGACTTTCCAGTCGCTCGCAGCAATCACGGCGCAGTGCAGCTGGAACGACATCCGATGGCACGCCCCCAATCAACGTCGGTCACGAAGGAGAATCTGACAACACTGCGCAGCCACTCCTTCGACCTTGTTGTCAATGGCTACGAGATCGCCAGCGGCGCGCTCCGAATACACGACCCGGCAGCGCAATCGGAGCTGCTCCATGCCGCCGGACTTGACCCTGCCGCGTTCGGAGACTTGCTAGCCATCCTGGAGAACTGTCCCCCGCATGGGGGCTTCGGTTTGGGCCTGGATCGCCTAACCATGCAGCTACTCGGAGTCGAATCAATCGCGGATGCTACTGCCTTCCCCAATGGCTTCGGAGCGTAGGTCTCTCCGCGTCAACGAGGCCGTGCACTCTTGCGTTCCGACAACCCCCCTCCGTCAGGGACACGAGGACCATCACGGGTAGTGCGTTGATCATGAATGTTCGCCGGTCAGGCGGCTACCGAAACGCCGTTAAGCCGGGTCTTTAGGTGTGCTTCGTGCGCAGCCCCACGAACTCTTTGACTTCCGGCACTGTCGCATGTGACCGTACATGCTGCTCGATAGTGTCGAGCTTCCACCGTTCGCGGGTGGAGGTCGGTCCATCGATCTCGCGGAAGTTGCTGGTGAGAACCGAGCAACCTTCCGCGATCTCTCCTGCCTTGATGGTTCTCGGCCAGACGAATGCGCCACTCCGCGCGTTCACGGGGCCAGGATGCGGAGGTGTCGATGGCCGCCTGCAAGTGTCTTGTGGCGGTTCGGTGATCGCCGATCTGCATGTATGCCAGGCCGGTGATGCCGTGCAGTTCAGCCGGAGGGAAAAGACCCACGCCGACACCGACCGCACGACGGCCAGCTCCTGATCGTCGGTGATCACCAGTCCTGGCGACTCATCCATGGAGGCGACGGCAGGGTGTATGACCCGACGTTGTTCTCTTCCCGTTCTCGCTGGATCCGTTTGCGTTCACGGCGGAGTTCGGCAGCGAGGTCGTAGATGATGTCGACATCACCGTCCGTCCCGCCCATGACCTCGACCGCGGAGTCGCCCATCTCGACGAAGCAGTCCCAATGCACAATTTCCTCGGCGGCGTGGCGAAGACACCCCGAGGCGGTAACGATGGTGTCGTCATCGAAGATCCTCACGCGCACCCGCACGTCACCCGCGGCGCACGGCGAGTATCCCCAGCCCCGCCGGGACCGGTTTTCGCCCGCTCCGAGCATGCACCCTCGACTGTGCGTGGCCTCTGCCGTCATCGACAGCACCTCGGCCGCTTCCACCGCCGACTCGACCCGATCACGCAGCGGCCCGTCGGTGACCCGACGCAGACCACTCAATTTCAGTTCCACCCCGTAGTAGGCAGCGGCCACGGTCGCCGACTCTACCCAGGCGATATCGGCGTCCTCTCGCACACGCTCTAGGTCCTCGATCACCTTCTGCACCGTGTCGCGGAAGTTCTCGCGGTGTTCGGCCTCGCATGGCACTACCCTGTGCGGCTGCCCGTCCGGCCCGGTCACGGTCACCGGCCGTAACCTGGCTGACAGCAGTGCACGCACCTGCGGCAGCAGCACATCCACCGCAGCAACAACATCTTTCTCCACCGGGTCGGCCAACCCGTCCCGGCTGAGTTGCTCGGCATCCTCACGTCGGAAATAGCATCTGACACCGTCGATCTCGACCGTCACCGGTCTCAGGAACGAATCCTGCTCTGCCTGTTCGTCGGCGCGGGCTTGCTCGGCGCGTTCATCGCCGCGCCGCAAGGCTTCTGTGTACTTCACGCCTTCCTCAGCGGCGATGCGGTGAGCCCGGCGCCGACGGCGCGCGCTGCTGTTCTTGGGCATGCCCTCGTCCAGTTCCGGCAGCGGTGCCCACGCCACCCTGCCTGCGACGAAAGATCATGCGAACAGGGAAAACGAGCTACCGCGGGCCCCGGGGAGGACCTTGGCCATCACTGTCACCGAACCAGCGTGGGCGGGGTGACTCCGGCGAAAAAGGTGGAGCGCGTGCGCGTCCTGACACTCCGCCGTCAGCTTACCGTCCCTGGCCCGCAAAACTGTCCATCTTGAACCGGGTTCGTGTAGCCGTGTCCCGTCGCAGCTGGTCAGGTGTGACGCATCAGCGGCTGCTGGAGGCGACCTGCGACCAGATCGGAATGCAAACTGGCCGCGGGAGTTTGTATGCGGTCAGATTCAACGGTTCCAGCCTTGTCGGTTCATGCGTTCGAAGTAGGCGTCATCAGCGGCCTGGATCTCTTCTTCGGTGATCGGCCTCGGGGGCTTCGTCCTGGGTTCGGCTTGTCCGAAGATTTCGCGAATCGTTTTGATCCCGGCTTCGACGCGTTCGTCGTGGATGAGTGGACCCATCGCTTTCTCAGCTTTCGCAGCGGCGTCCTGTTCGGCAATGGCGGTCGCCTGCAGGATGAGGCTCGCCAGCCGGTCTCCCCACCGGTGTGCGTCCCGGGTGAGTTTCAGGTCGCGCAGGTGTCCTGCCGAATCGACGATCGCTGTGACGGTGCCGTTGCCCGCGGTACCCGTGCCGCGTATGCGGTCCAGCGCCGTTTTCACCACGCTGGCTTTAGCTTTCATTTCCTCGACTGCGGCGTCGAGGTCAGGGGCCTCACTCACAGCAGGTCCGCGAACTCGGCCTGCATGGCGGGGTCGTTGCGGACTTCCCGCAGCACGTCCAGGGGGCTTTGGGTTCCGAAGTACCCTTTGATCGTCGACTTCGTCGGGTCGGCGCCCCGCGCACGCAGGAGGCGCACCGTGCCGATTCGATCACCGCTGGAGGACATGATCGCCCAGTAGATCGGCGGCATCCCCTTCTCGGTCAACGCGTTGATGTCGGCGCCCGCGTCGAGTAGCTGTTGGACGATCTCGGTGAACCCGTACTGGGATGCGAAGTGCAACGGCGTCCAGTCTTCGTTGTCGCGAGCGTTGACGTCCTCGGTGTCGAGCAGACGCGCGACGGCATCGACCTGCCCTTCCATCGCGGCGTAATGCAGGGGGGTTCGGCCCCATTCGTCTGGTTCGGTCATCTACTTCTGCTCCCGTCTGTGGCTTCTGTTTCCGGTCATGTCTTCGATGTGGAACCGCTCGGGGTGGCTGTTGACGTAGTCGTCGAACTCTTTCTGGGTCATGCCGCGGCTTTGGGCATCGGCCAGCAGGCGCCGGTGCTCAAAGCCGCTATTGTGGCCGAACTCCCACTTCGGGTTGACCGGGTACAACGACCTGTTGGCCGCGTCGACGTAGTATTTGCCGTCCTCGGTCTTGGGTAGCTGCTGCACCCAAGGCTTGTCGTCATAGGACTTGTTGATCGGTACCTTGACGTTCGGCTCGGATTCGACGACATAGAAGTCCTCTTTCTCGCCGGGCCGTCCCCAGGTTCGTGTTCTGGCGATGATCGTGTCTCTGGTCTGCTGGGTAAGATGCGGGCGGCGGAGGTTGGCGAATGTCGTGAACGGTACGGGCGCGACGACACCGTCGACGCCGGCCAGAGCTGGGCGCGCCCGTATCAGCGGGATCAACGCCTCGCTGCCGCGGGCAACGGCCTGCGACACCGCGACCGGGACGCGGGACGCCTCCGCGAGACCGATCAGCGCACGAATGACCGCAGCTATGCGGGCGCCGTAGATGCCGATCGCGAGCGCCATTCCGCCCTGCGCGGCGGCCCGCCGACCCGCCACCGGTGAACGGCGCGGCGATCCACCCGAACGCCTGGTCCACAGCGACGATCGCGATGAGTTCGATGAGCGCACGCTTGATCGTGTTCTTGGTCTGTTCCACCGAATCCGCGTACGAGTCGCAGGGGGCCGCAGCTCACCCTCGAACGCGCCTTTGACCCAATCCCACCCGGTCGGCTCGGGGTCATGGCCGCCGTAGACGGCTGGGGGTTCGGGCGGCTGGTAGACCTTCAGCGTCCCTGGCGGGAAGACCAGGTCGTTCGGGTTCGGTTCGGGCGTGGACTGTGAGTTCGCATTGGCGTGGTTGGCGGCGGTGAACTGCAGCAGGTCGTGCATCTGCCCCACCGCGAGGGCGAGTTCGCCCAGCGCGTCAACGGTGTCCCACGCGGCCGGGTCGTAGTCGTTGCTCCACGCCCGGCCGGCGTTGTCCGAACCCGCGCCCCCACCCGACTCGCCCAGTATCTTCGTCAACGTGTCGACGCCGTACATCAACGCGTTGTGCACGCCTTCGTAGACCTCGGCGGCCTTGGTGAAGCCTTGCGGATCCACCTCCGCAAGCACGCGACGACACCCGGGAAGTGCTCGCCGGCCTGTGGGGCCGCTCCGCCACCGACGTGCCGCGGGCCGACACAGGGGAACTGGTTCCGTGGACCGAACCGCTAACTCCGGTCGAACTCGTCCAGGTGGTCCGGCACGTCTTGGGTGGCTGCCTGTTGATCACGGCGGCGGAAACCGGGATGCGCCGCAGCGAGCTGAGGGAAATCGAGTCCGGAGCCCGCAGAACTACGGAGACCGCAGGCGGTGGACGACGGCATCGACTGGCCGGCAGGCTGATCAAGGGCAAGCCGCTGGGCGGCGTGCCCGACGAATGGGTTGTGGTGGAAGAGGTCGATCGAGCCATAGCCCTGGCCGAACAACTCACCCTCGCCGAGCCGGACCAGCCGCTTTTCGGCACTGCCGATGTGGGCCAGGTTCGTGCAACAGTTCCGTCGCTGGCTCACCGAGCCCTTCGCCCGACGGTTGGGTTTGGCGACGGTCCCGCAAGGTCCGGTCAACACCCGGATGCTCGGGCGCACATTGGCGCTCGAGTTGGCGCAACGGCCGGGTGGGCTGCTGGCCGCCAAGATTGCCCGCAAACATGTGTCCGTGACAACCACGGAAGGCTACGCGGCCCGGCCCGGCGGATCGCAAGCCATGTTCCACGCCGAGGTCCGGCAAGCCGAACACGATCATCACCTCCGACTGACCGTCGAAGCGTACGAGGAATACCGGGCGGGGCAGCTGCCCGCCGGGCCCGGCGCCCGCGCGCTCGTCGAGGCATTCGAGCATGTCGAGTCCGAGGTGTTGCGCGATGCACCGGCCGGAGAGGCGACAGTGTTCGGCAACGAGCGCAGGATCGAAAACCTGCTGCGCCAGCGTGCCCGCACGCTGCACATCGGCTCGGCGAACTATTGCTGGTTCGCCGATCCCGCCAAAGCGCTGTGCCTTCGAATGGCCGGGACACCGAACGCCGCGAAACCGTTGGTCGGCATGTGCGACTCGGCGCGCTGTACACAGGCGACCCACCATCTCCGGCATCGGGCGATCTGGCAGGACACTGCCGACACCGCCGCGACGTTCCTCGGCAACCCACGCGTGCCGAAGGGCGAAAAGCCACGACTACGAATTGAATACGAGTGCGCCACAGGGGTTCTCGACGCTATCGACGACAACGCCCGCACGTGCGGGCAGGACCAGGAGCAGCACACCTGATGCGTATCACCGACGACCATCGACGCGAGACCGAGGACCGGATCCGCGCCGCCACGGACCGGTTGCTGTCGGGCAGCCTTGCACCCGGCATGAAGTGCGACATCAAATCGCTGAGCATCGAAGCCGGCGTATCCCGAGCCGCGTTGTATGCGACCTACAGCCACCTGAAAGATGAGTTCGAGCGTCGCCGCGATCACTTGCACCACACGGGGATCGTCCTGGACCCCCGCGAGGCGCAGATCAACCGACTGAAAGGCCACAACGACGCCTTGAGAGCGCGAATTGAACGGCAGGACAACGAAATCGCTGGGCTGCGCGAGTTCCGTTCGCAGGCGGTGTTCAGACTCGCCGCCCAACACGAGGAAATCCAGCGGCTTCGCGGCCTCACTCAGACTGCCGCGCTGCAGAGCCTGCCCACGACCTTGGCGTGACCTCGAAACATGCGGGGGTTCGGCCATTGGACACGGCTACTCCGAGTACGGGTGCCAGAATGGGATCGCTTCCTCGGCAGCGGCGAGCAGTGCGTCTTTCAGGGCGGCCGGTCGGACGTCGAGTTCGGGCAGTTGTTCGCGGGGCACCCAGTCGAATATGAGGTGGTCCTCGTTGCTTTCCGGCTCACCGGGGACGGCGACGGTGAAGACGAAGTTGAGTTCGTGGTGCAGTTGCCCGTCTTCGGTGTATTGGTGTTCGACGACGCCGACGAAGCCGGTGATCTCGGAGTCGGCGGCAAGTTCTTCGCGGATCTCGCGTTTAAGGGCTGCTTCGACCTGTTCGCCGGGCTCGACGTGTCCGCCGGGCAGGAAGTGCCAGCTTTTGGCGTGGTGGCGGGCCAGCAGCACGCCGCGCTCGCCGGGGATGACCGCGCGCGCGATGATTTCCGTTGTGGCCATTGAATTTCCCTTCCCTATCGCCCCGACGGGGCCTCTACTGTTTCGTTGTGATGGAAGTCGAGGGGCTGGACGGCGACGTGGTCGCGGCAGCGGTGGTGGATATGGTGCCGGATGCGGCTCCGGTCGCAGTCGATGAGGTGATCCCCAAGGGCCACCGCCATTTTGCGTGGCGGATGCGGTCGAACGTGGGGCCGGTGGTGGCGCGGGTTCGGCGCGGCGACGGCTACGACGAGGTGGCGCTGAGCAGGTTGCGTGAGCATCAGCGGCTGGCACTGGAGGGTCTGCCGGTGCCACGTGCTCACGGTTTCGGTGTGTCGCAGCGACTCGGCGGGCGGTCGTTGGTAGTGACGGAGTACCTGGATGGTGTGGACGCCGAGGACTTCGCCGCAACAGCGGCCGGACCGGTGATGGTGGACGCGATGCGGTCCACGGGAAAGGCTTTGGCACGACTGCACACGGTCTCGGTGAGCGGTTTCGGCGATCCGCAACCCGCTCCGAACCCGGCAGCGACGGACCTGGCCGGTGCCGCACGCCGCCACCTCGAGAGGTTGGCGGAGCTGTATGCAGAGCTGCCCGAGAACCCATTGCGGCAGGCCGGCGAACGGCTGTTGCTGCTGCTCGCCGACGATCTCAGGGATGTGGTGTGCCCGACGGTGACGCATCAGGACGTGTACCTGCCGAACATTCTGCTCGATCGGCACGGCCGATTTCGGGCGTTGCTCGACCTCGAGCATCTGCGGTGGGCAGATCCTGTGAGCGACTTCGTGAAACCGGCGATGTGGATGTTCGACGACCACCCTGAATGGGCCGTGTCCTTCGCCGACGGCTACCGCACCGTGGCCGGGACGCCGACTCGATGGGAGGAGCGGATATCGCTGGCGACCGGGTGGGAGCTGTTGACCGGCGTCGGTTACTGGACCAGCGTCGGCGACGACGTGACGTTGCAGGACTACCTGGCGCGGCTGCGTCGGTGGGTGGCCTCGGACGGAATCAGTCACGTGTGGTCACCTGACTGGAGGTGATCAGCTCGGTCACGAACGCGACAGCGGGTGCCAGGTCGTCGGCCCCGGCATCGATGATGTGCGACGGCATCGGCGAGGACTCTACCCATCGCAGCAGCCGGTCCTGGGCGCGGGCGATGTGGTCGACGCGTTGCTGTTCGGTGCTGCCGAAGCCATCGACATATGCCGCCCACTTCGGCCCCCGGACCGTGCGCGTCGACCGCAGGCAACGGTGCAGGATTCGCTGCGGCGGCACACGTAGCACGACCAGCTCAAGTCCGCTGTCCGCCATGCGGCGTTCGCTGTCGAGCAGGCGAGCGCGGGAGACGGGAAGGTCGTAGACCGCGATGTCGAATCCGAGCCCTTCGAGCAGGCACGTCGGTGTCCACTCGGCGGCGAACCGGTGCCGGGGCAGGGTGCTGGTCCGGAATCGACGATCCACGTCGCACAGGAAAGTGGTCAAATGCTCGATCCACTCGACCATCGCTTCGGCTTGCTTGGCCGGGTCGGAGTCGGTGTAGGTGTGGGTGGTCAGCGTGGCTGCCTGCGGCATCGCTATAAGCGATTCGCATCCGGCGGCGACCAGCCGGGTAAGTACGGCCTGATAGACCGTCGTTTTGCCCGCGCCCCAGACCCCCACGACGACACAGCCCCTCACACCAGGCTCCGCATACCGTCGGCGATCGTGTCGGCCACGGACGCGATTTGGTCGGGCTCGGTCCAACCGAGCACGGATGCGGGCACATCAGCCAATGTGCTCCACCACGAACCCGTCTCGGTGCCTGCACCGCCGCCACCGCTGGGTGACGGGCGAAGGCTGAGCCAGTCGTCGGTGAAGAAGTCCGCGTTCCCGAATCCGAGATGACGCCGGAGCAGATGCGTCGATGGATGGCCGGTCCGATGATTGGCGCGCATGAGGATCACGATCCGCTGCGGGCTGGTCGCGGGCGCGCAGGAGACGCCGAGGATGCGTCCGATCTCGGCGGGCGTCCACTCCAGCTTGCCGTCGACCAAGCCGCGACCGCGGATCGGCGACGCCGAGGCCAGCGCCGTCCGTAGACGCGGAGAGGCGGCGTTGGCCTCGGGCGAGATCCGCCACGCGAGCGGCACAGCGACCGCCGTCCAGTCGCCGGAGTCGGTAGGCATCAGCATCGTGCGATCGTTGGACACCGGCACCGCGCCGTGTCGCTCGATGAGGTGGGTCAGGACGCTGGTCTTGCCGGCGCCGGGCCGGCCGCCGACGAGCACGCCGACACCGTCGAGTTCGACCGCTCCGGCGTGAACACAGTGGCCTCCCGCCGATTCCCCGCCGCGCATGATCAGCTGACGTGCCACCCGAACCCCGATGGTCGCTGCGACATGCTCGCGTGCGGACACAGCGAGGTGACGCCCGTCGACCGTGATGACATGGTCGACCCGGTGCAGCGGCGCCAGCATCGTGCGGCCTGCGAGAAGCCATGCACGGTAGCGATACTCGGGGTGACTTCGCCGGACCTGGCAGCCGATCGTGTTCACTCCCGCCTGATCGAGCAGACGATGAGGGTCGGTGGAGATGTCGACCGACACGGTGAAATCCGGCGCACTCCCTGTGCCCTCGACCAGGTACGGGTCCAAATAGTCGGCCATCCGCTCGTGAATCAGCTGGTGTGCGGCGATCGCGGCGGTCCAGACGCCGAAGTCGTAACTGCGGATGCTCATCGGGGACGGCCTTCCACGTCACAGGCGTCGTGGTCGGAGCGCCGCAACCAGCAGGGACGGCCCGGACCGGTCTCGATCGGTTCGCCGAGGGCGTCTTGGGTCGCGTGCTCGGTCAGCCATCGAGGCGTGCCGAAATGGTGTGTCCGCGAACGGTCGGCGCGGGGCGGGTCGAGTCGCCACGACCACGTTGCGCGTAGCAGGTCGGTGCCGATCCGCGACCAGGACAGTTCGGTTTCGACGCAAGCGCGTCCGTCGGTGCCGATCCGGCGCAGCGCTGCGGGATCGGCAAGCAGCTCGGCGATCAGACGCGGCCACTGTCGCATGTCATCGTCAACGACGACGCCGGGATGGTCGACCGGCAGGCCGGTCACGGCGTGGCCGGTCCCCAGAACCGGCAGGCCGGCCGCCATGTAGTCGAGCACCTTCATTTTCGCGCCCGAGCCGGCGGTGAGCGGGGCCAGCGCGAGCGTGGTTCCGCGCAGCGCGGCGTCGACCGTGTCGGCCCGGCCGGTGAACTCGATCCTCGGATCGGCGGTCACGGCGGCGGGTCCGCGGCCCACGACCCGGACCCGGACGTCCAGCCCCGCCGCGGACAGTCGCGGCAGGATGGCCGTGCGTATCGCTTCGACCGCGCGAGCATTGGGCTCGTAGTAGAGGTTGCCCAGGAACGTGAGCAGCGGTGTCGACGTCAAGTCCGGCCCCCAGCAGGTCCGCAGTGCCGTGTCGGCACCGTTGGGCAGCAACACGATCCGCCGATCCTCACCGCAGACCTCAACAGCGAGAGCCAGTTCGTTGCGGGTGGACACGACGACGAAGTCCGCCACTTCCAACGCTGCTCGCTGCGTCCGGGCACGGACGTGGACGACCGACTCCGGCTCGCCGAGGGTCCTCGACACCCCGGCGTCGTCGTCATGCACGTCATACACCGAACGCGCGCCCAACCGCCGTGAGAGACCGGCACCCACCTTCAACATGGCCTCCGCCTCGCACACGACGACGAAGTCCACCGCTCGCGGCTCGACAACGGCGGCCAGTGCGGCCGGGTCGTAGAAGTCGGCGGGATGCACCAACACGGTGTCACACGGCCACACCAGGCCGTAGTCGGCACCGCGATCACACAACACGAGCGTGACCGACGCGCCCGCCCGGTGGGCATGTTCGGCCAGCGCCAGCGTCCGCGCCGGAGTCCCGGCCAACGCGCGACCGCGCCAGATGTTCGGGGTGTCGAGCAGAAACAGCAACGAGGGGGTCTCGGTCATCTACGACACCTACCGCATCGCCGTCGTTGCCGCGCACGGCCCTGCCATCGCCCGCACCGCGTGGGCGACGCTGTGCTCCAACGACGTCATCGGCCACTGCGGAATCAGTTGACGTAGACGCGCGACGTCGGCGCACAGCATCGGCCGGTGATGGCGGCGCAGCCGAGTCGGGTCCAACCTGACATCGGGGTGAATCCCGACAACCGCAGCGACAGAGCGCACGAGGTCGCGGCCCGAGGTCGCGGTTCCGGTACCGACGTTGAACACCCCACCGGCACCGCTGTCGAGGATCGCCAGCAGCGCGTGCGCGACGTCGCCGACGAACACGTAGTCACGAGCGGTCTCCAGATCGCCCAACCGCAGCAGCGGTCCGCGGCGTAACTGACGGACGATCTCCGGCAGCAGGTGTGGATGGACATCGCCGGGACCGACGACGTTGAACAGCCGCGCGACGGTGACGACGCAGCCCGGAAGTTTGTCGTGCTGGTCGCGTAAGAGCTCCTCGCACAGCAGCTTCGAGCTGCCGTACACACCGGCAGGCGCGAGGTGGTCGTCCTCACGATGCGGACGTGGACTCGGCGCGTACACGTCGGCGGTGGACGCGAACAGCACGCGTGCGGGCGGAAACGCCACGCAGACGTCGATCAGCCGCTGCGTGCCCATTACGTTCACATCCAGGGTGCCGGCCGGGTCCGCCTCGCATGCAGGAATGAAATGCCTTGCCGCCAGGTGGATCACAGCCCACGGATGCTCGTCGGAGAAGACATCGGTGAGCGCCTCCGCATCGCGGATATCGATGACATGGACCCTCACGTCGGGCGAGGTCGAGAACTCATCCAAGCGGTCGAGGGTTCCCGCGCTGCCGTCGTCGACCGCCACCACCCGAACACCCCGATCACGCAGCAGTCGCACGACTTGGACTCCGATCAGCCCGGCCGCGCCGGTAACAAGCACGGGGCCAACGCCTTCGGTGACATGGGAGTCACTTCGATGGCTCGGCTGTTTAGCGCACTGACTGTCGTGCGCCCGGCCATCCAGCGCGGTCAATGAGCCTCGCGGCACGAACTCGGCAAACACTCGCAGATCACGCATGATCGTCCCCCGATCCCGCGACCCGCGTCCAGCCATGGCGCAACAGCGCCCACATCGCACTGGCCGCGATGGTCCCGACAGCTACCGTCAACACGGTGTCCATGTGCGCCTCCCAAACGAATCCGGCCTGATGGACGCCTCAATTCCCCCACGCGGTCGGGGCGTTCCGGAACCGTGCGTGCATACTCACGGTGTACTCACGCACGCCCACGACGACCGCGCGGAAGGAGCTGCGACATGACCTCCAGCGCCGACACCCCGCCACTGGACGACATCGACGCCGCGGCGGATGCGGACAACGCTGAAACCAACGTGTTCGCAGCGGAACTCGCGCACTGGCGCGACGTGCGCGGCCTCTCACGCGGCGCCCTGGCCCGCAAACTGGGCTACAGCCGGCCCTACGTCTCCAAGATCGAATCTGGCAGCGAGAAGCCCTCGGAGTCCTTCGCCGCCCACGCCGAGGCGACCTTGCAGGCCGGCGGTGCGCTGCGCGCTGCCTTCGCCGAATTCGCCAACACCCGTACCCCGGGCAGCCGGAAGCCGATCCCGGCCGAACCAGCTGAACAAGGCAGCTCGCTCGTGGTCGACCATGACGACGCCGTCCTGCGCTACGACAGCCTCACCTACCGGCTGACCCAGCGACGCCGACTGATCAACACCGGCACCGAACCCGTCACCCGCTACCTGATCCGCATCTCGGTGGACCGGTGGCCCGGCGACCCCGAACGATCCAACCGCCTCTACCAGGAACACCCTCTCACCTGGGAGGAAGTCGACCTACACGCGTGGTCGGGCGAGAACCGCGTCGAGGCGATGGACTGGACCGCGCACCACGACACCGCCGCGTTCAAGGAAGTGTGGCTGCTGTTCTCCCGCGACGGCCGCCACTTCCCGCTCTACCCCGGCCAGGCAGCCTGGATCGAATACGAATACATAGTCTCAGACCTGCACTGGGGCAACTGGTTCCAACGCGCGGTGCGCCTGCCCACCACACGGCTCTCGGTGCGGCTCAACTTCCCGGCCGACCTGGAACCAGTCGTGTGGGGCTTGCAAACGTCCATGACGGCCGAAGCTCAACCGTTCCGGACACCGATCCAATATGAGGTCGACGCCGACCGGCACCTCTACTCGTGGTCCACCGACAACCCGCCACTGCACGCGCGGTACCGACTCGAATGGGACTTCCGCGGGCGAGGAGACGACGGCGACCGGACCCCGCCCAGCAAGGTGATGGCGGGGCTCGGCATCGTGCAGGAAGGCGACCCGATCCTGCGACAGACCGCCCGCGGGTTCGACCTGCCCACCGAAGCCGAAACCGCGCGGCGAGTGGTCGCGGAATTGACCTCGGCCGCCGAACGAGTCGCCAAGGCGCACGTCTTCGGCAAAGGAATGGGGGTCGCCGCACCCCAAATCGGCATCGGCCGCGCCGCCGCCATCGTGCGCACCACCGACGGCAACAGCATCACCCTGCTCAACCCCCGCATCGTCGAGACCAGCCCCACCACCGACGAACAATACGAAGGCTGCCTCAGCTTCTTCGACCTGCGCGGACGCGTACCCCGCCCGCTGACCATCCACGTCGAGCACACCGACATCGACGGCCGAACCCGCATCACTGTGTTCGAACACGGAGACGCGCGCCTGGTCGCCCACGAGATCGACCACCTCCACGGACAGCTCTACACCGACCGCATGAGATCAGACATCGAACCGATCCCGGTCGAGCAGTACCGAGGCAGCGGCACCAGTTGGACCTACTAAGCTGGAGCCCGCCGGACCAAAGTCGGCCTATACAGCGATGTTGCACCTCTGCGCCCAGGCATCAGTGCGAATCCGTACAAGCATTAGCCGATGGCATGGCGTTGTGCAGCCGAATGCCGCTGTAGCCCAGAGAACTACCGGTCACTTCGGACCAGAACGGCCACAGATCGGCCAGTACACGCAACTGGATGCCCGCCCGTTCATGAAGACTAAGCAGATCGCCCACCAACTCCGGCTGTCCTATGGGCTCAACTGGCACAGTCGCCACATGGGCGTACGGCACCGGCGTGCCGATTGGCCGGAACACTATGGCAGGCAGTCGATACGCGTACACATCGACGGTGCGAAGGGCTTCCAGCCACCGATACTCGATAGCGTGTACCCGATCGCCGCATCCCGGCCCGAGGATGCGGTCGCGGTCAGCGCGAGTCGTCGTGGGGAGGCTCCAGGCCATGGCCCTCGGACAGTCGCGCGGAAACCAGTAGTCCGGGCACCGAGGAGCATCGACCGCCCATACGACCGCCTCGCCGTCGGCTACGTCCTCGGGGACCCGAGGCTCGAACCGAGAGATGGTTGGATCTTCGGAGAAGTGCAGCACCTCGCCAGGCTCTGATCTCATACTCCTTCGATACCATCAACGCTGCCGATCGGCAGCCGAAAAGCCGCAACACAGTGCGTCGTTGGGTCCGCCAGCCCAAGGCATTTATATGATCCGCGCCACACTCCGACGCCCGGGAAACCAGACACGCCTCCTTCACGTCCGATCGCGAAAAGCGCTGGCGATAGTGCGTGTGAGCAGGACAGATTGTTATCCGATAAAGGAAGTCGGTATCCAGGTTCCCGCCAGCAGCATCCGGGCCGGGGAAACCCCGGAGAGTGCAGCCCTACGAGAGGCGCGGGAGGAGACCGGGCTCTCGGAGTTCAACATCGTGCGCAAGCTCGGTGAAGCCGACTACGACATCAGCCCGTACCGGTTCGAGATCCAATATCGGCACTTCTTCGCGCTGAAACTGTGCGAGGACGCCCCGGACCGATGGGCAAGCCAGGAAGACCACGACGGCGAATCAGAGCCGACGTGGTTCGAATGCTTCTGGATCCCACTCGAAGCCGCCCATGTCCTGCAATCGGGCCAGGGCGCGCTACTCGGCCGGTTGTACGACTGAGAGAGCACCTCCAACCCGTCGCCAACCGCACACCGAACCTAGTTCGCTCACGGGTTCGATCAGGATAATGCGTTGCCGTCGACGGCCCGTCCCCGCAGGATCAGCGCATGATCGTGCGCCAACTCGAACCGGACGAATGGACCCTCGCCCGCGCCGTGCGGCTCGACGCGCTCAGGGAGGCGCCACCCGGAATGTTCGGGTCTTCCTTCGATCTGGCGTGCCGGTGGAGTGAACAGCAGTGGCGTCAATGGATGCACGGCGGGGTGTTGTTCGTTGCCGAGACCACAGACGGGATAGCGGTGGGGTCGGTCGGCGGCATGATCGAAGACGATCTGCCGGTCGTCGTGTCCATGTGGGTGTCGCCTGGCCATCGAGGGACCGGGCTGTCGGACCGGCTGCTGGCGGCGGTGGTCGATTGGGCCATCACCGGTCGGCACCATGAGATACGGCTGTGGGCGCTCGAAGACAATGACATCGCCCGCGCTTTCTATCGCAGAAACGGATTCACGAACACAGGTAAACGGAAACGCTGCATCGACTGGCCCGACCGGTTCGAGATCGAGATGTCACGCGTGTTGACGATCAGCCCTCCGCAACTACCGGACGAGCTCGTGGCGGCAGCGTCGGCCGACGACACCGTGCGGCAGGTCATTGATGCCGAGTTGCGCCTGCTGGATCCGGCGGTGCGGGCGTCTCCGCAGGCGTCAGCAATGCTCCTCGCCCCGAGCTTCATAGAGTTCGGTGCGTCAGGCCGCAGATGGGACCGCGACTCGATCATCGCCGCTCTCGCCGCCGAACCACCCACCACGACGGCTGCCACCCAGATCCGCGGACAACTGCTCAGCCCCGACCTCGCGCATGTCACCTACATCGCAGAACGCGACGGCCAGAAATCGCTACGCAGTTCGCTGTGGCGGCGAACCGACGACGGCTGGCGAATGTACTTCCACCGGGGCACACCCGTCGCGGACAAATCCCTCTCGGGCACAACAGATTGCGTGGATGGTTGACGATGACGGAGTGCATACCTCGGGTTGGTTTCTCGTCGCCCCGTCAGTTCGGCGGACCGCGCCATTCCCGTATCTACAGCGGGTGCTTTGCCCCGGCCATCACGTTGACTGAGTAAGGGCCTCCAGGGGTTGGGCGATGCTCCGTGTACTGGGATGCTTTCTCACCACCGCCCTTGCCCACTACCGGACCGCACAGGGCGCTGGCTCGGTCGGCCTTGGCGTTTACCGTTCGAAGCCCACATAGATGTCCCCGCCAGCGCGCCACTGGCCATTCCTCAGGAACTGCGGGTAGATATGCTCCTCGGTCTGCATCTGCTGCGGGCTGAAGAACCGCATATGCTCCACCGGCCCGTCGAGGTCGGCCCAATCCTGATCGAGCACACCGGACTCCAGACACGTTAGAAAGTAGCACTCGACCTTGTGGCGGTGGTGCTTTTCTTCCCAGTATTCGAAGACGTGTACCAGCTCACCGGCGGTCACGTGGAGTCCGGTTTCCTCGTGGACCTCACGGCGGATGCAGTCATGCAACGACTCACCGGGTTGCAGGCGACCTCCGGGTGTGTACCAGATTCGGCCGTCATCGGACACCAGCAGCAGATCCTCGCCTTTGGCGACCAGAGCGCGTGCGGTGACTTGAATCTGGAACTGTTCAGTGGTGTTGCTGTCCATGATGTCCTTCCGTGAGCTGATCGTCGGCGTGGCCGCGAAAGCAACTCTCTGGGTTCCCATTCAGGTCAGGAGAAGTTCGTACACAGCACGGCTCCGGCCTGGTCCTTTGAAGTCGGAGATGACGGATATGCCGTTAACCTCGTGGTCGCCGGGCACGTTGACGAAGCCGAGAGCTGTCCAACAGGCGTGCGCTGCGTGGTTGTCGGGTTCTGATGTCAGATACAAGCGCTCGCAGTCCCACTTATCGGCCTGCGATCGCACGCTGTGCAGAAGCGCTCGAGCGATGCCGCTTCGCCGGTGCAGCAGGTGGGTCATGACATCCTGGACATAGATGTCTGCGGGT
This sequence comes from Nocardia sp. NPDC047038, assembly GCF_040644075.1. Classification (NCBI taxonomy): domain Bacteria; kingdom Bacillati; phylum Actinomycetota; class Actinomycetes; order Mycobacteriales; family Nocardiaceae; genus Nocardia; species Nocardia sp. NPDC047038. The sequence continues at coordinate 164,352 of NZ_JBEYVQ010000012.1, read as the reverse complement.
TCGTCTTGGCTTCGGAACGCGATCACCGCTCCCATGATGGTGTTGTCTTCGCTGATCGCGATGGGGCAGGTCGAGGAGAACAGCTTCGCATACAGCCAGTAGTCGGACAGGGTGCGCGCACGGATAAACGGCTCCCCGAGTTCCATGAGCTGGTGAACTTCGCTGACGTGTTTGGGCTGGAGGGGCGTGACGATCACAGGTGCTCCCTGGTAGGAGTTTGGGTCCGCTGACCGGCAGATGCCGCTTCGGACCACGCAGCTACGTTTCGGCGCAACTGGGTTTCGGTTGCGGTGCAGCCGTCGCTAGGTGTGGTTTTGGCGTGTCGGTGAGATGTCGTGTGTCGTTGTGGGTGAGCAGTGCCCATCGGGCTCCGGTCGTGGGGTTGATCCAGGAGATTGGTTGCTGTCGCCAGACGGTGAGGCTCGCGTGATACATGGCGATCGTGGCGGTCCGCTGTTCGGCCGGGTGGCTGGCCCTGGGGTGAAGCGGTCGCGGTCGATTCCGTTGTGGATCACGGCTGGTGTCTCGATGTGGTAGGCATCGGCGAGGTCTCGGGCGGCGTAGTGGCTGACGGCGATGACGCGTCGGCGAGGTGCACGAGCTCATGTTCGGCGGCGGCGAGGTCGTCGGCGCCGAGGGTGCGGGCGCTGAATTCCCCACGCACAAGGATCGGCGCCCGATACTCGGGTAGCTGGTGCAAGTAAGTCAGCGTTTCGGCTTCCCAGGTGGAGCAGTCGATCACGTCGGGGCGGATGCGGTCGAGGACGGCGGCGACGGATGCGCGGTGCGCGGTCATGTTATCGGTGCGTGGAAGGGTGACTACCCGGGCACCGTCCACCGTCACCGGATGCGCGGATTGTTGGGTGATCAGGGTGACGGTATGGCCACGGGCGGCCATGTGGGCAGTAAGCGACCGGTAGATGGCGCAGATGCCACCGCGGGTACGTTGGTGTAGATCGCGGTGGACCATGGCGATGTGCATCAGGCACCCCGCATAGCGATGGCGTGCAGACGCTCTCGCGTCTGCTGCCACGCCGTGTCGATGACCCGAAGCCGCGTTTCGCGCTCCGGCCCGTCCGGCAGCTCCCGGTGGATGCGCATTTCCCGGGTGAGCACGGTCGCAAGATTGACGACGAACGGTACCTCGATCCCAGCGGCGGTGACCGCGCTGTCGATGCGAGTCCTGAGTTCTCGGGTGGCGGCACCGAGTTGGGTGTGCAGCATTGCCAGGTCGAATCCGGGCAGGAACAGTCCGGTGAATTCCCAATCCAACAGGACAGCGGGGGCCTCCTCGCGGAGGAGGATGTTGGTGGCCAACGGGTCTCCGTGATTGAGCTGATCGACAGCACCGGCACGGTCGGCCAGGCGCAGCAAGGCGTCGCGGTCGGTGTCGGTGAGATAGCCGTGGGCGTGATAGCGGCAGATCCGATCTCGGTAGTCGAAGATCACGTCGAACGCCCCGGCGGGTGGCTGCCATCGGTTCAGAGCCTCGACTGTGCCCAGCACCGCGTCGATCTCCGTGTCGGCGAGTGACCGCTGCGGGTAGCGGTCGTCGTCGAGGCGCTGCCCGTTCATCCATTCCAGTGCCATGAGCCGGGTGTGATCGGTGTAGACCAGCTGCGGCACTGGCACGGGCGGCGCGGAGTGCGCGAAAACCTCGCACACCTCGAGTTCGTGCCGCCATTTCCCGCCCCAGAACGGGTCGGTGCCGAGCAGACATTTCACGACCACGCGCCGACCGGCGAAGCTGCCCGCGGCGAGCAGTGTCTTGCCAGTCTGCTGAAGCACCGTGTCGATGCGGATTCCGGCATTCTGGGTGGCGGTGGCGAGGTCATGCGGCAGTGTCGGCACGGCTTCCGTCCTCGATTGTGGTGATGATGCGGGCGGACAGGTCGTTTTCGGGCTCGTCGCCGTGCCAGGCCGCGGCCAGGTCGGCGACACAGCACTGGAAGTAACCCTCCGCCAGTCGACGCCCTTCGGTGAGGACGGTCAAAGCATTCCAGTACAAGAAAAACGGAGTCATACCCCGGACGCTCGCCGACGCTACCCGGCTCGCCACCCAACTGCGCACCGCCCTCGAAACCACCACGCCATGAAGGACTACGACACGAGATTTCAACCCGACGGCTACGGACATCTCACCTGTCAGTAGCTGGGCACGCCCGGACCGCACGGAACCCCGCACCGCTGCCCCTGTGTGGCGGGTGGTCGACGACAACTGCTGCGCGCTCCTGGCCCGGTACGTGAGGGTGGCGGTTCCCTGACCGGAACATCAGTCCGCTCCAACACTCCGTGTGGTCCCTCCCCGCTACGCGCCCTCGATGTCGAAAACCGATCACCACCCGTGATTCATCCGTAAGGGTGATTCATGCCTGTGGGAGGCGTTCCACCGACAGGCCGCCGTCTACAGCATGTGTGCAGGCCGGGGCGGGGTGACGCGCTGTGTGCGACCGTGGCGCGGGGGTCCGTCGATCCACGTCGTGGGCCGACGTAGTCGGGTGTAGTAGGCGCGGGCCTCGATGAGGTCCCGGCGTGCCAGCACACGCCAAGCGTGCATGCGGGCGACCTCGGCTTCGGGATCGGGGACAAAGGGGTTGCGGTAGGTGCGAACCACTTCGTCGGCGCGCCTGTACTCCCACAAGGCGCGGGCGATGGCGTCGATGGCCGGGCCGATCCTGTTGTCGTAGCGGTCCGCGGCGTTCTCGATGCGGTCGATCAGCACAGCGCGCACGACCGTAGTGATGTCGCCGATGCCGATGTCGTTCAAGACCACCGATCCCTCATGCTCATCCGCAGTAGCAACCTGATCGGGCAACACCCAATCCCTGATGGTGGCCAGCAGAAACGCCGCCCTCAGGATCACAGCGGCTGGATGCTGCTCGGGGATGTGCCCGTCCATCGCTGCGAGCAGTTCGCGGGAGTTCGGCAGGGGCATATGCGCCCAAGGTGCTGGTGCTGGCGCTGGCGCGGGCTCCGCGGAGTCGTCGGCCTCGGCTTCGATGGACCCGGGAATGTCAATCATGGTCGGATTTCCTTGGTATCGATGTCGGACAGCCGATCGGGTCCTGCTGGCTTCTGATCGCGGCAAAGTATGCGGCCATCATTTCGTTCTCCTCGAATCCCAGGACCGTCTCCGCGATTTCGGCCTCCGCCGCCACCGGTGATGACTGTGTGCATGGTTCTATACTCCTATTCATCTATTGGTGATTCATGCCTTGCGCGCGACGCCGCCGTAGGCCGAGACGGGCCGGATCTCACCGATCTCGGCTTTGGACGCGCGCCACTGAGTGATCGAGACGAAGCCGGGTTCGACGATCTCCAGTCCTTCGAACGCCGCCTCGACATCGCTACGTGGGCGGGGAATAAACGGGACGCCACCGGACTTGGCGTAGACCTCACACATGGCGATGTAGGCGTGGCTGTCGTCGGTGCCGTGCCACATAGCCAGATGGCTGCCGGACGGCATCGGCTTCATCAGCGTGTCCACGATCCGCCGGACCTCGTCGTGATCGTCGACGTGGTCGAGCACGCCCATGAGCATCACCGCGATCGGTTCGCGGAAGCTCAGGACGTTGCGGGCGTCAGAGAGAATTCGCTCCGGGTCGTGAAAATCCGAGTCCATGCAGGTGACGATGCCCTCCGCGGTCGTGCTGGTCAGCAGCGCCCGCGCATGCGTGAGCACGAGCGGGTCGTTGTCCACATAGACAACTCGCGCGTCCGGCGCAGCGGCCTGGGCGACCTCGTGGGTGTTCCACATCGTCGGCAGTCCACAGCCGATGTCGATGAACTGGCGAACCCCTTGCTCAGCGAGGTAACGCACTGCGCGGACGAGGAATTGCCGCGACTGCACGGCCACAGTGGTGATATCCGGATTGACCTTGATGCAGCGTTCGCCCACGATCCGGTCGATCTCGTAGTGGTCTTTGCCGCCCATCCAGTAGTCCCAGATCCGAGCCGAGTGCGGAATGTCCGTCCGGACCAGCACGAAACCGTGGTTGTCAGCGATCACGCACCCACCTCACGCTCGCCGGGCCGAAACCGCGGACGCAAGCGCTAAGCCGTACTGCGGGTAGGCGTAGCCAGTGTCGACGGCCAGCACCGTGCACACCCGGCGGATGGCGTCGAGCCGTTCAGGCGACTCAGGTTCCACTCGCGGGATGAGGACCATCGCGACGTGCTGGGCGCGAGCATCTTCCATCAGGTCCCGGAAGGCGCTCGGCCGCATAGGGCCGGTGACGTAGCAGCGCAACACGTGCAACCGAAGTTCATCCGCCACGGCGAGCGCATGCCGCAGGTCGAGGGCAGGATCCGAGCTTTCGGCCCGATTGATGAATACCAGCGCAGTCGGCTTGCCCATCTACTCTCCTCGTCCCCGATGCAGGCCGATGTGGTCGCCGTCGAGGAGCAGGCGGCGCCAGCCGCTGCGGTGTGGTGCCCAGCCCGCGCCGCGGAGCGAATCACGCGGCGCGGACGGACGATTACGGTCCTCGCGGGCGTTGGCGCGGGCGACATAGAGCATCACCAGGATCGACGGCGCGAGAGGGAGGAGGATCGTCCACGAATGGTCACCCACCATCGGCTTCCCCCTCTTCGCCTCCGACGGTGGATCGGAAATCCAGGCACAACATGAGCGGCACGGCAGCGGCCGGGTGCTGGTCGACATCCCACTCGCCAAGCGCATCGAGGTACCTCGCGAGGACATCGGGCGGCACAGCGCAGCCCGTCGGGCGCGGCGGCCCCACGAGCGCGGCCCGGTTCGGTAGCGCATGATCTGGCATTGCGGGCTCCCGAGAATCGGCGGTGCACGGGTCGAGTGGAATGCGCCGGCGCCGGGGACATTCGGGGGTTCCGAGACCAGGGCGGAGTCATGTCGGTCGCCCCGGAAGTTGATCGCTATCAACCACGGGGGTGGTGTGGTTGGCGCGAAAACCCGGCGTCGGGTCACGAGACGAGCGTCACAGTTGCGGCCTGGTGATAGCTAGGGCAGACAACACGGCAGACCACCCGGCAAACTGAGTTCGCCCCCGCGCGGGGGCATGATTCTCACTATCCTCGGCTACAGGAAGAAGGAGTCCACCGTGGGGACACGGATGCGGAACCATGTGTTCTCGCAGCACATCGCGGAGAAGGGCTGGACTGAGGACGAGGTAGCCGAGCGTGTCAACGCCGCGGTCGAGCAGATCACCGGTCGTGCAGGCAGCTACGACGCCAACTACATCGGAAAGTTGAAGCGGGGTGTGGTGCGATGCCCGCAACATCATTATCGGTTGGCGCTTGAGCAGGTGTTCGGCGTGTCAGTTATCGAACTGGGCCTCCTTGACCGGCAGAGGCGCCGGGCGCCGGGCGCTGAAATTGAGGACGGCAAGGGGGCAAGTAGAGGAGATGAGGACGTGCAACGGCGGGAGTTCCTCAGCGCGGTGGCGGCTGCGGTCGTCGGCGTTACAGCTGAGCTCAGCCGGTGGCTGCCTCAGCTGACGCCGGGTTTGGGTGCGGTGCCGGCGCGTGTCGGGCCATCGGATGTTGCGCGACTTCGGGCGATAACCGAGGATCTGAGTGCCCAGCAGAATCGTTACGGCGGTTGTGTAATGGTCGATGCCACATGCGCGACGCTGGGATGGAGTGCGGGCCTGTTGCGCGCAGACTGTGACGACTCGACTCGCGATCAGCTGCTTGTTGCGTTGACCGAGTTGGGGAATGTCGCAGGTTGGGCTTGTCATGATGCGGGTCAGCAGAAGCAGGCTCAGCGCTATTTCAGTCAAGCATTGACCTGGGCGAAAACCGTAGATGCCCCAGAGGCCGACAGCCTCGCCGCGAACGTGGCGTTCGGCATGGGCAGAGTGGCATTGCACCAACGCGATCCGAAGACCGCTCTGCGGCTGGTTCAGCTGGGACAGATCGCAGCGCAGGATGCAGGCGATCTGGGCGAGGCTGCGCAGCTACACGCGACCGCGGCATGGGCGTACGCCCTCATGGGCCAGCGCAACCGCGTGGACGACAGCCTTGCTCGTGCTCAGCACGAGATGAGTCGTGTCGATCGCAACCGAGTGGAGCCGTGGAGTCGGATTTTCTTCAGCACGGGTGATTTCATGGGTCACACTGCTCTGGTCAATGGAGTGCTGGCCGCCGCGTTGGACGATCGGCAGACCGTCGCGAAGCTTGCCGGGGAGTGCATCGAGCTGACCAGATCCTCTTTGCGCCTGGTCGACGAAACCCGGCCGGCACGAAGTTTGGTTTTTGACCGGATCGTGCTGTCTACGGCTTTGTTCCGTGTCGGCGATGTCGATGACGGTATTCAGGAAGCGAACCACGTTCTCGACCAGATGATGACCATTCGCAGTGCCCGAGCGGTCGAGCGACTCACCGAAATAGAGGATGCGTCTGCGCGATTCGCCCGAACTCATTCCTCTGTACGTGATTTGAAGCACGAATTCGCCTCGGCGCAAGCGGCCTTGGAGATCTGATGACCACCCTGGATCCAAGTCGTGCACGGCAATTGCGTGAAGTGCTCGCAAGCGCCTGCGCGAGGGCCGGTCTGGGCGGCGCTGATGATGCCGAGCTGATCAAATACACCAACAATGCGACATACCGGCTCGCAGGCGCTGTGATCGCACGCGTCGGCATTGGAGCGCTCGGCCGGACGCGAGCACCGCGGGTGGTCACCATGGCGCGGTGGCTGGCTGAGCGAGATGCCCCCACAGTCCGGCTTCTCGATGCCGAGCAGCCGGTGTACATCGGCGACTACGCCGTCACGTTCTGGCATGAAGTCCCGAGTACTGCGGTCCACGGATGGGACTTCACCGCCGGTGAGTTGGCCGCAGCGGTGAAATCGCTGCATACGATCCCGGTCGCCGATGCGGCGAGCCTGCCGACATGGGACGCCTTCACCGCCGCATCGCTTCGGGTCCATGCAGCCGATCCGATGATAGATGCCGAGAGCCTTGATTGGTTGCGAACACAATGGACTCAGGTGCAACGCGAATACCGCAACCTGACGATGCCGCGGAGGGGTGTGATCCACGGTGACGCGCACACTGGCAACCTGCTGCGCACACCGGCGGACACAACGATCCTCGCGGATCTCGACAGCGCTGGCATCGGACCCATCGGCTGGGATCTCGCCGTCGTCGCAGTCGACGGGATTCGATTCGGCCGCAGCGAGTTCTACAGTGACTTCGCCGCCGCCTATGGAGCCGACGTGACGTCATGGACGGAGTGGCCGGTGCTGCGGCGCATTCGCGAGTTGTTACTGGTGACCTCAGCGATCCCAGACCTGAGCCGACGCCCTGACACCGCGACCGAACACGCTCACCGTCTACGGACGCTCCGCGCCGGACAGCTCGACGCCATTTGGCGGCCCTACAAGTGAGCGCGGTTCCGGCATCGACGCGACCACCCCCGACGCCACGGGAGATTCCTGGCAGTCAGACGACGTCGTCCTAGTGCTGCGGTGAGCGTTGACAGTACGACATTGACTCTGCCGGACAGCGGCCCGCCGCGAGGGTGGTAAGCACGCGAAAGTTCGAGACCCAATGATCACGGCTTTGCGACGACCCGGTTCGCTGGTAGTGGTGATACGGCGGACACGCGCGTGTTCACCGGGAAGGCTCCACGGGATCGTGCCCCACGCCCGATTCCACGCCCCGCGTCCTTCGCCACGATCAACTTCACCGTCATAGGCCCGCGCCTCTTTCCTGATACGTTGCCGGACTGGATCAGGACCAGCCGCAATCCGGACTGGGGTCGATCGACAATCGCCTTCGACGGAGATGGTCTCGGCAGGGAATGGGGACATGGTCCGCATCAACGGAGTCGAGGTAGATGTCGAGGACACCACCTACACTGCCTGCTGGGTGCCGGGCACAACCGACCCGCGTCGCTATCGGGTCGTCAACCAGGTCGACTCCAACGGCCCGACTGGCTACATCGAAGAACACTGGCGAAGCGACATCCGTCTCTATCTCGTCTTCGACCCGATGATCGACTCGTCGACGAGAACGGGATGACGACCTGGCTCATGGCAGTCCGGTGCCTGCACCAGGACAGCCACGTGGAGGCCGAGTAGCGCCCATGCTTCCTATGCGACTTCCACCAACTCGGCCAGATCTACGCAGTGGAGCAGGTGTGCCGAGATCTTGCACGCTTCCGCCGCCAACAGCTCGGTAGAGACCGATTGCACCAGCATCTCCAGCGAGACCCGGCGCGCGTATTCCTCGTCGAATGCGCGCACTCGCACCCCGATCGCGACGCTGGGCTCGTATGTACCGGCGACGACCATCGCTTGGAACGGACCTCGGTGCTCGCGCTCATCGTCAGGATCGTCCGGGTCGGGGTCGGTGTGCTCCAGACACCACGGGGGGCACTCTCCGTCGGAGGCAGTCAGCCACAGGTCCGCGGCGTCGATCAGCATCTGCACTACCCGCCGAGCCTCATCGGCGGTCAATTCCAAGCCGACTCCGTGCGGATCCACCATTTCGATCACACACCTGCGTGATTCGCCATGATCGCGAGCACTGACTCGCATCGATATACGACGGACAACGCCGATAACTACCACTTCGGCGATTTCGAGCACCAATTCCGGTCCATAATGGACAATGCCAACGCTGGGATTATTCACATCCCACGCCTGGTGCGATTCACACCAGGGCGGGCACGAAAGATTCACGGCCACAACGACTCCCCACACTCATAGCCGACACCCGTGCCGCGCCCGACAGACTCAACTGTAACGCTCTGACATGGCGACTGACTAGGCGGGCGGGACATCCGGGCGGTTACATCAACCGGTATTGCGACAGGACCGCTCCGTATTGAGCATTCAGGACACGACGTAAGCCTGGGGCGTAGCGGCCCAACCCAGAGCAGCTGGTCCGATCCGCGGCAGAACGCACGCACTCCCACCAGGCGTATGGACCCGAGAGCAGCCCAGTTCCTCGAGGAACGCGGCCGTCTGATCCCCGACCCCGACCGGCACCGCGATGTCCACGAGCACGCCATTGCGACCCCGCTCGCACGACTCCCAGAAACGTTCGCCACCGGGCGGGCGAGCTCGGCAGTCAGCAGCGCCACGGCCAGGTCCGGCCACGGTGCGCGCAGGCGGGCGCCGGCGAGCTACTTGTACGGAGTGTTCGGCGGATCGAGCGCGTTCGGCACTTTCGCGGCACAGGACTTGTCGGTGGACCTTGCGGACCCGCTCCGCGACGCAATGTGAGTGTTTCCGAATCCAGCCGCGCAACGATCGTCGTCAGCGCACGAGGTCCATTTCGTATCCGCAGTACCAGATATGGCGTGATCGCTGAAAATCTGGTTCCATGGCATTGGAGGATCAGCAGGCTGGACAAAGGAAGAAAGTCCATGCCTACAGCACGACACTCGCAGGGTCTACCCCTTCCCTCCCCTGTGGGGCCGCCACCAACTCTTCGGCAGCAGTCAACGATCTCGATGATCGCTGTGTCGATCCTCAACGATCGCGCGCGTTTGTCGGCTCGGCGTAGTTTCGCTGCGATGGGCTGGCCGCCCGGACATCCCATCGTCTATTCAGTACATGGGCACGTCATAGCCATCCGCGGTACTTACGCGGGCACTTCACGGTTCAAGATCGGGGCACTCGGCCAGATATGGCTTCCCGCCCAAGTGTTGCGGGCCACCGGACTCCGACCGGGCGACCCGGTCGTGGTTCTCGCCTTGCCAGCCGACGGCCTGCTGGCGATCATTCCGGCACCACTCGTCCAGGACGCCCTGTCCACCATGGTGGCCGAGATAGTCGGTGCCGCATGAACAGCGCCGACCTCGAGGCCGCGCGTCTGCTGTTGCAGCGCCTGGATGTTCGCCCCGAGGATCTGCTGACCGCGCCTACCCACGTGACCATCCCGACCTTCGGTGAGTACGTTCCCCAAGTAGTCGACGCCGCTCCGGCCGGCGCCCGACGAACCTACCTGCCCTACTGGCAAAAACTCAGCAGCCGCTGGCCCGACCGCAGCATCGCCGACCCCACCGGCCTGGAACTCCAGCAACTCGTCGAGCACACACGACGCCACGCGATCGTGCGCCGCAACAGCCGGGAAGGCCGCAGCGCCGCCGAACACATGGTCGGCGCGATCCGGCGCCTCTACCGCCACGCCGTCGCCAGCCAATACATACCCGCCTCCCGAAACCCCGCTGCGGCACTGGACAAACCACGCCGCCAGCGCAGCTCCCGCCGCGCGCTGTCCGCCCGCCAGCTCACCCAGATCAACCACGTCGCCGCCACCACCGGCGACGACCCCGACCTCGACACCCTCCTACTACGCCTGCACCTCGAGACAGCCTGCCGCACCGGCAGCGCCCTGCGCCTACGACCAGAAGACATCGACCCCGACCACTCCCAGATACGACTGTTCGGAAAAGGCGGCACCATCCACTGGCAACCGATATCCCCCACCCTCACCACTCGCCTGCTCCACCACGGAAGTCGTGGAGACGACCCCAGCCAGCAACTTCTGCGATACCGATATGGGCGCCCCATCACCCGCCGCCGCTACGACCACCTCTGGGAACGCCTCGGCCGCCACCTGCCGTGGATCACCACCCACCAGATCACCACCCACTGGCTACGCCACACCACCCTCACCTGGATCGAACGCCACTACGGATACGCCATCGCCCGTGCATTCGCCGCCCACGCCGAACCCACCGGACAAGACGGCGCCACCCTCACCTACGTCCAAGCAACCATCACCGAAATCGCCACCGCCGTCGCCGAACTCACTGGCGAACCCCACCCACTCGCCACACCCGACGACACACTGACCGACCTGCCATTCAGAGGCATATTCTGACCGAGTTCGCACGACCACTCATGTTGCCCCGACCGCGCACGGAGGCGGGCGCGCAACTCGTCACGAAAGGTGATCAGGAGCAGGACGGCCCCGGCCACGGAACCGAAGACCTGGTCCAGCGCCTCGGTGACATTGCCCACGACCGAACCCGTGCCCGCGGGCCGCGCACAATGCGGCGGACCGGTCGTCGATCCCGCGCGCCCGGTCCAGGACGAGTTCGGCCAGGAGTGCGACGAAATCCTCGAAGTGCGCTGCAGCACACAAAACACGCCGAGGCCGGTGAGATCGTCCGGTAGCTGGGCTGTCCGGTAGAGGGGCCGCCGAACATATCGCCACCACCCTCCTCGAGAAACTCGACGCCGTTCCCTGCGGCAGCGTCGTTGCCGGTCAGGTTCGTCGCGGAAACCGCAGCCGGGTGTGAATCGCCCCCAGGGACCACAGGTCTGAGGACAGCAAGCGAATGAGAACAGCAGGCGGATAGCTAATCCGCTCCAGTTCCGAAACTTGTGTCATTCACGCCAATTTCACACTGAAGCGGGATGGCACAGTTGACTGTTACCGATCAGCGATCTAGTTTAGAGGTGTCTTCCGCACGGATCCCCGTCACTGGTGGCCCGTCTTCGTGTTCAAGTCCCCTCTCGCGCACAGATTCCCGTCAGTCGTGACACCTTCCCGAGCCGCGTGTCGGAGTACGCCCGCACACGCGGAGGCCACCAGTGAAAACAAGCTCTGACCTGGACTGATTACTGGCACATCTGCCAGGTCTCGACACACCCACCCCCTGCGAAAAGTTTGCTGACAGGGGCGATTTGCGGTGATCGCGCCGGTCATCCCACCGAAGGCCCCGTTGCGGGAACTCGGTTACGGACCGCAGGTCACGAACCGCGTGGTCCGTCCCGTCGGCGATGACGTCGTCTGCGGAATCCGCGCTGTCGGCGACGGCGGTTGTGTTCTCGACCAGCTCACCTCACCGCCCTGGATCGGCACCGCCATGGCACTCATCTGGTGGCGCGCCCAGATCGAGATAGGGCAACGCCATGAGGAGGGTGGACACTGCCGGGTTACGTTCCGGTCAAGAGGCAGGCTCGACGGTGGCGTCGACATGATCGGTCGACGCGGAGACCGGCCGGATGAAGCCGAGGGATCGGACGATGCGCGGCTCCCGCCGATGCCCCCATTCGCCGCAAGTCCCTGCGACTGCTGCTGCGCCCGATAGGGAAGACGGCGGGGATTATAGATGGGTTAATGCTTCAACTTTCTACAATTCTGCAAAACCGCGTAGAATTCGAGCAGGTCGGGACTGTCCCTGGAGCCTCATCATGTTCGACAGAAAGAATTCACATACAAAGTTCGCCCGGTTAGCGGCCGCCGCCGGTATAGCCGCAGTTGCCGCAGTTCCGGTCGTCGCAGCCGCGGCGCAAGCGCCTACCGCCCGCGCAACGACGCCCACGTCTGCGACCCAGCTCGTCGACAGCCCTGGTTGGGGTCACGGCGGCGGCTGGGGTTGGGGCGGCGGCGGCTGGGGCCGCGGCGGCTGGGGGTGGGGCGGCGGCGGCTGGGGCCGCGGCGGTTGGGGTTGGGGTTGGGGCGGTGGCTGGGGTAACGGTGGCTGGGGGTGGTGGAACCCCGGCTGGGGTGGCTGGGGCAGCTTCTAGCGCCGGTGACCGAGCCCGGACACGTACAGCGTGCCGGGCTCGGTCGCATCGAGCAGGGCTCATCTGAAGCCGAGTTCGACCGACCGGGCTGGAGCTGGTGACGAGATGAAGATCGTGTGCGTCGGTGGCGGGCCGGCCGGACTGTACTTCGCGATTTCGATGAAGCGGCGCGACCCGGCTCATGACATCACGGTGATCGACCGCGATCCCGCTGGGTCCACCTATGGCTGGGGCGTCGTGTACTGGGACGACCTGCTCGACATTCTGTATCGGAATGACCCCGACAGCGCCCAGGCGGTGCGGGCCGGGTCGGCCCTATGGCGTGAACAGGAAATCCATGTACGTGACGACCCGCCCGCATATTTCGGGGGCTACGGGTTCAGCATGGGGCGCGCGGCATTGCTCGACGTACTTTCCCGGCGGGCGAGCGACCTGGGCGTCGATGTCCAGCATGGGCGAGAGGTGCACGATCTGTCCGGCTTCGGCGACACCGATCTCATCGTCGCCTCCGACGGCGCGAACAGCCGGGTACGGCGGCTGGTTGACGATCGTTTCGGCACGTCCGTCACACTCGGCGAGAATCGATATGTCTGGCTCGGCACGGACAAGGTCTTCACCCGATTCACCTTCGCCTTCGAACACACCTCCGCCGGATGGATCTGGTTCCATGCCTACCCGTCGATTGCCGGGAAAATCAGCACCTGCATCGTCGAGTGCCAACCGCAGACTTGGCGTGGACTGGGATTCGATTCCCAGGACAATCTGGAGAACTTGCGCGTTTTGGAGAACATATTCACGCGCACTCTCGACGATCACTCCTTGCTCAGCACCACACGAGGCGAAGCGGCGAGGTGGAGCCGCTTTCCCGAGGTGACCAACAAGATCTGGTATCACGACAACGTGGTGCTGCTCGGCGACGCGGCGCACACGACGCACTTCACCATCGGTTCCGGCACCCGGTTGGCAATTGTCGACGCCGTCGTGCTCGCACAGAACCTGTACGAGCATGCCGAGCTCACCGACGCGCTGGAGAACTACGATGCGCAGCGCCGCGCTGCGCTACGCCCGATCCAGGCGGCCGCCCGCACCAGCATGATCTGGTTCGAACACGCTGACCGGTATCTCGACCGCAGCCCCGTGCAACTCGCCTATGCGATGGCGGCTCGGCACGGGCCACAAATGCCGTGGCGATATCAGCAACACCTGCTCACACAGATACCCACTGTGCGCAAGATCCGGCGTGCCATCGACTCCGGACGGCGGTGGTGGCGCGCTGCTCGACGAGGGGAACTCGCGATGGCAAGAGTGGTCTCAACTCACCGGCCGCGTTTCCTCAGCCCAGCTCGCCAGTAACCGCAAGGCGGTTTGCGAGGCCGACCCGTCTTCGACGGTGTGCGCGATCAGCGCTTGGTCCGGATCGTCCGGGAAGCGCAGGGTTTCGAAGCCGAGGTCCAGTTCGCCGACCACCGGGTGTCGGTAGACGTACCGGCCGTGGGTCTTGTCCTTGATCTGGTGCTCTGCCCACGCTTTCCGGAATTCCGCGCTGCTCGCGGCAAGCTCGTCGAGCAACGCCGCCGTTTCCGGGTCGTCCGGGTGCCGCCCGGCGTCGAGTCGGAGGTAGGCGGCCACGTCGCGGGTCTTCTCCGGCCAGTCGGCGTAGAGGCTGCGCATGCCTTCGTCCAGGAAGACGAGGCGGGCCAGGTTCCGCTGTGCGGGTGGCAGTGCGCCGAAGTCCGTGATCAGCGCGGCGGCGAGTCGGTTCCAGGCCAGGACATCGGTGTTGCGGCCGACGATATACGCGGGCACGTCGGCGGCCGAGTCCAGCAGCCGCCGCAACCCCGGCCGGACCCGCTGCGGCGCATCCGCGCGGTCGCCTTCCGACCAAGGTCGTGCGAGCCGGTAGAGGTGTTGCCGCTCGACATCGTCCAGGCGCAGCGCCCGGGCGACCGCATCCAGTACCGCTTCGGAAAAGTGCAGGGTGCGCCCCTGTTCCAGCCGCACGTAGTGGTCGACGCTCACCCCGGCGAGCTGCGCGAGCTCCTCCCGGCGCAGCCCGGGAACGCGGCGGCGACCGCCGTAGTCCGGCAGGCCGAGTTCCTCGGGCCGCAAGCGGGCCCGCCGGGAGCGCAGGAATTCGCCTAGTTCCGCCCGTCTGTCCAATGGCATGCGGCCAGTATCCCCGCGCCTGCCGGACGCGAGCCTGGTCATGCGGTGCCCAGGCTCCAGCTGGCACTGGGTAGCCCGGGACGCGGCCGCCAAGGTTGGAGGCACCGAAAACGAACGCCGACAAGAAAAGAGCACTGCGCAATGACCACCCTGACCGCCGTCCCCCTCGGCACCACCGGCATGGACATCACCCGGCTCGGCTTCGGTTCGTGGGCCGTTTCAGGATCGGGCTGGACCTTCAGCTGGGGCGCCACGGACGACGCCGAATCGGTCGCCGCGATCCGCCACGCGCTCGACGCGGGGGTCAACTGGATCGATACCGCCGCCGTGTACGGCCTTGGCCATTCGGAGGAACTGGTCGGCAAGGCCATCTCCGGCCTGCCGCAGGCCGACCGCCCGTACATCTTCACCAAGGTCGGCCTGGTCTGGGACCCGGAGAACCCATCGGCCGCGCCTCGGCGGATCATGAAACCCGCGAGCGTGCGCCGCGAGGTCGAAGACTCCCTGCGGCGGCTGGGGGTCGACCACATCGACCTGTACCAGGTGCACTATCCCGACACCGGCGAATCGCTGGAGTACGCCGGCGGCGGCTTCGGGGCGGTGTCGCCCAACGCCACCCCCTTGGAGGAGTACTGGCAGGTCATGGCCGACCTGAAGGCCGAGGGCAAGGTTCGGGCGATCGGATTGTCCAACCACACGCCCGACCTGCTCGAGGCCGCCGAGCGGATCGCTCATGTCGACGTCATCCAGCCGCCGTTCTCGGCGATCAACCGGTCGTCCGCCGCCGAGATCGCTTGGGCACACGCACACGAAACCGGCGTGATCGTCTACTCGCCGTTGCAGTCCGGCCTGCTGACCGGGGCCTTTTCCGCCGAGCGTGTGGCCGGTCTGCCCGCAGAGGACTGGCGGACCGCCCACCACGACTTCACCACCGGCCTGACCGCCAACCTCCAGTTGGCGGACGCGCTGCGCCCCATCGCCGCACGACACGGCGTGACCGTCGCCGAGGTGGCCATCGCCTGGGTGCTGGCCTGGCCCGGTATCACCGGAGCCATCGTCGGTGCGCGCAGGTCCGACCAGGTCGACGGCTGGATCGGCGCGGACTCGGTGGCGTTGACGCCGTCGGACCTGGCCGAGATCGCCGCGGCGATCACCGCCTCCGGCGCGGGCGCCGGTCCCACTCAGCCGTGAGAACCTCTACCGCACAGGAGATCACATGTCGCTCACCGTCATCGCCGAGTGCCTGGCCGCGCCCGGACAGGAGGATCGGCTTCGCACCGCGCTGGAAGCGATGATCGAGCCTTCGCTGGAGGAGCCAGGCTGCCTGGCCTACCGGCCCTACCTCGACCCGAACCACGTCGGCCGGATGGTGATCGTCGAGGAGTGGACCAGCGCTCAGTCTCTCGCCGACCACTTCACGACACCGCACTTCCGACATGTGGAGCAGGTGCTCGAACTCGTGCTCGCCGAGCCGATGACCCTCCGCACACTCGTCGCCGCCCCTATCGGGTGAACTGTCGAGAGCCCGCGACGGAACCCCGACCGCGATTCCATACGCGAGTTCGGGGTTCCTGACCGGGAGGAACTACCGCGAGCGCTGGCCTCTCCGAGAACCCGCATTCGTGGGAGCGGACGCTGCGGCCCGGTGCGACTGTACGAGGCAGTGCAACGATATCCACAGCGTCAGCGCGGATACCGTCGCGGCATCGAGCACGACGGATGCTCAACGACCGGCGGGAGCTGAGCAAGCGCGGGATATCGCTGCGGAAAGGTGCTCTGAATGGTCGAACACCCTCGTGAGGTTCGTATCTCGGTTCTGGACACGGCTCCTGTCACGCAGGGATCGAACGCGAGGATGGCGCTGCGCAATAGCGTTGAGCTGGCACAGCTCGTCGACGATCTCGGCTACTACCGGTACTGGGTGCCCGAGCACCACGGGATGGCGGGTGTGGCCTGCGCGGCACCGGCAGTCGTTGTCGAACGCGTGGCCTCGGTGACGCGGCGGATTCGGGTCGGCGCCGGCGGGGTGATGTTGCCGAATCACGCTCCGATCGTGGTCGCCGAACAGTTCGGCACCTTGGAAGCTTTCCACCCGGGGCGAATCGATCTCGGACTCGGACGAGCCCTCGGCGGACCTCGCGAGATCACCGACCTCGTGCGCAGCGAGCACGACCGCACGGCCGAATCGTTCGAAGATCAGGTTCGAGAACTGCTCGCGCTGTTCGACGTGGATAGAGCCGGTGGCCGCGTTCCGGCTGTGCCTGCCGTGGGCAATAGGCCTGAAATCTGGATGCTCGGCAGCGGCGACCATACCGCCCGAATCGCTGGGAGCCTCGCGCTCCCGTTCGCCGCCGCCCACCATCTGAAACCCTCGAACACGATTGATGCGGTCCGAAGCTACGTGCAAACGTTCCAGCCGTCATCGCTGTGCCCCGCTCCGCGCATCGTCATCAGTGTGGCGGTTGTCGTCGCCGACAGCGACGAGCAAGCCCAATGGCTGGCCGGATCGCTGAGAATGAAGGTCGCCCGGCGACGGCAGGGCCGACCGATACAACTGCCCAGCCCGCAAACCGCTGAAGCACACGGGTATATGAATATTCGGAACACCGATGACAAGCTGACCGGCGTGTTCGTCGGGTGCGCCGCCACGGTGCTACCGCAGTTGCAAGCGCTGGTCGATGCCACCGGTGCCGACGAGTTGTTGATCAAGACCGACCTGTACGACCCGAGCGACCGCCGCAGATCTTATGAACTGTTGATGGAGTCGCACTCCCTTCGGCAGGCCTCGGAGAGGTGATCGGCGAAGGCGTCCACCACAGGCTGCGGCCCACTCGTCGGTATCGAGTCCTGAATCTCCGTAAGCACGCCTAAAATGTGGCCGAATCTCATAGTCGGGTGTAGTTGGCCTGGTCCTGCTCGAACGCTGTCAGGATTTCCGGTGTCAGCGTCAGGCGAGTGTTGGCGACGGCGGCCAGATAGTCCTCGAGGTCGGCGGGTTCGCTCGTTTCCTCGCGGACCGCGCGTTCGAACGCCGACTGCGCACCGGCACGCGCGGCGAACTCGATGTCCGCGGGAGTGAAGTGGACTGTCGCGCGGACCAGGCGTGCGAGATCGATGGTCTCGGCTGCCGGACCCAGGTAGCGCCGCCAGATCGCCTTGCGGGCAGGCTCGTCGGGCGGGCCGACCGGTATCACGTAGTCGAAGCGGCCCGGCCGCAGGAATGCCGAATCCAGAGACCGGACCGAGTTGGTCGCGCAGATCAGCAACCGGCTGTAGTCCTCCCGGAAAACCGGGATCAGCTTCAGCAACTCGTTCGTCACCCCGTGCGCCGGGCTGGTCGCCGTCCCCTCGCGCGCCCCGGCGATCTCCTCGACCTCATCGATGAACAACAGCAGTTCATCGAGGTCGCTCAAATCCGCGAACACCTCACGCAGCGAGGCCGCGAGACCACCGCTGGCCGTCGCGGCCAGCCGAGACGGGAACAACTCCACGAACGGCCAACCCAGCCGTGAAGCGACCGCTTTCGCGAAACTGGTCTTCCCGGTACCCGGCGGTCCGAACAAGATCACGCTCTTGGGTGGCCTGACCCGATAACGTTCCGCGACATCCGGGCGCGCCAACGGCAACACGATCCGCCGCTCGATGACCTCTTTCTCTCGGTCCATGCCCGCCATCGACTCCCACAACCCCGGTGGCAACAGCCGACCGCCCAGCTCGCTCAGCAGACTGGACTGCGCGGGCGCCAACGGTTCGACCAGCTCGTAGAAGACCAAACCCGTCCTGCGCAGATAGCCGGAATTCTCGAACGCGACCGACCCGGTGGCGCCCTCGGGAACGAGCGTGCAGATCCGCCGCACCCCATCCGCCCGGAGCCGCCTCTCCAGTTCGGTCAGCAACGCACTGCCGATACCGCGCCGCCGCCACTGCGCACCGAGCGCCACCAGCAACACCCACGCCCGCTCACCTTGGACCTGCGCGACGGCCATACCCACCATCTCTTCGCCGACCTCGGCTACCACCGCCGGCTGTCCCGCCCGCGCGGACGCAAGCACCTCCGCCAACGCGAACACCGGCTCCCCCGCGGTGTCCATACGGCTCTGCTCCCAGATCTGGATCGCCTGATCCAGATCAGCGTCACGAAACTCGCGAATCCGCCATACCGGCATACGCACCTCGAACCGCCATCGAAGGGTGGGCGAACCGAACCGCTCCTTCAGTAAACACCCATGGCGTACGTGAGCAAGCCGATCCCTGCGCCCCGCCGCAGCTGGCGACCAGGCGCGCCTTGCGCCCCGACGGCCGCCTCGGGTCCGACGAGGGATTCAGCGGCTGATCACCGCGGCCGCCAGGTAGCTGTGGCTCATCCGCCGGACGGTTTCGGGCGGGATCTCGGGCCGCCGGAACCGACCGGTCAGGAATCGAGAAGCGTCGCTCGCCGCGCGCCGCCTAGCGTTGGTGCCATGAACCTCACCACTGATCAGGCCGCAATCGATTCCGTCGTGCTCGAGGTGCCCGATCCGGGCGCTGCCGAGGCTTTCTACGCCGCCGCGTTCGGACTCGGCGGCAAGTTGCGCTTCCGCGCCTCCGACGCTCCGACCAGCGGTTTCCGCGGCTATGTGCTGTCGCTGGTGGTGTCTCAGCCGAGCACCGTCGACAGCCTCGTCGGTACCGCTGTCGACGCAGGTGCGACGACGCTCAAGCCCGTCAAGAAGAGCTTCTGGGGCTACGGCGGTGTCGTCCAGGCGCCGGACGGCGCGCTCTGGAAGGTGGCGACGTCATCGAAGAAGGACACCGGCCCCGCCACCCGGGAAGTCGATGATTTCGTCGTGCTCCTCGGGGTCGACGACGTCAAGGCGACCAAGCAGTTCTACATCGACCACGGCCTGGCTGTGGCGAAGAGCTTCGGCAGCAAGTACGTGGAGTTCGCCACCCCGGCCGCGTCGGTCAAACTGGCGCTCTACGGGCGCCGTGCCGCTGCCAAGGACGCCGGCATCGCACCGGAAGGCACCGGGTCGCACCGGATCGCCATCCGCGGCAATATCGGCCCTTTCGTGGACCCGGACGGGTTCGCCTGGGAGGCGGCGGTCTGAGCCGGTCGGTCGGCCGGTGCTCGCCGGACATGCTCACTGACCGCATGGGTGTGCCCATCGAGCGAGGATCCAGGTCGCTCGATGGGCACTTCGCCGCGGTGTGGATCATCGATCGGGGCAACGCGTCGATGACCGAGACTTCGCGGCGAATGTGCGCCGGAACGCGGCGTCGGAGTCCACTAGAACCGCCGCCTACGGCGCACGCTCGAGAATTCGGTGATTACAGCGAGCCTCCCCCGCCCAGCAGCCACGGGTTGAACGTGCACTCCAGATTCGGATGACCCACCGGGTCCAATGCCCGCAACGCGATCGACAACGCTCGCGGCGAATACATCATCGTCAGATGATCCGACACATCCTGCTCACACCCGTCCTGCAACGTGATGTTCTGCACCGACACCCCCGGCGCCGCCTTCAGGAACGTCAGGTCATACGGATTGGTGATCTCGTCATACCGGGTACCGACCACGGTGTAGTCCACCCCCGCGATCGTGTCACCGTGCTCGTTCAGCTTGTTGACGAAGTCGGAACCGATCGTCTGCTGAATTCCCGCATGCCCCACGAAAATCTCGATGAAACCCAGCACGTCGATTCCGAAGTTGTTGATCGCCCGCCCCAGCGCGCCGATCCCGTCGAGACTCGTCCCGTGATGCGTCGCACCGAAAGTGACCAAGTTCTTCACCTTCGCCGCGCCGCCTTCGAACTTCGTATACCAGTTCGACATCGACCCACCCTGGGAATGTGCCACGAGATCCACCTCCGAGGCCCCCGTCGCCGCCAGCACGCGATCCACGAAGACCGCCAACTGCTTGGCCGAATCCTGGATGTAACCGGTGCCCATCACCCCCGGCAACACCGACCCCAGACCGCCGCCCTCCAACAGATTCGACCGTCCATAGTTGAACGTGAACGTGCAGAACCCCGCATCCTTGATCGGCTGCCCCATGAACGCGAATCCGTTGTAGGCGTTCATCCACGTCCCGTGCACCAACACCACCGGACGCGGATGCTCCGCCGTCGGCTTGCAGTTCCAGTCGTTCGCTCCCGGCGGCGCGACATCCGGATGAGTCAATCCGTACCCGAACGCCGCCAACCACGACGTCATCGGCGGACCGAATCCCACGGTGTCACTGGCATAGCCACCCGACGACCCGGAACTACTGCCCGAACCCCCGTAGCAGTCACCGGATCCATTCCCGGAACCCGCACCACTCCCCGACGTACACGCCGACCCCGACCCCGCGCTCCCCGAATCCGCAACCGGCGCTGCCTTACGGCCCGCCGCGATGTAATCGGCCAACTGCTGCTCCGTCGGACCCGTCTCCGGGGCCGCGTGCACGGTCAGCACGCTCAACCCCATCGTCATGGTCGCGGTTACGGTGAATACGGCGGTGCGCAATATTCGCCGACTGACGCTTGATCTCATCGAATGCCTTTCCGTATTTCGGCATGGTTGTCCTTGCCGGCAGGCGCGCCTCGCAATGTCGAACGGCAGCAACGATAGGACGGAATTCGGCGAAAGATGCTGGTCAGCAACGGATTCTGGGCGGCTCACTGCGAAGTTGCGGCTACCTATATGAGCGGCCACAGAACGAGAGAAACCGAGATCGACCACATGGCATGGGCCGCCGACGAGATACCGCGGTCACGCAGTCCCATTTCCGGACCGAAATCCGAAACGCAAGGCGTCGGAGTCGGTCACCGGATTCAGCGCATCAATGGATTGCGGGGTCCGGAAACCCGAACGGCGTCACAAGCCGGACCGCCATTTCGCGATGGCCTGCCCGATCTCGGTGACGGGGTCCTCGTGATAGAGCCACTCACGCGCGAGCCGATGCCAATTGTTGGTGGCCCGCAACTGACCGAGCACGGCGAAGGTGAACAGATCCGCGCGTCGCGAGAACACATGCTCGGGCGGAAGCAACTGCTGCCGCATGCCTTTGAACTGGGCGGCACGAGGGTCGACAGCCAGAATCACCGCACCGGTCGCGACCTCGGGGGTGATCGTTATTCGCTCGTCGAGCAAATGCCATCCCGTCGCGGCCCATACGTATTCCAAGCATTCCTCCGCAGTGACCCCCACATCCGGGTCGATGATGCCGCGCCCGACCCAGGCCTCGTAGAGGTCTCGGGCGCGGTGCTCCCCGGCCGCACGCAGACATGCGCGTTCGAAGTCGACATGCAGGGGGTCCATCCGGTCGTAGAGTCCGAAATCGACGAACGCGAGCCTGCCGTCGGCCGCCAATAGGATATTTCCCGGATGCGGATCACCGCAGAATTCGTTGTCGCAGAACAGCGAACTGATATAGAAGCGGTAGATCAACTCACCGAGCCGGTCACGCTCGGTGTCGGGCAGCGTCCGGATCTGCTGAAAAGTGCCGCCTTCGACGAACTCGGTTACGAGAACTCTGCGCGCGCAGTACTCTTCGATACTGTCGGGCACCGTGATGAAAGGATGCCCCCGATAACGCATCGCGACCCGATGCTGGGTCCTGGCTTCCCGCGGATAGTCGAGTTCGTTACCGATATTGCGCGAGATCTCGTCCAGCACGGCATTGTCGGCGGCGCTGGGCAACATGGACTTCCACAGCTTGCTGAGCATCTCGAGATTGCGCATGTCCGCGTGGACGGCTCGATCGACGCCGGGATATTGCACCTTGACCGCGACGGTGCGCCCGTCGTGCAGTCGTGCCCGATAGACCTGGCCGATCGATGCCGCGGCGATCGGTGTCTCGTCGAAGTCGGCGAATACGCGCGCGGGCGGCCCGAGATCGTCCTCGATGACTTTCAGCATCTCCGCGAACGGCACGGCCGGCGCCTGATCGCGGAGTTCGGCCAGCTTGGTCCGAAAGAGCTCGCGATGCGATTCCGGAACGAGGTCGACATCGAGGACCGACAGCATCTGGCCCAGCTTCATCGCCGCGCCTTTCATGCTGCCGAGCACCGTGACAACCTGCTGCGCGGTCGCGAGTGTGGAACGTTCGGCGAGTACGCGCCGGGCCTCTTCGGTCCGGCCGATCATCGACAACCGGGCTCCGACCCCACGCACGGCTTGGCCTGCGGCCAGTCTGCCCAACCGACCGCTCCTGACCAGACGTCCTCCGGGCACTCGATCGGCCACGGCACGCACCTCCATGAGCATCCGCGCGTGCGTCGCGCGTCCGGATATTCTTCGCACCTCCATCGCGGATTGTCGAGGGGGCGAGGCGGCCTGCGGACTACCGCGAGTCGGCCATTCGCCTGGCATCGGCGGGGAGCCGCCGGGTGCCGTCGTCGGTCCAGACGATCAGCGCTGAACGCAGGTACCACAGTCCCCTGGCGTCGGCGGGATCGAGTCCGGTGAGCTGCGCGATTCGGCGCAGCCGGTAATCGACGGTGTTCGGATGCACATGGAGTTGCCGCGCTGTGCGCTGGCGGTTGAGGTCGTTGTCGATGTGGATCCGCAGCGTCTCCAACAGGTCCGGATGTTCCATCAGCGGCGCGACCCGGGTGCCGAGCACATCGCGGCCGATGCCGGGCCGGGTGAGCTGATATTGCAGCGCCAGTTCGGTGAATCTGTACAACCCGGGTTCGCGTCCGAGTTGCTCTACGGTGTCGAGCAACTCATGGGCTTGGGCAGCGGCGACGGAGACCTGCCGGGGACCCGCGGTCACGACGGTGGCGGTGACCGGCACGCGCGCCGCCGCGGACAGCTTGTCGACCACGCTGTCGAGATCGAGGGCGTTGAGCTGGGTGGTGGGAATGAGGATCGTTCCTCCGTCGACCGACAGCAGCGACAGCGCCCGGCCGTCGAACAGGTCGGCGAGGCCGGACTGCAGGCGGCGCAGCTTACGCCGGGCGACGACTCGGCTGTCGAGCTGGGGCAGGCTTTCGTCGGGATGCGCGGGCACCGCGACCGCGAGCACGAAATACTCGTCGGCGACCGGTATTCCGCATTCGCGAGCCATCATCGAGGACGCGTGCCCGCCGAGCAGCGCCGAAGTCAAGGTGTGCGTCGCGGCGTGGTCCTCGGCCGCCACGGCTTTGCACTCTCGCACATACGCTTTACTGACCGTCGCGGTGATCAGGTTCAAGAGCTCGAGCGTGACGGCGGCGCCCGCGATGAGGTCGGCGCGGCCGTCTTCGTCGGCGAACAGCATGCCCAATCCGAATTTGAACCCGGCGTGGATCGCATGGAGGATGCCGTCGATCGGGATCCCCTTCCTGGCCCATCCCGCCGCCGCTGTCTGCAGAATGTCGGTTCGTCCGGTCGATTCCTGCCCGTTCAATCGCTGGACGGCCCACTCCAAGCACATCCGAACCACGGCAGCGGCTTCCGCCTCGGCCGTGCCCCCGGGCAACGCGGCGGAATCGATGAGGTGCGCGACGACCTTCGCGGCGGCCCGATGGGTTTTCGGTGTATGCGGCGTGACGCGCCGCGCGTTGTTCGATTCGACGTGGGCGATGCTCTCGATCGTCACTGGTGACCTCCTTGTCGCCGTGGAACCGAGGGAGCGTCGGGTTCGCGCTCGATCGGCGACCGTGACTACCTCGCGGTGTCCGCGGCACTATCTGCCGTTCGGTCCGTGGAAAAACGGTAAACCGCAGGCCGACTCAGCTGCTACTCCGCTTCCGGCGACTGGGGAAGTAACGGAAAAATAAGCTCTGACCAGCAAAGATCATGAAGGAAAGCCCGATTTTGGAAGCTCATGCGCACCACATACATGGTCAGGTGCTCACTTTTTTGCGCAGAGCGCCACAGCTGCTCAAACGGCGGCGCGCGCCGCCGCCTCGGCTTCGGCCCAGGCGCCGATCATCCGCGCTGTCATGTCGATCGCCTCCGCGCGCGCGGGGTCGTCGACCTCCAGGGCGGACGCGCGCAAAACAGCCGCGAAACCGGTATTGATCACGACGAAGGTCATCACGTCGTACTCGTGATCGTCGCCCGGACCGAGCACTTGGATCAGCATCACTTTCACCAGCAGGCGCAGCCGCGGTTCGAACTCGGGAATGCCACTGCTGTAGAACTGCACGCCTGCGACGAGCGCGCGCACCAACTTCGCATTGGCCACCAGCTCTTCGGTGATCACGCCCAGGATGTCCGCGGCGACCTGATGCATCGTTTTTCCCGACAAGTCGAAGACACGCTGGGTGAAACGCCGCTCCACCGTTTCGAGCAACCGCTCGAGCAGTTCTTCGACCAGGACACCGCGATCGGCGAAGTACCGGTAGACCGTGCCGATGCTCACGCCCGCTTCCGCCGCGATCTTGTTCGTGAAGGTATTGGCGATACCGCGCTCGCCGAACAGCCGCGCCGCCGTGTCCAGGATGTGCTCCCGGGTCGCTTTGGCCCGCGCCTGCGCGGGGCGACGACGTTGACCGACAGCCTTCGGCGGCATGACTTCCTCCCGCCCGTCCACGGAAAATGAGCGTCGCTCATCTTAACCACAGCGACCGGCGTCGTGCTCGAACTCGGGTTCGATGACCCGATCGACGGTCGATCCTGGAACCCTGTCCCTTAGCATGCTAGTTTGCTAGCATTGCCTCGTGGCCGAGGAAGTGAAGCAGTTCAACGTCTACCTGCCGATCGAGCTGATCAAGCAGGTCAAGTATCGGGCGATCGAGTCGGAGATGTCGTTGTCGGCGCTGGTCACCGCCGCGCTGCGCGCCTACCTCGACGACGAAGGAGAGGATCGACAATGACCACCGATGGCATCGAGGCCGTGTTCCTGGAGACCCACAACTGGGGCCGGATGGCGAAATTCCTGCAAGGGCTGGGCTTCACGGTCGACTTCGAGACCGATCACAACTCCGGCCAGTTCCGCAACGGCGAGGGAGCTTACGTCTTCGTGGCCGAGGTGCCGCCGACACAGCAGACGAGCACCCGGTTGGTGCTGAAGGTGGCGAGCCCAGAGGTACGACCGGGTGACGGTGTCGAGATCCGCACCGACTTCGAGCCGACCCATTACGGGACGAGGGAGATGACCGTCCACGACCCGGACGGGCGGGTATGGAGCCTGCAGGCCCCGGGAGAGGAGTGAGCCGATGACACCCGAGACGATCGCGCCGGACAGCACCGCGGTCCGAGTAGCGCTGTGGCGAGCCGTGCACGCGCTGCACGACCAGGCACCGCACGTGTTCGACGACCGCGTCGGCCTACGCCTGGCCGCGCCCGAGGACGGCTGGCGGGACCGCCCGGACATGGATCCGCGGTCCACCGCGCCGATGCGCGCGGGCATCGTGTCCCGGGCGCGTTTCGTAGAGGATCTGCTGGCCGAGCAGGCCGAGCGCGGCGTGGATCAGTACGTGGTACTCGGCGCGGGACTGGACACTTTCGCCCAGCGCAGACCGGAGCTGGCCGCACGGTTCACCGTCTTCGAGGTCGATCAACCCGGACCGCAGGCATGGAAACGACAGCGCCTGAGCGAACTCGGCTTCGACATCCCGCCGTGGTTGCGGCTGGTTCCGGTCGATTTCGAAGTGGACGCGTGGTGGCAGCGGCTCCTCGAGGCCGGTTTCGACCCCGCCCGTCCGGCGCTCGTCGCCTCCACCGGTGTGTCGATGTACCTGACCCGCGAGGCGAATATCGCTACTCTGCGGCAACTTTCGGCGCTCGCGCCGGGCTCCGCTCTGGTCACGACCTTCCTGCTGCCGCTCGAACTCGTCGACGCCGATGAACAGGTCATGCGCGGATTCGCCGAGGAGGGCGCCCGCCGATCCGGCACGCCGTTCATCAGTTTCTTCCGTCCCGAGGAAATGGTGCGGCTGGCCGAAGACGCGGGATTCGCCGCAACCCGGCACGTCTCCGCCGCGGAGCTGACCGGCCGCTACTTCGCCGACCGGACCGACGGGCTGCGACCGGCCGAATCGGAACAGATTCTGATCGCGACGACCTGAACGCATCGGCCCGCCGGGCCGTCTCGCTCCCCATGCCACAGCTCGGCTATGGACTCGATGCGGGACGGCCCGGTCAGCATCTCCGGGTCGGCCGGACAACGCACCGAACCCCGGCTACGCCGCGACATCGAAAAGAGTGAGCTCTCGGGTAGATTGGGCGCGCAGCTCCGCGCGTTCACGGATCGCACAGGTCGGGCCGATTCCTTGTGCGACCGATTGTGGCGACAGCAGCCAACCGTGACAGCGACGGCAATGCGCGACCAGTCGCACCACGGGGCGGTCATCAATGTCGGCCAATTCGTTCTCCTCTGGCCAGGTGACTACACCGCCAGTGTGGCATGAGGCACCGACATCTCCCGTTCATTGCCGGTGTTTCCATCGGTCACTGGGGCGCCTTCGTCTGTGCGGTGATCACGCGCGATCCCCAGGCGGGGAGCCATCGGATTACCGCAGCCGCATGAGATCTCGCACACGCGCTGAGGGAAGATGGTGCCCATGACCGCTTCTCGACTGATTCGTTCGTTGGTGGGTACCGTGCCCGCGGTGCTCGCCGTCGTCAGCTTCACCGCGGCCGGAGGGGCAGCGACCGCCCAGGCCGCGCCCGGTATTCCTTCGGTTCCCGGCGTCGTGCAACGCCTGCAGATCGCTCCCGGCCAGAACAGCGCCGAGATCAGCGGCAACGTCGGGCAGGGCAAGGCCGACAGCTACTCCATCGCCACCGCGCCGGGGCAGCGCCTGAGCTTCGACGTCGCGGGCAATGCCCGCGTCTCGGTGGCCCCGCTGATCGGGCCGCAGGTCGCCAACGAGGCACCGCACGCCGATCTCGTCGCCGACGGCAACGACTACCAGATCCTCGTCACCTCCGCCGACGGCTCGGCGGCCGGTTACACCCTCAAGATCACCCTCGTCTGACCCACCGCCGTGCTGCCCGTCGGCCTGATGTGTCGTGCCACGACCTTCGGGCCGACGGGAGCAGTCTCGCGTCCCGCAGGCCGCGCGTCGGCGGGCATCATCGCGCTTACCGCGCGGGCGCAGTGCCGTTGGGCACACCGAAGGCAAACACCGGCGTGCGGCTGGGGTTGTCGCACTATGGTGAGGCGGTGCTGCTAGAACCAGGTGACCAGTTCGCGGGCTTCGTCGTGCGGGCCCCGCTGGGACACGGTGGCAGCAGCCACGTGTACCTGGCCGAGGATCCGGAGTGGTCACGCCCGGTGTCCTTGAAGATCTTGGGGCCCGAGGACAGTCGGTCACCCGAGGCGCGCGCCCGATTCGTGCACGAGTTCGACATCTTGTCGGCGTTGCGACACCCCGACATCGTGCGGATGTACACGCACGGGGAAACCGACGGCAGGCTGTGGTCGGCACACGAGTACGTGGCGGGCGCGACGGGTTCGACATTGGTGCGTTCACCGCATCGGTACCCGGACCTGCGGCGGGTGCTCCACGTACTGACGCACGTCGCCGCGGGACTGGATTTCGCGCACGCCAACGGAGTGGTCCATCTCGACGTGAAACCGGCGAACGTGCTGGTCGGGACGGACGAGTCGACGGTGAAGATCTCGGATTTCGATTCGGCGCGGTGGCTGGATCGGCCGGAACCGCCTTTGGCCACCAACGGGTTCGTCGTCGTATCGGTGCCGTATGCCGCGCCGGAACTGCTGCGGGCGGAGACGGTGTCGCCGGCCACCGACCAGTACGCGTTGGCCTGTTCCGCCGTCGAGCTGCTCACCGGCCACACGCCGTTCTCTCGCGTGAACCTCATGGCCACCGCCGAAGCGCAGCTGCGCGAGCCTCCCCCGGCGCTCTCCGCACAGCACCGCTGGATCCCGCCCGAGGTCGACGCGATCCTGCACCGGGCACTCGCGAAAGCCCCGGGTGACCGCTACGACTCCTGCGCCGAACCCGTCCGCCTGCTCACCGAGGCGCTTCGCGACGTCGACCCCCGCCCCATCGCCCCCATTCTGAACCGCCTCAAAGTGACGGTCACCCGCTCGCCACTGGTGAATGCGGCATTCGGACGATTCGGCGGCAAAGTGTTCGGCAACCGCTGATCCCCCTGATCACACCCGTCGCGGGAGCACGCTGACCGGGGACTCCGGGCCGTGCCGCGGCAGCTCGAGCGCGTGCAACGGCAGCGTCCGGTCGCTGTCGACGCGCGTGGAGATGTGTTCCAGGACGACCCCTTCTCGCAAGGCCCACGGACTCACTTCCAGGCAGTCGATGTCCAGTGCCGCCATGGTCGCGTCCGCCACCATCGCTCCGGCCAGGATCTGACTCGCGCGTGCCGGTGAGACCCCGCGCAGGGCCGCCCGCTTCTCGGCAGGCATGGCGGCCAGTTTGCGGACGCTGCCATGCACTTGGCCCCGCCGCAAGGTGCGCGCGACGAAGGGTCCGTGGCGTTGCGGTGCGGCTCCCGAGAGGCGAGCGAGCTGTTTGAACGTCTTCGAGCTGCCGATCACGTGTCGTGGGGTGCCTTCCCACAGCAAGCGGTCGCGCACCTGTCCGAGGCAGTCGCGGATGTGCCTGCGCATCAGCTCGAGCTCCGACCGGCGCGGTGGGTCCTGGGCGAAGAACGCCCGTGTGAGCCTGCCCGCGCCGAGCGGCAGCGACAGCGACAGGCTCGGCTCGGCGTCGCGGCCGAGTGCGATCTCCATGGAGCCGCCGCCGATGTCGAGCATGAGCAGCGTGCCAGCACACCAGCCGAACCAGTGGCGAACGGCCAGATACGTCAGTCGCGCCTCCTGCACGCCGCTGAGGAACTGGGGCCGGATGCCGCTGGCGGCCTCGATCTTGTCCAGCACCGCCTGCTGGTTCGGCGCGTCGCGGATCGCCGCGGTGACGAACGCGTAGAAGCTGTCGACGTCGTAGCGCGTGGCCTCGGACAGCACCCGCTCGACGGCGTCGGCGACCCGCTGCGCCCCTTCCGCGGTGATCACCCCGGCCGCGTCGATGTCTTCGCCGAGCAGCACCGGCTCCTTCAACGCGCGCAGTGGCAACGGAGGCGCCCCGCGAGAGGCGTCGACCACCAGAAACTGCGCGGAATTCGAACCGATGTCCAGCACACCCAGTCGCACACCTGTCGCCTACCCCGCGCGGCGGCTTTCATACTCGACTCCGGCGCGGTTTCGGCGGCCGGTTGCGCCTACGCCTTCGGGTCCGCCCCGGTGTAGCGCTGATTTGCTGGTTTCCTTGCGATGAGCCGGTGCTGCGGCCACCCTGAAAGGTATGCGGACCCGCGATATCGAGGTCGGGTGCACCTATATGGTGTTGGTCCCGCAGCGCTTGCCACGCAGTCGCTACCCCGACTGCGACCAGCCGGGTTCGCTCACGTGGGCGTGGTCGTGGCTGCGCGGCGGCCGGTTCCGGCTCACCGTCACCGACATCGACCACACCAGCGAGCCGACCACCGTCGAAGGGCTGCGGATCACCGCGAACTCCCGCATCGCGGTGGTCCTGACCAGCGAGCAAGCCGACGCGCTCGGACTGCCGATGGGTGTGTTCCGGGTGCGCGGGACCTTGTTCGACGGCGAGGATCGGCCCGTGCGCCTGCCCGAGGTCGAACCGCTGCGAGTCCCCGCCCGCTGGCTGCGGCCCGTCGAGCAACCCTGCCTGACGCACCGCGATATCGATTGCTTCCCCTACCTGTGAGGTGACTCGCGGAGAGACGCTCGGTGATCCGGAGCGGTTCGACCTACCCGGCTCCGAAGACCTGCGTCGAGTTCTCTCCGATCATCCGGCCGGTCCTGCCGCTCAGGAGGGACAGTTGCGCCGGCTCAGGCCGCGTAAGGCGCGATGAGCCGCTCGACAGCGTCCCAGAGCTCGGCTTCGCGCGGCGGATCGTACGACTCCTCCGACGAGCGGGCGACCCGGTCGCGGTCGACGTAGGCGCCGGTCGGCGCGGCGGTGGCGCCGAGGACGACGTCCGCGAGATGGCGCCCGGCGGCAGCGCGGCTGGTCGCGAACGGCGTGCGGGTCAATACCGGCAGAACACGGCGCATCGCGAACCGGGAGACCCGACCCGCGTTGCGAGCGAGGTCGGTGCCGGGGACGAAGCCCGGGTTGAAGCCGATGGCATAGATGCCGTCCGGCAGGCGGCGGGCGTACTCGTGCAGGAGGTGGATGGCGGCGAGTTTGCTCGTCGAGTACGCGGTGCGCCCGGCGGCGGTGGTGCCCGGCTCGGAGAACGCGCCGGGGCGGGCGAGGACGTCCGCGGACCGCCAGACCGGGCCTGGCACCATGCCCAAGTTGTGCCGGAAGTCGCCGAAGTGAGTGTCGCTCACGGTGATCACGATGCGCGACGGAGTGCGGAAGCGATCCTCGAGCAGGCGGATGAACAGGTGGTTGGCGAGCACATTGACGGTGAAGGTGGACTCGAATCCGTCCGGCCCTTCGGTGAGCGCGTTCGTGTACTGGATTCCCGCATTGCCCACGAAACCGTGCAGCGGCGGCAGCTCGCCCAGGTCGAGCCTGCTGCGGATCTCGTCCGCGGCCGATCGCACGCTGTCCAGCGAATCGAGGTCCACCG
Organism: Nocardia sp. NPDC047038; assembly: GCF_040644075.1. NCBI lineage: Bacteria > Bacillati > Actinomycetota > Actinomycetes > Mycobacteriales > Nocardiaceae > Nocardia > Nocardia sp. NPDC047038. Next base: position 133,223 of record NZ_JBEYVQ010000012.1, on the reverse strand, counting down.
GGACATGCGAGACCCGGTGTCCGCCCGCGCCGAGTTCGGCCGCGAGTCGCGCACCGGTGGACCCGCGAGCGGCGACGACGAGATGCGCCTGCGGCGCCGCATGCACGATGCGCTCCACGGCGACGCGGCCGATCCCGCGACTCGCCCCGGTCATCACGATGGTCGAGGGCATAGCGGCTCCTTCACTGGATGACAGCCCGTCGGTCGCCTCGATGGTCGCCGCCGCGGCCCTCGGCAGCCAGTGCCGCGCCCGTCACCAGGACTGACAGTACCCAGGCTGATGCGGCGCGCGGCGGCGAGAATGAGCGCATGGCTTCCGCTCGCTCCGATTTCGGCGCGCTCCTGCACGCCTGGCGGGATCGTCTCGCGCCCGCCGACGCCGGGTTCCCGGTGACCGGCGGCCGTCGTGCTCCGGGATTGCGCCGTGAGGAGCTCGCGCAGCTGGCCGGACTCTCGGTCGACTACGTCTTGCGCTTGGAGCAGGGTCGCGCGCGCAACCCCTCCGCGCAGGTGGTCGGCGCCCTCGCGCGGGCCCTGCAACTGTCCAGGACCGAGCGCGACGAGCTGTATCGCGCAGCCGGACTGCTGCCCCCGCGGGACGGGACGATCGGCACGCATGTCCCGCCGGGCATCCAACGGCTCACCGCCCGCCTCGGCGACGTCCCGATCGGGGTGTTCGGCGCCGACTGGACGCTGCTGTGGTGGAACGGCATGTGGAGCGGGCTGCACGGTGACCCCGCGCTGGTCCCGGTCGGCGAGCGCAACCTCGCCCGTGCGGTTTTCGGCACCGGCGCGGCCCGCGCCTCGATGCGTCCGTTCCGCTCCGACCGCGCGCACGGCGCCTTCGCGGCGTCGATCGTGGCCGATCTCAGGGACGCGGTGTCCCGCTATCCCGCCGACGCGGGACTCGATCGTCTCGTGCGGGAATTGCGGGACACCTCCGCCGCATTCGCCCAGCTGTGGACGACGGCGACAGCGTCGCAGCACACCAGCGACCGGAAGACGGTCCGGCATCCCGAGCTCGGCGACATCACCCTCGACTGCGACGTCCTCGTCGTTCCGGGCGCCGACCTCCGCATGGTCACCTACACGGCGGCAGGCGGCAGCGAGGACGCGGGGAAGCTCGACCTCCTGCGGGTCACCAACGGGCGCGCGGCGGGCACACTGCCGTGAACGCACGGCGATCGACGTCCCGGGTCAGTGCACGAGCTGATCGGCCCATTCCTGCGGTAAGGCCGCGCTCGACACATCGGCGATCTCGTGCAGCCGCTGTGCGGGAAATCCCTGACGACTGAGCTGGATCAGGCCCTGGGCGACCACCACGACAGCGGCGCTGACCGCCGAGAGCGTGGCTTCGTCGTCGTCTCCCGCGTCGTGCATCGCGGGCCGCAGCCGGTCGGCGACGCCCCGCTCCATCTCGGTGGTGGTGCGGCTGCCGATGGCGGCGACTTCGGGGATCCGAGTGCCGAGCTGCGCGATGCTGTTGATCATCAGGCAACCGCGCCGATCCGGTTGCGCCGCGCAGTCTTCGATGATCGCTTGATACAGCGCGCGCACCGCGGAGCGCGCCGAACCGCCCGCCGAACCGATGGCGTCGCGCACCAGACGCGCACGGCCCTCGCAATAGCGTTCGAACGCGGCCAGGAACAGTCCGCGCTTGCTGCCGTAGGCGGCGTAGATGCTCCCGTTCCCGACGCCGGTCGCGAGCGAGACGTCTTCCACCGAAGTGCTGTCGAAACCCTTCGACCAGAACAACTCGGTCGCGGCGTCGAGCAGGTTCGACTCGTCGAATCGTCGCGGCCGTCCCATGTGCTCACCGTACCAATCAGCGTGCGAACTGCGGCACATCGCTTGTTCTGGAGCCGTGCCTCCACAATAATGGTGACATGTCCAACAACTTCGCCGCCTCGCCCAGCAAACGGGTGGGCATCCTGGTCTTCGACGGCGTGAAGATGCTCGACTTCGTCGGGCCCGCCGAGGTGTTCGTCGAGGCCGATCAGTCGGTGGCGGGGTACGAGGTGGTGCTGGTCTCGGCCGACGGCAAGGACGCGCAGACCTCGATCGGCGCGCGGGTGGAGGTGAGCTGCGCGGCGGCCGACGCGGGTCGTTTCGACACCGTGGTGATTCCGGGCAGCGAGCTGCCACCAGGGAAGTTCATGACACCGGAGGTCTTGGCGGCCGCGCGGCATCTTTCCTGCAACACCCGCAGGCTGGCGTCCATTTGCAGCGGTGCGTTCGTCCTGGCCGATCTGGGCCTGTTCGACGGGCGCCGCGCGACGACGCACTGGAAATTCACGACCGAGCTCGCGCGACGCTATCCGTCGATCGAGGTGGACCCGGACGCGATCTTCGTGCGGGACGGCAATCTGTACAGCTCGGCCGGGGTCGCCGCGGGCGTCGATCTCGCGCTGGCGCTGGTCGAAGAGGACCACGGCGCCGACGTCGCGCGGCGCGTCGCGCAGGCGCTGGTGGTCTACATGCAGCGCGCGGGCGGTCAGTCACAGTTCTCCGCGTCGCTGACCGGACCGGCCCCGCGCAGCCCGCTGGTGCGCGGGGTGGTGGATCTGATCTGCGCGGACCCGGCGTATCCGCATACGGTGCAGACGCTGGCCGCCCACGCGCGGGTCAGCGTCCGGCATCTGACCCGGCTGTTCCGCGCGGAACTGGAACGCTCGCCCGCGGAATACGTCGCGTTCATCCGCTTCGGCACGGCCAGGGACATGCTGCACGCCGGATACAGCGTGACGGAGACCGCCATGGCCGCGGGGTACGGCACCAGCGAGGCGTTGCGCAGGGCCTTCGTGGCACGCGTGGGCATTTCCCCGCGCAAGTACCAGCAGCGTTTCCGGTCGACCGCCCGGATCGATCCGGCGCTGGAGCAGGCCGTGTCCTGAACGGAGGCTTTTGTGGCCCGTGGGGAGGGGCGCGCGGCGGGGCCTACGGCCGAGACTGAGTCGGCCACAGCGCCGCTCACCGAGCGCTGGAGAAAGGAAACCGATGTCCGCCCCGGCAAGTCCGACCATCGTTCTGGTGCACGGCGCATTCGCCGACGCCTCGAGCTGGTCCCCCGTCACCGCACGGCTGCTCGACCAGGGCCATCGCGTCGTGGTTCCCCCGGTGTTCAACCGCAGCCTGTCGGCGGACGCGGCCTACATCAAGTCGTTCGTGGAACGGATCGACGGCCCCGTCCTGCTGGCCGGCCACTCCTACGGCGGTGCCGTCATCACCGTGGCAGGCGTCGCCGACAACGTGGTGGGCTTGGTCTACGTGTCCGGTTACGCCCTCGAAGAAGGCGAGAGCCTCGGGCAATTACAGGGCGGATTCCCGGATTCCGATCTGGCGGCCAACCTCGTCTACGCGCCGTACCCGGTCGAGGGTGACGAGCCCGGCACGGACGTCTCGGTCGCCATCGACGCCTTCCTCGATGTCTTCGCCGCGGGCCTGGACCCGGCGAAGGCCGCGGTCCTCGCGGTCTCGCAGCGGCCGCTGTCGGCGTTCGCGTTCACCGAGCCCGCCTCGGCGGCCGCGTGGAAGACGAAACCGGCCTGGGGCATCGTGTCCGGCGCCGACCGCACCATCAATCCCGACGTCGAACGATTCGGCTACCAGCGAGCCGGAATGCGCGCGGTGGTCGAGATCGACGGACCACACCTGGTGATGCAGACCCACCCCGACGAAGTCGTGGCCGTCATCACCGACGCGATCGATCAATCCGCCTGAATAACCGCAGTTTCCACCACTTCTACGAGAGGCACGATCATGTCAGGTAACCCGCTGGGCATCTCGCTCGAACCGGCGGCGCAGGAGTTCGTCGACGCGACCTCGCAGCCGCCGTTCCTCTACCAGCTCCCGCCCGAAGAGGGGCGCAAGGCGGTGGACTCCGTGCAGGACGCGCCGATCTTCAAGCCCGAGGTCGACGAGGAGTGGATCACGGTCGAGGGCGGCCCGACGGGCTCGGTGCGGGTTCGGATCGTCAAGCCGCAGGGCGTCACCGAAACGCTGCCGGTGATCATCTACACCCACGGCGCGGGATGGGTTTTCGGCGACGCGCACACCCACGACCGCCTGGTTCGCGACCTGGCCGTCGGCACGCACGCCGCCGTGGTCTTCCCCGAATACGACCGGTCGCCCGATGTGCGGTATCCCGTGGCCAACGAGCAGTCCTACCGGGTGGCGCAGTGGGTTACCGCGGAGGGCGCGGCGAAGGGCCTCGACTCGTCCCGGATCGCGATCGCCGGTGACTCGGTCGGTGGCAACATGGCCATCGCGCTGACCCTGATGGCCAAGGAGCGCGGCGACGTCTCCTTCGTTCAGCAGGTGCTGTTCTACCCGGTCACCGACGCCAACTTCGACACCGGCTCCTACCAGCAGTTCGCCGAGGGCTACTTCCTCACCCGCGAGGGCATGAAGTGGTTCTGGGACCAGTACACCACCAGCGCCGACGAGCGCGCGCAGATCACCGTCTCACCGCTGCGGGCGACCACCGAGCAACTGGCCGGGCTGCCGCCCGCGCTGGTCATCACCGCCGAAGCCGACGTGCTGCGCGACGAGGGCGAGGCCTTCGCGGGCAAGTTGCGCGCCGCGGGCGTGCCGGTTACCCAGGTGCGCTACGGCGGGATCGTCCACGACTTCGTGATGGTCAACTCGCTGCACGACACCCATGCCGCCAAAGCCGCGGTGGCGCAGGCCGTCGCGACGTTGCGGTCCGCGCTGTACACCGACTGACCGGTCCCCGACCACCCGATTCGAAGGAACCACACTTGTGAGCACCGAGCCCGTCAGTCCTGCCACGCCGACCATCGTGCTGGTCCACGGCGCGTTCGCCGACTCGTCCAGCTGGAACGGGGTCATCGAACGGCTGCGCGCACAGGGACATCCCGTGATCGCGGCCGCTAATCCACTGCGCGGTCTGGACAGTGACGCGGCCTATGTCGCGTCGGTACTCGATTCCGTGGAAGGGCCGAGCGTTCTGGTCGGCCATTCCTACGGCGGAAGCGTCATCACGGTGGCCGCCGCCGGACGGAGCGACGTCGAAGCGCTCGTCTATATCGCCGCGTTCATTCCGGATGTAGGCGAGAGCGCACTGCAATTGACCGACAAGTTCCCCGGATCGACGCTCGGGCCCACTACCCGGGCCGCGTCCTATCCGCTTCCCGACGGCGGCACCGGTACCGAGCTCTACATCCGGCAGGCGGAATTCCACCGGCAGTTCGCCGCCGACGTGCCCGCCGCCACGGCCGAGCTGATGGCCGCGACCCAGCGACCGGTCGCACTCGACGCGTTGCAACAGCCCGCGACCGCCACCGCTTGGCGGGACATCCGGTCGTTCGCGCTGGTCACCGGCGAGGACAAGAACATTCCGGTGGAGGCGCAGCGGTTCATGGCCGAACGCGCGAGCGCCGAAATCGTCGAGGTCTCCGCCTCGCACGCGGTCTCGGTGTCCGCTCCCGACGCAGTGGGTGAGCTGATCGCCCGAGCCGCCGCCGGTTAGGGATCCGCGCGGTCACGCAGAGCGGCCCGCGCGGCAGACGATTCCGCCGCGCGGGCTCGCCCCCTCCGCTGCCTCATCAGCTCGACTGAAAACCGTCGAGCAGAACGCCACGGCGCAAAACGGCGGCAACGGTTCCCAACCAGCGCGGCCGCGGTATTCCGCCCGGGTGTCGTGCGCTGCACCGAACGTCCTCAGCCGCAGACGGCCCCGATCGAAGCCGAGCCCACCAGCTTCGTGTACTTGGCCAGGACGCCGCGGGTGTAGCGGGGCGGCAACGGTTCCCAGCCGGCGCGGCGGCGGGCGAGTTCGTCGGCATCGACCAGCAGGTCGAGCGTGCCCTCGGCCACATCGAGCCGAATGGGGTCGCCGTCACGCACGAAGGCGATCGGGCCGCCGTCGACGGCTTCCGGCGCGACGTGCCCGACGCACAGGCCCGTGGTGCCGCCGGAGAACCGCCCGTCGGTGAGCAGCAACACGTCCTTGCCCAGGCCCGCGCCTTTGATGGCCGCGGTGATGGCCAGCATCTCGCGCATCCCGGGACCGCCCTTCGGCCCCTCGTACCGGATGACGACCACGTCGCCGGCCGCGATCGTGCCGTCTTCGAGGGCGTCCATCGCGGCCCGTTCCCGATCGAAAACCCGTGCCGTGCCGGTGAACACGTCGGAGTCGAAACCCGCCGACTTGACCACGGCGCCATCCGGCGCGAGAGAACCGGAGAGGATGGTGATGCCACCGGTCGGATGGATCGGCGCGGCCATCGCGCGGATCACCTTGCCGTCGGGGTCCGGCGGGGTGATGTCGGCCAGGTTCTCCGCCACCGTCCGCCCCGTCACGGTCAGGCAGTCGCCGTGCAGCAACCCGGCATCGAGCAAGGCTTTCATCATGACCGGCACGCCGCCGATCCGGTCCACATCGGTCATCACGTGGTTGCCGAAGGGCTTGACGTCCGCCAGGTGCGGCACACGGCGACCGATGCGCGCGAAGTCGTCCAGCGACAGGTCGACATTCGCCTCGTGCGCGATGGCCAATAGGTGCAGCACGGCATTGGTGGAGCCGCCGAACGCCATGACGACCGCGATCGCGTTCTCGAAAGCGGGTTTGGTGAGAATGTCCGACGGGGTGATGCCCTGGCGGATCAACTCGACCACGGCCTCGCCGCTGCGGCGGGCGTAACCGTCGCGGCGCCGGTCGGTCGCGGGCGGCGCCGCGCTGCCGGGCAACGACATGCCCAGCGCCTCGGCCGCGCTGGCCATGGTGTTGGCGGTGTACATGCCGCCGCATGCGCCTTCGCCGGGACAGATCGCCCGCTCGATCGCGGCGACGTCGTCACGGCTCATCAACCCTCGGGCGCAGGCGCCGACCGCTTCGAAGGCGTCGATGATCGTCACTTCGCGCTCGCTGCCGTCGGAGAGCTTCGCGATGCCGGGCAGGATCGACCCCGCGTACAGGAACACGCTCGCCAGGTTCAGCCGGGCCGCGGCCATCAGCATCCCGGGCAGCGATTTGTCACAGCCGGCCAGCAGCACCGAACCGTCGAGCCGCTCGGCCTGCATCACCGTCTCGACGGAGTCGGCGATCACCTCACGTGAGACCAGGGAGAAGTGCATCCCCTCGTGTCCCATGGAGATGCCGTCGGACACCGAGATGGTGCCGAACTGCATGGGGAAGCCGCCGCCGGAGAAGACGCCGTCCTTGCAACCCCGGGCGAGTCGCTCCAGAGACAGATTGCAGGGCGTGATCTCGTTCCACGAGGAGGCCACGCCGATCTGCGGCTTCTCCCAGTCGTCGTCGCCCATGCCGACCGCGCGCAACATCCCGCGAGCGGCGGTCTTCTCCAGCCCGTCGGTGACGTCACGGCTGCGCGGTTTCAGATCGGGGACTTTAGAGTTCTCGGGCACGGTTTCCCATCATGCTCGCCTCCGCGCCGATTACCGCGACGACCACGCCGAATTCGCGAAGACCCGCCGCTCGTCCGCCCTGAGCGTAATGCCGGGCACTCCGGCGGCGCGGAACCGTACGCTCTGCTCATGAGCGAGCACCCGAGACTGCACTCGATTCCCGGTGGACGCGATGACCGCACCCCTCAACCGGACTCGCGAACGCCGCCGGAACCCTTGTGGCGCGAGGTGCTCGGCGAACAGTTGCGCACCCTGCGGCAGGACCGCGGCGAGACGCTGGTCGAGACGGCCCGGCGGGCGGGCATCTCCCCGCAGTATCTGTCGGAGGTCGAGCGGGGACGCAAGGAGCCGTCGAGCGAGATGATCGCCGCCCTGGCCGGATCGCTCGCCACCACGCTGGGCGAGCTCACCGGCCAGGTGGCGGACGAACTCCGCGCGCGCCGCAGGATCGCCCTCCTGCCGCGGTCGGCGCCGCGTTCCGGCACCGGGCCCACGCTCATGGCGCTGGCGGCCTGATCAGTCGCGCCGTCCCAGAACCTGGTCGACCAGGCCGTACTCGATCGCGGCCGACGCGGTGAAGACCCGGTCGCGGTCGGTGTCGTGCCGAAGTCGCTCCACCGACTGCCCGGTGTGCCGGGACAGGATCGACTCGATCTCCGCCCGCAGCCGCACCAGCTCGTCGGCCTGCAGGATCAGGTCGGGAATCGCGCCCTGTCCACGTGCGGCGGGTTGGTGCAGCACCACCCTGGCGTGCGGGAGCATGGCGCGACGGCCCGGCTCGCCGCCCGCAAGCAGCACCGCGCCGACCGCGATCGCCTGGCCGACGCAGGTGGTCTGGATGGGCGAACGAATGTGCTGCATGGTGTCGTACACGGCGAGCATGGAGGACAGATCGCCGCCCTCGCAGTTGATGTAGAGGTTGATCTCCTGCTCCGGGCTCTCCGATTCCAGGTGCAGCAGCTGCGCGATGAGCGCGTTGGCGACCCCGGAGTCGATCGGCGTGCCGAGGTAGACGATGCGCTCGGCGAGCAGGTGGGAGTAGATGTCGGTGATCCGCTCCCCGCCACGCGGATGCTGCGCGATCACATTCGGGATGGTGTAGGTGCTCATGCTGTGTCCTTTCCGGCAT
>NZ_JBEYVQ010000012.1:0-124607 GCF_040644075.1 Nocardia sp. NPDC047038 | reverse complement strand
ATGATCGGGCCCCTCCGTGGTCACGCTGCGCTGCCGCCTCCGGGGCTGACCGATCATGCTGTGCCCGCTTCCGGCATGATCGGGCCCCTCCGTGGTCACGCTGCGCTGCCGCCTCCGGGGCTGACCGATCATGCTGTGCCCGCTTCCGGCATGATCGGGCCCCTCCGTGGTTACGCTGCGCTGCCGCCTCCGGGGCTGACCGATCATGCCGAGATCCCGATTCGCTGGCGTTGCGGGACGATCTGCCCGAACGAGTCGACGATGTGGTCGATGAAGCCGTACTCCTTGGCCTGCGCGGCCGTGAACCACCGGTCGTGCAGCGAATCCTCGTAGATCCGATCGAACGGCTGGCCGGTGTCCTCGGCGATGATCCCGAGCACGGTGTCCACGGTGTAGCGCAGATCGTCGGCCTGGACCTCGACGTCGACGGCCGTGCCGCCGATGCCCGCCGATCCCTGGTGCATCAGCACCCGGGCGTGCGGCAGCGCGAAACGTTTACCCTTGGTGCCCGACGACAAGAGAAATTGTCCTGCGCTGCAAGCCAATCCGAGCGCGAGCGTGGAGACTTCGCACGGCACCAGCCGCATGACGTCGCGGATGGCGAGCATCGAGGGGACCGATCCGCCCGGCGAATGGATCCACAGTGAGATACCCGCATCGGGATCCTCGGCGGCGAGCGTGAGCAGCTGGGTCATCAGCAGCGTCCCGTTGTCGTCGTCGAGCGCGCCGTCGAGCACGACGATGCGGCGACTGAGCAGTTGCTCGCGTGCCCGCCAGCTGAACATCGGAGTCTTGTCATCGTGAGCCATGGCTCCACGGTGCCGCACGCGTGGCGCCGGACCGTTCCCCTGCTGCCCTCGGCAGATCCGCTCTCAGCAGTCGAGCGAGGGATCTCGAACCGGGGCGGCGAACGGGCCACGCAGCCGTTCGGTCACCTCCCACAGCCGCAGCGCGGTATCCCGGTCGTAGGACGCGTCCGAGCTGCGCGTCTTGGTGAAGCGGTTGTAATAGGCCCCGTTCACCAGATCCCGCGTCGTCGCCAGGTGGACGACCGGCGCGGCGCCTTGCCGCGCGGACAATGCCGTCAGGTGCAGCATCGCCACCCGCGCCCGTGGGAATTCTCGGCCGAGGTCGGTGCGCACGAAGCCGGGATGCAATGCGGCCACAGTCAATTGCGGGTACCTGCGACGCAGTTCGTAGGTGAACAACAGGTTGGCTAACTTGGTACGGCTGTAGGTCACGAACGGGTCGAAGTTCCGCTCGCTCGGCAAGTCGTCGAAGTCGATGCGCACCGGGCCCGCGCGGAACATCGACTGCCGGTGGCCTTCGGAATTGACGTTGACCACCCGGCCGCCGCCGCGACACAGCAACGGCAGCAGTCGTCCGGTCAGGGAGAACGGCGCGAGATGATGGACGGCGAGATTCAGCTCGATTCCCTCGCCGGTCACGCGACGTTCGGGCGTCATGACACCGGCGTTGTTGATCAAGATGTCCACGCCGTCGAACCGCTCGGCGACCTGCTCCGCTACGTGGTCGATACCCGTCGAGACCGCCAGATCGGCGCGCACGAACCGGCCACCGGTCTCGCGAGCCAGCCGCGCGCCTTTGTCCGCGTCGCGGCCGACCAGCACGAGGTCGTGGCCGTCCTTCGCCAGCCGCAGTGCCGCTTGCCGTCCCAGCCCGGACGTGGCTCCGGCGAACACGATCCGGCTCATCGCGCCGCTCCGGCCGCTACGTCGGATTTGCCCAAGCCCAATGCACCGGCGATCACCCGATCGCGCAGGCGGAAAGGCAGATACGCGAGTATCCGCAGCATGCGTGCGTCCGAACTCGCGACGTAGCAGTCTTTGGGCCGCCTGGCCTCGGCTGCCCGCACGATCGCGTCGACCACCGTGCCGACCGGCCGTGTCTTCTGTTCCGCCAGCGCCTTATCGACGGCGGCCAATTGTGCGCGGTAGAGCTCGACACGGTCGGCGTCGGCCAGCAAGAGTGCTTCGCGCGCAGCCGATTCGGCCTTGGCGAAGATCGTCGTCTCGAGCGCGCCCGGCTCCACCACAGAGACCGGGATGCCCCAGGGCGCGAGCTCGACGCGTGCCGCGTGCGACAACGATTCGAGCGCGGCCTTGCTCGCCGAGATCGGTCCCAGGTACGGCATCGCGGTGCGAGCGCTCGCCGCGCTGATGTTGATCACCCGGCCGCCGCCCGTCCGCAACAGCGGAAGTGCGGCCACCAGGACCCGGTGCGGGCCGTAGACGTTGATGTCGAACTGCCGGTGCAGTTCCGCGTCGGGGACCAGCTCCAGCGGCCCCTGCACGATGACGCCCGCGTTGTTCACCAGCACCTGTAACCCGGCTGGGCCACGGTCGGCCGCGACCGCGTCGAGCGCATGGCGAACGCCCGCGCTGTCGGTCACATCGAGTTCCACCGGCACGACGTTCGCGTGCCCGAACCGGGGGGCGTTTCGCAGCGTCCGCACTCCGGCGTAGACGCGGTAGCCCCGCGCGGCGAATGCCTCAACGGTGGCGGAACCGATTCCGCCGCCCGCACCGGTGATCAGCACCGCCTTCGAACCCTGAGTCGTCATATCAGCCTCCATAAGTAGGCAACCACATGTTCCTTGCAACATGTATAAATCTACATGTCGAAACAGTCAAGACGGTGAAGTACGGCAGAACGACAGAGGTACGCTCCAGCCGGGCCACCGATCACGGAATAGGGAGCGTCGATGTCACTGCGTCACGGGTTACTCGGACTTCTCGCCGACCAGCCCGGCAGCGGCTACGACCTGACGCGCCGATTCGAGGAGATGCTCGGCGCGATCTGGCCCGCCAAGCATCCCCAGATCTACGGGGAGCTGACCAGGCTCGCGGAAGAAGGACTGGTCGAGGCGGCGGCGGAGGGCCCGCGCCGGCGCAAGGAGTACCGCATCACCGACGACGGCGTCGCCGAGTTGCGCCGCTGGCTGGTGCACGTCGATGTGGACCACACCATCCGTCTGGAACCGGTCCTGCGCTCGTTGTTCTTCTGGCTGTTGAACTCCGACGAACTGGAGGCGCACCTCACCAGGGAAGCCCGGTTCTACCGGGAGAAGGCGGAAATCTACCGCGAGTACGCGAACGCCAAAGACCGCGGGGACTTCGGCGACTCCCCGCAGACCCGCTCGATGCGTGTCACGGTCGAAGCCGCGGTCCGACTGTACGACGCCCTCGCCGAGTGGGCGGAGTGGGCGAAGACAGCGCCTTTGTCCGACCCGGAATCCTGACGATCCCAGCGTATTCCGACCGGAAGACGCCGATGCCCGCCGGGCGCGTGGTGCGCCGGCGGGCATCCTTACCGGGGGGCGTACTCGCTAGGACTCGCGACCCGCGGTGGAGGCGGAACGCTGCCTGCTGGTGCGGGCGCGGCGGCGTTCGGCCTGCAGTTCGGCGAGTTCCTGCTCGAGGATGTCGGCGACGCGGAACGAACCGGTGTCGTAGATGTCCGGCGGGCGAGCCGTCGGCGCTTGCGCGACGTCGGGCGCGGGGCTGTCCTTGCCGTTCTTCGGCTCCGGCGTCGAGCTGTCGCTCTTGCTGTCCGCCAGCGGTTGCCGGGTGACGGCCGGGATCTCGGCCGTCGAGACCTCCGCCTCGGCCACCGGCGTACGCGGCTTGGCCGGCGGCGTCTGCCGGACGACCACCTTCGCCGCGGAGTCTTCGGCGGGCACGCGCGCGGCCGGCCGGGACTCGGCCTTCGCGGCCGATACCGGTGCGGGCTCGTTCGCAGCGAGCTTCTTCCCGTTGGCGGCGGGCGCACCGCCATTGGTGACGATGACGTCGGTGTCCTTGACCTGCACCGGCGACGTGGGGCGCGCGTCGAAAGCCACCATCGCGTCGAGATCTTCGATGGACTCGGGCAGCACGGGCTTGCGGGGCGCCTCGACCGGCGGCCGCTTCTTCTCGGCTTTCACCGTGACCACGGGCTGCTCGTCGGAGACCTCGGGCAGGAACTGGATTTCGGCGACCTCGACCACGTCCTGCTCGACGACCTCCTCCGGGGGCGCCGCGACAACAGGAGGCGGTTCGTAGTGCCTCTGTTCGGGTGGAGCGCTCGGCGCCTCGGGCGCGACCGGCGCGCGGTATCTGGGCAGCGTGAGCCGGATCTGCTCGGCCGGGTCGGGCAGGTCACGGACCTGCTCGGTGGCCCTGGCGATGGCGAGGCCGTAGCGAGCGCTCGCGGCGTCGTGGATGAGCAGCGCGACACCGATCATCACCGGCGCGATGGCGTGCACGGCCGCGTCGTACCAGGCGCCCGCGCGCAAGTAGGGATAGGTGTTGAGGCTGACGGTCAGCGCCAGCAGGGCGACTTCGGCCGTCGCGACCTGGCGGCGGTTGTCGATCACACCCCATTCGGCGACCTTGTTCGTGCCGATCATGATGATGATCAGGCAGACGCTGATCATGCCTTCGAGCAGGTAGCTGAACCAGTAGAGCGGATCGGTCGCGCCGCCGGGAGCGATGTTGTGCTGGACGTTGACCGCCGACCACAACATGCCCGCCGCGACGACACCCGCCAGCGCGCGCAGCGACCAGGACCGATGCCGATACAGCGAGGCCAGCTTCGCGTGCGGGCTGGATTCGCGTCGCTGCGCGGCAATCGCCTTGCGGGCGAGCAGGAGATCTCGCATGTCGGCCTTCTCGATCGCTTCGGTGGTCTGCCTGGCGCGGTCGGATGCCGCGGCGGCAGCCTGCGCCTCTTTCCAGCGCTGTCCGCGCTCCTGGGTGCGAATCCGTTCGGCGAGCTCACGTTCGGCATACAGTTCGTCCTCCGACAGCGCCTCGGTGAGCGCGGGATCGAACTGGTAGGCGAGCCGTCCACGGGCCTTCTCGACCCGCCTCGCCAGCTGTGTAACCTCGTCCTCGATGGGATGTTCGATGACCATCAGCGCTCCCCGCACGGGAGACGCGATGGCAGACAAGTGATCACGTATGGCAACGGCACGTTTCATTCATAGTCGATCCACCGCTACCGGCGAAACTGTTCATTTGCCATCTCGCAAAACTATTCGGCGTGCCGCGGACGACACACGCTGTGCGACGTGATTTCCCGGCGGTCGCAGGCACTTCCTTCCCCGTGCGCCAGACCATTGATCGCTCTATGCTGAACTGGCGCGCTTTCCCTTCGCGGCGGCGCGTGCGCTCCCGCAGCGCGTTCGGATACGCCGGTGCCGTCGAGATTCGCCCCTCGGCGGCACCGGGCCGACCGCGTTCCGCCATTTACGTGCACCGAGTATTTCGCGCGGCCATTCCGGCCCGCCGAATCGCGGAGGCCTTCTCGCACCGGGCGGCTCACTCCGCAGGCGGATCCGCCCGGCATTCGGCGTCCACCGAGTCGAGCACCCGCGACAACGTGTCGAACAGCAACGAGTCCAGCCGGTCCTGGTCGACGTCGTCGCGGGACAACCACTGCACCGTCAGGTCCTCGGCCATCGCCCACCACGAACGCACCACCAGGCGCTCGGCGGTCGACCGCGCGGGCCTGCCGAGCGCGGCGAACACCCGATCGGTCAGTTCGTCGTGCATCCGCTCCATGATCGATTCGAGGACCGGGTCCTGCCCGGCGGCGCGCAGCAGCCCCACCAGCGGTCCGCTGCGCTTGCGCATGTAGCTCACGAAGTTCGCGATCATCGAAGCGAGCGGGTCCGCGGCGTCGGGGTCCGGGCCGGTGGCGCGCAGGAATCGCTGCGACGCGGCGCGGACGAGTTGCGCGTAATAGTCCTGCTTGGTCGGGAAGTAATGGAACAGCAGCCCGCGCGAGATGCCCGCCTGCTGCGCGACCGCGTCGACGGTGATCCGGTGCCAGGGCCGGTCGATCAGCATGCCCAGGCCGATTCCGATCAGCTGCCTGCGCCGGTCGTCCGCCGAGCGCCGGCCGCCCGGCTCCACGGCGACCTCGGTCATCCACCCTCCTCTATTGAGCAATGCTCAACAATATGCTACCAATGACCTGACCGGAAGTTGAGCAATGCTCAGCAGACCTCGAGGATGGGTATGGACTTCACGCACTCCGATCGAGCCGTCCGCCTCACCGATCAGGTGCGGCAGTTCGTGCGCGACGAGATCGAGCCGCGCGACGAGGAGCACGCCGCCGCCCTGCGGGAATCGCCATGGGCGGTTCCGCCGGTGGTCGAGGAGCTCAAGAAGAAGGCGCGGGACGCGGGTCTGTGGAACCTCTTCCTGCCCGATCCGGAACTCGGCGCGGGCCTGAGCAACGTCGACTACGCCCCGATGGCGGAGGCGATGGGCAGTTCCGGGTGGGCGCCGGAAGTGTTCAACTGCAACGCACCCGACACCGGCAACGCCGAGGTCCTGCTGCACTACGGCAGCATCGAGCAGCGGCAGCAGTGGCTGCGACCGCTGCTGGACGGCACGATCCGCTCGGCGTTCTGCATGACCGAACCCGAGGTGGCCTCCTCCGACGCGACCAACATGTCCGCGACCGCCGTGGTGGACGGCGAGGAGATCGTGCTCAACGGCCGCAAATGGTGGAGCACCGGCATCGGCCACCCGAACTGTAAATTCGTCATCTTCATGGGCCTCACCGACCCGGAGGCGCACCCCTACCAGCGGCATTCGATGGTGCTGGTTCCGCTGGACACCCCGGGCGTGCGGGTCGAACGGATGCTCACCACCTTCGGCTACCTGGACGAGCCCTTCGGCCACGGCGAGGTCACTTTCACCGACGTGCGGCTGCCGCTGGACGCCGTGATCGCCGGGCCGGGACGTGGCTTCGAGATCGCGCAGGGCCGTCTCGGTCCCGGCCGCATCCACCACTGCATGCGCGCCATCGGCCTAGCCGAGCGCGCGCTCGAACTGGGCTGCCGCCGCGCCCTGTCGCGCACCGCGTTCGGCAAGCCGCTGGCCAACCTCGGCGGGAACCGCGAGCGCATCGCCAACGCGCGCGTCGCGATCGATCAGGCGCGGTTGCTGGTCCTGCACACCGCCTGGCTGCTGGACACCAAGGGCTTGGCCGGCGCGCGCAGCGAGGTCTCCCAGATCAAAGCGGTCGTGCCGAGGATGACCCAAGAGGTGCTGGACATGGCGATCCAATTGCACGGCGGGGCGGGGCTTTCCGATGACTTCCCGCTGGCGCGCGCGTTCGCCGGCATTCGTTCGCTGCGCTTCGCCGACGGCCCCGACGAGGTGCACCTCGGCGTGATCGCCCGGCAGGAGCTGCGTAAATACGGGACCGACCGGTGAGCGCTCCGGAGGCCACCGCCGTCCGCGCGGAGGACGCCTTCGACGTCGCCGCCCTGCACACCTGGCTCGCCGAGCGGGTTCCCGGTCTGAGCGAGCCGCCCGAGGTGCGCCAATTCTCCGGCGGCGCGTCCAATCTGACGTATCTGCTGCGCTACCCGGATCGTGACCTGATCCTGCGCCGTCCGCCGAGCGGAACGAAGGCGGCTTCCGCGCACGACATGGGCCGTGAGTTCCTGGTGCAGGAGCGGTTGCGTCCGCACTATCGCTACGTGCCGCGGATGGTGGCCCGGTGCGCCGATCCGGACGTGATCGGCAGCGATTTCTACGTGATGGAGCGGGTGGCGGGGACGATCCTGCGCGGCGATCTGCCGGAGGGCACCAGCCTGTCCCCCGATCAGGCGAAGCGGTTGTCCACCACGGCTTTCGACTGCCTGATCGAATTGCACCAGGTCGACCCAGAGGCGGCCGGTCTCACCGGAATCGGCAAAGGCGCGGGCTATGTCGGCCGCCAAGTCGCGGGGTGGTCGCGGCGCTTCGTGAACGCGCGCACCGACAATGTCAGCGATTTCGCCGCGGTGATGGCCTGGCTCGATGCCAACCAGCCCGCGGACGTCGCCACCACCGTCATCCACAACGACTTCCGGCTCGACAATCTGGTGCTGGATCCGTCGGGCTCCGGCGCGATCGTCGGTGTGCTCGATTGGGAAATGGCGACGCTGGGCGACCCGCTGATGGATCTCGGTGGCGCGCTGGCCTATTGGGTGCAGGCGGACGACGACGAGGTCATGCGGGCCTCCCGCCGCCAGCCGAGTCACCTGCCCGGCATGCTGACCCGCGCGCAGATCGTCGAACACTATTGCGCGCGCACCGGCCGTCCCGCCGAGAACTGGCCGTTCTACGAGGTCTTCGGGCTTTTCCGCCTGGCGGTCATCGCCCAGCAGATCTACTACCGCTACCACCACGGCCAGACCACGAACCCGGCGTTCAAGGATTTCTGGAAGATGATCAACTACCTGGATTTCCGCTGCCGGAAGGTCGCGGGCCTCGAGTAACACGTCACGCGAACTCCGTCATCGACCGAGCGCGATGGACCCCATATCCGTGACGGCGCAGCCGTTGGCGACCGGTATCCCGGCGAATCTGTCGCGCAGCCAAGCGACCACGCTCTGCTCGGCAAGGGTGTTGAGGGTCAGATGTTCGCTCGCGTGGTCACGGATGTAGGTGACGCGAGCGGCGGGGTCGCGGCAGTAGGCGGCGGCGAGTGCGTCGGCGGGACCGATCGGGACGAGCCAGTCCGCGGTCGCGTGGTAGAGGAAGACCGGTGCGTCGGGCACCGACTTTCCCATTCTGGTGCGGTCGAAGACCGCGCGCAGCACCGGCGTGTGCAGTAGACCGCCCTGGACCAGGCTGTCGATGTCGAGGAACGGTTCCGTCGCGGCCTGATACAGCACGCAGCCGCTGTCCTTCGCGTCGAGCAACCGCCGTCCCGTCGGCGTCGCGTTCGCCCGCAGGTAGGCGTCCAATTCCGGCTCCTCGCGGGCCAGACCGATGATGGCGGCCGCGACCAGGCCCGCGCCCGGCCCCTTGTTCGCCGCCAGCGACAGCGCCTCGAGGTCGACGTCGGTACCGCCGGAGACGACGCCGACCAGGTTCACCTCCGGCGCGTAGGAGCTGCGCGACTCGGCGCCGTGCAACGTGGGGACCGAGCCTCCGGAATAGCCCCACATCGCCACCTCGGTATCCGGTCCAGGCAGTCCCAGCGGACCGAACCGCTCCGCGGCGCGGATGCCGTCCAGGGCGATCCGCGCGGCCAGCGGGCCGTGGGCGAACGCCGAGTTCGGCCCTTGATGATCCGGCACCACGACCGTCCACCCCTGCGCCAACAGCGCCGCAGCGCTGCGCAACGGGTCGATCTGCCCGTCCAGCAGACCGGCCCCCATCGACCGGCGCACGGTATAGGACGGCGCGCAGAAAAGTCCGGTGGAATCCTCGGCGGCGTGCAGCGACACCAGCTTCCCGTTCGCCGCGGGCGGTTTCAGCAGCGTCGCGACGGCGGCGATGGGCTGGTCGGCGCTGTTGTTCGACCGGTAGGAGATCTGCCATGCCTCGGCATCCAGCGCCCCGGGCGCCTGGTTCGCGATGGTGACCGGCCGCGCGGCGAGGATTCCGCCGGGCCGCTGGGCGCCGACCAGCTCGGCGGGCGGCCGATAGAAGGGGTCCTGCTCCGGCGGCGCCGGATCCGCCACCGCCGGGAGTTGCGGCTCCGCCTGCGACGGCGGGCCCGGTATCGCCAGCAGCACCGAAAGAGCGGTTCCGACAACCGCGCACCACCGTGCGAACACCACCGACGACCTCCCCTTGGAATCGATCGCTTATGCACCGCATTTCGCGCCGATCGACCGCCCCGGCAGTGGCATCGTAACGAAAGTCCCCGCGCTCAAACGGGAGATCGGACTCAGTTCGGTGCGGTGATCTTGGCGATGGTGGATCCGCCGTCGGCGGTGACCACGGTGACGAACTGCCGGTAGGTGCGGCTCGTGGCGTCGGGGCGCAACTCGGTGATGACCACGTCGTAGCGTCCGTCGAGCATGGGGGTGATCATGACGCAGTGCTGCGTTCCGGTGGGGACGGAAGCGATGCCCGCATCGATCACGGCGACCGGCGGCACCACGGCGTCGGGCGCCGTCAACGATCGCGCTACCGCTCCGGACCGGGTCGCGTAGTAGGCGTGCTGGAAGGCCAGGATCACGTCCGGCCCCGAGGCCGTGGAGCCGGTCCCGTTGCCGCGCACCAACTGTGCGCCCCGGGTCGGCTCACAGCCGGGACCGCCGCCGAGCACCGGGTCCGCTACCGTGGCCGATTGCCGGGGAGCCGACGCCGCGTCGGTGTAGACCAGGACCAGCGCGGCCGCGGCGAGCGAGGCGGCCAGCCCGGCACCGCCGACCAGCCACGCGCGCCGAGCCCCGCGCCGGGCACGGCGTCGATCGCGGTGGGTCCGATGCCGGTCGCGTTCCCGGCGCGGCGGCGGCTCGTTGGCGGAGATCATCCCGGGCCACGTGGGCACGCGTCCGGCCCCGACCTGGCCCGGGCGGGCGCGTCGGCCGCCGGGCTCGGACGTGTTCGACGACATGATCTCGCCGCACCCCCTTTTACCGGTGCCTATTCGGCCACCGTGGGTTCCCTCTCAATGCCGTTGCGCAATAACAACATTGCATATCTCTTCGGATTCTGTCGGTCGAATGCTCAACAGGCAAGGACGAACTCCGCCACGACAGTCCCGGAACACGCGAAACCGGCCGATCGGGACCGGGCGGTCGGTGCGATTCCGGCCTCCGGGCGATCTCGCCGCGGACGGAAGCGACGCGGCCGCCCTGCCGCCGTAGCATCCCGCACATGAGCCAGCCGATGCCGCCGCCCTATCCGCAACATCCCGCGCACCAGCCGCCGCAGCCGTATCCTCCGCCCCCGCCGCCGGGACCGCAGTTCCCCATCCTGGTCTCGACCATGAACGACGTTCCCGGACAGGAGATCGCCCGGGTCTTCGGCGAGGTCGCCGGGCTGACCGTGCGCAGCCGCAGCTTCGGCTCGAACTTCAGCGCCGGTTTCCGTTCGCTGGGCGGCGGGGAGATCCCCGAGTACACCCAGCTGCTCTACCAGTCGCGGCACGAGGCGATCATGCGGATGTGTCAGCACGCCATGTCGTTCGGCGCGAACGCGGTCATCGCGATGCGCTTCGACTGCAACGAGATCGCCGGGACGATGAGCGAGGTGGCGGCGTACGGCACCGCCGTTCTGCTCAAACCCTCTGCGTGATCGAGCTAACCCCAGGTCAGCGGGTCCAGATGGAGGAAGAAGCGCTGACGATCGGCATCCAGCTCGATGCCGTAGCGGGCGGCGAATGTCCGGTCGGCCTGTTCGGCGCGGCGCTCGTCTTGCCATGACTCCCGGGAATTGGCGAGCAGCAAGGCGATATCGGCGTAGGGGTCGGCGATGCCGAGACGCCCGAGGTCGACGAAACCGGCCACCGTGTGCGTTTCCGGATCGAGGATGATGTTGGGCAGGCACAGATCGCCGTGGCACACCACGGCTTCGGCGAACTCCTGGGTCATCCTCGGCTCCAGCTCACCGGCCAGCCTGGTGAGCAGGACGGTGGGCGGAGTGCCCTGCTGTTCCTCCGGGAGGAACTCGGTGTGCACCGCACCCCGGACCACCACGTCCTGGGCCATCGCGAACATCCGCGCCAGGCCACGATCGAACGGGCACTGCTCGGTGGGCACCTCGTGCAGGCGCCGCACCGTGTCCGCGATGGATTCCCAAGCGCGGCCCAGTGTCTCGCCGGATACCGCGTCCGCGGGCACGCCCGGGACCGCGCTGGTCACCAGGCAGGCGCCATCGTCGCCGTCCCGCCAGTCCAGCACCCGGGGGCCGGGCATATCGTGGCTGTCGAGCCAGACGATCTTGTCCCGCTCCAGCGCGAGGTCCGCGACCCCACCGGGATCGGCACACTTGGCGTAGCGGGAGCCGTCGGCGGACCGGAACACCTCGGCGCCGGACTCCCCGCTGCCGACCGGCGCCCATCGGCAATCGGACGGCAAGGCGGCACGGAAGCGGACAAGCGACTCGGACACGCCATCGACGGTAGCAACGGAACCGGCGCGTGACCCACCTCGCAGACCCCCGGCAACCCGGATGTATAGTTGCTTAAAGCAACTAGTTGTGGTTGTCAATCAATGTGCTGGTGGGGAACATCGAGGTGAGTGTCATGTCCGCAACCGCTCGCGAGCGCCGGATCACGGCGGCCGAACTCGCGGCCGCCGACGAACTCGGTCAGCGGCTGGTCCGGTTCATGCGCGCGGTCAACCGGGCGAAATGGCAGCCCGTCCGGCCGGGTCCGGACGGACTGGAGCGACTCGCCTACGCCGTGCTGTTCTCCCTGGTGCACGAGGGACCGCAGCGCGCGGGCAGGCTCGCCGAACTGATGCACGCCGAGGCATCCACCATCAGCAGACAGAGCAGACAACTCGTGGCACACGGCCTGGTCGAGCGCCGGGCCGACCCGGTCGACGGCCGGGCGTGCGTGCTTGCGGCCACCGCGGAAGGCGTTCGCGTCTTCGAGGAGAATCGCGCCCAGCGCAACCGGTGGCTGGCCGACATCCTGGCCGACTGGCCCGCATCGGACCGCGACACCTTGACCGCGCTGCTCGACCGGCTCACCGCAGGAATAGAGACCACCACCCGACACCCAGCCGATCCGAAATAGGGCTCATTCATGACGACTTCCACCACCCGGGCTCCGCGGAACCCGGCCGCAGGCGCGGACACGTCACTGTCGCACCGGCAGATCCTGACCATCCTGTCCGGGCTGCTGCTCGGCATGTTCCTGGCCGCGCTCGACCAGAACATCGTCAGCGTCGCGATCGTCAAGATCGCCAACAGCCTGCACGGTTTCGACGAACAGGCCTGGGCGACCACCGCTTACCTGATCACCGCCACGATCACCACGCCGCTGTACGGCAAATTGGCCGACATCTACGGCCGTAAGCCGTTCTACCTCACGGCGATCAGCCTGTTCGTCATCGGTTCGGTGGCGTGCACCTTCGCCACCTCGATGTACCAGCTCGCCGCGTTCCGCGCGTTCCAGGGCCTGGGCGCGGGCGGCCTGATGTCGCTGGCGTTCACCATCATCGGCGACATCGTCCCGGCGCGCGAACGAGTGCGTTACCAGGGCTATTTCATGATGGTCTTCGGCACGGCCACGGTGCTGGGCCCGGTGCTCGGCGGCTTCTTCTCCGACTACGAACAGCTCGGCGGCATCGAGGGCTGGCGGTGGGTGTTCCTGGTGAACGTCCCGGTCGGCGTGCTCGCCCTGCTCGTGGTCGCCAAGGTGCTCAACGTGCCGCACCAGCGCCAGCATCACCGGATCGACTGGTTCGGCGCGCTGACGCTGACCATCTGCGTGGTGCCGCTGCTGATCGTCGCCGAACAAGGCAGGCACTGGGGATGGTCCTCGCACCGCTCGCTGCTCTGCTACGGCATCGGCGCGGCGGGTCTGGTGCTGTTCCTCCTGGTCGAGTTCTTCATGAAGGACTCCGCGCTGATCCCGTTGCGGCTGTTCAAGAATTCGACCTTCAGCGTCACCATCGCGGGCGGATTCATCGTCGGCGTCGCGATGTTCGGCGCGATCACCATGGTTCCGCAGTACTTCCAGGTCGTGCGCGGCTACTCGCCGACCAAGGCCGGTCTGCTGATGCTGCCCTTGGTGCTCGGCATCATGATCGGCTCGCAGGCCGCGGGGCGGATCACCAAGAGCACGGGCCGCTACAAGATCCTGCCGGTGACGGGCACGTTCATCGTCGCGGTCGGCGCGGTCCTGTACGCGCAGGTGCACTACGACAGCCCGCTGTGGCAGCCGCTGGCCATCGGCGGACTGATCGGGCTCGGGCTCGGCTGTTGTATGCAGACGCTGATCATCGCCGCGCAGAACGCCGGTCCGCGCTCCGACATGGGTGTTTCCACCGCGTCGGCCACCTTCTTCCGGCAGATGGGCGGCACGCTCGGCGTCGCGGTGTTCCTGACCATTCTGTTCAATCTGCTGCCGCACCGGATCACCGACGCGTTCGGCGGCGCGCTGCCACCCGGGTTCGGGGCCGAGCGGCTCAGCGGCATGCAGTCCAACACCAGCGGCATCGCGGCGCTGCCCGACGCGCTGAAGGTGCCGATCCTCACCGGCTTCACCAACTCCATGCACGGGGTGTTCTACGCCGCGGGCGCGGTCGCGCTGCTGGCCTGCGTAGTGCTGATGTTCATGAAAGAGATCCCGCTCCAGGACACTCCGGCGCCCGCCGCGCAGACGCCGGTCGAGCAGACCGAGGCCGCCGCGTCGCACTGGGACGCGGATCAGGTCTGGGAGGGCGCCGCGCAGGCGCTGTCGGAGCCGGAACCGGTGCTCGCCGCGGCCGCGGGCGGCTACGCCTCGGGCGAACCGGCGGCCAACGGCGCGTACCTGCGCGAGCCGCGGGCGAATTTCGACGGCGCCGAGCACGAAGGCCGTTCGCTCAACGGCTACGTCCATCGCGAGGACGGCAGGCCGGTGCCCGCCGCCGCACTCACGCTGATCGACCATCAGGGGCGGCAGGCCGCGCGGACGAACGGCGGCGCGGACGGCAGTTACCTCGTCGGCGTGCCCGACGCGGGGAACTACGTGCTGATCGTGTCGGCCGCGGGACATCAGCCCGCCGCGGTCAACGTGACCGTCGCAGACCGGCCGCAGCAATTCGACATCACCTTGCTCGGCTCCGGCGAGGTGTCCGGCGTTGTCCGGTCCAGCACCCTGGGCGAGCCGCTGCCGGGCGCGACCATCACGCTGACCGATCTGGACGGCGAGGTCGTCGGATCCGCGACCGCCGAGGGCGACGGCGGCTACGTTTGCCACGGCGTGGTGCCAGGCACGTACACCGTCGTGGCGGTCGCCGAGCACATGCGTCCCAGCGCGACCGCGCTGACCGTGCCGGACAGCGGATTGCTGCACCACGACATCGTTCTCACGCCGATGGCGGTGCTGGCCGGGTCGGCGTGGGCGGACGGCGGCCGGGCGGTCGCGGACGTGCAGATCAGCGTGCTCGACGCGGCGGGCGTGCTGACCGCGACGACGCGCACCGACGAGAACGGCCGCTATGTCGTCGCGGATCTCGCCGAAGGCGACTACACGGTCGTCGCCCGGGGCTATCCCGCGGTGACCAGCCGGATCACGGTGAGCGGCGGCGAGGTGGCCCACGACGTGCGGCTGGGCTACGACGTCGAGGACGAGGCGACCGGGAAGGTCCCGCCCGTCCGCTGACGGATTTTCCGGCGTACGGAGGAGGGGCGGTGGTCACCGGACCACCGCCCCTCGCCGTTCGCGCCGGTGGATTCGGCCGATTCTCACTCGGCTCAGAAGCGAATCATCCCTCCGGCCGGCCGCGTTTGTGGTCGCCGAATGGTTCGTCGCGTTCCCGGACCGCCGTGCGGAAACCGGCGGTAGCAGCGCGGGTTTGGAAGGCGTAACCCTCCGTGGTGTGCCGGGAGATCCCGTCGAAGACGGTGCTGATCATGCCGGAGTTCGCCACACCCTGGGCGTACAGCGCCGAGTTCAGCGCCAGTTTGGCCATCATCAGCTGGTTGATCGGCATGCGCGCGATCCGCGCGACGAATTCCTCGGTGCGCGCGTCGAGTTCGTCGGCCGGCCAGGATTCGATCGCCAGGCCCCATTCCACCGCTTGCCTGCCCGTAAGGCAGTCGCCGGTGAACAGCAGACGCTTGGCGCGCTGGTCGCCGAGGCGATGCGCCCACATGCCCGCCGCCGGGACACCCCAGACCCGGGTGGGCGGGTAGCCGATCTTGGTGTCGTCGGCGCAGATGATCTGATCGGCGAACAGGGCGATGTCGCTGCCGCCCGCCACGGCGAAGCCGTGCAGTTTGGCCACGGTCGGCTTGTTCGCGTGCATCAGGCTGGCGAAACCGCGGTTGAACCGACTCATCATCGCGTAGTCGATCATCGGGTCCCAGGTCCGCGCCGGATCGTGATTGCGGCCCTGCACCACCGGGTCGACGACCGTCCCCGCCGCGTCGCCGGGACCGCCTGCCACCGTGAAACTCTGCTCGGCGAACATGCTCAGGTCGTATCCGCCGCAGAATCCCTTGCCGCGCCCGGACAACAGGATCACGTGCACCCGCGGGTCCAGATCCGCGCGTTCCACCGCGTGCGCCAGGTCGTTCGGTGTGTCGGGCGTGATCGCGTTGCCCTTCTCCGGCCGGTTGAAGGTGATGCGCGCGATGCGGCCGTCCCGCTCGTAAGTCAGCGTCCGGTACTCGCGTGCGTCGTCCGGGTCCGGGCGTCCGGCCCACTGTGAGTCCGGCTGCTCGGTCCACCCGCGATACCACGCGCCCGAGTCGCCATCGGCCCTGATGTCACTGTCCGTCATCGCTTTCCCTTCGACGCTGGTCCCGAACCCGTCTCCGCAGTCTGGCGCAAACGGCGATTGACAGTCAATATTGACTGTGAAAACGTCGCGCCGACGGAGGGAGCCGGAATGGCCGGACTACGCGAGGAGCAGAAACGGGCGACCCGCGCCCGCATCCTCGACGCCGCCGCCGACCTGCTGGCCGAACAGGGCTACCGGGCACTGTCCACCCTCTCCGTTCAGCGTGCCGCGCAGGTCAGCCGCGGAGCGCTGCTGCATCACTTCCCGACCCTCGGCGCGTTGATCACCGACCTGGTCGGCCATCTGGTCGCGCGCAACGAAGCGGCGGTACGAGAGATCGCGGCCGGACTCGGCGACGGAGCCGATCCCGTGCTGCGCGCCTTGACCGCCCTCTACGAATCGATGGCGCGACCGGCGGCGCAAGCCGAGTTCGAACTGTGGACGGCCGCGCGGACCGATCCGGCGCTTGCCGAGGCGTTGCGCGTGGCCGAACGAGAAGCCGGGCGCGACTTGCGGCGCGTGGTGGACGCGCTGTTCGGCCCGAGCCTCGTCGCCCACCCCGGCTATCCGGCCGTCCGCGATCTCACCATCGCGATCCTGCGCGGCACCGCGATGTCCCGTCCGCTGCGCACTTCGGAGCGCGCCGCCACGGCAACCATCGACCGATGGGCACAGGCCATCGCAGTTCTGCTCGCACCAGGCATTTAGCAATTAGGGAGCGTCGAGGCGACCGAACTCGCTGTGATACGCGTCACTTGCGCCCCGGATTGTGCCGTCTCACACACTCTCGCTATCCTGGCTGCACTTTGAGACCACCGAGTCTCAATGCAGCCTTCGACGGGGCCGGGTTCGACCACCGCGCGGCGCCGGCGAAGGCCTTTCCTGCCGGGGAGCGCCTGCGGCGCCTGTACTACCAGGAGCAAACGCCATGCGATCGAAGTGGATCTCGGCGGCCATCGGTTTCACGGCGATGGCGCTGTCGTGCGTAGGGCCGGGCAGCGGGCCCGCCGTCGCCGAGCCCGAGTGCCCCAGCATGTACGTGGTGGCCATCCCGGGCACCTGGGAAACCACCACCGATGGCGAGCGCCCCGGCCCCGGGATGCTGGCCGGAGTCACCAACGGCCTGCCGTCCTCGGTGCGGGTCGACTACGTCAGCTACGCCGCGACCGCCTTCCCTTGGGAGACCGAGGTTTACGGCGCGTCCAAACGCGAGGCCGTCGACAACGCGCGCGGCATGATCGGAGCGATGGCCAGGGCGTGCGGCGCGACCAAGATCGCATTGCTCGGCTACAGCCAGGGCGCGGACGCCGCGGGCGATCTGGCCGCCGAGATCGGCACCGGGATCGGCGTCGTGCCGCCGTACCGGATCGCGGCGGTCGGACTCATCTCCGATCCGCGCCGCTCCCCCACCGATGCGCTGGTCGGTCCGCCGGTGGGCGGCGCGGGCGCGGGTGGTCCCCGCATCGGCGGCTTCGGCTTCGTCAGCCCGCAGACCCGCACCATCTGCGCGGTCGGCGATCTGTACTGCACCACGGCGTCGGACGATTTCGTGACCCGGTTCGCCGGCTTCCTGGCCCAGACCTCCCATCCCGACCCGGCCGATCTCTGGCGCTACCAGATGGAAATGGGCGCCATCGTCGGCGATCTGATGTCCAACGGCGGAATCCCGTTGCTGCAGAGCCAGTTGTCGGAGTCGGCGAACCAGGAACGGGCCCGGTTGCTGGACCAGTTCTACCGCTCCGAGGCGCACACCGCCTACGGCAGCTACCGCGTCGGCGGCGGCGCGACCGCGCTGTCGTGGATGCACGACTGGCTGGCGTCGCTGGCCTGAGTCAGGGCGCGAGCCGCCGCGCGACCTCGCCCAGGCCCTCCGCGACGGCGCTCTGCTGAGCGGCGCTGAGCACGTCGACGAGGACGCGGCGGACGGTCGCGACATGGTCCGGCGCGATCTGCGCCAGCCGTTCCCGGCCCGCGCCGGTGAGCACGGCGATGACCCCGCGCACGTCGGTCGGGCAGGCCTCGCGCACCAGCAGTCCGGCCTTCTCCAATTGCGTCACCTGATAGGTCAGCCCGCTTTTGGAGGTGTAGAGCGCGTCGGCGAGTTCGGTCATCCGCAGGCGGCCCTCCGGCGCGTCCGCGAGCCGCACCAGCACCTCGTACTGTGTGTGCGACAGCCCTTCCCGCTTGAGCTGCCGTTCCACCTCACGGCCCACCAGCGCGCCCGCCGCGAGGAAGCTGTGCCACACCTGCATCTCGCGCGCGTTCAGCCACCTGGTCTCCACAGCTCCACCCTAACCATATTGTTCAAATTTGAACAATCAGCTACAGTTGAGTTCGAATTCGAACTACCTGCGGCCGAGCGAGGAGGAGTGCCATGACCAGCGTGAACACCGGAAGAATGCCGGTGCTCTATCTCTCCCACGGCGCTCCGCCACTGGCCGATCACGCGAGCTGGCCCACCGAGCTGGCGGCGTGGTCGGGCGCATTGCCGCGCCCCCGGGCGATCCTGATCGTCTCCGCGCACTGGGAGGCCGCGCCGATCGCGCTCGGCGCCACCGAGACGGTGCCGCTGGTCTACGACTTCTGGGGCTTCCCCGAGCGGTACTACCAGGTGCGCTATCCCGCGCCGGGCGCGCCGGAGCTGGCCGAGAAGGTGCGAAACCTGTTGCGCGGACCCGGCGTCGCCGTGGCCGACGTCCCGGAGCGCGGGCTCGACCACGGCGCCTACGTGCCGCTGAAGGAGATGTACCCGGACGCCGACGTCCCGGTGTTGCAACTGTCCATGCCGACGCTGGACCCTGGGGCGCTGCTGGACATCGGACGGAAGCTGGCGCCCCTGCGCGACGACGGCGTGCTGATCGTCGGCAGCGGTTTCTTCACTCACAACCTGCGCGCCCTGACGGCCGACGACGAACACGTGCACTCCTTCACCGCCGAATTCGACGAGTGGGGCCGCGACGCGCTGGCCGCACACGACCTGGACGCACTGCTCGATTTCGAGCGGAAAGCTCCCGCCGCGCGCCTGGCCCACCCCCGCGCCGAGCACTTCGCACCGCTGTTCGTCGCACTCGGCGCGGGCGAAGACGACCTCGGCGCGCTGCGCACCGTCATCGACGGCTACTGGTTCGGCATGGCGCGCCGATCCGTCCAGCTCGGCTGACGCACCACGTCATCGGATGCGCAGCGCCGTCAGCCGCCAGCCCGCCGAGCGCGTCCGGACGATCCTCGCCGCCACGGCGAAACGGCGACCGCCACGGGCATATGCGGCGAAGACCTCGGCGGTCCTGGCATCCACGAGCGCCACGCTCACCCGGATCGGCACCGCGACGCCGAGTGCGTGACCGGGCACCAGACCGGCGTCGAGCAATGTGCGCACCGCGGCGACGACCGTGGCGTCGGCGACCGCGGCCAGTTGCGGTACGGGTCTCCTACGGTCGAGTACCTCGAGGACGATGCGCACCGCCGACTCGGCGAACCGGCGTGCCGCCGAGCGGGTTTCGTCCCCCGTCTGCGCGGCAGACGCATGACTACGCCGCACCGCGCTACGGATCCCGGCACTCGACCGGCCGGACACGGCGCGCGGCCGCGTGCGGCAAGGTAGCGCCCGAGCGGGCGCAGGATCGCGAACTTCGGCGCGCCCGCGGCTGTCCAAGGGCGGCTCCGGATTCGGAGCAGGCGCCAACCAATCGTGATAACCAGCCATGCAAATCCCTTCGAAACCCCGATGTCGAAACCCTGTGACGACCGATTCTGCGGACGAGACACGGGAAAACGCGCGTAGTCGGCTACCCGATTCCGCCCCGGCTCACCAGCACCCGCATCCGGCACGCACGAAGACCGACCTAGGTTGGAGGGCAGCCCCGACCGGAAACGGAGACCTTGGATGACCGACGAGCCAGGAGCGGATGTGACCGTGCCCGGAGAATCCGCGACCCCGCCTCGCCTGGCCCGCCTCGCGCTGCTGGTATCCGCCGGAGTCCTCGCCGGGTATCTCGCGCTCGGCCAATTGATCGCGATCCTGCCGGTTTCCTGGATGATGCCGCTGCTGGGCAACGCGATCGTGCAGTCGGCGGTGCTCTTGCTCGGCTCGGTCCGTGACGCGCTCGGCTCGTGGAACATGGTGCTGGCGGTGGCCGCGACCGGGCTCGCGCTCACCGCGCTTCGCTCCGGCGAGCGGGGACGGCGCCCGGCGGCCGCGGTGACCGGAGTGGCCGTCGTCGGCCTGGTGCTGTCCGTAGTCACGAGCGCGACGCTGGTGTTCGCGGCGCACGACGCGGCGGGCGTCTGGGTTCCGTTCGCCCCGGCCGTCCCGTTCAGCACCGTCGGTGACGCGCCGGACGAGACCGTCACCTACGCGACCGTCGACGGGCAGCCGATCCAGGCGGATCTGTATCTGCCCGCCCCGGGACCGGCCCCGGCCCCACTGGTGGTGAGCATCCACGGCGGCGCGTTCGTCGCGGGCAGCCGCAGCACCGACGCCTACACGACCTGGCTGGCCGACAACGGATACGCCGTCCTCGACGTCGACTACCGCCTCTCCGGCGCGACCGAGCACCGCTGGGACACCGCGGACGCCGACGTCGCCTGCGCGCTGACCTGGGCCGCCGCGAACGCGCAGCGGTACAAGTGGGACCTGCGGCGGATCGCCACGTTCGGTGAGTCCGCGGGCGGCAATCTGGCCGTCAACGTCGCGAACAAGATCAACGCGAGCGCCTTGCGGCCCAGCTGTGGCAGCGCGGAGGAGCTGCCCGAGCTGCGCGCCGCGGTCGCGCTGTACCCGGCGGTCGATCTCACCGCTTCCGGCACCGAGACCGCGCTCGGCGTCGACGCGGCCCGGCAGTATCTCGGCGGTACGCCCGAGCAGTATCCCGAGCGCTACACCGCGAGGAGCTCCGCTCCGCACGTCAGCGCAGCCTCCCCACCCACCCTGTTGATCCAGGGGTCCAGCGATCACCTGGTGCGCGCCGAGCACACCGCGGCCTACGCCGCCGCGCTCGAGACCGCGGGCGTCCCGCAGCGCTACGTCGAGCTGCCTTACGTGGAACACGCCTTCGGCACCACCGAACTCGACACGGGCGCGCGGGTCACCCGCGAACTCACCAGGACCTGGCTGGCGGAATACCTGCCGTAACCGGCGTCACACCGCCGCGCGGGGAATACTCGGGCGCCCCACCCGGTTCCTTTGGTTGCCATATCCACCAAATTGAGTCAGACTGAGAACGAAGGAGGCGTCGTGCAGTTCGGAATCTTCACGGTCGGTGATGTGACGACCGACCCCACGACCGGCCGGACGCCGAGTGAGCACGAACGCATCACCGCCATGGTGACGATCGCGCGCAAGGCCGAGGATGTCGGTCTGGACGTGTTCGCCACCGGCGAGCACCACAACCGGCCGTTCGTGCCGTCGTCGCCGACGACGATGCTCGGCTACATCGCGGCGCGGACCGAGCGGCTCCAGCTCTCCACCGCGACGACCCTGATCACCACGAACGATCCGGTGAAGATCGCCGAGGACTTCGCGATGTTGCAGCACCTGGCCGAGGGGCGCGTCGACCTCATGCTCGGCCGCGGCAACACCGGCCCGGTCTACCCGTGGTTCGGCAAGGACATCCGCGACGGCATCCCGCTGGCCGTCGAGAACTACCACCTGCTGCACCGGCTCTGGCGCGAAGACGTGGTCGACTGGGAAGGCAAATTCCGGACGCCGTTGCAGTCGTTCACCTCCACGCCGCGCCCGCTGGACGACGTTCCGCCGTTCGTCTGGCACGGCTCGATCCGCAGCCCCGAGATCGCCGAGCAGGCGGCCTACTACGGCGACGGCTTCTTCGCCAACAACATCTTCTGGCCGAAAGAGCACTTCCAGCGACTGATCCGGTTGTACCGGCAGCGCTACGAGCACTACGGCCACGGCTCCGCCGACCAGGCGATCGTCGGCCTGGGCGGACAGGTGTTCATGCGCAAGAACTCCCAGGACGCGGTGCGCGAGTTCCGCCCCTACTTCGACAACGCGCCGGTGTACGGACACGGCCCGTCGCTGGAGGAATTCACCGAGCAGACCCCGCTCACCGTGGGCAGCCCGCAGCAGGTCATCGACAAGACGCTCACCTTCCGCGAAACGTTCGGCGACTACCAGCGCCAACTGTTCCTGATGGACCACGCGGGCCTTCCGCTGAAGACCGTGCTGGAGCAGCTGGACCTGCTCGGCGAGGAAGTGGTGCCGGTGCTGCGCAAAGAGTTCGCGGCCCTGCGCCCGGCGCACGTGCCGGACGCCCCGACGCACGCGAGCCTGGTCGCCGCCCGCGACGCTGCCGTGGAGGCGACCCGATGACCCGCATCGCCGTCGTCTCCGCGGGCCTGTCGCAGCCCTCGTCGACCCGGCTGCTCGCCGACCGGCTCACCGCGGCCACCGCGGCGGCGCTGTCCGCGTCCGGCGCGGACGTGACCGTCGACGTGGTCGAGGTGCGCGAGCACGCGCGGGATCTGGCCGACAACCTGCTGACCGGATTCGCGCCGACCGGGTTGCGCGCGACGCTCGACACCGTGGCAGGCGCCGACGGCCTGATCGCCGTCACGCCGATCTTCAACGCCTCCTACAGCGGCCTGTTCAAGACGTTCTTCGACGTGCTGGAACCGGACGCGCTGGCAGGGATGCCGGTGCTGCTCGGCGCGACCGGCGGCTCGGCCCGCCACTCCCTCGCGTTGGAACACGCGCTGCGACCGATGTTCAGCTACCTGCACGCGGTGGTCGCGCCCACCGCGGTGTACGCGGCGTCGGAAGACTGGGCGTCCGCGGCGACCGAGGGGTTGAGCTCTCGGATCGACCGCGCCGCAGCGGAATTCGCCGCCGCGCTGACCAACACGCCGCGAGCGCGTGGCACCGATCCGTACGACGACCCGGTACCGTTCGCACAGCTGCTCGGCACTCACTGATCTTCCCCCGACCGATCCCACCCCCATTCACACCCAACTAGTTCAAATCTCAACTATCAAGGAGAACGCCATGTCGACCGGAACCACCAACGCTCTCACCGCGGGCACCTGGGCCATCGACCCCGCCCACTCCACGCTCGGCTTCTCGGTGCGCCACCTGATGGTCAGCAAGGTGCGCGGCCGCTTCACCGACTTCTCCGGCAAGCTGGTGATCGGCGAGGACGGCAGCGCCTCGGCCGAGGCCGAGATCCGGGTCGACTCGGTCACCACCGACAACGAACAGCGCGACGCCCACCTGCGCACCGCGGACTTCTTCCAGGCCGAGCAGTTCCCGGTGGCCACATTCAAGTCCACCGGTTTCCGGGTGAAGGGTGACGATTTCGTGGTGGACGGCGAATTCACCATTCGCGGTGTCACCAAGCCGGTATCGCTCGAGGTGGAGTTCCTCGGCGTCAACCCCGGCATGGGCCAGGGGCCGGTCGCGGGCTTCGAGGCCAAGACCGTGCTCAACCGCCGCGACTTCGGCATCACCATCGACATGCCGCTGCCCGACGGCGGCGCGGTGATCGGCGACAAGATCACGCTCACCCTCGAGGTCGAGGTCGGCCTGCAGGCCTGAGCCGCGCGGTCCCGCGGCTCGATGCCGCGGGACCGTTTTCCGTCAGAACAGCGTCATGGGCTCGGCGGCGGCGGGCTCGGGCAGCGGCTCGAGCCCGGGCAGCCGGGCCCTGACCGCGTCATGGAAACGGCGGGCCAGCTCCAGCGAGCCCGCATTGTCCGGCGTGTGCAGGAACACGGTGGGCGAGCGGCCTTCACGCAGCCATTCGGCGACCGTGCCGACCCACGGCCGCCAGCCGTCGACGGTGCGCTGGACGTCGTCGCGGCCGTGATAGCGCACGATCGGGTATTCGGTCAGCGCGCGCATCCTGCGCCGCACCCGCGGCTTCTTCGCGGCCGCCTCCTGTTCCGCCGCGCTGGCGGGCGGACCGTCGAAAAGCACAGTGGTGTCGAACGGCACCCATTCTGCGCCGACCCTGGACAGTACGTATTCCAGCCTGCGCGCCGCCTGCTCGTCCTCGAAGAACGCGGGGTGACGCACCTCGACGGCGACCCGGTACGAGCGCGGGAAGTCGCGCAGGAAACCGGCCAGCGCACCGAGATCGGTGGGTCCGAACGAACCCGGCAGCTGGATCCACAGGGCGTGGATGCGTTCGCCGAGCGGCTCCATCGCGGCGAGGAAGGACCGCAGCTCCTGCTCGACGCCGGTCAGTCTGCGTTCGTGGGTGATCGGCTTCGGCAACTTGAGCACGAAGCGGAACGCGGGATCGCATTGCGCCGCCCATGATTCGACTGTGCGCAGCGACGGCGTTGCGTAGAACGTCGTATTGCCTTCGACCGCGTTGCACCACGTGGCGTACCAGCGCAACCGCTCTCCCGGGGAGAGCTGACGTTCCTGCCAGGCCGCGTGCGTCCACATCGCACATCCCACGTGAAGCCGCATGCTCTCGACGCTAACCCACGCTCCCGACACGAGCGCCGGGCCCCGGACTCACCGCCGCGCCCGCTTCTTCGACCGCACCCAGCCGAAGGTCAACTCGACCGCGCGTTTCCAGTTCTCGTACTCGTCCTCCCGCAGCTCCGCGTCCATGCGCGGAACCCATTGGGCGGCAAGGCGCCAATTGTTGCGCAATCCCTCGAGGTCGGGCCAATACCCCACGGCGAGACCCGCGGCGTACGCCGCGCCCAGTGAGACCGTCTCGGCGACGAACGGACGCAGCACCGGAACATCCAGCACATCGGACACGATCTGCATGAGCAGGTTGTTCGAGGTCATCCCGCCGTCCACGCGCAGTGCCGCGGCTTGCAGGCCGGAGTCGGCGTTCATCGCCTCCACCACGTCCCGGGTCTGCCAAGCGGTCGCCTCCAGCACGGCGCGCGCGATGTGGCCCTTGGTGATGTAGGAGGTCAGCCCGGCGATGAGACCGCGCGCGTCGCTGCGCCAATGCGGCGCGTACAGCCCGGAGAACGCGGGCACGACGTAGCAGCCGCCGTTGTCTTCGACGGTGCGCGCGAGGGTTTCGATCTCCGGCGCACTGGTGACCAGTCCGATGTTGTCGCGCACCCATTGCACGAGCGATCCTGTGACCGCGATCGGCCCCTCCAGCGCGTAGACCGGCTCGGGGCCGATCTGGTAGCCGATCGTGGTGAGCAGGCCGTGCTCGGAACGCACCAGGTCGCGTCCGGTGTTCATCATGAGGAAGCCGCCGGTGCCGTAGGTGCACTTGGTCTCCCCACGCGCGAAACAGGTTTGGCCGAACAACGCGGCATGCTGGTCGCCGAGGGCGGCGGCGATCGGGATGCCGGGCACGACCCGGCGCGTGTTGCCGTAGGACGCGATCGAGGGCTGGATGCGCGGCAGCATGCGGGCGGGGATGCCGAAGAACTCCAGCAGTTCGTCGTCCCAGGCGAGGGTGCGCAGGTTCATCAGAAGGGTGCGGCTGGCGTTGGTGACGTCGGTGCAATGCAGCCCGCCGTCGGGGCCTCCGGTGAGGTTCCAGATCAGCCAGGTCTCCATGGTGCCGAACAGCACCTCGCCCCGTTCCGCGCGCTCGCGCAGACCTGGCACCGAGTCCAGCATCCAGCGCAGCCGCGGCGCGGCGAAGTAGCTGGCCAGTGGCAGGCCGCACAGCTCGCGGATCCGGTCGGCGCCCGGCTTGTCCCCGAGCTCGCGGACCAGTTCCTCGGTGCGCACGTCCTGCCAGACGATGGCGCGTCCGATCGGCGTGCCGGTGCGGCGGTCCCACACCACGGTGGTCTCGCGCTGGTTGGCGATGCCCAGCGCGGCGATCCGGTCGGCCGTCACACCGGAATCCCGCAGGGCCTGCGGCACGATCCGCTCGACATTGCGCCAGATCTCCAGCGCGTCCTGCTCCGCCCAGCCCGGCCGCGGATAGTGCTGCCGGTGCGGGCGCTGCGCGACGCCGACGAGCCGGGCACGCTGGTCGAACAGGATGCACCGCGTGGAGGTGGTGCCCTGGTCGATGGCCAGCACGTAACGCTGCTTCATGCTCGGCTGCTCCTGATCGACATCGGACGGTCACCGCGGGGACGAAAGTCAGTGACTCGTACCGAGATCGCGCGACACCGCCCGTGCGGCGTCGAGCACCTGACCGACCAGCGCGGGCCGGTGCCGCAACTGGGCGTCACAGAGCCGGTCCACCGCGCCGGTGATGCCGATGGCGCCGACCACGAGGCCACCGGGCGCCCGGATCGGCGCCGCGATACCCGCCTCGCCCGTCCGGAATTCCTCGGTGTCGCCCGCCCATCCGGCCTGCCGGACGCCGCCCAGCGCCCTTGCGAGCGCGGTGCGGTCGACCAGGGTGCGGTGTGTGAGCGGGGCCAGCTCGGCGCGGCGCGTCGTGGCGGCCAGCTCGGCGTCGTAGGCGAGCAGGACCTTGCCCAGCGCGGTGGCGTGCGGCGGCAGCAGTTCGCCGAGTTCGAGCGCCTGCTGGGTATTGTCCGGCCGGAACACGTGATGCACCACGACCACCGCGCCGTCCATCGGCGCGCCGATCCGCACCGATTCGCCGGTGCGCGCCGCCAGCGCGTCGGCCCAGTTGATCGCGCGGGAGCGCAACTCGTTCGCGTCGAGGTAGCTGGTGCCCAGGTGCAGCAGCGCCGCGCCGAGTTGGTACTTGCCGGTGGCCGGATCCTGTTCGACGAAGCCGACGCCTTGCAGCGTGCGCAGGATGCCGTGCGCGGTCGGCTTGGGCAGGTCGAGCGCGCTCGCGATGTCGCCGACGCCGAGCCGCCCTGAGCCGCGGGCCAGCAGCCGCAGAACGGCCGCCGCCCGCTCGATCGATTGGATCGCACCTGGCATATCGGGGAACCTACCCGTGTGGTGATTCGACAATGTCGAACGGCTGGTGATACCTGAGCAACATCATTGAAACCCAGTGTGAGCTGCGCCATACATCCTCCTCGCGCGTCGGACGGTAGCGTCGCCGCCTTCCGGCAACCAGTCGAGGCGTTCGACATTGTCGAACGGCAGCTGTATCCGGGTTCCGTATCCCGCCGTAGTTTCCGTTTCACGCACGGTCGCGTCCGCGACCTGCGGGGCGAACGGAGGCTCAACGATGAACTTCGGCTCGATCTTCCTCAGTGAAGCACTCGGCACAGGCGTGCTGGTGCTGCTCGGGGTCGGTGTGGTCGCGAACGTACTGCTGGCGAAGTCCAAAGGATTGGACGGCGGCTGGCTGCTGATCAACATGGGATGGGGGTTCGCGGTCCTGGCGGGCGTCTACGTCGCCTACAAGACCGGCGGCCATCTCAACCCCGCGGTCACCGTCGGCATCCTGTTCAGCGGGGCCGACGAGTTCGCCCCCGGCATCGCGATCTCCGGCTCGACGACACTCGCGTACCTGAGCGGCCAATTCGCCGGCGCCTTCCTCGGCGCGACCGTGGCCTACGTCGCCTACAAGCGCCACTTCGACGCCGAGACCGACGAGGAGAAGAAGCTCGCGGTGTTCGCCACCGGCCCCGCGATTCGCGCCCTGCGCTGGAACTTCGTCACCGAAGTGATCGGCACCTTCATCCTCGTCCTGGTGATCCTCACCTTCGGCCACACCCCGAGCGGGCTCGGCCCGGCCGCCGCCGCGCTCCTGGTCGTCGGCATCGGCGCCTCCCTTGGCGGGCCGACCGGATACGCCATCAACCCCGCTCGCGATCTCGGTCCGCGCATCGCGCACGCGCTGCTGCCGGTGAGCAAGCCCGCCCCCGCCGACGCGGTCCTGGTCCCCGTGGGCGCGGGTGCGCCCGCTCCGGCCGAATCGCCCGACGCCGCACCGCACGGCAAGGACTCCGACTGGGGTTACGCCTGGGTGCCGGTGCTCGGCCCGCTGCTCGGCGGCGCGCTGGCCGGACTCGCCGCGCAGTTCCTGTTCTGAATCCTGCTCTTTCCCAGTAATTTCCCGAAAGGACCGCGATGAGCCAGTACGTCGGCGCCATCGACCAGGGCACCACGAGCACCCGCTTCATGGTGTTCGATCACGGTGGCAACGAGGTCGCCCGCCACCAGCTCGAGCACGAGCAGATCCTGCCGCGCCCGGGCTGGGTGGAGCACAATCCGACCGAGATCTGGGAGCGCACCCGCGCGGTCATCCAGACCACCTTGACCAAGGCCGATCTGGTCGCGAGCGACCTGGCCGCGGTCGGCGTCACCAACCAGCGCGAGACCACGGTGGTGTGGAACCGCAAGACCGGGCGGCCGTACTGCAACGCGATCGTCTGGCAGGACACCCGCACCGACCGGATCGCCGCCGAACTGGAACGAGCCGGGCACGGCGACATCATCCGGCGCAAGGCGGGCCTGCCGCCCGCCACTTACTTCTCCGGCGGCAAGCTGCGCTGGATCCTGGACAACGTTCCCGGGGTGGCGGAGGACGCCGAACGCGGCGACGCGCTGTTCGGCACCACAGACACCTGGCTGCTGTGGCAGCTGACCGGCGGTGTCGACGGCGGCGTGCACGTCACCGACCCGACCAACGCCAGCCGCACCATGCTGATGAATCTGGAAACCCTGGACTGGGACGACGAACTGCTGTCCCTGTTCGGGGTGCCGCGCGCGATGCTGCCCCGGATCGCTCCCTCGGCAAACCCGGAACTGTTCGGCACCACCCGCGCCGACGGACCGTTCGGCGGCGCGGTGCCGCTGGCGGGCGTGCTCGGCGATCAGCAGGCCGCCACCGTCGGACAGGTCTGCTTCCGTCCCGGCGAGGCGAAGAACACCTACGGCACCGGCAACTTCCTGCTGCTCAACACCGGAACCGAGATCGTGCGCTCGCAGCACGGCCTGCTGACCACGGTGGCCTACCAGTTGGGCGGGGAGAAGCCGGTGTACGCGCTGGAAGGTTCCATCGCGGTGACCGGGTCGGCGGTGCAGTGGCTGCGCGACCAGCTGGGCATCATCTCCGGCGCGGCGCAGAGCGAATCGCTCGCCCGGCAGGCCGAGGACAACGGCGGGGTGTATTTCGTGCCCGCGTTCTCCGGACTGTTCGCGCCGTACTGGCGCTCGGACGCGCGCGGCGCGATCGTCGGTCTGTCCCGCTACAGCACCAACGCCCATCTCGCGCGGGCGACGCTGGAATCGATCTGCTACCAGACCCGCGACGTGGTCGAGGCGATGCAGGCCGACTCCGGAGTGCGGCTGGACGTGCTGCGGGTGGACGGCGGCGTCACCGCCAACGAGCTGTGCATGCAGCTGCAGGCCGACTTCCTCGGTGTGCCGGTGTCGCGTCCGGTGGTCGCCGAGACCACCGCGCTCGGCGCGGCCTACGCGGCGGGGCTCGCGGTCGGCTTCTGGAACGACACCGACGAGCTGGAACGGAACTGGAACGAAGCCAAGCGCTGGCATCCGACCTGGTCGGAAGAACAGCGCGAGCGTGGCTACGCGCGCTGGAAGAAGGCCGTCGCCCGCACCCTCGACTGGATCGACGTCGACGAATGAGGGGCGACGCCGTCCTACCCGAATAACCCCGAAACAAGGAGAGATACCGCTGTGTCCGCACGATTGGACGCCCAGTACCGCGCCCGCGCGGTGAACGCACTCGGCGACACCGAGATCGATGTACTCGTCATCGGCGGCGGCGTGGTCGGCGCGGGCGCCGCCCTCGACGCCGCCGCCCGCGGCCTCACCGTGACCCTGGTGGAGGCCAGGGACTTCGCGGCAGGCACCTCGAGCCGCTCCAGCAAGCTCATCCACGGCGGGCTGCGCTACCTGGAGCAGCTGGACTTCTGGCTGGTGCGGGAGGCGCTGAAGGAACGCGGCCTGCTGTTGCGCCGGCTGGCCCCGCACCTGGTGCGGCCGGTGTCGTTTTTGCTGCCGCTACGCCATCGCGTCTGGGAACGCGCCTACATCGGCGCGGGCGTCGCCCTGTACGACACGATCGGCGGTGCTCGCGCCTTGCCGATGCATCGGCACCTGTCGCACACCCGCGCGCTGGAGCTGGCGCCCGCGCTGCGCGAGGACGCGCTGACCGGAGCGATCCGGTACTTCGACGCGCAGGTCGACGACGCCAGGCACACGATGATGATCGCGCGCACCGCCGCCCAGCACGGCGCGACCGTGCTCACCCGCACCAAGGTGACGGGGCTGCTGCGCGACGGTGAGCGCGTCGTCGGCGCGGAGGTCACCGACCTGGAAACCGGCCGGGTGCACACGGTGCGCGCGCGCCGGGTGATCAGCGCCACCGGCGTGTGGACCGACGAGATGAACCGGATGACCGGCGTCGAGTTCCCGTTCCACGTCCGCATGTCGAAAGGCGTGCACATCCTGGTGCCGCGTCATCGCCTGCATCTGGACACCGGCCTGATCATGCGCACCGAGAAGAGCGTGCTGTTCGTCATCCCGTGGCACGGCCACTGGATCATCGGCACCACCGACACGGACTGGTCGCTGAGCAAGGACCATCCGGCCGCCAGCGACGCCGACGTGCAATACCTGCTCGACCACGTCAACCAGGTGCTGCGCGAGCCGCTCACCCGCGACGACATCGTCGGCACGTACGCGGGGCTGCGCCCGTTGCTGTCCGGCGCGTCGGCCGACACCGCGACGCTCTCGCGGGAGCACGCGGTCGCCGAACCGGCTCCCGGTCTGTTCGTGATCGCGGGCGGCAAGTACACCACCTACCGGGTGATGGCCGCCGACGTCGTGGACGCGGCGGTGGCGGGACTTGGCCGCGCGGTCGCGCCGTCGGTGACCGAGCACCTGCCGATCCTCGGCGCGGTGGGTTACCAGGAACTCGCGGCCGACCTCGACAGCCTGGCGCAACGCGCGGGCCTGCCGCGGGCGACGGTCGAGCGCCTGCTCGGCCGCTACGGCTCGACGATCACCGACCTGTTCGACCTGATCGCCCGCGAACCGGACCTGGGCCGTCCGCTCACCGGCGCGCCGGAGTACCTCGGCGCGGAGGCCGTGTACGCGGTGACGCACGAAGGCGCGCTGCACCTGGACGACGTGCTCACCCGCCGCACCCGCGTCTCCATCGAGGCCGCCGACCGCGGTCTGGCCGCCGCGCCCGAGGTGGCCTGGCTGATCGGCGCGCACCTCGGCTGGGACGCCGCCGCCACCGAGCGGGAGATCACCCGGTACCGCGAGCGGGTGCGCGCCGAACTGGCCGCCAACCAGGCGGCCGACGACGAGTCCGCCAACGCGGCTCGGATGGTCGCCGTCGCCTGAGCGCGGTCGCGTGGCACGGTTTCCGCGTGGAACCGTGCCACGCCGTGCTCACCGATCCATTCCGCCGTGGCCGCGCGGGGTCGATTCGTCGGTCTCGAGCTGCTCACCGGCTGGGTGCTCGTCGGCGTGCGTCGGTTTGGTGTGCTCCTCGGCGAAATCCGCGTCCTGCTGCATCGACTCCGCCGTTTCGGGATCGATATTCGGTGTGCTCATACCCGGCGCGTACCCGCGACCGTCGCGTCGACGCAGCGTACGTGGTCCGGACCTCGCACAATCCCGGCCGCGTCGGGTTGACCTCAACGGCGGTTGAGGATGAAGCATGGTGGCATGACTCGTCCAGCTGATTTCTGGAACACCGTCTATGACAACGACACCGCACCCTGGGTGATCGGCGAGCCGCAACCGGCAATCGTCGCGCTCGAGCGGGACGGCGGCATCACCGGACGCGTGCTCGACCCGGGCTCCGGCGCGGGTGAGCACACGATCCTGCTGACCCGCCTCGGATACGACGTGCGGGGCATCGACATGTCGCCGAGCGCGGTGGCGTACGCGCGCGCCAACGCGGCCGAACAGGGTGTGCCGTCGGCCGTGTTCGAGGTGGCCGACGCGCTGGCTCTCGGCGACCGGCCGGACTTCTCCGGTGACCCGCCCGGCTCCGCGCCCGCGTTCGACACCGTCGTCGACAGCGCGCTGTTCCACGTCTTCGGGACCGAGGACGAGGCGCGCGCCGCGTACGTCCGCAGCCTGCACGCCGTCTGCAAGCCGGGCGGAACGCTCTACGTTCTCGCGCTCTCGGATGTCGAGCCGGGGTTCGGGCCGCGGATCAGCGACACGTTGATCCGGGAGTCGTTCCGCGACGGCTGGTCGGTGGAGGACCTACGAGCGACCCAGTACCGCGGACGGGTCACCGATTTGGTCGCGCAAGAAGCGACGGACCTGGAGATCTCCGAGTCCGGCCAGGTCGACGCCGCCGCATGGCTGGCCCGGATCCGCCGCCTCTGACCCGGCTCATACGCCCTTCGGCGCTTTGCTGCCCATGAAGCCGAACAGGTAGCCCGCGACGCGGCGCATCTGGATCTCCTCGGCGCCCTCGGTGATCCGGTAGCGCCGGTGGTGGCGGTAGATGTGCTCGAACGGCTTGTGCCGGGAGTAGCCGAGGCCGCCGTGCACCTGCATCGCGCGGTCGGCGGCCTCGCAGCACAACCGGTTGGCCCAGTAGTTGCACATCGAGACCTGCTCGGAGACGGCGAACGTGCCGTAGGTGTCCATCGACCAAGCGGTCTTGTGAATGAGGGCGCGCAACATCTCGCACTGGGTGTGCAGTTCCACCAAGGGGAACTGGATCGCCTGGTTGGTGGCCAGCGGCTTGCCGAAGGGCTTGCGCTGTTTGGCGTAGGCCACCGACTGGTCGATGCAGTACTGCGCCGCGCCCAGACTGGACGCGGCCTGGCGGATGCGGTTCTCGTTGAAGAAGTGCTGGACCACCGCCAAGCCGCGTCCCTCGCCGCCGAAGACGGCGGAGCCCGGGAGCCGGACGCCGTCCAGCGCGACCCGGGCGTGGTCGGTGGGCATGTTGAAGGTCCAGAGATACTCCTCGACGACGAACCCGGGTGCGTCGGTGGGCACCAGGAACGCCGTGATGCCCGTCGCGTCGCCGGGGCCGCCCGAGGTGCGCGCGAAGATCAAGTCGGCGTCGGCGATGTGCACACCGGTGTTCCAAGTCTTGCGCCCGGTGATCACCCAGTCGTCGCCGTCGCGGACCGCCGAGGTCTCCATGTGCGTCGCGTCCGAGCCGTGCTCGGGCTCGGTGATGCCGAAGGCGAAGAACTTCGTTCCCGAGGCCAGTCCGTCCACCCACTCCGCCTGCTGCTCGGGTGTGCCGTACTCGAGCATGAGCAACAGGCCGACATTGTTGGCCACGATGGCGTGCTCGTTCTGCAGATCGCAGTGCAATCCGAGGCCACGCCGGGCCAGGTGCTCGCGGATCACCGCCATGCCGAGGTTGGTGCCGTCCCGCCCGCCGTAGTGCGCTGGGAACGCGTAGCGCAGGTGACCGGCGGCGTCGGCGCGCCTGCGGACCTCGGCCAGCAGTTCCTCCCACGCCCCGTTCGGCAGGCCGCCGCGCTCCCAGTCGGTGCGGGCGTCCTCACGGCGGTGGTCGAAGAAGCGGATGTTGTCGTCGGCCTGCTCGAGCGGGGTGATCTCCCGATCGATGAACGCGTCGAGTTCGGCGAGATAATCGACCAGTTCCGCAGGTAGCTCGAAATCCATCGGGCATTCAGCCTTTCGCAGTGGGTCGGATCTGCATCAGCAGGTCCCATTCGATTTCCGACACGCGGCGTCCGCTGGCCGCCATCACGATGTCGCGCACGCTGCCGTCCAGATGGGCCGCGGCCTGCCCGGCCAGTCCGACGCCCCAGCCGAGCGTGCACAGCACCTTCCACCAGCGGAACCGGTCTTCGTCGAAGCTCCCGCCACCGCGGTGGTAGCCGCGCACGAACGCCTCGCGGCCCGCCAGGCCGCCGAATTCGCGGTCGTCCGCGCGGAAGCGCCACATGCGCAGCGCGGGCCAAGCCACGTCGCGCATCGGATCACCCTGACGCTGCGCTCCTTCCCAGTCGAGCACGGCGCGCAGGCCGTCGGGACCGACGACGATGTTGCCGTTGCGCAGGTCGGTGTGCAGCAGCGCGGTGCGGGGCGGCGCGGGCGGGCAGTGGCGTTCCAGCCAGCGCAGCGCGAGGGGGAATACCGGACGGTCGGGCAGGAGTGCGCGCACCTGCTCGTCGGCCTCGATCAGCTGGCGCTCGGGATCGGCCGCCGCGACGGGCAGCCGTGCGGGCGCGTCCGCCGGGTCGATCGCGTGCAGGCGCCCCAAGGCCTCACCCAATTGCTCGGCGACCCGTTCGCCGATATCCGACGCCTCGACCAGCCGTAACACCTTGCGCGGCACGGTTTCCCCATCGACGCGCTCGGAGATCACGAACGGGCCCCCGACATAGGCGGCGTCGGTGCAGATCGCCACC
The DNA here is from genome assembly GCF_040644075.1 of Nocardia sp. NPDC047038. Lineage (NCBI taxonomy): Bacteria > Bacillati > Actinomycetota > Actinomycetes > Mycobacteriales > Nocardiaceae > Nocardia > Nocardia sp. NPDC047038. The sequence continues at coordinate 90,223 of NZ_JBEYVQ010000012.1, read as the reverse complement.
ACGGGCGGCACCGGAACACCGTGCGTGCGCGCCAGTTCCCGGACGGCGGCCTCCACGTCCACCGGAACCAGCTCGATCGCGCTCGGCACGATGGTCGCGACCAGGCGACGCGTCCCGCCGCCCAGATCGGCCTCGAAGGCGACGTTGCGGCGGCGGGCGCCCGCGGAGAGGTATTCGAGGTTCGACACCGTCACCTCGCGGGTTCCCGACCCGAGGAATTCGGCCAAGCCGCGCGCCGGATCGGCGCTCACTCGGCCGCCCAGGCGTCGTAGCCCGGCTTGGCGATCGCCAGATCCGCCCGCACGACGGAGACCAGGGCCGCCCAGAGTCGCTCGTCATCGCCCTCGGCCACCGCGGCGAGCAGCTCGCGCTCCCGCTCGTCGGCGCCGGGGCCCGATTCGATCTCCCTGCGCACGATCCTGGCGAGGTTGGCCCCCACCCGCGCCTTGTGCTGCAACCCCGCGGGCAGGGCGGGTAGCAGCGTCTCCTCGAGCAGCTCGGCGAGCGAGTCCAGCAACTCCGCTGCCGATGGGCGATTCTGCATTCGTTCCCCTCGGTCGACTCCGGCCCTCAGCATGGCACGCGCCGGCGCGGTCCCGATCGGTACTTTCGGCCGTCAGCCGTGGCCGCGCAGTCGCAGAAGTCCGGCTGTCGTGGCGCGGAAACCGCAGGCATCGAAGTAGAACGGCGCGAGGCGATCCTCGAAATCGACGTGCAACCAGGTGCAGCCCGCCGTCCTGGCGCCGTGCGCGGCCCTGGCGACGAGTTCGGTGCCGATGCCTCGATGCTGCCATTCGGACCGCACCTTCGGGTCGAGCAGGAACGCGTGGTCGCCGCCGTCCCACGCCACGTTGACGAAACCGGCAAGCGCGTCAGCGCCGGTCCGGGCGGTGACCCAGCCGAGGCTGTGCCGCGCCGCGCGGTCCCACCATCCCGGGTCCGCGTCGCCGCCGTGCGATCGCGTCAAGTCGGCCAGTTCGCTGTCGGTCAGAGCGCCTCGCCATCGGTAGTCGATCTCCATACGCCGTGACGGTAGAAAGGTCGACCGCCCGGGAGCCAGCGGTTTTCCGCCGAGGCCCTTCCTGTGTAGTGGCTGGGAGTCTGCCGTGGGCCCGCTCCGCACGGGTTCGCGCGCGAAACGGGTCGGTAAACTGCGAGGGGGATAGACAGGCGCGGGTGCGCCATTCGTTGCGCTGGGCGGATACAGGAGATTTCATGGCGACCAGTCGCGTCCGATCCGGAATCGTCGCGGGGTTCGCCCTGATCATGGCGGTGCTCGTGGCGGCGTGCTCGTCCTCGTCGGGGCCGGGGAAGACACCGGGTGCGGCGGGCCCAGCGCCCGCGCCGATCACGATCACGCCCTCCTCGGGCGCGGGCAATGTGGATCCGCTGGCGCCGGTGCAGGTGAGCACGGCCGACGGCCAGCTGACCCGGGTCACCATGACCAACGAGCAGGGCAAGACGGTCGACGGGATCATGACGCCGGACAAGACGGCGTGGAAACCCACCGAGCCGCTCGGCTACGGCCGCACCTACACGGTGACCGCGGAGGGTTTGAGCATCACCGGCAGAACCGGCCCGACCACCTCGACCTTCTCCACGCTGACCCCCAACAACCAGACGAAGGTGTCACTGACCACCACGGGCGGCACGCCACTGTCCGACGGCGGCACGTTCGGCGTGGGCACCGTGGTGGTGGCGCACTTCGACGAGAACATTCCCGACCACGCCGCCGCCGAGAAGCACCTCGCGGTCACCACCGATCCGCCGGTGGAGGGCTCCTGGTACTGGCTGGACGACCGCAACGCGCACTGGCGTCCGAGGGAGTACTACGCGCCGGGCACCAAGGTCAGCGTGGCGGCGAACGTCTACGGCCAGGAACTCGGCCGGGGGCTCTACGGCCAAGAGGACACCAAGACCACGTTCACTATCGGCGCGGCGCACGTCTCGATCGCCGATGACAACACCAAACAGGTCCAGGTCTTCGAGAACGGCAGGCTGATCCGCACCATGCCGACCTCGATGGGCAGGGGCGGCAGCGAGGTCGTCGGGGGCAAGACGATCACGTTCTGGACCCAGCCCGGGATCTACACGGTGATGGACAAGGCCAATCCGGTGATCATGGACTCCTCCACCTACGGACTGCCGATCAACTCCCGGCTCGGCTACAAGGAGGCCATCGGCTGGGCCACCCGGATCAGCACCGACGGCATCTATCTGCACCAGCTCGACTCCACCGTCTGGGCTCAGGGCAACACCGACGTCTCGCACGGCTGCCTCAACCTCAGCGGCGAGAACGCGCAGTGGTTCTTCAATTTCGCCGTCCCCGGTGACGTGGTGGAGATCCGCAACACGGGCGGCGCCCCGCTGGAGGTCTGGCAGAACGGTGACTGGGGTGTGCCCTGGGAGCAGTGGGTGCAGGGCAGCGCGCTCCACTAGAGCCGACACGCTGCCCGGTGTTGCCGATGGTGGGAAGCTGCACTACATTCCTGCACTCGCGAGACCACCCGGTCTCCCATCCCTGCGCGACGTTCCCGCGACGGCACCGCGTGGGACCCGCGTTGACGATCGGAGCCGGCTCGATGGCGATGCTGCTGTACTACCTACTCCTACCGCTGTACTTGGCCGAGGCGTTCGTCAACCAGCTGGATTGAGCGCGGAGCAAGTCCGGGTTCCCGCATCCCTCAACCGGCTTGTTCGGCCCCGGGTGGCTGGTGGAAGCCGGGCCCGGCCTTGGGTTCCACATCGCGCGGATCGATCGGTTCGCGGCAGTGGTCGCAGACCAGCATGGGCGAGGTCTCGTGTCCGCAGGTGCGATGTTCCAGGACGATCGGCCTGCCCTCCGGCCCGGTCAGGTGGTTGTCGCCCCACACCATCATCGCGGTGACGATCGGATACAGTTCGCGGCCCGCTGCGGTGAGGTGATAGTCGACCCGGCCGCCGCCGTGGTCGGTGCGGGTGAAGATGCCCGCGTCGATCAGCATGCGCAGGCGGCTGGTGAGCAGGTTGCGGTTGGTGATGCCGATATTGCGCGCGAAATCGCTGAAACGGTGCACCCCGAAGAACGCCTCGGCGATGAGCAGGATGGTCCACCGGTCGCCGAGTAGTTCGACGACGCGGGTGACCGAATCGTCGACCGGGCGCCGCAGTGTCATGGCGACATTTTCGCATCCCGCATCGGTATTGCTTTCCTACCGATGGTATCGGAATAATACCGAGCAAGACCGGTGCCCGCTCCGGGCCGGACAGCTGGGAGTGTCGATGACGACCACGAACCACCCGACCGACGACTACGTGCGCCTGCTCGACCCCGCCGTGCGGCCGGACCCGTACCCCGTCTTCGCGCGGCTGCGTGACTCCGGCGCGTTCCGGATCGGCACCGCTCCGGTCGTCGTGCTCACCCGCTACGCCGACTGCGCCGCCGTGCTGCGCGATCCGCGCGCGAGCGTCGACCGGTCGCTGGCCCGGTTGCAGCTGGGCTCGATGCCGATCCACGACGGCACGCGGGAAGACGGTGCGGCCCAAGCGAAACCCTCGTTCTTGTTCCTGGATCCGCCCGATCACACTCGCCTGCGCCGCCTGGTGTCCAAGGCGTTCACCCCGCGCGTCGTGCGGCAACTGGAGCCTCGGATCATCGAGATCGTCGACGACCTGCTCGACCAGCGCGCCCGCGCGGGGAGCTTCGACGCCGTCGATCACTTCGCCTATCCCCTGCCGGTGACCGTGATCTGCGAATTACTCGGCGTCCCGCTGGCGGACGAAGCCAAGCTCAGCGCCTGGTCCGCCCTGCTGTCCCGCACGCTCGACCCGACTTCTCGCGCGGCCGCCCAATTCCGCGCCGACCCGGCGGAGATCCAGCGCGCCGGGACCGAGTTGTACGCCTACTTCGAAGAACTCACCGACCGCCGCCGCCACACTCCCGGCCCCGATCTGCTGTCCGAACTCATCGCCGCCGAAGACGCCGGAGACGTGCTCACCCATGCGGAACTGATCTCGACCTGCGCGCTGCTGCTGGTCGCCGGGCACGAGACGACGGTCAACCTGATCGCCAACGCGACCCTCGCCCTGCTGCGCAGGCCGGACGAACTCGCCGCCCTCCGCGCGGAACCGGACCGCGCGGCCGGCGTCGTCGAGGAGACGCTGCGCTTCGACCCGCCGGTCCAGTTGATCCCGCGCATCGCCGCCGACGATCTGACGATCGGAGGCGCGGACATTCAGCGCGGCGATCTGGTGGTGCTACTGATCGCCGCCGCGCACCGCGACCCCGCGATGTTCAACGACCCCGACGGATTCGACCCGGCGCGCGAAAACCGCCATCTGGCCTTCGGCCTCGGGGCTCACTTCTGCGTCGGCGCTCCCCTGGCCCGCTTGGAGGCGCGGGTGGCGTTGACCCGGTTCGCGCAACGAGTCGAGTCACCGAGGCTGACGGTCGACCCGCCACCGTATCGGGAGCACGTCAATCTGCGCGGGCCCGCGCACCTGCCCATCGAGTTCACGGCGATCCGGCCCAGGTAGGTCAGCCGTCGTAGGAGACGTGTGGCGTCCATCCTTCGGCGGGGCGGGTGGCCGCCGCGTACAGCGCCCCGGCGACCCGGTCCCTGGTGAACGCTCCCTCGCCGAGAACGCCGTTGATCTGCACCGCGACCGCTCGGATGCCCTCGGGCGCGAGGGTGGCGTCCACACTGGTCACCAGGTTGCGCACCGCCGCCTTCTGGACACCGAGCGAAGCGGCCCGATGCCAGGGCTTGTCCGCTGCCGCGCTGCCGGTGACCAGCACGCGGGCGCCCTCGGACAGGAAGGGACGCGCCGCTTGCACGGCGGGCAGCAGCGCCCCGGCGCCCACGGTGAGGTCCTCGAGCAACTCGGCGACCGACAGCCGCAACGGATCGGCCTCACGGAAGACGCTGGGATTGAAGTGCAGCACGTCGATGCGGCCGTGCCGCTCACCCACCCCCGCGACGACTCGGGCCACGTCGGCGGGATCACGCAGATCCACGCCGATGCCCTCCGCGTCGAACCCCTGCTCCCGCAATTGTTCGGCCAGAGGCTCGGCCTCTTCGGGCAACCGGCAGGCCAGCACGGCGGTGAAGCCGTCGGCGGCGAACAGGCGGGCGACCGACAGCCCGACACCGGGACCGGCGCCGAGCACGAGGAGCACGGGAGCGGTCATGCTTTCCCGCCTCGGGTCTCGTGCGTCCCGATCATTCGACGACGGCCTTGATCCGGTTGAGGGTCTCGCGCATTCCCTCGACGTTCGTCTTGCCGCGCGCCCACCCGGCCAGCAACCAATACAGCCGCAGCACCGGATTGCTGTGCAGCTGAAACGACTCGGTGACCTCGGTGCCGCCGTCCACCGGCCGGAAAACATAGCGCCACGTGTTGATCGGCATGCCCTGTGGTCCGAGCACGGTGAAGGCGAACTCGCGACCCGGCTCGCAGGCGACGATGCGGCACACCGTCGCGTATTTCAGTCCCCAGCCGTTGCGGTTGACATGGCCGCGGAACTTCACGCCGACCGCGGGCCCTGTCGCGCCGCCGAGCCACTCGGCGGCGAACGTCTCCGGACTGAATCGCCCGGTGTTCTCGATGTCGCTGACCAGTTCCCAGATCTTGTCGGCCGGGGCGGCCATCCGGACCGTGACGCTGTCGTGCATGCGCCGAACGCTAGCAGGCGGTCCGGACGCCGCTCCCGGCTCCGACCGGGCCGCGGCCAAGCGGGCCGCCCAGCCGTCCACGTCCGCCAGCCGCTGGCCCGGCCGCAGCACCCAGCAGGCGGCGAGCAGGTCATGACCGAAGTGCGCCAGTGCCGTGTGCTCCGGCCAGTATTCGCGGGTCCACTCCGGATCGTCGGTCGCCGAGTCGATGCCGCTGCGCACCACGCCGACCAACTCGAATTGCAGATGCTGGACCAGCACCCACGCTTCGGCGTCCATCGGCTTACGGCGCAACCGGTCGAGCAGGGTGCGCGCGGTGGTGCGCACCCGGTCTTCCAGCCGGCGAAAGGTGCGCCGGTGCCCGTGGGGTGCGACGCCGTGCAGCGCGAGCACGGCGACGGCGACACCGAGCAGTGTCTCCCACAACCGATCACGGATCACGGGTGCGATCGGCCCGCCCGTCGTGGCGACTCCACCCGCGATCAGGGCGACCGGCGTGATGAAGACGACGGCCAGCGCGTAATTGCGCGGCACGAACAGTTCGATGCAGAACTGCAGCGCGGCGACCAGCGCGATCAGCGCGTAACCGGTCGGCCCCAGCTGGTAGATGAGCGCGAACAGACCGAGGCCCGCGATGGTGCCGACGAACCTGTGGATGGCCCGCACCTGTCCGCGCACTCGATCCGGTCCGGTCTGCAAGACGATCAGGGCGCTGAGCACCGCCCAGTGCGGCCGCTCCAGACCGAGCAGCGCGCTCAGCGCACCCGCGCCCAGGCTGCCCACGGCGACGCGCATCGCGCTGATCGCCGCGTGCGAGGAGAACGACAGGGAACGCTCCAGCCGGAAACCGATGCCCGGGCGGGCGAACGAGACCAACGGATCGACCAGCAGATCGTCGGTGTCGTCGTCGGGGGCGTGCCCGGCGAGGTTGCGCCGCGCCTCCTGCAAGGTCGCCAGCAGCTCGGCTTCCCCTGGGTCCGAGGGCAGGCCCGCGTCGTAGACCGCGGCCCACGCGTCCGCCATCGCGGCTCCCGCCCGGTGGCGCAGGTCGATAGCGGGCGTTCCGGCCTCCCGCGCCGCGACATAGGCGTCGACCGCCCGGACCGCAGCGCCGACCGCCACCCGTTCGGGCTTGCGACGATCTCGCAGCACCCCGGCCATCGAGACGATAATCGACGCGACGACACCGCAGGCCGTGCAGAACAACAACGTCAACACCGAGGTCCCGACCTCGGCGGCTCTCATCGCGCCCGCGCAGACGAGCGCGAAGAACAGCGCACCGGGCGGACCGAGCCGCAGCGCATCGATGACGAACACGGCCACGACCGCGATCGCCGACACCACGACGACCATGAGCAGCGATGACCCGAACCCGGTGTCCAGCAGACTGCCGACCACCGCACCGACACCGCAGGCGGCCAGCAGCGCCGAGCCCGCGGCGAGGACCACCCGGCCGCGCACCCGGAACGGCCGCCCTTCGCCGTAGAGCACGGCGAAGGCGCCGAACATGACGAACACCGCCGCATCCGGATGGCCGAGACCGGTGATGATCGTGGCGGGAGCGGCGAACGCGAGCGCGGCACGCAACGCCACGCTCCACCGTCGGCCCGCGGGCGGCAAAGCGAACAACAGCGAGCCGACTCGGCCCTTCGGTGGCACCGGATCCGGGTATGTCGCGGCCACCTGCTGTCCTTTCTGTTCTGGACGATCTACCTGCTGGACACATTAGATTCGGGTCATGACCGCCGACGCTCATCTTCCGCTACCCTCGCGCGTCCACGCCTTCGCCGACGACGCACTCGGTGATCACGACGCCGTCGCCCTGGCCACGCTGGTGCGCGACGGTGCGGTGTCGCCGCGCGAACTCGCCGCCGCCGCGGTGGCGCGCGCCGAGCGGGTGGAACAGCTGGCGGCCGTCGCCTACCGGAGCTACGCGGAGCCGCTGCTGCCCGCCGAGCGGACCGGCGCCTTCTACGGCGTGCCCAGTTTCGTCAAGGACAACACGGACGTCGCGGGCATGCCGACCAATCAGGGCACAGCCGCGTTCCGCGCGCGGCCCGCCCGCGCGCACAGCGGCTACACCCGGCAGTTCCTCAGCACCGGCCTCACCGTGCTCGGCAAGAGCGCCATGCCCGAATTCGGCTTCAACGCCAGCAGCGAGACCCCGCATCTCGCGCCCACGCGCAACCCGTGGCACACCGGCCATTCCGTGGGCGGCTCGTCGGGCGGGGCGGCCGCGCTGGTGGCGGCGGGTGTCGTCCCGATCGCGCACGGCAACGACGGCGGCGGTTCGATCCGGATTCCGGCGGCGTGCGCGGGGCTGGTCGGCTTGAAGCCGACGCGGGGGCGGCACGTGGTGTCCGGGCTCGCCCGCACGCTGCCGGTCGACATCGTCAGCGAAGGTGTGCTGACCAGGACGGTGCGCGATACGGCCGCGTACGCCGCTGCGGCCGAACAGTATTGGCGCAATCCCGCGCTCCGGCCGATCGGCCGCGTCGACGGTCCCCCGACCCGGCGCATGCGGGTAGCGCTGGTGCTCGACAATCTCGCGGGGCCGCTGGCCGCCGGGCCCACCCGGGCGGCCGTCGAAAATGTCGCGCGCACACTCGAATCAGCCGGCCATTCGGTCGAGCCGGTGCCGCTGCCGTTCGATGCCGCGATCGAGAGCGCCTTCCTGCACTATTGGGGCCTGCTCGCGGCCGCGATCACCACGACGGGCCGGTTCCTCGACCGCCGGTTCGACGCGCGCCGCGTGGACGACCTGACCGTGGGCCTGCGCGCCTTGTTCCTGCGCCGGGCACTGCACGCCCCGCTCACGCTCTACCGGCTCCGCGCGGCGGCGGCCACCTACGAGCGGGCGCTCGGACCCTACGACGCGGTGCTGCTCCCCACGCTCGGTCACACCACGCCGGAGCTCGGCTATCTCAGCCCGACCGTGCCATTCGACGAACTCATCGAGCGGTTGCGCGCCTACGTCTGCTTCACGCCGATCAACAACATCACGGGAACGCCGGCGATCACGGTTCCGGCGGGCCTGACCGACGCGGGACTGCCGATCGGCGTACAGTTCGCCGCCACCCGCGGCAACGAGCGCACCCTGCTGGAGCTGGCCTACCTGATCGAGGCCGAACGACCGTTCCCCCGCCTGGATCGCTGAGCCATCCGATGTTCGCGTCGTCCGTGCGCGTGGCGGTCGGTGGGTCAGACGACATTCGCCGCGGACGACGGACGGTCGCGGTGCACCGGGCCGTGGGCGTCGTCGCAGTGGTCCTCCAGCACCGGCAGCAGGCGCTGCGCGTCCACCGCGGGCGAGGAGGCGACGGCATGGGAGTGGTCGACCTGCAACGTGGTGTGGGTGATGCCGTAGTCGTGGTCGAGCAGGTGCTCGATCCGCTGGCGCAGGCCGTGGCAGTCGGCGCCCGGCCGGACCAGCACATGCGCCGACAGCGCGATGTCACCGGAGGTGATCTGCCAGACGTGCAGATCGTGCACCTCGTCGACGCCGTCGATGCCCACCAGCCCGCGCCCCAACGCGTCCGGATCGACGCCCGCGGGAGCGGCCTCCAGGAAGATCCGGCCGGATTCGCGTACCAGCCCGAGCCCCGCCTTGACCATCAGCGCGACGACGATGAGCGTGGCGATAGCGTCCGCCCTGGCGAAGCCGGTGGTCAGCACGACGAGGCCGGCCACGGCGGTGGCGATGAACCCGTACAGGTCGTTGAGCACATGCTGGAAGGCGCCTTCCACGTTGAGGCTGGCGCGGTTGGCCTTGCTGATCGCCCAGGTGGCCGCGATGTTGACCACCACACCGGCCAGCGCGGTCGCCAGCACGAGCCCGCCGGTCACCTCGGGCGGCTCCAGCAGGCGGCGCACGGCCTCGTAGGTGAGCCAGCCCGCCAGGACGAGCAGCGTGACGCCGTTGGCCTGCGCCGAGAGGATCTCGGCGCGTTTGTAGCCATAGGTGTACTTGCCGTTCGCCGGACGCGCCGCGAGCCGGATCGCGACGAGCGCGAGGACAATGGACGCGGCGTCGGTGAGCATGTGCGCCGCGTCGGACAGCAGGGCCAGCGAGTTGGCCAGCAGACCGATCACGACCTCGACCGACATGAAGCCGACGATGAGGGCGAGCGCGATGGTCAGCCACCGGCGATCGGCCTGACCGGAGAGCGCGTGCCCGTGCGCGTGACCGTGTTCGTGTCCCATCGACCCAGCCCTTCCCACACCTGATGTATGCGCATATCTGCATCTGTTCCGTCAGCTTAACCCACCACCAGCGGCGGGCGACAGAGCAGCCGCGTGAGCTGGATCACGTCGCAGAGGTAATCGACGGAACGCCTCACCCGACCAGGGCGTGCACCAACGCATAAGTCGACACAGTGGCGATCAACCCCGCGGAGACGCTGACGACCACGTTCATCGCCGCGTAGAAATACGCGGCCCGCTCGGCCAGTCGCACGGTTTCGTAGCTGAACGTGCTGTACGTGGTCAGCGCTCCGCAGAACCCGGTGCCGAGCAGCAGGAAAAGCGGCGAGGACAGCGCCGATCCCGCTCCGCTGAGGGCGCCGAGGACGAGACACCCGATCAGGTTGACCATGAAGGTGCCCCACGGGAACAGGCTGTCGCGGCGATCCTGCACCACGCGATCGATGAGATACCGCAGCGGTGCGCCGATCGCGCCGCCCACCAGGACCAGCAACACCGTCATCGAGCCGCCTTTCGCGCGCATCGAAGGCGTTCGTATCCCGCCCTCGTGAGCCACATGGCGGCGAGGGTCGCCGACAGGGCGCAGATCAGCGTGCCCGCGAGGTAACCGGCCGCGACGACGATCGTGCCGGGCCGCAGTAGGGCGCGGATCTCGTTGACGTAGGTGGAGAAGGTGGTGAACCCGCCCAGCACACCCACTCCGAGAAAGGGACGCAGCAACCGATGGGCAGCCCAGATCTCGGTTACCGCGACCATGAGCACTCCGATCGCGAAACAGCCCGTGACATTCGTGATGAAGGTGGCCAGCGGAAAGTGCCCGGGGCGAGCGGGCAACGCCTGCGCCAAGCCGTAGCGGGCGAGCGCGCCGAGCGCCCCGCCGAAGGCGACGACGACCGATGCCGGGCCGTGGGTACGCCAAAATTCCCACCGGCGAGCGCGGCCGGCCGCGCGATCGGCGATGCCGGTCGGTTCCTCGGTCAGTTCACCCGCCACGCAGATCTTCTACCCGACCGTCCGCGGCGGCGCCACCGCCGGGCACCACTGCCTCCGCACTCACCGGCGCTCGGTCCCCGCGTCGCCGTCGTGCGCGACGAGAACCGAGCAACCGACGTGCCGGGCGGCCTTCTCCGCGGTGCTGCCCATGAACCGTCCCCAGATGCCCGAGTGCCCGGTGCGCCCCAGCACCAGCAGGTCGGCATCGTGATCGGCGGCGGCCGTGGCGAGTTCGCGCGCGGCCTGACCCGCCCGCACCTCGGCCCGCACCGCTATGCCGTGCTGTTCGGCGGTCTCGGCCGCCGTGGTGAGCCAGCGACGACAGGTGACCTCGCCGATCGAGCGTTCGTCCTCGATCTCGCCGACCACCGGTCCGTAGTGCGGCAGGTACTCCTCGACCGCGACGACCGTGAGCGTGGCGTGGTGTACCGTCGCCAACTCGAGCGCCATCGTCAAGGCGGCCCTGGCGCCGGGTGAATCGTCGTAACCCACCACGATCCGCTGGAACACCTCTCCATTGTGAGCCCTCGGCTGGGTCAGAGCCAGCGTTCCAGCAACACCGCGGCAATCACGCCGTGGCCGTGGAGCGATCGGACGCGAGCACTTCGGCGGCCGCGCGCTCGCCCGAGCGGATCGCTCCCTCGATGTAGCCCGACCACTCCGTCGCGGTTTCGCTTCCGGCCCAGTGGATCGCACCGACCGGGTCGCGCAGCGCGGAGCCCGCGGTGGTCAGGACGCCCGGGGGGAAGAAGGCCCCGTAGCCGCCGCGCGTGTACGGATCGTCCGCCCATACCTTCTCGTGCCACTCGATCGGCTCGCGGGCGGCGTGCCCGAAGGCTCGGACGAGCGAACCGATGATCATGGCGCGTCGCTCGGCCGGGGGCAGGGCGGCGAGCCGCTGAGCGGCCCGGCCGGGCACCAGCGCGCCGAGTACGCCAGGACCGCCGGGCCGGGTCGCGTCGAAGGTGACCGGCACCGGATCGTGCAGGTTCAGCGATTGGCCGGTGAGCAGGTCGTCCCGCCAGAACGGCCGCTCGTAGACGGCGAACGCTTTCAGCACCGAGCCCATCGGCATGCGCTGGGTCAATTGGTCGCGCGCGGCGGGCAGCGGCGGATCGTAGGCGATACGTCCGGCGAGGGTGGGCGGCACCGCCACGATCACGTGCTCGGCGTGCACGTCACCGGAGTCGGCACTCACCACAACGCCATCCGCTCGCCTGCGGATACGCGTCACCGGCACACCGAGACGCACCGCGTCCCCCAGTTCGGCGGCGACGGCCAGCGCGGGCCCGTCGGCGCCGTCGACGAACAGGCGGTTCACCGTCTCGGCGGCGACCCCGGCCTCGACGCCGCCCGCCGAACGGATCGTGGTGAGCAGACCGAGCATCGAGATGCTCCCGACGTCAACGCACAACTCCTCGCCGATCATCACCTCGGCCAGGTTCCGCGCCCGCCGCTCCGGCAGATTCCGGCGCAACCAGGTGGCCGCCGTCATCGCGTCCAGCCGATCGGCGCCCGGTGCGGCCCATGGCCGCGTGAGATCCACCCGTGCGGCCATCCGTTCCAGCCGCCACATCGCCTGGGCGAGCACGACGAGGACGAACGTCGGAAGCGGTGGGCGGGCTCCGGTGAAGCGCCGCCGGACCACGCCCTCGACCAGCAGGTCGACTCCTTCCGGCGGCGGGTAGGTCGCGGCCCCGTACTCTTCGGCCAGCGTGGCGAATCGCGTGTGCGCGCCCGAGATCCACTGGCCGCCGAGGTCGACGGCCCATCCGGCGCCGACCCGCGCGGTCCGGGTGCGACCGCCGACGCGATCGCTCGCCTCCAGGACGACGACATCCCGGCCGGCCGCTCGCAACGCCCGCGCCGCGCACAGCCCGGCATATCCCGCACCGACGACAACGACGTCCGTACGGTCCATGGTGGCCTCCCGTCGCAGCACCGAAACTCGACAACCACTGTTGATCACCCGTCGCCGTTCCGCAACCGATTCGCCGGGCATCGACCGGGCGCCGATGCTCCCGACTCCCCGCCGCCGGGCGCGGTCCGACTGCACGCGAGACCGACCGGCGGTTCGGTGTCATCGACGGCTGACATCTCGGGCTCGCCGAGGAGGGACGCGCCACTCGGCCGAAGCCGTAGGAATCGCGGTATTCGCCGCATCGCCACCCGAACCCGCTGCGCCGGTTGGCCTACGGTGGCCGCCGCCTAGCGAGTCAGCGTGGCGAGGGCGGCGATGGCGGCCTCTTGAAAGATCGCCGTCAGCGTGCGCGGCCGCGCCGTGACACGTCCGCGCACCCATTGCCTGCAGTACTCCTGCGCCGGTCCGGCACAGATCGCATGGGCCATCGGATAGCCGCCGCCACCCGGTTCCGCGGTTCCGAGCAACTCTCGATACCGGCGTGCCAGCGCATCGAAGAAGACCCGATTGTGCTGGGTGAGTTCGGGTTCCGCGAAGCCGGTCACCTCGTCCGGCAAGGTGGCGAACAGAAACCGGGCCAGGTCGCGATGGTCTTCCACCCAGCCGAGATGGGCCGCGAGCATCGCGCGGATCGCTTGCTCGGCGCCGACATCCGGCGCACCGAGGCACGCCAGCATCGTCCGCTGGTAGTCGAGCATCCCGGAGACATAGACCGCGGCCGCCAATTCGGCTTTCGAACCGAACGCGTGGAACATGCTGCCGCTGGACAAACCGAGCCGATCCCGCACACCGGCCACCGTGAACGACGCGTACCCCTTGGCCAGGAGCTGTTCCGTGGCTTCGGCCAGAATGCGCTCGCGGGTGCGCACGGCGAGCTACCCGCCGAACTCGGCATCGATGCCGGAACGGACCGCGGCGAGCACCTGAGCGCGCACACGCAGCTTCGTACCCGTGTGCGCCGCGGAGTCGATTCCGGTCAACCGGTGCGCTTCGGCCGTCGCGCGCGTGCGCAGGTCGTCGGCATCGGTGGTGAGCACGTCGAGAAAGCCCAGTTCTCTGGCTTCTTCGGGCGCGACCAGGATCCCGGTGTTCGCCGCCCGGTCGAAGCCAGGCGCGGTGAGCCGGTGCCGCGCCAGCTCCACACCGTAGTGCGGAATGGTCAGCCCGATCGCGACCTCGTTGAGACCCAGCTTGAAATCCCCCGATACGCCGAACCGTACGTCCGTGGCCAGCAGCGTGAACGCGCCTTGGGCGATGGCATGCCCAGGGCATGCCGCCACGACGGGATACGGGAAGCCGAGCAGCCGGTGCACCAGGTTGCCGCCGGCACGCAAGGTGCGGCGGATGTCGTCGGCGGATCGGGAGAACGTCGCCAGGTCGTAGCCGGCGGAGAAAACGCGCGCGCGGCCGGTCAACAGGACGACCGCCCGGTCCGCCTCGGCCCGGTCCAGGGCGGCGGCGATGGCGCCGAGCATGTTCTCGGACATCACATTCGCCTTGCCGTCGTCCAGCGTGATCGTGGCGACACCGCCGTCCAGCCGGTAGGTGACGAGTTCGGTCATGGCAGCCTCCTCTAGAGCAGGACTCTAGAGTAGCACTCTAGGGGCCGCTGGCTAACCGCGAGCTGCGGGGTCGGACGACCGGACCTGAACAAGGTGTCGTTGTGACAACGACGCGAAACAGCGGCCAACGGTCGCCCGATACAGGAAACACACGATGCTGCCGAAAAAGCCTGGCGCGTCCGGGCTTCGGGCTAGCCTCTGGACAGGCTCAGGTGAAGGAAGCGACATGACCGCAGCAACCGTCATCCGCCCGCTGGCGCCGAGCGAGGCGATCTTCGCCAACAGCGAAGTACTCGTCGGCTACTCGATTCGGGTCGCGGGTCGGTTGGATCTCGCCGCGCTGTCGGCGGCGTTCGAAGCCGTGGTTCGCTCACGTCCCATACTCGGCGCCCACCTCGAGCCGGACGGCCGCGGCGGCCACCTGCTGCTCGAATCCCACGGCGCCACACCTGAGCTGACGATCGCCGCGGGCGATCCCGAGCGGTTGCTCACCGGAGCCAGGCTGGACCAGCGCAGGGCGCTCTCCTCGCTGTGCGTGGTGCGGGACGGCGACACCGCCGGAATCACGTTGGTGACCCACCACAGCGTCGCGGATGCCTATCATTCGCTGGCCGTGTTCGGCGAGCTGTGGTCGTGCTACACCGACCGCACCGAGAGGCGATCCGCCGAACTGCCGCCGCACGGCTTCCCGCGGTCGGTGGAGGACCTGCTGCGCGAGCGCGGCGTGCGGAAGATCGACACACCGGTCATGCCGCACCGCCCGGTGGGCGTCGCTCGGAGCTACTCCGGCCCGGACGATCCCGATTACCTCGTCCCGCGCACCGCGCGCTGCAGACTGACCCGGCAGCAGACCACCGCGCTGATCGAACTCGGGCACCGGGAGCACACCACGATCAACGGCCTCGCCTCGGCCGCGATCCTGCTCACCGAGGCCGAGCTGCGCGGATTGCCGCTGACCGAGCTGGCCTACACCTACTCGGTCGACCTGCGCACCCGGGTGTCCCCGCCGATCGGGATGACCGAAGGCACCAACGTGCTCGGCTTCGCGAATTTCATCCCCGCGCTGCGGACCGGCACGACGCTGGTCGAACTGGCCCGCGGCATCAGCGACACGCTGCGCGCCGGCCTGGACACCGGCATCGTGCAGCAGACCCCACTGCACATACCCGAGATCGCCGCCGGACCCCCGCCGCGCGCACCGGGAATCGTGCTGGCCACCAATTGGGGACGAGTGCGCAGGCCTAGGGTGCCGGACGAGTTGCGGATCACCGACTTCCGCTCGATCATGCTCGGCAAGCCCGACAAGACCGGGCACCGGCTCCAGCAGCCGAGCGGCACCATCATCATCAGCACCTTCGACGACCGGCTGAGCATAGAGATCCACCACCCCGAGGAAACCACCGAGGAACAGCGGGTGCGGGTACGACTGCTCACCACCCACCTGTCGGAGTTCAGCGCGGCGGGCGCCGCCTGAACCCGTCAAGCGCGCGCGGCCTGCTTGCGGGACAAGGTCTGCAACGGATCGGTGAGCACGTCGGTGAAGGCCAGTTCCGCGGCTCCGATCAAGGTCGCGTCGCCCGCCAGCGCGCTGGTGCGCAACCTGACCCGCTCGCGGACGGCTTGCAGGCCGTTCACCGCGACGCGGCTGCGCACCTGGGCCGCCGAGGCCAGATAGATCTCCCGCAGCACGCCACCGAACACCACCATCGACGGATTGAAGATGTTCACCAGATTGGCGACGCCGTAGCCGAGCCATTCACCGACCTGGTGCAGCGCGTCGCGGGCCACCGCGTCGCCGCGGGCGGCGGACTCGACGATCGCGTCGACCGCCGCCTGTCCCGCCGGATCGGTCCGTCCCGCCGCCGCGATCAACCCGAGTTCACCCGCTTCGGCCTCGAGGCAGCCGCGGGAACCGCAGGCGCACGGCCGCCCACCGGGATTCACGATCATGTGCCCGACTTCCCCGCCGTAGCCGCCTTCCCCGCCGAGCAATTCGCCATTCATGATGATGCCGCCGCCGATGCCGACATCACCGTGCAGGTAGATCAGGTTCGCCAAGCCTTCGCCCACACCGCGTTCGCGTTCGGCCAGCGCGCCGAGGTTGGCGTTGTTGCCGACCGCGACGCGGAGGCCGAGTGCGAGTTCCCGCGTCAGCTCGGCGCCGAACGCGACGTCCACCCAGCCGAGATTCGGCCCGTACCGCACGACGCCGTCCGCCTCGCGGACCATGCCGCAGAACGCGACTCCGACGCCGACGCACCGGGCGTCCGGCGCGGCCGCCGCGATCATCTCCCTCGCCATCGCCGCGAGCGCGGCGATCACGTCGTCCGGGTCGAACGCGCCGCCGGGACGGGCGGTCGCGGTGCGCTCGAGCACCGACCCGCCCAGCCCGACGCGTGCGGCGGCGAGCCGGTCCGCGCCGACGTCCAGCGCGACGACGTAGACCCGCTCGGCCTGCGGACGCACCACCAGCGACGGCCTGCCCGCCCGTCCGGTCTGGCCCGGCAATTCCTCGCTGACCAGGCCTGCCGCCGCCAGATCCGTGGTGAGCGCGAGAATCGTGCTGCGATTCAGTCCCATTCGCTCGGCGAGCGCGGCACGCGACACCGCCCCGTCACGGTGGACGTGCCGCAGCAGCGCGGCGAGGTTGCGCGTGCGGATCTCATCGGGCGAAGGTGCTGCTCGCATTCACCGGGCTTTCGTCACAGGGCTGGGATTCATCGCCGCGGGAGCGCACGCTTACGGGAGAGGGCGTCCACTCCGGCCGCCAAGAGCAGCACAAATCCTGTCACAACGAATTTCGTGCCCGCGCTGTAGCCCATCAGCCCCATGCCGTTGTTGATCACGGCGACCACCGCGGCGCCGAGCACCGCGTCCAGCATCCGCCCGCGGCCGCCGAAGAGGCTGGTGCCGCCGATCACCGCCGCGCCGACCGCGGTGAGCAGCACGTCGCTGCCGCCGGTGTTCGGGTCGACGGAGTTGGCGCGCGAGGCCGCGATCAGTCCGCCCACCGCCGCCATCGTCGAACACAGCACGAAGGCGGTGATCTTCACTCGATCCACCGCGATGCCCGCGCGCCGGGCGGCCTCCGCGTTGCCGCCGACGGCGTAGACGTGCCGCCCGAACGCGGTGCGGTCCAGCACGAACGTCCACAGCAGCAACAGCGCGGCGATCATCGGCACCACGATGGGCATCCCCGTCAGCGAGTGCACCGCGGGATTGCGGCTGCGCTCGCCGTTGAGCACCAGCACCGCCGCGCCGGCCACGAGCGCCAGCAGCACGACTCGCACCACGACCACCCGCGCCGTCGTGCCGGTGAGCCCGAGTTTCGTGCGCGCCCGCCACTTCCGGTATTGCACGAGGGCGAAACCCGTGACCAGTGCCGCGTACAGCGCCCAGCCGAGCAAGGGCGGCACGTTCTTGTTCGCGATGGCGACGATCGTCTCGTCGCGGATGGAGATGTTGCGGCCGTTGTCCATGATCTTCAGCGCCACGCCCTGCAACGCGAGGAATGCCGCCAGCGTCACCACGAACGACGGGATCCCGATCTTCACCACGACCGTGCCGATCACCAGTCCGATCACCATCCCGGTGAGCAACGAGACCAGCACCGCCGAATACCACGGCCACCCTTCGTCGGTGAGCAGCACCGCGAGCACAGCGGCGCAGACCCCGCTGGTGAACCCGGCCGACAGGTCGATCTCCCCCAGCAGCAGCACGAAGATCAACCCCATCGCGATCACCGCGATCGCCGCGCCCTGGGTGAACAGATTGGCGAAATTGGCCTCGGACATGAAGACCGGGCGCGCCGCCCAGAAGACGCCCGACAGGACGACGAGCGCGATCACCGAGGGCAACGCCCCCATGTCGCCGCCGCGCACGCGGCCGACGTAGTCGCTCATCAGGTCGGTCACCGGCGCCGCCACCGGTCGCCGCTCGGTGGTCACCGCGGTCATCGGGTCGCTCCGCTCGCCTCGAGGCCGAGCGCGCCGCTACGGCCTGCCGTGATCAATTCGACGACCTGCGCGTGCGTCACGTCGGAGGTTCGTACCTGGGCGGCCATCCGGCCGAGATAGAGCGCGGCGATCCGGTCGGACACCGCGAAGACGTCGTTCATGTTGTGCGAGATCAGCACCACCGCCAGGCCCTGGTCGGCGAGCTTGCGAACCAGTTCGAGCACCTGCTGGGTCTGCGCGACGCCCAGCGCGGCCGTCGGCTCGTCCAGGATCACCACTTTGCTGTTCCACAGCACGGCTTTCGCGATGGCCACCGTCTGGCGCTGGCCGCCGGACAGGCTGGCGACCTGCTGCCGGACCGACTTGACGGTGCGCACCGACAGGCTCGCCAACGTCTTCTCGGCCAGTTCCTCCATCGCGTACTCGTCGAGCACGAGACCGCGCTTGCGCTCCCGGCCGAGGAACATGTTCTGGACGATGTCGAGGTTGTCGCAGAGCGCGAGGTCCTGGTAGACGATCTCGATGCCCAGCGCCGCCGCGTCGCGCGGGCTGTGCACCTGCACCGGCGCGCCATCGAAGAGGAACTCGCCCGCATCGATCGGATGGGTGCCGCCGATGCATTTGACCAGCGTGGACTTGCCCGCGCCGTTGTCGCCGACAAGTGCGGTCACTTCGCCGGGGAAGGCGCTGAAGGTGACCTCGTGCAGGACGTGGACCGGACCGAAACTTTTCTCTAATCCGCGTAATTCGATGACCGGCAGTTCGGACATGGGGTGGCTCCTCCGAAGAATGGAGCCCCTTCCGCAATCCCCTCATCGAACCGCGGAAGGGGCGTGCGATATCAGATCCCGTTGTCCGCGCAGAGTTTCGCGAACTCGCCAGTGCACAACTCGGTCTTGGTGACATAGCCGTCGGCCACCACGTCCTTGACGTTGCGCGGGTAGATGGCCTTCGGTTCCAGCAGCACCGACGGCACGTCGGCGTTCGACTCCGGATCGCGCACGGTGCCGTTGGTCGTGCCGGGTTCCCCCTTCACCAGGCCAACCGCCAGTTTCGCGGTCGCTTCGGCCTCTTTCTGGATCGCCTTGTAGACGGTCATGCACTGGTCGCCCGCCAGCACGTTCTGCAGTCCCTGCACCGTGGCGTCCTGCCCGCTGACCGGCACCTGACCGTTGAGCTTCTGCTTCTTCAGCACCGCGATCGCGGCGTTGGCCAATCCGTCGTTGGCCGCGACGACGCCTCCGATATCCGGCCTGCCGGTGAGCATCTGCTCGAAGATGGTGCCCGCTGTCGTGTTGTCCCACTCCGGGACAGCCTGATCGGGGCCCTTGACGTACTGGCCCGCGTCGAATCGTGGCTTCAACACACCGTCGTAGCCGGTCTTCAGCAGGGCGGCGTTGTTGTCGGTCGGTCCGCCGTTCAGGTACGCGACCACCGGGCGCACCGCGTTGCGATCGGTCAGGCACTGCGCGACTCCCGCACCGAGCAGGCTGCCGACCTTCACATTGTCGAAGGAGACGTAATACTGCGCGCCGCCGCCCAAGGTGAGCCGGTCGTAGTCGATCACGGTGACGCCCTGCGACTTCGCCTTCTGGATCACCGCTTTGCCGGTGCCGCTGTCCAGGTTGGTCATCACCAGGACCGAGACGCCGTTGGTGATCATCTGGTCGGCGATGGTCTGGAAGGCGTTCTTGTCGCCCTGGGCGTTCTGGATATCGGCCTTGACGCCAGCGGCTTCGAACGCCTGTTGCAGGTACTTGCGGTCCGCCGTCTCCCAGCGGGCGGAGGTCTTGCTGTCCGGAAGGATCACGCCGATCTGGGTTTTGCCGCCGGAGTCCCCGGAGTCGCCGCACGCGGTGAGCGTGGCGGCCAGGAGCGCGAACGACAGCGCGGCGGCGCTGAGGATGCCCTTACGCATAAGTGGGCCTTTCATCACCGGCCGGGACGATGCCCCGGCCGGTCGGAGTGGAACAAATGTTGTTCACAGCAACATATTGGACTGTGACGCAGCGCACAACAGCTAATTTGTTGTTCCGAATAACAATCTCGACACGCACGCGTTCGCTCGGGTGGACGCCACTCCGGCCGGATCGGCAAGGGACACAGGAGGGCTCGTGAACAGGGAGGTCGGCCGTCGCGCCAGGACGCGCCCGCGGACGCTTCGAGATGCCGCCCGCGCCGCGCGGACGGTCGGACACGCGAAAGCGTGGCCTACGCGCGAAACCGACCACCGAGGAACAGGCGCATGGCGAGGCTTCGGCACAGTACCCTTGGCGGTGAATCATGGCGCGGTAGCGACAGACTGGGATCCGGGAGGGGAACAGTGGATACGCTCAGGCTCGACCCGGCGGCGGTGGCCGCCTACACCGCGATCGCGGACGCGGTGTCCGAACAATTGGCGTCGGCGGCCACGGTCGCCTCCGGCGCGGTGGATCCGGAACGGCTGGCCGCCGATCTCGGCGTCGTCGGCGCGGAATTCGCGGCGCGCTTCTCCGCGGCCGTGTCCGAACACGCCGAAGCGTTGTCGACGGCCGGACAGCTGGTCAGCGCATACGGCCGAGTGCTGCGCGGTTACAGCGAGAACGCGCAGGATGTCGACGCCGCGACGGCGAGCGCGATCACGCGGTCCGGAGAGGCACCGGCATGAGAAGCCTGATGGGACTGCGCAAACGCACCCACACCACCCAGCCCGCCGCCGAGACCACCAGGCCGGTGAGCACCGAACCTGGCGTCGATCCGCCGATCGTCGCCGCGCTGGTCAAGCCACTGCTGACGCTGCGCTCCGCACTCGGCACCGGTGTCGGCGTGCCGAGCGCGGCCGCGACCGGGGCGCTCTCGGCCGCATCCGCCCAGGCGGCCGACACCGAAGGCCCGCACCGCGAAGGGCTGCACGCCCTGGAATCGACCTGGACCTCCCAGGCCGCCGACAGCGCGGTGCCCGCGATGCGCACCACGCAGACCCAGATCGGCGACATCTCCGACCGAGGTCCGGCCTACCTGTCCGTTCTCGCCGACGCGCACGCCACCTCCGGGCGCGCGGCGCGGCGCGTCGACCAGATCATCGCCGACTTCCGGCGCGACGCGCGGGAGATCCTGGACAACGCGACCTCCGCACCGGAGACCGACGCCGTCATCACCCGCGCCACCCAGGCGCTGCGCGACGCGCTCACCACCGTGACGGCCGCGCGCACCGAAATGGACGACCACACCAGGAAACTCGACGAGATGGGACCGCTCACGGTCACCACGCCGTCCGGCGTCAGCCAGGGGCAAGCCGTCTATCCCGGTGGCACCGGGCAAGTCGTGCCCGGCACCACGACACCCGCCACCACACAGCCCATGGACCCGGCCATGGTCGCGCAACTGCAATTGCAGCAGCAGCTCATCTCCGCGGGGGTGGACCTCGGCACCACGGCCATCAACGCGGGCGTCGACATCGGCACGCACATCATCGACAAGATCGCCGAAGTCGGCATCCACGGCATCGACACCGTCGCCGCGGCCGCGGACAAGGCGATCCCGGAGCTGATCAACCCGGGCTCCACCACCAACTCCGGCACGACCGGCGACGACTCGAAGAATTCCTCGAAGTTGTTCGACTTCGGTGGATCGCCGGAGCACAAGTCGTCGACCAGCGGCCCGGGTTCGCTGATCCCGCCCGGCAATTCGTCGCCCGCCGCGCGAGCGGATGCGCCGAAGCCGGAGAGCAGGCCCGCGCCCGCGGTCGCGCCGCCCGCCGTCGACTCCGCGCCACCCGCGCCCGCGAGCAGCCCGGACCATCCCGCTCATCCCGGCCCGACCGGCGGCATGGTGGTACCGCCCGCTCCGCCGCCGGGCGGCGAAGACCAGGAGCACAAGCCGCGCGACGGACAACTCGGCGTGACCATCCCGTCCGCCGTGACAGCGGTCGTACCGGTGCTGGGCGAATTCGACGATGACGCCCCCTGACCGGGAGCATCCCAGTCAGGGCGCGAGCCAGGCCAATCCGTTCGACACGGGTCTGCCGATGCTGCGCATTCCGGCAGGCAAGCCGTCCAAACGACGTCGTTCACCCGGCCGGCGCAAGCAGGTTCGTCGTCGTGAGCCGCAGTACGAGGCGCAGGAGCCACCGCGCCCGCCGGAGCGGCAAGACGCCCGGCCGCGCCTCGGCGAGTGGGAGCAATGGCTCGAACCCGCGCCCGCCGCGGTGCGACCGCCGCAACCCGTTGCCCCGCAGCAGCGCGGCGCACCCACCGAGCCGGTGCAGGCCGAGCCCGAGGACGGCCACGTCACGGCGCCCGCCATCGTCAACCGATCCGGCATTCATCCCGGCACCCCGGTGCGCCACCCGCGGCGCACCGAACAGCAACGCGGCAACCGCTCGCTGACGGTCTTGATCGTGCTCGCCATCGTGATCGCCACCGTCTCGATCGGCCTGGCCATGATCTATGGCTCCGAGGCGAATTCGCGCACGACGGCGGCGACGTCACCGCCGCGCGCGGCCGGACCCGCGCCGACCACCTCGACGTCCACCTCACGGGTCAGGCCGCCGTGGGCCATCGCCACGCCGGGATGCGAGCAGAAACGCACCGCCGACGTCGTCTCCGGCACCGATCCGGGCGGCACCGGCAACGGCCCCGACGCCATCTTCGCCTTCGAGTACGCCTACTACGCCGAACGATCCGGGTACCGGGCTCGCGCGGTGGTCGCCCCCGACGCGGCGGTATCCCCCGCCGATCAGATCCAGCGCGGCATCAACCAGGTGCCTGCGGGCACCCGATACTGCGTGCAGATTTCCCGGGCCGGGGACGGACCCGACGGCCAGGCACGGTGGGAAGTCCGCTTGACGCAGCAGTTCCCCGGCGAGGAGGCGAACACCTTCACGCAGTTCATCACGACCCGTACCGGCACGGATCAAACGCTGATCACCGGAATCACGGCAGGCTGACGCTTCGGTTCGGCCACGACCGGGAACGGCACCGCCCCAGCTCCGCTCAGTGCGGCGTCAGCTTGACGACGGGAATCACCCGGTCGGTCTTCTCCTGGTATTCGGCGAAGCCGGGCATCACCTCGACCATCGCGGCGTAGAGACGGTCGCGCTCCGCGCCTTCGGTGACCGGAGTCGCGGTCGCCGCCAGGGTCTCGGTGCCGATCTCGAGCGTGACCTCCGGGTTCGCCCGCACGTTGTGGAACCAGTCGGGATTGGTCGGAGCGCCCGCTTTGGAAGCGATCACCACGATGTCGTCGCCGTCGCGAACGAACGCGAGCGGATTGGTGCGCGGGCGACCCGACTTCGCGCCGGTGCTGGTCAGCAACAGCAATTCGCGACCGGCGAAGGGGCCGCCGACCTTGCCCTGGTTGGCGCGAAATTCCTCGATGATCTGGGTGTTCCAGTCGCCTGCCATGGCTTGTCTCTCCTGGGAGTCGGGTGCGCCGGTTCGTCCGCGAGCCTACCCAGATCTGCCCGCCGGGACCGGACTAACGTCCACCCAACAGCGGTAGAGGGCACGATGGCGGGGTGCGGGTGCTTGTTGTCGAGGACGAGAGATTGCTGGCCGACGCGATCGCCGACGGGTTGCGCAGACACGCCATGGCGGTCGACGTGGTGTACGACGGCGCCGCGGCGCTGGAACGTACCGGCGTGCACGACTACGACGTGGTGGTACTCGACCGGGATCTGCCCGGCGTCTCCGGCGACGAGGTGTGCGGCACGCTGATCGAGTCCGGCGGCTCGGCCCGGATCCTGATGCTGACGGCCGCGAGCGCCGTGGCGGAGCGAGTAGCCGGTCTGGGGCTTGGCGCCGACGACTATCTGACCAAGCCGTTCGCCTTCGCCGAGCTGGTCGCCCGGATCCAGGCGCTCGGGCGGCGGGCACGCAGCGCCGCTCCCCCGGTGCTGGAGCGGTCCGGCATCCGGCTCGACCAGCACCGGTTCGCCGTCACCAGGAACGGTGAACCGGTCACCCTGTCGCGCAAGGAGTTCGCGGTGCTGGCCGAACTGCTGCGCGCGGACGGCGGCGTCGTCTCGGCCGAGCAGCTGCTGGAGAAGGCATGGGACGAGCACATCGACCCGTTCACCGGCGTGGTGCGGTACACGATCATGAACGTGCGGCGGAAGCTGGGCGACCCGCGGCTGATCGAGACCGAGCCCGGCGTTGGATACCGGATCCGATGAGCGGGCGCACGATCCGGCTGCGGCTCACGCTGCTGTACGCGACGGCGTTCTTCCTCGCCGGCGCGGTACTGATCGCGTTGATGTACTTCTACCTGAATCAGGCGCTGGAGCGACGGCCCGGCGGCGGTGCGCAGCAAGTGGTGCGGGAGTATCTCCTCGAGCGGGCGGAGCGCAACCGTGCTCCGGTGTCCACGGAACTATTCAAGGCGCTCGGCGAGCAAGCCCAGCGGAATCGGCGGGACACTTTGCGCGCCATGCTGGTGTGGTCGCTGGTTTCCTTGGGCGCGGTGGGGATCGCCGCGGGTGGATTCGGCTGGTTGCTGGCCGGACGTGCCCTGCATCCCTTGCAGCGGATCACCGCGACCGCGCGGCGCGTGGCCGACACCAGCCTGCACGAGCGCATCGCCCTCGACGGTCCGCAGGACGAGATCAAGGATCTGGCCGACACCTTCGACGCGATGCTGGAGCGCCTGGACCGGGCCTTCGACGGACAGCGCCGATTCGTGGCGAACGCCTCCCACGAACTGCGCACACCGCTGACCATCAACCGGACCCTGATCGAGGTGGCGTTGGAAGACCCCGAGGTTCCCGAGTCCACCCGCAGGCTCGGCGCCACGCTCCTCGAGGTCAACCGCCGTCACGAACGGCTCATCGACGGCCTCCTGGTGCTGGCCACCAGCGAACAGCGGCTGACCGAACACCGCAGCGCCGACCTCGCCGACCTCGCCGCCGACGCGGTCGGGACCAGAGCCGAACGGCCAGGGGCCGAGATCACCGCCGATCTCGAAACCGCGCCCGTGCAGGGAGATCCGCTCTTGCTGGAACGCCTCGTCCACAATCTGCTCGACAACGCCGTGCGCTACAACCTGCCCGAGAACGGCTGGGTGAGCATCCGGACCAGGACGGCAGGCCAGCGCGCGGTGCTCACCGTGGCGAACAGCGGTCCCCCGGTGCCCGCGTTCGAAGTCGACAGTCTCTTCGAACCGTTCCGCAGACTCGCCACCGCCGAACGCTCCGCCGATTCCGATACCCGCGGCGCCGGGCTCGGCTTGTCGATCGTGCGCTCGGTCGCACAGGCCCACGGCGGCGTCGTTCACGCGACGGCCCGCCCGGAGGGCGGTCTGGCGGTCACCGTCGACCTCCCCTGCGCGCGGGCGTAGCGAGGTGCGGGCGAGTCCGACGCCTCGCCCGCAGCGTGCTCAGTAGTTGTGGCAGCTGTCGGCGATGACGCGCAGCTTCTCGCGGTGCTGCTGCGCCTCCGGCGAGTTGCGGCGCTCCTCGAACCTGGCCTTGGCCTCCGGGTGCTTGTCCAGGAATTCCCTGGCGCGCTGCTTGCGCTGCTCGACCGGGAGACTCAGGAGTTCCTGGAGTTTCGCCTTCCGGTCCGGGTGCGCGTCGAGCCGGGCGGCGGCGTCGGGGAACTGGGCATGGACGGCGGCATCGATCTGGGCGAAGCTGCACGTCGTCTCCAGCAGTCCGCCCGGCTGCGGCTGCGCGGAGGCGGTCGCCGGAACCAGCAGCGCGCCCGCGGCGAGCAGACCGCCCAGAGCGAAGGTGGCTCGAACGATTCTCGTCATGTCGGATAACCCTTTCGGTGGGGACGTGGGGCCACCACCTCGTGACCCGGCGTTCAGTCCAACAGAAGGGGTGTTTGGACGGCGCTAGGTCTTGCCGACCCTCATCACCTACCGTTGGTGTCGCTGTCGTGTACGGATCGGCCGGCCCACTCCGCTGGAGGCGTCTTGCGCACCATCGCTCGTGTACTGCTCGTCCTCGTGGCCATTGTCTGCGCCGTGGTGTCCACACCGACCGTGGCACTCGGCGCTCCGGAGGCCGTGCGCCTCGACGACGTCACCGCGAGAAAGCTCGACGAATTGCTGTCGCTGCGCGCTCAGGCGCCCGCGTCCGCGAGCAAGGCGGAACTGATCGAGCTGCTGTCGCGCCGGTTCCTCGGCACGCCCTACGGCGCGAACATGCTCGTCGGATCGGCGACCCAGCCCGAACAGCTGGTCATCGACTTGCGCCG
Source organism: Nocardia sp. NPDC047038 (assembly GCF_040644075.1). NCBI lineage: Bacteria > Bacillati > Actinomycetota > Actinomycetes > Mycobacteriales > Nocardiaceae > Nocardia > Nocardia sp. NPDC047038. The sequence goes on along the minus strand of NZ_JBEYVQ010000012.1, from coordinate 63,754 downwards.
GGTGGACTGCTTCACCTTCCTCGATTACGTCGAGGCGCTCACCCGCTCCACCGACCGCGAGCAGTTCACGACGAACCTGATCCGCACGCGCTACGCGGGCGGCCGCGTGGACTTCCAGCAGCGCAAGCACTTCTTCACCGACTGGTCGAACGTCCCCGACGTCGCGGCCACCGACATCACGGCGACGTTGAGCACCGCTGCGGTGACCGTCACCGAACACCTCAACGCGAAAGCCGACGGCGGCACCTATCTTCCGGGGCTGCCCGTGGTCGATCGCGCGATCACCTACATTCCCAGCGCCGCGGTCGGCCAGGACGTCGTGAGCGGGCTGCGCACCGGCGACTACATCGGCGCCTATGCCGACCAACCGGGCCTGGACGTCACCCACGTCGGCATCTTCGTCATGACCGACGCCGGTCCGGTCTTCCGGAACGCGTCCTCGCTCGCGGGCAATGACAAGGTGGTGGACTCGCCCTTCGCGGAGTACGTGCGGTCGGCACCGGGCATCGTCGTACTCCGGGCGCGCTGACCCCACTCCTCCGTGACGGGTCAGGCGACGGGCACCGGCCGCCGGACGGCCGATTTCGGCGTCGCGGTGAGCGTCTTGTCCAAGTCGGTGCGCAGCGTGGTCGCCGAGTCGAGCAGGTAGTTCTGGCGCACCTTCCACGGATGACGGCCGCCTTGCCGGGGAAAGTCGCCGATGGAGCGCTGGACGTAACCGGAGGCCAGATCCAGCAGCGGGTGCTCCTCGAGCGTGCCCCGTGGCTCTGGCACCACGGAGGCGTAACCCTTGCGGTCCATGTGGTTGAGCACCTTGCAGACCAGCCGAGAGGTGAGGTCGGCGCGCAACGTCCACGACGCGTTGGTGTACCCGATGCACACGGCGAAGTTGGGGACGCCGGTGAGCATGGCTCCCTGCCAGACGAACTGCTCGGACAAGTCGACCCGCACGCCGTCGACACTGGGCGCGATGCCGCCGAAGGCGAGCAGTCGCAGACCGGTCGCGGTGATCACGACGTCCGCCTCCAGCACCCGGCCGGACTTCAGCCGGATGCCCTCCGGCACGAAGCTGTCGATGTGATCGGTGACGACCTCGGCCTTGCCCTTCTTCATGGCTTTGAAGAAGTCCGCGTCCGGGACCGCGCACAGACGCTGGTCCCAGGGGTTGTAGCTGGGCGTGAAGTGCTCGGCGACGGCCTGTTCGTCCTTCAGGATGCGCGTGGTGAGGCCGGTGAGCAGCTTGCGCGCCGCCTCCGGCCTGCGACGGCAGTACTGGTAGAAGCCGATGCCGAACAGGATGTTCTTGGTTCGGATCAGCCGATGCGCGGGCCGCGGCGGCAGCAGCTCGCGGATCTTGTCGGCCACTTTGTCCCGCCCCGGGACGGCGCTGATCCAGGTCGGCGAGCGTTGCAGCATCGTCACCAGCTCCGCCTGCTCCGCCATCGCCGGGACCAGGGTGACCGCGGTCGCGCCGCTGCCGATCACGACGACGCGCTTGCCGCGATAGTCGAAGTCCTCGGGCCAGAACTGCGGGTGCACCACCTCGCCCGCGAACGACGCGATGCCGGGGAATTCCGGTGCGTGCGGCTGGTCGTAGTTGTAGTACCCGGCGCAGGCGTACAGGAAGCCGCAGGTCAGCGTGCGCGTCTCGGTGGAGCCGGTCGCGTCGCGCTGCTCGAGCGTCAGCGTCCAGCGCGCGGCGCCGCTGTCCCAATCGGCCGCGAGGACCTTGGTGCGGAAGCGGATGTGCCGGTCGATGCCGTTCTCGGTCGCGGTCTCGGTGATGTAGCGCAGGATCGACGGACCGTCCGCGATCGACTTGGCGTCCCGCCACGGCTTGAACGGGTAGCCGAGGGTGAACATGTCGGAGTCCGAGCGGATGCCCGGGTAGCGGAACAGGTCCCAGGTGCCGCCCAGCGTGTCGCGGGCCTCGAGGATGGCGTAGGTCTTGCCACGGCACTCGGTCTGCAAGCGGTAAGCAGCGCCGATACCGGATAGTCCCGCGCCGACGATCACGACGTCGAGGTGTTCCGGTGCTGTGTCGGTCTGCGTCATGTGTCCAGTGTGCGAGCCCCACGGGGTCGCTATCTTGACTTTGCGCGACAACTATTTGATCCTCGACGACATGTCGGTGATTCGATCCGCAGGGCTGCGCGGTTTCCGCGCGACCGTGGCCGAACTCGGTGGCGACGCGGAGGCGCTGGCCACGGCGTGCGGTCTGCCGGTGGCCGCCTTGGACGCCGACGATCTGCTCGTGCCGGACGAGCGCGTCGCGGCCGTCCTCGAACTGGCCGCGCACCAGCTGCGCTGCCCCGACCTGGGTCTGCGGATCTCCCAGCGGCAGGATCTGGACATGCTCGGCCCGCTGGCGCTGGCCATCCGGAATTCGCCGTCGCTGGCCGACGTGCTCGAGTGCACGGCGCGGTACCTGTTCCTGCACGCGCGGTCGCTGAGCCTGACGCTGGAACCGGACCCCTACGGGGATCGCGGCGTGATCGCGCTGCGCTACAGCGTGCGGCCGGGACTTCCCACCCCCGTCCAGGGCACCGACCTGGGCTTGGCGTTCGTGCATCGCACCATTCAGCGCTTGGTGGGCGACCGATACGGGTTGCGCTCGGTCGAGCTGCCCTATCGGCCCGAGGCCGCGCTCGCCGGTTACGAAGAATTCTTCAGCGCCCCGGTGCGGGTCGAGCGGCCCTTCGCGGCGCTACGTATGCCGCGCAGCCTGGCGGGCAGGCCGCTCACCGGCGGTGACGAGAATCTGCACCGGCTGGCGATGGCCTTCCTCGCGGAGCAGTCCGGTGACGCGGCGGCGGCGCTCGCCCCGCAGGTGCGCGCCGCCGTCCAGCAGCTCCTGGGTACATCCGCGCCCGAGATAGGCGCGGTGGCACGGCTGCTCACCGTGCACCCGCGCACCTTGCAACGACGCCTCGCCGCCGAACACACCTCGTTCGCCGCGATCCTGGACGAGGTCCGCCGGGACGCGGCCCGGCGTTATCTGACCACGACGGATATGCCGATGAGTCAGGTCGCCTCGCTGATCGGGCTGTCGGAACAAGCGACCTTCACCCGATGCGCCCGAAGATGGTGGGGCACAACGCCGACCACTCTGCGCCGCGTGGAATCCGACGGAAGAACACAGCAGCACAACACTTTCGGGTGACAGGCCGACAACGGTCCGGTGTCCGATCCGCCCGTTTCGATAACGGTTGTCCCGGAAAGCCCTCGGCGCATTCCCTCCTCGACGCGGTGTCTTTACCGTCGAAGACGGGGTAGGTGTGCACCGGAAGGGGGACTCCATGAACGCCTGGCATTCGCGTGTCACGGACACGCTGACCCGCATTCCCGGCCTGACATCGCACCAGCGCACATTTCTCGCCGAGGCGCTGGCCGAACCGGGCCGATACCTGCTCGTCCATCGCGACCCCGCGGACCTGCCCGCCACGCACGCCCATGCGTTGCTGTTCTGCGAAACAGGTCTTTTCGCGTTGCGCTTCGCCGAGGGCGTCCCGGCCGAACTCGACGAGATCCACCGCGACGTCGAGGCGCGATTCGGCCGATTGCAGTTCGGGCGCGAGAAGCTGGTCCCCCATGACGTGCAGCTCGTCCTGCTCGTACCCGCCGGAATCGGGGTGCGCGTGGACGGCCGGTTCGCCGTGGCCGGGCCGGGCGAGCTCGATCGGGTGATCCGCGCACGGCAGCGGCACTTGCGACCCACCCGGGTACAGGCCATCGCGAACACCGTCGCCCACCAGTCGGCCCGCGAATACGACTTGCTCGAGTTCGAGGAAGCGGCGCAGGGCGCACCGGATCCCGCTCTGCTCGATCGGTCGGAGGTGCTTGCGCCGCAGCGGAATACGGCGTTGCAGAGGCCGTTCCAGCACTGGATGACCTTCCTGGATCCCGAACAGGAGATCCTGGTCGCGCGCAACTACACCGGTCCCGCCCGGCTGACCGGCCCTGCGGGCACCGGGAAGACCGTCGTGGCGCTGCACCGAATGGCCAGGCAGGCGAGGCGATCCACCGGCCGTCAGCTGTACACGACGTTCGTGAAGACGCTCGCGAACTGCCAGGAGACCTACTTCCGCAGGCTCGCCCCGGGAACCGAGAGCCGCGTCCAGTTCGCCGGTCTGCACGCCTGGGCCCTGGATTTCCTCGCACAGCGGATCGCCGCGCCGAAACTCGACCCGCACGGAGCCGACCGCGTGTTCGGCCGCGTCTGGGAACGGGCGAGGGCCGACTTCGAGGACATCGAGCCGCGCGCGAGCTATTGGCGGGAGGAGATCGACCGGGTGATCAAGGGGCGTGAGATCGACGACCTGGACGTCTACCAGCGCGCGGACCGATACAGGCGCAACGGTGTTCGTCTCGGCGACGACCGGCGCGCCGACGTGTGGCACAAGCTGTACGTGCCGTACGTCAGCGAGATGCGCGAGCGGGGCATCTCCGACTACAGCGACGTCATCGCCATCGCGCTGGCCGAGATCCGCAACGAACCGCTCCCGGAACCCTATGACGCGGTCGTCGTCGACGAGGTGCAGGACATCACGCTGGCCGGGCTGCGGCTGGCCCACGCCATCGCGGGCGGCAACGGGTCGAGTCCGCTGCTGCTGCTCGGCGACGGCCAGCAGCAGGTGTACGCCGGAGGCTGGCGCATGGCCGAGGCGGGCATCGATCTGCGCGGCCGTGGCGAGATCCTGCGGGTGAACTACCGCAACCGCCGCCGCGTCTGGGAGAACGCCGCGGGCATCGATGCGGTGAACGAGCTCGGCGATTTCGACGACGCGCCCGGCGTGCCGCTGCGCGATGCCGACGTCACCCTGCCCGACGGCGTGGTGCGGATCTGGCGCGGACCGGATCAGTACCTGGAGGCCGCGCTGGTCGACGGTATTCGCGGATGCGGAAAGCCGTTGTCGGATATCGCAGTACTCACCCGGACGCGGCACGAGGCCGGGCGGCTCGCCGGGGCGCTGGAGGCCGTCGGCATCGCGACACTGCCCCTGGAGGACTACGACGGAACACCGCGGGCGGCGGTCAAGGTCGGCACGGTGCATCGCGCCAAGGGGCTCGATTTCGCGGCGGTCTTCCATCCGACCTGGCCCGCGGGCGCGGACTCACGCACCGGCGCGGGACGCGAACGAGCCGAACTCGCCGAACGGCAGAAGCTCGTCGCGATCACCAGGGCGCGGGATTACGCCTGGATCGGCATTCGAGACGACCGGCCGGAGATCCAGCGCGGCCGATAGCGCTCCACGACCGATCCGACTCCCGGCAACAAGTACCGCGCACGTGCGAGTATCGCGACCTTCGTTCACCCGAGGACCGGGGCGAATCCGAACGCGGTGACCAGATCCGGGTCGCCGAACGCGGTGATCCGGATGATCGAGTCCGTGGTCGTGGTGAGCACCGCGACGCCGAAAGCGCGGTAGACGCAATCCGATTGCCGGTGATAGGCGACCGCGGCGAGCTGCCCGTTCGCCGCGGCCGGGAACAGCAACCACGCGCCGGGAGCGCCGAGGACGTGCTCGGCCAGGTAGGCGACGCACGTCCGCTTACCCGAGAACCAGGTGGCCGACGGCGGCATCTCCAGCACGGCGTCCCGGTGCAGCAGTCGTTCGATGGCGGCCGGGTCGGCGCGTCGGAAGGCCGTCAGATACTCCTCGAGCAGCGCGCGCTGCCCCGGCTCGCTCGGCGGCACCGCCTGCTCGGCCGCCGCCGATACCTCCGTCAGCCGGGCTCGCGCGCGCTGCAATGTGCTCTTCACCGCCGCGGTGCTGGTGTCGAGCACTCCGGCGACTTCGGCCGCGGGCATACCGAGCACGTCGCGCAGCAACAGCACCGCACGCTGCCTGCCGTTCAGGTGTTGCAGGCATGCGATCAGCGCCAGGCGCAGGCTGTCGCGAGCCACCGCGACGCCCGCCGGGTCCGCCGACTCCGGCGTCACCAGGGTGTCCGGCAGCGGCTCGAGCCACCGTACGCCCGCCGCGGCCACGGGCCGCGCCGACGGGTCCGTGCCCGCAGCGCCGAGACCGGACGGCAGCACGCGCCGACCGTGGTGCTCGAGCGCGGTCAGGCACGCGTTCGTGGCGATCCGGTAGAGCCAGGTCCGTACCGAGGAGCGGCCCTCGAAGGCGCCGAACGAGCGCCAAGCCCGCAAATAGGTCTCCTGCACCACGTCTTCGGCGTCGTGGATCGAGCCGAGCATGCGATAGCAGTGCGCGAGCAGTTCCCGGCGATACGGCTGAGTACTGCGAGTGAATTCGGCGTCCGGTAGCGCACTGGTCGAGGTCATCCGCGAGTCCTTTCCCGGTTCACGACGCGTGAGCCGTCGCAGATATGGACCGGACGGGACCCGAAAAAGAATCGCTCTGGGCGATTCCTTCCGATCGCGGCGGAAGTCCGCATTACGGGAATCACCGTGATTCCGCACCGACCGAGGAGACTTCCGATGCAACTCGACGACATCGTGCGCACCCTGATCGACGGCCCGCACGCCGCCGTACTGGCCACCGCGAACGCGGACGGCCGTCCGCAGTCCTCGGTGATCTTCGTCGACCACGACGGCGACACCCTGCTGTTCAGCACGATCGAAGGACGCCTGAAGACCCGCAACATGCGGCGCGATCCGCGGGTGAGCCTGCTGGTGCTCAGCCGCGCCGACGGCCGCTACGCGGAGGTGCGCGGCCGGGTGGAGCTCACCGACGACCCGGACAAGACCCTGCTCACCGCGATGTACGCCAAGTACATGGGCGGCGCGACGCCGCCACCGGAACCGGAGGCGCGGCGGGTGATCGTGCGGATGGTGCCGGAGCGCGTCTACGTCTTCCCGCCCGCTTGAATCGTCACTGGGAAGGCGCGATTCGGCCGCTAGACTCTCCGGACGACTGGGAAGGGGGCCGCATGGACGCGGTTATCAAGGAGGTCGCCGAGGAGGGCAAGCGGCTGATCGACCGGGCTTGGCTCGGCGAGCTCAGCCGCGACCAGGCCGTGCACATGTTCGTCCAGGTCGGCGACGGCATGGTGCGCTACGAGACGGCGCTGACCATCATCGACGACGGTGTGCAACGGCTGGCCGCCAACGCCAGGCGGCTGCGGATCCTGCGCTGGTGCGCCGTGCTGGAGTTTCCGGTGTTCGGCGCGTTCGCCGTACTGGCGGTTCTGGTCGGGGATTTCACCACCGCCGGACTCTCGGTGCTGTTCCTGCTGATTCTCCAGATCATCCACCGCACGATGCCGCCGCATCCGTTGGCGATCCCCCGCCAACCCCGCGCTTAACCGTTCGAGCTGTCGCGATTCCCGCCCGCGTCACACGGTGGTGATTAGGGTGCGTTTCATGGATCGCACGACCGACGCCTCCGGCGCACATCCGCACGAACCGCACGGCAACGGCTTCGCGTCCAAACTCAACTGGCTGCGCGCCGGTGTGCTCGGCGCGAACGACGGCATCGTGTCCACCGCGGGTCTGGTCGTCGGCGTCGCGGCGGCCACCACCGATACACCGGCCTTGTTCACCGCGGGCATCGCGGGTCTGACGGCTGGCGCGATCTCCATGGCGGTGGGCGAATACGTCTCGGTCAGCACTCAGCGCGATTCCGAGCGGGCTCTGCTGGCGAAAGAGCGCAGGGAGCTGCGCGACGAGCCGGACTACGAGCTGATCGAGCTCACCGGGATCTACCAGGCAAAAGGGCTGACGCCCGAAACGGCGCGCAAGGTCGCCGAGGAACTCACCGCGCACGACGCCTTCACCGCGCACGCGGAGGCCGAACTGGGCCTGAATCCCGCCGAGCTGACCAACCCCTGGCTGGCGGCGTTCTCCTCGGCGGTGGCCTTCACCCTCGGCGCGCTGCTGCCGTTGCTGGCCATCCTGCTGCCGCCGGTCGACGCGCGTATTCCGGTGACGTTCGCGGCCGTGCTCGCCGCGCTCGCGCTCACCGGGTCGGTCAGCGCCCGGTTGGGGGGAAGTGCCCGTGGCCGGGCGGTGGTCCGGGTGGTGCTCGGCGGCGCGCTGGCGATGGCCGTCACCTACGGCATCGGACAACTCGCCGGAATCGCCGGAGTCTGACGCGCACGCGAGAATTCGAACTTTTCCTTCGCGAGAACACGACAATGCCGGGCGGAGGCCATCGGCCTTCGCCCGGCACCGGTCGAGCGGTGCGCGGTCAGCGCTTGAACGCGTCCCGCACCTTGTCCGCGGCGCGTTTCAGATTGCCGCGGGCCTGCTCCCGCCGCCCCTCGGCCTCCAGCCGGGAGTTGCCGGTCGCACGGCCGACGAATTTCTTCACGCTGCCCCTGGTCGCTTGCACTTGATGCGCGAGGCGATCTTCGAACTTCATGCGGAATCCCTAGTAGTACCAGCGGCGGCCACCCACCGGACGGCCCACCGAACCGGCCACCAGCAGCACGAGCCCGATGATCAGCACGATGATGCCCGCCGTGGTGAGCAGCCCGATTCCGAGCAGCCAACCCAAGACCAGGAGGATGAGGCCGAGAATGATCATTGTCGTATTCCTTTTCTTCTCAATTATTTCGCGGTCACGGGTTTCGAGGTCGATACCGTGGCGCCGCGATCGGTGCGGGCAGTACCCGAACCGCCTGTGCGCAACCACCGCCGCCAAGCCGGCTCCTGCGAGGTGCGTTCCACCGGCGCGGTAGTGCCTGCGGCCAGATCGCGCCGCACCGCCGCCATCTCGCGACGGGACTGTGCGAGTTCACGACGCGCGGCCACGCCGCGGCGGGTGACCCGCCAGGCGCCGGATAGGACGAGGGCCAGTCCGAACGCCCCGATCGCACCGAGCGTTACTCCGTAACCGAACAGTGCTCCGGTGGAACCGTGGAAGTGATAGTCGAATACCGCGAAATCGCTCGTCAGTTGCTGAGCGGGGCCGGTGTTGCCCACTACCGCGGCCACTCCGATAATCACGGCCGCGATCAAGGCGATGAGCCCGATGATGATGATCATGGCAATCCCTGTTGCGTCGAGTCGTTTGACAACCCGGCTATTCCCGGGGTCTCCACGATCAAACGGGACGGAAAGGAAAGTTTGAGCGAGCGCGATCGGTCAATGCGAATTACATGACGTACACGGTTACTCTGCACAACGTTACCCGCGAGTCCGCGTCCGCGATCGAATCGTCACTGCGCGGCGTCAACGGTATCGATTCCGTCGACATCGACGTGGCCTCGGAGCGCGCGCTCGTGAACTCGACCACGCTGACCTACGGTGAAGTCCTCGACGCGATCCGGCAGACCGGAGCCGCCGCCTCCTGATCGGCGCGCAGCACGCACCTGGCAGCCCTCGGCAGCCACCGTCCCCAGGACACAGTGCGGAATGATGGGCGAGTGACGGATGTGTTCGACTCCGACTTCGCCCGTAACCCGTGGCCCACGCTCGAGCGACTGCGCATCGAAGGGGGCATTCACCGCGTTCGCACGCCCGATGGGCCACCGGCCTGGCTGGTGACGCGATACCGCGACGTACGGGCCGGGCTGCTGGATGAGCGGCTCTCCACCCGGGTCCGGTATGCCCAGGGAGACGACTACCGGGGCTTCTCGGTGCCGCCACCGCTGGACGCGATGCTCAGTGCCGCGCCGGCCGACCATGCACGCCTGCGCGGACTGGTGACCTCCGAGTTGTCGCCACGCCGATTGGCCGAGTGGACCGACCGCGCGCCCCGCTTGGTGGATTCGCTGCTGCACGAGGATGATTCGGGCGAGACCGTCGATCTCGTCGAGCGTCTTGCCGTGCCGCTTCCCGCCGCCGTGCTGGGCGAACTACTCGGCCTCGACGACCACACTGCCGAACGCCTTCGCGGCTGGGCGAATTCGACGCTACTGCCGTCGGCCGCACCACCGCGCGCCCGCGACACCCTGGCCACCATGCTCACGATCATCGCGGACGCCACCGCGCGGGCACCGCGCTCCGACACCGCGCTGGGGCGCTGGGTAGGGGCACACCAGACCTGCGGGTCGCCGACCGGTGCTGAGCTGACCGGGCTGCTGTTCTACCTGCTGTTCGTCTGGTATGAAGTGCTCGCCGATCTGATCGCCGGTTCGGTGCTCACCTTGCTCGGCAGTCCGGGCCTGCGGCAGACGTGGTACGCCCTGGGCGACAAGCGATCAGCCGTGGACGAGCTGCTGCGGCACCTCTCCCCGCAGGTGCTGGCCGGACCGCGCTTCGCGACCACCGACCTGGTCATCGGCGACACGACGATCGCCGCGGGACAGACGGTACTGCTGTGCCTGGCATCGGCCAACCACGATCCGGAAATCTTCCCGCGCCCAGCGGTACCGGACCTCGCCAGGGACCGCGCGGACCAGCTCGCGCTCGGCTACGGCATGCACGCCTGCTTGGGGAACGCGCTGGTACACACCGTCACCGCGGCCGCTCTCGAGCACGTCCTCAGCCGATGGCCGGATGCGGCGCTCGCGGTGGACGAACGAGAGATCGCCTGGCGCTCCGGTTTCCGCCATCGCGGACCACTGACACTACCGGTGCGGCTCCGATGAAATGGGGCGAGCGACGATGATCGCCCCACCTGCTACCGCTCTGGGATGCCGGGCCTCTCGTGGCCGACGCCCCTTCGGGGGCGACCACACCGGCATGTGCTGGCGGAGCAGGGACGAGTATGATCTACGCCACAGGCCCTGTCAACCACAGGAGACACGCTGATATGGGGGACGGCTTACACCCGTTTACACGGGCTCTCAACACACTCATCAACGGAATGCACCCGCCCGCAGGCAAAGACGGGCGACCGCAGGAGATCACCCACCGGGCGCTCGCCGAAGACATCCACCGCACCACCGGAACGCGCCTGTCCGCCAACTACCTCTGGAAGCTGCGCACCGGGCAGGCAGTGAACCCGTCCTACGAGACGCTGGAGGTGTTGCGCGGCTACTTCGGGCTCGACAGCCTGGATCCGTTCACCGACCCGCGACTGGCGGCAGCGCGCGGCAGCGAATTGGCATTGATCAACGCGCTCAAGGGAAATGCCGAACACGAGGTACTCGAACTGGTGCTGCGCGACGGGCTGCAACAGGGTACGGTCCGCGCTGAATCGGTGCTGGCGATGCTGGACATCCTGCGACGCATCGAGAACGAGCACAACGGGTGAGCGATGCGGATCGCGGCTTGGAGCAAGGACGGAGGTGACCAGCCGGTGCCGGATCGTCGCTGGCTGCGCCGGGAGCTGCGCGCCATGGGACTGCCCGGCCGGTTCACCGTCGGCGAGCTGGCCGAGGCCGTCGCCGAGCGGCGCGCCCGTCCCCTGCGGCTGCGCCCCGAGAGCTTCCCGGTCACCGGCCTCACCGGCGGCCTGCTGGTCACCGACGCGATCGATTTCATCGCCTATCAGCGCAACACATCCAAGATGCATCAGGATCACATCGTCTGTCACGAACTCGGCCATCTGCTCGCCGGCCACCGCACCGTCGACGTGCGCGGCGCGGAAGCCGTGCGGCTGCTCGCGCCGAACATCGACCCCGCGGTCGTGCGGCGCATGCTCGGGCGCACCAGCTACGCGCAGCCGCAGGAACGCGAGGCCGAACACCTCGCGAATATGCTGATGACGCACCACATCACGCAGTGGACGGCACGGGAGGAGTGGGTCCTGCCCGATTCCGCGCCGGTCGCCGCGCGCCGACTGCTGGACGCGCTGGGGCCGGGGCAGGGCTGAGCATGTGGTTCGCGCTGGTGTACGGCGGCGTGGGCGTCTTCGCCTTCGCGGCGTTCCTGTGGCGAACCGGTCTGGCCCTGCGCAACCCGGGCAACCCCGCGCGCTGGGCGGTCGCGTTCGCCATCCTCGCGGCGGGCATCGGGTTCGAAGCGGCTGTGCCGCGCACCTATACCTGGATCGATGACGTCTCCGGCGTGCCCAACCTGGCGTCTCTGGTGGTGTACGGGGCCATCGCGGGCGCGGTGCTCGCCCAAGTGGTCTGGACGGGGTTCATGGTGGCGGAGCGGGAACCGGACGCGAGCGCGGCACGGCGCGTGCTCGTCCCGCCGGTGCTCGTGCCCGTCGTGCTGGCGGCGCTGTTCACGGCGGCGCCGGTGCACGACGAGAGTCATCCCACCGACTTCGACGACCACTATGCGAAAGTCCCGCTGGCGGTGGCGTTCCTCGGCGTCTACCTCACCGTCTACTCGGCGGCGCTGATCCGCATCATCGTGTTGTGCCGCCGGTGGATGGGCGAGGTCGATCGAATCTGGTTGCGCCGCGGCCTGCGGCTGCTCGCGCTCGGCAGCGCCGTCGCGCTCGGCTACAGCGTGGGCAAGGTGATCGCGATCGGCGCGGCGTGGGCCGGTATCGATCTGCGTCTCCTCAACACCGATATCGCGCCCGCGTTCGCGAGCCTGGGCGCCACCGTCATGCTGGTCGGCTACCTGTGCCCCTCGTTGGCGCCGTGGCTGCTGCACACCACCGCCCGGCTGCGGGCGCTGCCGCGGCTGCGCCCGTTGTGGCTGGCCCTGCGCGAGGTGGACCCGGAACTGGCGCATCCGCCGGACCGGCGCGGCACGGCGGCCCGAGATCGGGTGTACCGCAGGGTGATCGAGATACGGGACTGGCTGTTGCGGTTGCGACCGCATCTGTCCGCCGAAGCGGTGGCGATCGCCGAGCGCTTGGCGACCGAACTGGCGATCCCGGATCGCAGCAGAGCCGCCGGGATCGAGGCCGCCCGCATCGCCGCGGCGCTACGGGCGCACCGGCTCGGTCTGCCGCCCACCGGCGACGACCAGTCGTTCCGTGAACCGAGTCGTCCCACGCTGGCCGCCGAGTCGGCCTGGCTGGTCGAGGTCGCCGTCCAATTCGAGACGGGGCCATTGGTTTCGGCGACCCTGGCCGAGCTGGAGAACACCGGCGATCCGGCGGCCCCGCGCTGAACTCAGTACGGGCGGCTCGGCACGCGCGTCCGCCGGATCGGCACCACGGTCCACCAGGTGACGCAGCGCCACACCCATTCCAGCGGGCCGTACTCGAACAACCGCAACCACACGGCACTGCACACCGCCTGCACCGCGATGATCCCGACCGCCAACCCGAGCACCGCCGCGTAGCTGCCGGAGCCGGACAGGCCGAGACGCGGTGCCGCGAGCAGGATCAGCGCGGTGGCGCCGACGTAGTTGGTCAAAGCCAGGCGACCCAGCGGTCGCAACACCTCCGCCAGTACCTGGCCCGGCTCGATGCGCAGCAACAGCAGCAGCCCGGTGACATAGGCCAGCGCGCCCAGTAGCCCAGCGACAGCCACGGCGGGAGTGGACCACAGCTCCAGATACGGCGTGCGGTATTCCCACCTGCCCGCCACTATCGCGGCGGGCAGGGCGAGGGCGAAGACCGCGGCGATCTGCCAGCCCCGCTCATCGAGTGTGTCCACGATCCCGGCGCGCGCGGTGGCCAGGCCGAGCAGGAACAACCCCGGCGCCAGGGCCAGCCCGCCGCCGAGGGCCAGCGCCACGCCGAAGGTCCCTACCAGTCCCGCCAGCAGCACCGCCCAGTTCGGCAGCGCCGCGGCGGGCAGCAGGATCGCCAGCCCGGCCAGCGCGTACGGCAGCAGCGCCTCACCCGGCTGGAACTGCTGATGGACCAGGCCGATCACCCCGAGCGCGAGCAAGCGGCGGATCAGGACCAGTCGCGGGCGCTCGCTCCGTTCCTCGGCACTGTCCAGCAGCAGTGCGAAGCCGATTCCGAACAGGAACGAGAAGATCGGGAAGAACCGTCCCTCGAACACCACCGACAGCGTGTGCCGGATCGGTAGCACCACGCCCGATTCGTCCGTCGCCGCGATGTCGGTGATCCGCCAGATGTTCACCACCAGCATGCCGCACAGCGCGAAGCCACGAACCGCGTCGAGTTCCTCGATGCGTAGCGGACCCGCGTCGTGGTGCATGGATTCACGGTATCCAGCGGCGGCCCCGAAGCCGGTATCTCGCGCCGAGATGTCGCCCACATTGATTAACGCACTAACTATTCATGCGCTAATTTAAGGGAGGACAAGGAGGACCGATGGAGACCGAGATCGAGGATCCGCTGCGCCTGGACCGGCAGGTGTGCTTCGCGCTGGCCGTGGCCAATCGCGCGGTGCTGGCCGTCTACCGTCCGCTGCTCGAACCGCTCGGGCTCACCCACCCGCAGTATCTGGTGATGCTGGCGCTCTGGGGCGAGGCGCCGATGTCGGTGAAAGCGATCGCCGAGGCCATCCAGCTCGACTCCCCCACACTGTCCCCGCTGCTCAAACGCCTCGAAGCCGCCGGGCTGATCAGTCGCGAACGCGACAGCCGAGACGAGCGCAACCTCGTGGTGAACCTGACCCCGGCCGGAGCCGAACTGCGCGCGAAGGCCGAGCGGATACCGCCCGCTGTCGTCCAACGCCTCGGCGTGACCCTGGCCGACCTCGAGCAGTTGCGCGATGTCCTCACCCGGGTGAACGAGGCGGCCCGCCGGTCGGTGCTCGCCGAGCCCCACGCCCCGTCCTCGAACCCAGGAGCCCGGTCATGACCCGAGAGCAACGACGGCCCGGTCCGATCCAGTGGATCGGCTACGCCTTCGGCCGCCGCCTGCCCGATTCGATGCGTGAGTGGGTGCGCGACGACCTGACCGGCAGGTTCGCCGCCACCCGGCACGTGCTGCGCGGACTGGTGCCGTTCACACCGTTGTTCGCGGTGTTCCTGCTCTTCCCCGGCGAGCTGTGGCTGCGCGGCGCGATGGTCCTGCTGGCGCTGCTGCTGGCCCTGTTCTACACGGTCGCTTTCATGCCGATGAACCGCGCGCATCGGCTCGCGAAGCACGGCTTGCCCGCGGATCTGGAGAATCCGCAGCGCGCGCGGCGCCGAGCGCTGGAACGAGCCAGGTACGCGGCTCAGCACCCACACTGAGCGCGCGGCTCGCGACCACCGGAGGCGGGGTGTCGCCCGTCCGGCGTCCCCGTGTTCGCACCGCTGGCGCCGCACCGATTCGGCGGTGACCGCGTCGAGGCGCTCGTCTGAGCCGCCCGCTAGGGGCTGGCGGCGAGGCCGACGAAGGCGGCGAACACAGCCAGGTGGACGCCGCCCTGCAGCAGCGTCGCCCGCCCAGGAACGATCGTCAGCCCACCGACGACGACGGTCAGCGCCAGCAGCACCATCTGCGTCGCCCCCAAGCCGAGCACCAAGGGGCCGTCCAGCCAGATGCTGGCCACGGCGATCGCCGGAATGGTGAGGCCGATGCTCGCCATGGCCGAACCCAGCGCCAGATTGAGACCGATCTGCACCTGGTCGCGGCGCGCGGCCCGCACCGCGGCGATCGTCTCGGGAAGCAGCACCAGCAACGCGATCACCACGCCGACCGCCGATTGCGGTAGACCCGCCGACTGGACGGCCGATTCCACGGCGGGCGAGACCACCTTCGCCAGCCCCACCACGCAGACCAGGGCGACCAGCAGCAGACCGAGGCTGGTGACGGCGTCGCGCACGGTGGGTGGCTCGACGCGCTCGTCGTCCTCGGCGACGACGCCGTCCGCCTCCACCGGCAGGAAGTCGTCCGGATGGCGCACGGTCTGCACCATCACGAACAAGCCGTACAGCGCGAGCGAGGCCACCGCGGCGAAGGCCAGCTGCGCGGGCGAGAACTCCGGGCCGGGTTTGCTCGTGGTGAAGGTCGGCAACACCAGGCTGAGCGTCGCCAGCGTCGCGACGGTGGCCAGCGCCGCACCCGTGCCTTCGGCGTTGAACACCGCCACGCGCCTGCGCAACGCCCCCACCAGCAGACAGAGACCGAGGATGCCGTTGCAGGTGATCATCGCAGCGGCGAAGACCGTGTCGCGGGCCAAGGTCGCGGTCTTGTCACCGCCCTGGGTCATCAGCGTGAGAATGAGCGCGACTTCGATCACGGTCACCGCGATGGCCAGCACCAGCGAGCCGAACGGCTCACCGACCCGGCGCGCCACCACCTCCGCGTGATGAACCGCCGAGAGCACCGCCCCGATCAACGCCACCACCACAACCGTCACCGCGACACCGGGCAGACTTCGGCCCCAGGTGACCGCGAGGGCGACGACGGCGAGCAATGGTACGAGCACGGTCCAACGGGCGATGAACAGACGGATCATGCCCACCATGCTCCCAGCAAATCGCTCGCATCCAGGTCAGGCGACCAATGTCCCCGCCCCGCCGCGGGTTCAGTCGTCCAGATCGATGCGCAGCGTGAGCAGGTCGGTGCCGACCAACCGGACGGCCGCGCTGTTGGCGCGCGGCAGGGCCGCCAACCGGGCACGCGGGTCGTCGTCGGGCAGCAGGTGGGCGGTGCCCGCGTGCCAGCGGCCGTGCAGCCGCAGCCGGACTCGATTGTCCGCCTTGATGTTCCGCACATACTGGGATCGCTCGCCGAACTCGGAGACCAGCCAGAATTCCCGGCCGATCTTTCGTCCGCCGATCGGAGTGATCCGCGGCTGACCGCTCACCCGGCCGGTGGTCTCCAGGAGAGTCTGCCCGGGCAGCGTACTGAGGATCGGATTGCCCAGTCGGCGCTGGAACGTCGTCACCACACGATGCTGGATATCGCGCAAGTTCGGCATGCCGCGACCGTAACACCGGGCGCACCCGTCGGCTGGCTTCGCCGCGTGTGCGATTCGGGCGTTGACCAGGGCACGGACCCGCACGCGGCGGACCGCGGCAGCCACAGGAACCGGGACGCAAACGCCCGCCCATCACGTCGCGCAGTATCGACCGTCCACGCCGCCGCACGGAGCCGAACAGGGCACGCGACGAGCAACCACGCGAGTCGCCATGCGCCGCAACAGCGCAATGTGATGCGCGCCATAGATCGCCGATCGGGCAATGCATCTCCTCCGCTGCCCCGGCCGGCATGCGTGCGCGAGTGCCGCCGTCCCTCGAGCGCGCCGGTGCGTCCGATCCGCCATAGCGTGTTCGGCCGCGAAAAGTACTGCCTGAACTGTGTTTTCCCGTCGTCCTGCTGGCGAAGCGATCGCGCGTGGTCCAGCGTTCCCGTCCGCGACGGCATGTCGAGGCGATGTCGTTACCGAAGAACATCCGACAAGGAATCGACCCCGCCCCGGTCGATAGGTGAGAATTTGGCGGTGCGCACCCAGTTCACTGCCGAGCTCATCGCGTTGACCAATGATCTGACGCTGATGTGCACGCTGGCCCACGACGCCGTCGAGCGTGTCACCGACGCGCTCGTCGACGCCGACCTCACCGCGACATACGAGGTCTTCGCGCTCGACGAGCAGTTGCAGAAGATGTACGGCGCTTGCGAGGCGCGCACCGTGGTGTTACTGGCGCTACAGGCTCCGGTGGCCCGCGACCTGCGGCATGTGGTGACCGCGATCCAGATCGCCGGTGAGCTGTCCCGCATCGGCTGGCTCGCCAGCCGGGTCGCCGACAAGGTGTATCAGAGTCACCCCGGACACGCTGCCGAGCAACCCATCCTGGACATCCTCGCCGCGATGGGCAAGCTGGCGGCCGAGCGTACGGCTTCGGCCGGGCGAGCGGTCGCCGGTCGGCATCCGCTGCCGGAGGAGGAGACGCCCGCGGACCATTCGATGGAAACGCTGCACCGGCAACTGCATTCCGCGCTGCGCGACCCCGCGTCCCAGCCGTCCACCGAAGTCGCGATCGACAACGCACTGCTGGGACACCACTTGGAGCGCTGTGCCGATCACACCGCGCGCATCGACCGGCTCATCCGTTTCCTCGACACCGGGGTACCCCCGACCGCCCAGCCCACCGACGACGAGTGAATCCGCGTCCTACAGTGGAGCCGTGCTGTTCGACCCTGCGGCGGGGGCACTGATCTCGGACGGTGGACTGGCCACCGAGCTGGAGGCGCGCGGCCACGACCTGTCCGACGCGTTGTGGTCGGCCCGTCTGCTCGTGGACGATCCCGCCGCGATCCGGTCCGTGCACGAAGCCTATTTCCGAGCAGGCGCCGACATCGCGACCACCGCCACCTACCAGGCTTCTTTCGATGGCTTCGCCGCGCGCGGGCTGACCAGGGCGCAGACGGTGGAGCTATGGCGACGCGGCGTGGCGCTGGCCCGTGCCGCGTGCGACGCCGAGGCCGCAGATCGACGCCGCTGGGTCGCCGCCTCGGTCGGCCCCTACGGCGCCGCGCTGGCGGACGGATCGGAATACCGTGGCCGCTACGGGCGCACCGTGGCCGAACTGCGGGCCTGGCACCGACCGCGCATGGAGGTGCTCGCGGAGGCGGGCGCGGACCTGCTGGCCCTGGAGACCGTTCCCGACGTCGACGAAGCCGAAGCGCTGGTCGACCTGGTGAACGACCTCGGCGTGCCCGCATGGCTGAGCTACACCGTCGACGGCGCGCGCACCAGAGCCGGGCAACCGCTCACCGATGCCTTCGCGGTGGCCGCGGGCTCGGACTCGATCGTCGCGATCGGCGTGAACTGCTGCGCGCCCGCCGATGTCGCCGCCGCGGTCGAACTCGCCGCGGGAACCGGCAAGCCCGTGGTCGCCTACCCGAACAGCGGTGAGGACTGGGATGCGGCGCGCCACCATTGGACCGGCCCCACCCGGTTCACCGCAGGGCAAGCCAGGGACTGGTTCGCCCGAGGCGCACGGATCATCGGCGGCTGCTGCCGGGTCGGCCCCGCGCAGATCACACGCCTGGCAACGGAACTACGAGGAACCTCGCCCGCCACCGGTTCACCCGACGCGGAAGCACCGGGCTGATCACCGACGCGGCGGGTTCACGTCTCCTCGAGCATGGGGAAACGCCCCGAACCGAGCAGCCCCGCGATCGCGTCCATCTTCGCCTGCGGCGCGGCGTAGTCGGGATGCGCGCGCAGCACCGACGCCGCGTCGTGCAGCCGGATCATCTGCCGTTCGGCCTCGGCCGCGGTGCGCCCGCCCGCGCTGACCGGATGGCGCGCGTACACCGGACGGCTCCGGTCGACCCGTCCCAGCGCCAGAGCTTTGTCCACGCGGCGTGAGCAGCGGCAGAACGCCGTCGGGTCGACCAGGCCACAGGTCGAGTTCAGGAAGTTCCCGAGCCGTTTCTTGGCGCGTTCCAACCGCTTTCGATAGGCGGCGGGGGTGATGTCGAGGATCCAGGCGGCCTCGGTGGAGTTCAGCTCGAACACGTCGCCGAGCACGAACGCGATCCGTTCGTCCCGGGCCAGGCATTGCAACATGCCTTGACTACAGGTGAGCCGCACCTCGGCAGTTAGAAGCACCGCTTCCGGTCCGCGATAGTCCGCCTCCGACAGACCGTCGGCCAGCCCGTCCCGGTAGGCGTCCAAGCTCAGTTCCGCGGCCTCCTGCGGGGTCTGCCGCCGCAGATTCAGCAGGTGGTTGACGCCGATGCGGTAGGCCCAGGTGAGCAGCTTCGCCTCGCCGCGCCAGGTGTGCAGATGATCGAGGACGCGCACCATGATCTCCTGCGTCGCGTCCTCGGCCTCCGCGGGCCGCCAGACCATGCGCAGCGCCAGCCGGTACAGCGGGTCCTGCAACAGGCGCACCACCTCGGCGACGGCGTCCCGGTCACCCGCGACCGCGCGGGCGACCATGGCCTTCTCGTCCGCCGCGACCCGCTCGTGCTCCGTGCTCATCCGGCCATCATTCGGCCCGCGCCGCGGTCGGCGCAAGCACTGCCGGGTCACAGCGCGGCCGAGATCACGCGCGAGCGGCGGCGCCGACCAAGGCGTGCCGATCGAGCCACTGCGCGACCGCCCGGCCGATCTCGTCCGGCCGATCCTCCGGCGCGTGGTGGCCCGCCGGAGGGATCGCGACGACCTCGGCGCTCGCGAAGGTGCTCGCGGCCCAGTCGATCGCCTCCGCCGATCCCAGCCCGACGCCGTTCTCCAACGCCATCAGCAACTTGGGCACCTCGGGCGTCGCGGCCGCCCAATCGTCGTAGTTCCGCACCACGGCGACCACGTCGGCGGGCTCGCCGTCCAGCGGGAACTCCCGCGGCCACACCAGCAGCGGCTTGCGCGAGGCCGGGGTCGGATACGGCGCCCGGTACACGTCGTGGTCCTCGGGCGACAGGTCGGCGACGCCCTTCGGCAGGTTGAACTCGATGAATATGTTCTCCTCCAGGATCATCCGCTCCCCTTCCGCCGAGCGAAACTTCCGGAACAGCTCGGCGCCGAGCGGAGGCAGCTCGTCGAAGCGCATCGGCCGCAGGAACGTTTCGATCAGCGCGATCCCGCGCACGCGGCCGGGATGCCGCGCGGCCCAGTCCATGCCCAGCGCGCCGCCCCAGTCGTGTCCGACCAGCACCACTCGGTCCAGCCCGAGCGCGTCGAACCAGGCGTCGAGGTAGGCGGCGTGATCGGTGAAACGGTAGGCGCTGTCCGGCTTGCCCGACTCCCCCATGCCGATCAGGTCCGGCGCCAGCACTCGGGTCCGGTCGGCCACGTGCGGAATGACGTTGCGCCACAGATGCGAGGAGGTCGGATTGCCGTGCAGGAACACGACGGGGATCTCTCCCGCACCGGTGTCGCGGTAGTTGATGAACGAGTCGATGACGTCGACGGTGGGCATGATGTGGTCCTTTCGGGTCCGGCTTTTCGCCTGCACCCGTTTGGACACAGGAATCACACCGCCTGTGACCGGATGTGGAGTGAGCATCGTCACAGGCCCGTCGAACCGGTCGTCGCGAGGGCGGCAACTCTCGGATACATCCGTACTCATGCAGTAGATGTGTGGCCGAAACTGAAGATCGGCTGAGAAACTTTTCGAACCGTGCGAACGAACTTGCCAATTCGCGCGGCATCTATCTACTGTCTTGATACGTAGAACAAAGCGTGATCGAGACGGAGCGGATGCGTGCTGCAACCGGAGAGCGGCTTCCCTGGTCACCGGCGCCCGCCGGACATCGATCACCCCTGATCATCACGAGTGAGTCCGGAGCAGGCGCGGCTCGACACCTCGGGACCTCCCCCTCATCAGCCCCGTGGTGTCGTCCCAGTGCGGGCTTCGGAGTGGACAACCATCCGCACAACCGCGCGGCTCCACCGGCCTCCTCGTGATCACCGCCCCCGAATCGGCGCCGGCACGGCGATTCGGGGGCGGCCCCGTTCTCCGGCTCGGCAGCTCTGGCGCACGGCCCGTTACCGGCCAGCTGTGCCGAATCTCATACGCGCCGATCGGTTGCGCGAAGCCGGTCCCTGGATACCTTTTCGCCGGTTACAGTTTCAAAGGGATTCGGCGTTAGGAAGTTCGATGAAGTCCACAGTGCAACGGCTGGCTCTGATCGGCATCATGGTGGCGACTTCCATCGGACTGGTCTCCTGCACAACCGTTCCGCCCGGCCAGTCGACCGCGTCTGGCTGCGGTTCCGGCGGACGGGCCTGCGCCGACGCGCCCGCCCCGATTCCCTCGCGCGACGCGCTCGCGCTGTTGAACGCGCTGCGCGTGGCCGACCGTGCGCCCAAGACCGGATACAGCCGTGACGAATTCGGGCCGCCCTGGTCCGACAACGTCTCGGTGCCCGGCGGCAACAACGGCTGCGACACCCGCAACGACATCCTCCAGCGCGACATGACCGACGTGACGTTCAAGTCGGGCAAGTGCATCGTCGCGACCGGAACGCTCGCCGACTTCTACACCGGAAAGACCATCGACTTCAAGCGCGGCACGAAGTCCTCCGACGACGTGCAGATCGACCATGTCGTCGCGCTCTCGGACGCGTGGCAGAAAGGCGCACAGAAGCTTTCCGCCGAACGCCGCCGCGACCTGGCCAACGACCCGCTGAACCTGCAGGCCGTGGACGGTCCGACCAACCAGTCCAAGAGCGACTCCGACGCGGCCGATTGGCTGCCGCCGAACAAGGGTTACCACTGCGCCTACGTGACCAGGCAGATCCAGGTGAAGACGGCCTACCAACTCTGGGTCACCGCGGCCGAAAAGGACGCCATGACGCGGATTCTCACCGCCTGCCCCTGAGTCCTAGGGGAACTCGATCACCACCTTCCCGAAGGGGTCTCCGGTGCGGAAATACCGGTAGGCCGCTTCGGCTTCCTCGAACGCGAACACGCGGTCGATGACGGGACGCATCCCGTGGGCGGTGATCGCTCGGTTCATCGCCTCGAACTGCGTCCGGCTGCCCACCGCGATGCGGCGAATCGACAGATACGACGTCCCGAACGGGTTGCCTACGGGCGCGTCGGTAGCGGGCAACGCGCCGATCATCGTGATCCGCGCGTTGTATCCGCCCGACCGCACGGATTTCGCCAGGGTCGGCATGCCCACCGCGTCGAGGATGTGTTCCACACCGTCGCCTCCGGTGCGGTCCAGCACGGCCAGCTCCCAGTCCGGTGTCCGGCTCCGATCGATCACCTCGTCGGCTCCCAGCGCGCGCAGCCGCTCGGCCTTTCGCGCGCTCGAGGTCACCGAGATGACGTGAGCGCCCAGCATTTTCGCGTGCTGCACACCGAAAAGGCCCACCGATCCACTGCCGACGGTCAAGACGGTCTCGCCGGGCAGCACCGGCAGCGGCGTGGTCAGCGCCGCCCACGCCACCACTCCGGCGCAGGTCAGCGTGGCGGCCTCCACGTCGGTGAGATGGTCGGGGACGTGCACCACCGAATCCTCCTCCAGCACCGCGTACGTGGCGAGCATGCCGGGATAGGTGGCGCCGTACTGCTCGACCACGTGCGCTTGGCGCTG
Source organism: Nocardia sp. NPDC047038 (assembly GCF_040644075.1). Lineage (NCBI taxonomy): Bacteria > Bacillati > Actinomycetota > Actinomycetes > Mycobacteriales > Nocardiaceae > Nocardia > Nocardia sp. NPDC047038. The sequence goes on along the minus strand of NZ_JBEYVQ010000012.1, from coordinate 41,130 downwards.
TGGCCCGTCGATCCAGCGGACGAAGTAGGAGGCGGTCACCCGGTCGCCCAGCGCGGCGCGCGTCACTTCCTCGCCCACGGCGATCACCGCGCCGACACCGTCGCTGAGCGGGACGACGCCCGGGGTCGCGGGCAGCGGATACGTTCCGTCCAGCAACATCAGATCGCGACGATTCAGTGACGCCGCCAGCATCTGGATCACCACTTGGCGTGGCCCTGGCTCTGGCATCTCCTGCGGCGCGACGGTCAGCGCGTCCGCCCCGCGCGCGGGGTCGAGATGGTAGGCGACGGCCCGCATCATGCGACACCGATGTACTGGTGGTCCCACCGGATCCGGCCCGCGTCGTCGAGCGCGATGACGTCGTATCCGCCGCCGACGACCGCCCCGTCGGTCTTCGTCACCATGTGCCAGGTCAGGCCGATCAGGTTCAAGGACAGACGAACCGCCTGCCCCTTGGGTACGAACACGTGCTCACCAGGGGCGACGAATTCCTCGTAGGCGCGATCCACGCGCCGGTCCAGCGCTTCGTAGCCGCGGATCTCCACGGTCGGGATCGGGAAGGACAGTCGGGCAAGCGCCTCCCGCATCTCCTGCGGCGGATCCACCAGCACCTGGGCGCCGTCCTCGGACCACAGTTCCCGGATCAGCTTGTGCCTGGCCTGCGCGTCGGATTCGTTCCACAGCGCGATGTAGCGATCGGCGAATCGGGACAGTTCCTGTGCATCGAGTTGATTGCTCATGGGACGGAGTCTTGCCGTCGTTCGGAGCCTGCGCGATTCCCCGCAAGGTATGGCGAAGCCGCCGCCCGACGCCCGATACTGCTGCCATGACGACGGCGGCCGAGTCCACCGGGTTCGCCCGGCAGCTCAAGCATTGGCGCACGCTGCGACGGGTCAGCCAGCTGGATCTCGCGATCCGCGCCGACACCACGCAGCGTCATCTCAGCTTCCTGGAACAGGGCCGCTCACGCCCCGGACGCACGATGGTGGTGCGGTTGGCCGAATCACTGGAGCTGTCACTGCGTGAGCGCAACGGACTGCTGCTCGCCGCGGGTTACGCGCCGGTCTTCCCCGAATCGGCGCTCGATACCGCGGAATTGGCGCCGATGCTGGAGGCGTTGCGGGCGATCCTGGACGGCCACCTGCCCTACCCGGCGCTGGTGGTCCGGCCGCACGGCGTCCTGCTCGCCGCCAACGCGGCCTTCGAGGTACTCACCGAGGGCGCCGCGCCGTGGCTGCTGGAGCCGCCGGTCAACGTGCTGCGGCTCGCGCTACACCCGGACGGCTTGGCCGCCCGCGTGCTCAACCTGCCGGAATGGGGACGGCACGTCACCGAGGCGCTGCGCAACCGGATGGCCCGCAGCCCCGATCCCGCCTTGGACGAGCTGATCGCCGAGCTGGAGACGTATCTGCCCCAGGCCGAACCGGGACCGGACCATCTCGGTTTCGCGGTGCCGCTGCGCCTGCGCTGCGCCGAAGGGGAATTGCGTTTGATCACCACGCTCACCTCGTTCGCCACCGCGGTGGACGTCACGCTCGCCGAGTTGCAATTGGAGGCGTTCCTGCCCGGCGACGAGCGGACCGCGCGAATTCTGCGCGACCGCGCGGCGCGATACTGAGCGGGCCCGCGCTCACCAGTGCAGCGCCGCGGCGGTCAGCCGCTGACGGACCAGCTCGACGTGCGGGCGGACAGCGGGTCCGGGCCGACGCACCAGGAATGCCGTGTTGATCGGCGGATCCTCCGGTTCCAACAGCGCGACGAGCGATCCCGAATCCAGTTCGGCCGCACAGAGATATCGCGGCAGCACACTGATCCCCGCGCCCGCCGCGACCGCCGCGGCGACCGCGCGCAGATCGGCGACGACCACCGCGGCCTCGGCGGCGAGCCGGACGCCGAAGACGTGCCGCCAATACCGGCGCAGGATCGGCAGATCCGGGGCGTAACTGACCAGCGGAACATCGGACAACGCGACCGGGCCCTTGGTCCGCAACAGGTCGCCGTCGACGCGCGCGGCGACCTGCGGCCCGGCGACGAGCACGAACTCCTCGTCACCCAGCGGTTCGGCGACCACCGTCCGGCCTCTGGGCCGGACCGTCGACACCACCAGGTCGAAGTGGCCGGCCCGCAGCCCGCCGAGCAAGTCGTCGGTCAGCCCCGCGTGGACCGCCAGTCGAACCCCTCGCTCGACCAGTGGCGCCAGCGCGGGGAGCCCGTGCACCGCGAGGAACTCGGCGGGTCCGGCGAGACGAACGGCGGGCTGTGGCGCGGGTTCGGCCCGGTGGACCGGACCCGCCACGGTGTCCAGCGCGTCCAGCGGCGCGGCGATGCGCGCCGCCAGCTCGGTCGCCGCCGCGGTCGGCGCGACGCCGCGCGGCAATCGGTCGAACAGTCGCGCGCCGAGCCGCTTCTCCAACGCCTGCAATTGGCCGGTCACGGTCGGCTGGGACAAGCCGACCAGCCGCGCCCCGGCTGTGATCGAACCGGCCCGGTGCACGGCCAGGAAGGTGCGCAACTGGTTCAGATCCAGATTTCCATCGGAATCCCTATCGCTCACCACGCAACTCTATTCCGCCGCCGATAGCCGCACCGGAGGTCCCCCGGGTCGCTCGGACCCGAGGGACCTCCGGCCGACTCAGACCGACGCGAGCTCGTGCTCGGCGGGAGCGTCCCAGTCGATCCGGTAGCGCTGCTCCGGTCCCATGGTCTTCTCCGGTTTCATCACGGTCTTGGCCATGACCGGCATGAGCAACTGCATGACCTTGCGTCCCACCGGCCCCGGCGTCTTGCTGTGATTGATCTTCGCCGCGCGCGCCGCGACGCCTTCCACCCGCTCGCGCCGCAAGCGCTCGTACACCGCGAACGCCTCCGGAGCGGGCAGATCACGCAAGCAGCGGGCCAGCTGCACGGCGCTCTCGATCGCCAGCGACGCGCCCTGACCGGAACTGTTGGACGGAGCGTGCACCGCATCGCCGACCAGCACCATCCGCCCGCGATACCAGTGCGGCACCGGCGGCATGATGTGCAGCGCGCCGACCACCTCCAACTGCTCCTCGGTGGTGCGCCGAGCGAGCTCGCCGCCAGGGGTGTCGTCGCCGTAGACCTCGCGCAAGATGCGCAACCAGTGCGCGCTCGGCACCGCCCGCGCCGCGGTGAGCGACAGATACTCCTTGTGCGGCAGGTTCGCTCCCCATGCCACCCGCCCGTCCCCGAGCGGCCAGTACAGGTAGTAGGCCCGCTTGCCGAACGCGAAGGTCATGGTGTCCGGGGGGATGTCGGCGTCGCACTCGGTGGTCGCGCCGAAGCCCAGCATGCCGGTGTAGTCGGGGCCGGGCGCCTTCGGGTCGATCAGCGTGCGCACCCGCGAGCGGATGCCGTCCGCGCCGATCAGCACGTCGGCGGTGGCTGTGCTGCCGTCGGCGAACTGGGCGGTGATGCCCGACGCGTCTTCGCGCACATCGACCAGGCGCTTGTCGTACTCGAACGGAACGCCCGCCGCGACCGCGTGCCGGTGCAGCGTTCGGTGCAGCTCGCTGCGATCGACCAGTTGCAGCGGCGGCATATCGGGGATGCCGGGCATCGCCAGCACCTTCGCGCCGACGGACATGTTCATGTTGCGGACCGGAAGCGCGATGGCGCGGACCGGGTCGCCCGCCCCGATGATGTCGAGCGCGGCGACGCCGTTCGGCGCGAGCGCGAGTCCGCTGCCGATGCCATAGGAAGGGCCGGGATAGGCCTCGTAGACGCGGGCGTCGATGCCCGCTTTGCGCAGGGCCGTCGCGACGACGGGGCCGGCGATGCCGCCACCGATCACCAGGGCGGTACGTGTTGTGGACATGGGTGTCTCCAGGATTCGTGCGATACGGGTTTCGGTTCCCGGACCGACACACGCGCCACCCACCCGGTTATCCTGTGGTTGCCAGCCTTGTAGCCGGGTGCGCGTTCGCGGGCGCGGTTCGAGACTGTTCGATCGGGCCCGGCGGCGGTGTTGCCGCACCTTCGCCGGGCCCGGTTTCTCGGCTAGTCCTCGGCCATCCCCCTCTCCACCATTTCGGCGACCTCCGACGGCAGCGCGCCGCGCTCGTGCCACTCGCGCCATTGCGCCAGTCCGGGGAAGGTGCCCTCGGTCAGTTCCGCGCGCAGCGAGCGCGTCCACGCCGCCTCGGCTTCGAGCATCGCCAGTCCGAACTCGGACTCGACGATGAACAGTCGCGGCAACGCGCCCGCGAGTTCGCCGAGTTCACGACGTACGGTCTCGATGGTTCGATCCAGCGCTTCGAGGCGGGTGGCGAGCAGCTCGACCACCTCGGAAGGCGGAAGCACCGCGAGAATCGACAGCCCCGCGACGAACCGGTGCGGTTCCGGTTCCGGAGTCGAAAGCAGTTCCCTGGTCCAATCGGCCATCTCGGCGCGACCCTCGTCGGTGATCCGATAGATGACTCGCTCGGGACGTGCGCCCGCCCGTTCACTGCCGACGACCTCGAGGAACCCGACCTTGGCCATGTTCTGCACGACCGTGTAGAGCGAACCCCATTTGATCGCCATGTCGTGGTCCTTGCCCCGGTCACGCAGGGTCTGGGCGATTTCGTAGCGATGCATCGGGCGGTCGACGATCACGGACAGCACCGCGAGCGCCAGCAGGTTGTCGACCTTGCGTTTCTTCATCGCGGCACCTCCTCCTTACTCGTCTACGAATATACGTCTACGAGTAATCGACCGCAAGAGCGGTCAGGCGGGCACCGTTTCCTGCTCGCGCGCGTGGTCCTCCAGCAACTTCGTGGCGATGTTCGTCAGCGCCTGATCCAGCAGTGCGCGATCGGCCGGGTCGGCCTCGTTCCAGTCGTCGAGCCTGGTGTCGAGCCAGCGCCGCCAGGCCGCCTTGATCCGATCCATCTCGGCCGCACCGGAATCGGTGAGCCGCAAGCGTTTACCCTCTCGCGTCAGATAGCCCTCCGCGCCGACCTGGTCGTAGATCGGCTCGATCACCTCCTGGGGCACTCGGTGCGCCCAGGCGATTCCGGCCAGCGTGGCGTCACCGCGCACCCGGTCGCGCAGATACACCTGGCCGAGCGCCCATGCCTCACCGCGTGTGAGGTCGCTGTCCGCGTCGGCGAGGATGCGCGCGCCGATCGGATCCTCCGCCCCCGCTCGGTGCATGGTGCCCGCGATGGCGCGTTCCAGTTGCACCAGCCGATCGGGCGAGTCGGGCACCGAGAACCCTTCGCCCACATCGCCCGCCCCCGCCCGCGCGCTGTCACGCAGCGGCACCTCGGGCAGGAACCACGCGACCACGAATCCGACCAGCACGATCGGAACGACCCAGAAGAACACGTAATCGATCGAGTCCGCGTACGCATCGATGATCGGCGCCGACTGTTCGGCGGGCAACGCGCGCAACGCCTGCGGGTCCGCCGCGACCCCGGGTGGCACCACGCGCACCTGAGCCAGCGCGGCGGCGAGGTTGGGGCCGATCTGGTTGCTGTAGAGCGTGCCGAAGATGGCCGTCCCGAAGGCGCTACCGAGCGTGCGGAAGAACGTGACACCGGAGGTCGCGGTACCCAGCTGGGCGTAGGGCACGGTGTTCTGCACGACGATGGTGAGCACCTGCATCGCCAGTCCGATACCCAGGCCGAGGATCAGCATGTACAGCGACTCCAGCAATGTGCCGGTGGTCCGGCCCATCGTCGACATCAAGTACAGGCCGAGCGCCATGACCAACGTGCCCGCGATCGGGAAGTACCGGTAGCGGCCGGTCTTGCCGACCACCTGCCCGGACAGGATCGAGGTGGTGAACAGGCCCACCACCAGCGGCAGTGTGCGAACACCCGACATGGTGGCCGAAACACCGTCGACGTATTGCAGATACGCGGGCAGGTAGGTCATCGAGCCGAGCATGGCGAAGCCGACGATGAAACTGAGGATCGAGCACACCGTGAACACCCGGCTGCGGAACAACCCCATCGGGAGCATCGGTTCCGCTGCGCGCAACTCGACCCCGACGAACGTGACGAGCAGGAAAGCCGCCGCGGCGAACAGGCCGACGATCGTCGGCGAGCCCCACGCGTACTGCTGCCCGCCCCATTCCAGGCCGAGAATCAGGCAGGAGACGCCCAGCGCCACCAAGCCGATGCCGAGGTAATCGATGATCGGCCTGGCCGCCGCGCGCACCCGTGGGATGGTGCGGGCCGCCAACGTGATCATCACCACCGCGACCGGCACATTGACGTAGAAGCACCAGCGCCAGCTGGCGTGGTCGGTGAACAGGCCGCCCAGCGTCGGACCGATCACCGTGGTCACGCCGAATACCGCACCCAGCGCGCCCTGGTACTTACCCCGCTGCCGCAACGGGATGATGTCGGCGATCAGCGCCATCGACGTGACCATCAGTCCGCCCGCGCCGAAGCCCTGGATCCCGCGAGCGAGGACCAGCACCAGCATGCCGTTCGCCAGGCCTGCGACCATCGAGCCGACGATGAAGATCACCGCACTGATCTGGAACACCAGCTTGCGGCCGAACAGATCGCCGAGCTTTCCGGCGAGGGCGGTCGCCACCGCCTCGGCGAGCAGGTACGAGGTGACGACCCACGCCATGTGCCCCGCCCCGCCGAGGTCGGCGACGATGGTGGGCAGCGCGGTGGACACGATGGTCTGGTCCAGCGCTGCCATGAGCATGCCGAGCACGATGGTGCCGAATACGATGTTGGTCTTGGCCCTGCCCATCGGGGCAACAGGGTCCGCGGCGACAGCAACCGAACCGGCCATCAGCCCAGTATGGGCTTTTGCCGCGTCGATGGATATCCAGCGACACGGCAGCGAATCAGCCGGGTTCGCCCTCCGGCGCTTCCTCCGGCCGCTCGATGAGCGACATCGCGATGGGCACGAGCAGATCGACGAGTTCGGCCACCGACGGACGCGGATCGGCGAGCACCCACTCGTGCGCCAGCCCGTTGATCGCGCCGATCAAGGCGCTCGCCCCCCACCCCGGCGTGCCGCGCACCCGCGAACCGGGAGCAACCACCGGAACCACGTGGGTTTCCAGCACGGAAGCCCACCCGTGCCTGCGTTCGCGGCGGTGGCGCTCCATCCGTTCGCTCACGCCCACCACTTCGATGAAGGCGACCTTGGCGCGGTAGGGATCGGCGCCGATCGACTCGAGATAAGCGGTCACCACGGCGGTCATCGCGGCGCGCAGGTCGAACCGCGGGTCGAGCGCGTCCATCCGCGCGACCACGGCCGCGGCGGCCTCGTCCTGGATCCGGTCGTACGCGGCGACCAGAACGTCCTCCCTGGTCTGGAACTCCTCGTAGAACTGACGCTTGGACAGACCCGCGGCGGCGCACACGTCGGCCAGCGAGCAATCGGCGTAACCGCGCTCGGCGAAGATCCGGGTGGCCGCGTCGAGGAACCGCTGACGCCGCTCGGCTTTCCGCTCCACGACGGCACGCCCGCCGTATTGCCTGCCCACTGTCGCCGTCATATCTCTCACCGTAGCGAAATCCCGGCGACCACGAACTACCCCGCATGCCTTGGCCGCCGCCCGATTCGTACTTGTGATCCGGGTCATGACGCCGCATACTCGGGTCCAGTCTGAAACCGATGGGGCTCACAAATGTGGCTCACAGAACGAAGAGGTTCTCGCGTGGTCATTTCGCGCAAGCACGCACCGAAGCTGCTCGCGGCGCTCGCCGTGGTGGCGGTGGGACTGCCCTTCCTCCCCGCCTCGGCAGCCGCCGAGCCCGCGCCGGACGATCCGGCGGTCCAGCCCGCACTGCCGTTCCCCCTTCCGCCGCTGCCGCCGGGCTTCGACCCGGCGTTCTATCGCCCGCCCGCGCAGACCTACACCGACTTGTCCCCCGGCCAGATCATCGCCGCACGCCAGGTGAATCTGGCGAACCTGTCGCTGCTCCCGGTGAACGTGGACGCCTGGCAGTTGTCCTACCGCTCCACCAACTCCCGCGGCGAGGCCATCCCCGCCGTGGCCACGGTGATCAAGCCGCGCGGCTACGTCGCCGACCGGCCACTGTTCTCCTACCAGATCGCCGAAGACTCGACCGGCAACTACTGCATGCCGTCGTATCAACTCCAGATGGGTTCCATCCCCGCGACCTTGACCGGCTCCACCCTGGTGGCGGCCCAGTTCCTCGAGGTGCAGGCCGCACTGGCCCAAGGCTGGGCCGCGGTGATCCCCGACCACCAGGGGCCCGACTCGGCTTACGCCGCAGGTCCTTTGGCGGGCCGGATCACGCTCGACGGCATTCGCGCCGCGGAGAACTTCGCACCGATGCAACTGTCCGGAACCGGGACCAGGGTCGGGATGATGGGCTACTCCGGCGGCGCGATCGCCACCGGCTGGGCCGCCGAACTGAAGCGCGACTACGCACCCGAACTCAACGTGGTCGGCACCGCGGAGGGCGGCATCCCCGCCGACCTGTCGGCCGCATTGCGGATGGCCAACGGCAATCTCTCCGCCGGGCTGATCTTCGCGGGCGCGCTCGGCGTCTCGCGCGAATATCCCGAGCTGCGGAAATTCCTCGACGAGAACGCGAACGGCCTGGGCAAGCTCATGATCGCGGGCAAGGAACAACTCTGCGCGAGCTACCAGGCCGCGCTGTTCCCGTTCGCCGACGACCTCGGGATGCTGGCGAAGAATCCCTTCACCGACCCCGCTGTCGCCGACGTGCTGCACAAGACGAAGCTCGGCAAGGCCGTGCCGGACATGCCGATGCTGATGTACCAGGCCAATGCCGACTGGCTGATCCCGGTCGGACCGGTCAACGAGCTGGTCGGAACCTATGCCGAGGACCCGGGCGCGCGGGTCGAGTACATCCGCGACCACTTCAGCGAGCACCTGACCCTGGACCCGATCGCGGCACCGCGCGCGCTGCTGTGGCTGAAGGACCGCTTCGCGGGCGCGCCGGTGACCGGCGGCGTCACCATCACCGATGTCGGCTCGATGACGTTGGACCCCGCCACCTGGCAGGTGTGGAGCGACACGGTGGGTACCGTACTCGCGGCCGCCTTCGGGCAACCCATCGGCAGCGGCCGCTGAACGACCCGGCCGACAGCTCGTGTCGCGGGCGCGTTCCGCGACACGAGCCCTTGCGTCTGAGACGATCGATGCCGATATCTTCCCCGGAAACTTACTCCAGAGTAAGGTTGGCGCATGGCGTGGAAACCAGCTGAGATCCCGGACCAGACGGGACGCACCTTTGTCATCACCGGCGCGAACGGCGGCTTGGGCGCCGTCACCACGAAAGTCCTTGCGTCCAAGGGCGCGACCGTGATCATGGCCTGCCGCAACGCGGTCAAGGCGAAAGAGGTCGCCGCGGGCATCGACGGCGATGTCCGCGTGGCGGAACTGGACCTGGCCGATCTGTCCTCGGTGCGCAAGTTCGCCGACGACAGCGGCGAATTCGACGTCCTGGTCAACAACGCCGGCCTGATGAACATCCCGTTCTCGCGAACCAAAGACGGCTTCGAGACCCAGTGGGGCGTCAATCACCTCGGGCACTTCGCGCTCACCGGCCTGCTGCTGGACCGGATCACCGATCGGGTGGTCACCCTCTCCAGCATCGCGCACAAGCAGACGCCGAAGCTCTGGATCGACGACCTCGACTACGAAAAGCGCCGCTACCAGCGCAATCTCGCCTATGCGCAGGCCAAGCTGTGCAATCTGATGTTCGCCCGTGAACTGCAGCGCAGGCTGCGTGAATCCGGCTCCCGCAAGCGCTCCTACGCGGTGCACCCCGGTGTCTCGGCCACCGACCTCTTCGCGCACACCGAGACCCCGCTCGACCACATCTCCAAGCCGTTCATCCGCCTGATCGGGCACTCGCCCGCCAAGGCCGCGCACTCGACGTTGTTCGCCGCCACCATGCCGGACGCCGATCCCGAGACCTACTGGGGCCCGACCCGGCTCTTCGGCAGCCAGGGCCCGGTGAAACCCTCGTCGTCCACCCGCCTGTCGCAGAACAAGGACCTGTGGCAGCGGCTGTGGGCAGAGTCGGAGCGCAAGACCGGAGTCACCTACTCGTTCTGAGCGGAGCAACACCGGAGCAGTCAGCGGGCAACTGCACGCCGGGGGCCCGGTTGTCGATGCGCCCGGAAGGGTCCGCGTCGTGCGCGCGGCCCCTGCGGACGAACCGGGCCGACTCGTCGAGTCCACCGCAGGCGGAGTCCGGCCGCGTGCTCGGTGGCACGCGCCGGAGCGGACGCCCGATGCGCGTTGCCACATGGCGGCGAGCGGCACCACTCGTGACGACTGCGTGATTTGCAGCGGCGCGCTGCCACATCGGAAGCCACATCCGGCAGCGGGCGCGCGGCCGTCGTCTCGGCATCCGACACCGCCCCGAGCGCCGGTCCGCTCCGCACCGGTCGTCGCCTCGATGACCGTGGTCACAGCAGGCGCGGGACGGCGTACCTTGTTCTACGGCCCGCGTAGTAGAACGGGTACCGTAGAAGCCGTGTCCGCCTCACCCCGCCGCTCGGCACACAACCGCCCGGCCCTCATCGCGCTGGTGATCGTCGCCGCGCTGGGCTGCCTGGGGCTGGCCTGGTGGCAGTGGGAACGGTACGAGTCCGCGACCGGCACCGCACAGAATCTCGGCTACGCGCTGCAGTGGCCCCTGTTCGCGGGTTTCGCCGTCTTCGCCTACTTCCGGTTCGTGCGGCTGGAACGCGAGGCAGGCGAACCAGAGGAAAAGAACGAGTCCGCCGCGGCTTCGCGGCGTGATGCACCCACAGCCAGGCGCGCCGCGAAGCCGATCGCGCCGACCGAACTCCCGGCGGGACTGCTGCCCGAGCGCCCGAAGGCCGTCCGGGATGAGGACCCCGTGCTCGCCGAGTACAACCGATACCTCGCCGCGCTGCACGCCGACGACATCGAAGAACAGGTCCGCACGGCAGGCCTGCACACCCGCGAGAGGAGCGCCGGTTGACCACCAGCGAGAATTCCACCGAGACCACCGCTGCCCCGGCCAGGGCCGGGAACGCCGCCAAGATCGGTCCGGCGCTGCTGCGCTATCGGGCGCTGGCCTGGATCACCGGCCTCTGGTTGCTGCTGCTCACCGGTGAGATGATCGCCAAGTACGGCTTCGACGTGGCCACCCCCAGCTGGATCGCGGTCGTGCACGGCTGGGTGTACTTCGTCTACCTGCTGGTCACCGCCGACCTCGCGGTCAAGGTCCGCTGGCCGGTCCTGCGCACCGTCGGCACCCTGCTCGCGGGCACCATCCCGTTGCTGTCGTTCTTCGTCGAACACGTCAACGCCAAGCAGGTCAAGCAGACCTTCGGCGTCTGAGGCGTCAGCCTTCGGCGAGCGCGGCCAGCGCGGGCGTCAACTGGGCCAGCGCCCGCCCGCGATGCGACACCGCGTCCTTCTGGGCGGGCGTCAACTGGGCCGCGGTGACATCGCCGCCTTCCGGGACGAACAGCGGGTCATAGCCGAAACCGCCGTCGCCCACCGGCTTCCGCCCGATCGAGCCGGGCCATTCGCCGCGCACCACGGTCTCCGCGCCGCCGGGCACCACCAGCGCGCATGTGGACACGAACCGCCCGCCGCGCCGCTCGTCCGGCACATCCGACAGCTGTGCCAGCAGCAGCGCGTTGTTCGCCGCGTCGTCGCCGTGCTTGCCCGACCAGCGCGCCGACAGCACACCCGGCATGCCGTTCAACGCGTCCACCTCGATACCGGAATCGTCGGCGACGCAAGCCAATCCGGTGGCCGCGGCGCCGTCGCGCGCTTTGGCAAGCGCGTTCTCCTCGAACGTCGCGCCGGTCTCGGGCGCCTCGTCGTACGGGGGAACATCGTTCAATCCGACGATCTCGATCCCGGCGATGCCTGCCTCGTCGAGGATGCGGCGCAGTTCGTTCAGTTTCTTGGTGTTGCGGCTGGCCACCAGCAGATGGCGGGTCATCACTTCCTCTTCGACTCGGCGGGCTCGGGAAGCACACCGGGATACGGCAGCGCCAGCGCCTCTTTCTGCACGACGAACAACTGCTCGCAGGACGCGAGCGCGGCATCGAGCAACTTGTCCAGCGTGGAGCGCGGGAAGGTGGCGCCCTCGCCGGTGCCCTGGATCTCCACCAGCGTTCCGGTATCGGTGGCGACCACGTTCATATCGACCTCGGCGCGCGAGTCCTCCTCGTAGGGCAGATCCACCCGCACCCGGCCGTCGACCACGCCGACGCTCACCGCGGCGATCGCACAGGAGATCGGCTGCGGGTCGGCCAGCGCGCCCGCCGCGCCGAGATAGGTCACGGCATCCGCCAACGCCACGTAGGCGCCGGTGATGGCGGCCGTCCTGGTACCGCCGTCGGCCTGGAGCACATCGCAGTCGATGGCGATGGTGTTCTCCCCGATCGCGGCGAGGTCGATGCAGGCGCGCAGCGAGCGGCCGATCAGACGGCTGATCTCCTGGGTCCGTCCGCCGATCCGGCCCTTCACCGATTCCCGCCCGCTGCGAGTGTGCGTCGCGGCTGGCAACATCGCGTACTCGGCGGTGAGCCAGCCCAACCCGGAGTCACGCCGCCACGGCGGCACCCCCTCGGTGACGCTCGCGGTGCACATCACCCGCGTCTGCCCGAACTCCACCAGCACCGAACCAGCTGGATGCGTGGTGAAACCACGGGTGATCCGGACCTCGCGGAGCTCATCGTCCGCCCTGCCATCGGCTCGTCTCGACACGGCCACAGCCTACTGTGTTCAATTTGCCGCGACTTCGTCGCGGCGTGTTCGCGGCCCCGTCATGGCTCGCGTTTGCGCGGCCGCCGCTTGCTCCTTCGTCGCGTACGCGACGGCCGCGCAAACGCGAGCCGGGCCGCGAACGGCGCATGCTCGGTCTCGCTTCGCTCGAAACCCGTGGTTGAGGCGAGCTGGGCGCGTCGGTATCGCAGTTCGCCACCCGGTGCACGCGGTGTGCAGTGAGCTGGCTCGAAAGACGTGGTCGCGGTGCGCTGGGCATGTCGATATCAAAAGCAGACCGGCGTGCTGCCGCGCGGGGTGCGCAAGGCCGGTGACGCGGTTCCGCTCGTGAAGTTCGCGTCATGCCCGGCGTTACCCGGGATTCGGTCAGAGATCGAAGGTTTCGCCCGGAGCCACCGCGTGCACGGGGCCGGTGAACTCTGCTTTCGCCTCGGCGATCACGTCCTCGCGGGAGGTCCACGGGGGGATGTGGGTGAGCAGCAGTTCCTTCACGCCTGCCCGGGCGGCGATCTGGCCGGCCTCGGTGCCCGAAAGGTGAATGCCGGGAGGGCGATTCGCCGGGTCGTGGGTCCAGGAGGCTTCCGCCATCAGGATGTCGGCGCCCTGCGCGAGTTCGTGGACCTGGGGGCACAGTGCCGTGTCGCCGGTGTAGACGAAAGTGCGTCCGGCGGCGGTGACGATCCGCAGACCGTAGGACTCCGGGGGGTGGTACATCCGGCGCGCGGTGACGGTGTGACCCGGCCCGAAGGAGATGGGCTCGCCTTCGACCCAGCGCCGCATGTCGATCACATCGGACCAGTCGTCGCATTCGCCGCCGACCTCGGCGGAGGCGTTGCCGATGCGCAACGAGGCGTCCGACGGGCCGCGCACGATCGCCTTGCCCTCCGGGGGCGTCGGGTGGTAGCGGCGCCATACCAGCAAACCGGGCAGGTCCAGGCAGTGGTCGGCGTGCAGATGGGTCAGGAAGATGTCGACCTCACCGGGATCGGCATGGCGCTGCAACGCGCCCAGCACTCCCGGACCGAAATCGATCACCGTCGGCCGCATGTCCGGGCCGGTCAGCAGGTAACCCGACGCGGGAGAGTCCGGGCCGGACACACTGCCCGAGCACCCGAGGACGGTAAGGCGCATTCCCCCATGCTGCCACGCGGAATTCTCACTCAAGAAAGGATCCCCCCACATCTCCGGCGGGCCGCCCGGTCACCGCGGCGACGCGCCGATTCCGGCTCGGTCCCCGCGGCGGATTCGTCGTGCATCTCCAGAGAGTACCCAGCCGGCCAGCAATCCACTCAACGCGCCGAATAGATGCCCCTGCCAAGAGATTCCGGGCTGTCCCGGCAGAACGCCCCACAGCAGCGACCCGTAGAGGGCCAGCACCACGAGACCGAGCACGATCTGCCCGACGTTGCGCGCGAACCAGCCACGGGAGATGAGGAAGGTCAGCCAGCCGAACACCAGCGACGACGCGCCGATATGCGTACTCCCCGTCGCCCCGGTGAGCCAGACGCCGAGCCCGGCCCCCAGCCAGATGATCGCGGTCGCGGCCAGCCCGCGGCCGATGCCCGTCACCAGGACCAGGAAGCCGAGCACCAGCACCGGGAGCGTATTGCCGATCAGATGTGGCCAGCCGCCGTGCAACAACGGGGCGAACAGGATGCCGGTCAGCCCGTCGGCGCGGCGCGGCTCGATGCCCGCGTGGTCGAGCCTGCCACCGACGGCGGTGTCGACCCCTTCGACGCCGTACAGCACCCCCACGAATCCGGCGATCAGCACGCCGGCCCGCAGCCACAGTTGCTTGATCGCGGCGAAGCCCGCGGTGGCGGGCGCTGTGGGCACACCGGCGGGCTTGCCCAACTGCGCACGAAGCGCAGCCGGCCGATCAGGGTCGAACGACGGCCCGAGTCCCGCGCCGGTCATGGCCACCTCCTCGCCGTTGCGGGGACGTGGCCCCGCCTCACCGAGGGTACCGGCGCGGCCGGGAATCAGGCCCAGAGCTGGCCGTCGAGCCGCTCTTCCGCCTCTTCGAGCGTGCCGTCGTAGGCCCCGGTCGACAGGTATTTCCATCCGCCGTCGGCGACCACGAACGCGATGTCGGCGCGCGTGCCCGCCTTGACCGCCTTGCGGGCGACGCCGAGCGCGGCGTGCAGGATGGCGCCGGTGGAGATCCCGGCGAAGATGCCCTCTTCGAGCACCAGTTCGCGGGTGCGTTTCACCGCGTCGTACGGGCCGACCGAGAAACGGGTGGTCAGCACGCTCTCGTCGTACAACTCGGGGATGAATCCCTCGTCGATGTTGCGCAGGCCGTAGACCAGTTCGCCGTAACGCGGTTCGGCGGCCACGATCTCGATGCCGGGCACCTTCTCCCGCAGGAAGCGGCCGGTCCCCATCAGCGTGCCCGTGGTGCCGAGACCCGCGACGAAATGGGTGATCTCGGGCAGGTCGGCCAGGATCTCCGGGCCGGTTGTCTCGTAGTGCGCCGCCGTGTTCGCCGGATTGCCGTACTGGTAGAGCATCACCCAATCGGGGTTCTCCGCGGCGATCTTCTTCGCCAGCGCGACGGCCTGATTGGAGCCGCCCGCGGCCGGGGAATCGATGATCCTGGCCCCGAACATGGTGAGCAACTGCCGCCGCTCCACCGAGGTGTTCTCGGGCATCACGCAGACCAGCTGGTATCCCTTGAGCTTCGCCGCCATGGCCAGCGAGATGCCCGTGTTGCCGCTGGTGGGTTCGAGAATCGTGCAACCGGGCCGCAGCAGCCCGTCGGCCTCGGCCTGCTCGATCATCCGCAGGGCGGGCCGGTCCTTGATCGAGCCGGTGGGGTTGCGATCCTCCAGCTTGGCCCACAGCCGCACATGCTCGTCACCGTCCCATCGCGGGGACAGGGTGCGCAGCCCGACCAGCGGGGTATTGCCGAGAGTCGCGATCAGCGATTCGTAACGCGCCACGGGACGGGTCAGCCTCCGGCCACGGCGGGCAGGATCGTGACGCTGGCGTCCTCGGGCACTTCGGCGGCCAGCCCGCCCGCGAAGCGCACGTCTTCGTCGTCGACGTAGATATTGACGTAGCGGTTCAGCTTGCCGTCCTTCAGCAGGCGCTCAGCGAGCCCGGGGTGGTTGGCCTCCAGGTCGTCGATCAGCGCCGACAGCGTGGCCCCCTCGGCCTGCACGCGCTTCTCACCTCCGGTGAGGCCGCGCATGATGGTCGGAATGGAGACGGTTACCGGCATGGGTACTCCTCGGTTTCGCGAACAGGCATCGGTCTAGTTCTCGTACGCGTCGACGATCCGCACCGGCTCCTCGGTGACCTCGCCGTCGACGATCCGGTAGCTGCGCAGCTCGTGCCGCTCGGGATCGCGGGTGGAGATCAGCACGTAGTGCGCGAACGGCTCGGAGGCGTACGACACGTCGGTCCGGCTCGGATAGGCCTCGGTGGCGGTGTGCGAGTGGTAGATGACGACCGGCGCCTCGTCGGCGTCGTCCATCGCGCGCCACACCTTCAACTGCTCGCCGGAGTCGAAGCGGTAGAACGTGGGCGAACGCTCGGCGTTGACCATGGCGATGAAGCGCTCCGGACGATCCGAGCCCTCCGGCCCCGCGATGACACCGCAGGCCTCATCGGGGTGATCGGCGCGCGCGTGCGCCACCATCGCCTCCACGAGGTCGGCCCTGATCACCAGCACGAGTCGCACACCTTTCCACAACGCCGACCCATCGCAGTCGACAACGAGCCAGGATATTCGGCTATTCCCCCGGCGACGTCGCCCGGTCCCCCGGTTCCCGGCATCGCCTGTTCAAACACCGAACAGGTCGTTGTAGGCCGGGATGCCCGCCACTTGGTGCGCCGAGCGGATAGCGTCGACGATGGCGCGTTCGACGCAGACGGCGGCGGCGGTGCAGATCTGGTCCAGGACAAGCAGATCGGCGGGGAAGGCGGGCGGCAACGGCAAGTCGCCGCCCTCCTCCGCCGTTCCGGTGGCGAGCGCGAAGAGGGTGTCCCCGTCCAGGGGCGAGTGCGCGGGACGGATCGCCCTGGCCAGCCCGTCGTGCGCGGTGGCCGCGACGCGCTTGCATCCAGCCGGGTCGAGCGGAGCGTCCGTGGCCACGACGCCGATCGTGGTGTTGAGCACGGTGCCCTTCACCGGCAGCGCGTTCGCCGCCGCCAGTTGCTCCGGGGTCGCCTGCCGCAGACCGAAGAATCCGGGCCCATCGGTGCCGCACCCCCACGGCAACCCCGTGCGGGGATCGAACACCGAGCCGACCGGATTCGCCACGACCAGCGCCGCGACGGTGATTCCCGCGGCCACGCCATCGCCCAGCACGTTGCTCGCCGTGCCGATCCCGCCTTTGATCGAACCGGCGCGCGCGCCGACGCCCGCACCGACCGAACCGCGAGCGAAGTCGACGTCCGCCGCCGCGGCGGCCCGGTAGCCGAACTCGGCGGTCGGACGGATGTCCCACGCGCCGACCGGAAGATCGAAGATCACCGCGCCGGGGACGATGGGCACCACCCGGCTCGGGTCCGCCGGGTCCATCACGATGCCCGCGCCGTTCTCCTCCAGCCACCGCATCACGCCGTCGGCCGCGGCGAGCCCGAAGGCGCTGCCGCCGGTGAGCAGGATCGCGTCGATCTGCCGGACGGTGTTCATCGGATCGAGCAGATCGGTCTCACGGGTACCAGGCCCGCCGCCGCGCACGTCGACCGCCGCCACCGCGCCGCCCGGCACGCGCACCACCGTGCATCCCGTCGCCGATCCGGAACCGAGCGTGGCGTCCGGATCGAGGACGTGATGATGACCGACCAGTACTCCGGGCACATCGGTGAGCGAGTTGCGTTCACCCGGTTCGGCATTCACCATCGGTACTCCTCACGGCGCGGGACTGCTGGTCGGTTCGCGCCGATCATCGCAGCGCGACCGGTCAAGGAGCCAGCGCCTGGAGCAGCGAGTCCTGCATCCAAGTCAGCCAGTGGTACACGTCCAGGTGCGGGGCGCGCGGATCGTCGGGATCGAGATGGTCGGGCGTGTCGGCATCGATGTTCAGCACCGTGCCCAGCGCCAGCCGCACGTCGGTGAGCGCGGTCAACCACGCGTCGGCCTGCTCGGGGGTGATGACGATCTTGCCGCCCGCGCTCGGCACGGTGTCCAGCACGACCGAGCCCGCCGCCAGCTTGGCGTCGATGATGTCGGGCTCGTGCAGACCGCGCAGCGCGCTGTTGAGGTCGGCGCGTTCGGCGTCCGGCGAGCCGGGCTCGTTGCGGTGGAAGTCCGGCAGCAGTCTGCGCAGCCGCGGATCCTCCGGCGGGACGGTGTTGCCGGATCGCAGTCCGGTGAGGGCGGCCAAGTCGTCGTCGGGCGCCGACCCGGCGCGCTCGGTGAGCAGTCCGGAGACCGCACCGACCAGGGACCGAAGCACGTTGGCCTCACGTGCGTCCATTTCGGATCGCAGTTTGAGACCGCTCAGCGAGTTCTTCCTGCTCCACTTGCGCACGGCGTCAGGGTAGTCGCGCTGGTCAGTCGTCCCGCTGCATGGTGGCCCAAAGTCCGGCGGCGTGCAGTCGCTGGACATCGTGTTCCATCTTGTCGCGGGAACCGGACGAGACCACCGCCTTGCCCTCGTTGTGGACCTTGAGCATCAGCTCGGTCGCCTTCGCTTTGCTGTAGCCGAAAAGCTTCTGGAAGATATACGTGACGTAGTGCATGAGATTGACCGGATCGTCCCAGACCACGGTCACCCACGGGCGGTCCTCCGCCTCCAGGATCTCGGTGTACTCCACCGCTTCGGGTGTCGCCTGTGCCGCCGACAATGTCGCGTTCGCGGCGTCCACAACGACGTCACCCCGGACTGTGTTGCACAAGGCCATAGGGTCAAGGGTACGACTCGACACCGGATAAACAACACCCACGCAGCCCCGATTCGGGTTTTCGCCGGTTCACCGGGCCGATGCCGGACGGCGTGAGCCGACCGTTCTGTCTACAGTGACAGCGTGGACCTGCGTGACGGCGTGACCAGCACGGCACTGCTGACCGACCAGTACGAACTGACCATGCTCGCCGCGGCGCTCGCCGATGGTTCGGCGCATCGGCAGTGCACCTTCGAGGTGTTCGCTAGACGTTTGCCAAACGGTCGCCGCTACGGCGTCGTCGGGGGTACCGGCCGGGTGCTCGACGCGCTGCGGCAGTTCCGGTTCGGCGATGCGGAACTGTCCGTCGCCGCCTCGTTCTCGGATCGGCGGACGTTGGACTGGCTGCGTGACTACCGATTCACCGGCGACATCGACGGCTACCCGGAGGGCGAGCTGTACTTCCCGGGCTCCCCGATCCTCTCGGTGCGCGGCAGCTTCGCCGAATGCGTCGTGCTGGAGACGCTGGTCCTCTCGATTCTCAATCACGACAGCGCGATCGCGGCCGCCGCGGCGCGGATGGTCAGCGCCGCGGGCGGCCGCCGGATGATCGAGATGGGTTCGCGGCGCACCCACGAGCTGGCCGCGGCGGACTGCGCGCGCGCCGCGTATCTCGCCGGTTTCGACGCCACCTCGAACTTGGAGGCGGTACGCCGCTACGGGATCCCGGGGGCGGGCACCAGCGCGCACGCGTTCGTCTTGCTGCACAGCGGCCCCGACGGGGCGCACGAGGCCGAAGCGTTCCGCAGCCAGGTGCAGACGCTGGGAGTCGGGACGACGCTGCTGGTGGACACCTTCGACATCACCAGGGGGGTCGCGACGGCCATCGAGGTCGCGGGAACAGAGCTGGGCGGCGTGCGGATCGACTCCGGCGATCTCGGTGTCCTGGCCAGGCAGGTGCGCGACCAGCTCGACGCGCTCGGGGCCACCAAGACCCGCATCGTGGTCTCCGGCGATCTCGACGAGTACGCCATCGCCGCGCTGCGCGCCGAGCCGGTCGACGTCTACGGTGTCGGAACGGCCCTGGTCACCGGCTCCGGCGCGCCGACGGCCGGGATGGTCTACAAGCTGGTCGAAGTCGAAGGGGTGCCGGTCGCCAAACGCAGCAGTCACAAGCAGTCTCGTGGCGGTACGAAGAAGGCGCTCCGCTTGGCCCGCGACACCGGCACGATCGTCGAGGAGATCGTCTATCCGGCGGCGGGGCCGATGCCGCCCCGCAACGGCTTCCGATCTCGTGAGCTGCTGGTCCCCTTGATCCGGGAGGGCAAGCAGGTCGATGACCTGCCCACCCTCGCCGAGAGCCGCGACCTGGTCGCGCGCGGACTGATCAGCCTGCCGTGGGAGGGCCTCAAGCTGTCGGCGGGTGAACCCGCCGTGGTGACCACCTTCGTCTGAGGTCAGCGCCTGCGCTCGTCGACGCGGGTCACCAGCCGCAGCCCGGCGGCGAAGAGCAGCGCGAACACCAATCCGGTGATCCCGAACCACACCCATGCCGACGGCTCCGCGGGGCGGGAGCCGAGCAGGAAGAAGACCGCCAGGAACACGGTGGTGGCGACGATTACGCTGCGGAACAGTTTGGCAGGGCTCATGAGGGTCTCCGTGCTGGAAGGCGGCGCATCCGGCCGCCGACGAAAGGGGCACCCGGTAATCACCGTGGGCGCAGGCCGCGTTTACATCGCGCGCATGTGAATTTCCCGCGAGTCGGCTGAACGAGCGTCCGACCGAGCGGCAGAATCTGAAACAGTTGTTCAGCCACATCGCGGGAGGTCGCCATGACCCGGGCACTGATCATCGTCGACGTCCAGAACGATTTCTGCGAGGGCGGTTCGCTCGCGGTCGCGGGCGGCGCCGCCGTGGCGGCCCGGATCAGTGAGCACCTCGCGGCGGCGAACTACGGCGTGATCGTGGCCACCCGCGATCATCACATCGATCCCGGTGCGCATTTCTCCGACGCGCCCGACTACATCGACAGCTGGCCGCCGCACTGCCGGGTCGGCACGCCGGGCGCCGACTTCCACCCCGCCCTGACCACCGAACCCATCGATGCGGTCTTCTCCAAGGGCGCGTACTCGGCGGCCTACTCCGGGTTCGAGGGCACGACCGAGAACGGCACCGGGCTGGCCGACTGGCTGCACGACCGCGGCGTCGACGCCGTCGACGTGGTTGGCATCGCGACCGATCACTGCGTGCGCGCCACCGCGCTGGACGCGCGCATCGAGGGTTTCGACACCCGCGTCCTGCTCGATCTCACCGCGGGAGTCGCACCCGAAACGGTCGCCCTCGCACTGGACCGCATGCGCGGGGCCGGCGTCGACCTGGAAGGCGGCATCACCCGATAGACCGTCCGGTCTCCGCGACCGCCCTGCCCTGTCGGAGGCGCCGAGTAGGCTGCTCGCGTGCCCGAACTGCCCCCCGTATCCGATCTTCTGGCTACCGCCGTACACGCGCTGGGCGGCAAGGAGCGCGCCGGGCAGGTGACGATGGCCGCGGCGGTGGACCACGCGATCGATACCAAGGAGCATCTCGCCGTGCAGGCGGGCACGGGCACCGGCAAGTCGCTGGCGTATCTGGTGCCGAGCCTGCGCCACGCCGTGCGCACCGGCCGCACGGTGGTGGTCTCCACGGCCACGATCGCGCTGCAACGTCAGCTGGTCGACCGTGACCTTCCGCGCTTGGCCGAGGCGCTCAGCGGCCCGTTGGGACGCACGCCGAAGTTCGCCATCCTCAAGGGCCGCAACAACTATCTGTGCTTGAACAAGATCAACAGCGCCGTACCGGACGAGCCCGCCGAAGCGGAGTTGTTCGACGCGTTCGCGATCTCGCGCCTCGGTCGCGAAGTGCAACGGCTCAACGAATGGGCCTCCGACACCGACACCGGCGACCGCGACGAACTCGCTCCCGGCGTGAGCGATCGGGCCTGGCGGCAGGTGAGCGTGTCGTCGCGGGAATGCCTGGGCAAGTCGCGTTGCTCCTTCGGCCAGGATTGCTTCGCCGAACGCGCCAGAACCGAGTCGGCGCAGGCCGACGTGGTGGTGACCAACCACGCGCTGCTGGCCATCGACGCGATCAGCGGCATCCAGGTGCTCCCCGAACACGACGTCGTGGTCATCGATGAGGCGCACGAGCTGGTCGACCGGGTCACCGGCGTGGCCACCGCCGAACTGACCTCCGCCGCGATCAGCGCGGCGGCCCGGCGTTGCGCCAAGCTCATCGACGAGCAGGAGGTCGACCGCCTGGAGGGCGCCGCAGAGGCCTGGCACACCGTGCTGGACGAGCTGCCCGCCGCCCGGTGGGACACCCTGCCCGACGGCGTGGCCCCGGTACTGGCCCTGGTCCGCGACGGCGCGTGGAACGCGCGCACCGCGCTCGCGCCCCCTGGCAGCACCGCCGCGCAGGGCGACCCGGAGAGTTCCGCCGCCCGCACCATGGCCTTGGCCGCGCTCGACGAGGTGCACGACAGCGCGGTCCGCGCGCTGACGGCGTTCGACGAGCCCGATCCCGCCGCCCGCCGCGACGTCATCTGGCTGGCCGCCGACGAGATCCGGGGCGTCGTGCGCCGGTCGCTGCGAATGGCGCCGCTGTCGGTGGGCGGGCTGCTGCGCAGCAGGCTCTTCGGTGCCGCGACCGTCGTGCTCACCTCAGCCACGTTGCAGATCGGCGGCTCGTTCGACGGCCTCGCGGTCACCTGGGGCCTGCCCGCGCAGTCGGGCAATCGCACCGACCCGGCCACCGCGAACGGCGCGCAGGCGCCGTCGGACGCCGACAGCGTGCGCTGGAGTTCGCTCGATGTGGGCTCACCGTTCGACCATGCCAAGTCCGGCATCCTCTACGTCGCCAAACACCTGCCCGCGCCGGGCCGCGACGGGCTCGCACCGGCCTACCTGGACGAGATCGAGCGACTGATCACGGCCGCGGGCGGACGCACCCTCGGCTTGTTCTCCTCGATGCGCGCCGCCCGCGCGGCCACCGACGCACTCCGCGAACGGTTGCACACACCGGTGCTGTGCCAGGGCGAGGACGCGACGGGCGCGTTGGTCCGCAAGTTCGCCGACGACCCGGAGACCTCCCTGTTCGGCACGCTGTCGCTGTGGCAGGGCGTCGACGTGCCTGGACCGTCGCTGAGTCTGGTGATCCTCGACCGCATCCCTTTTCCCCGCCCGGACGATCCGCTGCTGGCGGCCAGGCAACGCGCCGTGGAGATGCGTGGCGGCAACGGCTTCATGACCGTGGCCGCCAACCACGCGGCTCTGCTGCTCGCGCAGGGCACCGGCCGCCTGCTGCGCAGCGTCGACGATCGCGGTGTGGTGGCCATCCTGGATTCCCGCCTCGCGACCGCCCGCTATGGCGGATACCTGCGCGCGTCGCTGCCGCCGTACTGGGAGACGGCCGACCCTGAGGTCGTGGTCAAAGCACTGAGCAGGCTGGCCGCCGCGGCGAAGGTGTGACAACGGCGCACGGCCACCACGCCACCTCGAACAGCGTGGCCGGCAACGCGAGCGCCGCGAATCCGTTGCGCCGCACGCTCAGAGCACCCACTTCAGGATCAACGTGAGCACGCCCGTGACGACGGCGAGGATCAGCGCCCCCACACCCCACACGAATCCATGCCGCTCCCACGGACGCCCGGCGTCCAACGAGAACTTACCCGGCCCGGTGAAGGGCAGCGCCGCGCCGACCACCGCGAACAGCAGACCCATCTCGTAACCGCCCAGCAGGCCACCGGCCCAGGTGGCGTTGATCGCGTTGATCATCGTGCCCAGCACGATCGCTCCGGCCAGCGGCGTCAGCAGACCGAGCAGCAAGAGGAGGCCGCCGGTTAGTTCGCTCAACCCCGCCAGCGTCCCGAATACCTTGCCCGGGTTGTAGCCCATCTTCTCGAAGCCGTCGGCGTTGGCTTGCAGACCGGGCCCGCCCCACCAGCCGAACAGCTTCTGCGCGCCGTGCGCCGCGAGCAGGCCGCCGAAGACGACTCGCACGACCAGCAGGCCGATGTCGGGGGCGATTCGGTCCAGCTCGGAATCGGTTCCGGTTCTGTCGAGTACGGATTTGATCGTCATGGTGGTCCTCATCCCTGCGCTGTCGTTCCCGGACATGATCGTTACTTCGGCGAAGAAAGCGGACTGCGGTCCGATTATCGCACGAACGGGGGCAACTACCCAACCTCTCGGTCTATTCCACGGTCGGGCGGGAAGGATGGTTCAGCGCTCGGGCGAGCGGAAAGTCATTCCGCGAGGAAGAAGAAGTAGCCGAGGAACACCAGCATCAGTGCCCACATCGCCGGATGCACATCCTTGACGCGGCCCTTGGCCGCCATGACCACCGGGTACAGCAGCATCCCCATGGCCAGGCCGTTGGCGATCGAGTACGTCAGCGGCATCATCACAATGGTGATGAACGCGGGCACCGAGTACTCCAGGCGGTTCCAGTCGATCTGCCCCAGCGATCGGGCCATCAGGATGCCGACCACGATGAGCGCGGGCGCGGTCACCTCGCTGGAGCCCGCGACGACCGCGAAGATCGGAAAACAGAACATGGCCACGAAGAACCAGCCCGCCGTGGTGAGGGCGGTCAGCCCGGTCCGTCCGCCCGCCGAGACGCCCGCGGTCGATTCCACGTAGGCGGTGGTGGTCGAGGTGCCGATGACCGCACCCGCCATGGTGCCCACCGAGTCCGCCGCCAGCGCGCTCGCCGCGCGCGGCAACTTACCGTTCGCGTCCAGCAGCCCGGCCTGGTTCGCGACGCCGATCAGCGTGCCGGATGCGTCGAAGAAGTCGACGAACAGCATGGTCAGCACCACCACGACCATCTGACCGGTGAACGCGTCGGGCAGATGGACGATCGCCTGACCGAAGGTCTGCTCGAGCCCATGCGGCGCGGCGAACAAGCCCTTGGGGAGCGCGACCAAGCCGCTGACGATGCCGACGAGGGTGGTCAGGACGATGCCGTAGAGCACGGCGCCGTGCCAGCCGCGCACGAGGAACACCACGGTCACCAGCAACCCGAACAGCGCGAGCAGGGTGGTGCCCTTGGTGAAGTCGCCCAGGGTGACCAGCGTCGCCTCGCTGTTCACCACGATCCCGGCGTTCTTCAAGCCGAGGAAGGCGACGAACAGTCCGATGCCGGCGCCCACGGCGAGCTTCAATTGCATCGGGATCGCGTTGAGGATGCGTTCGCGAATCCGCGTCACCGCCAGGACGAAGAAGATAGCGCCGGACAGGAACGTGCCCGACAGCGCGACCTGCCAGGGAATCCCCATGCCGAGCACCACCGTGTAGGCGAAGAACGCGTTGAGTCCCATGCCCGGCGCGAGCGCGATCGGATATCGCGCCCACAGCCCCATGACCAGCGTGCCGAATACCGCGGCGACAGCGGTCGCGGTGAACACCGCCTGCATCGGGATGCCTTTGTCACCCAGCGCGCCCTGATCGCCGAGCACGGCGGGGTTGACCGCGAGGACGTACGACATGGCGAGGAACGTGACCGTCCCCGCCATGAGTTCGCGCTTCACGGTCGAGCCGGTCGAGCGAACCCCGAAGTATCCGTCGAGGCGTCCTCGGGTCCGGTGCAGAACGTCGGTGACCATGGGTGACTCCAGTACAGGAACGATTCGGGGCGGGCCAAGGGCACGGTAGCCGACGGTTCACTGCCCGCGACACCCACGGCGGCGCCACCGTGACCGGCGCCACCGGGGTCAAGCGCTCGGAGCGGAGACCAGTCCGAATTCGGCGTCGGAGGCCAGCAGATCGTTGTGCGGCAGCACCCGCACGGTGTACCCGACCGCGCCGGACAGCGGCAGCGGCGTGTCCACGGTGAACAGCTCGGCGCCCGCGTCGGACCCGACGTGCGTCATCGGGATCGTCGTGGTGTCGGAGAGATCGTCGGTCGACGAGACCCGGCCGAGCACCGCCTGCACCACCACGTCCGGCACGCTCAAGCCACCGAGCTCGACCCGCGCGGTGAGCGACAACCGCGCCCCGATCACCGGCGTGTCCGGCAGCCCGGCACTGTCCACCTGGATCACCTTGACCGAGGGCCACGCCGACTCGACCCGGTGGCGGTACTCGGCGATGGCGCGCGCCACCGCGAAATCGTCGGCCGTCGCCCGCTGCGACGCCGCGGCGGCGGGAGCGTAGTACTCCACCGCGTAGTCGCGGACCATCCGGGAAGCCAGCACCTTCGGCCCCAAGGTCTGCAACGTGTGGCGAACCATCTCGACCCAGCGCACCGGCATCCCGGACGCGTCGCGCTCGTAGAAACGCGGCGCCACCGCACGCTCGAACAAGTCGTAGAGCGCGGCGGCCTCCAGATCGTCGCGGCGGTGCTCGTCCCGGACGCCCTCCGCGGTCGGAATGGCCCACCCGTTCTCGCCGTCGTACATCTCGTCCCACCAGCCGTCGCGGATGGAGAGATTGAGCCCGCCGTTCAGCGCGGATTTCATGCCGGAGGTGCCGCAGGCCTCGAGCGGGCGCAGCGGATTGTTCAGCCAGACGTCGCAGCCCCAGTACAGGTAGCGAGCCATTGATATGTCGTAGTCGGGCAGGAAGACGATCCGGTGCCGCACCTCGGGATCGTCGGCGAAGCGGACCACCTGCTGGATCAGCGCCTTGCCGCCATCGTCGGCCGGATGACTCTTACCCGCGACGACCAGTTGCATCGGCCGCCGCGGATCCAGCAGCAGGGCGCGCAGTCGCTGCGGATCGCGCAGCATCAGGGTGAGGCGCTTGTAGGTCGGCACTCGCCGGGCGAACCCGACGGTCAGCACATCGGGGTCGAAAACGCCGTTCACCCAGCCGAGTTCGGCCTCCGCGGCGCCACGCTGCAACCAGGACGCGCGCAGCCTGCGGCGCACCTCCTCGACGAGGATGCCGCGCAGGGTGTTGCGGGTCGACCACAACTCGGTGAGATCGACGTCGCGCAGCCGTTCCCAGCCACGCCCCTCCTCGACCAGCTCCGCGCCGATGTGTTCGCGCGCCTTGTCCACCCACTCGCGCGCGGCCCAGGTGGTGGCGTGCACACCGTTGGTGACCGAACCGATCGGCACCTCGGCCGGGTCGAAGCCCGGCCACAGCGAAGCGAACATGGACCGGCTCACCTCGCCGTGCAGCTTCGACACGCCGTTGGCGCGCTGCGCCAGGCGCAAGCCCATGTGCGCCATGTTGAAGACCGACGGATCGGCCTCCCGGCCGAGAGCCACGATCCGGTCCACCGAAAGCCCCGGCAGCAGAGCGGATTCGGATTCCCCGTGCGCGCCGCCGAAATAACGCCGCACCATCGGCATGGGGAACCGGTCGATGCCCGCCGGGACCGGAGTATGCGTGGTGAACACCGTGCCCGCCCGAACGGCGGCGAGCGCGGAATCGAAATCCTGCCCGGCCGCGACGAATTCGCGGATCCGCTCCACGCCGAGGAAACCCGCGTGGCCCTCGTTCATGTGGAACACATCGGGATCGGGCAGTCCGGCGGACGCGGTGTACGCGCGCACCGCCCGCACACCGCCGATGCCAGCGAGAATCTCCTGACGGATGCGATGCTCCTGGTCACCTCCATAGAGCCGGTCGGTCACCGCACGCAACTCCGGGTCGTTCTCGGCGATGTCGGAGTCGAGCAGCAGCAGCGGAACCCGGCCGACCTGCGCGATCCACACCCGAGCACGCAGCACCCTGCGGTCGGGCATCGCGACGTGGATGAGCACGGGCGAACCGCCGGAGGTGAGCGCCCGCAGCGGCAAGCCCTGCGGATCCAGCGCCGGATAGTGCTCGGCTTGCCAGCCGTCCGTCGTCAGCGACTGCCGGAAGTAGCCCGAGCGGTACAGCAATCCCACGCCGATCAGCGGCAGGCCGAGGTCGGAGGCGGCCTTCAGGTGGTCTCCGGCCAAAATGCCAAGGCCGCCCGAATAATTCGGCAACACCTCGGTGACGCCGAACTCCATCGAGAAGTAGGCGATGCCCCGCACTCCTTCCTCGCCCGCCCGGCGCTGGAACCAGCCCGGCGCGGCCAAGTACTCGCGCAGGTCCGCCGCCGCGGAGTCCACACGCGCGACGTAGCCGGGGTCGGCGGCAAGTTCGTCCAGCCGCGCCGCGGGCACCTCGCCCAGCATCCGGACCGGGTCGTGCCCCATCTCTTGCCACCGCTGGGGATCGAGCGCGGCGAACAGGTCCTGCGTCGGCGGATGCCACGACCAGCGCAGATTCGTGGCGAGCTCCCCCAGGGCGGCCAGGCGCTCGGGCAGATGGGCACGGACGGTGAAACGACGCAATGCCTTCATTGGGTAGAACCTACACGCCGACCGCGGGACGCGCCCTGCCCGACCACGGCCCGGAACCGCCTTCCGACCAGCGTGTTTCCCGGCAGCATAACGCTCTTCATCGTCACGGAACGGCCACACGCCGCACACCGGCACCCCCGTGCCCGCTACCCGATCGAGACCCGCGCTCGCTTGTGAACTCCGGAACGCGGGGCAAACCCACAAGCTGTGCGGACCAACCGG
Source organism: Nocardia sp. NPDC047038 (assembly GCF_040644075.1). Lineage (NCBI taxonomy): Bacteria > Bacillati > Actinomycetota > Actinomycetes > Mycobacteriales > Nocardiaceae > Nocardia > Nocardia sp. NPDC047038. Next base: position 13,045 of record NZ_JBEYVQ010000012.1, on the reverse strand, counting down.
CCGCACCAACCGAATCAGTACGGGAGTGATCGAGATGTGGATGACAGCACACCCAAATCGCGCCCGCGATCGGCGCTGGTCGCGCGCTGGAGCAGCGATCACAGGGTTCGGAGCGCTCGCGGCGGCATTCGTTCTCGTCGCACCCGCCGCCGGCGCGGCGGTCACGACGGCGACCGCCAGCCCGGCCCAAGGCACCAGTTTCGGCTTCGGAAACTACGGAACCAACTGCCAGTACCGGGTGACGGCGACGGTGGACAACAATCCCTCGACCGAATCGGTTCAGTTCGCCGACAGTGCCGGGGGCACCTTCTCACCGAACCCCGCACCGGTGGTCGGCAGCCAGGCCACCACGGTCTGGATCCCCGAGGCGACCGGGCAACACACCATTTCCGCGACACAAGGCGCCACGCCCGCTTGGACTTCACCGGTGATGACGGTGGGCAACGGGATGAACCTCGGCTTCGCGTGCATGGTCATGCCCTGATCGACGGTTCGGGCATGTCGAGTTGAGCGCCCGGGTGGCCACCCAGTGGACGAGCGAGCCCCGTCTGTGGCCACCCGGGCACCTCGCTTCCGAAAGCGGGAAAATCGGTAGCCCGAGCAGGACCGGGATGACAGCATCGGCTGATGCCGCACTGGGTCGACGTTCTTCCGCAATTCCTTCCGGCCTGCCTGCTCATCGCCGCGCTGCCCGGGCCTGCGACCGCACTGTTCCTGCAGCGCGCGGTGCGGGACGGCCGCACCGCGGGCCTGGCGGCGGTGGCCGGGAACGAGATCGGCGTACTCGGCTGGACGCTGGCGGGCGGGGCGGGACTGTCCGTCCTACTCGTCGCGAACCGCGCCATGAACACGGCCGTGCACGTCATCGGCGCGCTGGTCCTGATCTGGTTCGGCGTGCAGGCGTGGCGGAATGCCCGTGGTGGCGAGGAGTTCGGCAGCGCGATGACGAGGATGCTCCCGGCGGGTCACACGCCCGCCGCCGCGTTCCGCGCCTCGCTGATCTCGATCGCGGCCAACCCCAAGGCGGCGATTTTCGGATTGACAATCCTTCCCCAATTCCTTCCGTCCGAGGGGCCGGTGCTGCCCACGGTGGTGACCCTGGCGCTGATCCAGTTGGTGATCGACACCGCGTGGTGCGTCGGCGTGGTCATGGCCGCCGACCGCGCGGGCGCCTGGCTGCGCCGCACCGGTATCCGGCAGCGGGTAGAGCGTGCGCTCGGCGCGGTCCTGGTCGCGCTCGGCCTGGGCCTCGCCGCCGACGCACGCTGAGGCGAATGCCCAGCTGGCCCGCCACCGTGTGAGGCCAGGAACCGGGCACGAAAAATCGGCTGGTCCGGTCCGAAAGGCGGGTTGCCGGTAGGTTGGGGTCCGTGACCGGCCGCATCGCTATCGATGACACTGCCCCGTCCATCCCAGGCGGCCGGCCCGCCAAGGCGGTGGTCGGCGAGGTATTCCCGGTGCGCACCGTGGTTTGGCGAGAGGGGCACGACGCCGTCGCCGCCACACTCGTCGTGCGCGCCCCCGGCGCGTCGCGACCCACCCGCGTCCGCATGACGCCGGACTACGAGCCCGACGTCTTCAACGCGACCTTCACACCGAACACGCCTGGAGCCTGGACCTACCGGATCGAAGGCTGGAGCGATCCGATCGCGACCTGGCGATCGGCGATCGAGGCGAAGCTTGCCGTCGGGCAGAGCGCCGTCGATCTGGCCAACGATCTCGAGCTGGGCGCCCGCCTGTTCGACCGCGCGGCGCAGGCCGTCCCGAAGAAACAGTTCGAGCGCTTGCGCGCGGTCGCCGCCGCGCTGCGCGGTGACGAGCAACTCCCCGCACGGGTGGCCCCGGCCTTCACCGAGGAGGTCGCCGGTATCCTGCGCGCCACGCCGCTGCGCGACCTGGTCACCCGCGGGCCGCAGCACACCGTCCTGGTCGAGCGGCACCGCGCGCTCTACGGCTCCTGGTACGAGTTCTTTCCGCGCTCGACCGGCGGCCGCGACGCCACCGGCGAGCCGGTTCACGGCACCTTCGTCACCGCGGCCAAGGACCTTCCGCGCATCGCCGCCATGGGCTTCGACGTGGTGTACCTGCCGCCGATCCACCCGATCGGCGAGGTCAACCGCAAGGGCCGCAACAACGCGCTCACGGCAGAGTCCGGCGACGTCGGCTCGCCGTGGGCCATCGGCTCGCGGCACGGCGGTCACGACGCCGTGCATCCGGAATTGGGCACCGAAGCCGATTTCGCCGAGTTCGTCAGGGCGGCGCGGGAACTGGGCCTCGAGGTCGCGCTCGACCTCGCCTTGCAGTGCGCGCCGGACCATCCATGGGTCGAGGCGCACCCCGAGTGGTTCACCACCTTGCCCGACAACACCATCGCCTACGCGGAGAACCCGCCGAAGAAGTACCAGGACATCTATCCGGTCAACTTCGACAACGACCCCGACGGCCTCTACGCCGAAGTGCTGCGCGTCGTCAAACACTGGATCGGCCTGGGCGTCAACATCTTCCGCGTCGACAATCCGCACACCAAGCCCGCCGACTTCTGGGAGTGGCTGATCGCGAACGTGTGGCGCACCGACCCGGACGTTATCTTCCTGTCCGAGGCGTTCACCCGCCCCGCCCGGCTCTACGGGCTCGCCCGGCGCGGATTCAGCCAGTCCTACACGTATTTCACCTGGCGCGTGGCCAAATGGGAGCTGACCGAGTTCGGCAACGAATTGGCCGCGAAGGCCGACGAGGCCCGCCCGAACCTCTTCGTGAACACGCCGGACATCCTGCACGAGAGCCTCCAGCACGGCGGGCCGGGCATGTTCGCCATCCGCGCCGTCCTGGCCGCCACCCTCGCGCCCACCTGGGGCGTCTACTCCGGCTTCGAGCTGTTCGAGCATCAGGCGGTGCGCCCGGACAGCGAGGAGTACCTCGATTCGGAGAAATACGAGCTGCGCCCGCGCCCGTTCGCCGAGGCGCTGGCGCGCGGAGAATCGCTGGAACCCTGGCTCACTCGGCTCAACGAGATCCGCCGGGCCCACCCCGCCTTGCAACAGCTGCGCTGCCTGCATTTCCACCACGTGGACAACGACGCGCTGATCGCCTATTCCAAGCTCGATCCCGCAAGTGGCGACGCGGTGCTGGTCGTGGTGAATCTCAATCCTTTCGGCGCCGAATGGGGCATGCTCTCGCTCGACCTGCCCGCGATCGGCCGCGAGTGGCACGACCACCCGGTGGTGTACGACGAGGTCAGCGGCGAGGAATACCACTGGGCCCAAACCAATTACGTGCGATTGGACCCCGCGCGGGCCGTGGCGCACATCATCGCCCTGCCCCCGGTGTCCCAGCAGGCTCGCACCGAGCTGGCCTACCGCAGGACGCTGCGATGAAACGTCGCGACCTCATGCTGCTCGCGGCGGGCACCCATACCGACCCGCACACCGTGCTCGGCGCACACCCCCATCCGGACGGCACCGCCGTGCGGGTGCTGCGCCCGCACGCCGAAACCGTGTCGGTGCGGGTCGGCGGCGACGACCACGTGCTGAAGTCCGTGGGCCACGGCGTATTCGCCGCGGTGCTGCCGTACCCGGAGATCGATGACTATCGCGTCGTGACGACCTACCCCGGCGGCCAGACCGTCATCGGCGCCGACGGCTACCGCTTCCTGCCCACGCTCGGCAAACTCGACCTGCACCTGATCGGCGAAGGCCGCCACGAACGCCTGTGGGACGTGCTCGGGGCGCACCCGCGCCGCTACAGCACCCTCGACGGTGACGTCGCGGGCACATCGTTCGCGGTATGGGCGCCGAACGCGCGCGGCGTCACCGTGATCGGGGACTTCGACGGCTGGAGCGGCACCACCGCGCCCATGCGCACGCTGGGGTCGTCCGGGATCTGGGAAGTCTTCATCCCGGGTGTCGAGCCGGGCGCCAAGTACAAATACCGCGTGCACGGCGCCGACGGGCGGACCGTCGATCACGCCGACCCGCTGGCATTCGCCACCGAACTACCACCGGCCACGGCGTCGGTGGTCACCGAAAGCCATTACGTGTGGCAGGACAGCGCCTGGCTCGGGCAGCGCGCGGCCACCGATCCCACCCGCGCCCCGATGAGCGTCTACGAGGTGCATCTCGGTTCCTGGCGGCCCGGCCTCGGCTACCGCGAACTGGCCGACCAGCTCGCCGAGTACGTGCGGGCGACCGGATACACCCACATCGAGCTGCTCCCCATCGCCGAGCATCCGTTCGGCGGCTCGTGGGGCTACCAGGTCACCTCCTACTACGCGCCGACGGCGCGATTCGGTTCCCCGGACGACTTCCGAGCGTTCGTCGACCGCATGCACGCGGCGGGCATCGGCGTCCTGCTGGACTGGGTCCCCGCCCACTTCCCGCGCGACGAGTGGGCGCTGGCCCGATTCGACGGCACTCCGCTCTACGAGCACGCCGACCCGCGCCGGGGTGAGCAACTCGACTGGGGCACTTACGTGTTCGACTTCGGCAGGCACGAGGTACGCAACTTCCTCATCGCCAACGCTCGCTACTGGGTCGAGGAATTCCACATCGACGGCCTGCGCGTCGACGCGGTCGCCTCCATGCTCTACCTGGACTACTCCCGCGCCGAAGGCCAGTGGGAGCCCAACGTGCACGGCGGCCGGGAGAACCTGGAGGCCGTCGACTTCCTGCAGGACCTCAACGAGACGCTGCATCGGCATCACCCCGGCGTCGTGACGATCGCGGAGGAGTCCACCACCTGGCCCGGCGTCACCCGCGGCATCGACGTCGGCGGTCTCGGCTTCACCATGAAATGGAACATGGGCTGGATGCACGACACCCTCGGGTTCCTCGGCCGCGACCCGGTGCACCGCTCCTGGCACCACAGCGAGATCACCTTCTCACTGGTCTACGCCTGGAGCGAGAACTACGTGCTCCCGATCAGCCACGACGAGGTCGTGCACGGCAAAGGCACGCTGTGGACCAGAATGCCGGGCGACGATTTCGCCAAAGCCGCGGGCGTGCGGGCGCTGCTGGCCTACATGTGGGCCCACCCGGGTAAACAACTGCTGTTCATGGGCCAGGATTTCGGCCAGTTCCGGGAGTGGTCACACGATCGCGGTCTGGACTGGCACGAACGGGACAACCCGCTGCACCAAGGCATCACCACGCTGGTGCGTGACCTGAACGCCGTCTACCGCGCCCACCCCGCCCTGTGGAGCCAGGACACCACACCCGGTGGCTACGCCTGGATCGAGGCGGACGACCGCGCGAACAACGTGCTGGCGTTCCTGCGCTACGGCTCCGACGGCTCCGTTGTCGCCTGCGTCTACAACTTCTCCGGGTCGGCGCACGACGCGTACCGGATCGGCCTGCCGCACGCGGGCTCATGGCTGGAGATCCTCAACAGCGACGCCGCGGACTACGGCGGCTCCGGCCTCGGCAACTTGGGCGAGGTGACGGCGAGCGCCGAGCCGTGGCACGACCGGCCCGCCTCGGCCACCGTGACGCTCGCACCCCACGGCGCGGTCTGGCTGCGCCCCGCCTGACGGGTCGCCCGGCGAACCGAGCCCTGCCCGACCCCGACGTGCGCCGGTCCCCGAAGCACGGACTCAGGTGAGCAGCTGACGCCTCGGTGCGAGACCCGAGTCCGATGCGCGAATCCAGAGCAGACTCGGCGGACGCCCACTATGAGCGGCGAGCGATGGTCATCGCGACCGGTAGCGCAGGTCGGTCACAACACCGCCCCGGATCGGATACCCGACGCCTGGGCGCAACCAGGGGCGGTGACGCGGCCGGCTGGTTCGCGGACCGCCCCGCGCGGCGGCTCAGTACAGCGCCGCGGCCAGCTTGCGGCGCGCGGCCACGACGAACGGCTCGGCTTGATCGAACAGCTCGAACAGCTCGAGCAGGCGGGTGCGCGCCTTGGTGCGCTCGTCGCCGGAAGTGCGCTTGACGACGCCGATCAACCGATCGAAGGCCGCTTCGGGCCGCTGCTGGAACAATTCGAGATCGGCGGCGCGAATCGCGGCATCGACGTTCGACGGGTCGGCATCGGCATCCTCGATCGCCGACTCCGGCAGCTCCTGGGCCCGCGCGAGGAAGCGCAGCTGACGCAGCGCGCCCTTGGCTTCGTCGTTCGTCGGCTCCGCGTCGAGAATCGCCTGGTACGCCGCCTCGGCGCCGGCCAGGTCACCGTGCTCGAGCGCCGCCTCGGCCGCCGCGAAACGCGGGTCCTCGGCCTGCGGCTGCGGCTCCCCGCCACCCTCCAGCTTGCCCGCAACCGCGTCGACCACGGCGTTCAGCCACTGCCGCACCTGCGGCTCCGGCTGGGCGCCCTCGAAATCGGCCAGCGGCTGCCCCGCCGCGATCGCGATGACCGTCGGGATGCCCTGCACCCGCAGCGCCTGCGCGATGCGCATGTTGGCCTCGGCCTCGACGATCGCCAGGTCCCAACTGCCGCCGTCGGCGGCCACCAGCCGCTCCAGCGTCCGCACCAGTTCGACGCTGCCCGGACTGCGCTGCGAGTACAGCACGACCACCACCGGCACCTGCATCGAACGACGCAGCACCTTGGTCTCGAAATCGGCCTCGGATACCGCGTAGTCGCCACCGGCCGGAGCGCCCCCGCCACCGGCGGGCTGCTTCAGGCTGGACAGATCGACCGCGCCGGACATGGCGGCGGCGACAGCGGGCGAAGGACGGCGTGCGGCTGGTCGATTCACGACCTCCAGTTTGTCACGACGTGGCGGATGCGGGCGCCCCGGACTCGACCGAACCGGCGTTGCTCAGCTCACCCAACCGCCCCGTGCGCACCGCCCAGACCTCGAACAGCACCGTGCAGAACGGCGGAATGCTCGACAGCAGCGCGAGGACGGTGGTCTTGACGTTCCAGCCCAGCTCGCGCGCCGCCACGATCGCGGTGATGACGAACAGCACGAACACGATGCCGTGCGTCATGCCGAACACCTTGACCGGCCACAGCACCGGCTCCGGAATCCGCTTGAACACCATGCCGATGATCAGCAGCAGCCAGGAGATCGCCTCGAGCACCGCGATGAAACGAAACCGCTTGGCCACCGTGCTCAGGTCGAAGACATTGCCCATGCGCCCATTCTGCCGGATGCACTACAGGCTGTCGTAGTGAGCTGTGTCTAATTGCTGTGTTCAATTTGCAGCGCCTGCGGCGCTGCGTGTTCGCGGCCCCCTTATGGCTCGCGTGTGCGCGACCGCCGCTTGCTCCTTCGTCGCGTACGCGGCGGCCGCGCACACGCGAGCCGGGCCGCGAACGGAACAGGCTCGGTCTCGCTTCGCTCGAAAGACGTGGTTGCGGTGCGCTGGGCGCGTCGGCATACGAACTCGAGACCACGACCACGCGAACGGGTGGCCGCCGTAGCGGCGTCACGTGCTCGGACCCGCACAGTCGTTGCTGCGGTGCACGAGGCTCGCCCCTTCGCGACCCACGTGGCGGTGCGCAAGCGTCGGCCGGGCCGCGAACGGAACAGGCTTGATCTCGCTTCGCTCGAAAGAACGTGGTTGAGATGGGGCGGCCGCGTGATTCGGTGATCTGTCGACCGCGATTTCGTTTCCAGCGGGTGGTGAGGTGTCCAACGCTGACCCCCCTTCTGCACGAAGACCTGCCGCTCGTAGCCGCATTGCTCGCCGATGGCAAGGCGACCGCTGCCTACGGCTCGCCACGAGCCGAGCGGCCGCTCGTCGCCCCGATCTGTCCCCTTGGGGATGGCTGGTGGTCCTCAGCAGAACGACCGATGGCCGCCCACGTCGGGGCGGCCATCGGCACGATTCGGCGCGGGGCATCGCCCCGCCGGGCTCAGACGCGAACGATCAGCGCGTCACCCTGTCCGCCGCCGCCGCAGAGCGCGGCCGCGCCGACGCCGCCGCCGCGGCGCTTCAGCTCCAGCACCAGGTGCAGCAGGATGCGGGCGCCGGACATGCCCAGCGGGTGGCCGATGGCGATGGCGCCGCCGTTGACGTTCACCTTCTCCGGATCGATGCCCAGCTTGCGGGTGGACGCGATGCCGACGGCGGCGAACGCCTCGTTGATCTCCACCAGGTCCAGGTCGGCGGGCGAGATGCCTTCGCGTGCGCAGGCTTTGGCGATCGCGTTGGCGGGCTGGTCCTGCAGCGTCGAATCCGGACCCGCGACCACACCCGCCGCACCGATCTCGGCGATCCAGCTCAGCCCCAGCGACTGCGCCTTCTCCTTGCTCATCACCACGACCGCCGCGGCTCCGTCGGAGATCTGCGACGCGGTGCCCGCGGTGATGGTGCCGTCCTTGCGGAACGCCGGACGCAACTTACCCAGCGACTCCACCGTAGTGTCGGCGCGAATGCCCTCGTCCGTGGTCACCAGCACCGGATCACCCTTGCGCTGCGGCACCGCGACCGGGACCACCTCGTCGTCGAACACGCCGTTCTTCCACGCCGCCGCCGCACGCTGGTGCGAAGCCGCCGCGAACGCGTCCTGATCCTCGCGGCTGATCCGATCGGCCTCGTTGCGCGCTTCGGTCAGCGCGCCCATGGCCTGATCGGTGAAGATGTCGTGCAGGCCGTCGTAGGCCATGTGGTCACGCAGCGTCACGTCGCCGTACTTGAAGCCCTCCCGGCTCTTCTCCAGCATGTGCGGCGCCCGGCTCATCGACTCCTGGCCACCCGCGACGACGATCTCGTACTCGCCCGCCCGGATCAGCTGGTCGGCCAGCGCGATCGCGTTGATGCCCGACAGGCAGACTTTGTTCAGCGTCAGCGCGGGCACGTCCATCGGGATGCCCGCCGCCACCGCCGCCTGCCGGGCCGGGATCTGGCCCGCGCCCGCGGTGAGCACCTGACCCATGATCACGTAGTCGACCTGGTCGGGCGCGACACCGCCCTTCTCCAGCGCCGCCTTGATCGCGAACCCGCCCAGATCGGAACCGCTGAAGTCCTTCAGACCTCCGAGCAGCCTGCCGACCGGGGTACGCGCACCGGAGACGATCACGGAAGTGGTCACGACGAGCCTCGCATTCGTAGATCGGACCTGCTCGCGCCCACACCGGGCAATGCGAGAGCAGGTGTTCTACTCAACGGTAGCGGGTGCGTCACGCGCGCCCCGTGCCAGGTCGCGCTACTTTCGAATGGTGAGCAACGTTACCGAACAGTCATCTTTCATCCCCGCGGACTACGTGACCGCGGTGGACCACGTCGGCATCGCGGTGCCGGATCTCGACACCGCCGTCGCCTGGTACGCGGAGAACCTCGGCATGATCGAGACCCATCGCGAGGTCAACGAGGCTCAGGGCGTGCACGAGGCGATGCTGTCGCTGCCCGGCGCACCCGACCGCGCCACTGCCCTGCAGTTGCTGGCGCCGCTCAACGCGGAATCGACGATCGCGAAGTTCATCGACCGCAGCGGGCCCGGCTTGCAGCAACTGGCCTACCGGGTGACCGACATCGAGGCCGTCTCCGCGTACCTGCGCGCCAAGGGTCTGCGTTTGCTGTACGAGGCTCCACGGCACGGAACGGCCGATTCTCGCATCAATTTCATTCACCCGAAGGATGCTGGAGGTGTGCTGATCGAGTTGGTCGAACCGAACGCTAATGTTACGCACTAGTATCGGCGTCAGGTCGGGAAAACTCGTTGGAATGACATTCGCAGTCGAGTCACCATCGGCTGTCTTCAGGCTGTAGTTTGTGTGCCATGTCGTCACCCGAGTCCGATCGCAATCGCTTCGTTGCACTGCCCTTCACCGTTGTGCGCAAGGGTTATGCGCAAGACGAGGTGCGTAATTACTTCGACCGCTTCGACGCGGAACTGAGAGTCACCGCCACCGACCGCGATGCGGCTGCGGCACAAGCACGTAACCTCGCGAGCCAGCTGGAAGACGCGCGCGACGAGATCGACGAACTCCGCAAGGAGGTCGACCGACTCTCGGTGCCGCCGACCACCGCGGAAGGCATGTCCGACCGCATCTCCCGCATGCTCCGTCTCGCCTCCGACGAGGCGTCCGAGGTCCGTGCCCTGGCGCAGGCCGAGGCCGCCGAGATGGTGTCGATCGCCGAGCAGCAGGCCACCGAGATGCGTGGCAAGTACGAGTCGCTGCTCGCGGAGACCAAGGAGAAGCGCGAGGCGCTCGAAATCGAATTCGAGCAGACCCTCGCGAACGCACGCACCGAGTCCGCCAAGATCATCGAGGCCGCTCAGGCCGAGGCCGACCGCATCGCGAAGGAAGCCGACGCGAAGCGCAAGGCCACCCAGCAGGACTTCGAGGCCACCATGGCCGAGCGTCGCACCAAGCTCACCCGCGCCATGGAAGAGCTGGAAGCCACCAGCCGCGCCGAGGCCGCCCAGCGGATCAAGGACGCGACCGACGAGGCCAACCGCCTCATCACCTCCGCCACCCAGACCTCCGAGCGCAAGATCGCGCACGCGAAGGAGCTGGCCGAGGAGATGCGCGTGCTGCGCGGCCGCGTGCTCGCCCAGCTGCTCGGTATCCGCGGTCAGCTCGACTCGGTGCCGGCGATGCTCGCCGCGGTCAACCGGGAAAGCGAATTGCTGGACGGCGTTCCGGATCAGCGCAAGTCGATCGGCGGCAACACCAAGTCGGTCACCGGTTCCCGTCAGAAGGCGATCCCCGAGGTCGCCACCGAGGACGACGATATCGACTCGGAAGAGCGCGAGAGCGCCGACGTCAGCAACTGACGTCGGACTGCGGCGACTACAGCAAAACTGAACCGAATTCACCGAAGGCCGCCCCCACCGGGGCGGCCTTCCTTAATTCCGCACCCGTTTGCTGGGCATCAGGACCAGCGCCGGGTGATCTTCCGAGTACGGCGACCGTTCCAGCACCCGCGATGCCAATGCCTGCGGTCGTCTTCTCCGCCATGAGCGGGCCACGCGACGAGGTGCGCTACGCCGGGCGGAATCTCGTGGTCACAGCCCGGGCAGCGGTAGGTCTTCACAGCGCGGGTGCCCGGAATGGTGCGGACCACGTAAGTCTCGTCACCGTCCGGGCCTGATTCGGTCCGTCCGAAGACATCGCCGATCGGCGCGCCTCCCGACCGCGAGTGATCAGCGTGGCGATCCGAACGCGGTTTCCGGCGGGGCATGCGACAAGCCTATTACTCGGCCGCGTGCGCCCCGCATGCCCCCGAGTTCAGAACAAGCGGAATTCGTTGCTCTCCGTGCCACGCAGGGCGTCGTAATCGAGTGTGAGGCAGCGGATGCCGCGATCCTCGGCAAGGGTGCGCGCCTGCGGCTTGATCTGCTGGGCGGCGAAAACGCCCGCCACCGGAGCCAGCAGCGGATCCCGGTTCAGCAACTCGAGGTAGCGGGTGAGCTGTTCGACGCCGTCGATCTCACCGCGCCGTTTGATCTCCACCGCCACGGTGCCGCCGTCGGCGTCCCGGCACAGCAGGTCCACCGGGCCGATCGCGGTCATGTACTCGCGGCGGATGAGCGTGTAGCCGGTGCCGAGTGTATGCACGTGCTCGGCCAGCAGCTCTTGGAGATGAGCCTCCACACCGTCTTTAACCAAGCCCGGGTCCACGCCGAGTTCGTGGGAGGAGTCGTGCTCGATGTCCTCGATGGTGATGCGAAGTTCCTCGCCGGCCTTGTTGGCGACGACCCACAGCGCCTTCGCTCCCTCCGGGAGCTGCGCGTCGCCGTTGCGTTCCTCCAGCCAGCAGGGCGGGCTCATCCAGTTCAGCGGCTTGTACGAGCCGCCGTCGGAGTGCACGAGCACCGAGCCGTCCGCTTTCACCAGCAGTAGCCTGCGGGCCATCGGAAGATGGGCGGTGAGTCGCCCTACGTAGTCGACCTGACAGCGAGCAATCACTAGGCGCACCCAAGCACTGTAGGCGAACGCCCGCACGCCCCCGTCGTCAGCCCATGAGCAGAATCGCCGCGAGAACCACGCTGACGGCGAGCAGGGCGCTTTCGATCCGGGTCAGCCGCCGACGGGTGGTCGTCCTGGCCCAGACCATGCAGAACCCGACCACGGTGCCGATCATCAACGCCACCATGTGGCCGACCTGGGTGAAGGTGTGCTCGATGAGCACACCCTCGACCGCGACGATGAACCAGAGCGTCGACCAGGCGGCGCGCCACCGGTAGGGCAGGGCGGCCACCAGCGCGCCGACCAAAGCCATGGCGCCGTAGCTGACACCGACGTCTTCGGCCCAGCGGATGCTCGTGGGCACCCATCCGGCCTCAACGCCCACCCACAGCCCCGCCGCGACGAACAACGTGGCGCCGATGTGGCCGGCCAGGAAAACCCGCACCAACCGCAACGCGCCGAAGCGCAGTTCGGCGAGAGCGAGCAGACAGGCCAGCAGCGGGATGATCACCCACGACCCGACGACGTCGCCGATCACGAACGCGCTTGCCAGCAACGTCCCGATCCGGCCGTCCAGCAGGTTGTGCAGGTTCGTGCTCGCGTGCAGAACTACCCTCGTCTGCGCGGAGTCGCTCAGCACGGAGAAGATCGCCGAGACGACGACCAGCCCCGCCAAGTACACAGCCGTCGCGGGCAGCCTCGGCCGCCACCAACGCGGTCGCGTCGAGGTGGCGGGGGCTGGCGGCGCCGGGTGACCCGGCGTCGTCGCGACGACCATACATACCTCCGTTGTTCGCGCGGGACAGCGATCCGTCTCCACCATCCATCATCATCGTCCGCGCGCTGTGTGTGCTTGTAGTTCCCTCTGAAATTGCTGCGAAACGTTCTCGCCGCATGAACGACGAAAGGCCCTCGACGGTGTCGAGGGCCTTTCGTGAAAGGATGTTCCGGCGGTGTCCTACTCTCCCACACCCTGTCGAGTGCAGTACCATCGGCGCTGGCAGGCTTAGCTTCCGGGTTCGGAATGGGACCGGGCGTTTCCCCACCGCTATGGCCGCCGTAACTCTATGAAACTATCCACACCCCCAGCCCACACCCGAAGGATATGGGACTCCACCACAAGGGACGGAGTGTTTTCCGGGGGTATCTGTGTGTTGTTTCAGATACCGCACAGTGGACGCGTAGCAACCTTTGTTGGTAAGTCCTCGGCCGATTAGTACCGGTCACCTCCACACG
>NZ_JBEYVQ010000011.1:0-204688 GCF_040644075.1 Nocardia sp. NPDC047038 | reverse complement strand
CGCTCGAAAGACGGGGTTGCGGTGCGCTGGGTGCTTTTGTGTCGAAGCTCGCTGCGCGGTGCACGCGTGTAGTGGCTGGCTGTGGGCTCGGGCTGCTGTTTCGTCGCGTGCGCTGCGGTCGTGGAAACGCGAGCAGGACCGCGAACGGCGGATGCTTGGTCTCGCTTCGCTCGAAAGACGGGGTTGCGGTGCGCTGGGTGCTTTTGTGTCGAAGCTCGCTGCGCGGTGCACGCGTGTGGTGGCTGGCTGTGGGCTCGGGCTGTTCTTTCGTCGCGTGCGCTGCGGTCGTGGAAACGCGTGCCGGGCCGCGAACGGCAGATGCTCGGTCTTGCTTCGCTCTGACGACGTGGCTGTGGGTGCGCTGGGCGCGACGGTGGTCGAGCTCGCTTCGGGGCGTGCGGTCGGTGTGGCTGGTTGGTGGTTGTCCCGTGTGGCCGGTGGTCGTGGGAATGTGAGCGGGGCTGAAGGAGGCTCGGTTCATTCGCTTGAACGACGGCGTTCGGCCGGTGTGGTTGCGCTGGTGCCCGCGTCGGGCAACGTTCGCCTTATCGAGTCATGGGTCGGGGGCATACGGGGATGGATAATCTCGCGGCATGCATACGCATCGGAGCTTCCACAATCCTCCTGCTCTGCCGCATGAGGTGGTAGTCGCGGTGTTGGAGCGGGCGCTCGGAGACCGCGCGTACGAGTTCGAGGCGGCGGATGCTCTGGTTGGCAGCGCCTTGAACGACGACGATCGGGAGTTCGTCGAGCACTGGTGTGCGCAGGTCGGAACGCGGGCTGTGTCCGGCAGCCCGCTGCTCGGGCTGGCCGGGCTGTGCCTGGGACATACCGCTCGGCGGTTCGGGCGGCTCAGCGATGAGTCCGTTGCGTTGGCGCGCTCCTTGTCGGCGCGTGCCGAGGCGGATCCGTCGGACGTGGACGGGCGGGCACTCGACGGTTTCGATGACGTCCGGAGTTTCCTGCACCTCTGGTGAAGGGCCCCGCAGTGTGCGTCGGGCGACATTCGCCCTGGCTATCGTAGGTGCTCGTCGGTGGTGTGCTTGTTCCGCCGGATGATGTAGCCGCGAATCGTGCTGACGGCTCCGCCGGACCTTCTCGCTGTGGCTCGCTTCTCGCCGGGAGGAGCCGGAGCGTGTTCGGGTGGGCGGCCGTGTCGGCGACGAAATAGATCGCGGATGGGCGCTCTGGTATCGGGCGGGGGCGGCAGTCGCCTCGCGGCGGCGCGGGCGCTGCAAAAACAAGATGCCCGCTTAACTAGACTCGGTTGGCCGCTCGAAACGTGTCGCCTGCGCTCAGGAGTTGTCGATGTCCACCCACCGCCCCCCGTTGGCGGGACTGGCCGCCGCGGCCGGTGCCGATTCCTCGCTACGGACCGTCGCGGAGCTGATCGGCACATCGTCGGTCGAGCTGGTCGCGCCGTCGGCGGTGCGGCCGTTCGTCGCGTCGCGGTTGGCCGCCGAGCGGCCGTTGGTGGTGGTCACGGCCACGGGGCGGGAGGCAGACGACCTGAGTGTCGAACTCGTGGAGATGCTCGGTCCCGCGGTCGCGCAGTTCCCGTCCTGGGAGACGCTGCCGCATGAGCGGCTCTCTCCGGGCGCCGACACGGTGGGGCGCAGGCTGGAGGTGCTGCGCCGGATCGCCCACCCCGGCGACCCGCATTTCCCCGCGCCGCTGCGCGTGGTGGTGACCACGGTGCGGTCGCTGATGCAGCCGATGGCGGGTGGGCTCGGCGAGATCGAGCCGATCGTGCTGCGCGTCGGCGCCGAGCTGGACTTCGACGAATTGCTCACGCGGCTGGTGGAATTCGCTTACACCCGGGTCGACATGGTGGGCAAGCGCGGTGAGTTCGCGGTGCGCGGCGGCATCCTGGACGTCTTCCCGCCCACCGCCGACCATCCGGTGCGCGTGGAATTCTGGGGTGACGAGGTCACCGAACTGCGGCCGTTCTCCGTCGCCGACCAGCGCTCGCTGCCGGACGTCGCGGTGGACGTCGTGGTCGCGCCGCCGTGCCGGGAACTGCTGCTCACCCCCGAGGTGCGCGAGCGGGCGGCCGAGGTCGCCGCCGCCAACGCGGCCGACGCGGCGCTGGTGGAGATGCTGGAGAAACTCGCGCAGGGCATCCCGGTCGAGGGCATGGAAGCGCTGTTGCCGGTGCTGCAACCGGGGCAGTTGTGCCTGCTCACCGAGGTGCTGCCGGAGGGAACCCACGTACTGCTGTGCGATCCGGAGAAGATCCGCACCCGCGCGGCCGACCTGGTACGTACCGGCGAGGAATTCCTGGAGGCATCCTGGACCGCGGCCTCGTTCGGCGGCGCCGCGCCGCTCGGCGGACACGGACTCGACCTGGCCGCCTCCGCCTACCGCCCGCTGCCCGAGATCCAGGCCAGCGCCGAGCGACAGGGCCTGCCCTGGTGGACGCTGAGCCCGCTCGCTTCCGGGGATTCCTCCGAGGTCGTGCTGCCGGTGCTGCCCGGCCCGGCCGCGCGCGGGTCCGACGAACTGGTGGCGACCATGTTCGCCTCGTTGCGCGCCCACGTGCTCACCGGCGGCAGGGCCGTGGTGGTCGTCGCGGGCCACGGCACGGCGCAGCGCATCCTGGAACGGCTGGCCGACGCGGAGGTCCCCGCCGCGGCGCTGGCGGCGGGCGCGGAGCCGAACGAGGGCGTGGTGGGCGTGCTGTGCGGCTCGCTGCACGACGGCTTGGTCTTCGAGGGCGCGGGTCTGGTGGTCGTCGCCGAATCCGACCTCACCGGCAACCGGGTCACCGCGCCGACCGAGGGCAAGCGGATGCCCGCCAAACGGCGCAACCAGGTCGACCCGCTCGCGTTGAGCGCGGGCGACATGGTGGTGCACGACCAGCACGGCATCGGCAAGTTCGTCGAGATGATCGAGCGCACCGTCGGCGGCGCGCGCCGCGAGTATCTGGTGATCGAGTACGCGCCGAGCAAACGCGGCCAGCCCGGTGACCGGCTGTTCGTGCCGATGGAGTCGCTCGACCAGCTCTCCCGCTACGTCGGCGGCGAGATGCCCAGCCTGTCCAAGCTCGGCGGCTCGGACTGGGCCAACACCAAACGCAAGGCGCGCAAAGCGGTTCGCGAGATCGCCGGCGAGCTGGTGCAGCTGTACGCCGCCCGCCAGGCGGCGCCCGGTCACGCGTTCGGACCGGACACGCCGTGGCAGAAGGAGATGGAGGACGCGTTCGCGTTCACCGAGACCGTCGACCAGATGACCGCCATCGCCGAGGTGAAGTCGGACATGGAGAAGGCCGTCCCGATGGACCGCGTGGTCTGCGGCGACGTCGGCTACGGCAAGACCGAGATCGCGGTGCGCGCGGCGTTCAAGGCGGTGCAGGACGGCAAACAGGTCGTCGTGCTGGTGCCCACCACGCTGCTCGCGCAGCAGCACCTGCAGACCTTCACCGAGCGCGTCGCGGGTTTCCCGATCACCGTGAAAGGCCTGTCCCGCTTCACCGATCCGGCCGAGGCCCGCGCGGTGCTGGAGGGAATGGCCGACGGCGGCGTCGACATCGTGGTGGGCACGCACCGGCTGTTGCAGACCGGCGTGCGCTGGAAGGACCTCGGCCTCGTGGTGGTCGACGAGGAGCAGCGATTCGGTGTCGAGCACAAAGAGCACATCAAGGCGCTGCGCACGCACGTCGACGTGCTCACCATGTCGGCCACCCCGATTCCGCGCACCCTGGAGATGAGCCTGGCGGGGATTCGCGAGATGTCGACCATCCTCACCCCGCCGGAGGAACGCCACCCGGTGCTCACCTACGTGGGCGCCTACAACGACAAGCAGGTCACCGCCGCGATCCGGCGCGAGTTGCTGCGCGACGGCCAGGTGTTCTACGTGCACAACCGGGTGTCGTCGATCGACAAGGCGGCCAAGCGGATTCGCGATCTGGTGCCCGAAGCGCGGGTGGCGGTCGCGCACGGCCAGATGAACGAGGACGCGCTGGAGTCCACCGTGCAGGGCTTCTGGCAGCGCGAATACGACGTGCTGGTGTGCACCACGATCATCGAGACCGGTCTGGACATCTCCAACGCCAACACCCTGATCGTGGAACGCGCCGACGCGCTGGGCCTTTCGCAGTTGCATCAGCTGCGCGGCCGGGTCGGGCGCAGCCGGGAACGCGGCTACGCCTACTTCCTCTACCCGCCGGAGAAGCCGCTCACCGAGACGGCCTACGACCGACTGGCCACCATCTCGCAGAACTCCGATCTCGGCGCGGGCATGGCGGTCGCGATGAAGGACCTGGAGATCCGCGGCGCGGGCAACGTGCTCGGCGCCGAGCAGTCCGGCCACGTCGCAGGGGTCGGCTTCGATCTCTACGTGCGGCTGGTCGGGGAAGCCGTCGAGGCGTATCGCGCCGCCGCGGACGGCAAGCCGATCACCACCGAGGAGGTCAAGGAGGTGCGCATCGACCTGCCCGTCGACGCGCACATCCCGCCGGACTACATCGCCAGTGACCGGCTGCGCCTGGAGGCATACCGCAAACTCGCCGCCGCGCAGGATGATTCGGCGCTCGCGCAGGTCGTGGAGGAACTCGTCGACCGGTACGGCCCGTTGCCGGTGGAAGTCGGGCGTCTGGTGTCGGTGGCCAAACTGCGCCTGCTCGCCCGCGAGTACGAGGTCACCGAGATCGCGGTCACCGGGACGACCTTGAAGATCTCGCCGCTGCACCTGCCCGATTCCAAGCAGATGCGCCTCAAGCGGCTCTACCCGAGCGCGGGGTACCGCGCCGCGTCCGGGGTGGTGCAGCTTCCGCTGCCGCGCGTGCAGGACAGTGTCGGGGCCGAGCGCGTCCGCGATGTCGTGCTGCTGCAATTCGCCGCCGATCTGTTGCTGGCGTTGGACGGGAAGGCGCAGGGAGCGGTCGACCTCACCGTCGCCGCCGAGATGGCGCCGCGATGAGCTCGACACGCGACGAGTCCGTTCTGCGGGCCGCCCGCCATCGCGCGGTTCACGGCGTGGAGCGCGACGGGGAGGCGACACCGCGCACGGACACCGCGGTGGTCGCGGCGGGGCTGGCCGGGGCGGTCGAGGTCATGGACCGGCTCTGGCATTTCGGTGGGTGGGAGGTCACCCAGACCCACGACTCGCTGCGCCCCTATCTGCTCGAGGAGACCTACGAACTGCTCGACGCCATCCAGCACGACGATGCCGAGACGATCAAGGAAGAACTCGGCGACCTGCTGCTGCAAGTGCTCTTCCACTCCCGGATCGCCGAGGCCGCAGGTGAATTCACCGTCGACGACGTCGCCGCCGCGCTGGTGGCCAAGCTGGTCAACCGCAGCCCGCACCTGGTGGATTCCGCGATCGATCCCGACGCCTCGGTGGCCGAGAAGATCGCCGCCCAGGAACGCGCTTGGGAAGAACGCAAATCCGCCGAGAAGTCCCGCCGCTCCTGCCTGGACGGCATAGCCATGGCCCAGCCCGCGTTGGCCCTCGCCGAGAAGATCGTCTCCCGCAGCACCAAAGCGGGCCTGCCGTCCGACCTGGTTCCGGAAGCCCTGCGCGTCGTGCACCTCGGTGGCCCGGAAAGCGCCGAAGAACGCCTCCGCAAAGCGACGCTGAGCTTCGCCGCCGCCATTCGCGCGGCCGAGGACGTGGCGGAAAAAGAACGCGGTGAACGTCTTCCGCTCACCGCGGAGGATTGGCGCGCCTTCTGGGCTTACGAGTAGGAAGCCGCCTCACCCGAACGCGGTCCCATCCGCAGGGCCGTCGGTATCAGGGGACACTGAGAAAATGCCGTATCCCGAATTGAACGCCCGACCACAATGGCAATCGACCGGCAACGGCAAATTCCCCGTCGCCGCCCACGTCGACGGCCGGTGGTGGGTCCTCCGGATCAACGGCTTCCCCGACCACCCACTGTGGACCCTGTTCATCGATGGCGCACCCTGTTTCGACATCGACGACCCCCCACCCACCTGGGACCGCCCGAGCCCCCGATCCGCCCCACCCCTCGACCGCGCCACCGCCGACCGAATCCTGAGCCCGATCCAGCACTTCATCGCCTACGGCAGCGAAGTGGGCGACCCCTGCGACGACCCGTTCTGCTGCGGGTGACTCCGCGATTCGTGTCGTTCCACTCGGCCGGCAGCCTGGGCTGAAATCGTCAGTCTTCATCAACCGACCACGGGGGTTTCCGCTCCGGAGACGGCGCCTCGGTGGAGGCGACCGCGCGCTCGGGTGCACCCGAGGTAGCCTGTCTCGGAGGGAGGGGCCAATGCTGATCGATTTCGTTCCTGACAAGAGTCTGTACCCCTTCGAGTCGCGCTGGTTCGACTCGTCGGTGGGCCGAGTTCACTACATCGACGAGGGGGCCGGGCCGCCGCTGCTGTTCTGTCATGGCGCTCCGGCTTGGAGCTTCCTCTACCGCCACATCGTGAAGGACCTGCGCGACCGGTACCGGTGTATCGCCGTCGACTATCCGGGTTTCGGATTGTCCGAACGTCCCGAGGGTTTCGGCTACACGATCGCCGAGCACACCGCGGTCCTCGGCGAACTGATCGATCACCTGCGGCTCGACGGCTTCGTTCTGATGGGACAGGACTGGGGCGGCCCCATCGGTCTGGGCGCGAGCGCCGCGCGCGCGGATCGGGTGCGGGGGATCGTGCTGGGCAATACCTCGTTCTGGCCGACCGAAGCGCTGGCGAATCGGGCGTTCAGCGTGATCATGGGCAGCCGTCCGATGCAGCGGCGGATACTCGAACAGAATTTCCTCGTCGAGCGCGTCCTGCTCGCGGAACTGGGGCGCAAGCTGACCGCGGCCGAGGCCGACCACTATCGCGCGGTGCAGCCCACCGTGGAAGCCCGACGCGGACTCGCCGCGACGCCCAAGGAAATTCGTGCCGCACGCCCGCTGCTGGACCGACTCGCCCGAGATGTGCCCGTCCTGCTCGGCGACAAGCCGGCCCTCTTGGTGTGGGGAATGCGGGACATGGTGTTCCGTCCGAACGCCTGTATCCCGCGAATGCGAGCCGCCTTCACCGATCTCGACGTAGTCGAGCTGCCGCACGCGCGGCATTTCATTCAAGAGCACGCACCGGAAGCGATCGCCGCGGCGATCGCGAAGCGGTTCCCGTGAGTTCGACCGGAGCCGAAACGTGCCGCGCGGGTCCTCCGGCGCTCGATGCCGATGGAGCACGAGGCCGAAAGACCGGCGCGGCGAACCCGAATCGAACCGTCAGACGTTGACGCCGTAGTCCCGGGCGATGCCCGCGAGCCCGGAGGCGTAGCCCTGGCCGATGGCGCGGAACTTCCACTCGTTGTTGTGGCGGTAGAGCTCGCCGAAGATCATGGCCGTTTCGGTGGAGGCGTCTTCGGTGAGGTCGTAGCGGGCCAGTTCGACGCCGGTGGCGGCGTCGACGACGCGGATGAAGGCGTTGCGGATCTGGCCGAACGACTGGCCGCGTGCGTCGGCGTCATGGATGGACACCGGGAAGAAGATGTTGGTGATGTTCGGCGGTGTGGCGGTGAGGTCGATGTTGATCACCTCGTCGTCGCCTTCACCCGCGCCGGTGAGGTTGTCGCCGGTGTGCTCGATGGATCCATCGGGCGAGCGCAGGTTGTTGTAGAAGACGAAATGCTGATCGGACAGCACTTTCAGATTCGGTCCGCAGGCGAGCGCACTGGCGTCGAGGTCGTAGTCGGCGCCGGTGGTGGTGCGCACGTCCCAGCCGAGCCCCACCGACACCTTGGTGAGATTCGCGGCCTGCTTCGACAGCGAGACATTGCCGCCTTTGGCCAAAGTGACGCTCATGATCCCCTTCCGCGCGGCACGGCCGGTGCCGCCTCTTTCTCTGCTCCCGGGAACGCCGGGCCGATCTAGTTCTGGTGGTCTGCCCAGGATCTCAGGGTGTCGACCCGGCCTTTCAGCGCCCGCAACTCGCTCTCGTCGTCGAGCACCGTGCGCTGGATGCCTTGCACGACCGCGAAGGCCGACTGGCGATGGTCGTCGATCACGTCGACGTCGATGCGGACGGCGACGTAGTCGGCGGCGTCTGGCATCTGCTCGGCGACCACGTGTGCGGTGCCCCTTGCGCACATCGCCACGTTGCCTCCACCGAGGATCAGCAGGGCCACCTCTGGATGTTCGCGCAACCGCGCCAGCGAACCGCGATCGTACTTGAGGCTGATCAGGATGCGCCGGTCACCGGCCCGCACCGGCCAGGACACCGGAATCGCATGCGGTGCAGGGTCGGTGGTCACCAGTACACCGATCGTCTCCAGTGGCCATTCCGGGAGCGCGTCCAGCTCGGGATGATCTGTCGAGTTGTGCTGACGTTGGGCGGGGCTCGCTCCGGCTGCCATCTTCGTCACCTCATGGATCGTCGAGCGCGGCGGGCTGTGCCGTGCTTGATAGCAGTCTAAGGCGCTGTGCGCCTTGCGCGCTGGCGCTGGGCGCTTTGTCCGGACCGCCCTTTGGTGACCAGCGGCGCGTGCCCGGCGCGGTCAGGCCGAGATCAGCGCGGGAATGTCGAGCGCGGCGGCCCACTCCCTGGCCATGTCGCGCACGCGGACCTCTGCCGACGCGTCGTGCCGGGCGTGTTCGCCCACCTGCACGGCGCCGCGCGCGGCGAGTTTCTCGGCGATGATCTCGCCGCCGCGGTTGAACGTGTCGCCGTACACGATGTCGCCGAGCCCGAAGACGGCGAAACGCAGCCCGTGCAGATCCGGCGTGTCGCGGTCGAGCGCGTCGGCGAAGGGTTCGGCGCCGGTCGGCAGCTCGCCGTCGCCGTAGGTCGAGCACACGACGACGTGGAAGTCGCGGACGTCCAGATCCGCGAGGTCGAAGTCCGTCATGTCGTGCACCGAGACGTCGTGCGCCCCGCGCAACTCCGCGGCGATGGTGTCCGCCGCGGACTCCGCGGTGCCCATCTCGGATCCGAACAGAATGACGACGCGCACCGGCACAACCCTTCCTCTTGATGCTATGGTGAGGCTATCCTAATTATATTGCCCAGTGTGTGCCACGGCCGTGGGCAGCGCACGGGCAGGCGCGGTTCAGCCGCACCGATTGACGGAATGTCGAGCGCGTTGCATCATTCGTAGAGGTGCCCGGAGTTTCCTGGGCAGACCACTTTCCAGTCGGCCGATGACCGTCCGGCGTGCAGCTGCCACCCGTGCCATTCGATCGTTCCCGCACGAGTGCAGCGCTTCCATCCATGACGCCATGCGCGTCCGGCCGTGAGTGAGGTGAAACGAAATGGTCTACCAGTCGTCTACATACCGGGTGATCAATTCGTACCCGCGCTTCGGCACCCTTCCCCACTTCTGAATGTCACCGCGCCAGGCGCGCGGTCCTCGCACGTCGATGCCCCGGCATCGACGGATCGGCGCTCGGCGCGGTGCCCCGGACGCAATCTTCAGACCGGTGGTTCGACGGAAGTGGAGGCAGTCATGACGGACAGGGGAGCAGTGGACTCGGGGGCGGTGGAAATGGTCACGCGGGCCATGGCGAGCAATCTCGCCGTGTCCGCCGCGATGATCGAGGATCTCGGCTACCTGCGCGCGGAACTGGCCGCCGCGGAGGTGCCGTTCCTGCTGGTGCGCGACAGCGGGCACCGGCTCGTGCTCGCGGCCGACGCGGCGCAGCGCCTGATGGTGCGCCGGGTGACCGCCGCGGCGATGTCGGCGGGGTTCTCCTGTGTCGAATTGCGGCACAACGTCTTCCGGCTCGGGCGCGACCACGACCCGGCGCACCATGTCGAGCTGGAGCTGTGGGAATACCACGGCGACACGGTGACCTGCCCGCGCCCGAACGCGCTGACCCGCCCGGTCTTCGACCTCGCCGACGTCCAGCGCACGCAGGTGCGGCTGTTCGACCGGACCTGGCCCACCCTGGCGGACATGTTCGCGCCGCAGACCGGTGACGTCGGGTTCGATATCGACCTGGTGTTCTCCTGGGTGGACGGCTCCGATCCGGAATTCCGCGCCCGCCGCGCCGGGATGCTCGCTCAGGTCGTGGTCGGCGAGGGCGACGACGCGGACGCCAGGATCCGCCAGATCGACGAGTTGAAGTACGCCCTGCGGTCGGTGCACAAGAACGCGCCGTGGATCCGCAGGATCTTCATCGCGACCGACTCCACACCGCCGGAGTGGCTGACCGCGCATCCGAAGGTGACCGTGGTGCCCGCGGCGGACCACTTCCGGGACGTCAGCGGCTTGCCGGTGTTCAATTCGCACGCGGTGGAATGCCAGTTGCAGCACATCGACGGGCTCAGCGAGCACTTCCTGTACTCCAACGACGACATGTTCTTCGCACGTCCGGTGCGTCCGTCGATGTTCTTCACGCCGGGCGGCGTGAGCCGATTCATCGAAGCGGACACCAGGATCGGGCCCGGACGCAACAACGAGCGGCGCAGCGGTTTCGAGAACGCCGCCAGGGTGAACCGGGCGCTGCTGGCGGAGCGCTTCGGTTATGTCATCACGCGGCACCTGGAGCACACGCCCGCGCCACTGCGACGCAGCGTGCTCATGGAGATGGAGGAGGAGTTCGCCGCGGACTTCGCGCGCACGAGCGCGAGCCGGTTCCGCGCGGCCACCGACATCTCGGTCACCAATTCGCTGTATCACTACTACGCCATGCTGACCGGGCGCGCGGTGCCCCAGGAGTCGGCGAAGATGCGGTACGTCGACACGACCAGCTACCACGGTCTGGCTTTGCTGGACGGGCTGGCGCGTCATCGCGACGTCGACTTCTTCTGCCTCAACGACGGCAGTTTCCCCGAGGTCGCCGAGTCCGACCGGGTGCGGATCGTCTCGGAGTTCCTGGCCCGCTACTACCCCGAGCCCGCGCCGTGGGAACGGCTCAGTACACCGCCTCGTCATCCGCTTCCGGAGTCGACGCAGGGCGCCGCATGACGTGCGGGATGCGCGCGGCCGGCGGGATCACGATGCCCTCCTCCGTCAGCCGTTGCCGCGCCTCCTCCGGCGTGGCGGGAGCGCCCACCGTGCGACCGCGCTCGATGGGCACCACCGAGTGCACCACGGTGTCCGGATAGATGTGCACGTAGTTGAAGGCCTGCGCGCCGTCCCGGCCGCGCAGGCCACCCTGCGCCACACCGAGATCCTGGCTGTAGCAGGTGGCCGACGCCACCGAGACGGGGATGCCCGCGAACGTGGCGCTGGTGGAGAAGTGCAGGTGCCCGGCGAGGATGGCGCGCACGTCGGTGCCGTCCAGCACGTCGGCCAGTCGGCGCTGATCCCGTAGTTCCACGGTGACGGCGAGGTCGATCACGCACGGCACCGGCGGGTGGTGCATGGCCAGGATGGTGCCGAAGGGCGCGGGCTCGGCCAGGACCGAGCGCAGCCACCCCAGCTGGTCGTCGGAGATCTCCCCGTAGTGGTGGCCGGGCACCGAGGTGTCCAAGGCGACGATGCGCAATCCGTCGATCAGATGCACCCGGTCCAGCGGGGAATTGGTGGGGTACTCGTGGAGCAGGCGGGCGCGGAGGGCGGCGCGGTCGTCGTGGTTGCCGGTGACCCACACGATGGGTGCCTGCAGACTTCTGGCGAATGGCTCGACGATCGACTTCAGCTTGGCGTACGCGGCGGGCTCGCCCCGGTCGGTGAGGTCGCCGGTGAACACGATCGCGGTCGGCCGGATCCCGCTCGCCGCGGCCTGGTCCAGCAGTTGCCGTAACCGCAGGTCGGCGTCGACATCGCCGTACAGGGGGTCGTCGCCCGCGATGAGATGTGTATCGCTGAAGTGGAACAACACATGATCCGGACGCGGATACTCCGCGACTCTGGTGATGGACACCGGACCGAATCCCTCCTGGCGGTTTGCCCGCCATTGGCTTGGCTCCGTCGCCACGATAGCGCCGGTTACGGACAGGTTTCCCGGCGGTTGATGAAGACTCGCTTGCGGGAAGGTGAGGTTTCGGTGTCGGACGCTGGGTGAACGCGGGTGGATGTGGGATTGGTCACCGACCGAGGGCGTCGGCGGTGCGCAGGGCGTCCACAACCATCGCGGCATCCACCGTGAAGGGTTCGTTGTGGATCGTCTCGCCCGGAGCGGTCGCACGCTGTGCGATGGCCGCCAGTGTCTCGTCGTCGGCATCGGGCAGCCCGAGGGCGGCCAGCGTGGTCGGCAAACCGACCTCGGCGCAGAAATCCAGCACCGTGCCGATCTCGGACGCGGGCGCGCCCTCGAGCACCAATTGGGTGAGGGTGCCGAACGCGACCTTCTCGCCGTGCAGGAACGGGCGCGTTCGCGCGGCGGCGGTCAGACCGTTGTGCACGGCGTGCGCCGCGGCCAGCCCGGACGATTCGAAGCCGAGTCCGGAGAGCAAGGTGTTGGCCTCGACGACGCGCTCCAGCGCCGGTGTGACGCCGCGGGTGCGGACGGCGGTCAGCGCCTGCGCGCCGTCGGCGAGCAGCGTGCGATAGCAGAGTTCGGCCAAGGCGGTGGCGCTGCGCGTGGAGGCGCCGCCGCGCATGTTGCGCACCTGGGCGGCGCTGCACGTGCGCGCCTCGAACCAGGTCGCCAGGGCATCGCCCATGCCAGCGGCGAGCAGCCGGGCCGGGGCCTGCGCGACGACCGAGGTGTCCACCAGCACCAGCGCCGGATTCCGCCGCACGAGCTGATACGCCTCGAACTCGCCCGCGTCGGTGTAGATCACCGACAGCGCGCTGCACGGTGCGTCGCTGGAGGCGGTGCTCGGGCAACTGATCATCGGCAGATCGAGGTCGTCGGCGACCGCGCGGGCCGCGTCGAGCACCTTGCCGCCGCCCGCCCCGAGGACGACCGTGCTGCCGGATTCCTCGACGGCGTGGGCGATCCGGGCGATCTCGGCCCGGCTGCATTCGCCACCGGATAGATGGATCGAATAGGCGATCTTCGCGTCCGTCAGCGAGCGCTCCCAGGTGTTTGCCAGCAGCCGGAAAGCGCTGGAGCCCGCCACGATGAGCACCGGCCCGCCGATGCCGAGGCGGGTCATCTCCGCCCCGAGCGCGGCGGTGGCGTCCCGGCCCTGCACGTAGTGCCCCGGCGAGGAGAACACGCTCAGCATCCGGCACCTCCCGATCCCGGGCCGCGCACGTCATCCCGGCCCGGCCGACGACGTTCTCAACGCTACGCGACACACCCTCCGACACGGTCGTTGTCGACAGAACCCGCACGCGTGGAGCGCCGACGGTGATGGCCGAACCGGGTCGGCGCGAGTCCAGTTGCCGTCGTCGGTGCCCACGATCTCGATCGCACGTTCCGGCACCGGCAGGCCCGGAGTCCGCCGGACCTTCGCGATCGCATGGTCCGAGCACGGGTCCCGAGCGTCGAAGCTCCGGTCGAAGCCGCTGCGGGCGCTGCCCGGCGACGGGCCGTCGGGCCGGTACGCGGCGGGTTTCGAGGCATTCCCGTCCCGGGCTGGACTCAGCTGCTCCGAGGCCGCCCTTCGGCACCGCGAGTGGCGTGCCGGGGCAGCCCCGGAGCCGGGTAGGCGTCCGTCGTGGACCACGTCGGACCGGTTCAGCCCAACTTGTCGTGCGGCCGGGGGCCCAGCCGATGCGGCTTCGGCGATCGCGAGAGCCGTCCGACGACCCGGAGGTGCCCGGAGCGCGATCGGGACCGATCAGCTCTGGGTCGTGAGGGTCTCCGGGAGCAAGTGCGGCCGGTCGCGGTCCTTCTCGTCCAGCAACGCGAAGTAGCGGCGCAGCATGAGGATCGCGGTGGTGGCCAGGCCCGCGGTGAGTCCCCACCAGACGCCCGCCGCGCCGAGCCCGGCCGGATAGGCCAGCAGCAGGGCTACGGGAAGGCCTACGCCCCAGTAGCCGATCAGGGAGAGCCGGAAGCCCGCGTTGGTCGCCTTCAGCCCGCGCAGCAGGCCGGTGCCGATGTTCTGAGCGGCGTCGAAGAATTGCAGCACGATGCCGATCAGCAGCAGGGTGTGCGCGACCTGGATGGTGTCGGCGTCCGAGGAGTCCAGGAACGGGCGCAGCACCAGATCGGGGGCCATCACGTACACCGCGCCTGTCACCGCGGCGATCACCGCGGCATGCCGCAGCGCCAGCCAGGCCAGTGCACGGGCGTGCGCGTGCTCGTCGCGCGCGACCGCGTGGCTGACCAGGATCGACGCACCGTGCGAGAGACCGATCGCCACCTGGAACACGATGTAGATGATCTGGTAGACGACGTTGTGCGCGGCCAGCGCCGCCGGGCCGATGCTGCCCATGACCAGCGCGAGCACCGAGAACATGCCGGCCTCGGAGCCGTAGGTCAGCGCGATCGGCGTGCCCAGTCGCAGCTCGGCGCGCACGGTGGTGAGCCGCACCGGCAGCGGCGTGCCGGGCAGGGTACGGCCGAGTTCCTCGTCGCGCCACACCATCACCCAGAACACGCCGAAGGTGATCAGGAAGACCAGCGAGGTCGCGACACCGATACCGGTGAGCCCGAGTTCGGGCAGGCCGCCCTTGCCGTGGATGAAGCCCAGCGCCAACAGCAGATTCAGCACCACCGAGCCGAGCGTCACCAGCAGCAGCGCCTGCGGGCGCTGCATGCCGACCGTGTACTGGCGCAGCACCTGGAACCACAGGCACGGCAGCAGGCCCGGCGCGAGCGCCATCATCAGCGGGCGGGCGTCGGCGAGCACTCCCGGGTCCTGGCCGAGCCAGGGCAGCGCCCAGCCGAGCCCGATCAGCACCGCACCGCCGAGCAACCCGGCGATCGTGGCGATCGCGAAGCTCGAGCGCAGCAGGTCGCGGATCTCCGGATCCGGTGATTCGCCGCGTTTGCCCGCCGCGCTCACGGCGGTGGCGATCTGGTTGCCGCTGCCGGTGATCAAACCGACGCACATGGTGCGGATCTGGTTGAACAGCACGATCGCCAGGCCGCCCGCGGCCACCTGCCGCACGCCGAGCGTGCCCATCAGCGCGATGTTCGTGGTGGATACCGCGATCTGGGCGAGCTGGGTCAGCGCGATCGGTGTCGCCAGCGCGGTGAGCCGCCCGCCGTCGCCGCGGAAACTCGTCACGATCACCGGTTCTCCTTCACAGAGGGCGGGAGCGTCGTCCCGCGCGGGCGCAGCGTCGCACCGTACCAACGACCGGACCTCACCGCGCTTCCACCAACGTGTTCCTGGCGGCGGGCGTGTAGCGCCGCAGCAGCAGCGCGATCTCGCGTTCGGTGCCGGGGTCGAGCAGGTCGCGCTCGTTCATCCACTCGTCGTCGAACACCGTGTCCAAGTACTTCTCCCCGCCGTCGCACACGATGGTGACCACGGTGGAGCCCGGCGGGAACTCCTCCAGCCGGGTGAGCGCGGCGTACACCGAGCCGCCCGCCGACCCGCCGATCATCAGCCCCAGTTCGGCGGCGACCGCGCGGGCGGTCGCGAAGGCCGCCACGTCGGTGACCTTCACGCCCTCGTCCAGCAGCGAATAGTCCACGGCGGTGCCGATGGTGGCGCCCGGCGGGGTGCCGGTGCCCGACTGCCAGTACGGACCGCCCGGCCCGCCGAAGGCGATCGAGCCGACCGGTTCGACCCCGATGACGTGCGGCGTGCAGCCGAGCTGGCGCAGCCGGGTCGCGGTGCCGAACAGCGAACCTCCGGTTCCCACGGCGGACAGCAGGATGTCGACCCGGTCGACGTCCTCGAGCAATTCCTCGGCCACCGGGTAGTAGCCCACCGCGTTGGCGTCGTTGTTGTGCTGCTCGGTGAAGTACGCGTCGTCCCGCTCGGCCGCCATCGCCTCGGCGAGGTCCTCCCGTGCCGAGGTGGCCAGGTTGTCGTCGCCCTCGTCGGCGACGAACACCAGTTCCGCACCCATTGCCCGCATCGCGCGCAGTTTGTCCTTACATGCGTGATGGTCGACCACTGCGGTGAAGCGATACCCACGTTCCGCGGCAACTACCGCGAGGCCGAGCCCGGTGTTGCCGGATGTGGACTCGATGATATGTCCGCCACTGCGTAGCAAACCGCGACGCTCGGCGTCGAGCACCATTTCGCGCGCCATCCTGATCTTGGCCGCACCGGTCGGGTTGAACTGCTCCAGTTTGAGCAGCAGGCGGGTGCCGGTCGCGGTCGCCGCGAGCTCGAACAGCGGCGTGCGGCCGATCAGATCCGTCACGCGCGTGACGAGCGGCATCGAGGTCTCCTGGTTCTGGTCGGGAAGTCGGGTCAGCTGCCGTCGCGGGTCCAGCGGAAGCGATCGCCGGGTGCGTCGTGCAGTACGACTTTCGGTGGGATGGGCAGTTCGTGAAACGCGGACTCGTTCGAATCCATCTGATAACCGGCGGTATTCGGGTAGATCAGCAGATCGCCGACCTCGGCGGGGCGGGGCAGCGGCACCCGCCGCCAGCTCAGCATGTCGGAATCCAGACAGGTGGCGGCCCCGACGCTGGTCGGCGTCGCGGTGCCGGGCCGTGCGGGCCACAGCACCGGATCGGGCAGATACTCGCTGTCGAACCATTGCTCCGAGAGACTGAGGCTGGTGCCGTCCACGGTGAGCAACCGGTAGGGCTGGCCGTGCGCGTGCCTGGTCTTGCTGCCTTGGACGCGAAAGACGGTGCAGCCCGCGTGCGCGAGCAGCGCGCGCCCCGGTTCGACGGCCAGCCGCACGGCGTTGTCGCGCAGTCGTCCGGCGAGATCCGCGTGGTCGAGGATCTGCGCGAGCATGGCCGCGCCGGGCGCCGGAAAGTGGTACGGATAGTACGAATCGAAGGCCTTGCCGGAGTGGAACCACTGCCTGCCCGCCCGCGCCGTGAACTCCATCGCCGCGTCCGCCGGAACGTAGTCGACGCCGAACCCGCCGCCGATCGACACGGTGGTGGCCGGATGCCCCAGCGTGCGCGCGTGCAGACAGCGGGCGATCAGCTCGCCCGCCAGTTCCGCGCGCGCCACCGCGTCGTAGCCCGACAGATGGAAACTGAAGCCCTCCAGGCGAATCGAATCGCGTACGCCGCACAATGCGAGGGCTTCCTCGATTTCGCCGGAGGTCATGCCGAACCGGCTGGCCGAGGCTGCGGGCAGCACGCGGATCAGCACTCGCGCGGGCCCGTCGGAGGACGCGAGCGCGGCGAGCCGTTCGAGTTCGCCGAGATCGTCCACGGCGATCAGCGCACCGTGCCGGGCGGCCAGCCACAGCAGGTCGTCCGCCTTCGCCGGTCCGGTCACCATGAGCTCGGCACCGCGTACGCCTTGTGCCAGCGCGGCGGTCAGCTCGCCGACGCTGGCGACGTCGACGCCCGCACCGTTTTCCGCGCAGGCCCGCGCGACGCACGCGGCCTTGTTCGCTTTCTTGCCGTAGTAGATGGCACCTTGCACCCCGGCGCTCTCGAAAGCGGCGCGGAACGCCCGGATGTTGTGGCCGACCCGCGCCGGGTACATCACGTGGAACGGCCCGCCCAGCGTGAAAGCGAGGTCACCGAGCAGATCCGGATCGGCGAACAGGCGGCGCTCCCACGGATCGAGATGCGCGGGCATCGGTGACGCGCTGATCGAATCGCGCGTGGCCGCCTCGTCCGCGGGCTCCACGGTGACACTCGCGTGTTCTAGTCCCACCGTGCACCTCCCTGCGCTAGTCCCACAGCGGTACCTCCGTGCCACGGCCTTCCGCGATCGCCCGCTCCGCCAGCGCGTGGGCCACCGCGATGTCGGTCAGCACCAGCCCGCTGTTGTAGACGAAGAGGCGCTCGTCGTCGGAGCGGCGCGCGACCGCACGGCGATTGAGGATCTGCGGCAGCTCGGCGTCCACCGTGCGCAGCGTGCCGTCGGGCCCGGCCATGTCGGTGCCGGTCAGCGCCATCTGCTCGGCGCTGGTCGCGATCACGCGGTCGGCATCGGTCAGCGCGGACGGCGCGAGCCCGTAACCGACCAGCACCGCCACCGAACCGGGCGCCAGATCGTCGGATTCGAGCGCCACTTCGGTGGCCGGGCCCGCCGTGGCCAGCACGACATCGGCCGTGGCCGCCGCGGCGCGTGGATCGGTGACGGTCTCGAGCAGCGCGTGCGGATGGTGCTCGGCGAGCACGCGGTGCACGGCTGCCAGGCCCTCGGGGTGGGTGCCGTAGACCATCAGCTTGCGCAGCTGCGGGTTCGCGGCGAGCAGATGCGGAAGGGCGTTGCGGCCCTGGGTTCCGGTGCCGATCAGCAGCACGCTCTCCGCGCCCCGCCGGATCGTCTCGCGCACCAGCAGAGCCGACACCGCGGGCGTGCGCAACGCGCCGACCCGCGCGCAGTCCATCATCGCGATCGGCGCGCCGGTGCTGTCGTCGTAGAGCGTGATGGTCGTGTAGTACCGCTTCGTGCTGCGATCGTGGCCGGGGTCGAACTTGTAGGAGGTCTTCATCGCCACCACGCGCCTGCGGCCGTCCCGGCCGAGCATGGCGTAGGCGACCGACCAGCCGTCGGGGTTGGCGACGCTGAGCTTGCGCGGATTGTCCGAATCACCCGCCGCCAGGGCGAGATACGCCTCTTCCACGGCGCGTACCACGGCGGCCGGTGTGATCGGCACGTCGGCGAGGTCGCTTCGGCTCAACACCCGCAGGGGTGTGCTTCGGTCACGCGTGCTCAAGGGGTCCTCGATCATGTCGTACTGCATCCCGCTCATGAGTGCCGCTCTGAACCGGCGGGGTGGCCGCCGTCCGGAACGGGGCTACGGTTTGTTGCCCGTAGCCATTCTCGTCGGCTTCCTCGGCCCGCCGCCGCCGTTCCGGAAGCCGGATGTTCACTCGCTTGAGCCACCGGTCGGTGCCGTCGTACCGGGCGGTGAACGGCACTCGGCCGTGCACGGCGACGTCGTTGTCCACCAGCAACAGCTCGCCGGGGGCGAGCGACGCGGTGACGCAGACGCGTTCGAGCTCCGCGGCGAGTTGTTCATAGGCCGCGCGGAAATCCGGGTCGGCGTCGTCGAGCGGTGTGTACGCCGGGTCGTAGCGCAGCGTCTGCCGGTCGGCACCCGCGACGCTCCACAGCGTCGGAATCGGTGCGGCCGGGTAGGTTTCGTGACCGTCGCCGTAGGAGACATCCGGCAGGATCGGCAGTGCGGGAGTGCTGAGCAGTTCGCGTTGCGCGGTGGACAGTTCGATCCGGCGCACCGACGACACGGTGGTGCCGACCAGATCCGGGTTACGTAGGCAACCGAGCATCAGCAGGTGGGCGCGCTCCGGATGGAAGGCGTCCTCGGTGTGCGGGCTGAGCAGCGCTTTGCTGCTGGCGCCGGACTGTTCGTGTTCCTGACCGGCCGCGGGAACGATATTGTTGACCAATCGGCCGTCCTGCTGGCCCTGCCAGCCGAACGGCTCGCCCGCGCTCCGCGCCAGCAGCAGCATCACCAAGTCGAGTTCGAACGAACGCGCGCGCCGCTCCGGATCTCCGCTCCAGCGCGCCGCCTCCCGCCAGTTCGGCGGAGTCGGTCCGAATTCGTTGTCCACCAGCGGAAGACGACCGACGACCGTGGCGCCCGCTGGGGTGGCGGGCGGGCGCATGGCGTGGCGCACTTCGGCGGGGAGCCGTGCCGCGCCCGCATCGATCCGTTCGATGAGCGCGGGGTCCGAGAGGGTGCGCGCCGCGGCCGCCGGATCGGCGAGTGCGAGATCGAGCGTGACCGATATCTCTCTGGCGGCAGCGCGCACCGCGCGGCCCGCTTCCGGGGAAAGCTCGCGTCGTTCGAGGTCTAGGGGGTGAAGCGGCTTACGTTCGGAGAGAACGCTTTTCACCGGGTATCCCTTCTTCGCAGCAGTGGGAAAAGCAGGGTTCACGATTAGTATGGGAAGGTAGCCCTTTGTATGAAGTGAAGCAAGGCTTACCTAAGCGAGTCGGCAAAAAATAGCCGAATCGCATAACTTCGGCTCGGGTGAAGTCGGTCCGGCGGGCGTGCCGGGGCTCGGTCGGCGGTTTGCGGGAGATGCGCCCTTGCACTGCCGTTTTGATGCCGGTATCGGCGAGTCGCGCCGCGCATTAGGCTAGCCTGTCCTGATCAAGGCACTGTGTGCGGTACCGCCGTGGGTTCGGTTCAGGAAGAGGGGCAGCACAATGGTTTTGAATCGAAGGGACTTGCTGCGGTCGAGTCTCGGCGTGGGGGCTGTGCTGCTGGTGGCCGCTTGTTCCGATGACGCCGACGTGTCCGGGCCCGCACGACCTGGCGGCACGCTGCGAGTCGGCGCGCTCGGCACCGCGGCGCGCATCGAACGCGATCCGCACGCCAACCTCAGCAACGACAGCGACTTCCTCGTCACCTCCCTGGTCTACGACGCCCTCACCGTGCCGGGCGGCAACCCGAACGTCGTTCCCCGCCTGGCGAATCGGTGGGAGCCGGACGCCGACCGGCGGCGCTGGAGCTTCACCCTGGCCGAGAACGCGACCTTCCACGACGGGACACCGGTGACGTCCGAAGATGTCGTGTGGTCGCTGCGCAGGCTGCGCACGGTCGGTGGCGCGTCGAAGATGCCGGTGGCCGTGGAGGACATCTCCGCCGACGGGCCGAACCGGGTGGTGCTGGCCGTGCCCGAACCGAATACCCAACTGCCGCTGCTGGTGCGGCTGATGACGTTCACGGTCAAAAAGGACACCACCGATTTCACCAAGGCCGTGGGCAGCGGACCGTTCCGGTTGGAGTCCTATCAGGGCGGCAACGCCCGGCTGGTGCGCAACGAGCGGTGGCACGGCGGGCCGCCGCCGCTGGACGCCATCGAGGTAACCATGTTCGAAAGCGTGACCGCGCTGGGCAACGCGGTGCTCGGCGGGCAGATCGACCTGGCCTCCAACGTCGGCGCCATCGCGGGCCGCACCGCCGAGGGACGCGGCGATCTGGCCGTCGTGCGCCGACCGAACGACACGGTGGTCGGTGTCGCCATGCGCAGCTCCGACGGCCCGTTCGCCGACGCACGGGTGCGCACCGCCCTACGGCTCGGCGTCGACCGCAAAGCCTTGGTCAACCAGGTGCATTCCGGATACGGAACGGTGGCCAACGACATTCTCGGCACGGCCGATCCGCTCTATGACACCTCCCTCGCCCAGCGCACCCGCGACCTCGATCGCGCGAAAGCGCTGTTGCGCGAGGCGAAATTCGACACCGGGCGCAGCTACCCCTTCGTCACCAAGGCCGAGGCGCCCGGTGAGGTGGAATCGGCGAAGGTGATCGCCACCCAGCTCGCCGAGATCGGCGTCCGGCTGGACGTGGTGACCCAGGAGCCGAACGCCTTCTACGACCAGACCTGGTTGAAGGCGCCGCTGTACACGATCTCCTGGGGCACCAACGACTCCACCCTCTTCTTCGCGAGCAAATTGCTGTCGAGCGGATCGAACCGCAACGAAACCGGTTTCACGGACGCCGAATTCGACGCCGCGACCGCGAAAGCGCTCGCCGCGCGCACCGACGCGGAGTACCGGCAGGCGAATCAGGAGTTGCAGCGCATCCAGTACGAGCGCGGCGGCTACCTGGTCTGGGGCATGGCCGACGGCATCGACATCGCCGCCTCCCGGGTGCGCGATCTGCCCACGCTCGGCGGGTTCGCCAGGGTCCAGTTGGAGAAGGCCTGGCTGGCCGGG
Source organism: Nocardia sp. NPDC047038 (assembly GCF_040644075.1). NCBI lineage: Bacteria > Bacillati > Actinomycetota > Actinomycetes > Mycobacteriales > Nocardiaceae > Nocardia > Nocardia sp. NPDC047038. The sequence continues at coordinate 183,188 of NZ_JBEYVQ010000011.1, read as the reverse complement.
TGATGCTGTTCGCGCGACTGCTGCTCCGGCGCGTCATCCTGCTGGTGACGCTGCTCGCCTGCGTCTTCGTCGCCGTGGACCTGCTGCCGGGCGACACCGCCCGCGCCGTCCTCGGCCGGGAGGCCACGCCCGAGCAGATCGCCGCCAAAGAACACGAACTCGGACTGGACCGTCCCCTGGCGGTGCGGTTCTGGAACTGGATCGCGGGCGTCGTCACCGGCGATTTCGGACGTACCGCGCGCGGACGGCCGGTCGACGACCTGCTCGTCGACAAGTTCCCGCCGACGCTGCTGCTCGGCGGTATCGCCCTCGCGGTGACCGTGCTCGCGTCGCTCGCGCTCGGCGCGTGGTGGGCGACGCGTCCGGGCAGCGTGGCCGCGCGCGTCTTGCAGCCGACGACGACCACCGCGGTGGCCGTTCCCGAATTCGTGATCGCCACGGTGCTGATCCTGGTGTTCGCGCTGGCGCTGGGCTGGCTGCCCGCCGTGACCATCACCGGCCGGTCGGGGATGCCGGCCGGACCGGAGATGCTGGTGTTGCCGGTGCTCGCGCTCGCGTTGCCCCAGATCGGATGGAACACCAGGGTGGTGCGCGCCGCCTTGTCCGACGCCACGCTGGCTCCGCACGTGGAAAGCGCTGTGCTGGATGGGCTTTCGGGCCGTGCGGTGCTGGCGCGGCACGTGCTGCCGTTCGCGTTGCCGACGATCGTCGCCAGCTTCGCCACCACGGTCGGGATGCTGCTCGGCGGTGCTCTGGTGGTGGAGACCGTGTTCAACTATCCCGGTCTAGGGGCGGTCCTGGCCGGTTCGGTGGCCGATCGGGACACTTCGGTGGTGGCCGCGGTGGTCGCGTTGTCCGGGGTGCTCATCATGGTCGTGCTCGCCGCCGCCGACGGCATCCGCGCCTGGTCGTTGCGGGGGCGGCGATGACGGCTCCCGCGAAGATCGCGCGCCCGGCGCGGCGGCGGCTCGGGTGGCTGGCCGTCGCGCCCGCTCTGCTGGTCACGCTGGCGGCGGCGCTGGGACCGACGCTGGCGCCGCACCCGGCGGAGGAAGCGATCGGCATCCCGTTCGGCGATCCTGCTGCCTGCGCGCCGTTGGGCACCGACCGGCTCGGCCGCGACGTGCTCAGCCAGTTGCTCTATGGCGGTTGGGGATTGCTGCTGGTGGCCGCGGTGATCGCGGTGTCGGTGACCGGACTGTCGTGTGTCCTCGGCGCGGTCGCGGCGCTGCGCCCGCGGATCGGCCAGTGGATCGAACTCGGCACCGACTTGTTCATCCTGCTACCCGCGGTGCTGGGGATTCTGCTCGTGCTGACCTCGTGGCCCGACGCGGGAACCCTGGGACTGATCGTCCTGGCGCTGCTGTTCGGCGTTCCCTATTGCGCGCGGATCTTCACGGCCGCCGCCGCTGGGGTCGCGGCGTCCGGATATGTCGAGAGCGCGCGAGCCGCCGGTGAGTCGCTCGGTCACCTGGTATTCCGGGAAGTGATCCCGAACCTGCGCGCGGTGTCGACGACTCAGCTCGGGCTGCGTTTCGTGGCGGCGGTCTATCTGGTGAGCACGGCGTCCTTCCTCCAGTTGCCCACGACGCTCGGTGCGAGCAATTGGGCGGTCATGGTGCGCGAGAACGCCTCCGGCATGCTGCTCAACCCCTGGGCCGTGCTAGCTCCGAGCCTCGCGATCGCGATCGTCGCGGTGAGCGTGAACCTGGCGGTGTCGGCGTTCGGGCGAGGGGAGCGGGAATGAACGTGAACGTCACGACGAGCGCGCGTCGGACGGCCGAGGCGGATGACGCCGGGCAGGTGCGGGCCGATCTCGTCGCGGTCGACGGCCTGACCGTGCTGGGACCGGACGGGCGAGAATTGGCCGGACCCGCGACTTTCCGGATACCGGCGGGCACGGTCACGGCGCTCACCGGCCCGTCCGGGTCGGGCAAGACCACGGTGATGCGCGCACTGCTCGGGCAACTCCCGTCCGCTGCGGCGCGCACGACGGGCTCGGCATCGGTTGCCGGACACGATGTGCTGGCGCTCGATCGCATTGCGCTGCAACGCTTCCGACGTCAGCATATCGCTTACGTCGGGCAGGATCCCGGGTCGGCGTTGAACCCGCTGCTGCGCGTGCGCGCCCTGTTACGCGAGGTCGCGCCGCGCGCGCCCGAGTCCACCCTGATCGACACGCTCGCGCTGGTCGGTCTGTCGCCGGACTACCTTCGCCGCCGCCCCGGTGAATTGTCCGGCGGTCAGCAGCGTCGCGTCGCCCTCGCCAGGGCGCTGATCCGCCGGACCGGCGTGCTGGTGCTCGACGAGCCGCTGGCCGGGCTGCACGGCGCACTGCGCACCGATATCGCCGGGCAGCTGGCGGCACTCGCCCGCGAGCGTTCGGCGGCGATCCTGCTGTCCGGGCACGACACCGCTCTCGTGCACTCGATCGCCGACGACATCGTCGAACTCGGCGCGGTCCGTCCGGCGTCCCCGCCTCCGTCTCCGTCGGGCGGTACACAGGTGTGTGCCGAACGGCGAAGTGCTCTCCCTCCGCCGGACGTCGCCTCGACCGGAGAGCGAGCGCGCAACTGTCACAAGCCTTCGGCCGTCTCGACGGACAACCGACCGCCCGACGTCGTGCTGCGCGCCGAGAACATCAGCGCCTCGATCGACGGACACCGGGTGCTCGCCGACATCGACCTCGCGCTGGAGGCGGGCTCGGCGCTCGCGGTGGTGGGCGCGTCGGGCGCGGGCAAGACCACCTTGGCTCGCGTGCTCGCGGGGCTGCACCATTCGGCGACCGGATCGCTCGAACTGCGTGGCGACCCGATCGCCGTTGGGGCGAACCGGCGAATTCACCATGGCGCGGGCGGCATTCAATTGGTCACTCAAAACCCCCGGTCCGCGCTCAACCCGCGCCGCACCGTGGCGCAAACGCTCGGCCGCCCTTTGCGGCGGATCGGGCGCGTCGCACGCCGGGATCTCGCGTGGCGGATCGAGGAAATTCTTGCCGCCGTCGAGCTTTCCGCCGACCTGGCCGCCCGCTATCCGCACGAACTGTCCGGCGGCCAGCGGCAACGAGTCGCGCTGGCCCGCGCCCTCGCCGCCGAACCCGCCGTGCTCCTGTGCGACGAGATCACTTCGGCGCTGGACCACACCACCGCGGCGGCGATCATGGCGCTGCTGGATCGGATCCGGTCCGAACGTGACACCGCCTTGCTGGTCATCACACACGACATGGCCTTGGTCGCCGGATACTGTCCCCGGCTGATCGTCCTCGACCAGGGACGCGTCGTCGAATCCGGGGACACCGGAACGGTGCTCACCGCGCCGACGCACAGCGCGACCAGCGAACTGCTGGTCTGACACGGCGACCGTGCGGGTCATACGCGCTTTCGACACGCAGTGCGCTCCGTCACCGGCTTGCCGCGGGCCCGCGCCGTCATCTGGATGATGGAAGGGTGTTGCGAAAGACCGGCGTCTCGGCCGCCATCGTGGTGCTCCTCGGGCTCGCCGGTTGCGGGACCGACCGCACCCCGATCCCAGAGGGCATCCCGCCCGGGCCGGGCACCCCGCTGCCCGTGATCGACCTGGACGCTCCCGGTCGCACGGCCGTCCAGTTGCGCGGCTGGGCCGATGAGCAGGCCGATGGGCTCGGCATACCGCTGATCGCGCTGGAGGCGTACGGCTACGCGGCGGCCGTGATGACCAGGGCCCGTCCCGACTGCGGCATCGCGTGGACGACGCTCGCGGGCATCGCGAGCGTGGAGAGCAAGCACGGCACCCATCGCGGGGCGCAGCTCGGCGCGGACGGCTCGGTCCGCCCGCCGATCATCGGAGTCCCGCTGGACGGCTCGCCGGGCGTCGCGTTGGTGCGGGACACCGACGGCGGCGTGCTCGACGGCGATCCGGAGCACGATCGCGCCGTCGGCCCGCTGCAGTTCATCCCGGAGACCTGGAAGCGCTGGGGCGTCGACGCCAACGGAGACGGCGTCGCGGATCCGCAGAACATCGATGACGCCGCGCTCACCGCAGCCAGGTATCTGTGCGCCAGCGGTGGCGACCTCACCTCCGAGCACGGCTGGCAGCGGGCGTTGCTCACCTACAACCAGTCGCACAGCTACCTGTTGACCGTGCGCGACCGGGCCGCGAGCTACAGCATCGGCCGCCGGGTGTGATCTCCCGGTCGCCGGAGTGCCGGTTACCCGCCTCGCCGCCGGGACGATAGGCTCGCAGCGCACGGCCCATCCCGTGAGACATACCGTGTCAGCAGCCGAAGGAGTGTCTTTTTCGTGGCCATCATCGAACAGGTCGGAGCTCGCGAGATCCTCGATTCGCGCGGTAACCCCACTGTCGAGGTCGAGATCGCTCTCGACGACGGCACCCTGACCCGGGCGGCCGTGCCCTCCGGCGCGTCCACCGGCGAGCACGAGGCCGTCGAACTGCGCGACGGCGGCGAGCGCTACGGCGGCAAGGGCGTGCGCAAGGCGGTCGAGGGCGTGCTCGACGAGATCGCGCCGGCCGTCATCGGCCTGGACGCCGTGGAGCAGCGCACCGTCGACCAGGTGCTGCTCGACCTCGACGGCACCCAGGACAAGTCCCGGCTCGGCGCCAACGCCCTGCTCGGTGTCTCGCTGGCGGTGGCCCGCGCCGCCGCCGAGTCCTCCGGCCTCGAACTGTTCCGCTACCTCGGCGGCCCGAACGCGCACGTGCTGCCCGTCCCGATGATGAACATCCTCAACGGCGGCGCGCACGCCGACACGGGCGTCGACGTGCAGGAATTCATGGTCGCCCCGATCGGCGCGCCCACCTTCAAGGAGTCGCTGCGCTGGGGCGCGGAGGTCTACCACGCGCTGAAGTCGGTGCTGAAGGCCAAGGGCCTGTCCACCGGCCTCGGTGACGAAGGCGGTTTCGCGCCCGACGTGGCGGGCACCAAGGCGGCGCTCGACCTGATCAGCGAGGCCATCGCCAAGACCGGCCTGAAGCTGGGCAGCGACGTGGCGCTGGCGCTGGACGTGGCCGCCACCGAGTTCTTCACCTCCGGCAGCGGCTACAAGTTCGAAGGTGTGGTGCGTTCGGCCGAGGAGATGGCGCAGTTCTACGCCGAGTTGATCGCGGCCTACCCGCTGGTGTCCATCGAGGACCCGCTGTCGGAGGACGACTGGAACGGCTGGGTGACCCTTACCGACCAGATCGGCGAGAAGATCCAGCTCGTCGGCGACGACCTGTTCGTCACCAACCCGGAGCGCCTGGAGGAGGGCATCGCCAAGGGCGCCGCCAACGCGCTGCTGGTCAAGGTGAACCAGATCGGCACCCTCACCGAGACCCTGGACGCGGTGGAGCTGGCGCATCGCAACGGCTACAAGACGATGATGTCGCACCGTTCCGGCGAGACCGAGGACACCACCATCGCCGACCTCGCCGTCGCGGTGGGCAGCGGCCAGATCAAGACCGGCGCCCCGGCGCGCAGCGAGCGGGTCGCCAAGTACAACCAGCTGCTGCGCATCGAGGACGCACTCGGTGATTCGGCGCGCTACGCGGGTGACGTCGCGTTCCCCCGCTTCGCGTTCGAAGGCTGAGCTGGGGCACGAACCCCGGGAGTACCGCGAAGTAGAGACCGAGGCGTGAGATGACGGAGCGACGTGCGCGTGGGACCAGTCCGGCCGGACGCGGGGACCGCCGCACGTCGCGTGCCGCCGGATCGCGCCCGGCCGACTCCGCCGCCAAGCGCGGTCGCAGGCGATCGGAGCCCGCGGAGAAGCCGAAACCGCGCAAGACGGGTTCGGCCGGCGACAGGCACGACCACACGTTCCTCGGCCTCTCCACCGGCAAGGCGGTGATCCTCGCGATGGTGGTGTGCGGGCTCGCGCTCACCCTCGCCGTGCCGATGCGCACGTATTTCACCCAGCGCGCGGAGGCGGCGCAGCTGGCGCAGCAGCGCGAGGAACTCGAGACAGATCTGGCCCGGCTGCGGGATCGTCGTGCGCAGCAACAGGATCCGGCCTACATCCGCAGCGAGGCGCGGGACCGCCTGCGTCTGGTGATGCCAGGCGAGACGCCGTATATCGTGCAGGTGCCCGGCATCGAGGCGCCCGCGCCGCCGCCCGCGCCCACCAGAGCCAGGGACCCCCAGCCTTGGTACACCGATTTGTGGCGCAGCATCTCCGAGCCGCAGCCGACGCCCTAGGCCGCCGCGCCACCACCTCGAGCACCGGAAGGACATAGGTGACCGCACCCACCGACCAGGATCTCGCGATCATCGCCGAGCAACTGGGCCGTGCGCCGCGCGGCGTGCTCGCCATCGCCTACCGCACCCCGGACGGGATCCCGGCCGTTGTGAAGACCGCGCCCCGGTTGCCGGACGGCACCCCTTTCCCGACCCTCTACTACCTCACCGATCCTCGGCTCACCGCGGAGGCGAGCAGGCAGGAATCGGCCGGTGTGATGCGGGAGATGACCGAGCGGCTCGCCGCGGACGAGGAGCTGGCCGCCGCCTACCGCGCCGCGCACGAGAGCTATCTGGCCGAACGCGACGAAATCGAATCGCTCGGCACGGATTTCACCGGCGGCGGGATGCCCGAGCGGGTCAAGTGCCTGCACGTGCTGATCGCCCACGCATTGGCCAAGGGGCCGGGCGTGAATCCGCTCGGCGACGAGTCGGTGGCGCTGGCCGCCGAACACGGCCTGCGCGGCACCGCGATTCCGGCCGATTGGCCCGCGTCCCGGCCGAGTAGCGCGCGAGAGACTGGAGCACAGTGATGAGTGACCGGGTAGCCGCCGTGGATTGCGGCACGAACTCCATCCGACTGCTGATCGCCGACGTGCTCGACGACGGGCGGTTGGCCGACGTGCACCGCGAGATGCGCATCGTCCGCCTCGGCCAAGGCGTCGACGCGACCGGCTCGCTGGCGCCGGAGGCGATCGAACGCACCCGCGCCGCCCTGGCCGACTACGTCGCGCTGATGCGCGAGGCGGGCGTCGGCCGGGTGCGGATGGTGGCGACGTCCGCCACCCGGGACGCCGCCAACCGGGAGGATTTCTTCGCCATGGCGCGTGCCGAACTCGGCGCGGTGGTCGCGGGCGCGGAAGCCGAGGTGATCACCGGCGACGAGGAGGCGCGCCTGTCGTTCGCCGGCGCCATCGGCGAATTGTCCAGCGCGGCGGGTCCGTTCGTCGTCGTCGACCTGGGCGGCGGTTCCACCGAGCTGGTGTTCGGGGACAGCGCGGGGGTGCGCGCCGCGTTCTCCGCCGACATCGGCTGCGTCCGGATCACCGAACGGTGTCTGGCGGGCAACCCGCCGACCGCCGAGGAGATCGCCGCCGCCCGCGCCTTCGCCACCGAGCGGTTGACCGAAGCGTTCACGCACGTCCCGGTGGAAGGGGCGCACACCTGGGTCGGCGTGGCGGGCACGATGACCACGCTCGCCGCGGTCGCGCTCGATCTCCCCGAATACGACTCGGAGCGGGTGCATCTCACTCGTTTGACCTCGGAGCAGGTGCATCAGGTCTGCGACCGGCTGATCGCCATGGACCACGATGAGCGCGCAGCGCTGGGGCCGATGCACCCCGGCCGGGTCGACGTGATCGGCGGCGGCGCGGTCATCACCGAAGTACTGGCGGAGGAGTTGTCCCGGCGCGCGGGTATTTCCGAGCTGATCGTCAGTGAGCACGACATCCTCGACGGCATCGCACTGTCGATCGCCTGAGCCGGCCCGGTCGCGTGGCCGCGGTCAGGTCTGTGGGACGTGTCCGTTCAGCTTCACCTCGGCGTGCGTCTCGGTTCCGGCGCGGACTCCGATTCCGGCGTGACCCGCACGGCGCGCCTTGCCGATGGCGATATCGGCGAGCCGGGAGAGCGATTCCATGTTCCGCGGCACCAGCAGGAGTTCTTGCAGCGCGTTGGGCATGAGCCGGCCCAACCCGCGTTCGGCGTGCTCGTACATCCGGATCTGGGTCTCGTCGGTCGCGGTCTCGACGAGTTCCAGCCGGATCCACGCGGCGCCGAACGGCGAGAGCTTGGCCTCTAGTTCGAGCATGTGCGGCGGATCCACCGACACGACCTCCGTGGTGTCGCTCACGGTGAACGGCCATACGCCCGCGCTGTAGTGCAGCGACGCGCCGACGCCGGGCCATTCGTCGTCGACGTCGCGAATGTGCGTGGCGCCGACGACCCAGGCGGCGAACAGCCATCCGTCGGCCAGGACGGAGAAAACCTGCTCCGGTGTAGTCGGCACGGTGATTTCCACGTGGACCATCAGCTCAACGCTTTCTGGGTGCGGGCCGGTTTGCCTGTCGATTGCGGGGTGCCCGATAGGTGCAGGGGCAAACCACCGGCCGCGTCCAGGTTCCGCAGCCCGCCTGAACAGAACAAACGAATCCTCCCCGGCGCGCTTCGAGATGCGATCTTCGGAGCATGGTCGAAGCGAAAACATCGCGGGAACCAGTGGGGACACGAACCGTGTTCGGCCACCCGATCGGGCTGGCCAACTTGTTCGGCGTCGAACTCTGGGAGCGCTTCTCGTTCTACGGGATGGTCACCATCCTCGGGTACTACCTGCACTACTCGGCGACCGACGGCGGTCTGGGCCTGGGCAAGGACGCGGCCGTGGGCATCGTCGGCGCCTACGGCGGCCCGGTCTCTCTGTCCATCGTCCTGGGCGGCTGGATCGCCGACCGTTTGCCCGGGATGGAACTCACCCTCTTCTACGGCGGCGTCGTGGTCATGGCCGGGCACATCGCGCCGGCCGTGCACTCGACTCGCCCCGGAGGCTTTCCGGGCTCGGACAATGGCATTGTATTTTTTTCTCGGTTGGTCTCGGCACGTCGGTGTCGGGTAGTTTGGCTCGGTTCTATGACCCAGGTCACGAGTTCGCCTATTTCGGTATCACCGGGACGGTCATGGTGTGTGCGGGGCTGATCGTCGCCGCCATCGCACCGTGGATCAGCAAATTCATGGCAGGCGTGCATTGACTCGCCGTCTGGGTACAGAACACAAGCAATTGGCACGAATTAAGGAGAACGCGTGACGAAACCCGGGCCACAAGCCGATTCGGCGGGTGATGTCTCGTCTCGGTGGGGCGGTCTGTTCCGCACCAAGTCCGTCGAACAGTCGATCCGCGACACCGACGAACCCGACTCGAAACTACGCAAGGATTTGACCGCCTGGGACCTCACCGTCTTCGGCGTGGCCGTCGTGGTCGGCGCGGGCATCTTCACTCTCACCGCGCGCACCGCGGGCACCGTCGCGGGTCCGTCCGTCTCGCTGGCCTTCGTGTTCGCCGCGATCGCCTGCGGGCTGACCGCGCTCTGCTACGCCGAGTTCGCCTCCACGGTGCCGGTGGCGGGCAGTGCCTACACCTACTCCTACGCCACCTTCGGCGAGCTCGTCGCCTGGATCATCGGCTGGGACCTGATCCTGGAGTTCGCGCTCGCCGTGGCGGTGGTGGCCAAGGGTTGGTCGCAATACCTCGGCGAGGTGCTCGGCACCACGTCTCCGATCGCGCACTTCGGCCCGGTGAACTTCGACTGGGGCGCGGTGCTGCTCATCACGGTGCTCGGTGTGCTGCTCGCGACCGGGACCAAGGTGTCCTCGCGGGTGTCGGCGGTCGCCGTCGCCATCAAGCTGGGCGTGATCGCGCTGGTGCTGGTCGTCGGCCTCACGTACTTCAAGTCCTCGAACCTCTCGCCCTACATCCCGCCGTCGCAGCCCGGTGAGCGGGGCGAGGGGCTGCGGCAGTCGCTGTTCTCCTTCCTTACCGGCGCCGGGCACAGCAACTTCGGCTGGTACGGCCTGCTCGCCGCGGCCAGCCTGGTGTTCTTCGCGTTCATCGGCTTCGACGTCGTCGCCACGACGGCGGAGGAGACCCGCAACCCGCAGAAGGCGGTGCCTCGCGGCATCCTGGGCTCGCTGCTCATCGTGACGATCCTGTACGTCGCGGTGTCGCTCGTGCTCACCGGCATGGTGCCCTACACCGAGTTGTCCCATGGCGACGCGACACTGGCCACGGCGTTCGGCATCCACGGGGTGACCTGGGCGAAGAACATCATCTCGATCGGCGCCCTCGCCGGGCTCACCACGGTGGTCATGGTGATGTATCTCGGGCAGACCCGGGTGCTGTTCGCGATGTCGCGTGACGGGCTGATGCCGCGCAAGCTCTCGCACACCGGTAAGAACGGCACGCCGGTGCGGGTCACCGTCATCGTCGGCGTGGCGTGCGCGCTGCTGGCCGGGTTCGTGGATTTCGGCACGCTCGAGGAGATGGTCAACATCGGGACGCTGTTCGCGTTCGTGCTGGTGTCGGTCGGCGTGCTCATCCTGCGGCGCACGCGTCCGGACCTGCCGCGTGGATTCCGGGTTCCGCTGGTGCCGCTGATCCCCGTCCTGGCGGTGCTGGCGTGCGTGTGGCTGATGCTGAATCTCTCGGTGGAGACCTGGCTGCGGTTCCTGGTGTGGATGGTGATCGGGTTCGTCGTCTACTTCGCCTACTCCCGGCACAACTCCGTGCTCCGGAAGGCATCCGTCACCTAGGACGCGGCCGGAGTTCGGGTGTGGGGTGGCGGCGGATAGCCTGACGCCGTGTCGCAGCGTGAGTTGGTTGTTCTCGGGACCGCTAGTCAGGTGCCGACGAAACAGCGAAACCACAACGGGTACCTGCTCCGGTGGGACGACGAGGCGATCCTGTTCGATCCCGGTGAGGGCACGCAACGGCAGATGACCTATGCCGGTGTGACCGTCACCGGGCTCACCCGGATCGCGATCACCCATTTCCACGGCGACCACAGTCTCGGGCTGGCCGGAGTGGTGCAGCGGATCAACCTCGACCGGGTGCCGCATCCGGTCGACGTCTGCTTCCCGGCGTCCGGCGCGGCGTACTACGAGCGCCTGGTCAATGCGACGTCGTACTATCACCGCGCCGAGCTGCGGCCTCGCCCGATCCTCGCCCCAGGTCCCGTCGACCTGCCCGAGGCGGCGTTCACGGTGACGGCGGTGCGGCTCTCCCATCCGGTGGACACCTTCGGCTATCGGCTCAGCGAGCCGCCCGGCCGGCGCATTCTGCCGGACCGCTTGCGCGCCCTGGGATTGCGCGGCCCGATCATCTCCGAACTGCAACAGCGCGGCAGTGTCGAATTCGAGGGGCGCACGATCACTTTGGCGGAGATCAGCGAACCGCGCTCCGGTCAGAGCTTCGCCTTCGTGATGGACACCCGGCTGTGCCCCGGAATCGGGGAGCTGGCCGCCGACGTCGACATGCTCGTCATCGAAGCCACGTTCCTGGACGCCGACGAACACCTGGCCCTCGAATACGGCCATCTCACGGCGGGCCAAGCCGCCCGGGTGGCCGCCGACGCGGGCGTTCGCACCCTGGTGCTCACCCACTTCTCCCAGCGCTACCGCGACCTCGACGAGCACTTGGCCGAAGCGGCGAAGTACTTCTCCGGCGAGATCCACATAGCCACCGACCTCGCCAGGATCCCGCTGCCACCCCGGCGCTGACACTCCGCCGCGAACATCCGACACGCCGAGATGACGCGCGGACGCTAACACCAGCCCGCCGCCACCGATCTAGTTCTCTGGGACGCCTGCCAACCCGGGCTGCGAACAACCGCCACCGGCACCGGTCACCCGACCGCGCCGTCCGGCACCCGGCCACGGCCGACGCCCCGCCACCCCGACAAATTGTCGGAATTCCGGTACAGCCGTACGACTCGGTACGCTGTCCCGGACGCCCCTATAGCCCAATTGGCAGAGGCAGCGGACTTAAAATCCGCCAAGTGTCGGTTCGAGTCCGACTGGGGGCACTCGGGAAGCCGCGGGTGAATTGCTTTCCCCCGCCGCCTTGCGCACCTGTGCCGACGCCCGCGATCCGCACCGCCTCAGCCTGTCCAGGTCCCAATGGCTCAGTGAGAAGAATCGGCACCGGTCGCCGACTGCTACGTGCGGTTCTTGATGTCCGGACCGCTGGAGCGTGAAAACGGCTGACGGACCGTCCTCCGAGTACGGCGACGCGTCGAAAGTCGTTGCGGCGTAGAGAATGACAGCGTAGCTCTGGAAGGTCAGCGTGAGAGTCCGTGGGCGCGGGCGATGATGCGTTCCATGGCGGTGCGGGGGAGGAGGCGGCGGAGGGTGAAGAGGGCGGGGGCGTTGCTGCCTACGGCGTAGAGGGGTTGGGGGCGCGGGGCTTCGATCGCTTTGACGATCGTGGTGGCGACCTTTTCGGGGGTGATGCCCTTGGACTGGTTTTCGTCGAGTTTCGCCATGAAGGTCGTGAAATCGGCGGTGTGGGGGGAGCCGTCGGTGAGGTACTTGGTGCGGCGTTCGCGGAGTCCGGTGTCGATCTGGCCGGGCTCGACGGCGGTGATCCAGACGCCGAAGGGGGATTCCTCGAAGCGGGCGGCGACCGCGAAGCCGCGCAGCGCCGCCTTGGTGGCGACATAGGAGGAGCGGTAGGGCATGGGGAAGCTGGCGAGCATCGACCCGACCATGACGACGCGCCCGTAGCGGCGATCCCGCATGCCGGGCAGCACCGCCTTGGTCAGGGCGATCGGGCCGAGCACATTCAGCTTGAACAGTCGCTCGACGGCGTCGGTGGGCAACTCGGCCAGCGGTCCCGCCTGGCTCTCGCCCGCGTTGTTCACGAGCACGTCGACGTGGTCCAGACCGGCGGCGAAGGCCTCGATCGAAGCCGGATCGGTGAGGTCGAGCGCGCGGTACTCGACCTCGGGCAGCACGGCGTCCGAACCGATGGCGTCGGGATTGCGGCTGGTGCCGATCACCCGATACCCCCGCCCGGCCAGCGCAGCGGCCGTAGCCTTCCCGATTCCGGACGACGCACCGGTGACCACAGCGACGCGAGACATAACGCTCCTTTCGACGGCAACATGCTGACGATATCGTCAGCTCTCGCCCTGTGCTACCAGAAAGTAACTTCGGTGCCGTCGATGTGCTGCGGAGCCGACCGCACGACGAACGCGGCGTCGATGCCCGCCCGGCCCAATGGCGGTGGGAAACGGGAGTACAACACGTGGTGGCGGCTCGGATATTGCCCATTGAATTCTGCATGGCGGGTTCGAGCCCGGACGTGGCGTCGGCGGGCTGTCGTGTGTGCCGCGCTCGCGTGGTTCGCGGGCCTGTGAGCTGGGCGGACGGGTGTGCATGGCGACGTGGGATGCGCACCGGCGCAGTCGAAATCGTTCACCGGAGGGAAGTCGTTCCGGATGTCGGCGGTGGAGGGATGGGGCTAGTGTTGGCCGGCGCGGTGCAGGCCGGAGACGCTGCCGCGTTACCCCCGACGCCGAGGAGATTGTGGTGGTTGTCGATACCGTCCGCGAGGAACAGGCGATCCGTCAGATGACGGAGCGGCTGGTCGAAAACTACACCGAGACTTATTCTCCGGACCATATCGAGAGCGCCGTCGGTGCGGCGCGGCGGAAATTCGAGGGCCGCCCGGTGCGGCAGTTCGTTCCGATTCTGATCGAGCGGTTGGTGCGGCGGGAATTGGAGAAGTCTCCCGAGGCGGAAGTGCAACCCACCGCGGTCCCGATGGACAAGTCGCCGCAGGCCCCCGCCGCCGCTCCCGGGAAATTGTCGGAGATCCGTGAGCTTTTGTCGTCCAAGAAGCGTTTCGCACCGTACGCCGTGGGCGCCGTCGTCGTTCTGACGGTGATCGCCGTGGTTCTCGCCGTGCGGCAACCCGCTCCGGAGGCGCCCGCCGCCGCTCCCGCGCCCGCCGCGGCGCTCACGGTCGTCCACGGTGTGGTCGGCTCGGAGAAGATGCCGTTCTTCTCCGACCCCAAGGTGATCGACGCGCTGGCGCGCAACGGCGTGCGCGTCGAGGTCGAGCCCGCCGGTTCGCGGCAGATCGCCACGTCCATCGATCTCACGAAATTCGATTTCGCCTTCCCGTCCAGCGAACCGGCCGCCGAGCGAATCCAGCGGCAGCGCAACGTGACCGCGAAATACACGCCGTTCTCCTCGCCGATGGCCGTCGCGACGTTCGCGCCGATCACCGAGCTGCTCACCCGGGCGGGAGCGGTGCGCCCCGGCCAGGTGCCGACGCTCGACCTGCGCCGCTACCTCGAGCTGGTGCGCAACGGCACCCGCTGGGACGAACTGCCCGACAACACCGCCTACCCGGTGCGCAAGAACATCCTGATCTCCACCACCGACCCGCGCAGCTCCAACTCCGCGGCCATGTATCTGGCCGCGGCGAGCTACGTCGCGAACAACAACACGATCGTGCAGGGGCAGAACGCCGAGCAGGCCGTCCTCCCCGCGGTGTCGCGCCTTTTCGTGGGCCAGGGTTACACCGAGAACACCACCGAGGGCCCGTTCAACAACTACCTCGCCACGGGTATGGGCCCGACGCCGATGGCCTGGATCTACGAGGCGCAGTACGTCGAGGCGACCGTGCGCGGCCAGATCAAGCCCGAGATGACGCTGCTGTACCCGTCACCGACGGTGTTGTCCCGGCACACGCTGGTGCCGTTCGGCGCGACGGGTGACCGGCTCGGGCGCCTGCTGTCCACCGACCCGGAATTGCAGCGCCTGGCCGCCGAGCACGGCTTCCGCACCAACGACGGCGCCCAGTTCGCGAAGGTCGTCGCCGAACGCAACGTCCCGGTGGCCCCGGACCTGCTGGACGTCGTCGCCACCCCGACCTACGACACCCTGGAGCACCTGCTCGACGGAGTAACCAAGTCCTACAACTGAACACGGGGCGGATCGCCGCTCGCGTTTCGGTGGGGAGTATCCGGGCACCCTTTTCGCATCAGATACCGGAACAACGGCCGGTATCGCGGCGGGAGGAACGACCAGTGACAACGGACGACGGCCCATGGGAGATTCCTCCGATCGATGACGCCCCGGATATCGCGCGCGACTCCGCGCCGCCGCCGGGAGCGACGATGGCCGACACCAGGAACTGGCCGGGGTACGGGTTGCTGCTGGTCGCCGCGGCGGGTGCGATAACCGCGGCGGTGCTCGCCGGCTGGGGGTTCGGCAGGCTCTCGGTCGTGGCCGCGATCATCACGGTCGTCTTCCTGCTGATCGGGGTGGGCCTGATCGTGCTGGAGCAGGTGCGGGCCCGCAGGCACGCCGCACAGCCCGCCGAACGGGCCACCGTGCCGCCGGGGTACTGAGGAGCGTCAATCCCGGGGCAGGAAGCCCGACTCGATGAACTCCCGGACGAAGGTGTCCACCACCGCACGGTCGATCTCCGGGCAGGCCATGCCGGTGTCCGCGAGCGCGGCGCGGGTGTGTTCGTCGGCCCAGTCGAGGTGACCGGCGAGTCCGGCGAAGTCGTGGCTCAGCAGGGCCGCGCGCACCAGCGAATCGTCGCCGAGCGCGTCGCGCCGCCGCGCTTCCCTGGCCAGGCCCGCGCGCACCGTGTCCTCCGGCATCGTCGCCACCGGCAAACCGTGCGCGCGCAGACTGGCGAGGATCTCCCCGACCGCTACCGGGGCCCGATTGACCAGGTGATAGACGGTTTCCGAGCGCGGACGAGCCGAGATCTCCACGATCGCGCCCGCCACATAGCTCACCGGAACCAAGGAAACGGTCGCCTCGCCCACGTCGGGCGCCATGCCGAGCAGCGCGGCGGCTCGCACCATGTTCCACAGCGAATCCTGCGGGCTGTTCACGCCGATGTCCGGGCAACCGCAGATGGTGCTCGGACGGTAGATGGCGATGGGCACACCACGTTCGCCTGCTTGGCGGACCAGTTCCTCGGCGGCCCATTTTGAGGCGAGGTAGCCGTTGCCGGACACCTGCCCCGCGGGTAGGCGGATGTCCTCGGTGACCACCGGCGAATCCGGCGTCGCGGCGACGGCCGCGCCCATGGTGGAGACCAGGTGGAACGGCTTGACCCGCCGCGCCGTCGCCAGCCGCAACAACTCGCGGGTGCCCTCGACGTTGGCCTGCCGTAGCCGGGCATAAGGATCGACGTGATTGACGCGCGCGCCGTTGTGATAGATCACGTCGATGCTGTCGGCCAATCGGTCGTAGTCGGCCGGGTCGAGGCCGAGGCGCGGTGCGGTGAGGTCGCCCGCGACGACGACGATCCGCTCCGCGGCGGTGGTCCCGGAGAGCCGGTAGTGGCTCAGCGCACCGAGGATTCGGTCGATGCCTTCCTCGGCGTCGGCGGCGCGCACCACGCACCACACCCTCGCCTCGGTGCGATCCAGCAGGGCTTGCAGCAGGTGTACGCCGAGAAAGCCGGTCGCGCCGGTCAGCAGGATCTCCTGTGGCGGACCGGTGTGCGCGGGCTCGCATCCGCCGATGCCGATCTCCGGCTCCAGCACGGCGTCGCGTTCCGGCGTCGCCGCGGTGGGGGCGGACCCGCCCGCCAGTCGCGCCGCGAGGCCGCCGACGGTCGGGGTCGCGAGGATCGCCGACATCGGCACGTCGCGGCGGAGCCGCTCCGACAGCCGCTGGTGCAATGTGAACGCGAGTAGTGACGACCCGCCGAGTTCGAAGAAGTCGTCGGCCACCCCGATCGGGGACACGCCGAGCACGTCGGCGAAGACGTCCGCGACCGCGCGCTCCAGTGCGGTGCCGGGCTGCGCACCGGTGCGTGCGGCGAATACCGGCTGGGGTAGCGCGGCGCGGTCGAGCTTCCCGCTGGTGTTCACCGGGAACGCGTCGAGCGCCAGCACCGCCGACGGCACCATGTAACCGGGCAGCACGCGAGCGACCGACTGACGCACGACATCCGGGTCGACCGTGGCCCCCGGCGCCGCGACGACGTAGCCGACCAGCCGGTCCCCGGCATCGGAGCCCTTGACCGCCACCGCGGCCCGGCCCACCGCAGGGTCGGCCAGCAAAGCCGCTTCGATCTCACCGAGTTCGATGCGGTGGCCGCGGACCTTGACCTGGAAATCCGTGCGGCCCAGATAGTCCAGGGTGCCGATGCGGTTCCAGCGCACCAGGTCACCGGTCCGGTACATCCGTTCGCCCGGGTGCAGCGGATCGGCGACGAACCGGGCCGCGGTCAGACCCGGCGCGCCATGGTAACCGCGGGCCAGCTGAATGCCACCGAGGTAGAGCTCGCCCGCCACTCCCACCGGAACCGGCCGCAACCGGTCGTCCAGCACGTGGCAGCGCGAATTCCATTCCGGCACACCGATGGGAACGCCGGCCGCGGTGCGATCGGCGGCCGAGACCGCGTGTCGCGTGATACTCACCGCGGCCTCGGTAGGTCCGTACAGGTTGTGCAACTCGGCCGTGGTCACGTTCGCGAAGGCACGCGCGGTTTCCGGCGGCAGCGCCTCTCCGATGACGAAAACAGCTCGTAGCGAGGACAGTTCGTCCGCCGTTGCCTGCTGGGCGAATACCGTGAGCATCGCGGGAACGAAATCGGTGAGCGTCACCCGGTGCTCGGCGATCAGCCGGGACAGCGCCGCCGGGTCGCGATGCTCGTCCGGTCCGGCCAGCACCATCCGCGCGCCCGCGCGCAGCGGCAGGAAGTAGCCCCACAGGGACACGTCGAAGGTCGCGGGAGTTTTGTGCAGATAGACGTCGGTGGCGTCGACAGCGTATTCCGCCTGCATCCAAGCGAGCTGGTGCACGATCGCCCGATGGCTGATCGCCACGCCCTTGGGGCGGCCGGTCGAGCCGGAGGTGTAGATGAGATAGGCGGGGTGGTCGGCGTGCCACGGTGTCCGGCGCTCGGCGTCGAGCACGGGTTCCGCGCCGAAGCGGTCGAGGTCCAGGGTGTCGATGTCGTAAGCCTCGGCCGCGGTGAAACCGTCCGCCGCGGTGGTCAGCACGCACCGGGGCGCCGCCGATTCGAGCACGTACCGGATGCGCTCGGCCGGGTGGCCCGGGTCGATCGGCACCCAGGCCGCGCCCGCCGCCACGATCGCGTGCAGCGCGACGACCTGCTGGATCGACCGCCGCATCGCCACCGCGACGACGGTCTCCGCACCGACGCCTCGTTCGATCAGCCAGCGAGCCAGCCGCGCGGATCGTTCGAGCAGTCGCGCGTAAGTGAGCGTCTCGGATCCGCAGACCACCGCGATCGCGTCCGGCGTCGCCGCGGCCTGCCGCGCCGTCGCGGCGGTGAGCGGCTCGGCCCGCACGTCGTGCTCGGCTCCGGCGCCCCAGGAGCGGATGCGTTTGTGCTCGACCGGGTCCATGATGTCGATGTCGCCGACCACGGCGTCGGGCTCGGCCGCGACCCGCAGCAGGGTGCGGATGTAGCCGTCGAGGAAGCGCTGCACCGTGTGCTCGTCGAACAGGTCTGTGCTGTAACCGAATCGGATGATGATCTCGCCGGGCTCGCCGTCGTCGTCGCGGATGTCGACCACGCCGATGTGCAGATCGGTTTTCGCCGTGTCGGCGTCCACGTCGAGGAACGACACGCTGGGCCCGGACAGGTCCAGGGTGGCCTGCGTGAAATTCTGGAAAGCGAAGCCGACCTGGTAGAGCGGGTGGCGTCCGGGTGATCGGGTCGGATCGACGGCGTCGACCACGTGCTCGAACGGCACCTCGGAGTGCGCGAAGTTGACCAGATCCCGTTCCCTGGTGCGGTGCAGCAGAGCGGTGAAACTCTCCGCGGGCTCGATCCTGGTCCGGGAGACGGTCGTGTTGACGAACATGCCGACGACATCCGCGAGTGCGGGCTCGGCCCGGTTGGTCATCGGCACGCCGATCGCGATGTCGTAGCTTCCGGACAGGCGGGCCAGCAGCACGGCGAGCGCCGAGCGCATCACCATGAACAGCGTCGATCGGTGGGCGCGTGCGACGGTGAGCAGGTCGCGGTGCAAGGTCGCGGGCACCGTCCGCTGAGTGGCCGAGCCGCGCAGTGTGGCCACCGGCGGGCGCGGCCGGTCGGCGGGCAGGTCGAGTTCGTCGGGCAGACCGGCCAGCTCGCCGGTCCAGTACGCCAGTTGCCGCGACAGCGGTGAATCGGGGTCGTCGCGGGAACCGAGCAGATCCTGCTGCCACAGGGCGTAGTCGGCGTACTGCACATCCGGTGGCAGCCAGGCCGGGGCGGCTCCCGCGCTGCGGGCGGCGTAGGCCAAAGCGACGTCGCGGGCCAGCGGCGCCAGCGAGGATCCGTCGGCGCAGATGTGGTGGAGGGCGCAGACCAGGACGTACTCGGTGGGGGTGCGCAGCAGCCGGACGCGCAGCGGCACCTCGGCCGACACGTCGAACCCGTGCCGCAGGATGGCGCGGACGCGGTCGGGTACCGCGTCGTCGGACAGTTCCTCCACCGCGAAATCGTCGACCACCTGCTCGGTGCCGAGGATGAGTTGCCGCGGTCCGTTCGCGTCGGCGGGATAACTCGTACGCAGCGACTCGTGCCGCTCGACCGTGTCGGCGAATGCCGCGCGCAAGGCGGGAATATCCAGCTCCGACAGCCGCAGCGCGAAGCCGATGTTGTCCACCGAGGACGTCGTGTCGAACTGGTTGCGCAGCCAGAACCGCAGCTGGGCCGGCGACAGCGGGATGCGCTCCGGCCTGGTCCGTGCGCGCAGCACCGGGCGTGCGGTGTCGAATTGCTGCGAGCGGATCGCCTTGGACAAGGTGGCGACCGTCGGATGGTCGAACACCAGCCGGGGTGGGATGCGCAGCCGCCATGTTTCGCTCAGGCGCGCGGCGACCTGCGTCGCCAGCAGCGAGTTGCCGCCCGCCGCGAAGAAATCGGCATCCGCGCTGAACCGCTCTCGGCGCAGCACGCGTGCGAAGACCTCGGCGACCGTTTCCTCACCGAGGTCGACGGCGGGCCGGTAGTCCGGCTCGTCCAGGGCGCGCACGCGCAGCGCGGGCCGATCGGCCTTGCCCGTCGGGGTGCGTGGGATCCGATCCACGACCGTGATCGTGTTGGGCACCATGTACTTCGGCAGCAGCGCGGCCAGCGCGTCGGCCAGCGTGGCGGGGTCAGGGGCATGGCCCGGTTCCGGTTGGACGAAGGCGGCCAGCGTGGTCTCGCCCGCGGCGGTCTTGCGGTCGACGGTCACGGCCAGCCGGACGCCGGGCTGTGTCGACAGGATGGCGTCGATCTCGCCGAGTTCGATCCGGAAACCCCTGACCTTGACCTGGTCGTCGGCCCGGCCGAAATAGTCCAGATGGCCCGAGGTTGTGCGCCGGACGAGGTCGCCGGTGCGGTACATCCGCGAGCCGGGCGGTCCGAACGGATCGGCGAGGAACCGCTGTCCGGTCAGATCCGGGCGTCCGTGGTACCCCCGCGCCACCCCGGGCCCGGACACGTACAGCTCGCCGACGACGCCGACGCCGACCGGGCGCAACCGGTGATCGAGTACCTGGCAGCGCATACCCGGCACAGCCGACCCGATGGTGACCGGTGCGTCCGGTGACAACGGCGGGCTCAGCGTCGCCATGATGGTGGATTCCGTGGGGCCGTAGGCATTCTGGAACAGACGGCCGTCGGCCGCCCAGTGCCGGGGCAACATCGGCGGGCACGGCTCGCCGCCGACCATGACCGAACGCAGGGCGGGCAGTCCGGTCGGCTCGATGGTGGCCAGCGCGGACGGAGTGAGGAAGGCGTGGGTGATCGCCTGCCGTGCGAGCAGTTCCACCAGTGCGGTGCCGCCGTACAGGGTCGGTGGGGCGATCACCAGCGTGGCGGCGGAGCAGATCGCGAGCAGCAACTCCAGCACCGAGGCGTCGAAGCTCGGTGACGCGAAGTGCAGCACCCGCGCGTCTTTGTCCAGCGCCTGCCGCGCGGCCAGTTCGGCGCACAGCGGGGCGAGCCCGGCATGGGTCACGGCGACGCCTTTCGGGCGTCCGGTCGATCCCGATGTGTAGATCACGTAGGCCGCGTGGGTGGCGCGAAGTCGAACGGGGCGTTCGAAATACGCGATCGGGCTCGCGGGATTCGCCGCCACCTGTGCGATCACTTCGGCATCGTCCAGCGCGAGCCAGCGCACCTCGGTGGGTAGTGTCGCCGCGTGGGCGGCCTGGGTCAGGCCCAGCGCGGCACCGCTGTCGATGACCTGGAACTTGATGCGGGACAGGGGAAGCGCCGGATCCACCGGGACGAACGCCGCACCGGACTTCGCGATCGCCCACACCGCGAGCACCGAATCGAGCGAACGCGGCAGCGCCACCGCCACCGCTGTTTCGGGGCCCGCGCCCGCGGCGATCAGCGTGCGGGCCAGCCGCGAGGAGCGCGCGTCGAGGTCGCGGTAGGTGATCTCGCTGTCGCCGCAGACCACGGCGACGCCGTCGGGATTGTGCTCCGCGGCGGCGGCCAGCAGCGCGGCGAACGTCGGCGTGGCCGATTCGGCGGATCTGCGGCGGCGGCCTTTCCGGGCGGGTGGACGAGTATCCCGGATACCGCTGGTCATGTAATCGTCCCGTTCCGCGTGGCAGTAAACGGCCAGATGCTACAGCCGCACGGCGGGATTCCTCAACGATGAGAAGGCGATACCGCTCCGGTCGAACGGCGGCGTGTGCCGCGAGCCGTCGGGCACATGCGTGAGCGCGACCGGTACGGTTCAGCGGGTGCCGTGCCCCTGACAGGCGGTCAGCGCGGTGTTCTTCGTGGCGTTGAACCGGTCGATCGCGGCGTTCAAAGTGTCGGTGTCGGCGCGGCGGGCCAGCGTGTCGGCCAAGGCGTTGGTGTCGTCGCGGTAGGCGCGCAGCGGGGTGGCGATCCCGGACGGCACTTCTCTGGTCACGCTCTGGTCCACCGAGCGCCCGTTGTTCCGCAGCGTCGTGACAGCCGCGTCGGCTTTGCCGTTCGTATCGGGATCGCCGCGGCCTTTCGTGTTGCTTGCATCGATGTAGTCGTTGAACGCGCGTACCGAGCTGCCGTTCGCGGCCAGGAAGGCGTCACAGGCCGACTTGGTGGCGCGTTCGGCGGCGGCGGCCCGTGCCGACGAGGCGGCGGCCGAGGAGGAGGTGACCTCGGAGGCGTACGCGGCCAGGTCGGTCCGGTTGACCTCCGCCGTGCCGGAGATCTGCTGTGCGCAGGCGCCGATGGTCAGCGCGCCCGCAGCGGTGGCCGTCGCGGCCACCAGCAGGCCCGCGCGTTCGAGTCGTCGCATGGTCGGTCCCTCGCTCCCCTCGGAAGTCCGGCCGGGACGGATGAACGGAGCCGGACAATCCGAAGGTACGTCGCGGGGACCCGCCACGCCGAGCCCGCGCCGATAACGATGGCCAACCGATATCGGCGCGGGGGAGCCGTTCAGCTCTGGCCGAGCATGGCTCGCATCTGCGCTATTTCGGCCTGCTGGGCGGCGATGATCCGCTGAGCGAGCGCCTTCGCGTCGGTGCTCTCGCCCTCGGCCAACTCGGTCTGGGCCATGGCGATCGCGCCCGCGTGATGCTCGATCATCATGGTCAGCCATTGACGGTCGAAGTCCGGACCCGATGCCGCGTCCAGCGCCGCCATCTGTTCGGCGGACATCATGCCGGGCATCTCGTGGCCGCCGTGCCCCTCGCTCGGGGTGGGCGCCGGTTGGCCGAAGCTCTGCAAGAGGGTGGTGATCTGCTGCATCTCCGGCGCCTGTGCTTGCTCCACCTGCGTGGCGAGCGCACGCAGCTGCTGGTTGTCGGTGTGCGTCGGCACCAGCCGCGCCATTTCGACAGCTTGGGCGTGATGCGGATACATCATCTGGAGGAACATCACGTCCGCGTTGTTGTGCGCCGCACGGGCGGGTGCGGTCGTGACGGCCGCGGTGGTGGTCGAGGTGCCGTGCTCGGTGGTGTGCCCGGTGTCGGCGTCGCCGCATCCGGCGAGGCTCACCGCGGCCGCCGCGGCGAGAACGAGGGCCGATCGGGTGCGAGTGATGAACATGGGGTCGCTCCTTGCGAAGTGCGAAGTCTGAGGATGGAGTGGACTGCGCCGCCACCGTGGTTCGGACACACGGCGGCGACGGAGTTGTCAGATCCGCAGAATCGCCAGTTCGGCCAAGGTGAGCACGGTCCACGGCGGCGGTCGTGCACGCCGCGCCCGCCAGTGCCGCGGTCGTGCCGCACCGCCGCCGGGGCGATCGAACGCCAATCGGCGGAGCAGCACCAACGCGGCCAACGCGATGGAGGCGGCCAAGATGAACACACAGCCGTGCAGTGCGCTGTGCTCGCCGTCGCACCCGCCGCCCGCGCAGTGGGACATCTTCGCCGCGACGGTCGCGTGCCATGACGCGCCTGAGGTCGCCTCGACGGCTTGAGGCGCAGACGAGTCGCGGGAAGCGACGACCGGTGCGGATGCGCCCGGGGTTGCCCGGACGGCTGGCGGGGTAGACGAGTCGCGGGAAGTGACGGCCGGTGCGGATGCGCCCGGGGTTGCCCGGACGGCTGGCGGGGTAGACGATTCGCGGGAAGCGACCACCGGTGCGGATGCGCCCGGTGTGCCCGATAACTCCTGGCCGCGTTGCCGGTCGTCGCGGTGCGCCCTGTCCTGAGGTCGATCGTGGCCGCTCGGAGCGCCGCCCGAGGATTGCGGTGTCGCGTGTCGATGAGGAAACCCGGGCGCGGCGGCAGCTCGTTCGAGTCCGTCGGCTCCCGCGTCGGAGGCGGCCGCGAGGGTGTGCACGCCGACCGCGTTGGCGTGGCCGAAGACCGCCGAATGCATCGCGACGACCCCGGCGACCAACGCCAGCACCCCTAGGAGCTGGGCGAGCCCGGCGGCGGGAAGTGCGCGGCGGTCGACCACGAGTACCGAGTCTAGCCCCCGCTCTCGATATACCCGTTGGCGGTACCGGTATCTAGGAGCTCGCGACGTCGACGACCAATCGGGTCGGGTTGGACAGCGTGGTGACGGTGAAGGAGGGCCGGTCGGCCCGCACGCCGATGAACGACTGCGTCACGCCCTCGAACACCGTCGTCCGGTAGACGCCCGCGATGCCGGAGACCGCCGCGTCGACGGCCGGGTCCGGGCCCTCGTACGGTGTCACGCCGCTGTCGAACGGGTAAGCCGAGCCCAGGATTCGTACTTCCAGAATCGACCGGCCCGCCACGTCCACCGGATTGCCACTGGCGTCCTGCACCGCCCGGTCGGTGTACCGGACGATCCAACCGGGCGTGCCCGCCCCGCCGAGTTCGTAGACCACGCGATCGAAACCGGGCTGACTTCCCAGCCGCACATCGGTCACCGTGAGCGCGGCGTCGCCGGAAGGCTTGCCCTGCTTCGGTGCGGTGTCCCCGGGGGCCGGGGCCTGCGCTACCTCGACCGACGTGGCGGTGTTCGACGCGGCCGGTGGGCCCGGTGCCGACTCGCCGTCCCCGCAGCCCGCGAGCAGTGCCGTCGCGACCGCGACCATGAGCACCATCCTGTTGCGCATGGCCCGATGCTACTCAGCGAAAGGCCTCGGGCGGCGTAACCGGAGAGCGTTGCGGCGCATTCGCCATCGGCCCGCCGCAAGCCGCGCGGAGGTGCGAACACTCGTGCACCTCGAATGGTCGGCCTGCCGAGCCCGATTAATTGCTATTTGATTGCCATGTTTCATGTCCTGTGTGCGAGAGTCCTGCCGTCGCCGGCGGAGTGAGCGCCGGCGCCGGATCGCCCCTCCGTCGAGCCAGAGAGGATCGGCGGTTGATCGAATGCCGTATTCGCCGATGCGTCCGCGAAACCGCTTGTCCTGACCGGATTCAGCGTGCGGATCGCCGTGCCGGGAATCCAGCGGGATCGATAGGGCGGGGTGGGCGCGACCATGCGGCAACGATCTAGCACACTTGAGGCGTGGGAAATGTCGAGGACGTACTTGGCCGGTTGCGGCGGTATCCGGACGTGGAGGCGCTGAACCTCTACGCCGTCGACGCCGCCGATCGGCTGATCCTCGACGTCGCGGCCGACGCCCTCGCGACTGTGGATAGCGGGAAAGTAGCCATCATCGGTGACGCCTATGGTGCACTGACCCTCGGCGCTATCGCGGGACACGATCTGCGCGACGTCCGGGTACATCAGGACTTGCTCACCGGCGAACTCGCCCTCGCGAACAACGCCCGCGCGGTGGGCTTGTCGGATCGCTACACCGCGCACCCGCTCGGCCCCGAGTTGCTGCGTGATGCCCAGGTGGTCCTGCTTCGCCTGCCCCGGATGCTGGCCGGTCTGGCCGAGGTCGCCGACACGATCGCGCGCTACGCGGATCCGGCGGTCGAGGTGTTCGCGGGCGGGCGGGACAAATATCTGACCAAGTCGATGAACGACGTGCTGGCGCAGTCGTTCTCCGAGGTGCGCGCCAGCCGCGGCAGGCAGAAGTCGCGGACCCTGCTGGTGGCCGGACCCAAACCCGTAGCCGGTCGGCCGTTCCCGGTGCGCGACCGGCTGGACGAACTCGGTCTCGACGTGGTCGCGCACGGCGCGGCATTCTCCGGGGCCCGCCTGGACATCGGCACCAGGTTCCTGCTCGAGCACCTGAGACTGATGAAGCCGGACGCGCGCGACGCCATCGATCTCGGCTGCGGCACCGGCATCCTTGCCGTCGCGCTGGCCAAGGCGCGGCCGGGTATCAAGGTGATCGCCACCGACCAATCCGCCGCCGCGGTCGCCTCGGCGCGGGCCACCACCGAGGCGAACGGGGTCGCCGACCGAGTGTGCGTCGTGCGCGACGACGCCATGTCCTCGGCGGCGGACAACAGCGCCGACCTGGTGCTGTGCAATCCGCCGTTCCATATCGGCGCGGCCGTGCACACCGGATCGGCCATCAAAATGTTCGCCGAGACCGGGCGGGTGTTGCGCCCGGGTGGAGAGCTGTGGACGGTGTACAACTCGCATTTGAACTATCGGGCCGTAGTCGAACGGATGGTGGGCCGGACCGAAGTGATGGGCCGCAACCGGAAATTCACCGTGACTCGGTCGGTGCGTGGTCTGCACGACCCGCGACAAAGGTAGAGTCCGAATTGTCCGGCTCTGTGCGACTCCCCGGGAACTCGCGACGGATGACAAACGTTGGACAGGGCAGTTGGATATCGAGTGAAGCGACTCGATGAACAGCGGCAACGACTCCAGAAAGGGACGCCGTTCACATGCGTACCACGAGCAATCCGGTTTTCAGGAACCTGCCAAGGCAGGAGGGCGGTGGATACGCCAGCTTCGGTTCCGGCGTGACCTCCGCCGGCCAGTTCGGCAACCAGTACGGCCAATACCCACAGCAGTACGGCCAGTACCAGCAGGCTCCCCCCACCACGCGCTCGATGACCATCGACGACGTGGTGACGAAGACGGGCATCACCCTCGCGGTGCTCGCGCTGTCCGCGATCGTCTCCTACGGCCTCACCAACGCCAACACCTCGCTCGCGCCGCTGTTCGTGATCGGCGGCGGCCTGGTCGGCTTGGTGCTCGTGCTGATCGCGACCTTCGCGAACAAGATGGACAACCCGGCGATCGTGTTGTCCTACGCCGTCGCGGAGGGCCTTTTCCTCGGCGCCCTGTCGTTCATGTTCACCAATATCGAGTTCGGCGGGGTCGGCGGTAGCGCGCTGATCGGTCAGGCGGTGCTTGGCACCTTCGGTGTCTTCGCGGGCATGCTCGTGGTCTACAAGACCGGCGCCATCCGCGTGACGCCGCGATTCACCAGGATCATCGTCGGGGCCATGATCGGCATCCTGGTCCTGATGCTGGGCAACCTCGTCGCCAGCTTCTTCATCGACGGCGGCCTCGGCCTGCGCGACGGCGGTCCGCTGGCGATCGTGTTCAGCCTGGTGGTCATCGCCATCGCCGCGTTCAGCTTCCTGCTCGACTTCGACGCCGCCGATCAGCTGATCCGCGCGCAGGCTCCGGAGCGGGCGGCCTGGGGCGTCGCACTCGGCCTCACCGTCACCCTGGTGTGGTTGTACGTGGAGATCCTGCGGCTGCTGAGCTACTTCCAGAACGACTAGCCGATACGACGAAAGGGCGGTCGCCGGATATCCGGCGACCGCCCTTTCGTCCGCGGGTCAGCTCAAACGCTCGATGACCATCGCCATGCCCTGGCCGCCGCCGACGCACATGGTCTCCAGACCGAACTGCTTGTCGTAGGTCTGCAGGTTGTTGAGCAGCGTGGTGGTGATCCTGGCGCCGGTCATGCCGAACGGGTGGCCCAGCGCGATCGCGCCGCCGGAGACGTTCAGCTTGTCCTCATCGATCTTCAGCTCCCGTGCCGAGCCGAGGACCTGCACCGCGAACGCCTCGTTGATCTCGACGAGGTCGATGTCGTCGATGGTCTTGCCCGCCAGCGCCAGCGCGCGCTTGCACGCCTCGATCGGGCCGAGACCCATGATCTCCGGCGACAGACCGGACACGCCGGTGGAAACGATCCGCGCCAGCGGCGTCAGGCCCAGCTCCTTGGCCTTGGTGTCGCTCATGATGACCAGCGCCGCGGCGCCGTCGTTGAGCGGACAGCAGTTGCCCGCGGTGACGGTGCCGTCCGGGCGGAACACCGGCTTCAGCGCGGACACCGCCTCGTAGGTGACCCCGGCGCGGGGGCCGTCGTCCTTGCTGACCACGGTGCCGTCGGGCAGCGTCACCGGGGTGATCTCGCGCTCGAAGAAACCGTTCTTGATCGCCTCCTCGGCGCGGTTCTGCGACCGTACGCCCCAGCGGTCCTGGTCCTCGCGGGTGATGCCGGTGGAGGTCGCCACGTTCTCGGCGGTCTGGCCCATCGCGATGTAGACGTCCGGGATCAGGCCGTCCTCGCGCGGGTCGTGCCAGATGCCCGCGCCGCCCTCGGCGGTCTTCGCGGTGCGCTGCTGCGCTTCGGCGAACAGCGGGTTCTGCGTGTTGGGCCAGCTGTCGGCGGAACCGTTCACATAGCGCGACACGGTCTCCACACCCGCGGAGATGAACACATCGCCTTCGCCCGCCTTGATCGCGTGGAAGGCCATGCGGGTGGTCTGCAGCGACGACGCGCAGTAGCGGTGCACCGTGGTGCCCGGCACGAAGTCGTAGCCCAGCTGGACGGCGACGACGCGGGCGATGTTGAAGCCCTGTTCACCGCCAGGCGAGCCGCAGCCCAGGATCAGGTCGTCGATCTGGGCGGGGTCCAGGGCAGGCACCTTGTCGAGCGCTGCCCGCACAATCTGCGTGGTCAGGTCGTCGGGCCGCAGGTCGACCAGCGAACCCTTGCGGGCCCGGCCGATCGGGGAGCGTGCGGTCGAAACGATGACGGCCTCAGGCATGAGGACTCCTTGGGTCGGACGGTTCTGGCGAACCGGAGTTGTTACTCACGGGTTCGTACCGAATCTACGTCCCGTCGCCGAGGACCGAAAGCGCCTGTCCCGCCCAGTGCCTCCAGCAGCGCCGGGAGCAATTGCGCTGCGGCCAGTTCGTAGCCGGCCGCCGACGGGTGGAAGCCGTCGGCGGCGAACAGCAGCTCCGGCGCGGCGCGGAACTCGGGGGCGAGCAGGTAACCCATGCGCACGGGTTGCCCGCCCGCGACCGTCGTCGCCACGTGCTGCGCCTTGGCCAGCCGCACGCTCCAGTTCTGCACGACGGTGCGCAGCGGCTGGGGAATGGCCGCCACAGTGCCGAGATTCGGGCAGGTGCCGACCACCACCACCGCGTCGGCGCGGCGCAACCGGGCGACCGCGGCGGCGAGCCTGCGCGCGGAGGCGCGGATCGAGTGCTTCTTGGTGACGTCGTTGGCGCCGACGAGAATGACCGCGGCATCCGGCGGCGGGCCCGCGACGAACATCGCGTCCACCTGCCCGGCCAGGCCCTTGGACGTGGCGCCGGAGATCGCCTTGGTGCTCAGGCGGATCCGCTGCCCGGTCGCCTCGGCGAGTCCTCGGGCCAGGCGCACGCCCGGCACCTCGTCGGCCACCGCGCAGCCGAGGCCCGCCGCGGTGGAGTCGCCGAAGATCATCAGATGGAGGTCGGCGTGCTTGCCCGCACGCCACGGCTCGGGCTCCGCGCAGCCCGCGGTGTAGATGCCGTCGGCTTCCGGCGGCTTCGAGGTGTCCCGGCCGATCACTCCGCGCGCGACGCCAGCCTGCGCCATGAGCAGACGGTAGGTCGCCCACCACGCGGTCCCCGCGCCGGAACCGGCGAGCACGGCCGCGGCACCGGTCAGCGCGGCCGCGCGCCAGCGAAACCGAGGTGCGCTCACGCCAGGAATTTTACGAAAATCCGCCGAGTCGACCAGCGGCGAACATAGGCGCACCGGCAGCCGCTGCGGGCTTCCAGGCGTCGCGGGTGCGTCGACGATCCGCCGAGGTCAGCCCGGTACGACGAAGCTGCCGCGGGCCGGGATGCTCGCCGCGTCGGTGGAGATGGTGACCTCGACCAGGCCGGGGCCGGTGTCCTGGAACAGCGCGTATTGGATGCTGCCGTAGATGCCGGTGACCACGATGTTGTCGTAGCTGCCCGTCGCACCGGTGGTGACGTTGCGCCACGCCACGGTGGTGCGGACCTCGCACAGCGGCGCCAGCGGGTAGGAGCCCGGCCCGATGCCGTTCACGGGCAGCGCGCGCACGTTGAGGATGGCGCGCCCGGGCCATTCCGGGCCGGTGTCGGCCCAGGTGCGGATGCTTGTCCAGCACAGGCCGCCGCGCGCGAGCGTCGGCACCTGCGGGAATTCGACGGTGGCCGCCTCCGCTGGAGCGCCGGATCCGACCACTAGGGCCACTGCCGATCCGGCCAGAAGCATTGCGGCGCGGGCGATGTTCGGCTGCCTCATGGCAGCGATCCTAAGGCCGCGGGCGCCGGTTCGCCGGTAGTCCGCGGCCGCTGCACACGGCGTGCGCGAACTCACAGTTAGTGCGTCTGCAACTATGGGGGCCATGCGCATCGCGGATCATGTCGTGGATCTCATCGGCAACACGCCGCTGGTCCGGTTGAACTCGGTCGTGGGACCGAACGCGGGGCTGGTCGCTGCCAAGATCGAATACTTGAACCCGGGCGGCAGCTCCAAGGACCGGATCGCGGTGAAGATGATCGACGCCGCCGAGCGGTCCGGGAAGCTGCGGCCCGGCGGCACCATCGTCGAGCCCACGTCCGGCAACACCGGCGTCGGCCTCGCCCTGGTCGCGCAGCAGCGCGGCTACAAGTGCGTGTTCGTCTGCCCGGACAAGGTCAGCGAGGACAAGCGCAACGTGCTGCGGGCTTACGGCGCCGACGTCGTGGTCTGCCCGACCGCCGTGCCGCCGGACCACCCGAACAGCTACTACAGCGTCTCCGACCGCCTGGTTCGTGAGATCGACGGCGCGTGGAAGCCCGACCAGTACTCCAACCCGGGCGGCCCGGAAAGCCACTACGAGACGACCGGCCCGGAGATCTGGCGCGACACCGACGGCAAGGTCACCCACTTCGTGGCGGGTGTCGGCACCGGCGGCACCATCACCGGCACCGGCCGCTACCTCAAGGAGGTCTCCGGCGGGAAGGTGCGGATCATCGGCGCCGACCCGGAGGGTTCGGTGTACTCGGGCGGCACCGGGCGGCCGTACCTGGTCGAGGGCGTCGGCGAGGACTTCTGGCCGTCGGCCTACGACCCCGCCGTGCCGGACGAGATCATCGCGGTCTCCGACGCGGATTCCTTCGAGATGACCCGTAGGCTCGCCCGCGAGGAAGGCTTGCTGGTCGGCGGTTCCTGCGGCATGGCGGTCGTCGCGGCCGTCGAGGTGGCGCGGCGCGACCCGGACGCGGTGGTCGTGGTGCTGCTGCCCGACGGTGGACGCGGCTACCTGTCGAAGATCTTCAACGACGAGTGGATGAGTTCCTACGGGTTCCTGCGTGAACGGCTGGACGGCACGGCCGAACCGCTCGTGGGCGACGTCTTGCGCGGCAAGTCCGGCGAGCTGCCGGACCTGGTGCACACCCACCCGTCGGAGACGCTGCGCGACGCGATCGAGATCCTGCGCGAGTACGGCGTCTCCCAGATGCCCGTGGTCGGCGCCGAGCCGCCGGTCATGGCGGGCGAGGTCGCGGGCAGCGTGTCCGAGCGCGACCTGCTGTCGGCGGTCTTCGAGGGCCGGGCCAACCTGACCGATTCGGTGGCCCAGCACATGAGCCCCTCGTTCCCGCTGATCGGTTCGGGCGAGCCCATCTCCGCCGCGACGAAGGCGCTCTCCGACACCGACGCGCTGATGGTCGTCGAGGACGGCAAGCCCGTCGGCGTGATCACCCGCCACGACCTGCTCGGTTTCCTCAGCACGGGCAACATCGGGAAGTAGACGAGACCACGGCGAGCGGCGAACCCGGAAGCCGAGTCACGGCGGCTTCCGGCCGAACGCCTATGCCGGTCTCCTGCCGCGGACCGTTTCGCGGACGCCGCCGGTGATCAGGTCGGTCCATTCGTCGGCCAGCAGCGCCAGTCGGTACCAGGCCGCGTGCACCCGGGTGTCGGACACTTTCTCGGCGGTGTGCAGCAGATGGCTGGCGTGGACGTGGGCGGCGGCCATGCGGTCGACCGTGGCGCCGATGGATTCGCTGCGCAAATGGTCGGTCGCACGCCTTCGGGGCAGTCGGTCGACCACCCACGCATCGATCGTGGCCACCAGTTCGGCGCGGCGGCAATCTATTCCAGCGGCGGCCAGCGGATCGGAGTGGCGCTGCCGGTGCAGCGCTGCCAGCGTCCTGGCCCAGCCGACCAGGGGGTGGTCTTCGCCCGACTCGCTCGGGTGCCCGCCGAAGGCGGCGACCAGTTCGCGCTGATCCGGCAGCGGCCGTACGACGCCGTGCGAGCGTCGTGGCAGATGGTCACGCACGAACATGGCAGGCTCCCAGTGCATTCGGAACGGACCGCCGTACGCCGCGGTCGATCGACAAGCTGTGCATCGTGCACCTCCGATGGTGTGGTGGTGGAGGCATCGCCCCAATGCCGGGTCCCTCTAAAGGATGCGCGCTTTCGCTGGCCTACCGGTGACACCCACATGGCACTTGAATGACAAGACGTAACAATGCGCTAGCTTCCGCCCGCACACGCCTGTGAGGTGCGGTTTCGCGGGCCCGGCGCAGCTCAGCACAGGTCGTCGCGGGTGCGCGGACGTATCCGTGCGCGAGCGAGTCAGCCGGGGAGGATCTGGTGGGTCATCGCGAAGACGGCCGCGCCCGCCCGGGTGTGGCGGCCGGTCTTGGAGCGGATTTCGGCCAGATGGTGGGTGACGGCGCGCTCGGGCAACAGCAGTTCCGCGGCGATCTCCCGGCCGCAGCGGCCGCGGGCCCTCAGCCGGAGGATGTCGGTCTCGGCCTCGGACAGGCCGTGGACAGCGGGGATGGTGGTGTCGTCCGCGGCGGCACGGACGACGGCGGCACAGGCATCGCCGTCCAGTCGGCCCGCCGCGACCTCTGCCGCCAGTTGGGCGGTGGCTTCCTCGGGCCGGGCGGCGGGGCGATAGGGCCGCGCTTCGGTGCAGGCCGCGAAAACATCGGCGGCCGCGAGCAATCGAGCACCGGGTGGAAGGTCGCGCTTGCCCCGCGGGTAGCCGCTGCCGTCGAGTCGTTCGTGGTGACCCGCCGCGAGATCGGCCAGCGCCGCCAGCCCGGGGCAGCGGCGCAGGATGCGCTCGGTCCGAAGACTCTGCAGCCGAACGCGTTTCCAGTCCCAGGGTCCCAGCGGGCCGCGACGGTCCCAGACCGCGCTCGACACCGCGACCCGGCCGAGATCGTGCAGCAGGGCGGCGGCGCGCAGTGCCGCTCTTTCGTCGGCGGGCACGCCCATCCGGACGGCCGCGGCATCGGCGAGCCCGGCCACGTGCGCCGAATGCCCCAGCAGATAACGGCCTTTCAAGTCGACGATCATGGCCAGCGCCAGACCGGGCCGGTCGAGTTCGGCGGACGGAATCGAAGACCGCGTCCCCGGTTCCGCGGCGAGGACGGCGGCCAGCAGGTCGGGAACGTCGAGCACCGCGCGGATGGCATCGGCATCGCAGACGGCCACCAGGTCGGGGTCGAGATGGCCGCCGGCCCGGCGCCGCAACTCGTCGAGAACGACGCCCTGCCGTCTCGCCACAGTGCCCAGAGCGGAGCGTGTTCTGTCGTGCGGGGCGGCCGGATGCGCGTTGCCGTGGCCCGAGACGGTCGCGAGTTCATCGCCGACCGCGTCCAGCGCGAGCACCGCCTGTTCGGCCACGTGCAGAACGCGGCCCGCGATCGAAATGGATTCCCCGCGCAGCCGGTTCGGCGCACCCAGTCCGTCCCAGCGTTCCTCCACCTCGGTCAGGGCGCGGACCGAGGCATCCGGCAGACCCAGGTGCGATCCGAGCGCCTCGACGACCTCGCTCGACGAGCGCAGCGCCTGCGTGGCGCCGGACCGCAACCGGGCGACGAACCGATTGCGCAGCGCCGATTGGGCGGCGGGCGCCCAGCCGCCGAATCGGCGCAGTTGCTCGGTGAAGACGGCGGAATCGCCCGGATCCAGCACGTGGCAGGCGCGTTGGAAGGCGATGTCGTCGGCATACGCCTGCGCGTTCTCCGAGGCGCGGCCGGTACATCCGAGATCGCCGAGCAGGGCGGCATGGAAGACCGCGCGGCGATCGGCTTCCGGCAGCCCGATCCGCGCGGCCAGGTCGGTGGCGACCAGGCAGGTGGCCAGCCCCTTCTCGAACGGCATACCGGCGGCGAGATCGGTGGTCAGCGACAGTGCCGCGAAAATCTCGGCGGCGCGGATCGACGACATGCACCGACAGTAGTGTCCGTGCGCGGCTCGCGCAGACCCGAATCCGTTCTCGGAGATCGTGATCCGCGTCGCGACCGAGTCGGCGTCCGATCGGCTACAGAACGGTGGTCCGGCGCGGAAAGGGCGGATTCGCTCGGATGCCGTCGGCGAACGGCATCCCGCAATCCATCCGCACCCTTTTCGCCGCGTTCCGCACCACGCCCGGCGGCATCACGCCGGGACGGGGCGGGTCAGCGGAGCGCGCGGTCGCTACGCGGCTCCGCCGCCGAACGGCTCGTCAGCGGAAAGCGTTCGCGTCGGTCAACGCCCGGCCCAGCACGAGCTGGTGTACCTCCGCGGTGCCCTCGTAGGTGAGCACCGACTCCAGATTGTTCGCATGGCGCAAGACCGGGTAGTCGAGCGTGATGCCGTTGGCGCCCAAGATGGTTCGGCACTCGCGGGCGATCGCGATGGCCTCGCGCGTGCTGTTCAGCTTGCCCGCGCTCACCTGCTCCGGCGTGACCGCGCCGCGGTCCTTCAGCCGTCCGATGTGCAGCGCGAGCAGCTGGCCCTTGCCGAACTCCAGCGCCATGTCGGCCAGCTTGGCCTGGGTGAGCTGGTAGGCGGCCAGCGGCTTGTCGAACACCTCGCGGGTCCTGGCGTACTCGATGGTGGCCGCCAGGCACTCGCGCGCCGCGCCGAGCGCGCCGAAGACGATGCCGAAGCGCGCCTCGCTCAGGCAGGCCAGCGGCGCGGCCAGTCCCCTCGACCCCGGCAGCACCGCGTCCGCGGGCAGGCGAACCTCGTCCAGGTCCAGTTCCGCGGTGACCGACGCGCGCAGCGACAGCTTGCGGTGCATCTCCCGCGTCGTGAACCCGGGCGTCCCGGCCGGGACCAGGAATCCGCGGATCACCTGCCTGCCTTCGTCCTCGGTCTGCGCCCAGACCACCGCGACATCGCTCACCGAGCCGTTGGTGATCCACATCTTCGAGCCGCTCAGCACCCAATCGGAGCCGTCGCGCTTCGCCCGGGTGCGCATGCCGCCCGGATTCGAACCGAAGTCCGGCTCGGTCAACCCGAAACAGCCGAGCGCGCGGCCGGCGGCCAGCTCCGGCAGCCACTGCTGTTTCTGTTCCTCGGAGCCGAATTTGTGGATGGCGGTCATCGCCAGCGACCCCTGGACCGAGACCATGCTGCGGATGCCGGAGTCCACCGCCTCCAGCTCCTGGCAGGCCAGACCGTAGGTGGTGGCCGACATGCCCGCGCAGCCGTACCCCTCCAGATGCATGCCGAGCAGTCCCAGCGCGCCCAGCTCAGGGGCGAGCTCGCGGGCCGGGAAGGTGCCCGCCTCGAACCACTCCGCGACGTGCGGGCGCAGTCGCTGCGTCGCGAAGCTCGCGACGGTGTCCCGGATCTCGCGCTCGTCGTCGGACAGCAGCGTGTCGGTGGCGAACAGTTCTTCCACAGTGACCATGGACTCAGCCTAAAGGGGCGGCGAAATAGTGAGACCGAACTCACGCCCCTGCTTCGGTGCAAGATTTCCGTGCTGGTGGTGACGTCGGTGTAATTCGATCGTATCGAGGGGCGCTGTCCCGCTATGCCAACGCCGTTGTGCGGATTCGTCCGTTTCGCCTGCGTACGCAGCGGCGATATGCCTACACCGGGAAGTTGCCCGGGAATCGCCCCGATTAGGCTGAGCCCCATGAGCGAGCTGGGATTCTCCACACGGGCCGTGCACGCCGGGTATGAACCCGATCCGCAGACCGGCGCGGTGAATGTGCCCATCTACGCGAGTTCGACGTTCGCCCAGGACGGCGTGGGCGGGTTGCGCGGCGGTTTCGAATACGCCCGCACCGGCAACCCGACGCGGTCGGTACTGGAAGCGAACCTCGCCGCGCTGGAATCGGGCCGCTACGGCCGGGCGTTCGCGTCCGGCATGGCCGCGACCGACTGTGCGCTGCGGGCCACGTTGCGTCCGGGTGATCACATCGTGATCCCCGACGACGCCTACGGCGGCACCTTCCGGCTGATCGACAAGGTCTTCAGCCAGTGGGGGATCGAGCACTCGCCCGCGCACGTGTTCAACGTGGACGAGATGCGCGCCGCGATCCGGCCGAACACCAAGCTGGTGTGGATCGAAACCCCGACCAACCCGCTGCTGAGCATCGGCGACATCCCCGCGCTGGCCGACGTCGCGCACGCGGCGGGCGCGAAACTGGTCGTCGACAACACCTTCGCGACGCCCTACCTGCAGCAGCCGCTGCTGCTCGGCGCCGACATCGTGGTGCACTCCACCACCAAGTACCTCGGCGGCCACTCCGACGTCATCGGCGGCGCGCTGATCACCGACGATCCGGAACTCGACGCGGCGTTCGCGTTCCTGCAGAACGGTGCGGGCGCGGTGCCCGGCCCGTTCGACGCGTTCCTCACGCTGCGCGGCACCAAGACCCTCGCCCTGCGGATGGATCGGCACTGCGACAACGCCGAGACCATCGCGGAGTTCCTGTCCGGGCACCCGTCGATCTCGCATGTGATCTACCCCGGCCTGCCGGAGCACCCGGGCCATGCCGTCGCGGCGAAGCAGATGCGGCGCTTCGGCGGGATGATCTCGGTGCGCCTCAATGGTGACGTCGAAGCCGCGCGGAAGTTCTGCGCGCGGACCGAGGTCTTCACCCTCGCCGAGTCCCTGGGCGGTGTCGAGTCGCTGATCGAGCATCCGGCCGCGATGACGCACGCCTCCACCGAAGGTTCCGAGCTGGAGGTGCCCGCGGACTTGGTGCGGCT
Organism: Nocardia sp. NPDC047038; assembly: GCF_040644075.1. NCBI lineage: Bacteria > Bacillati > Actinomycetota > Actinomycetes > Mycobacteriales > Nocardiaceae > Nocardia > Nocardia sp. NPDC047038. The sequence goes on along the minus strand of NZ_JBEYVQ010000011.1, from coordinate 146,939 downwards.
TTCGGTCGGCATCGAGGATGTCAGCGACCTGCTTGCGGACATCGAGCAGGCATTGAGCTAGGTTCACGGACATGAGGAAGCGGCCGCACCCGATGATCGGGCGCGGCCGCTCGTGTCCGCGGGGGTATCGGCCTGCCGTGGCGGCGCGACCGAGAGCGTCAGCTGTGGTAGGGCTCGGCGCTGAGCAGGGTGACCTTCATCGTGTTCCCATTGGGCAGCGTGTATTCCCTGGTCTCGCCCACCTTGGCGTCGATGAGCGCGCCGCCGAGGGGCGAGTTCGGCGAGTACGTCTCCAGCTTGGAATCGCGGAGACCCTCCTCGCGGGTGGCGATCAGGAAGGTTTCGGTGTCCGTCTCGTCGCCGTCGTAGTAGACCTTGACGACCGACCCGGGAAGCGCCACGCCGGACTTGGTCGGTGCGACGCCGACCTTGGCGTTGTTCAGCAGCTCTTGCAGCTGGCGAATGCGCGCCTCCTGCTGACCCTGCTCCTCGCGCGCGGCGTGGTACCCGCCGTTCTCCTTGAGGTCGCCCTCTTCCCGGCGTTCGTTGATCTCGGCGGCGATGACCGGACGATTGGCGATGAGCGCGTCGAGTTCGCTCTTGAGCCTGTCGTGCGACTCCGGGGTCAGCCAGGTCACTTGCGTCTCAGTCATCTCGATCACTCCCTAGTAGTTGTTCCCGGCAGGCCGGGATTCCCTGAGCACCGGCGTGTGCCCACCCGGAAGCGGGCACGCGCCAGTCGACGGCTAGAGCGATCCTGGGAAGTTCATCGAACCCCGACAGGCCCCGGTCACGGGCGAAATCGCAAGCCCGAACCCTCAGCGCTGGCCGCCAATGCAGCAAACACGGCTCCGAGCTCCGGAACCGTGTATCACGCCATTTTAGCATGATTCACAAATGTGCAGGTCGGAGTTAATTTCGCGGGCAAATCGCCGGTTTATGCGCGGAAATCAGCCAACTCGCAGATAGCTGGGTACCCGATCGCTGCACGCGTACACGCTGCCCGACACGGGACGCGCGGACGAGCGCACGACGGTGGTCAACTCGACCGTCCCGCTGCTCGACGGCTCGATCAGCACTTCCCTGCGGCCGAGTTCGGAGCCGTCGCGAGCCATCGCGCGGACGAAACACACCACCGGCTGCTGCGGGTCGGCCCGGGTGACCTTGAGGTGGATGGTCATGGTCGAGTCGTCGACGACGACGTAGCCGAGCTGCTCGGCCTCGATGTCCTCCGGCCCGTACTTCTGATAGCCCAGGTAGGCCACGCCGAGTCCGGCGAGCACCACCAGCACGCCGAGCACCGGCACGATCCAGCGGCGCGGCTTGCGTGGCCCGGTGCCGTAGCGGTCGGGCGGGGGTCCGCCGGGAGACGCCGCCTTCGCGTCGCCGCCGCTCTCCGGCGCGGACTGGCTCATCGTGGTCGCTCCCGGGGGGTACGTCGGAACAAATGTGGGTCGAATGGAACTATAGGTAACGAAGCCCCGACACCCGCGACCGAGAGCGACGGAGAACGAGACGTGAGTGGCCTTCGCCTCATGGCGGTGCACGCCCACCCAGACGACGAATCCAGCAAGGGTGCCGCGACGACCGCCCGTTACGCCGACGAAGGACACGACGTCCTCGTCGTGACGCTGACCGGCGGAGAGCGTGGAAGCATCCTGAACCCGGCCATGGACACGCCCGGCGTCCTGGAGCGGATCCACGAGATCCGCCGTGAGGAGATGGCCGCCGCGGCCCGTGCGCTCGGCGTGCGCCAGCACTGGCTCGGTTTCGTCGACTCGGGCCTGCCCGAGGGCGACCCCCTGCCGCCGCTGCCCGAGGGCAGCTTCGCGCTGGTTCCGCTGGAGGAGGCCACCGAGGCCTTGGTGCGCGTGGTGCGCGAGTTCAAGCCGCACGTGATGACCACCTACGACGAGACCGGCGGCTACCCGCACCCCGACCACATCCGCTGCCACGAGGTGTCGATGGCGGCGTTCGAGGCGGCGGGCGACCCCGAGCGCTTTCCCGGCGCGGGCGAGCCGTGGACGCCGCTCAAGCTGTACTACGACCACGGCTTCAGCATGAAGCGGATGGAGATCTTCGCCGCGGAGTACGAGCGCCTCGGCGAACCGTTTCCGCTGCAGGAGTGGCTGGACCGGATGCGCAAGTACGCCGCCGAGCGCGGTGACATGTTCGCCAGGATCACCACCCAGATCGACTGCGCCAAGTACTTCCCGCAGCGCGACGACGCCTTGCGCGCGCACGCGACGCAGATCGATCCGAACGGCGCGTTCTTCGCCATTCCGATGGAGATGCAGCAGCGGTTGTGGCCGACCGAGGAGTTCGAGCTGGCCAAGACCCGCGTGCGCACCGAGCTGCCGGAGACCGACCTGTTCGCGGGCATCGAGGACGAGCGGTCGTGACGTTCGTCCTGCTCGCCCAGACACCCGGAACGCCGACCGGCCCCGAGTTCGGCAAGGCGTCGCCGCTCGGCCTGGTCATCATCCTGATTCTGCTCGCGGGCACCTTCCTGCTGGTCCGGTCGATGAACCGGCACATCAAGGGCCTGCCTGCGACCTTCGAGCCCGAGCACCCGGAACCGGACCAGGAGGCCGACGAGGGCACCGAGCACGGCATCACCCGCCGTGCCGAGGAATCGAAGGGCGCCGACCCCGAAGGGCGAGCCGAATCCGGCTGAGCGGCGAAACCCTCGCTGACCTGCTCGTTGTTACCTTTCCGCGCTCTCTTTCGTCAATGAGGTAGTCGCGGCGCGAACCACGGCCTTTCGTCGAAAGCCGACACCCCGGTTCCCGCGCGCGTCTGCTTCCGAACGCTGAGAGTCAGGACGAGCAATGACATTCGACGAACTGCGGGCCACGCTGCCCGGCCGCGTGCTGGTGGCCGGTGACGAGGGCTTCGAAACCGCGGCGCGGCCCTGGACGACGACCGTCGACCAGCCGGTGGCCGCCGTGGTGCGGGCCGGAGACGCCGGTGACGTCGCGGCCGTGGTCCGGTACGCGGGCCGCGCGGGCGTGCCGGTGGTCACCCAACCGACCGGACACGGCGCGTCCGGTGGCGTGCCCGAGGCGATCCTGCTGCGCACCGGGTATTTGGACGGCATCGAGATCGATCCCCGGCGTCGGGTGGCGCGCGTGGGCGCCGGAGTGTCGTGGGGTCGGGTGCAGGCGGCCGCGGCCAGGCACGGGCTGACCGGGCTCGCGGGCAGCAATCCGGTCGTCGGCGTGACCGGCTACACCCTCGGCGGCGGCATGAGCTGGTTCGGCCGCAAGCACGGCTGGGCCGCCGACGCGGTGCGCGCGTTCGAGATCGTCGACGCGGAGGGCGCTGCGCGCCGGGTCAGCGCCGAGGACGATCCGGACCTGTTCTGGGCGTTGCGCGGCGGTGGCGGCGACTTCGCCGTCGTGACGGCGCTCGAGTTCGATCTGTATCCCGCGCCGGAGCTGTTCGGCGGCCGCATGCTGTGGCCGCAAACGCGGATTCGCGAGGTGTTCGACGCATTCCAGGAGATCACCGCGGCGGCTCCGGACGAACTGTCGGTGTGGTTCCAGCGTTTGCAGATCCCGGACGCACCGCCGATGGTCGGCGTGGACGCGGTGTATCTGGGTGATCCTGATCGTGGACGGACGCTGCTGACCGCGCTGGACGCCATCGGAGATCTCATTCTCGACAAGCGCGGCGTGTTCGGGGCCGCCGACATCGGCGCGGTCACCGCCGAACCCACGGACCCGAGCCCGTCGCTGTCCCGTGCGGAGCAGCTCACCGATCTCGGCGACGCCGTGGTCAAGACCCTGATCGAGGAACCGGTCGCCCCGCTGGCCAATGTGCAGATCCGGCACCTGGGCGGCGCCCTGGCCGAGGCCCGGCCCGATGGTGGCGCGCGCGGCCCGATCGCGGAGCCGTACCTGCTCTACTGCCTTGGTCTCGGGCTGCCGCACCTGCGCGATGCGGTCGAGGCGCGGCGCACCGCCATCGTCGACGCGGTGAGCGGGCAGATCAGCGGCCACAAGCCGTATACCTTCCTCACGCCCGGCGAGACGGCCGACGCCGCTTTCGACGCCGCGACGCTGAACCGGCTGCGCGAGATCAAGCGCGCCCGCGACCCGCACGGCGTCATCCGGGCCAACTATCCGGTGTTCGGGTAGGCCGCGGAGCAGAACGGCCAGTCGGCGTCGCGTCCCGCTGCCAGCAGCGGGATGGTCCGGAGCTCCGCGTCGGTCAGGCCGCCGAGCGCGTGCCGGTGGTCCGGTGGACCCATGGGCCGAGGTCGGGAGGCGATCTCGGCCCCGCCGCCGTTCAGAACGGCCAGTCGGCGTCGCGTCCCGCCTCCAACAGTCGGGTCATCCGCAACGCCGCGTCGGTCAGGCCGCCGAAGGCGTGCCGGTGCGGGGTGCCGCTGGGGGCGTGCCCGTAGCGGTATCCGGCCAGGTTCCACGTGTAGAGCGGCACCCGAGACGAAAGAAATTGCGGCACCCTATTTTTCGGAGCGGAATGTCCGAGGAAAAGCGGCGACGGGCTGCTCGCCGTATCGAGCGACCGAAATGGTTTCGACAGGAATTGAACCCGACGTAACCGTCGCCTGCGCACCGGAGACGCGCCGAATCTTCGCCCGAGCGAGACGGTCCGCTTCGCGGGTGCGCGAATTCGGCGGTAGTGCGCCCGAGATGAAATTCGGCGACGGAATGTACCGCTCTGCCATTGAGCTACCGGACCATGGGATCCGGGCGGGACTCGAACCCGCAACCTGTCCATTAGAAGTGGAAGTGCCTGCGCACCGGGCGCACCACCGAGGGGAGCGGGGCCGTCCGGCCCGCGCATTTTCCTTCGCGGTCACGAGAAGCACACTGTCGGCAACTATCTCGACGCAAGGTGGAGTTCGCATTGCCGCGCGCTTGTCGGTGTCCTGTGTTACCAATTCAGCCAAACCGCTCGACCGAAGGAAGCTCATGGACAACGTGATCGGACAGATCGACCGTGCACTGGATGCGACCGGAGCGATCGTCGCCGCCGTGGGAGGAGCGGATCTGACGACGCCGACGCCGTGCCGGGACTGGGATGTCCGCACCGTTCTCAACCACACGGTCGGCGGTATGCACATCTTCGCGGCGGCCCTGAGCGGCATGGATACCGGCGCCGACCACGAATCCGACTGGCTCGGCGGTGATCCGCAGGGCGCGTACGCCGCGGCGGCCGAGGTGGACCGCGCGGCCTGGCACCGGCCCGATGCGCTGGACGGCACGGTGGGCATCTCGCTCGGTGAACTGCCCGGCCCCGCGGCCGCGCTGGTGCATCTCACCGAGATTCTGGTGCACGGGGTGGATATCGCGGTGGCCATAGATCGGCCGGATCTGGCCGACGACGGGTTGTGTGGCGAATTGCTCGCCACCATGCAGGCCGCGGGTGGCATCGATTCCTTCCGCGCACCCGGCATTTTCGGTCCCGAGGTGCTGGTCGCCGACGACGAACCGGCACACCGCAGACTGTTGGCGTACGTCGGACGCGAGGTACTGGCGCGCACGTAGTCCGTCGTTTTCGGCGGGTGTGTCGAAACCTTCAACTGTGCCGAAGATTTTCGACGAGTCATTCCGGCAGGCAGTTCCGCGGAAAGCAGACGATATGCCCAGCCGCTTCCCGCGCGAAGTTCGAGCGCCCGAGTTCTGGGCGGCGACGGGTATACCGGCTCGAGCTAACCGAGCCCTGTGGATCCGGAAACCCTGCCGTGGACTGCTCTACCAATTGAGCCACAGGATCGAAACGATCCGGCTCGAACCCGCAACCGATCGCGTGTATCGGAAGTATCCGTTGCCTGCGCACCCGGTTCGGGTAGAACTGCAATCGGTCCTATGCCACCGGCGCAGCTCAGTTTGCTATGGAACCGAAAACCGGGCGGCGTATGGCCGATGGTGGCGGTGGCCTTCTGCGCCGATGACGGCCGACGCAGATGTACGGACGCCGAAGAGCACCGGCTCGGCCGGTAGCTGTTCCGGGCGGCGTCTCTGTTGCCGATAGCATCGTCGGCATGACGAACGTGGGGGCGGCGGTCTCGCCTGGGGATGTTATGGAAACGACGATGCTCGGGCCGATGATCGGCGAGCACATGCCGTTGTGGCGGGACGGCGAAGGGGTTTCGTACTGGCGCGTGCACCAGCCGGAGATCGTGCGCGGGTGTGCCGGTATCGGCCGGATAGCGCGAACGCCGGTGGGAGAGAGACGTTTCCGGGAGGCGGGTATGTTGCACCTGCATCCGACCGGCAGGTTCGGCACCTTGTTCTTGGCGGCCCGCTTCCGCGACCCGCAAGGTGGCGTATCCGGTGACGCGGTCGAGCTGACCCGAGTGGACGAGTCCACCGCGAAAGCAGCGGTGAGCGAGGACGCGCGAAGCGCCTTCGCCCGCTGGTTCGGGGAGATGGCGCTCGCGGCGACCGAGCGCGGCGAAGTCATGGTGCTCGAGACCGGCGGCTGGCAGGTGCCTTTCGCGCCGTACGCGCTCACGGCGGTGACGCGCGCGCCCGACGGGACGTGGATGTCGTTGCTGGAGACGAGTCCGGTCCCGTTCGGCGTACCCGTCTGGAGCGAGCAGCCCCAGCACGGCGACAACCAGACGCTTGCCGCGCCGGCCAGGCGCGACACCATCACGGTTTCCGGCGTTCTGGCCGACCTCGCGGTCCGCTCGTGGGACCGGCATCTGCTCGACCTGGCTCTGACGTTCGGCCCCGGCCCGTCGGGGCCGTGGCGTGCCGAGCCGAGCGCGCCGGCTCCTTACTGAGATGTGAGCGTGCGGCGAACCGGTTGACGCAGAATGGTTTTCGTCCTCTCGTCCGGTGTCCGGCGCGGGTCGGACAAGTAGATCTCGTGGTGGCGGCCGTGGTGCGCCCATCCCTCGACCGCCATGAGGGCGTCCATGCGAGCCAGGGTCTCGGGCTCGGTCGCGTACGGGCCCAGGTGCAGGACCTGGATCGCCTCGCCCTCGGTGAGTCGTTCGAAGGACGCGCCGGTCACCATGTCGGCGGTCACCACTTCCGGCATGCGAATCAGCAGTTTCCAGTGCCATTGGTCGCGTGGCACCGTCAGTGGCGGAGCGTCGGAATCGACCCACCACAGGCCCTCGAGTTTGGGCACGACGAAGTCCTGCCCTGCGGCTTTCACCGCCTTCTTCGCGCCGTACGCGGCCCGGTAGAGCGTTTGCACCGCCGCCGCGTAGACCGGGCCGTCAGGGTCCCCGATTCCTTCGACCGTCACGTAGTCGTATGCGCTGAATGTCCGGACCACAGGTCGCGTGCTCGCTCCGTAGTAGTGGCCATCGGTTCGGGCCAGATCGATTTTCATTCCTCGACCGTGTCGTCTCCCGCCGCGGGAGAGTCAAGGACGACGTACCCACACGGCGGCGGGAAGGGTCGTACGGTGGAGCCATGAACCGGCTCGGAGAGGCGACGTCCCCGTACCTGCGGCAGCATGCGGACAACCCGGTGCACTGGCGGGAGTGGGATGCGGAGGCACTGGCCGAAGCGCGGGAGCGGGACGTGCCCGTTCTGCTGTCGGTGGGGTACGCGTCCTGTCACTGGTGCCACGTGATGGCGCACGAGTCGTTCGAGGACCAGGCCACCGCCGATCAGATGAACGAGAACTTCGTCTGTGTGAAGGTGGACCGGGAGGAGCGACCAGACCTGGACGCGGTCTACATGAATGCGACGGTCGCGATGACAGGGCAAGGCGGCTGGCCGATGACCTGTTTCCTGACGCCGGACGGCGAACCGTTCTACTGCGGCACCTACTACCCGAAGCTCCCGAGCGGCGGCATGCCGTCCTTCACCCAGCTGCTCACGGCGGTCACGGAGACCTGGCGCACCAGGCGCGACGAAGTGAATCAGGCCTCCGCGCAGGTGGCTGCTGCGCTGCGCGACCAGGCGGCGGGACTGCCCGACGCGGACCTGACGATCACCCCGGAGCTGCTCGCCCATGCCGTCGCCGCCGTGCTGCGCGACGAGGACGCCGAGCACGGCGGATTCGGCGGCGCTCCCAAATTCCCGCCCTCGGCGCTGCTCGAGGGACTGTTGCGGCACTGGGAGCGGACCGGTGACCCGGCGGTGTTCCAGGTGGTCGCCCGCACCGCCGAGGCCATGGCGCGCGGCGGCATCTACGACCAGCTGCGCGGCGGGTTCGCGCGGTATTCGGTCGACGCGGCATGGGTGGTGCCGCACTTCGAGAAAATGCTCTACGACAACGCGCAGCTGTTACGCGCCTACGCGCACCTCGCCCGCCGCAGCAGGTCCGAGCTTCCGGAATCGTTGTCGCACCGGGTCACCCGGGAAATCGTGCGGTTTCTCCTCGATGACCTCGGGACCCCGCAGGGCGGTTTCGCCTCGGCGCTGGACGCCGACACGCACTTGGAGCCCGGTAAGCCCGGTGTCGAAGGCGCGACGTACGTGTGGACGCCCGCCGAGCTGGCCGGCGTGCTCGGTCCGATCGACGGGGCGTGGGCGGCCGAGTTCTTCGGCGTCACCACCGCCGGAAACTTCGAACAGTGCACCTCGGTGCTGACCAGGTACGCCGAACCCGCCACGGCGGAGGACCACGCGCGGCTGGAACACGTCCGTGCCGCGTTGGTCGCCGCCCGCGATCGACGCCCACAACCCGAACGCGACGACAAAGTGGTCACCGCATGGAACGGTATGGCGATCACCGCGCTCGCCGAGGCCGCGGGCGCGCTGGACGAACCGGAGTGGACCGCCGCCGCCGTCCGATGCGCGCGATTCCTGCTGGCCGAGCACGTGGTGGACGGTCGGCTGCGACGTGCATCGCTCGGCGGCGTCGTCGGCGCGGCGCCCGCCATCCTGGAGGACCACGCCTGGCTGGTCACCGGCCTGCTAGCGCTGCACCAGGCCACCGGCGACCTCGGCTGGCTGGACGACGCCCAACGCCTGCTGGATACCGCGATCGAACACTTCGCCGACCCCGATCAGCCGGGCGGCTGGTTCGACACCGCCGACGACGCCGAAACCCTCGTCGCCCGCCCCCGCGACCCGATCGACGGAGCCACCCCCGCAGGCGCCTCCGCGCTGGCCGAAGCGCTGCTCACCGCCGCGGCCGCGAGCGACCCGGAAGGCGCCGCCCGCTACCGGGAACTGGCCGACCGCACCCTCGAGCGCGGCGCGATTGTGCTGGCACGCGCGCCGCGCTCGGCGGGCCAGTGGCTCACCGTCGCCGAGGCGGCCTTGCGCGGCCCGCTGCAGGTCGCCATCGCCGCCGAATCGGCGGCCCAGCCCACCGAGTTGCTCGCCGCGGCCCGTGCGGCCGCCCCCGGCGGCTCCGTCGTCCTTGCCGGGGCCCCGAACGCCGTCCCGCTGCTGGCCGATCGGCCCTTGGTCCGCAACGCCGCGGCCGCGTACGTCTGCCGCGGCTCCGTCTGCGACCTCCCGGTCTCCACGCCCGACGAGCTCCTGATGGCGCTTCGGCGAAACTGACGACAGCACCTCCGGCCACCATCGGCCGGTTGGCGATAGACGGTTCGAGTCGGACGCTTCGTCGACGGAGGGCGTAGCCGGGAGTGTGGTCGGCCCTTGCGGCCCGGGCGGTGCACCGGCGGCCCGGTGGGTGCGGGAAGGAGACAACGATCGGAGCTGAGGCGCTCGATCACGCGGCTGTGAGACGGCCGAGACCACGCGACACGATGCCAGGTGGGCGCACGACGACGTTCGTGCCGCCGAACGCAACCGAGCGGGCCCGATGCGGTCGGTGCACGCGCGTTCGGTCATGTCGCCATCGAGACGGCCGCTGAACCGCCGTGCCGAGGGTGCTTCGCTGTTCACCCAGCTGAGTGGACTAGCGCCGAGGCGGGGCGTCGAACTCGGCGTCCGGCAACTCGGTGCCACGGGGCGGCTCTGCGGCGGTGTGGATTTCGATGACCGGGTTGGTGTCGGCGGGCAGGTCGTGGCCGTCCAGCTGATCGGTGCGGGTTTCGATGCGTTCGGGCCGGGCGCCGGAGGAGTCGATGTCGGTCCAGCAGAACGTGGGGTCCTTCATGCCGCGTAGCACGATGGTGTCGTAGAACGTCCACTTGGCGCGCTCGTGTTCCGTAGCGGCTTCGATCACCGCTTGGCTCACCAGGATTCGCCGCGGCACCTCCTTGGCCGCCGTGGTGAGGCGGGCGGCCTCGTTGACGGCGTCGCCGATCACCGTGAATTCCAGGCGGGTGTCGGAGCCGACGTCGCCCGCGAAGACCCCGCCGCGCGCGACGCCGATCCCGATGTCGAGTTCTCCGGTGGCGAGCACCTCGTCCCGGATGCGGCGCGCCGCCCGCAGTGCCGGAGTCGCGTTGTCGCCCAACGCGATCGGCGCTCCGAAGACGCACAGTGCCGCGTCGCCCTCGAACTTGTTGACCAGTCCGTTGTTCTCCTCGGTCGCCGCGACGACGATCGCGAGCAACCGATTGAGCTTGGCCACGAACTCCTGCGGCGGCAACCCGGTGGACAGCTCCACCGACCCGGTCACGTCGACGAACAGCGCCGACACCTCACGCACGTCGCCGGTGAGATCCGCCCCGCGAGCCAGCGCGCGCTCGGCCACCTCGGCCCCGACGTGCCTGCCGAACACCTCACGCATCCGCTCGCGCTCGCGCAGGTTCGCCGCCAGTTCGTTGACCGAATGCTCCAACCGGCCGATCTCACTGGTGCTGCCGATCGGCACCCGGACGCCGAGATCGCCTTGCGCGATGCGGTCCAGCGCGCGACGCAGGACGCGCATCGGCGCGGCGACCGCGCGGGCGAGGAACGCCGTGGCCAGCGCACCCACTCCGATGCCGACCGCGGACAGGTAGATGGCGGTGCGGACCCGGTCGGGCGCGGCCGCTACCGGGTCGGCCAGCACGACGATCAGCATGAGCAGCGGAAGCGCGGCCGCCACCGCCCAGGTCAGCACGACCCGCACCAGCACAGAGGAACTCCAGTGCATGGTCCAGCCGAGCACCCGGGCGACCACCGGGATCGTCGGCCGGATCAACCGGTCCACGATCAGGAAGGTGACCGCCGCCGACTCGAAGGCGCCGATCGTGAACAGCGACGCCGTCACGCCGGGGTCGTTGTCCGGGCTCAGCCGCGCGAAGACCGCGGTCGCCACGATCACCCCCGGAATCCACAGCGCGATCGCGCGCATGCTGATCGCGACGGGTAGGTGCAGCAAGCGCCGCGCCTCCACCTCCGTGGGCTTGCGCCCGGCGTCGAGCCAGCCGAAGTACACCTTGCGGTCGCGCACCGCCAGGACGATGCCCGCCAGGAATCCCGCCGCCGGATAGATGCCGACGAAGGCCAGTGCCCGTAGCCAATCCGTGCCCAGCCTGCCGAGGAACCCGTTCAGCCACAGCTGGGTGACGATCACCGCGAGGCCGCTGAGATTCGCCGTGGTGACCAGAGCGGCCAGGCCACCCCGCGCTTTGAGCGCCCAGACGACGAGCTTCGCGATCATAGGGCTCGCGATCTCGATGACCGTTCCATCGCCTGCGCCGCCCTCTCGTCCGCCCTCCGGGTCGACTCTATGCGCTCAGCGCAGGACGACGAGCCAGACCGCCGCGTAGTGGGTCAACGCCGCGAGCACCGTGGCCGCGTGGAAGAACTCGTGGTGCCCGAAAACCCCCGGCCACGGGTTCGGCCATTTCGTGGCGTAGAGGATCGCGCCGCCGCTGTAGAACAGGCCGCCGATCAGCAACAAAATCAGCGGTGCGATGCCGATCTGGCCGTTCAGTTGTCCGGCCACCGGCACGATGGCCCAGCCCAGCAACAGATAGAGCGGAACGCCGACCCAGCGGGGAGCGCCGGGCCACAGCAGTTTGAGCGCCACTCCGGCCAGCGCGCCCGCCCAGACCACGACCAGCAGCGTCTGCCCGGTTCGTCCGGGCAGGCCGAGCAGGGCGAAGGGGGTGTAGCTGCCCGCGATGAACAGGAAGATCATCGAGTGGTCCGCTCGCTTCATCCGGATGCGAGCGCGGGCGGTCGGCCAGGTCACCCGGTGGTAGACCGCGCTGACGCCGAACAGCCCGCACACGGTGAGCCCATAGATCAGCGTCGACCATCCCGCGGTCGCCGAGACCGTGCCGGCGGTGGCGATCAGCACGACGGCCGCGATCGCCGCGACGCCGACGGCCCAGGTGTGGATCCAGCCCCGCATGCGCGGTTTGACCAGCGCCCCGGCGAGTGCTTCGCCCGCCGTGGCTGGGGCTGGGGCTGGGGCTGGGGCTGGTGTGACCGTTGCCGCATCGGCGGCGCCGACCGATTCGGACACGAGTACCTCCTAAGGGAACAGCCGGAGCAGTCTTTCCGCGGCCCAACGCCGGACCGAGTGGAGACGAGGTAGTTGAACCCGCCAGTAACCTACGCAACCGTAACTTGCGTGCTCCTGGCCACTGTACCGGCGTATCGCGGTCGATGCCGCGTTCGTGTCGCCGAGGCGTAGGGTTGCCCGCGTGGAACTTCCGAGTCAGGTGCGGGGTCTGCCGTATCGCATCTACGAGGCCCGGCTGTCCAGGCAGCTGGCCGGCAAGCAGCATCCCCGGCACGTCGCGGTGATGTGTGACGGCAATCGCCGATGGGCGCGGGAGAACGGTTTCACCGACGTCAGTCACGGCCATCGGGTCGGCGCGCTGAAGATCGCCGAGCTGGTCGGCTGGTGTGCGGCCGAGGGCATCGAGATGGTGACCGTCTACCTGCTGTCCACCGAGAATCTCCAGCGTGATCCCGATGAGTTGGAGACGCTGTTCGAGGTCATCACCGACGTGGTCGAGGAGCTGTCGGCGCCGGAGCAGAACTGGAGCGTGCGCATCGTCGGCTCGCTCGACGGCTTCCCCGAACTGATCGCCAAGCGGATGCGCACCGCGGCCGAGCGCACCGACGGCCGCAACGGAGTGCACGTCAATGTCGCGGTCGGCTACGGCGGCAGGCAGGAGATCACCGACGCGGTGCGCTCGCTGGTCCGCCAGGAGATCGCCGCGGGCGAGACCGGCGAGGACCTGGTCCAGTCGATCACCGTGAACGCCATCGGCCAGCACCTCTACACCTCCGGCCAACCGGACCCGGACCTGGTGATTCGCACCTCCGGCGAGCAGCGGCTGTCCGGGTTCCTACTGTGGCAGAGCGCATACTCGGAGATATGGTTCACCGAGGCGTACTGGCCGGAGTTCCGCCGGGTGGATTTCCTGCGGGCGCTGCGCGACTTCGCCGCGCGTCATCGCCGTTTCGGCGTCTGACTCGATGTCGGTGCGCTGAATCCCGCTCCGGTATCGTTCTTCTCGCGTACCGTCCGGTCTCATGAGCTCGTTCGACCGCCGGCCCGCGCTGGGCGAACCGGACGACTCGATCAGCTATGCGGACTTCGGTAGACGCTTCCTGGAGTACGCCGCCTCCGAAGCGCGCATCGCGGGCGCGTTCGACCAGCTGACCGGCAGCGCATTCGATTTCGGCCCCATCGGGGTCGGTCCCGGCCGACTCGCCAAGGTGACCGCCCAGGTCAGGCTCGGGTCGTCCAGGCTGAGCCGTCGCGACGACGAGACCATCGCGTTCGAATTGATAATCCCGCTGGAGGTCGATCTGCTGCTGCACCTGGCGGTCGACCGGCACCGGTTCCACGTACAGGGCACCGTGCACCTGCACCTGACGGTACGCACGGCGGCGCCCCTGCGGGTGGTGATCGATATCGCGGAGCCGCGGCCTGCCGACGTGCACATCGATGTCGCCGCCGCCACGCGGCGCGGGCAACTGCTGCGCGTCCTCGCCGGCGTCGATCACGAGATCAGGCGTTTCGTCGCCCGCTATATCTCCGCGGAGATCCGTAAGCCGCACATCGCCGCGGTCCGCGATATCGATGTCGCGCAGCGACTCGACGAGGCGTGGAAATTGTAATCGGAATCACAATTTCCGTAGCCGCAGCCGATTGATGCTGTGGTCGGCGTCCTTGCGCAGCACCAGGGTCGCGCGCGGGCGGGTGGGCAGAATGTTCTCCACCAGATTCGGCCGGTTGGTGTTGTTCCAGATCTCCTGCGCGGCGGCGGTCGCCTGCTCGTCGGTGAATCCGGAGTAGTGGTGGAAATGCGCGTTCGGGTCGGCGAATGCGGTCTTGCGCAAGGTGAGAAACCGTCGCACGTACCACTTCTCGATGTCCTCGATACGCGCGTCGACGTAGATCGAGAAGTCGAACAAGTCCGACACCATCAGGCGCGGACCGGTCTGCAGCACGTTCAACCCCTCCACGATCAGAATGTCGGGTTGGCGCACGCAGTGCAGCTTGCTCGGCACGATGTCGTAGGAGATGTGCGAATACACCGGGGCGCAGACTTCGGCCGCACCGGATTTCACCTCGGTGACGAATCGCAGCAGGCTGCGGCGGTCGTAACTCTCCGGGAAACCCTTGCGGTGCATGAGGCCGCGCCGGGTGAGTTCCGCGGTGGGATAGAGAAATCCGTCGGTGGTGACCAAGTCGACCCGCGGGTGGTGATCCCAGCGCGCCAGCAGCGCTTGCAGTACGCGCGCGGTGGTGGACTTGCCGACCGCGACGCTGCCCGCGACGCCGATCACGAACGGTACCTGCTGGTCGGGATGGGTTTCGCCGAGAAATGTCGCGGTCGCGGCGAACAGTCGCTGACGAGCGGCCACCTGCAGGTGGATGAGACGAGCGAGCGGGAGATACACCTCCGCGACTTCTTCGAGATCGATCTGTTCCCCGAGACCGCGCAGGCCGATCAGTTCTTCCTCGGTGAGCACCAGGGGAGTCGATTTACGCAGGGTCCGCCACTGTTTCCGGTCGAATTCCACGTAGGGACTCGGCTCGCTCATTCGTGCCATTTACCCGACACTCCGTTTCAGCAAACACGCACGGTTACCGTGCGGATCCGGTGAGATTCGGTCTAGCTGTCGCCGCATAGGCGAATTCTGCTCTGCGTCAGCATCGTGGGCCGAGCGGGGTACCACTACCGGCTGGTAACCGACTCGATGACACAGGTGTGAGCCGCTAATGTCGGCTGGCATGGAAGCGCATCCGCTCGTGACCGAATACCTGCGGCTCGGCCTCGCGTTCGACCGGCTGGAGGAAGGATTCGTCGACGCCTACACCGGTGATCCGGCGCTGCGCCGCGAGGTGCGGAACGCGCCCGCACCGCAGCCGCGCGAGCTGGCTCGCCGTGCCGCCGAGTTGCGCGCCGCGGTGCCGGAGGCCGGATTGGCGCCCGAGCGCGCCGAGTTCCTCGACGTGCACCTGCGCGCGCTGGAGTGCTCCGGACGGAAATTCGCGGGCGATGACATCGGCTTCATCGAGGAGGTGCGCGCCTACTTCGACGTCGACATCGCGCCCGGTGACGTGGACGACTACCGCGACGCGCACCGGCGGATGGACGAGGTGCTCGCCGGGGACGGTCCGCTGGCCGAGCGGGTGGCCGCCCATCGCAAGGCCGACGAGATCCCGCCGGAGCGGTTGGCGGTGTGCGTCGAGGCGTTCTCCAGCGCGTTGCGCGAGTTGGTTCGCGCTCGCTACCCGCTACCCGACCACGAGCACGTCACCTACGAGGTGGTCGGCGACAAGCCCTGGTCCGGGTTCAACTACTACTTGGGCAACTACCACTCCCGGGTCGCGATCAACTCCGACCTGAAGCAGCACATGGCGCACCTGCCGCAGCTGATCGCGCACGAGTCCTACCCGGGGCACCACACCGAGCACTGCCGCAAGGAAGCCGGGCTGGTCGCCGCCGGTCAGGCCGAGCAGACGCTGTTCTTGGTGAACACGCCGCAGTGCCTGATGGCCGAGGGGCTCGCCGATCTGGCGTTGCGTTCGATCGTCGGCCCCGGCTGGGGCAAGTGGGCGCAGGAGATCTACGCGGATCTCGGGCTGCGCTTCGATGGCGAACGTGCCGAACGCCTTTCGAACGCCTCGGCAGACCTGCTGAGCGTGCGCCAGGACGCCGCGCTGCTGCTGCACGACCGGGGCCGGTCGCACGACGAGGTGGCGGAGTTCTTGCAGACCTGGAGCCTGACGACGCCGGAGCGGGCGCGCCAGTCGCTGCGCTTCCTGTCCTCGCCGCTGTGGCGGGCCTACATCTCCACCTACGTCGAGGGATACCGGTTGCTGGGCGGCTGGCTCGATCGCGCGGCCGACGCCGAGGACCGGGCCGACCGTTTCCGCAGGCTGCTCGACGAGCCACTCACTCCCGGGGCGGTACGCGCGGCGGCGTGAGGGCTACCGGATCGCCGCGCAGCCCTGTCCGCCCGTGGAGATGCTGCGAACTCTCACCACGGAAACCGAATCGGTGGCCCGGCCGTACGTCGCGGCCTCGGCGCGATCGTCCGCGCACGGCCGCCGCGTCTGTCGAGCGGTCGCGGATTTCCGGTGCGCGGTCAAGCTCCGGCGAAGGTGATGCGCACCGAGATCGGATCGCTCTCCAGCGCTTTCATCGTTCGTTCGGCGACGGCGGCCGAGACGCGGCCCTTGGCGAAGGTGCGCGAGCGAGCCACCACATCGTCCTCGGGCACGAAGGAGGCCGTTCCGGTGCGCCACTCTGTGCCCAGCCGCAGCCTGATGTGCGGGTCGGCGGCGATGTTGCGGGCCCAGCCGGACCGATAACCGTGCTGCGAGATCAGCCACGCGCCGGTCTCGTCGATCGACGCGGTGACCGGCACCCGCCGCGGCTGACCGGATCTCGCGCCGACCGTCTCCAGTTCGGCGATCAGCGACGACCGGATGCCGAGCCGGTCGAGCAGGCCGACGGCCGGGTTCACCAGGTAGCGGCCGATGAGGCGTTCGCGCCGGAATTTGCGTACCGCGGCGCTCGGTGTTCGTCCCGCCATGACAGTCCTCCTCAGGATCGATGTGGGCGGAAAATGGCGCAGGTGGTGGTGGCGTGCGCGACCAGGCGGCCCTGCTCGTCGACCACGCGTCCCTCGGCGGTCGCGGTGGTGCGCCCGAGGTGGATCGTGGTGCCGGTGGCGGTGAGCCGCTGTCCGTCGGTGGGCACGGCCCGGATGTAGTTGATCTTCAGTTCCAGCGTCGTGTAGCCCACGCCTGGCTCCAGGGTGGTGTGCACCGCGCAGCCCATCACCGAGTCGAGCAGGGTGGCGCAGATGCCGCCGTGTGTGGTGCCGAGCGGGTTGGCGAAATCGGGCCGGGTGCGCAGCGCGAAGACCACCTTGCCGTGCTCGAGCTCATCGACCTCCATGCCGAGCAAGTCACCGATGAACGGCGGGCGATCCGTTCTGGTCATCGCGATACGCAGGAGTTCCAGACCGGACAGCTGAGTCGGGTCGACGGTGGTTTCGGACATGAATCGCATCCTTTCGATGAACCGATCGGTCCACATCTGACATGATTGCAACATGGACCGATCGGTTCACGCAACAGTGAGCAAGGAATTCGCATGACCGCAGGGCCGCGCACCAGGCTGATCGAAAGCGCCATCGAACTCGTTCGCGAGCAGGGCGTGCACGCCGCCGGACTGGCCGCCTTACTCGAACGCGGCAACGCCTCGCGCAACTCGCTCTACCAGCACTTTCCCGCAGGAAAAGGTGAGTTGGTCGAGGCCGCCACCCGGGTCGCGGGAGCCCGGATCGCCGGAGTGGTGGAGAAGATCACCGCCGCGCCGCCCCCGGGCTGGTTCGATTCGTTGCTCGGCTGGTGGGTCACCACACTGGAGCAGACCGGATACCGCGCCGGGTGCCCGATCCTCGGGGCGGCGCTGGCCGAGTCCGAGCCGCGAGTGCAGGCCGCGGCGGGCGAAGTGTTCGCCGACTGGCACGAGCGGCTCGGCTCGGCGCTCGCCGATGCGGGTATGTCCGCCGAAGAGGCGCGCTCCTTCGGCAGTTTCGTGTTCAGCGCGCTGGAGGGAGCCATCGTCCAGTCGCGGGCGATGAAGTCCACCCGGCCGCTGGAAGACGCCCAGCGGCATCTCGCGGTGCTGTTGGAGAACTACTTGCCGGAGGGCGGCGCGTCCCGCTGAGCGCCTGTCCACCGGATCGAGTGTGGTCCGGCGGACCGCGTGCCGAGCCTGTGCCGACCGAGAGGGGTGAACCCCCTGCTCGAGGACAACGCCGACGGCCCATAGACTGAGGCACGTGACGCAGACGACCGCCTCTGTCAATTCCCAGTCTCTCGGTGAGCTCGATCCGGAGCTCGCTGCCGCGATGGCAGGCGAGCTCGCCCGCGAACGCGACACGCTCGAGATGATCGCCTCGGAGAACTTCGTGCCGCGCGCGGTGCTGCAGGCACAGGGCAGCGTGCTGACCAACAAGTACGCCGAGGGCTACCCGGGGCGGCGCTACTACGGCGGCTGCGAGCACGTCGACGTGGTGGAGACCTTGGCGCGCGACCGCGCCAAGGCGCTGTTCGGCGCCGAATTCGCCAACGTGCAGCCGCATTCCGGTGCGCAGGCGAACGCCGCGGTGCTGATGTCGCTGATGGACCCGGGCGACAAGCTGCTCGGTCTCGACCTCGCGCACGGCGGTCACCTCACCCACGGCATGCGCTTGAACTTCTCCGGCAAGCTCTACGAGGTGCACTCGTACGGAGTGAGCAAGGAAGACCACCGCGTCGACATGGACGAGGTGCGCGACATCGCCTTGCAGGCGCGTCCGAAGGTGATCGTGGCGGGCTGGTCGGCCTACCCGCGCCACCAGGACTTCGCGGCGTTCCGCTCGATCGCGGACGAGGTCGGCGCCTACCTCTGGGTGGACATGGCGCACTTCGCGGGTCTGGTCGCCGCCGGTCTGCACCCCTCGCCGGTGCCCTACGCCGACGTGGTGTCCTCGACCGTGCACAAGACCCTCGGCGGTCCCCGTTCCGGCTTGATCCTGGCCAAGCAGGAGTACGCCAAGAAGCTGAACAGCTCGGTGTTCCCGGGCCAGCAGGGCGGCCCGCTCATGCACGCCATCGCAGCCAAGGCCGTCGCGTTCAAGATCGCCGCGGGCGCGGAGTTCAAGGATCGCCAGGAGCGCACCCTGTCCGGCGCGAAGCTCCTGGCCGAGCGGCTCACCGCCGCCGACGTCAAGGGCAAGGGCATCAGCGTGCTCACCGGCGGCACCGACGTGCACTTGGTGTTGGTCGACCTGCGCAATTCCGAACTCGACGGCCAGCAGGGCGAGGACCTGCTGCACGAGATCGGTATCACGGTGAACCGCAACGCCGTTCCGTTCGACCCGCGTCCCCCGATGGTCACCTCCGGCCTGCGCATCGGCACCGCCGCGCTGGCCACCCGCGGCTTCGGCGACACCGAGTTCGCCGAGGTCGCCGACATCATCGCGAGCGCGCTGGCCGGTGGCGCCGACCTGGACGCGTTGCGCGCCCGGGTGAGCAAGCTGGCCAAGGACGTCCCGCTGTACGACGGCCTGGAGGACTGGCGCCTGCTGGGCTGAATCGCCGAGCGCTCAGGACGACACGATCAACGGTTGTCCAGGGGCTAGGACGTGGACGGACGTCTCCGGCGCGATAGCGGCGGATGCGTCGACGTAGAGCCCGGGGTCGCGCTGAGCCTTCGTCATCACGCGGTCGCCGATCGGGCCGCTGGTGAACGCGTAGTGGATGGGCACGGCAAGGCGCG
Source organism: Nocardia sp. NPDC047038 (assembly GCF_040644075.1). NCBI lineage: Bacteria > Bacillati > Actinomycetota > Actinomycetes > Mycobacteriales > Nocardiaceae > Nocardia > Nocardia sp. NPDC047038. Next base: position 127,387 of record NZ_JBEYVQ010000011.1, on the reverse strand, counting down.
GGCGCAGGGCTCGGGTGAGTTCGGCGGCCTGCGCGGCGTCCATGACGACCTGCCGGTTGAACGCGGGGCGGATGCGCAAACCGTTGACCGGTAGCAGCGCCAGGTCGAGTTCCGGATAGCGCACGGCCACCTCGTCCAATTCGGCGATGCGCAAAGTGTCGCCGCCGAAGAAGACGCTCGTGTTGTCGGCGCGCAGGACGAAGGTGATCTCGGGTACGCCGTGGCGTGCGGGCGCCGCGGTGACCTCGATCGGGCCGAGGTGGGTCTGCTCCCACGGATCCAACTCGACGACATTGCGGAATCCGGCGGCACGGACCCGGGATGCGAGGCCGCGGACGACCGCGAACGGGACGGACTTGTCGGGGTAGGCCGCCAGTGCGCCGAGATCGCAGTGATCGTAGTGGCCGTGGCTGATCACGACGCCCGACAGTTCGGGCAGGTCCGCGGCGGTGGCAATGCTGCGCGGCTCACCCTGTCGATAGAAGGGCCGCTCGGACAGCCACGGGTCGGTGAGAATTCTCGCTCCCCCGAAGTCGAGCAGAACGCTGGCATGCACTACGCGAGTCACAGTGACCGACATCGAATTTCCTGACTAGACGGGTGTCTGCTGACAGTTGTTAGTGGACACCCGTCTTGTTAATCTGTCAAGGTGCCGCCACCGAAGAGGAATCGAAACCCCCGCGGTGCGGGAAGCAAACTGCGCGAGGACTTGATCGAGGCCGCGAGTGGCCTACTGGAGACGCTGGACGGTCAGGAGTCGCTGTCGATGCGCGCCGTCGCGCGCGCGGTGGGCATCGCGCCGCAGAGCATTTACCTGCACTTCGCGGATCGACGGGAACTGCTGACCGCGGTTTATGAGGCTCGCTTCGCCGAGTTCGGCGCCGTGCTGACGGCCCTGCCGGACGGCGATGCTGCCACTCGGCTGCGCGAGATCTGCCGGGCCTACTGCGCATACGGCTTGCACCATCCCGGCCATTACCGCGTGTTGTTCGCGACCGCGGGCACCCCGGGCTGGGAACCGACCGACGCTCAATTGCCCGGCCTGCCGGTTTTTCGTCACCTGGTGGATGCGGTGGCGGCCACCGGCAGCGCCGATCCCACCGCTACCGCGGCTTGCCTGTGGGCGGCCCTGCACGGTCTGGTGATGCTGCGCCAGGATCGCCCGAGCTTTCCGTGGCCGGATCTCGACGTGCTGCTCGACACCCTCGTCACCGCCCACCTCGCGGCGCGGTGATCCGGTACTACCTGTCCATGCGCGCCTTCGCCCGCACGATCGCCTCGTCCAGGTAACGGGCGATATCGGCGCTGGTACCCGGCCGGATCATCAGGGCGCGGTTCGCGGGCACTTCGCAGTAGCGGCCGTCGGGCGTGTCGATCCAGCGGAGGCGGCCGGTGCGCAGCGGTTCGGCGTTGCGCGGCCCGAGCAGCACGACGGCGGTGCCGCGGGTGGCGCACGACTGCCGCCAGAAGCGCCGGTAACGCTCTTTCGCCTGGCTGGCGGGCGCGTTGCCGAACACATCGGGGCGCTCGTCGTTGAGATCGTCGAGCAGGAAGCTCTTCTCACCCACCGTTCCCGCCGTGGCGTCCGGGAGCAAGCGCACCACTTCGGTGGCGAGCTGATCGACCCGGCAGCGGCGCAACCGGACTCGGCCGCCGTCCGGCGCGGGCGACTGCACGGCGAGCAGGCCGGAGCCGGAACGGGTGCCGCAGGCGACGGCGCGCAGTTCGACGCCCGCACGCGTGTTGTCGTAGCCGAACAGCTCGATACGCCAGTCCGGAACGGCCAGCGTGCTGATCGCGCTGCGCAGTGGCAGCCGTTCGTCTCGCCCGAGCTCGGCGCGGAACTGCTGCTGATACGCCTGGTACTCGTTGAGACCGGGGAAGCGGCTGGTGAACCGGAACGGAAACGGCATGCGGTCCAAGCCCGTTGCGAACCACGCCGCGGCGAACTGCTCGGCCGACAGTGACCACTGCGCCGTCATTGCTCACCGAGTACCGGCGGCACCGTCGGTTTCACCTCGCCGAGCAACTCTTTCGCGTGCTCCTCGGTGCGCAGGTACTTCGGCGACTTGTGCTCGTCGTCGTCCGTGCGCCTGCCGCGCATCCCCGGCGGCATCATGCCCGGGTACCCCGAAGCGCCCGTCGCTCCCGGGCGCCCCGGTGCGGCGGGTTGCCCGTTCGCCGCGGCGGGGACGGTGGGCTGGGCGGGCCGAGAGGTGCCCGGGCGCGCTTGGTTGTCCGAGGCGTTCGGGGTTCCGGTCGTGCCCGGGGTGGCCGGCTTGCTCGGCGTGCCGTTCGGTCTGCCGTTGAACGAGGTCGGGACGACGGTGGTGGGCGTCGTTTGCGGCGGCGAGGAGGAGGGCGCGACCGATGTGGCCGAAGTGGACGTCGGCGTCCTCGCGGCGGTGGATGCCGGAGTGGTCGGCGTGGCGTCCTGGCTCTGGGAAACCGCCTGAGAGGTGACGGTTTGCGGTGTGTTCTCGGCTTCCGGCTGCGCTTGGCCCGCCTGCTCGCCGTCGTCCGCCGAACCGGCGGGGGAGGCGGTGTCCGCGGCCGAAGGCGCGCTGCCGGATGGGGAGTTGTCCGTGGACCGGGCGCCCGCCACGGCCTGCGAGCCGACGTCCGCGCTCGTCTCCACGCCCGTGCCGGTTTCGGCACCGATCGGCGCCGCGGCGGCCGGAGCGACCGGGGGCGGGAGCGTCGGGATAGCCGGAGCGGTGGCCACGTACGGCTGGATGTACTGGGTGTTCATCTCGTCGCGGGCCTGCTCCTCCCGCGAATTGCGCTGTGCCGGATCGGCCGTGCCAGTCGAGGTGTCCAGCAGATCCGGCACCGACAGCTTGAACTTCGCCGCGGCGTCCGCCGCCGCCGACAGCGGCAGACTCTGCGCGCCGAGTGCGTCACCGAGTTCGCCCACCCGCGCCGCGTAATCTCGCACGCCGCGGACCGCGCTGTCGGCCGCCGCCCCCTCCCAGTGCTGCTCCACCGCGTTCTTGATCGCGTCCTCGAAGCGCTGGCCCGCGTTCGTCACCGCAGCGGCGATGGCCGACCACGCGGCGAACGCACCGTCGAGCGCGGCCGGATTCATCGCCTCGGCAGCCTGTTTGATCTCCGCGTGCGAGAAACTCTGCGCGTTCTCCGGATCGGTGATCGCGCGTCCGTCGGTCTGTCTCATGATCGCTTCCCCCGGTGTTCAGCTGCCCGCGGGCAGCAGCGGTGCGACTGCTCTGGCGATATCGGTGGCGATATCGCAGGCGACGAGGTGCTTGTTCGCCGACGTCTGCGGCACATTCGTCAGGATGTAGAGCGAGCCGGATCTCATTTCGACGTTGATCGTGCAGCCGCCCGGTACGTCCGGACGGGCTTCGTAGCGGACGGCTTTCCGATCGCCCGCCGAGATATCCACGGCAGCAGGGTATTTGCTGCGTACCTGTTCGATGGTGCCGTTGGTGGTCTCGACGACGAATCCGTACCCGGCCCGCGCGACGTACCGGCACCCCCGCCAGGTGACGCCGCCCTGGCTGTCCTGTTTGGGTTCCGGGGGTCTCGAGTCCCACTGGCGCTGCGCGAGCAAATGGGGTGTCAGTGCGGTGCAGGGATCGAACGCGGGCTGTGCGTTCGTCTGTGGTGATGCGCTCGAACGGGACTCGGTCGCGCCGGTGGCCGATGTGGCCGGATCGTTCGATGTCGTCCCGCCGCATCCGGAGAGCAGGACCGAGCTCGCCGCTCCCGCGACGAATCCGATTGCCCGAAAGGCTGTTCCGGCCTTCATACGCTGAGCTCCCGCAGTGCCGCCGCGAATTCCGTATCGGTCCGAACGTAGCCGTCGCGGATGGCTTCGAACATGGATTTGATCTCTTGCGCCACGGAGATGTACTCGGTGAGGGTGTCGAAGGCGTTGTTCGGGCCACCGAAGGCCTTTTCGCGGAACAGCCGCACCAGTTCGAGGGCGGAGGTCAGCTTCGGATTGCCTTCGCCCAGCCCCCAGTGCTGCCGCTCACCGAGCTCGCGCGCGTCGGTTTGTGCCGCGACGAGCGTGTCGATCAACTCCTGGCAGGCCCGGTCGATGTCCACGAACGCTTGCGGGTGCATCCGCACCCGCAACGCCCCGGTTTTCGCAGCTTCGATGTACCCGGGAAACGGGCTGTCCGCCATTGCCGCCCCTTCCGTCAGTGCCGTCTGACCTTATAGACGCAACCCGTCTCGCTCCGGTTCCATCGAAGCACAGCCGAATCCTCTGGTCGCCCCGTCGCGCCGCTCGTCGTCGGCCGCGCGACGGTTCCCAACTGGGATGTTGTGCCGGGCTCCGGCGGGTGCGGCGGGGCCGATCGCTGTCAAGGCCGCTGACGAGCGATCAGCGCGCGTTCGCCGCGGCGACCAGCGCGGGGTAGTCCCGCAGATCGATGTCGTTGGCGGCGTTGTCGCCGAATTTCGCCATCAGCGCGAACATCCGGGAACCGAGGAACCAGTTGCGCATCTTGATGCCCCGCGCGGTCTTCGGGGCCAGGAAGCGACCGGCGTTGCTGTTGCCCGCGATCTTCGCGTAGCGCTTCATGTGCTCGTCGTAGCGAGCGAAGGCGACAGTATGGTCGCCGCCCGCCAAGGCCAGTTCCCCCGCGATGACGTACGCGCCGACCACGGCGAGCCCGGTGCCGAAGCCGCCGAGGGTGTTCCCGTACCCGGAGTCGCCGACCAGCGCGACACGTCCTTTGGTGTAACCGTCGGGCATCTGGACCTGGCTGATCGAGTCCATGTAGAAGTCGCCGAATTCGGTGAGCTCGGCGAGCATTCGCGGCACCTCCCACCCGACTCCGGCGAAGGTCTCGGCGAGGATGCGCTGCTGAGCGGCGATGTCGTCGCGGGCGTAGTCGAGCTCGGGCGCGGCGAACATGTACATCTGCTGTGCCTTCGGTCCGCCGCTGACCGCGAGTCGGCCGGGAGCGTTGTGGCCGCGGGCGACCACCCGCTCGCGCGGTCCGGTGGTCTTGCCGCTCCACGGGCTGGCGCCCGCGACGGCGTAGTAGTAGCCCAGGTGCTTCACGAAGTCCCGCTCGGGACCGAACGCCAACCTGCGAACCCGGGAGTGGATGCCGTCGGCGCCGAAGACCAGATCGAAGGTGCGGGCGGCCGCGTGCTCGAACTCGACGTGCACGCCGGCCGAGGTCTCGGTGAGCGCGGTGATCGAATCGCCGAACAGGTATTCGCAACGGTCGGCGGTGCGCCGGTAGAAGATCTCGGCAAGGTCGCCGCGCAGGATCTCCACATCGCCGCCGGTGAAATCACCCGACATCAGCGCCAGCTCGGCGCCCCGCTCGTCCACGAAGACGGTGTCGGTCGTGCCCGTCTTGCGCTGCTCGATGTCGTCCAGCACGCCCATCCGTTCCAGCACGGTGCGGTGGGTGCTGCCCTTGAAGTCGATCGCCTGACCGCCGGGGCGCAACGCCGGAGCGCGCTCGACGACGGTGACCGCGAAGCCGTAGCGGTGCAGCCAGTAGGCCAGCGCGGGTCCGGCGACGCTCGCGCCGGAGATGAGCACGGTGGTGTTGCGCATGGAGTTCTCCTCGTCTCAAATCTGTGTCCAATGGAAACTGTATCCGATGGACGCTGATTAGCGTATGGTAGACACAGTTTCACGTCAAGACGTTCTCCGGAAGGATTTCGGGCATGCCGACACCGACCACACTGGAACTGCTCTGGGGGACCGGTCAGCGGCCCAAGCGCGGACCGAAGCCCGCGCTGTCGCTGGAGCGGATCGTCGCGGAGGCCCTCGCGCTGGCCGACGCCGAAGGGCTGGCGAACTTGTCCATGCAGCGGCTGGCCGAGCGCCTCGGCTTCACCAAGATGTCGCTGTACCGCTACGTGCCGGGCAAGGCCGAACTAGTCGCACTGATGCTGGACACGGCGCTGGGCGCGCCGCCGGAACTGAGCGCGGGCGAGGAGGCGTCGGAGAACGACTGGCGCGACCTGCTGCGCGTGTGGTGCGAGACGATCTACGCGCGCTTCAGCGCCCACCCCTGGTCGATGGAGGTGTCGGTCGGTTTGCGGCCGGTCGGCCCGAATGAAGTCGCATGGATGGAGTCCGCGCTCGGCGCACTCGCCGGGACCGGGCTCACCGCCGCCGAACGGCTGGACACGATCGTCCTGCTGACCGGGCATGCCCGCAGCCTGGCGCAGCAGGTGCGACTGGCGGACGCCGACGAATTCGAGAAGCAGATAGCGGCTCAGTTCGCCGAAATGGTGGCCGCCGCGGCCGATCGATATCCGGCCGCGGTCGCCGCGTTCGCGGAGGGCGGCGCGGCCGCGGGCGGGGACGGCGCGCTGAAGTTCGGCATCGAGCGCATCCTCGACGGACTGGCCGTGCTCATCGCGCGCCGCGGGTGACCGCAGCGGCCTACGCTCGGACCATGACCGACGAACCCGACCTGAAACAGGACTCGACCACCACGGTGCGGGAGTTCTTCGCCGCGCTGGAAATGGGCGCCTCGGAGGAGGCGATCGACCTGTTGCACCCCGACATCGTCTGGAAGAACACCTCGCTGCCCGATGTGAAGGGCATCCGCCGGGTCGGCGGCGTGCTGCGCGGCCTGCGCCGCGACTGGCTCGGCTTCGGAGTGGACATGCACCACATCGCCGCCGACGGCGAGGTCGTGCTCACCGACCGCACCGACTACCTGCGCTTCGGTCCGGTGCGCGTCGGGTTCTGGGTGACCGGCACCTTCCGGCTACGCGACGGCCGAATCATCTTGTGGCACGACCACTTCGGTTGGGCGAACTTCCTGCGCGGCACGGCTGTCGGCCTCTGGCGCGCGGCGCTCACCCGCCGCTGACCTGGTCTCAGGAGTGCTGGGCCAGGTAGTCCAGATAGACCGGTCGCAGCACCTCGGCGACCGCGCCGTCACCGGCGTGGACGTAGTCGTCGAGCATGGGCAGCACGTACTTGATGTCCGCCTCGCTTTCGCCGACATTGCCCGCGGCGGCCTCCGCGGCCGGGATCGACGTGAGCAGCCGCCACAGGAACTTCACATCCCCCCGCCGCACGGCGAGCTTCATCGCCCGGTCGTGCAGTTCCTTCGACGACAGCTTCTCCAAATCCTCGTTACCGGACATACCAGCGACTCTATCCGCCGAATCGGGCGACAGCGACCGCGTGGCGAATCCCGTCCCGGCCCGGACGTCGTGCTGCGATAACCGCTATGACACCGCAACCCCGGCCCGGCTTCCGGATCAAGCGCGTCTACGACGATCCCGACCCCGACGACGGCACCCGGGTGCTGGTCGACCGGCTCTGGCCGAGGGGCATCACCAAAGCGCAAGCGCGGGTCGATCGCTGGCCCAAGGCGCTCACCCCGACCACCGAATTGCGGCGCTGGTTCCACGCCGACCGGGACGCGCGCGGCCCGGAATTCGCCCGCCGCTACCGTGCCGAACTCGCCGCGCCGGAGGTTCAGCAAGATTTGCGGGATTTACGCGCCCTGGCAGCCGAAGCTCCGGTGACATTGCTCACGGCCGTACAGGATCCGGCGCACAGCCATGTTCCGGTGTTGCTCGACGTGCTGCGCTGAACCCTCGCGACGTGCGGGTTTACGACATGTTCACGGACACGCCTCGCAGTCCCCGAGCGCGGACACCGTAATCGGAGGTAGCGTCGGGTGTGCGGGCCGCGGCGGTGTGGCTCGTACGGGAGGTCCTGACCGTGACTGAGCTACTCAGTACGAGGGGGCCGGAGCCCGGCCCTCGTGGCATCTGACGGCAACGTCGGGTCCATCAGGACGGACCGGTCCAGCGAGATCGTTCGTGCGACTGCCGCATGAACACAGAGGAGCCCACCGTGACTGCTGCACGCTCCGTTTCCGCTCCCTCGGCGAACTCCCGCTCCGCGAAAGGCGGAGCCGCCGCGAAGGGGGCCCGCCCCTCGCAATTACCCGGCAAAACCTTCGTCATCGACACCTCCGTCCTGCTGTCGGATCCCGGTTCCTTCACGCGGTTCGGCGAACACGACGTGGTGTTACCCCTGGTGGTCATCAGTGAACTCGAAGCCAAACGGCACCACCACGAGCTGGGCTGGTTCGCGCGAGAAGCTTTGCGCAATCTGGACGATCTGCGCCTGCAACACGGCAGGCTGGATCAGCAGGTGCCGATCGGCACCGAGGGCGGAACGTTGCAGGTGGAACTGAACCACACCGATCCCGCGGTCCTTCCGGTCGGCTTCCGCACCGACACCAACGACTCGCGGATCCTGGCCTGTGCGCTCAATCTCGCGGCCGAGGGCCGCGAAGTGGTGTTGGTGTCCAAGGACATTCCGCTGCGGGTCAAGGCCAGTGCGGTGGGCTTGCACGCCGACGAGTACCACGCGCAGGACGTGGTGACCTCGGGCTGGTCCGGCATGGTCGAGCTCGACGTCAGCACGGCGCGCATCGATCAGCTCTACGCCGAGTCGGTGATCGATCTCGACGAAGCGCGAGAACTGCCCTGCCACACCGGCGTCCGGCTGCTCGGCGTCAGCTCGAGTGCGCTGGGCCGGATCACGCCGGACAAGCGGGTGCAATTGGTCCGCGAGCGCGAGGCGTTCGGGCTGCACGGGCGTTCCGCCGAGCAGCGCATCGCGCTCGACCTGCTGCTGGACGAGAGCGTCGGCATCGTCTCGCTCGGTGGCCGGGCCGGGACCGGCAAGTCGGCGCTGGCGTTGACGGCGGGCCTGGAGGCGGTGCTGGAACGGCGCACGCAGCGCAAGGTGGTGGTCTTCCGCCCGCTGTACGCGGTGGGCGGCCAGGACCTGGGCTATCTGCCCGGCACCGAGAGCGAGAAGATGGGCCCCTGGGCACAAGCGGTCTTCGACACGCTCGACGGGCTGGCCAGCCGCGAGGTGATGGAGGAGGTGCTCAGCCGCGACATGCTGGAGGTGTTGCCGCTGACCCACATTCGCGGGCGGTCGCTGCACGACTCCTTCGTGATCGTGGACGAAGCCCAGTCGTTGGAGCGGAATGTGCTGCTCACGGTGCTCAGCCGTCTGGGAACCGGCTCGCGGGTGGTGCTCACCCACGACGTGGCCCAGCGCGACAACTTGCGCGTCGGCAGGCACGACGGGGTCGCGGCGGTGGTCGAGAAGCTCAAGGGCCATCCGCTCTTCGCGCACATCACGCTGACCCGTAGCGAGCGCTCGCCGATCGCGGCGCTGGTCACCGAGATGCTGGAGGAGTACGGCCCCAACGCCTGATCCCGCGACGCGGCCGACGGCGTGTTTCACCGCATGTCCGGTGGGTATCATCGGCCGCGATAGCAGTTCGATATGACCCGGTGGCCGCTCGTCGGTCACCGGGTCATCGTCTGACCAACGGCCGAGGCTATGCGCGGCGTCGTCACGGAATCCGTGGTGCGCCGGCAGCCCACAGCGAGAGGATGGACATGCACCACTTCGCTCGACGAACGGCTGGATTCACCGCAGTACTCGCCGCGGCAGGGCTGGTCCTGGCCGGCTGCGGCGGCGACGACAACAAAGACAACGGCGCCAAGACCGGTATGGCCAGCATGACCGGTATGGTCACCTCGATCGCGAGCCCCACCACCACCGCCGGGATGACCACGCACACCGGCGCCAGCCCGACGACCACGGGCGCGGCCGAGGCGACGACCAAGATCGCGACCCCGGCGGGGGAGATCGCCGTCTCCGGCGCCATCTACGACAAGTATGTGCAGCTCGGCGGCCCGACCGGTCCGCTCGGCGCACCGCTGCAGGCCGAAGAGGACGCACCCGACGAGGGGCACTACCAGGACTTCACGGGCGGCACGATCTACGAACCCAAGGAGGGCGAAGCGCACGTCGTCTGGGGTGAGATCCGCAAGGCCTGGGAAGACAACGGCGGCGCGCAGGGACAGCTCGGCTACCCGATCAGCGACGAGAAGGACATCCCCGGCGGCAAGCAGAGCGACTTCACCGGCGGCACCATCACCTGGGTGAACGGTACTATCACGGTCACGCCGAAGTAGGAACCAGATACTCGGCGTCCGGGATCGCGGTGTGGTCTCGGTTGCCTGTGAATCCCATCCATCCGCCCCGCTCCGCGGGCCAAGCCGCTAGGTTATCTCGGTGCAAACTCTCCTGACCGATCGCGAATTGCTCGAATCGCTCGCGGTGGACGTAGAACTGCTGCTGCGTAAGCACGTGGACGCCGCCGATGGGTGGCAGCCGCACGATTTCGTGCCGTGGGACGACGGGCGCAACTTCGCCTTCCTCGGCGGTACCGACTGGGCGGCGGAGCAGTCCGAGCTCGGCGAAACCGCCAAGCTGGCGTTGACCGTTTCGGTGCTGATCGCCGACAACCTGCCCTCGTATCACCGCGAGATCGGCAAATACCTGCGCACCGGCGCGTGGTGGCGCTGGGTCGGCCGCTGGACGGCCGAGGAGAACCGCCACGAGATCACCATCCGCAACTACCTCATGGTGACCAGGTCCGTCGATCCGGTGGAGCTGGAGCGGCTGCGCATGGAGCACATGACCAAGGGTTTCCGCCGCCCGGCGATGCACTTGCTCGACGTGCTGGCGACCTGCGCGTTCGAAGAGGCCGCCAGCGCGATCCGGCACCGCAACATCGCGGCGCTCGAGGAGAACCCCCTGGTCACCGCCATCGCCGAGCGCATCGCGCTGGACGACGAACTGCAGTCGGTGTTCTTCGCCGACCTGGTCTCCGCCGCGCTCGATCTGGCGCCGGACCAGACCGTGCGGGCCATCGCCGACCGGGTCGCGGGCTTCGAGGTCCCGACGGTGACGTTGCCGGACGGCCGCGACAGCGATGTGGTGCTCGCCGAGGCGGGCATCTACGACCGCGCCAAGGAGGGTGAGTTGGTGTTCGCCCCACTGCTGAAGCGGTGGAACATCTTCACTCGCACCGATTTCGGTCCGGAAGGGGAGCAGGCGCGCGAGGAGCTCGCGCACTTGCGCGACTGATCCGCATCCCCGGGCGCAGCGCACGAACGCCACCTCGACAGCCTTCCGGCTACCGAGGTGGCGTTCGTTTCGGCGCGGGTCAGTCCTGCTCCTTCACCTTCGCCATGGCGAGCACGTCGAGGCGGCGGTCGAGTTCCTCCTCGGTCAGCTTCTCGTCCAGCAGGCCGCGGTCGATGACCGTCTGGCGGATGGTCTTCTTCTCCCGCAGCGCTTCCTTCGCGACCGCCGCCGCCTCCTCGTAGCCGATCGCCGAGTTCAGGGGCGTCACGATCGAAGGCGACGACTCGGCGAGCGTGCGCAGGTGCTCGACATTGGCGACCAGGCCGCGCACGCACTTGTCGGCGAACAGCCGGGAGACGTTGGCCAGCAGGCGGATCGACTCCAGCAGGTTGCGCGCCATCACCGGGATGTACACGTTCAGCTCGAATGCACCGTTCGCGCCCGCGAACGCCACCGCGGCATCGTTGCCGATCACCTGCGCGCCCACCTGGGTCACCGCCTCGGGCAGCACCGGGTTCACTTTGCCGGGCATGATCGAGCTGCCCGGTTGCAGATCCGGCAGCTGGATTTCGGCCAGGCCGGTGAGCGGCCCCGAGCCCATCCAGCGAATGTCGTTGGCGATCTTGGTCAGGCTCACCGCGATCGTGCGGAGCGCGCCGGACGCCTCGACCAGACCGTCGCGCGCGGCCTGCGCCTCGAAGTGGTCCTCGGCCTCGCGCAGCGCATCGATGTCGGTGGCGCGCACGAGTTCCGTGACGACCTTCGCGCCGAAACCCTCGGGCGCGTTCAGCCCGGTGCCGACCGCCGTGCCGCCGATGGGCAGCTCGCCGAGCCGCGGGAGCGTGGCCATGATGCGGTCGATGCCCGCGGCGATCTGCCGGGTGTAGCCGCCGAACTCCTGGCCGAGGGTCACCGGGACGGCGTCCATCAGGTGCGTGCGGCCGGACTTCACCACGGTGCGCCATTCCGTCGACTTGTCCAGCAGCGCCAGCCGCAGATGCTCCAGCGCGGGAACCAGATCGGTGATGACCGCTTCGGTGGCGGCGAGATGCGTTGCGGTGGGGAAGGTGTCGTTGGACGACTGGGACATGTTCACGTCGTCGTTCGGGTGGACGGTGACGCCCTTCGCCTTGGCGAGCGAGGCGATCACCTCGTTGGCGTTCATGTTCGAGCTGGTGCCGGAACCGGTTTGGAACACGTCGATCGGGAACTGATCGTCGTGTTCGCCACGCGCGATCTCGTTCGCCGCGGCGATGATGGCATCGGCCTTCACGGGATCGAGCAGCCCCAGGTCGCGGTTGACCGTGGCACACGCGGCCTTCAGCAAGCCGAGCGCGCGAATCTGCGCCCGCTCCAAGCCGCGTCCGCTGATCGGGAAGTTCTCCACGGCCCGCTGGGTCTGCGCCCGCCACAAAGCGTCCACCGGAACCCGGACCTCGCCCATGGTGTCGTGCTCGATGCGGTACTGCGTCTCCTCGCTCATGATCCCGACCCTATGCCGCGGCAGCGGCCCGTGGGGCAGCCACGCCTGAGGTCATTCGCACACCTCGGCAGGCCTTCGCTCGGGAATACGAACTGTTGTCCGGTTCCCCGCCCCACACGGCTCAAAGCTGTGTCCCCGTCCCGAACATGCGGGTACATGCGGTCCGCAAGAGGCGCACGAAGCGACGGGTGGAGGCTGCCGGGGGGCCATCAGCGGCGCGCATCGGGTGCTGCCGGTTTCCAACCTGCAGGACCACCGACCCCAGCCCCCGATTTCGAGCGAAGCGAGACCGAGCATGCGCCGTTCGCGGCCCGGCTCGCGTTTGCGCGGCCACCGCGTCCGCGACGAAGTCGCCAGCGGTGGTCGCGCAAACGCGAGCCACAAGGGGGCCGCGAACACCAGCGCCGGAGGCGCTGCAAAATTACGGCAGCGGCGGGACCGCGTGTTCGTCGCCGATGAAATCGACCGAGGAGTATTCGCGCAGCTTGGTCAGGCGGTGGTAGGCGTCGATCATGCGGACCGTGCCGGACTTCGAGCGCATCACGATCGACTGGGTGGACGCGCCGCCGCCGTAGTAGCGCACGCCGCGCAGCAGGTCGCCGTCGGTCACGCCGGTGGCGCAGAAGAACACGTTCTCACCGGAGACGAGGTCCTCGGTGGTCAGTACGCGGTCGAGGTCGTGGCCCGCGTCGATGGCCTTCTGCCGTTCCTCGTCGTCCTTGGGCGCGAGCATGCCTTGCAGCTCGCCGCCCATACAGCGCATCGCGGCCGCAGCGATGATGCCCTCCGGGGTGCCGCCGATGCCGACCAGGATGTCGGTGCCGGAGTCGGGGCGGGCGGCGGCGATCGCGCCCGCGACGTCGCCGTCGGAGATCAGGCGGATGCGGGCGCCCGCGTCACGCACCTGCTGGATGAGCTCGGCGTGCCGGGGGCGATCCAGGATGCAGACGGTCAGGTCGGACTTCGCGGAATTCTTGGCCTTGGCGACCCGGCTGATGTTCTCCGCGATCGGGGCCGAGATATCGATCACGTGGGCAGCGTCGGGGCCTACGGCGATCTTGTGCATGTAGAACACCGCGGACGGGTCGAACATGGCGCCGCGTTCGGCGACCGCGAGCACCGAGATCGCGCCGGGCACGCCCTTGGACATCAGCGTGGTGCCGTCGATCGGGTCGACCGCGAAGTCCACTTCCGGGCCGGTGCCGTCGCCGACGGCCTCGCCGTTGTACAGCATGGGCGCCTCGTCCTTCTCGCCCTCGCCGATGACGACGATGCCGCGCATGGACACCGAGCTGACCAGCTGCCGCATGGCGTCGACGGCCGCGCCGTCGCCCCCCTCCTTGTCGCCGCGTCCGACCCACCGGCCCGCGGCCATCGCCCCTGCCTCGGTCACGCGGACCAGCTCGAGTGCGAGGTTGCGGTCGGGCGCCTCGCGGCGGCTAGGTGTGGGGGAAGTTGCCGTCATTGCGGGGCCTCCTGTGCGTCGGTACGTACCGGTCAATTGTCTCATTCGATGTGGCACGGCCGTACACCCCTGCTCGTGGTGTCGGGGTGCAGGGGGCGGCGTCGCCGCGCGAGTGGATACTGGGAGCGTGTCGTACCAAAAGCCGCGCATCTTGAACGACTACCGGGATCTGTTCTGGTCGTTGATCCCGTTGGTCCTGATTGCGCTGGTGTTCGCCGGGCTGGCCAGCCAATGCAGTTTCGCCGCGAACGGTCCGACGCAGGGTCAGATCCCGCATTTCGACGCGCGCGCCGCGCTCACCGCCGACGCTCGTTCCCTGCCGTTCCCCATCCGCAACCCGGACCTGCCCGCGGACTGGACGCCGAACTCCGGCAGTCGCGAGTCCATCGGCGGCAACGGGGGCGGGCCGGTCAGCACGGTCGGCTACATCACGCCGCAGGGCACCTACATGCGGTTCAGTCAGAGCAACGCGACCGAGGAGGCGCTCGCCAGGTTCGTGCTCGGGTCGCGCTACGCCAGTGGCACCGAGCAGGTCGGCGCGCAGAAATGGATCGTCTACGCCGAGCAGGGCTCGGAGACCGCGTGGATCGCCGACCTCGGCCAGTCCCGCGTGCTGATCACCGGCGCGGGCAACCAGGCGGCGTTCAGCACGCTCGCCCAGGCGATCACGGCGGCGCAACCGCTGAAGCCCTGAAATCCGCTTGTCTTCGGCGGCGCGCGTTCGTTAATTTTGCCGCGGCACGAGACACGTGCCGAACCGGTTTTCGGAGGTCGATGAATATGGCTGTCCTCAGCCGTCTTTCGCATGCCTTTCGCCGGTTCGCGCGCCACTGATTTTTCCGCGGACGCGGACCGGTCTCTCTTCGACGACCAGGAGTGTCACGTGTCTGTTTCCCTTTCCCCCGACCTGCGCACCGAACGGCTGATCCTGCGGTCGTGGACCGCCGGTGCGGCGGCCGCCGTGCTCGATGGCCGCCGTCACGCCGAGTGGGTGGCGGATTTCCCTGCCGACGGCGATCGCGTCATCGCGGGCTCGCTCGCGGCGCACCCGGACTGGCTCGGGCCGTTCGGGCACCGGCTCGTCGTCGAGCGCTCGACCGGGCTCGTCGTCGGATCGATCGGGCTGTTCTGGCCGCCCGCCGACGGTGCCCTGGAGCTCGGGTACGGCATCGTCGCCTCGCGGCGCGGTCGCGGGTACGCCACCGAGGCCACCGTCGCCCTCACGGCGCACGCGCTCACCGCACCCGGCGTTCGTGCGGTGCACGCCGAGGTGGAGCTGTCGAATCCGCCGTCGGCGCGGGTGCTGGAGAAGGCCGGATTCGAGCGGGTGAGCAGCGCGGACGGCGTCGCCCGGTTCCGCGCCGCGGCCGCATCGCGCTGACGAGGCCGGGGGCCGTCGTCAGCGGTGGCTCACCACGTTGACGATGGTCCCGCTGGGATCGCGGACGAAGAAGCGGCGCACGCCCCACGGCTCGTCGCGCAAGGAGTAGACGACCTCGGCGCCCGCGGCGGTCACCGCCGCGTGCACGGCGTCGACGTCGTCCACCTCCACGCTCATGTCCGGCTGGAGCTGTTCGGCGTCCGGGCCGACGAGCAGGACCTGCGCGGTCGGGTTGGACGGCGAGGCCATCGTCACGACCCAGCCCAGGTCCATCGCCTCGTGGAAGCCGAGCAGCCGGTAGAAGTCGCGGCTCGCGGCCAGGTCGGTGGTGCGGATGTCGGGCGTGGCGCGGCGGATGGTCACTCTTGCCGCTCCAGGTCGGTGCGGTGCAGCGCGTCCTCGACGCGCTTGCGCGCGCCCGCCAGATGTTCCTCACAGCGGTTGGCCAGCGCCTCGCCGCGCTCCCACAGGGCGAGGGATTCATCGAGGTCGAGGCCGCCCTGTTCGAGGATCTTGACGACGTTGACGAGTTCGTCGCGCGCGCGTTCGTAGCCGAAACCGGCGATCTCGGCGGCGTCGTCGGCCGGGTCGGCGCCCGTCCCGTCGGCTTCGGTGGACTTGCCGGACTGGGCCAAGTCAGTTCCTCCCTGTGTCGGTGTTCTTGGCGCCGAGGGCCTGGGTGCCGAGCGCGGCGGCCGTGACGGCCCCGTCGGCGACCCGGATGCGCAGCTGGCTGCCTGCGGGCGCGTCCTCGATCGAACGCACCACCTCGCGTTCCCGGCCGGTGACCCGCTGCACGACAGCGTAGCCACGGGCGAGTGTGGCGGCGGGGCCGACGGCGGTGAGTTTCTCGCGCAGATGCCTGGTGGCCGTGGCTTCGGTGCGGACGAAGTGCTCGGCGCAGCGGTGCGTGGCCGTGCGCAGGCGTTCGATCTCTTCCTGGCGGCGATCGATCTCGCGCAGCGGATCGGCCAGCACGGGTCGCGAACGCAGCTGGGCGAGCGCCTCGGTCTCCCGGTCGACCCAACCCCGCAACGCCGCGGCAGTGCGTTCGCGCAATTCCCGAATGCAGGCCAGTTCGGCGGCGGCGTCCGGGACGATCCGTTTGGCGGCGTCGGTCGGCGTGGCCGCGCGCAGATCGGCGACGAAGTCACTGAGCGGGTTGTCCGGTTCGTGGCCGATCGCGCTGACGATCGGCGTGGTCGCGGCAACGATGGCGCGGCAAAGCGCCTCGTCGGAGAACGGCAGCAGGTCTTCGACGCTGCCGCCGCCGCGCGCGAGCACGATCACCTCGACGTCCGGATGCCGATCGAGCTCCGCCAGCGCCGTCAGCATCTGCGATACCGCGGTCGGCCCTTGCACGGCGGTGTTGCGAATCTCGAAACGCACCGCGGGCCAGCGATTGCGAGCGACGCTCAGCACATCGCGCTCCGCGGCGCTGGCGCGTCCGGTGATGAGGCCGACGGTTCCGGGAAGGAACGGGATCGGACGCTTGAGCCGGGGATCGAACAGGCCCTCGGCGTCCAGCAGCGCCTTCAGCCGTTCGATGCGGGCCAGTAGTTCGCCGATGCCGACGGGGCGGATCTCCAGCACGCGCAGCGAGATCGTGCCGCGCCCGGTGAAGAAGGAGAGCTTGCCGTAGACGACCACCCGGCTGCCCTCTTGCAGGGGAATGGGGGATTTGCGGATCAGGTCGGGATCGCAGGTCACCGACAGCGACATGTCGGCGGACGGGTCGCGCAGCACCAGGAACGCGGTGCGGGTGCCGGGCCGGAGATTGATCTGGGTGATCTGGCCCTCCACCCAGATGCTGCCGAGCCGGTCGATCCACTGGGCGACCTTGATGGAGACCGAACGCACCGGCCACGGATGCTCGGCGGAGTTGGCCGGAGCGGCGGCGGGTTGGCCGGAGGTCTCCCGGCCGGCCGTCGGCGACGAGGGTGTCCGGGGTTCGGTCACTGGGCCTGCACAGTGGCGATCCGGTTCGTGAGCATGGTCACGAACGGCGCCCTGGCGCGGGTGTGCTGCTCGTACTCCAGCAGCGCGGTTAGGTCATCGATCGTCAGCAGGCGCAGGCGGGCGCGCAACTGGGCCAGGGTCATGTTGGCGTAGTCGTAGCGGGTGGCGACTTCCGGTTCGGCGATGACGGGCGCTTCCGCGACGGGTTCGGGATCGGTATCCGGGTCCGGCTCTTCGGCCGGTGGCTCGCCGATCGGCGTCACGGAGGCGACATGGCCGTTGGTCGCGCCCGCGCGGCTGTCGTCCGTGGCGAAGGGTTCGGGCGCGGGGAACGCGTCGGGATCATCGGCGGTGTAGAGGTCGAATCGGCTGGCGCGCAGCGTGCTGGGGCTCGGGTCGTCGGCGAGGTCCTCGTCGAAGGTGGCCCACTCCGGCTGCTCGACCGGGCGGTTGGACAAACGGTCGAAAACCGCGTCGCCTTTCAGGGCCAGACTGGTGACGAACTGCTGGACGTGCATCGTCGTCTGCAGCACCTGACTGATGGCCGTGATCGGGAAATTCATTGCCGCCGTGGGTAGCCGACGGGATTCCTCGAGGGCGTATACGGCCGCGCCTGCGGCGACCCGGGCCAGAAAGGGTGGTCGAAACATGGTCCTAGCCTGCCGGAAATGGTGTGTTATGCAAAGGAGGGGCGCGCGGTTCGGGTATTCGCGGGTCGGGGCCGGTCGGCGGGACCGCACTCATATCGCGGAAATGCGCGCGGGAACCCGGCGGGCCGTCCGAAACAATCGGCGCACCCGGTCGTAGACCCGGCCCACGATCCCGATCCGCGGGTTGCGGCGGAATGTGACGGGCAACTCCCGGACGTGGCGGGATCCCGGGCCGCACGTATCCTGTGGGCATGTCTTCGGCCATTCCCTTGAACGTCGGAATCGCCCGCTCGGCAGGTGCCGGAAGCGCCGTCGCCGATGGCGGAAAACGCGTGCTGCTCGCGGAGCCGCGCGGGTACTGCGCCGGCGTGGACCGGGCGGTCGAAACCGTCGAGAAGGCGCTGGAGAAGCACGGCGCGCCCATCTACGTGCGCAAGGAGATCGTGCACAACCGGCACGTCGTGGAGACGCTGCGCGACCGCGGTGTGATCTTCGTCGACGAGACCGACCAGGTCCCCGAGGGCGCGGTCGTCGTGTTCTCCGCGCACGGCGTGTCCCCCGCGGTGCACACGTCGGCCGCCGAGCGCAATCTGCACACCATCGATGCCACCTGCCCGCTGGTGACCAAGGTGCACCAGGAGGCGAAGCGGTTCGCCCGCGACGACTACGACATCCTGCTGATCGGTCACGAGGGCCACGAGGAGGTCGAGGGCACCGCGGGCGAGGCGCCCGAGCACGTCCAGCTGGTCGACGGGCCCGGCGCGGTGGACCAGGTCAGCGTGCGCGACGAGTCGAAGGTGATCTGGCTCTCGCAGACCACGTTGAGCGTGGACGAGACGATGGAGACGGTGCAGCGGCTGCGCGAGCGCTTCCCCGCTCTGCAGGACCCGCCGAGCGACGACATCTGCTACGCCACGCAGAACCGCCAGGTCGCGGTGAAGGCGATGGCTCCGGAATGCGATCTGGTGATCGTGGTCGGCTCGCGCAACTCGTCGAACTCGGTGCGCTTGGTGGAGGTGGCGCTCGGTGCGGGCGCCAAGGCCGCGTATCTGGTGGACTTCGCCCGCGAGATCGACCCGGCCTGGCTCGACGGCGTCCGCACGATCGGCATCACCTCGGGCGCGTCGGTGCCCGAGATCCTGGTCCGCGGTGTGCTGGACAGCCTGGCCGAGCACGGCTACGGCGACGTCCAGCCGGTCACCACGGCCAACGAAACCCTCGTCTTCGCCCTTCCCCGCGAACTGCGCGACGCCCGGCGCTGACGCCGGGCCCGCACCGAGCGTGCGGTATCCAGCTCCGACCGCACCGAGCGACCTCGCCTACAGATTCTCTGGCCTGCGCCGTTCCGGGCGGTTCGAATCGCGTTCGCGATAGCGCACATTGGGCTGGGGGTGCGGCGGCATCTCTCGGCGGCGGCCCGCGCCGCGCGGTGGTTCGGCTTCGGCCCGCGGCATGGCCCCGGTCGGGCGGGCAGGGCCCCGGGCGGGAGCCCGCCCTTCGCGCGGACGGGAGGGGGCGACGCGCGGCGGGGTATCGGCGACCTGCGCCGCGGGTCGGCGGGCCGGTCGGGGAGCAGGCTGTTCGGCATCGGCCGACTCCGGCTCGGCGGGCTCGTCCTTCGGGCGGCGGGTTCTTCGGCGCGCGGCGTCCGGCAGGCCACGGGAGGACCGGCCTGGCTTGGTCTTTTTCGCTGGTGACTTGCCCCAGCTGCCGCCACGGCGTGGCGCTTTGTCGCCCCCCTCTTCCCGGCGGTGCAGGTAGATCCGGGCGCCACCGATCAGCAGGACCACCACCGTGGCCAGCATCATGGTCGGGAACCGGTTCACCAGCGGGATCGCCAGGTTCAGCAGGATGTCCTTCATCGAGGTCGAGCCACGGCCGGTGAGCTGCTGATAGGCCAGCGGGACGGCGACGAAGAGCAGCAGTGGCGGCAGCACCATCG
The DNA here is from genome assembly GCF_040644075.1 of Nocardia sp. NPDC047038. Lineage (NCBI taxonomy): Bacteria > Bacillati > Actinomycetota > Actinomycetes > Mycobacteriales > Nocardiaceae > Nocardia > Nocardia sp. NPDC047038. Next base: position 107,565 of record NZ_JBEYVQ010000011.1, on the reverse strand, counting down.
TGCTGAACAAGCCCCGGTAGCGAACGGCGGCGACGGCCGCCACACAGCCCACGATGTACAGCGCGGCGAACGTGCCGGTCAGCTCGGCACTGCCGCCGCTGGCATCGATCAGGAATCCCAGAAACGTGCAGGCAACCGCGATCAGGATCGCCGCGCCGACCGGGATCCCCGGCACCGACGGCAGGATCGAGCGTTGCGGCGCGGGCACCCGGGATCGCACACGTTCGGAAGCAGCCACGATATGCACATTAGTTGCCGCCGCTCTCGGCGGCGTGGCGGCACGGCCATAGTCCCGGTTACTCGCCCGCGTCGGCGAAGCTCACCGCGCGAGGCCGGGAATCCACACGCCCGATCTCGGGCACTTCCTGCTCGGCCATCTCGAGCTCGTGCAGTTTGCGCGCGGTGACCATCACTCGTGACTCCACCGAGGCCACCGTGTAATTGAAAGCCTCGACAGCTCTGCCGAGTTGCGCCCCCAGCCGGTCCAGATGTTTCCCCGTCATGCCGAGCCGCTGGTACAGCTCACGGCCGAGCCGCTGCACGGTGGCCATGTCCTTGGAGAGCGCCTCCTGCCGCCAGCCGAAGGCGATGGTGCGCAGCAACGCGATCAGGGTGGTCGGTGTAGCGAGGATCACATTACGGCCGAACGCGTACTCCAACAGCTCGGAGTCGGTGGTCAGGGCGGCGTCCAGGAACGGATCGCCGGGCACGAACAGCACCACGAATTCGGGTGCGGAGTCGAAGGCGGCCCAGTACGCCTTGTCCGACAGCTGGTCGACATGCGCGCGCAGATGTTTGGCGTGCCTGGTGAGCAGCTCGGCGCGCACGTCGGGGTCGTCGGAGCCGCAGGCGTCCAGGTAGGCGGCGAACGGCACCTTGGCGTCCACCACGATGTGCCTGCCGCCCGCCAGGCGCACCACCAGATCGGGTCGCACCGTGCGGTCGTCCTCGCCGTGGCCGGTGCGGCTCACCTGGGTCCGGAAATCGCAATGCCTGGTCATCCCGGCCAGCTCGACCACCCGCTCCAGTTGGATCTCGCCCCATCGTCCCCGTACTTGCGGCGCGCGCAGCGCCGCGACCAGCCGGCCGGTCTCCCCGGTGAGCTGATGCGACGTGCGCTGCATGCTCGCGACCTGTTCGCGCAGGCTCGAATACGCGGTGAGCCGCTGTCGCTCGACCTGCTGGATGTGCTCGTTCAGCGCTCCGACCGCCGCCCGCAGCGGTTCCACCAGCGCGCCCACGGCGTGCGAATGCCTTCGCGCGGCATCCTCGTTGGCCGCGGTGAGCGACTGCCGCAGCAGCCGTTCGTTGTCCGCCGCCGCGGTGAGCCGCGCCTGGGCCGCCGCCGCGCGATGCCCGTCCCGCGCGGCGCGACCCAGCCAGCCGAGGCCGAGACCGGCGGCGAACACCAGCACGAGGGCGACGAGCATCGGTGCGGTCATAGCGGAGATAGTGCCGTACGTCACCGACAAGAACGAGCATCTGGCAACTGCCCGGCATCGCGTCGGAAACCGGCTCGGCCAGTGCATTGCCGCATATTTCACATAGCTGTTCGGATTCTGGCATCCGGAATCGCCCACGTCGTGGGATTCGGGAGGCCAAGAGGTGCGTTAGGTTTCGGCTCGTCGCAGAACGGGATCCGCCGACTCGGACACGTCCGCTGGACACGCCGGGTTCCGGCTGGGCGAACCCGACACGGCGGGCGGGGCGATTGAAGTCTGTCGGTGCCTTGCCCTACGGTTTCGCGGCATGCGGATGCTGCACACCTCGGACTGGCACATCGGGCGCACGTTCCACGGGGTCGATCTGCTTGCCGACCAGGCTCGTTCACTGACCGCCATCGCGGAGCTGGTAGCCGAGGAATCGGTCGATGTGGTGCTGCTGCCGGGTGACGTGTACGACCGGTCGATTCCCAGCGCCGACGCGATCGAGGTGTGCAACCGGGGATTCGAGGCGATCCGCAGTGCGGGGGCGCGGATCGTAGCCACTTCGGGGAACCACGATTCGCCCGCTCGGCTGGGCGCCGGCGCGAGCTTCGCCGCCGCGGGCGGGCTGCATCTGCGCACCACCGTGGCCGACGCCGATCGGCCCGTGCTGCTGGAAGACGAGCACGGGCCGGTGGCGTTCTACGGCATCCCGTACTTGGAACCGGAGATCACCCGCGCGGAACTCGAAGTGCCGCAAGCGCGCTCGCACGCGGAGATCCTGGACGCGGCCATGGCTCGCGTACGTGCCGACATCGCGCGGCGGCCCGGGGTGCGGACGGTCGTGCTGGCGCACGCCTTCGTGGTCGGCGGGGAAGCCACCGGATCGGAGCGCTCCATCTCGGTCGGCGGCGTGGAGACGGTTCCGCTGGCCGCTTTCGACGGCATCGACTACGTGGCCCTCGGCCATTTGCATTCACCGCAGACGCTCGCGGAGGCGGTGCGCTACTCCGGCTCGCCGCTGCCGTATTCGTTCGGCGAGAACGCGCATCGCAAAGCGGTTTGGATCGTCGACTTGGATGCGTCCGGCCTGCGAGCGGTGCGCCGCCGGGACCTACCGACGGTGCGGGGCCTGAGCAAGCTGACCGGCACCCTGGACGAACTGCTGAGCGGCGCCGAGTATGGCACGGCCGAACAGCACTACGTGTCCGCGGTGCTCACCGACGTCGCCCGCCCGGTCGACGCCATGCGCAAGCTGCGCGAACGGTTCCCCTACGCGGTGCACGTCGAATGGGTGCGGCCCGAGGGCAGCCCGGACCTGCGCTACCGTGAGCGAGTGCACGGCCGCCGCGACATCGAAGTAGCCCACAGCTTCCTCACCGACGTCCGCGGCGCACCCAGCTCGAGCGAGATGACCTGGCTGGAGCGGGCGCTGTCCGCCGCCGTCGCCGAACCGGAGCAGGTGGCCACCGTGGCCGCCGCCGAGGAACTGACCGCATGAGCGCCCTGCCCAGGCCGGGCGTAGGCGCGGCGGCATGAGGCTGCACAAGCTGGAGATGACCGCCTTCGGCCCGTTCGCCGCCACCACGGTCGTCGACTTCGACGCGCTCGGCGCCGACGGGCTGTTCCTGCTGCACGGCCAGACCGGAGCGGGCAAGACCACGGTGCTGGACGCCATCGCGTTCGCGCTCTACGGCCGGGTGCCCGGTGCGCGCGGGGAGAGCAAGCGCCTGCATTCCGATCACGCACCGGAGCAGACACCACCGGAGGTGGTGCTGGAGGCGACGTTGGGCGGGCGGCGACTGCGTCTGACCAGAAGCCCCGAGTTCCAGCGTCCCAAGCGGGACGGCACGGGCATGCGCACGATCAATCCGAAGGCGACGCTGGCCTGGCTGGACGGCCGAGGCGAGAACCTCTCCCGGATACCGGATATCGGCGAGGAGGTGCTGCGCCTGCTCGGCATGAGCGCCGACCAGTTCTTCCAGGTGGTGCTGCTGCCCCAGGGCGACTTCGCCCGCTTCCTGCGCGCGGACAACGAAGATCGCGAGAAGCTGCTCGAAAAACTCTTCGACACGAAGCGTTTCGGCACCGCCGAGCAGTGGCTCGCCGACAAGCGTCGCGCCGCCGAAGCGGATCTGGATGCTCGTACCGACGGCATCAAGCGGCTGATCACGCAGGTGGGCATGGCCGCGGGGGTAGCGGATTCGGTCGGTACGGGCGAATGCGTCGGGTGGTCGCAGGATCTTTTGTCCACCGCGCGCGTCGACCTGGCCACGGCCGCGGCAGAAGTCGAACGCTGCCAGGCGGAATCGGCGCGCGTCCGGGAGCAGGCCGAACAGCAGCGTCGGCTGCGCGAATTGCGTCGCCGCATGAGCTCGGCACGCGCGCAACTGGACGACTACGTGGCGGGCGCGGATCGGCGCGCCGCACTGCAAGCCGAACTCGACCTCGCTCGCCGGGCCGCGCCGGTCGTCGCCGCCATCGACGAAGCGCGTACGGCGGTGCAAACCCAGCGCAGGCGCGAGGGCGAAAAGCGCACGGCGGCAGAGCGGCTCGCAGCCCGCCTGCTGGAACCGGAGAGCGCCGAACTCGGCGGCGCCGAACTGGTCGACGGCGACCGGGTACGCGATGACGCCGACATCGACGCGGCGGTCCAGCGCTGGAGCGCGCAGATCGGTGCGCTGGACGAAGTGCGCACCGACGCCGCCACCGCCACCCGGCTCGGTGGTGAACTCGACGCCCTTCGCACCGAGGACGCGACGCTGGCCCGGCGTGTCACCGAACTCGCCGCACGGCGCGAGGAGCTGCCCGCCGTGCTCACCGCGGCCGAGGCCAGGCTGCGCGAGGCCGCCGAAGCGGTCGCCGCCCTGCCTGGCATCACCGCGGAGACCGAACGGTTGCAGGCGGCCGCCACGGCCGCGGTCGAGCTGGCCGCCCGGCGCACCGCGCTCGATCACGCCCGCATCGAGTTCGATGCCGCCCGCGCCGCGCACCTCGACGCCAAAGAACTCGTGCTGGATCTGCGTGAGCGCAGGCTGAGCGGAATGGCCGCCGAACTGGCCGGCGAGCTGGTCGACGGAAGCCCCTGCGCGGTTTGCGGTTCCGCGCAGCATCCCGCACCCGCCCAGCCGACCGACACCGCGGTGTCCAAGGACGAGGAGGAAGCCGCGGTGGCGGCCGAGCGTGCCGCGGAGGACGTCCGCGATCGCGCGCTGGCTCGCATCACCGGCCTGGAACGCGAGATCGAAGCGCTGGTCGCTCGCGGCGGCGATACCGACCGCGTCGAACTCGCCGCGGCCCTGCGCGCCGCGACCGACCGCTACGAGGACACTTCGGAACTGGCCGCCAACGCCGACGGGCTGGAAGCCGAACTCACGCGCCTGCGCGGTGACGAGGCGCGCCTGCACGACGAGCTGCGCGCATCCGAGGCGCGCCGCAGCGCGGTCGCCGCCACCGTCGCCTCCGCCGAAAGGCGCCTCGGCGAGCTCACCGACCGGCTGCGGAGCGCGGCGGGCGCCGACCTGACCATCGACCGCCGCCGTGCCCGGCTCGCCGCTCTCGTCGCCGAGGCGACCGCCCTGCGCGACGCCCGCGCCGAAGCGGTGGCGGCGCGTGAGCAGGTGTCCCTGATCGCCGATCGGGTCGAAAATCTCGCCGGCGTCGCGGGTTTCGTGCAGGAAGGCGAGTATGGCGGTTCGTCGTCGGCTCCGGGCTCCGCGTCGGTCACTACTGAAGGCTCGGCTCTGTCCGGCGGTCCGGCTCAGCTCCCGGAATCCGCCGAGATGGCCGCTTCGGACTCCGTCGGCGCCGAGGAACCGGCGCTTGTCGGCACTCGAACTCGCGACACGATGGGAGACGATGTCGCGCGCTTGACCGCCTACGCGAAAGTCGTCAACGCCGCGTCGCGTGACTCTCGGCGGCAGGCCGAGATCGAAGCGGAACTCGTGGCCGCCGACCGTGCCCGTGCCGCGGCGGAAGCGGTGCTGGCGGAACCGGAGATCCGAGCGGCGTCGGAGCAGGAGCCCGGCGACCCCGCCGAACTCGACGCGCTGGTGACGGCCGCGCAGACCGCGCTCAACGCCGCTGTGGCCGCCCATGCCGAGGCGAGCAGGCGAGCGAGTCAGCTCGAGGAGCTCGGCGGCCAACTCTGGGCCGCTGTGGATCGGATCGCCCCGGCACAACGAGCGTTCGAGGAACTCGACGGTCTCGCCGACCTGGTCGCCGGGCGCGGTGCGAACAACCGCCGCATGTCCCTGCACTCCTACGTCCTGGCCGCACGCTTGGAGGAAGTCGCGCAGGCGGGCTCGCTGCGGCTACGCAGAATGTCCGGCGGCCGTTACGAATTCGTCCACTCGGACAAGGCAGGCCCGCGTGGTCGCCGAGGCGGCCTCGGCCTGGACATCCGTGACGACTACACCGGAGCCATCCGCCCGGCCAAGACGCTGTCCGGTGGCGAAACCTTCATGGCCTCGCTCTCGCTGGCGCTCGGCCTGGCCGACACCGTCGCCGCCGAATCCGGTGGCCTCGTGCTGGACACGCTGTTCATCGATGAGGGATTCGGCGGCCTGGACGCCGACACCCTGGACGCCGTGATGGGCGTGCTGGACGAACTCCGCGCGGGCGGACGCGTGGTCGGCGTGGTCAGCCACGTGGACGAGATGCGCCAGCGCATCCCCAGCCGCCTGCACGTCGTACGCGGCCGCGACGGCTCCCGTCTCCAGGCGACGATCGCCTGAGCGCGGACTCCGGCTGCTCGGCGGTTCCGGCTGCTCGGCGGTTGAGCCCTGCAGGCGGTGGGTGTACCCGGCCGTGGCGACACGCTGCCGACGGCTTACCGGCCGCTGCGTACCGGACGTGAACATATCGGCTGCACTGCCGAGCGGCCTGTCCGGACGCAGCGCATCACGTCCTCACCCGCGAGAGCCGGCCCGTAGGCAGCGGAGCGTGGGCGTGTTCGCCTCGCAACCGCCCAAACGACGTGCACGCTTCCGGCTGGAAATCAGCCGCGAGAGTGGGCCACGGCGACCGTAGGCGTCCGCGCGACCTACCCGGATGAGCGGCACCGTGCAGGCCGCGCGGGGGCACGCTGAGCTGCCCGGGCGCACCCTTGACTGAGCGTCGAGGACTGACGGTCGGCGATCAGCACGTTACTGCCTCGCCGAACGACAGGCTTTTGCCGTCTTGGGCTAGCACGCCGACGTGACGCACGCCGTTGCTGTAGGTCCTCCTGCTCGTGGCCGATGCCCTGCGCGGCGAGTCGCGAGACGTCAGCCCTCGTGGTCGAGCAGCCACCGTTTCACCGGCAATCCCCAGCGGAAGCCGCCGAGTGCGCCGCCGATGCGGAGGATCCGATGACAGGGCACGAAGAGGGCGGCGGCGTTGCGGGCGCAGGCGTTGGCCGCGGCGCGCGTGGCGTCGGGGCGGCCGGCGCGGGCGGCGAATTCGGTGTAGGTGAGTGGGCTCCCCGCCGGGACGGCGCGGAGCACTTCCCAGGCGTGCACGAGGAATTCCCCGGACTGCTGGCGAACGGGAATCGGGTCGATCGCGGTGAGATCGCCTTCGTGATAGGCGGTTACGGCACCGGTCACCTCGCCCAGCGAATCCCGCTGCCGCAGTCGGCCGGGCCGCAAGGCGGGGTGGATCAGGCCGCGCAGGTTTTCCGCGTCGGAGGTCCAACCGGAGGCCAGCACCGCGCCGTCGGGGTCGACGAGCGTGGTGAACGGGCCGAGCGGTGTCTCCGTGAGGGCGAAATCCGCTGTGACGGTGCGGGTGCTACCGACGTCGGTGCGGACGGCGAAGCTGGCGTTCATGATTCGACACTGCCTTTCGTAGTGGCGAGCGCGGGGACGACGGAAGGTGTGGCGCGGCTGGTCAGTGCCGTTTTCCACAGGTGCATGGACAAGTACGACCGCCACGGCACCCAGCGTGCGGTGTCCGTCAGATCGATGCCGAGCAGGCTCGCGCCGCGGCGGACGACCAAGTCGGTGCCGAGCAGGACGTCCGGATCGGCGAGCAGGCGCATGGTCACGTAATCGGCCGTCCACGGCCCGACACCGTCCAGCGCGAGCAGGTCGCGGCGCAGGTCGGCGGCGGTGCGCCCTTGGTGCAGCGCCAGCTCCCCGGAGGCGAGCGCCTCGGCGGCCGCGGTGATGGATCGGATGCGCCGCGCCGGTCCGGTCAAAATATCGGCGCCGCGTTCGGCGATCACCTCCGGCGTCGGGAACAGCAGCGGGATCGGCCCGTCCACCCGTTCTCCGAGTGCCTCGACCAGTCGGGCGGTGTGCGTGGCGGCGGCGGCCACCGAGATCTGCTGCCCGATCATGGTGCGCAGCAATAGTTCTGCGCCGTCGACGCACCCGGGCACACGGATGCCGGGGGTGAACGACGGGCGACCGACGTCGACCGGGTCGATCTCGGTCAGCGCTTCGCTCTCCGGCGGTGACCCCGCCCCCGCGTCCGGCAGATATTCGGCGGCCTGCTCAGGCGGCCGTTTCGGGGAGCCGCCGTGCGCCGTGGGCCCGACACCGAGCGCTTCATCGATGCCGACCGGGTCGGCGTCCAGGTCGAGCAGGTGCCGCAGCCTGGTCACCGTCGGCGCGAGATCGCGCATGTCGTGCAGGGACAAATCCGCGCGCACATGGTCGCGCTGGAAGCTCAGCCGCGCGGTGGCGTGCCCGTGTGGCGTGCGCAGGTTCCTGGTGTAGGCGCGGTCCTCCCACAATTCCATGCCCGGCACCACGTGCGCGGACAGGAACCATTCCAGCCAGGCCCGGTCGAGCGGTTCCCGGTAGGGCAGCCGCAGCGTGAGCGAGCCGCTGCCGGACGGCGCGGGACGCGCGGGGGTTCCGGTTCTCGCGCGCTGCGCTTCGAGCCGCATGGTGGTGGGGCTGACCGCGAACACCTCGCGCACCGTGTCGTTGAACTGGCGGATCGAGGCGAAACCCGCCGCGAACGCGATGTCGGACATGGGCATCGCGGTGGTCTGGATCAGCAGCCGCGCCGTGTGCGCGCGGTGCGCCCTGGCCAGCGCCAGCGGCCCCGCGCCCAGTTCGGTGGTCAGTACCCGGGTGAGCTGCCGCTGGGAATAGCCGAGCGTGGCGGCCAGCCCCGGTACCCCGGCCCGCTCGACCACGCCGTCTCCGATCAGCCGCATCGCCCGCGCGGCCAGATCCGCCCTTGTGTTCCACAGCGGCGAGCCGGGCGCCGCGTCCGGCAGGCAGCGGCGGCAGGCGCGGTAACCCGCCTGCTGCGCCGCGGCGGCGGTCGGCAGGAACGACACGTTGGCCCGCTTCGGCGTGATCGCCGGACAAGAAGGACGGCAATAGATTCCGGTGGTTCGCACCGCGGTGAAGAATTGCCCGTCGAATCGCGAGTCTCGGGTCGACACCGCCCGGTAGCAACGTTCGAAATCCAATGCCGTGATCGTCACGCACACCACAATGGCAGCTGCGGCGAACCCGTGCTAGCGGGAATCGGCCACCATCGCTGGGGGTAGCCGCGACCTCGCACGACGACCATGAGATCGCACAGCCGTTGCCGGGTCAACAGTTGTGGCAACTACCGAATCGGCATGTGGTGACGCGCGCCGAAAATCTTTTCGGTCAGCAGCACCGGTTGGCCGGATTGCGATCGGCCTCGGCATGCCGCTGCCGCCAGTACTCCCGCTCGGTCGGGATGGCGCAGCCGGGATGGCTGCGCCGCAGGTGCTCCACGTAACGCTGGTAGTCCTGCCCACCCAGGATCGAGTCGAACCACCAGACGCCCGCTCGGATGCCGTCGCCGCAGGCGCGGGCCGCGGCGCGCAGCCGGGCGCCGACCGGTCGCGCGGACCGATCGGCGCCCTGCTTCGCGGAGTCGCTCATTGCGCGTGTACGTGTGCCGCGCCGGAGGCGCGCGCCTTCCCGGTCGCGATCAACTCGTCCCACTCCTTCTGGACTTCCTTCTCCGCCGCGGTGGCGAGGAATCCGCTGGGCGCGAAGATCTTCGACGGCTGTTCGGGCGTCTCGGTGGTCGTCGTCTCCCCGGAGCGCCAGGCGCGGAAGGCCACCAGCGCGCCCACCACCGCCACGATCAGTACCAGCACAGCGAAGATGATCGACAAAGTGCCCTGGATGAAGGTGTTGCGCACGATCGCGTTCATGTCGTCCTGGGTCTTCGCCGTCAGGCACAGCTTCCCGGCGTCCTGCGCCGCTCGGCAGATGCTGTGCTGCTTCCAGTAACCGAGCTTCGGATCGGCGGAGAAGATCTTCTGCCACGACGCCGTCATCGTCACCAAGAGGTCCCAGACCAGTGGAATCGCCGGAATCCAGGCCCATTTCGTGAGGCCCTTCTTCACCACGATCACCAGCACGACGGTCAACGCGATGGCGGCCAGCAACTGATTGGCGATGCCGAACAGCGGGAACAGCGTGTTGATGCCGCCGAGCGGATCGGTCACACCCATCAGCAGGATCGAGCCCCACGCGCCGACCACGACGGCCGAGCACAGCCACGCGCCCACCCGCCAGGACGGATCACGGAACTTCTTCGCCACACCGCCGAAGTTGCCCAGCGCGTCGGAGAGCATGAACCGGGCCACCCGGGTGCCCGCGTCGATCGTGGTCAGGATGAACAGCGCCTCGAACATGATCGCGAAGTGGTACCAGAACGACTTCATGCTCGCGCCGCCCAGGAATTGGTGGAACACCTCGGAGATGCCGACCGCCAGCGTCGGCGCGCCGCCCGTGCGGGAGATGATCGATGATTCGCCGACATCGCTCGCGGCCTGGCTCAGCTCGGCCGGAGTGATCGCCGGACCGCTGAGCCCGAGGCTGTTGGTGTAGGCCGCGGCCTTCTCCGCGGTGCCACCGGTGAGACCGAGCGGCGCGTTCATCGCGAAGTACAGGTGCTGATCGATGATCGAGGCGGTGATGATCGCCATGACCGCGACGAACGACTCCATCAGCATGCCGCCGTAGCCGATCATCCGCGCGTGCGATTCCTTCTCCAGCAGTTTCGGCGTGGTGCCGGAGGAAACGAGCGCATGGAAGCCGCTCAGCGCGCCGCAGGCGATGGTGATGAACAGGAACGGGAACAGCGAACCCGCGAAAGCCGGTCCGGTACCGCTGGACGCGAACGACGAGACGGCGGGGGCGTGCAGCACCGGCAGCGTGACCAGGATGCCGACCGCGAGCAACACGATGGTGCCCACCTTCATGAACGTCGACAGGTAGTCGCGCGGGGCGAGCAGCAGCCACACCGGGAGCACCGAGGCGACGAAACCGTAGGCGATCAGCAGCCAGGAGATGGTCACCGGCGAGAGCGTGAACCAGTCCGCGCCCCAGTCGGTTTCCGACACCCAACCGCCGCCGACGATGGCCAGCAGCAACATGGCGAACCCGATCACGGAGACCTCGCCGACCTTGCCCGGCCGGAGGAACCGCAGGTACACACCCATGAACAGTGCGATCGGAATGGTCATGCCGATCGAGAACACGCCCCACGGGCTGTGCGCGAGCGCGTTGACCACCACCAGCGCGAGCACCGCCAGCAGGATCATCATGATCACCAGCACGCCCACGATGGCCGACCAGCCGCCGATCGCGCCCAGCTCGTCGCGCGCCATCTGCCCCAGGCTGCGCCCGCGCCGCTTCATCGAGACCCACAGCACCAGGTAGTCCTGCACCGCGCCGGCCAGCACCACGCCGACCACGATCCAGATGGTCCCCGGCAGGTAGCCCATCTGCGCGGCCAGCACCGGACCGACCAGCGGCCCCGCGCCCGCGATGGCGGCGAAGTGGTGCCCGTAGAGCACCCGCCGGTCCATCGGCATGTAGTCCTTGCCGTTCTCCAGGATTTCGGCGGGTGTGGCCAGGTCGTCGCGTGGTTTGACGATCTTGCGTTCGATGAACCTGGCGTAGAACCGGTACGCGATGATGTAGGTGCACACCGCCGCGATCACGATCCACACCGCGTTCACCGATTCGCCGCGTGAGATGGCGAGCACCGCCCACGCTATGGCGCCGAGTGCGGCGATCCCCGCGAAGATCAATTTCTTGGCCGGTGTGATCGGGGACTTGTCGACCACGCCGACGGGCGGCAGATCGGGATCGGTCCGCAGATATTCGATTGTCGCCATCTGCCTACTCTCCTGTAAAACGCGCAGGATCTTGCTCAAACACGTGACAACGTAACCGATCGATGATCGCCGTCGTGCCGATTCCGGACGTCGGACGCGCACCGTGAAATATTGTTCATGTGTCGGCCGTCACCATGTGATTGCCGAACGTATGCTGCCATGCCGTTCGAGAAGCTCCACATCCGCCCTGGAGGAGGGCTGTGTTGCGTGCGAATCCCGTCGCCAGGGTCCGTCGCCGGACGCTGCTCGGGTCGGCGCTGGCCGCGCCACTACTGGCGAGCGGCGGCTGCGGCTCCGACGACGACGCGTTGACCTTCTTCTTCCAGGCCAGGCCGGAAGAGGCCAGGGTCCGGCTGACGATCATCGACGAGTTCCGGAAGCTGCATCCCGACATCAGGATTCGCACCATCATGTCGGGTCCGGACCCGCTCCAGCAGATGCTCACCTACTGCGCGGGCGGGAAATGCCCGGACGTGCTGATGGCGTGGGAGCTGACCTACGCGGGGCTGGCCGAGCGCGGGGTACTGCTGGATCTGAACACCCTGCTCGACCGCGATCCGCGGTACGCCGCCCAGCTGCGCGCCGACAGCTATCCGGCGCTGTACGACACCTTCACCTACGCGGGCGGGCAGTACGCCCTGCCCGAACAGTGGTCCGGCGTCTTCCTGTACTACAACCGGGAGCTGTTCGACGGAACCGGGATCACTCCGCCCGCGCGCTGGCGCGACGCCTGGTCTTTCGACGAGTTCCTGGCTGCTGCCGAGGCGTTGACCAGGCATGACTCGTCTCGCACCCGGTGGGGGTTCGCCGACGCCTGGGTGCCGTACTTCTCGGCGGCCTGCTTCGGCATGAACAACGGCGCCGAATGGTTCTCGCCCTCGGTGCGTCCGACCAGGACCAACCTCGGCGATCCGCGGTTCGCCGAAGGATTCCAGTTCTACGCCGACCTCGCCGTACGCCACCGCGTGGCGCCGAAAGCCGCCGACACGCTTTCCGTCTCGGCCCCGGACCTGTTCCGGCGCGGCCGGGCCGCGATGGCGCTGGGCGGGCATTGGCTGTATTCCGAATTCGCCGGACACGACGATCTCCCGATCGACATCACGGTGCTGCCGGTGGGCCCGCACGGCGGTCCCGGCGCGATCACCGACGTCGGCAGCACGGGCCTGGCCATCGCCGCGGGCAGCCCGCGTGTCGAACAGGCCTGGGAATTCGTCAAATTCGCTACCGGACCGGTGGGTCAGGAGATCATCGCCGCGTCCGGGCTGTTCGTCCCCGTGCTCCAGTCGGCGATGAACTCACCGGGGTTCGCCGCCGCGCACCGGGAGATCCGCAATCTCGAGGTGTTCACCGCCGGTCCGGCCAATTCCCGCCCGCTGCCGATCACCTCCGCTTGGGGGAAGGTGTCCGCCCTGCTCGAACGCGGCTCCAACCGAGTGCTGCGCGGCGCCGCCACCGCCGCCTCGTTGGACGGCCGTTTCGCCTCCGACGTCGACGCGCTGCTGGAGACGCCATGATGGCAGCGCGGCGATCGCAAACATCGGGCAAAACGGGGGTCGCCTCCCGATTGGCGCGGCGGCGCGAGCGGGCCGGTTGGGCATTCGTCGCGCCCAACGTGGCGGCCGTCGCGGTTTTCTTGTTGTTCCCGTTGGGTTTTTCGCTCTATCTGAGTTTTCATTCGTGGGACCTGTTCAGCCCCATGCGATTTGTCGGTGTGGACAACTATCGGCGGCTGTTCACCTCGGACCCGTTGTTTCTCATCGCATTACGCAACACGGCCGTTTTCACGCTGCTGACCTTGGTGCCCACGGTGCTGATCGGACTCGCCGTCGCCGCCGCGCTGAATCGAAAATTGGCCGGCATAGGCCTATTTCGCACCATCGCTTTTCTGCCGTTGGTCGCCTCGGCGGTCGCCATGGCCGTGGTGTGGCGGTTCCTGTTCACCGACGACGGGCTGCTCAACGTCGCGCTCGGCTGGATCGGCATCGACGCGGTGCCCTGGCTGACCGACCCCGACTGGGCGCTGGTCTCGCTCAGCATCGTCACCGTGTGGAAGAGCGTGCCGTTCGCGACGGTCATCCTGCTCGCCGCCATGCAAGGCGTACCGGAGACGCTCTACGAGGCCGCCGAGATCGACGGAGCCGGGGCGCTGCGGCGATTCTTCGCGATCACCGTGCCACTGATCCGGGGGCCGCTGTCGTTCGTCTTCATCATCACGATCATCAATTCGGTGCAGGCGTTCGACCAGGCATACGCGCTGACCGGCGGCAACGGGGGGCCGGAGACGGGTACGTACCTGCTGGGGATCATGCTGTTCCAGAACGCGTTCGGCTTCTACGAGGTCGGGTACGCCTCCGCGCTCGCCTGGGTGATCTTCGCGATCCTGTTCCTGTTGACACTGGTGCAACTGCGGATGGCCCGGCGGTCGGAGGTGGAACGGTGAACACCTACGAGGCGGTGCGGCGCGCGCTGCCGGTTCGACGCGACCGCGCGTTCGTCGCGCTCGGCCGGGTCGACCGGGCTATCGTGCGGCGAGTGGTGCGCGGAACCGCGATATACGCGGTGCTGGTCGGCATCGCGTGGTGCGCGCTGCTGCCGATCCTGTGGGCGGTGTCGGGCTCGCTGAAACGGGACGGCGAGATCGCCGATGCGGCGTTCCTTCCGCAGCGGCCGCAGTGGTCGAACTACGGGAAGGTCTTCGATCTGCTGCCGATGGGGCGGATGCTGCTCAACACCACCATCTACGCGTTGTGCGTCACGGCGGGGCAGGTCTTCTTCTGCTCGTTGGCCGGTTATGCCTTCGCGCGTCTGCGTTTTCGTGGGCGCGACATGCTGTTCCTGGCCTACCTCGCGACGCTGATGGTGCCGTTGACCGTGACGGTGATCCCGCAGTTCCTGCTGATGCGGGCGTTCGGCTGGGTGGACACCCCGTGGGCGATGATCGTGCCGGGCCTGTTCGGCAGTGCGTTCGGCACGTATCTGATGCGGCAGTTCTTCCGCACGCTGCCCGAGGAACTCGAGGAGGCCGCCATCCTCGACGGCTGTTCCACCTGGCAGGTGTACTGGCGGGTGCTGCTGCCGCACACCCGTCCGGCCCTTATGGTGCTCGCCGTGCTCACCTGGATCACCGTGTGGAACGACTTCCTCTGGCCGCTGGTCATGATCCAGCGCGACGACGTCGCCACCGCGACACTGGGACTGGTCCGGCTGCAAGGCCAGTACTACACCCAGTGGCCCATCCTCATGGCCGCCGCGGTCGTCATCTTGCTCCCACTGCTGCTCATCTACGCGATAGCCCAGCGCGCGTTCATCCGCGGCATCGCGATGTCGGGCTTCGGCGGGCGCTGAGCGGGTGTGCTCGGTCCGCGTGATTCGCGCCTTTCTGGTCGCCGGTGCTATTTGGTGACGGCCCCGCGCGTTGGTGGGGATATCGCGTTGCCGGGCTCGTGCCGACTGACTTTTTCGGATTCCCCGGTCTCGGGTGGGAGACGGATTCGCTTACCTGCTCAGGTTCTCGGTGAGCGCCCAGCGCGCTCGTCCGCGCCCTCGCGATTCTCGTCGCTGTCTGGTGTTCATACGGTCTGGACGTGGCGGGCGAACGAACGATCCTCATCGGTGCGGTGCGGTGCGGTGCGGTGCGGTGCGGTGCGGTGCGGTGCGGTGCGGTGCGGTGCGGTGCGGTGCGGTGCGGTGCGGTGCGGTGCGGTGCCGCGGCCGGGCGAAAGTCGTCGCCGGGCCGCGGCTGCGCTCTGCGAGGAGGCTTCGTCCTCAGGCCGATCAAGCGCCCCAGTAGGTGCCGAAGCTCCAGAGATTGCCTTCCGGGTCGCGGACCGTGAAGCCGCGTGAGCCGTAGTCCTCGTCGCGCAGGCCACGGACCACTTCGGCGCCCGCGGCGGTGGCGCGGGCGAACAGCGCGTCGGGCTCCTCGCAGACGAGATAGACCGAGTTGGTGCCGGTCGGGCGGGTGCTGAACGGGCTGTCGTCCTTACCTGCCGAGCCGAACATGACACCGCCGCCCAGCGGCCAGCGCAGTTCAGCGTGCTCGACGATCGATGGGTCGTCCTCGCGGGCGTAGAGCGCGGCCTCCCGGAAGCCGAACGCCTCGATCAGGAAGGCGGCCATCGCGCGGGCGTCGCGGAAAACGAGCGTGGGCCAGACGGCGGTGCGGGTGCTGACTTCTGTCGGATTCGTCATGCCTTCATCGTCATCCGGCGGACTCGTCCGGGGCTTGGACAGATGGAATCTCCTCGGCCAGCCACGCGGTCGGGCTGGTTCCGGCGAGGTCGGCGAAGTCCCGATCCAGATGAGCCTGGTCGTAATACCCGCACGTGGCGGCCACCTGGGCGATGGTGACGTAGGAGGGCGTGTGCGCCAGCATCCGGCGCGCCCGTTCGAAACGCGTGATCCGGGCCGCGAGTTTCGGGCTCAGGCCGAACTCGCGATTGAACCGGCGCGTCAGATGCTGTCTGGTCCACCCGACCTCCGCGGCGAGCGAGCCGACCGCGATTCCGCCGCCGGAACCGACCACCGCACGCCACGCCCAGGTGAGTTCGGGACCGACCGCACGGACCGGATCGGCCAGCGCCGAGAGCACCCGATCGCAGACACCGAAACGCTCCGGCCAGCTCGGCGCATACTGCAATCGCTCCCACAGCTCCGATCCGACAGGTCCGACGACGTCGGCGAATTCGACCGACGTGTCCCACAGCGCCGCCGCGGGCATGCCGAACAAGGTGCGGCAACCCAGCGGCGTGAGTGACACGGCCACACCTTCCTGACGACCGTCGTGCGCGATCAGCGCCGTGCTCGCTTGCAGGCCGCTCAGCACACACCGATAGTTCTGGGGCGACTGCCGTGGATCCGTCTGCTCGACGACGTCGATCGTGGGCCCGATCGCGACGATGAAAGTCATGTGCCGCGACGGCAACCCACGATGCATCCCCGCCGCGAACCCGGACATGCGATAACCGACGTACCGGTCGATGAACGAGGCGAGCGTGGGTGCCGGACGCGCCGTCACCACCTCGGAGGTCGGCTCCATGCGGTCACGCTACGCCGGGGGACCGACAGGAGTGCCTCGAGAGCTGAGGTGCGCGGACGATCGTCCAGTCCAGCGCCGAATCACGGACGACGTGCTCCGCCGCGGACATGCCGGCCAGGCTGTGCCGCAACAGCGGGCACAGGATCAGCGGCTTCACCACGAAGCGGGGGAACCGATCGTCGCCGGGTGCGGCGACTCCGGCGCTGTTGCTGACGATGACCATCCGCGCGAGGTCCGCCATAGCCATCGCCTCGACGATGGACCGCACGGCATCGCCGCGGACCCAACGCTCCGGCTGCTCTCCGCCGGTCTCGACCAGCGGTGAGATGTACCACTACAGCGTGTAGTGGACTGTGATCACCACCCGCGATCCGGTTACCGTTGCGCCTCCTGACGATTTCTGGAGGTGTGATGCGGCGGGTGCAGTACGAGCGCAGCGGTGGTCCCGAGGTGCTCGAGCTCGTCTCGGTCGAAGTCCCGACACCAGGGCCGGGTGAGCTTCTGGTCCGTGTCGAGGCGGTCGGGGTGACCCTGCCGGTGGTGCGGAAGGTGCGTGAGCAGCGCGAACCGATCGCGTTGGGCGGCGAGATCGCGGGCGAGGTGGTCGCGGTGGGCGAGGGCGTCGACCGATACGCGCCCGGCTACCGCGTGACCGGTCTCGTGTTCGGACACGGCTACGCCGACTACGCCCTGCTCTCGGCGGCCATGGCGTCGCCGATTCCGGACGGTGCGTCGGCGGTGGACGCGGTCGCGCTGGTGCGCAGCGGCCTGGTGGCGCTCGGTGCGCTCAGCGCCGCATCGCCAAGGGAAGGGGAGTCCGCCCTGATCACCGCCGCCGCGAGCGGCGTCGGCCACCTCGCGGTCCAGTTGGCGCGGGTCCGTGGCGCGGCGCGGGTGGTCGGCGCGGTGTCGGATCTCGCGAAGTCGGAGTTCGTGCGGGAACTCGGAGCCGACGAGGTGGTCGAATACGGCCAGGAATCCTGGGGCGCCCCCGTCGACTACATGCTCGACGCCGTCGGCGGCGACTTGCTCTCGCCCGCCCTCGCCGCGCTGGCCCCCGGCGGCCGTTTGGTCGCCTACAGTTCCGGCGGCGGCGTCATCCAGGCCTACGACCTGCTCGTCGGCGCGAAATCCGTGATCGGCTTCCAGATGGCCCGCATAGCGCGAACCCAACCGGACACCTACGACCACTGGCGCCAGGAACTCTGGCAGTACTTCGCCTCCGGCCAACTACGCCCCGCCGTACACGCCGAGTATCCCCTCGAAGAAGCCGCCACCGCCCACGCCGTCATCGAAGCCCACGCCAACCTCGGCAAAGTCGTCCTCATCCCCTGAGACGGCCGCGAGTGGCACATGGCTGCGGCAAACCGCGAGAAGCCGTCTCCACCATGTGCCACTCGCGGGGGAGTCGGGTTGGGGTGCCGCGTAGACTCTGTTCCTCGTGAGTCTCACCTTGGGAATTGTCGGTCTGCCGAACGTCGGGAAGTCGACGCTGTTCAATGCGTTGACGAAGAATGACGTGCTCGCCGCGAACTACCCATTCGCGACCATCGAGCCGAACGTCGGCGTGGTTCCGCTGCCCGATCCGAGGCTGAACAAGCTGGCCGAGATCTTCTCCTCCGAGCGGATCGTGCCCGCCACCGTGTCGTTCGTCGACATCGCAGGCATCGTGAAGGGCGCTTCCGAGGGCGCGGGCCTGGGTAACAAATTCCTCGCCAACATCCGTGAGGCCGACGCCATCTGCCAAGTGGTGCGGGTGTTCGCCGACGACGACGTGGTGCACGTCGACGGCCGCGTCGACCCGGGCGCCGACATCGAGGTGATCGAGACCGAGCTCATCCTGGCTGACCTGCAGACCCTGGAG
Organism: Nocardia sp. NPDC047038; assembly: GCF_040644075.1. Lineage (NCBI taxonomy): Bacteria > Bacillati > Actinomycetota > Actinomycetes > Mycobacteriales > Nocardiaceae > Nocardia > Nocardia sp. NPDC047038. The sequence goes on along the minus strand of NZ_JBEYVQ010000011.1, from coordinate 89,122 downwards.
AAGGCGGTCGTGCGCCTGGAGAAGGAAGCCAAGGTCAAGAAGGACCGCAAGCCGGTCGCCGACGCCGCCAAGGCCGCGCAGGAGATCCTCAACGGCGGCACCACCCTGTTCGCCGCGGCCGGCAAGGTGGACACCGAGCTGCTGAAAGAGCTCTCGCTGCTCACCACCAAGCCCTTCCTCTACGTCTTCAACGCCGACGAGTCGGTGCTCACCGACGAGGCGAAGGTCGCCGAGCTGAAAGCCTCCGTCGCCCCCGCCGACGCCGTCTTCCTCGACGCCAAGGTGGAAGCCGAACTGCTCGAACTCGACGAGGAATCCGCCATCGAACTCCTCGAATCCATCGGCCAGACCGAACCCGGCCTGCACGCCCTTGCCCGCGCCGGCTTCCACACCCTCGGCCTGCAGACCTACCTCACCGCAGGGCCGAAAGAAGCCCGCGCCTGGACCATCCACCAGGGCGACACCGCCCCGAAGGCCGCAGGCGTCATCCACACCGACTTCGAACGCGGCTTCATCAAGGCCGAAGTCGTCGCCTACGCCGACCTCGTCGATGCAGGCTCCATGGCCGCCGCCAAAGCAGCGGGCAAGGTCCGCATGGAAGGCAAGGACTACGTCATGACCGACGGCGACGTGGTCGAGTTCCGCTTCAACGTCTGAGGCGCTGCGAAGAAGTAGGGTAGCGCGCACATCGTTGCTAGTAGAGACTCTGCTGGGCCCCCGTCCGGTATCTCGGGTGGGGGCCCAGCCGTACGGCCGGGCTGCGCGCCGGTCGGTTCGATCAGCGCGGTATGCGGCTGAAGCGCATGGCCGAGAGGTCGGCCATGTACGGGCTGTTGACGACCCGCGTGGTGGTCGACCCTTCCGCAGCGGATGACCACCGCAGTCGCCGATCTGGTGCTCGCGACGGTCGTGGAGATGAGGCGTGATGACGAGGGAAGAAGGCTTCGATCGTCGGATCGAACCGTTCCGAACGGAGCTGCTGGCGTACTGCTACCGGATGCTGGGCTCGGCGCACGACGCTGAGGACCTGGTCCAAGACACGTATTTGCGGGCGTGGCGGGCGCGGGAGCAGTACGACGAAACGCGCAGCTCACCGCGCACCTGGCTCTACCGGATCGCGACCAATGTCTGCCTGACCGCGCTGCAGACTCGCGGCGGCCGACCGCTGCCATCGGGACTGGTGGCCGCGGCGGATCCGCTCGGGCCGTTCGTGCGGGGAGAGCACGCCGCCTGGCTGCAGCCCTTACCGGATTCGTTGCTGGACAACGCCGATCCGTCCGCGACCGTGATCGATCACAGCAGCCTGCGCTTGGCATTCGCTTCCGCCCTGCAGCACCTGTCGGCGCGTCAGCGCGGTGCGCTGATCCTGCGTGAGGTGCTCAGCTTCTCCGCGGCCGAGACGGCGGAAATTCTCGGCACCACCGTCGTATCGGTGAACAGCTCCCTGCAGCGGGCGCGCACCCGCCTGAAAGAGATCGGGGTCGGGTTGGAACGGGTCCGCGAACCGTCCACGACCGAGCAGCGCGCCTGGGTCGAGCGCTACATGACGGCGTTCGCGCACGCCGACATCGAGGGCCTCAAGCGTCTGCTCACCGAGGACGTGATCATGGAGATGCCGCCGATGCTCAACTGGTTCTCCGGCCGCGGCAACTACGGCCTGTTCATGGAATGGGTCTTCGAGGCAGCCGGGAAGGACTGGGTTCTCCAGCAAGTCGCCGCCAACGGCGGCCAACCCGGATTCGCCGCCTATCAGCGCGTCGGTGGCCGGTACGAACTGCACACGCTCCAGATCTTCACAGTCACCCCCGAGGGCATCAGCCGGAATTCGGTGTTCCAGGATCCCGAGATTTTCGCGGCTTTCGGCCTGGCGGCCCGACTCGACGCCTAGACCCGAGAGTTTCCTTCCAGCGGCGCGATGAGTTCGGATGCCGCCGCCGGTATGTATTCCCGAGGTCGCCGGAACACTGCAGGCGATCCGACCACCAAGGGAGACTCCGATGTCGAACCATCGCGCCGCAGACGAGGCCGCGATCCAGGCCGTGCTGGCTGATTCCTACAAGGCGTGGGAGGCGGGCGACGCCGACGCCATGGTCGCCAACTACACCGCGGACGCGACTGCCATCATGGCGGGCTCGCTCCGCGACAGTCGTGAGGTGATCCGCCAGAGCATGGCGCTGGCCTTCGCAGGGCCGCTCGCGGGCAGCTCAACCTACAACAAACAGCTCAGCGTCCGCTTCATCGGCGAGGATGCCGCGATCGTCATCAGCGAATCCGCCATCCTGTTCGCCGGCGAGACCGAAGTTCCCACCGACGAGCGCAAGGTGAACGCGACGTGGGTCCTCGAGAAGCGCAACCATCAGTGGCTGATTGCCGCCTATCACAACAGCCCGGTACTGGCGCCTTCCCAGTGAGCCGCGGCGTGAACCAGCCACCGCACTGACTGGACGGCCCTCATCCGTCGATGTGGATGAGGGCCGCCCGTCGCAGGGTGTATCGCGGCCTCGCGCTCTCCTGCGGATTCGACCTCTCGCCGGAGGATGCCACGTTCTTCGATCAGAACCAGAGCTACGACCGCGGCTTCACCGCTACGCACCTGGTGAACTGGTTGGTCACCGCCCTCTACGGGCCCCGGCGTGAGGACCGGGAGGCACGTGCCGCGATGGTGTGCGAGTTCGCCGAGGGCAAGCCGCCGGAGGGCATCCCTGAGCAGGCCGCCACGGTCATCACCCGGTACGCGCCGATCGCCGCGGCGATGTCCGCGTTCATGCGTGCGTTCCAGCAGGCGAGCCGGAGCACCCCGTATCCGGACGAGGAGATCCGCCGCCAGTTGGGCGGCCGGGCGATGCGACGAGAGGATCGGTCTCCGGTCGGTGCCTACCTGGTTCGATCGGTGAGCTACGCGCAGAGCTTATTTGGCTACGTAAGGTGAGTCGAGCGCTGAACAGTGCGTTTGACGTGCAGATATCGGATGTCAAGGGGGTCGAGTTCCGTAGCGGATTAGCGTCTGCGAAGAAGTAGGGCAGCGCTTGCATCGCTGCTGGTAGCGACTCTACTGAGGCCCCCATCCGGTATTCGGGTGGGGGCTCAGGCGTTTCGCCGGCGCGGTGCGATGGCCGACCTCGACCGCACGGTATGCGGCATTTCCGTGCGTCCTGATCGGGATCAGTTCGATCCGAGGGCAGCTCTGGCCGGAAACACAGCGCACATCCGGTCCCGACGGCGCGGTGAAGATTCTTTCGACTGCGGCGATGAGTTTTCCGGACCGCCCCCGTCCGTACTGGTGAACGCGCCACCAACCCGGCGCGACCGACCCAGAAGGAACAAGAAATGACCGCCATCACCGCCACCCAGACCACCGCCGCCGTCCACCCCGGCAAGATCCGCAACCGCGTCCTGTGGACCCTGCAGATCGTGCTCGGTCTGTTCTTCATCATCGCCTCCGGCGGCCCGAAGCTCGTCATCCCGCAGACCCTGATGGAAAACAACGCCACCGCCTTCTCGATCCCGTTGGCGCTGCTGGTCTTCATCGGTCTCGCCGAGGTCGCGGGCGGGATCGGACTCATGGTGCCCCGCCTGACCGCGGCCGCCGCGATCGGCCTGGCGATCGTCACCTTCCTCGCCGCCGGCTTCAACGCGTTCCTGGCCGACACCCCGGAATTGGCCCCCTTCCCGCTGGCGCTCACTGCGATCTTCGCCTGGATCGCCTACGAACGCCGGGCCTCGATCGCCGCCCTGCGCGCGCTGATGAAGCGATGACCCGTGCGTAACGCCCGGCTACCGGTGGCGCCCAGCCGCCGGTAGCCGCGTTGTGCGTTACGGGGACGGTCCGGTCGGGTTGGTCGGGCTGTCCCATCGGAGTCGCGGGGCGGACGTCACCGGATCGGACCGCCCACCCCGCGACCCTCCGAATCATGTGATGACAGTTGTTGTTTCGCAGCGGGGGTGTGGTGCCCAAGCCCGACGGGCGAGCCTGTGCCGTGTGCGGCGAGTCCTCTCATCGCTCGTCCGGCACCGTTATGGGAGCTGGTACAGGCGCGGCGGCGACGCGGCGCAAAACGGCTGCGCGCGCTCGCAGACACGACAACAGCGGCCCAAGTCCGCGCCGCGCTCGAACGCGAAGTGCTGGACAAACGCACCTGGGAGACGCAGTACCAATTGATCATGGCGCTGGGAACGACCGGCAGCCGCGAGGATGTCGAACTGTTGAAACACTGACGCTGCAACCTCGCTCGGCAACGATGGTCAACGCTGCTCTTGGCGACGCCATCGTCCGCCTGGGTCGTGACGTCGACAATGCCCGGCCCCCGCCATGTGGTGGCTGCAACAAGAGGTCGAACTTCTCGCTGACGGCGCGCTGCGCGCGGTCGCGATGCTGCGACTGAACTTCCCCGACACCGCGGTCGACGCCGTCATCGACTACGCCGAGGCCAGTTTCCACGATCTCGACCATAAGCTCCTGGCGTACTGGCCAGCGGTCGCAGCAGCCAGTTGGTCCGGGCCTCGTGTGCGGGCGTTTCTGACCCGATGCTCACAAGATGGCCGCCAGATGATCGCCGAAGCCGCCACGGACGCCCTGAACGGTCGTTACGGAAACTACGTGAGCGTGCTGTAGTTGACGTGGAACCGAATGCACGCAACCTCCAGCGGCGAGAACGGTTATCGGCATGAGCGCGCACTCGAGCTCACTAGAGCGAGCTGGGTGATGCGGCCAGAGGGGCTTGAGCCCCCGTCTGGTATCTGGTGGGGGCTCCGTCGTTCCGCCAGCACTGCCCGCGAGCCGGTTCCGATCAGCGCGCTATGCGGCTACTTAAGACTGGTGGTAGGGGCTTGATCCCGGCCAGGATCGGGTCTAGGTGGCCGGTGGGGGCTGCCAATGGGTTTGGTATGGGCCGTCGGCGGCCGCGGTGAGTAGGTAGGCCAGGGCGCGTACGGCGTCTTTGAGGGTGTCGGGGTGTTCGATGACGAACGGGCGATTCAGACCGGCGAGGACTGGGGGAATCCAGTCGAGTTGTTCGGCCCGGATTCGGACCCGGACCCACGGGCGGGTGTCGGGCGGCGGTGAGTCGATCTCGTGCATGGTCGCGATCGTCGCGGGGAGCAGCGGGCGGACCTGGCTGAGCGTGCCCTGCACTTGGATTGATACCTCGTGCCGGTAGGGCGCCGTGGCAAGTGCGGACAGTAGGTGAGCTGCCGGCTCGAATCCGGTGGGCGGAGTGAACGTTTCGGGCAGTGTGGTCACCGCGGTGATCCGGTCCAGCCGGAACTGGCGTAGTTCGTCGCTGTTGCTGTCCTGCCCTGTGAGGTACCACCGGCCGGAGTGGTCGACGAGCCCGTAGGGGTGCACGGTCCGCTCGCTGGGCCGCCCGTTTCGGTCGGTGTAGTCGATCGCGACCGGTCGGTGCTCGCGGGTGGCCTCTGCGAGGCGGAGCAGGACGGCGGTCTCGACAGCGGCTTCCGGGCGAGCGTCGGCGGTGAACTCGACGGTGTTGATCAATGCGTCCAGCCGGGCCGTCAGGCGGGCGGGCAGGACGCGGCGGAGTTTGGCCGTCGCGCTGTCGGCTGCGCGGCCGGAAGCTGTCGATCGGTCGGCGCCGCGGTTGGTGAGGAGTCCGAGTAACACCGCCACCGCCTCGTCGTCGGTCAGCATCAGCGGCGGCATTCGGTACCCGGGGGCGAGCTGGTAGCCCCCGTAGCGGCCCCGAACCGATCGGACGGGGATATCCAGGTCGGTGAGATGGGTGACGTATCGCCTGACGGTGCGTTCATCGACGCCGAGCCGTCCGGCCAGTTCACCGACGGTATGGGTACCGCCGGCCTGCAACAGCTCGAGCAGGGCCAGCACGCGGGCGGTGGGGCGTGTCATCGGGAAATTCTCGCATCTATACCGGGCGGAAACTGTCCGGTATCGACTCTACGGTGGCATGCGGCGGCGGAACTTCCGCCTCATCCGACAGCAGGAGCACACAATGAAGCTCGTCTCGATCCGCCTGATCACCGATGACATCCAGCGGTTGGTCAGCTTCTATCAGCACGTGACCGGTGTCGAAGCAACGTGGGCTACAACGGATTTCGCCGAAATCGTCACACCGGCCGGCGCACTCGCGATCGGAAGCACCCGCACCGTGGCGCTGTTCGCGGCAGGCAGCGCGCGCCCAGCCGACAACCACACCGCGATCATCGAATTCCTGGTCCCCGATGTCGATGCCGATTACCGACGGTTGCGGGATGCGGTCGAGGATTTCGTCAACGAGCCCACGACGATGCCGTGGGGGAACCGGTCGTTGCTGTTCCGCGATCCCGACGGCAACCTGATCAACCTCTTCACGCCGGTCACCGCGCAAGCCGTCGCCAAGTTCGCTTCTTGACATCCACTCATCGGCATGAGCGCGCACTCTAGTCGACTAGAGCCAGACACGTGAAAGCGGAACCTCGATCAGTGATGGGGCGGCTCCGCCCGATCCGCGCTGCGGCTAGATGGGCCGGCGGGTTTCGTCGAGACCCGCGATGCCCTCTGCGAAGCCGATGGCGGGCTCGTACTTCAGCTCGTGGCGGGCCAGGGTGATGTCGTATCGCCTTGGCAGGGCGAGGAATTCGATCTCGAATCGGGTCAGTGGCGGACGCCCGGGCAGCGGCAGGGTGGACCAGAGCCATTCGGCGGCACGGGCGAGGGCGAATAGCGGCCCGGACGGGACCGACCGAGTCGGCATCGACGCGCCCTGGGCAGCGAGCACGCCGGTCAGAAACTCGCGGACCGGCATCGGCTCGGCGTTGGTGATGAGGTACGTGCCGCCGGGCGTGCCCTCGCTCAGCGCGGCGGCGACAGCGGCGGCGACGTTGTCGACGTGGACATGTTCGAAACTTGCCATGCCGTGATCGATCAGCGGCAGCTTGCCGGCGCGGGCGCGGGTGGCCAGGTCGGCCAGCTGCCCCGAACCCGGACCCCAGATGAAGGTGGGCCGCAGCACGATCGTCTCGATCACATCCGCGTGCGCGCGGATCAGGTGTTCGGCGGCGAGTTTCGCTTGGCCGTAGCGCGAGCTGGGCACGGCCGGGGTGGGCTGGGATTCGGTGATGTCGAGCAGCGGCCGACCGTCCTGCAGCACTGATTCACTGCTGATATAGACGAATCGGCGTACACCGTGCCGCACGGCCGCAGCCAGCACATCGCGCGTGCCCTCCACGATCGCCTCATCGAGGGCACGCTGAGGAGCCCACGTCGACACCAATCCCGCCGCATGAACGACGACGTCGATACCGGCCAGCCGATCTTCCCAGGCTGCCACGTCCTCGAGGCTGCCCGGCACGACGGTTACCTGCGGAATGCGCCTGCCCGTGCCCCGGACCAACGTCGATACGTCGTGTCCGTCGGCCACCAGCCGATGCACCACACGTTGCCCCAGAAAACCGGTCGCACCCGTAAGCAGCACCTTCATCCCTATCTACCTTTCTCGAAAGTAACTTGACCGGTCATCATAGTATGATCATAGCTTGACCGGTCGGCATAGTATTCTGGAGATATGCCTCGTCCCCCGTCCGATTCCCGGCCGCGCCTGGTAGCGGCCGCCCGCGAGTTACTGCAACGCCAGGGCTATCAGGCCACCGGGCTCAGTGAGATCGTCGCTGCCAGCGGCGCCCCTCGTGGCTCGCTGTACTACCTGTTCCCGGGCGGGAAGCAAGAGCTGGCGGTCGCGGCGATCGAGGAATCCGCGGAGGAGTTCACCCGGTTGATTCGGGAAACTGCCGCCCACGCGCCGGACGTGCGCTCCTTCTGCGAGCAATTCGCCCTGCACTTGAGCCGCGGACTGGTCGAATCGGGCTATCTGGGCGGGTGCCCGGTCAGCACGGTCACCCTCGATTCCGCTCCGCGCTCCACCGCACTCACCCTCGCTTGCCGGGACTCCTATCGGCAATGGCGCACCGCCTTGACCCAGGCGCTGGTGCAGTACGGCATTCCGGCGGCGCGCGCCGAACGGCTCGCGGCACTCATGCTGTCAGCGGTCGAGGGGGCCATGATCATCGCTCGTGCCGAATGCTCCACCGTCCCGCTGGACGACATCCACCTCGACCTGGCCGCTCTCGCGATCGCAGCCACTGATTCCACTGGGACCCAAACGTCCAAGGCGACCGAAGGATAAGCTTCGGAACTCCAGATTCTGTCGTGCGTCTTATGGGACTGCCGCGGAGTGATCGGGCCCTCGCCTCGACTGCGGTTCTGAACATCCTGTACTGCCGAATTCGCTTTCAGGTCAAAGAAGTTCAGCGCGATAGGCTTTCGGTCATGAAGCGGCCAGACCTGAGCTCTCCGCCGACCTACGATGAAGCGCTGCGAATCGCGCGCGATCTGGTGCGGGATCCCGACACTCTTGTCCCATACCCCCACCAGGGGCTGGAGAATGCTCGCTACGGGCAAGGTTTCGCGTTCTTACAGACAATCGGAACCGACCGCGGCGAGATGGACGGCTACGTCCTGGTGACCACGACCAGTTACGGCAGCGGGCTACTGTCCGCGAGCGGAGACACCATCGAATCGGTGATCGCCGAACACTTGTCCCGAGCCGAACATGCCAACAGACACATCCCCGACAGCGAACTGTCGGTGGCGCACCGCCTGGCGCTCGAGGCCTACGACGGCGGCCTCACACGCATAGGCGAGATACCCCGGCACGGAGCGATCGCTCCCGAGGTAGCCGACTACGCCGAGTACCTTCTAATCGGACTGCGGCGCAGGGGCGTCCGGGGAGACTCGGCACGCAGCATCTTCGCCCGCAATGATTTCCTGATGCAAAGTCCGGCCGCTGGGCGTCGATACACGCAACCCTGCCCGCACTGCGACCGGCCGACGATCTATGAGGAACGCTACCCCCGCTCGGTCTGCGATCACTGCCTGAGCCGCACCACCGACCACGCCGGGCGCCGGGTCAGGGGTTTCAACACCAGTTTCAGTGGCGGAATGATCTGCTACTACGCGGATACGCTCGAGCACCCGGACGGCTCCGGCCCCCAGCAGGAGGAATGCGTCGAGATCACCCGAACCGGTGCTTGCTTTATCGACGGACACCCCGCGACCATGCAGGAGGCACGTTTCGGTGGGATCGTCGTCCAGATGGAGCCCCGCAAGTCGGCACGTCGGAGGTGGTTTCGGTAGGCCGAGCGAGCCGTAGTGCCCGCATACCGCGTTGACCCAACCATCAGCACCCGTCAGCGGTGACCATCATCGTGGGGTAACGGGTCGGACGCTGTGTCAGTCACCGTGTCAGGTCGGCATCAGTGCGCTGTCAGCCGCTCCGGACAAAGTATGCCCATCGAACAAAACGGGCCCGGACCGACACCGGTTCGGGCCACTGCCACAACGGATTTCGAAGGAGCACAAAATGTCCGCCACCCTCACCCTGACCGACCAGGACAAGGCCACCGTCCGCTCTGCCGCCTACGGCGCGGTTTCCTTGCTCGCCGCCGCCTCCGACAAGCCCCACAAGGCCGCCACCGCCGGCTCTATCGCGTTGACGTCGGCGACCGGTCGGGTCGGGCACGTGCTGAACGCGAAGTCCAAGGACATCCACCTGACCGGCAGGACCGTCGCCGAGCTGGCCGACCAAGTGCTGCCGGCCCTGGCTGCCGCGGTGGCTCTGCTCGACCAGCAGGATCCCGCCGAGGCCGGCAACTTCCGCAGCACCGTGCTGGTCGCCCTCGAAGCCGCTGCCGCAACGAGCCGCAACGGCCGGCCCGGCCCCGTCGTCGACGAGATGACCCGCAAGGTGGCTGCGGCTCTGGCCGCGTGAAAGAGCGGAGGCCAACCGCTGCGGGTCGCCGAATGAATCCCTGAGATCGCCTCGGCCCGCCGATTTTCGGGAATACCGCGCTGACCGGTTCGGTCAGCGCGGTATGCGGCATTGCAGCGCGTTCGAACGGTTAGGCCTATTGATTGCCGGGCGCCCTGCCCGACTGAACGCGCGGTTGCCGCCTGTACCTGGGGAGCCCGTCACCGCCGCGCCGCAATGGTCGTTGCGCGATAGGATCCAGCTGCCCGGTTTCCGGCTCCGGTGATCGTTGTTCAGTAAAGGGAGTCCGAGCGGATGGATCGCCGGAAGAAGGAAATCAGTCGGCGCGGTGTGTTGCTGGCGGCCGGAGCATCCATCGCACTCACCGCATTGGCCCAGCCCGCGCAGGCGGTGACGATCACGCGGAAAGTGTCCGCGGGCCCCGAGGAGCCGGGGAGACGGGCGGACCTGGCGGAACAGGCCATCGTGCAGCGGCACGTGCGCACGCTCTGGGGCCAGCCGCAGATGCGGCTTGGCACGCTCTTATGGCCGGGGTCCTTGCTGGACCAGTCGTTCGCGCGATGGTGCTACTGGTGGCAAGCCCACCTTCTCGACTGTGCGGTGGACGCCGCGTATCGCGCCGGCACGCCCGAACGCATAGACCGGGTCGTCGCCATCGCACGCGGTATCCGTACCCGCAACCTCACCGGCTGGACCAACCGGTACTACGACGATATGTCCTGGTTGGTATTGGCACTCGAACGCGCCGACCGGCTGCTCGGCGTCCGCTTCGGCGACGCCGTCGGCGAGCTGCGAGCCGGTTTGATCGAGGGATGGAATCCGGACGTCGGTGCGGTGCCCTGGAGGTCCGGCGACGAGTACTACAACACCCCCGCGATCGGTCCGACCGGCATCGCTATGGCGCGTTTGGGCGAACTGTCGCGCGCCGGACAACTCGCCGATTTCCTGCACACCCGATTGCGCGACACCGCCAGCGGCCTGATTCTCGACGGTGTCCATGAGCCCGGCGGACGAGTAGAGCGGACCGTCCACACCTACTGCCAGGGGGTGGCCATCGGGTTGGAAACCGAGCTGGCGCTTCGCACAGGTGAATCGCACCATCGCAGGCGCGTGGCAGATCTCGTCGCCGCGGCGGGGGACAGGCTCACCGACGCCGGGGTGATCGTCGCGGCCTCCGGCGACGACTCCGGGCTGTTCATGGGCATCCTCGCCAGATATCTCGCGGAAGCCGCACTGTCCTTGGACGACACCACCGCGGCGAATATCGTGCACGCCTCCGCGCAGGCGGCCTGGAAACACCGCGCCGAGGTGGACGGGCTACCACTGTTCGGTGTGGACTGGACCCGCCCGGTCACGGTGCCGGCGCATCCGGAAACCTTTCCCCAGTTCACCCACTCGTCCGCCGCTTCGTCGGCGAACCTGAGCAGCGATCTCTCGGTACAGCTGAGCGGGTGGATGCTGCTCGAAGCGGATCACCAGCTCACCGCCGCGGGCCGCTGAGCCCATGGGGGAAGCGCGGCGCGCAGGGACTTCTACCGCTTTTACCTGGAAGCCAGAGAGCAAAGACTCGATCGGAGGTGCAACCTGCGGCCCATCGACCTCGCCCGGGAACACGGGTTGTCCGCACAGGCGATCCGCAACTACGACGACGCGGGCATCCTCCCGCCGACCGAGCGCAGCGAGACCGGTTACCGGCGCTACACGCTCCTGCACGCGCAGGCGCTACGCGCTTTCCTGGCGTTGCGCGGTGGCCACGGGCACCAGCAGGCAATGGAGATCATGCGCGCGGCCAACCGCGGCGATACCGAGTCCTCCTACCGGCTCATCGACGCCTCCCACGTCGCGCTGCTCACCGAACGCGACACACGCACCGAGGTCGCCAAGGCCTTGGGCAGTCTGTCCACCGCGATGCCGACTCCGGTCCACGGTCGACCGTTGACCGTGGGTGAACTCGCTCGCCGAATCCGCGTGCACCCGGCGACCCTGCGCACCTGGGAGACCCAGGGCATCCTGCGCCCCGAACGCGATCGGGCAACGGGCTATCGCCAATACGGACCGGACTGCATACGCGACGCCGAGATCGCACGACAATTGCGCCGAGGCGGCTACCTGCTGTCCCAGGTCGCGCAGTTCATCGAGTCACTGCGCGAGGCAGGCGGGGCGGACGCGCTGCGGGCTTTCCTCGACTCCTGGCAGGACCGGCTGACCGCGCGCAGCCGCAACCTGCTCGCCGGCGCGGCCCAGCTCGATGCCTACCTCACGATGCTCGATCGCACACCCCGGGAATGATCCACAATCCGCGGAGCCGCGAGGACTGTGTCGACTCGCTCGGTGCGGCGAGTGGGGTAGATGCCGGTCTCCAGGCGCAGTAGACCCTTGTCAGCCCGCGTTGCGAATCTGGGTCAGGAATTCCGGGTTGGTTCCGGTTTGACGGAGGCCGGTCAGTAGCAGTTCGAGCGCTTGCTGCGGGTCGCGGCCCGAGAGGGTCTTGCGCAGGGACCCCGTGGCCGTGAGCTCGTCGGCGGACAGCAGCAGTTCCTCTTTGCGGGTGCTGGAGCGGTCGATGTCGATCGCGGGGAACAGACGGCGGTCGGCGAGGTGCCGATCGAGCTTCAGTTCGGCGTTTCCGGTCCCCTTGTATTCCTCGAAGATCACGGTGTCGGCGAGCGAGCCGGTCTCGACCAGGGCAGTGGCGATGATGGTGAGCGAGCCGCCGTGCTCGATATTTCGTGCGGCGCCGAGGAATTTCTTCGGTGGCGCGAGTGCCCCGGCATCGACGCCGCCGGAGAGGACGCGGCCGGACCCGGCGGCCGCCAGGTTGTAGGCGCGGGCAAGCCGGGTCAGCGAGTCCAGCAGCACGACGACGTCGTGACCCATTTCGACAAGGCGTTTCGCGTGTTCGATGGCCAGTTCGGCGAGTGCGATGTGGTCCTGGGCCGGTTGGTCGAAGGTCGCGGCGGCGACCTCGGCCGGTACCGCTCGGGACAGGTCGGTCACCTCTTCCGGGCGTTCCCCGACCAATACCAGCATCAGCTGGCATTCGGGATGATTCTTGGCGATGCCGTGCGCGATGGCTTGCAGCACAGAGGTTTTGCCCGCCTTGGGCGGTGCGACGACCAGCGCGCGCTGGCCCTTGCCTATCGGCATGACCAGATCGGTGACGCGGGTGGTCAGTTCATGCGGCTCGGTCTCCAGCCGTAGACGGTCCTGGGGATAGATGGGGATCAAGTCGGCGAAGTGCGGTCGCGCTCTGGTATTGCCGGGTGGCAAGCCGTTGATGCTGTCCACTCCGACAAGCGGTGCGAGTTTGGCGCCTTCACGTTTCGGTCCGACCGTGCCGGTGACGGTATCGCCGCGGCGCAGGCCGTGCTCGCGGATCAAACGCGCGGGCACATGAGCGTCCCGCGGTCCGGGCAGATAACCGTCGACGTGCAGCGAGGCGTGGTTGTGCGTGATGTCGAGGATGCCGGTGACCGATGTAGTCCGGTTCTCCCCGGTGGGGCTGTCTTCACTGTGGATAGTGTTGTCTTGCATGGTTTTCTCCTACGGGGGGCAATGAATGTGGCGGGTTGCCGATGAATGCCGCCTACGGGAATGACGCTCGTTGCGTGCGCCGTTAGGTGGCTGGGCGCTGTCTGCTCCGGACGTGCTGCCGAGCGCACGGCATACGAGACCGCCGTGGCGACTGTGGATTCTTGTGGGAGGGGGTCGACACCTACATCCACAAGATGGAGACCGCCTCACGGTAGCGGCATCAGCGACAACACGCAATAGCGCCCGTTTGTTCCCCGCCGTTGATCAGCTGAACTGCTCAGCACGCGAGCACGACTGCGCGCTGCTCGAGAGAGCCGCTTCGTGCACCTTGTGAAGTCGCGAATATGCTGTGGTGCAGGCACTTCAGACCCAGGCTTGCCTGTTTGTCCAAGCGCGCGGCATGGAGTGTGTACCGCCGGATGTGCTCGGGTGATGCGCGGCGGTGACCGGCAGACTCGTGCTCGGGTCAGTTCCCGCGTCGACGTTGCGAGTCGGGCGCCCAGTCCGGCTCCTGCGCCGCGGGGACGGCTCCGTCGGTCCGTACCCGGTAGACGATCTCGACCGACCCGCCCGGCAGCGCGCGCGAGGCTTCGAATTCCAAGCCCGTATCGACGCCCAGGGCATCAGTGAGGCGCATTCCTCCGCCGACCAGGAACGGCAGGACCACCAGCTCCAGCTTGTCGAGCGCGCCGAGCGCACGAAAGGTGTCGATCGTGCGGGGACCGCCGATGAGATGGACATCGCCACCGCGATTGGCGGCGCGCAAGCGCTCGAGCAGTCGAACCGGATCGCTTTCGACGATGACATCGTCGGGCGTGCCCTCCGGACGACGCGAGCCGAGCACGAACACCCGCAAGCCCGGCCACGGCCACCGGTCGTTTGTGAGCGCCGGTTCGAACGTGGTCCGGCCCATCAGCGCCGCCTCGACAGGCTCGAGGAATTCCGCGATGCCATGGCTGCCAGGCCCGTGGAGCGGATCCAGCACCTGGGGCGGCCAGCCGTTCGGAGTGGTCACATAACCGTCGGCACTCATGCACAGGCGTGCGCGGATCTGCATGCGGCTGTCTCCTGTCAGATCGGTCATGTGTGTCAGGACGGGCCCCCCGACCGAAAATCATCGGTCGCGGCGGCCGGCCTAGCCTTTCGGCATTGCGGCACAGGCGAAGTCGTGTGCACATCTGGAGTGGAACCGGTACGGGGTCGGCCGACGCTGTATAGGTAAGGAAGGTCGGGTGGCAAGCCGGTTTCGTTGCAAGAAAACGCAATCGGGCTGCGGCGATCGGACGTTTTCGGAACAACTACTGGGGCGATCGAGGATGATTTCAACATTGAACGATTTGTATTGCCGAGACCGTGTTAGCTGACCCCGGTGCTGAATGCGGAAATATCGCGACGAGGCGGGACTCACCTATCGATCCGAGCTGTAACAAGTTGTGATTCCTTGGATCCGACTTCCGTTTCTTCGGACGAGGCTGCCCCACTGTCTTCCACGCCTATTTGTACTGCTCAGCCGGGGTTCGTGCGGTGGAGTGAGATCGCGGCGGTGAGACTCGTGGCGAGATCGGGCGGTCGCGACTATTGCGGCTACCGTGTGGCGCGGTCGTATACTCCCTTTATGGCGGACGGATCATCCTCCACCGAATTGCCCGAGGCGCCGGTTCTCGTGGTCCAGACACGGGAACGCGTCTATCGGCTCCGCGCTGGTGGTGCCTATAACGTCGGTCGCGATCCGGCGGCCGATATCGTCGTCTCCGATCCCCGCGTTTCGTCGTTGCACGCCGTTCTGGAGCGTGGTGCGGACGGTTGGAAAATCGAGGACGCGCACAGTCTCAACGGCACATTCTTCGACGGTCACCGCGTCGATCGGATGGTGATCGATCACGACGAGACGTTCCAGCTCGGACACGCGGTGGACGGCGAGAAATTGGCTTGCTCGGTGGAAACCCCACCCGAGCAGGAACCCGATGGCGATGCCGGCGGCGACACGATGATCGTGCCGAACCCCGGCTACGCTCTCGACGACGAAGCAACGGTCACGAAGTTCCATCCGGGCCTGCCCCGGCGGGTGTCGCGGTCGGCGCCTCCGGCGGACCACCCCAGCGCGGTGGTCCGGATAACGTCGCCCACTCTCCGAATCGGGCGCGCCGCGGACAACGACATCGTCGCGCACGATCTCATGGTCTCCCGCCATCACGCCGAGTTGCGGACGATCGGTGCGGGCAGATACCGGATCGTCGACCTCGACAGCCACAACGGCACCTACGTCAACGGAGCCCGCGTCGCCGCCGCCGATCTGTCCGAATCCGACTTGATCGGAATGGGCCATACCACCTTCCGGTTGGTGGGCGACGAACTGCGCGAGTTCGTCGACACCGGTGACGTATCGGTCTGCGTGCAGAACATCACCGTCCGGACACCCGAGGGCAAGGTGTTGATGGACAGCGTGAGGTTCCCCATCCCGGGGCGATCGCTCGTGGGGGTGATCGGGCCGAGCGGGGCGGGCAAATCGACACTGCTCGGCGCGATCACCGGGTTGCGGCCCGCGACCGAGGGGACGGTGCTCTACGACGGCCGCGATCTGTACACCAACTACGACGAACTCCGCCACCGCATCGGATTGGTACCGCAGGAAGACATCCTGCACAACCAGCTTCCGACGCGCCGGGCGCTGCTCTACGCGGCCGAGCTGCGTTTCCCCGGTGACACGGGCCGCGAGGAGCGCGAGCAGCGGGTCGACGAGGTCCTCGACGAGCTCGGCTTGGCGCGGCACGCCGACACCCGCATCGATCGGCTCTCGGGTGGGCAGCGCAAACGCGTGAGCGTCGCACTGGAACTGCTGACCAAACCCTCCTTGCTGTTCCTCGACGAACCGACATCCGGCTTGGATCCCGGCCTGGACAAGACGGTCATGGAAATGCTGTCGGGACTGGCGCACGACGGGCGTACGGTCATCGTCGTCACCCACAGCGTCGCGAACCTCGATGCCTGCGACCGCCTGCTGGTCCTGGTGCCCGGCGGCCGGCTGGCCTACTACGGTCCGCCCGCGGAGGGGTTGCTGCAGTTCGCCGCGGGGAGCTGGGCCGAGGTGTTCCAGGCTTTCGACCGCGAGGAAGAGCGGGACTGGGCCGGGGAGTTCCGGGAGTCGCCGCGCTACGACCGCTACGTGTCGGTCGGCCCGACCGATGATGTCGTCCCCGCGGAAGTGCACACACCGACGCCGCCGCCACCGTCGCAGTCCAAGTTCAGCCAGCTCAGCACGTTGTGCAGGCGTTACCTCGCGGTGATCGCCTCGGACCGCAGTTATCTGGCGCTGCTCGGTGTCATGCCCCTGCTGCTCGGTGGGTTGATCGCCGCCGTGCCGGCCGGTCAGGGATTCACCGGTGCGCCGGGAACGAACGTCGATGCCGCGACCAAGCTCATGATCCTGGCGTTCGCGGCGTGCTTCGTCGGCACCGGCAACTCGATCCGGGAGATCGTCAAGGAACAGACGATCTATCGCAGAGAACGCGCGGCAGGATTGTCGGCCGGCGTCTATTTGATGTCGAAACTGCTGGTACTCGGCGTGATCACCACGCTGCAGGCGGTAGTGCTCGTCCTGATCGGCACCATCGGGGTAAGTATGCCGCCCACGGGGCTGTTCACCTCGGTCGAGCTGGAATTGATGCTGATGATGGCGTTGCTCGGCATCTCGTCGCTGGCACTCGGCTTGCTGGTGTCGGTATCGGTGAACACCTCGGAGAAGACGCTGCCGTTGCTGATCGTGCTGTCCATGGCGCAACTGGTTCTCACCGGCGGTCTGGTGCGGCTGCCCGGCACTCCCGTCCTGGAGCAGCTGGCATACATCGCGCCGGCTCGGTGGGGGTTCGCCGCGGGAGCCGCCACTCTCGACCTCGATACCCTCTCCCCGCATGAGGGGGGCCCCGACCCGCTGTGGAAACACACCATCGGCACCTGGCTGCTCGATATGGGAGTGGTCGCCGGTCTGGGAGCCATCTTCCTCGCGCTGGCCTGGTATCGCCTCTACCAACTGCGTCCACGGCGCCGCGGCGCCCGCCGCCCCGCAACGATTTGACGTCTTCGCGCGCCGCGCCGGCGCGCGCCCGCGGCGATCGGCTGCTCGAAGCCGCTACTCCCACAGCCGGGAAAGGGGCATGGGCCGTTGCGGGATACTCGACGGCGTCGGACTGGTAGGCCACGCACGGCCTGGTGAGCGTTGTCAGGCGTGAGGTGATGATGCTGGTATTCGCAAGGCCGCGGCCGACCGGGGCTGGGGTGTCTCGATGAGCACCGAGCGCTGGGTGGTGAAGCTGGACCCGCCCGCGGACGCGAGCCCCGGCCTGAAGGCGGTCATCGAAGTGGGCCGCCAGACGATCCAGACGTCGGCGGATCTGCTGGCGACGGGTTCGCCTTCGCAGGCGCCGGATGTGGTCAAGTTGCTGCGCGACGAGAAGCTCGTCACCGGTGACGAGAAGAAGTCGGTCTTGGCCGAGGGTTACGCCAACCGGGCGCAGGAGTTCGACGACATCAAGAACGACATCCGCAAGCAAGACGACAACGTCGACTTTTCCGCCTACGGCACCTACGACATCTCCAGCGGCACCTTCGCCGCTATCAAGCAGCACGTCAAAGATTTGCAGGCGACGCTGGACGCGGCTCCCGGGGCGAGCCCGGGCAAGCAGTACATCGCTACGGACATCGAGATCAGGCTGGCGAACGCCGTGCTGAAGACGATCGACGACGTACACGACGAAATCGCGAAGGCCACCGATCGCGTCCAAGCGCACGCGAACAACATCGACGGCTCAGCGCCCACCTACAGCCCGGCATCGGCGGGCGGCAACTACGTGCCGAGCAACTACATGCAGCGCAGTTATTCACCCGGACCTGGCTTCGTGCCTGCCGCGACAACTGCCGATTACGCCCGCTACCAGGGCAGCGTCTCGGTCGACGCCGCTATCGAAGGCGCGCTCGACGCGCTCGGCATCACCGACCCGGTGGCCCGCGAGTACTGGAAGCGCGGCTACCGGGTTCTGATCGAACGGGAATCCGGCGGAAATCCGAACGCCGTCAACAACTGGGACAGCAACGCTGCCGCCGGACACGCGTCCAGGGGACTTACCCAGACCATCCCAGGCACCTTCCAGGCCTATCACGTGGGGGGAACGTCGAACAACATTCACGACCCGGTAGCCAATGTCGCCGCCAGCATGAACTACGTCATGGAACGGTACGACGTCTCCCGGGACGGCCACGACCTGCAGGCCAAGGTCCAGCAAGCGGATCCGAACCGTTCGCCGAAGGGCTACTGAGCGCGGGCCGGATGGGCCGACCGAGTCGGAACCCGACTCTGTCCTGGGGGATTCGTCCCGCTGCCCTCGAGTAGTCTCGATTGCTCGTCGGGTCGAACGGATTTCGATGACGAGTTATCTTTTCGTTCTCGGCCGGGTCGGTCGTCCGGTTCGACGGCCGAGGCAGCGATGGCGCGCTGCGTCTGGAACACTCGACCGTCGGAAAGGTTCTTTGCTGATGTTCCGTCGTTTCACGACCAACGCGCCCGCCGGGGCGTCGCCGATGGATGATCTGGTGGCAGGCGCGCTGCCGGATCGGGTGCAGATCGCGCATGAGCGATTGGCCCACCAGGACGATCCGGCGCTGCTCGAAGCATTATCGGAGCGTGAGCTCGCCGCCTCTCGCGAGTTGGCCGAGCTCGTGCGTGACTATGAACGCCACGAGAAACGGGCGCGCATCCAGGCGGCCGCCGACGCCGCGGAGCGGGTGCGGCGCACGGCAGCCGAGCTGGCCGAACGGGAAGCCGCCGACTTGCTGCGGGCCGCCCAGGCGATCGGTGAGCAGCGGCACAGCAGCAGCCCGCACGCGAAAGTCGCCCGCCTGCATCAGCGCAAGCCGCGGGTGCTGGGATTGCTGGCCGGAGTCGTCGCGTTCTCGATGCTGTTCTCCGCGGTGACGGTGCAGCAGAACATCGCGCCGTCCGGCGGTGTGACCAATCCGATGTTCTGGCTGTCCTACGGTCTGGAAGCGCTGATCAGCGCGGTACTCGTCGCGCTGATGCTGTCCACCGGGGACACCGCCGAGTGGGGCGTGATCGATCGGCTGTGGCAGGTCTACACCGTCGAGGGCGTCCTGCTGACGGCGAGTATCGCGTTGAACACGTTTCCCTACATCAGGACGGGCGAGGTGGCCGGGATCGGCATCCACGCGATCGCGCCCATCATGATCGGCGTCGCGCTCGTCACCCACCGGCTCGTCGCCGAGCGATATGGGCGCGCGATCGAGCAGGCGACCGCCGCCGTCCCCGACCACGAAGATCTCCAGGAACGACTGGCGGCGCTCACCCAGGTCGGCGGCGCCGGGAACCAGATCCTGCCGAGCATCCTCATGGAGCCGACAGCTCGCCGTGCGAGCGAATCCGCCGCGAGCGAGCCGCCCGCACCCGTCCTGGAGGGCGCGGCCGCCGAGCCTCCACAGCACGGACAGGGCACCGAGGCAGGGCAGCAGCCCGCCGCGGAAGCACCGATCGCCACGCCCTCCGCTGCGGCGCCCGAACTCACGGAGCTGTGGCTGGCAACGACGCGGCTGCCCGCGATCGAACGGCCGTCCGCGGCCGGTGCGGGCGGTCCGGAAGCGCCTGCCGCAGCTGGTCCGGACGAAGCTGTCCTGGACGCACGTCTGGCGGCGGCGGTGCGACAGACGCTCGACCGGATTCGCACCGGCAGGCAGGCGGAGCCGGGCGAGCAGTCGGTGGAGCCTTCCGTGCCCGAGCCGAGTGCCCCCGGATTCGCGGAGGCGGCCCACGAGCATGGTGCGCGCGGCGAGACCGCCGAGGCGCATCCCGAGTCGACGGCTCACAGCGCGGCCGAGGCGGTCACCGAACATATCGCGCTGTCGGCGGCCCCCGAGGTGCACCCCGAGTCGAACGCCGTTGGCACGGTGGAGCCCACCGGGCACGTCGCGCTCTTGGAGGCTGCCGCGACGCGTTCGGAGTCGAATGGTCGTGCGCTGGAGCCGGGCATGGCCCAGCACTACGCACCCGATGGCAACGACCACGCGCCGCGGATGGAACAGGTCACGCCGGTCGGTGCCGTGCACCCGTCTCCGGTCGTGCACGAACCGGAGGACCCCGCCGCGACCGCGCCGCACGCGTCCAACGAACCGCAACTCACCACGCGATGACCTGAACGGGACGTAATCGGTTCGGCGACGCACTATTCAGCGAGTCCGGCCGACTTGGCGAGTTCGTTTACGGACCGCCTTGCCGCCTTACCTGCAAACGGACGGCGTGCCGGAGCGCGGACCGAATTGCGGCGCGGCGCACCGCCCACAGTGTCTCGGCGTGGGGCGTTCTCAGCCCTGGGCCTGCAGACTCCAGGTGCGCCCGTCGGGATCGCGCACCGTCATTTCCTTTGTGCCGTAATGGGTTGCCTCGAACGGTGCGACCACGTCGATATCGCTGTTCGGCTGGAACGCGTCGGCGTCGGTGACGGTCAGCACCAGTTGGGTGCGGGGCGTCTGATTGTTCGGGATCTCCGCGATGAAGACATAGGGTCCCTCGCCGTTGCGGAACAGCCCGGAGTTGTGGTCGGTGGTGAATTCCGGCTCATAGCCGAGGGCTAGGAAGAATCTCGCGGTCGCGCCCCAGTTGTGCGTCTCCACGTGGACGCCCTCGATGCCCTTCGTCGTCATATCGCTCTCTCCTCGGGTTGCTTCGGTTGTCCGTGATGTCGTCCTGATCGGCGCGCCATCCAAGCTAGCATGCTAGCAATCTAGCGTCCATCGATTTCTTTCGGTCGACCCGATGGCGGAATGGACGTAGCGTCGAATTCGTGAAAGTTCCCGAACACCTGCCCACGACCGCGGGCGAGCTACGTTCGGCCGGCTACCTGCCGCGTGGCGTGAAGACCGAGATCCGCGAGAACCTCCTGACCCTGCTGAGTTCCGGTGGCGACCCGTGGCCCGGCATCGTCGGGTTCGACCGGACGGTCGTGCCGCAGCTGGAACGCGCCCTGCTGGCGGGACACGACGTCGTGCTGCTCGGTGAGCGCGGCCAGGGCAAGACCCGGCTGCTGCGTACCCTGGTCGGCCTGCTGGACGAATGGACGCCCGTGATCGCGGGCGCCGAACTGGGCGAACATCCGCTCGACCCGATCAGCCCCGCCGGTCGTAGGCTGGCCGCCGAACTCGGCGACGAGCTGCCCGTCACGTGGCGGCATCGCTCGCAGCGGTACGCCGAGAAGCTCGCCACGCCGGACACTTCCGTCGGCGACCTGATCGGCGATGTCGACCCGGTGAAGGTGGCCGAGGGCCGCAGTCTCGGTGACCCCGAGACCATCCATTTCGGACTTGTCCCGCGCGCGCATCGCGGCATCGTGGCGATCAACGAGTTGCCAGATCTCGCCGAACGTATCCAGGTCGCGTTGCTGAACGTGATGGAGGAACGCGACATCCAGGTCCGCGGCTACACCCTGCGCCTTCCGCTGGACGTGCTGCTGGTCGCCACCGCCAACCCGGAGGACTACACCAACCGCGGCCGGATCATCACGCCGCTGAAAGACCGCTTCGGCGCGGAGATTCGCACTCACTACCCGCTCAGCGTGGAGGCCGAGGTGGCGCTGGTGCGCCAGGAGGCCGAGCTCGTTGCCGAAGTGGGCGACCCGCTGATCGAGGTGCTCGCCCGGTTCGTGCGGCAATTGCGCGAGTCGTCCGCGATCGACCAGCGGTCCGGCGTATCCGCTCGTTTCGCCGTGGCCGCGGCCGAGACGGTGGCCGCGGCGGCTTTGCGCAGGTCTGCGGTGACGGGGGAGAGCCCTGCCGTGGCGCGTCCGGTCGACCTGGAATCCGTTCCCGCCGTCTTGCGCGGCAAGCTGGAATTCGAGTCCGGCGAGGAGGGGCGTGAGCAGGAACATCTCACCCATCTGCTGCGCCGCTCGTTCTCCGAGACCGCGCGGGCCCTGCTCGGCGGATTGAATCTGCGGCCGCTGGCCGAGGCGGTCGGGGACGGGCATCTGGTCACCACCGGCGAACGCGTGCCCGGCGCGGAGGTCCTCTCGGCGTTGCCCGAACTGCCGGTCCTGCACGAGGTGGCCGGACGGCTCGGCGTCGACGCTGCCGATCCGCCGCCGCGGATCGCCTCGGCCGTCGAGTTCGCGCTGGAGGCGCTCTACCTGGCCCGGCAGATCGCGAAGGACTCCGACGACGGTCTGGCGGTGTACGGCCGATGACCGCCGCTGTTCCCGGCGAGGCATCGTGACCAACCCCGATCGCTACTCCTACGGCCCCTACCACGAGGGGCCCGATCCCTTGGCGCCCCCGCTGGACCTGCGCGAGGCACTGGACCAGATCGGTCGCGACGTGATGGAGGGCAGCTCGCCACGCAACGCCCTGCAAGAGCTGCTGCGGCGCGGCACCCGCGGCACGCCGGGATTGGAGGAGCTGACTCGCCGGTTGTGGCAGCGCCGCGCGGAGATCGCTCGCAGCCACCGGCTGGACGGCACGTTGCAGCAGGTCCGGGAACTGCTGGAGGAGGCGCTGGAAGCCGAGCGCGGCGCACTGTTCCCCGACCCCTCCGACGACGCCAGGTTCGCCGAAGCGCAGCTGGACGCCCTGCCGTCGAGCACGGCCGCGGCCGTCACCGAACTCGCCGACTACGCCTGGCGATCGGAGACCGGCCGCGAGAATTATCAGAAGATCCGTGACCTGCTCGGCCGCGAGCTGCTGGAATCGCGCTTCCAGGGCATGAAACAGGCTTTGCGGAACACCACCCCGGAGGACGTCGAGCGGGTCGGACAGATGATGTCCGACCTCAACGACCTGCTCGCCGCCCATGCCAGGGGCGAGAACACCGAGCAGCGGTTCGCCGAGTTCATGGCCGAGCACGGCGAGTTCTTCCCCGAGAACCCGCGCGACACCGAGGAATTGATCGACGCGCTCGCGGCCCGAGCCGCCGCCGCGCAGCGCATGATGAATTCGATGACCGAGCAGCAGCGCGCGGAGCTGTCCGAGTTGATCGGCCAGGCGTTCGGCGATCCGGCGATCGCCCAGCAGGTCGCCGCGCTGGACGCGCATCTGCGGGCGCTGCGTCCCGGTGAGGACTGGAACTCCGCGCGGCGGTTTCGCGGCGAGGATCCGCTCGGCCTCGGCGCGGGCGCGCAGGCCCTGCAAGATCTCGCCGAACTCGACGCGCTCGCCGAGCAACTCGGCCAGACCTACGCGGGCGCCCGGCTGGAGGACATCGATCTGGACGCGCTGGAGCGCCACCTCGGCGCGGACGCGAGCGTGGACGCCGCGCGGCTGGCCGAACTGGAACGCGAATTGCGCAGGCAAGGCATCTTCGAACGGGCGCAGGACGGCTCGCTCCGGTTGACGCCCAAGGCTTTGCGGCGTCTCGGCGAGGTGGCGCTGCGTGATGTCGTCGGGCGCTTGCGGTCTCGGCGCGGCGAACGGGACACCGCCGCGGCCGGCGCCGCGGGCGAGCCGACCGGCGGCTCCCGGGCCTGGCGCTTCGGTGATACCGAGCCGTGGGACGTGTCGCGGACCGTGCGCAATGCCGTGCTGCGGTCGGCGTCGACGGGTAATCGCCAGGTGCGGCTGGACGTTTCCGACGTCGAGATCATGGAGACCGAGCAGCGCTCCAGGGCCGCCGTCGCGCTGTGCGTCGACACGTCCTGGTCGATGGTGCAGGACGGCAGATGGGTGCCGATGAAGCGCACCGCTCTCGCGCTGCACCACCTGATCGGCACCCGGTTCCGCTCCGACGCGTTGAGCGTGATCACCTTCGGTAGGCACGCGACGACCGTGGACATCGGCGAACTCACCGCGCTGGAAGGCGTTTGGGAACAGGGCACCAATCTGCACCACGCACTGCTGCTGGCCGCGGCGCACCTGCGCAGGCACCCGGACGCGGTGCCGGTCGTGCTCGTGGTCACCGACGGTGAGCCGACCGCGCACCTGGAGCCGGACGGGGAGACCTACTTCAACTGGCCACCCGCGCAACGCACGCTGGCAGTGACGATGGCGCAGGTCGACGCCTTGGCCAAGCTGGGTGCGTCGGTGACGGTGTTCATGCTCGGCGAGGACCCGCGCCTGGCCGCGTTAGTCGACCTGGTGGCCCGCCGCAGCGGCGGCCGGGTGGTGGCGCCCGGCCTGGACGGCTTGGGCGCCGCCGTGGTCAGCGACTACCTGCGTGGCAGGCGCTGAAGTCGCGGCTTCGCGGGCGGGCAGTGCGGCCGATCTGGTGATTGCTGCGAGATCACTACTTGCCCTTGCCGTCTCCGGGCAGGTCCCTGCCGCCGTGCGCCGCGCACAGCGAGAAGACTCGCGCGGCTGTGTCGTTCCGGCGGTACACGTTCGTGCGTGCGCGGACGCAGGCGTGCCGGGAAAGTGGCACGGGGGCCGTCGAGCGGCCGTATCGAGGATTTATTGTGGCCGGGTCGGCGTGTCGGAAAACGAAAACCGAAGGGTATGAATACCAATAGGTATTTGATACCGAAAGGTATTTATCGTGCGTTTCCAGGGACGACGTTTTTTACCGGAAATTTCTCACCGATTTGCTGTACATCGCGCGGTGCCCGTGTGTAGCGTCTGGAACCCGTAAACCCCCTCACATGACAAGTGGTGGCGCGTGATCGGAATCGACGGTTGTCTGAAACGCATCATGGATATTCCCGGTGCGCGCAGCGTGACGCTGGTGGATGGTGCGAGCGGTCTGGCGATCGCCGCCGACGGCAGGCACGACCTGGTGGACGAGCACGAAGATGCCGCTGCCACAACGGATGTGGTGCGCGCGGTGCTCGCCTGTCCGGCATTGTCGACCGACGGCGACGACGTCACCGAGATCATCGTCTACGGCACCCGCGGATATCACCTGTTGAACCTGGTGAACGGCGACTTCGACGGACGGCTTTTCGTGCACGTGCTGTTCGACGAGGACGCCGGAAATCTCGCGATGGCGCGATACCAACTGCACGGAATTCTCGACGAATTGGCCGAGGACGCGCATGAGTCCTGAACTCGCGGTCGAATTGCGGCGGTTGGAGCAGGAAGGACGTACGGGGGTGCTGCACGCGGGCGACGGTGCTTTCCATCTCGCCGAAGGCGCGATCGTTTCCGCCGACTGTCGTCGCACCACCGGGCTGGACCGGCTGGTCGTCGAAGCGGGCGTGGCGACCGCCGAGGACTGGCGGCGCGCCGATGCGGGCGATCCCGGCCGTGTGCTGGGACGGCCACGGCTGGAAACCCTCGCGATGCTCTCGGTCTTCGACGCCGCCTATTTCTTGCTGGCCTCGCCCGCCGTCCCGGAGTTCCGCCCGGCCCCACCGCACTGGCTGGCCCCCGTCTGTCACATCACGCCCCGTGCTCTCGTGCAGGAGTGCGCGCGGCGCGGCGATCCCGAGTCCGGGCCGTGGCCCGCCGACCTGGTCGATCGCGTCCCGGTCGTGCCGGTCCGCCGAGTGCGGCGACGGCGTTTGGTGCTCACCGGAGGGCAGGCGGAGGTGCTGGCCGCCGCGGATGGCAGGCGCAGCGTCGCGGAGATCGGTCGCGAACTCGGCCGTACCACCTACGGATGTCTGGTGGCGGTGCGGGATCTGACCGCGGCGGGCTTGATCGAGCCGCCCCTCGCGACGCCGGTCCCGGTGGCCGGGCCGGTCGGGCTCGAGCCGGTGCGCCCCGAGTCCGTAGCGGTCGCGCCTGTGCTCGCCGAGCCGGGCCGGCTTCCCCGCCGCCGTGGCAGGCACTCGGCGCCACCGGTCCCGGTCGCCGATCGGTTGGAGCCGCCCGACCGGGACCTGCTCGTCCGCCTGCAAGCGGCTTTGGAGGAGCTCGCGTGACCACGCGGAAGAAACTGCTCGGCGATTGGATGGGAAGGTTGACCAAGGTGGCGATGTCCGGACCCGAACCGAACGCGGCGGTGCTCACGGAGTTGAAAGCGCTGCGCAATCGAGTTCCGCGACTGACCGGCGCGCTGGTCGCGTCCAACGACGGACTGTTGGTCGCCCATGATCTGCCCGCGCAGATCGAGCCGAACGGGATGGCCGCCATGGCCGCCTCGCAGCTGTCGCTGTCCCACCGGCTTGCCACCACCGCGCACGGCGGCGGGTTCAGCGAGGTCGTGGTCCACGGCACCGGAGGGCACGTGGTCATCTACGCGGCGGGCTGGACGTCGCTGACCGTTTTGGCCGCCCCCGAGGTGAACATCGGCAGGCTGCATCTGGAATCCCGTCCGGCGGCCCGCGCGATCGCCGACTTGCTGACGTCGGTGACCACCGACGCGGGAAGCGAACAAGCAACGAAAACCCACTGAAAGGAAAGCATATGTCCAATATGGATCTGGCCCTCAAAGACATGATGGTGATCGACGGCGCGATCGGCGCCGCCGTCGTCGACTACAACAGCGGCATGGCGCTGGGCATGCTCGGCAGCTCCAAGTCCCTGGACCTCCAGGTCGCGGGTGCGGGCAACACCGAGGTGGTGCGCGCCAAGATGCGCACCATGGACCAGCTGGGGCTCAAAGAGGACATCGAGGACATCCTCATCACGCTGTCCGGGCAATATCACATCATCCGGCCGATGACCGGCCGCAAGTCCAAGGGCCTGTTCCTCTACCTGGCCCTGGACCGGGGACGGGCGAATCTGGCGATGGCCCGGCACCGCCTGCGGGGGATCGAAGAGGATCTGGAGGTCTGATCGGCGATCGAGCCGATTTGACCTGAACTGTTGTTCAGGTTCGACGCTGTTCTGGACACCGAACACGTCGAAGGGAATCCACCATGTCCGACCATCCGATCCAGCTCGCCCTGATCGTCGGCAGCACTCGAGCGGGCCGCTTCGGACCGACCGTCGCCAAGTGGTTCGCCGCTCACGCCGAGCGGCGCGACGACGTCAACGTCGACGTTGTCGACCTGGCCGAAACGCCTCTGCCGGAACAGCTTTCCCATCACCCCGAACCCGAGGCGGCGCGGGCGCTGGCAGCGGTCGGCCCCCGCCTGGCCGCGGCGGACGGGTTCGTCGTCGTGACACCCGAGTACAACCACAGTTATCCGGCGTCGGTCAAGAACGCCATCGACTGGCATTACACCGAATGGCGGGCCAAGCCGGTGGGATTCGTGTCCTACGGCGGCATATCCGGTGGCTTGCGCGCGGTGGAGCACCTCAGGCAGGTGTTCGCCGAGCTGCACGCGGTCACCGTGCGCGACACGGTGAGCTTCCACGACGCGGGCAGGCGGTTCGATGCCGCGGGGCAGCCGACGGATCCGGAAATGCCGGTGGCCGCGGCCGATCAACTGCTCGGCCAGCTGGTCTGGTGGGGCCGCGCGCTGCGGTCGGCCCGCGCCGACCATCCCTACACCGCATGACGCTTCTTCCACTCGCCCAAGGTCGGGACCGCGGAGCCTGACGCCGTGGTCCCTGGGGCAAGGGCAAATGGCGGACCTCCGGTTCGATCGGAGGTGCGTAGCCCGTGCGGCGGGCAGCCCGGGTCCCGGCCGATCGTGCGTCACTCCAGCCCGGCTGGGCGCGGCCAGGGGTTGTCCTCCTTGTCCTCGACCGACTGGTTGAAACGCGCGATGAACCTGCTGAACTGGTCGATGTCGGCCTCGGTCCACTCGGCAACCACCGCGCCGATGCCTTGACGGCTCTGCTTTCGGTCGGAGGCCAAAAGATCGAGTCCCTTGGCGCTGGCGCGAATCTTGCGGGCGATGCCGCCGTCGGGGTCGGGCACCCGGTCGACCAACCCTTGCTTGCGCATGGCTCCGACCTGCCGGTTGATCGTCGAAACGTCCAGTTGAAACGCTTCGGACAGCTCACGCAGGCTCAGCGGATGGTCCAGTTCCAGTCTGGTCAGGATCAGGTACGCCGAGCGGTCGAGCTGGAAGCCGGGACGCCGGAGCACCGCGGCGGGGAAGTGCCTCGACAGCAGTGACAGCTCGAAGACGAGGCGGTACAGCGCCGCGTTGTCGCCGGGGCCGGATTCGGACATACCACACTATGTCGCGAGGATCACGTACTTACCAAATTGTGCAGCATACACACCATATGTACCGTGCACATGTGACTGTAGCTGCCGACGCGTCCTCGAGCGTCTCTGAATCCGGCGACCGGCCCCGTCCCTCGTCGGCACTGCTCATCGCGACGCTCGGCATGGTCGGTGTCGTCGTCTCCCTCATGCAGACGCTGGTCATCCCGATCATTCCGTCGCTGCCCACGCTGTTGCACACCTCCGCGTCCAACGCCTCCTGGGTCGTGACGGCCACGCTGCTGGCCGGCGCGGTGGCGACCCCGATCAGCGGCCGTCTGGGCGATATGTTCGGCAAGCGGCGCGTCTTGTTCGCGAATCTTCTTCTGCTGATCGCCGGTTCGGTGGTCTGCGCGTCCTTCTCCACCCTGGTGCCCGAGATCGTCGGTCGCTCGCTGCAAGGCGCTGCGGTCGGCGCCATCCCGCTCGGCATCAGCATCATGCGCGACGAATTGCCCGCCGAGCGGGTGGGTTCGGCGATGGCGATCATGAGCGCCACGCTCGGCGTCG
This sequence comes from Nocardia sp. NPDC047038, assembly GCF_040644075.1. Classification (NCBI taxonomy): domain Bacteria; kingdom Bacillati; phylum Actinomycetota; class Actinomycetes; order Mycobacteriales; family Nocardiaceae; genus Nocardia; species Nocardia sp. NPDC047038. The sequence continues at coordinate 60,274 of NZ_JBEYVQ010000011.1, read as the reverse complement.
GCGGCGCGATCGGCCTGCCGGTCGCGGCGGCCATCGCGCAGAACGCCGACTGGCACGTGCTGTTCTGGACCTCCGCCGCGCTCGGCGTCGTGTGCGCCGTCCTGGTTTTCGTGTTCGTCGCAGAGTCGCCGGTCCGCACGCCCGCCCGCTTCGACTTCGGCGGCGCCATCGGTTTGTCGGTAGCGCTGCTCGCGCTGCTCGTCGCGATCACGAAAGGCGCGGACTGGGGTTGGGCCAGCGCGCGGATCCTGACCCTGTTCGCGGTGTCGGTGGTGGTGTTCCTCGGCTGGGGTGCTTTCGAACTGCGGCAGCGTTCACCGCTGGTAGACCTGCGGGTCTCGGCGCGGCCGAGGGTGCTGTTCACCAACGCGGCCTCGATCGCCGTCGGATTCTCGCTCTACGGCATGTCGCTGACCTTCCCGCAGCTGCTGATGGCGCCGGAGCAGACCGGATACGGCTTCGGGCTGTCCATGATCACCGCCGGGTTGGCGCTGGCCCCCACCGGCTTCGTGATGATGCTGCTGTCACCGGTGTCGGCGCGGCTGTCGGCCAGCCGCGGGCCCAAGGTCACCCTCGCGCTCGGCTCCGCGGTGATCGCGGTCGGCTATCTGTGCGCGGTGGTGTTGATGAACAGCGTCTGGGAGATCATGCTCGCCGCGGTGATCGTCGCGGGCGGCGTCGGCCTGGCGTACGCGGCGATGCCCGCGCTGATCATGGGCGCGGTGCCGATCACCGAGACCGGCGCGGCCAACGGCCTCAACTCGCTGATGCGCTCGATCGGCACCTCGACCTCGGCCGCGGTGATGAGCGTGGTGCTGGCGCACATGACCATGCGGCTCGGCCCGCACCTGCTGCCCTCGCGCGACGGTTTCCACACCACCTTCCTCATCGCGATGGCCGCGGCGCTGGTCGCGATCGGTCTGACCGCCGTGATCCCGATGCGGAAGACCGCCGACGCGGCGACCACCACCGGGCATTCCTGACGCCTGGGTTCAAGCGTCGGCGACGGCCTCGGTGTACCGGCGGCCCAGGGTGCGGATATGGGCGACGAGTTCCGGCGGGCCGTCGACGCGGAAGTCCATCATCAGCATGGACAGGTAGATGGCGATCGTCTCCAGCGCGTCCGCGCCCGTGTAGAGCACGCAGGTGTCCGCGTCCACCGGCTCGACCACGCCGACGGCGGGATTGATCCTGGCGATGACGGTCTCGGCGGGCGCGAGCACGGTCACCCGGGCCCGCACCCGCCACCCGTTGGTGGCGATGTGGCGCATGACGAAGGCGACAAGGTCGTCGTCGGGAAGCGAACGCGCGGCGAAACGACGGGAACTCGTCTCCGCGCGCAGCACGCGGGCGACCGGTATCGCTCGCCAGGAGTGGTCTTCCAGGCTGTAGGCGACCAGGTACCAGCGGCGTTGCCAGTTGATCAGCCGGTACGGCTCGATCTCGACGGACGACGCGGCCCCGGCCTCGGCGATCCGGACCGTCGCTCCGTCGCGAATGGCGCCGGCGAGGGTGGTGAGCACGGCGGCGGGAACCGGTGCGTCCGGCTCGCGCGACCCCGTCGTGGCCGGGCCGATGGCCGTCGCATCCCGCAGTGCGGATACCTTGCGCTGCAATCGTTTGGGCAGGATCTGATCCAGTTTGCCCAGTGCCTTCGTGACGTGCTCGGCGATGTCCGCGATGCCGGTGGAGCCGTCCTCGGCGAGGCCGACCGCGACCGCCACGGCCACCGCTTCGTCGTCGTCCAGCAGTAGGGGAGGCATGGTCGCGCCGCGGCCGAGCCGGTAGCCGCCGATCGCGCCGCGTCCGGCATGCACCGGGTAGCCCAGTTCGCGCAGCCGCTGAATGTCCTGCCGCAGTGTGCGATCGGTGACGCCGAGGCGCTCGGCCAGCTCCCGGCCGGTGTACGCACGGTCCTGTAGCAGGGCCAGCAATCGCAGCAGACGCGGTGTGGTCGATGCCACTTTCGCCCTCCTAGCTGATTAGGAACAAAAGTAGCCTAATGGCCGAATAGGCTTGTGTCATCAGCGAGAACGACCGAAAGGCTCCGACATGAACGCCACCGCCACCGCCGCCGCGACTCTGCTCCCCGTTTGGCGGGACGTGCTCGCCGATTCCTACCGCGCGCTGGAGAGCGTCGTCGCCGGTGTGCGAGCGGATCAGTGGCACCTGCCCACCCCGTGCTCGGATTGGGATGTGACGCAGGTGCTGCAGCACGCCGTCGGTGACCAGCTGGCCTACGCCCAGGCCCTCGGCATCGGAGAGGGTCCGGCCTACAACCCGTTCGCGCCTTCCGGCACGATCGACGGCGCCCCCGGGGACGCGGTGCGTGCGGCGGTCGAGCAGACCGCCTTCGCCTGGACCACGGTCGACGACGCCACCGAGACCGTGCCGACGCCGCTGCCGCACGGCGCGCTCGCCACTCCGGTGGCCGCGGTCATGTGCGCGCTGGATGCCGGGGTGCACGCCTGGGACATCGCGATCGCGACCGGCCAGCCGTCGCCGTTGACCGACGAACTCGCCGCCGCCCTGCTCATCGCCGCGCGGGCCGCTCACCCCGCGCCCGGCAGCGGCGAGACGGCCGAGATCATCGAGCCGCTGCGTCAGTGGGGTGCTTTCGCCGCGATCGTCGACGGTCCGGCCGACGGCGCTCTCGGAGAGCTCTTGCGCTACTTGGGCCGCGATCCGCGCTGAACCTGCCTGGCAGGACGCTGGGCTCACCTGGTGAGCCCAGCGGACGGCGTACCGGAGCCTGATCCAGCGATGCGGCGTCCAAACGCCTCAGGGACAGCGGTTTCCTCCGATCAGCTGTTCGGAGGCGTCGCTCTCCACGCGACGGAAATCAGCGCGCGGTGACGAATCCCTGGGTGACCATCCAGTCCCTGGCCACCTCCGCGGGCTCGCGTCCGTCCACGTCGACCTGACGGTTGAGTTCGGTGATGGCCTCGTTGGTGAGGCGCTGCGAGATCGGCGTCAGGATCGTGTCCACCTGCGGATGCGCATCGGCGAAACTCCGGCGCATCACCAGCGCCGCGTTGTACTTCGGGAAGAATCCGCGATCATCTTGCAGCAGAACGAGATTCAGCGCCGGGATGCGTCCGTCGGTGGCCGCGACCGAGCCGAAGCGGCACTGCCTGCCGTCGGCGGTCGCCTGGTAGACCACGGCGTCCTGCACGATCTGCTTGCGGACCTTGCTCGCGTCGATCTCGTACTTGCGGGCCAGGCCGGGAAATCCGTCCTGGCGGACGTTGAACTCGGTGCCGACGCAGATCGCCGCGGCGGCCGGATCGGCGGCGGCCAGTCTGGCGTAGTCCGACAGCGTGCGCACACCGGTCTCCTGGGCGGTGCGGGCGCTCATGACCAGCGCGTAGGTGTTGTTCATCGGCGCGAGCGCCGTCCAGAGCATGCCGTGCGCGGCGAGGTCGGCGTCGCGGACCGCCTGGAACTGGCCGATCTCGTCCGGCACCGGTGTCTCGTTGCCGAGGTAGTTGATCCAGCCCGTTCCGGTGTAGTCGTAGGCGAGGTCGATCTGCCCGTGCAATTGGGCATCTCGCACGCTGTTGGAGCCCTGGATGTTGGTCAGGTCGCGCACCTCGGCGCCCGCCGCCGAGAGAGCGAACTCGATCAGATAGCCGAGGATGTTCTGCTCCGTGAAGTCTTTGGAACCCACCGTGACCTGCACACCCTCCAGTTCGGGCATGGGTCGGATGCTGCCGGGGCCGACTCGAAGCGGCACCGCGCCACCGGATTGCAGCCCGCAGGCGGCCAGCAACGTCAAGCCCAGGCCGAGGGCCAGCGCGCGCCACGCCCGGATCATTTCAGCCCCTTCGGCCCGAGAAACGCTTCGGCGAGCGCGCCGAGCCAGTCCACCAGCAGGGCCAGCGCCACCGCGAGCACCGCGCCGACCACCAGGGTGACGTTGTCGCGCAGCTTGTAGCCGGTGTCGATCAGAATGCCGAGCCCGCCCGCGCTCACCAGGAACGACAGCGTCGCGGTGCCGACCGCGAGCACCAGCGAAGTGCGCAGCCCGGCCAGGATGTAGGGCACCGCGAGCGGGAATTCGATGCGCCGCAACACCGTCACGGCCGACATGCCCTGGCCGCGCCCCGCATCGATGAGCGTCCGGTCCACCTGCTCATAGCCCAGAATGGTGTTGCGCAGCACCGGAAGCAGCGAATAGAACGCGATCGGCGCCACGCCGATCCAGAAGCCGGTGGTACGGGTGGCCAGGTAGAACAGCACGATCAGGCCGATGGCCGGTGCGGCCGCGCCGATATTCGCGATACCGACGAAAACGGGTGTGAGCCGCCGGAATCCCGGTCGCGTGAGCAGGGTTCCGAGCGGGACGGCCACCGCGACGACGATCAGCACCACGGTCGCGGTGATCCGCACGTGCTGCCAGGTGACGGTCGCGACGTTGCCCGCGTTCAGGCTCGCTTGCTGGGTGACGGTCAGGTCGCGGGCGAACGCCCACACCAGCACGCCCGCGGTGAGCACGAGCACGACCACCGGCTGCACGACCAACCGGATGCGCTCGGCCCTGCGCTGGGTGGCGGGTGACGCGGCGGCGGTGGTCATGGTGCGCCGTCCGTCGCGGAACGCCCGGCTCCGTGCTCGGCGCGCAGGGCCGACAGGTGGCCGACCAGGGTGTCGATGGTGATCAGCCCGGCGTACTCGCCGCGCGCGCCGGTCACCACCGCGGTCGCGCTCTGATGGGTGAGCAGGGCTTCGAGCGCGTCCTGCAGCGTCGATTTCAGTGCCAGCGTCTCCGGCACCGGCGTTCCCAGATCGCGCAGCGAATCGGCGTGGGCCAGTTGTTCGGCCGAGACCCAGCGGCGTGGCCTGCCCTGACCGTCCAGTACCAGCGCCCACGGCCAGTCGCGGTCCGCGAGCGCGGCGCGCAACTCGTCGACGGTGTCCTGTTCGGTGGCGGTGGGGCAGTCGCCGAGTTCGACATCCCCGACCCGGGTCAGGGTGAGCTGTTTGAGCGAGGCGTCCGCGCCGACGAAACCGGCGACCGTCTCGTCGGCCGGGTCGGCCAGGATCGCCGCGGGTGTGTCGTATTGCAGGATCCTGGACCGGTCGCCGAGCACGGCGATGCGGTCGCCGAGCTTGACCGCCTCGGTGAAATCGTGGGTGACGAAGACGATCGTCTTGCCGAGTTCGCCTTGCAGCCGCAGCAACTCGTCCTGCAGCAATCCCCGGGTGATCGGATCGACCGCGCCGAACGGCTCGTCCATCAGCAGCACGGGCGGATCTGCCGCCAATGCCCTGGCCACGCCGACGCGCTGCTGCTGGCCGCCGGACAGCTGGCGGGGATAGCGGTCGCGGAAGGTGCCTGGATCGAGACCGACCAGCTCGAGCATCTCGTCGACCCGTGCCGCGACGCGCCGCCGGTCCCAGCCGATCAAGCCCGGTACGGTCGCGACGTTCTTCGCGACGGTCAGGTGCGGGAACAGTCCCGCCTGCTGGATCGAATAGCCGATGCCGCGGCGCAACCGGTCGGGCTGGATCGTGGCCGCGTCGCGGCCGTCGATCGTGATGGTTCCGGAGGTGGGCTCGATCAGCCGGTTGATCATTCGCATGGTGGTGGTCTTGCCACAGCCGGACGGCCCGACCAGGACCACGATCTCGCCGGCCGGGATGGTCAGCGAGACGCTGTCCACGGCCGGATCACGCTGTCCCGGATAGTGTTTGGTCACCGCGTGCAGCACGATCTCGACGCCGGAGACGACGGATGCCGCGCGGCCGTCGCTGGTTTCGGTTTCAGTCACGAATTCCCCTCGAGGTGGTGAGCCGCCCGACCAGGACGTAGATCCCGTCGAGGACGAGTGCGAGGACGACGACGAGGATCGTGCCGACCAGCGCCTGCGGCACCGCGTTCGGGCTGCCCAGGCGCGCGAGTCCGGAGAAGATCAGGTTGCCGAGTCCGGGGCCCTTGGCGTATGCCGCGAGGGCGAGAATCCCCATGATCAGCTGGGTGCTCACCCGCATACCGGCCAGAATCGCGGGCCACGCCAGCGGCAGTTCGATCCGGGCGAGCACCCGCAGCCGGTTCATCCCGACGCCGCGGGCGGCGTCGGTCACGGCCGGATCCACCGAGGCGAGTCCGATGATGGTGTTGCGCATGATCGGCAGCAGCGCGTACACCACGAGCGCGGTGATCGTCGGTGCGACACCGAGACCGAGCACCGGGATCAGCAGGCCGAGCAGCGCGAACGACGGAACGGTGAGCACCGCGCCCGCCAGCGCGGAGGCGATCGACGAGCCGAACGGGCTGCGGTAGACCAGGATTCCGATCAGAACCGAGACCACCGTCGCCAGCAGCACCGATTGCACCACGGCCGAGACGTGCAGGTAGGAGTCGACCAGCAACTGGTGCCGCCGGTGCACGATGAATGTCCACAGCGTGTCCAGGGCCGTACCTCCCCATCGGCTGGTCTCTCCGGAGACTAGCGCGGTTTTCCCGGTGCCGTCCATGATTTCGGCTCCACCGGGTTGCCCCTCCGCTCGGTCGCCGAAACCAGGCGGACGGCGCGTGGAACCGTTCGGCGTGCTCGCGCGTCGAATTCCATAAGCTCGACAACAACGTCACGCGAACGAATCGGGGGAGCGAATGACACAACAACGGGGATCGCGATCGGGGCGGTGGGTCGCGCTCGCACTGGTGGTGCTCGGCGTGGTCGCCGCCGGGATCGCCGGTGGTCTCTGGTGGCAGGACCGTACGGACCACCGGGCGATCGCGGGCGAGCGCCTCACCGAGTTCCCCGCGCTGGACCGTTCGGCACTCGACGCGGCCCAGGCCGGAATCGTCGCGGTCGCCGAGCGCGAGTTCGCCGATCCCGGTGCGGGGACGAAATACGCGGAAGGAGCCGAGGAGGCGTGGTGCGCCGATTTCGTCAGCTGGGTGCTGCGCGAGGCCGGTGTGCCGCTGGCCAACCCGAATTCGGGTTCGTGGCGGATTCCCGGCGTCTATACCTTGCAGGAGTATTACGAGAGCGTCGGCCGGTTCGTCCCGAGCGGCTCGAACTATCGACCGCGGACCGGTGACGTGCTGCTGTACGGAGAGCCCAGTCCGTTCGGACAGCACACGAACATCGTCCTGCGAGTCGAGGGCGGCCGGGTGACCACGATCGGCGGTAACGAGTACGGCGCGGTGCGCATCCACCGGTTCGTGCTGGGCGACATAACCGGGGTGGTCGGGTTCGGCCGATTGTGAAGATCACTTCCATCGAACGGGATTCGACCGATATGCGGGTGAAACGGGGTGCCGGATAGTCCTACGATGGGAGGTGGCGGTGCCCGGCAGCGCCGCCGCCGGTCCCCGCCCTGCTTCCCCCTCATCGGCAGGACGGGGATCTCGGGCCGCAGTGCGTTCCGGGGTGGGACGAGATCGGTCGCGTACCGTGTCGGGTGTCCATCGAGAGGTGAGGGTTGCGGAACTAGCGATGCATCCGACCGACGAACCGAGTAGTGCGCCCGGCTGGATCGACTACGCCGAGTTCGGCGAGCGTTTCGTCACGCACGCCGTGAACGCCGCTCGTATCGAGTCCGCGGTCTCCGGCATGGCGGGCCGCGGCATGACCATCGGCCCGGTCTCGATCGGCCCGGCCGGGCTCGCCGGATTCGTCGCCGAGGGGAAGGTCGGCGCCCCGCGCGTACTGCGCAGCGGCCCGAAGGTCACCTTCGACGTCACCGTTCCGGTGTCGCTCACCTTGAAGGTGCTGCTCGGCGGCCGGAAACTGCGGCTGGAGGCCAGGGTGGAGATTGATCTGACCCTGCACGCCCGCACCGCCGAACCCGTGCTCGTCGTCATCGATATCCCACCGATCACCCAGCGGGACATCAGTTTCGTCTTGCGCGCCCAGGCGGTGGATTCGGCGTGGGAATGGTTGCTCGACCCGATCGCGGGCGTGGTGCAGCGAGAGGTCGCCTCCCGGGTGAACGCCATGCTTGCCGACCCGCAGACCCGCAGGGGGCTGGTGTTCGACCTCGAGGCCATGGTCGCGGGCGAGCGTTCGCCGTATCGGGACGAGCTCGCGTTCGATTGGATCGGGTACGACGAGTTCGGGCATCGGTTCTTCTCCCGCATCGTGACGCGCGAGCGAGTGTGTGACGTGGTGGAACGGCTGGCGGGCAGGCTGATCGAGGTCGGTCCGCTGCGGACCGGACCGCGCGCGAGCGCCGTCGTGACCGTTCGGGGAACGGTACGGATGCCGCGGCTGACGGACCGGTCGACGGAGCCGGTCGCGTTCGATCTGACCCTGCCGGTGAGCCTGGACATCACGGTCGACGTGCTGAAAGCCAATCGCTATCGCGCTGACGTCGAGGTGCCTTTGGTACTCACCGCCCGCGCTGCCGACCCCTTGCGGGTGGTGATCGACGTGCCGCCGCCCGACCCGGCCGACATTCGGATGGAATTCACCGCGCAGGGTGCCCGCGCGGCCGCGCTCGGTGCGCTCGCCGGGATAAAGAAGCAGGTCGTGGCGCAGGTGGCGGCGGTGATCCGCAAAGAACTGGCCGACCCAGCGATGCGCACCATCGATGTCGCCGCGCGCATCGACGGCATTGTGTGACCGGTCGCGTCGTCGAGCGTATGTGGCGAATGTGAAACGTGATTCTCCTGGGTCTAGCGGTTCCAGTGTGAATATGGTGAAATGAGTTCACGTTCGAGGCTCCCGGCGCGCGGTGGTTTGGGGAAGGTGCGCCGGGCACGCTGCTATCCATGTCGGGTTGCGCGAAGGAGTCGACGATGCGTTCCAATTCGGTATCCCGGCGTGATCTGTTCGCCTACACGGCCGCCGCGGCCGTGGTCGGCATGACCGCCGCGGCAGCTCCCGCGTCCGCGCGACCAGCGCTGGGCACCCTCATCGATTACGCCGGAGGCGTTCCCTCCGCTGCGGCGATCCGCGACGCCGGACATGTCGGCGTGATCCGCTACGTGTCCGATCGCAGGCCCGGCGCCGAGTGGATGGCGGGCAAACCGCTGCGATCCCCGGAAGTCGACGATCTCAAAGCGGCTGGTCTGCAGATCGTCTCGTGCTACCAATTCGGCAAGGGACCGACCGCGGACTGGCGTGGCGGGCTGGAGGCGGGCAAGCGGCACGCCGAGCGCGGGCTCGCGTTGCACCGCGCCGCCGGTGGCCCGGACAACGTGCCCATCTACGCGTCCATCGACGACAACCCCTCCCCGGTCGACTTCGCCACCATGATCGCGCCGTACCTACTGGGCTGGCAGGCCGTGCTCGGCACGGAGAACACCGGCGTCTACGCGAACACCCCGACCATCGAGCTGGCCCGCACAGCGAGCCTGGGTTCCTGGTACTGGCAGCACAACTGGGGCACACCCAAGGGCTTCGTGCACCCCGCCGCCAACCTGCACCAGGTCGAGATCGACAAGCAATCCATCGACGGTGTGGGGATCGATGTGAACAACGTGCTCACGCCCGAATACGGGCAGTGGTGAGCAGCTGCCGCGGTACGTGCCTGCTCGCCTCCACCCCGCTTTTCGAGTGAAGTGAGACCGAGCAGCTGCCGAATATTACGTCTGGCAGTGGCTTATCGGGGTGACGCGCAGATCGGGCTCGTCGTCCGGAACGACCCGCAGGGAGGGGCGGCTGTCCGGAGCCTCGTGATCGCCGAGCCAGGACAGCAGCGACCACCGGGACAGGCCGGAGAACGCGGAGCCGAGGCTGGCGAACGAGAACGACGAGATCGCCGACCCGAACGATCCCACGGATCCGATCGACAGCACCGAGCCCACGCTGCCGATGGACAGGACCGAGTAGGCCGAGCCGATCGAGAGGATGGAACCCTCCGAGCGGATCGACAGGATGGAACGGTGCGAGCGCCTGCTCCGGATCGAATGACCCGGCTGTCTCGAACAGTCCGCGGATTTCGAGAAAACGGTGGTCGCCATAGATAGCGGTCTACCACAGTCCGGCCACCTCGTGTGGCTGCGCGGCAGATCGATACGAGGTATTCGCCGAGTCACCGCAACGCCGAAAGGGCGACGACCCCGATGGAGTCGCCGCCCTCGACCGGAAGCTCAGCCTACGGTGAAGAATCCGAGCGTCGGCAGGAAGGAGCAGGTCCGCGCCTCCGCGTCACCGGACTGGGTGGTCAGCGAGCCGGAGACGACCGCGACGACGCGGCCGTTGCCCGTGTCGGCGATCGCGGACAGCGTGGCGGGGCCGTCCGGGTTGATCTTGGCCTCGTCGGTCAGCGGCAGGACGCCCGACTGGCGGGTGTCGAGGTTCAGCCACTGCACCGTCATCGGCGGGTTCTGCACCGGCGTCGGCCCCTTGGTGCCGAGCGCGGTGAAGACGAACCCGGTCTGGCCCGCCTGCGGGCCGGGTGGCGGCAGCGTGGCGGGCCCGGGCACGGCGAGGGCGGTGCCCACCGAGTCGGCGGACGGGCCGATGCAGCCCTTGCCGATGCTCGGGTAGAGGAACTGGGCGATCACCGGTCCGTCCTGCGGCACCTCGGGGCCGCCGCCGCCGCTGCCGTCCAGGAAGGTGATGATCCGTTCCAGCGTCGACTTGATCTGCGGCGGAAGGTTCAAAGTGGCCAGCAGCCTGCGGGCCTGATCGAGGATGGCCGACTGCGGACCCGCGACGCCGGCCGGGCTCGCGATATCCGCGGGGCCCGCGACGGCGCCGACGATGGCTGGGGCGAGCGCGGCCAGCGCGTCCACGGGAACGCCCTCGGGCACCATGGGAACGCTGTTCGTAGTCGCCACGGGGGCGGTCGCGGGGGCCGCGATTGCTGTCGTCGGCGCGGCGAGCGTGGCACTCGCCGCGACGGCGAGTGCGGACAATGCGATCCGCGATCCTCGGGTGCGAAGCACTGGTCTGGCCGTCCTTACCTCGGGGTACATCTGGGTTCGATTGCTAAAAGCCATCGTTTCGGGGGTCACTCTAGGGACATTGCGGCTATGTGTACAGCTGCGGCGTCCGGAAAGCGCCGTGGACGATCAGTGTTAGCAGAAGATACCGCGCCCAGATGTTACTGATGTGAAAGTTGATGCAAATGTTATCGGTGGTTCGAGGGTGGAACCGACCGGATTCGCGCTGCGGCTAATCTAATCGGTGCCGTCCGCGCTGTCGCCTCGACATCGAACTCCGGGCGCGCCAACCGACGCACCGCACCCGAGCCGAAAGCCAGCGATTTGAATCGTCACCTCCGATGGGCCGTGTCGGTGCTGGGCCTGTCCGTGCTGGCCCGGCTGCTCTGGATGCTGCTGTCCCCGAATGGGATGAACCTCGTCGACCTGCATGTCTACGTCGGCGGGTCGGCCGCGTTGTTGACCGATCAGCTCTACGACTTCACCTATGCGGAGAAGACTCCGGACTTCCCGTTGCCGTTCACTTATCCGCCTTTCGCGGCATTGGTGTTCTTTCCGCTGCACTATCTGCCGTTCACCCTGGTCGCGGTGGCTTGGTTGCTGGCCATCGCCGCGGCGCTGTACGCGGTGGTGCACATCAGTCTCGAGCTACTGTTCGGGGCGCAGCGGCTGCGCACGCCGCAGTGGCGGGCCGCCACCGTCGGGTGGACCGCGCTCGGGCTGTGGCTGGAGCCGGTCCGAACCACGATGGACTACGGCCAGGTCAATGTCTTCCTGGTGCTCGGTGGGATGCTCGCGGTTCGCAGTTCGCGGTGGTGGCTGTCCGGTGGACTGGTCGGAATAGTCGCGGGCATCAAACTGACGCCGGCGATCACCGGGTTGTACTTCGTCGCGCGCAAGCGCTGGGCGACGGTGGCGTGGTCGGCCGTGGTCTTCGGCGCGACGGTAGGGCTGAGTTTCCTGATCGCGCCGGTCGAGGCGCGTCGGTATTTCGGCACACTGCTCGGTGACGCCGACCGGATCGGTCCGGTGGGGTCGGTGTGGAACCAGTCGCTGCGGGGCACACTGAGCCGCATCCTCGGCTACGACGTCGAGTCCGGCCCGTGGTGGATCGCGGCCGTGCTCGTCGTGGCGGTGCTGGCGTTCCTGGCTTGGCGCGCGCTCGGGGCGGACGACCGGCTCGGCACGCTGATCGTGGTGCAACTGTTCGGGCTGATGGTCTCGCCCATCTCGTGGTCGCATCACTGGGTGTGGCTGCTGCCGACGGTGCTCTGGGTGGTGTACGGGCCGCTGCGCCGGGCGCCCGGCGCGCGGGTGATCGCCGGGTACTGGCTGGTGACCATGCTCGTCGGCGTGCCGTGGGTGCTGTCGTTCTTCCAGGATTCGATCTGGACCATCTCGCGCCCGGGCGTACTGGCCTGGCTGGGCGCCGTCGACGTGCTCGGCGTCCTGGCGTTCTACCTCTGGGTGATCCGCTTCGGAGCCAGGTACACGCGATCGGCCGAGGACGAAGAAGCGCGCGCAACCACCGAGGGCCCCGCGCGCACCACATAAGTACTCGTCCGCACTCGTCCGACTCCTTTGATCAGCCTCGAGCGGCGATCAGCGGAGACTCGAACTTCTGGCTGGAACGCGACACGGCGGCCCGGCTCCCGGTTTCGAGCGAAGCGAGACCGAGCATGCCCCGTTCGCGGCCCGGCTCGCGTCCGAGCGGCCGCCGCGTCCGCGACGCAGTCGCCAGCGGCGGTCCCTCGGACGCGAGCCATAAGAGGGCCGCGAACACGCAGCGCCGAAGGCGCTGCAAAAATCAACAGAGCCGGTCTATTTCATGTGCCAGTGCTACATCCAGCGCGGTGAGCCCGCCCGCCGAGTGTGTCGACAAGCTGAATGTGACCTTGCGCCAGCGGATATCGATGTCGGGGTGATGGTTCGCCTCCTCCGCTACTTCGGCGACGCGGCGCACCAGTTCGATGCCCGCGGGGAAGGTGGCCGCCTCGACGGTGCGCGTCAGGTTGTCCCCTGACCTGGACCACTCCGGCAATTCGGTGAGAGCGTCGACGATTTCGGGTTCGGAGAGCAGTGCCTGCTGCGCCATAACACTCCTTACTACTCGCCTCGGGCCGCCCCGGAAAGGGTGGCGGCGGGGGTCAGGCAGCGCGCGCCTGCTTGAGTGCCTTCTTCAGATCCTTGCCGGTGACACCGGCCGCTTCGCACTTCTTCATCCGCATGATGACCACGGGGCACTTCACGCAGCGCGTCTTCTTCCGACAGCACTTCTTCTTCGGTTTCAGGCTCGAAACCTTCTTGGCTTTGACCTTGCCCACGGCGGTTAGCATACCCTTAGTACAAAGGCTGAAACGGTGCCTCGAACCGACTGCCGGTAGGGTATAGCTCGCCGCGATGCCTGGTGAGTTTCGATTCTCCACCTGTTCGCAGGGAGACCGGCGTGTGCGTCAGGCCCCGGAGGCGGCAGCCTGCGTAATCACGGAGAGTCCGTGCACGCCGGACACCGAGCACCGTCGGCTCCAACACCGAACAGCAGGAGGATTCAGGCGTGTCGTCTGCACGCGATTTTCGCAACGTCGCCATCGTGGCTCACGTCGACCACGGCAAGACGACCCTGGTCGACGCCATGCTGCGCCAGTCGGGCGCCTTCGCCGAGCGGGCCGAGCCCGTCGATCGGGTGATGGACTCCGGCGACCTGGAACGCGAGAAGGGCATCACCATTCTCGCCAAGAACACGGCGGTGCACCGGCATCACCCGGACGGCTCGGTCACCGTGATCAACGTCATCGACACCCCCGGCCACGCCGACTTCGGTGGCGAGGTCGAGCGCGGCCTGTCCATGGTGGACGGCGTGGTGCTGCTGGTGGACGCGTCCGAGGGGCCGCTGCCGCAGACCCGGTTCGTGCTGCGCAAGGCGCTGGCCGCGTCGCTGCCGGTGATCCTGGTCGTGAACAAGACCGACCGCCCCGACGCCCGCATCGAAGAGGTCGTCGAGGAGAGCCACGACCTACTGCTGGACCTGGCCTCCGATCTCGACGACGCCGCCGCCGAGGCCGCCGAGCTCGCGCTCGACCTTCCGGTGCTGTACGCCTCCGGTCGTGAGGGGAAGGCGTCCAAGGAGCGTCCGGAGAACGGCAACGCCCCGGCCGCGGAGAATCTGGACGCGCTGTTCGACGTGCTGCTGGAATACATCCCCGCGCCGAAGGGTGATGCGTCCGCGCCGCTGCAGGCGCACGTCACCAACCTGGACGCCTCGGCGTTCCTGGGTCGTCTCGCGCTGGTCCGCGTCCACAACGGCGAACTGCGCAAGGGGCAGAACGTCGCGTGGATGCACGCCGACGGCGTCAAGCAGGTGAAGATCACCGAACTGCTGCAGACCGTCGGCGTGGAGCGCAAGCCGGGCGAGCTGGCGGTGGCGGGCGACATCGTCGCCATCGCGGGCATTCCGGACATCATGATCGGCGACACCCTCGCCGACATCGATGATCCGGTCGCGCTGCCGCGCATCACCGTCGACGAGCCCGCCATCTCGGTCACCATCGGCACCAACACCTCGCCGCTGGTCGGCCGGGTGCAAGGGCACAAGTTGACCGCCCGCATGGTGAAGGCGCGCCTGGACCAGGAGCTGGTCGGCAACGTGTCGCTGCGCGTGCTCGACATCGGGCGCCCGGACGCCTGGGAGGTGCAGGGCCGCGGTGAGCTGGCGCTGGCCATCCTGGTCGAGACCATGCGCCGGGAGGGCTTCGAGCTGACCGTCGGCAAGCCGCAGGTGGTCACCAAGCAGGTCGACGGCAAGGTGCACGAGCCGTACGAGGAGCTGACCATCGACTGCCCCGAGGAGTACCTCGGCGCGATCACCCAGTTGCTGGCCGCCCGCAAGGGCAAGATGGTGCAGATGAGCAACCACGCCGCGGGCTGGGTGCGGATGGAGTTCATCGTTCCCTCCCGTGGCCTGATCGGTTTCCGCACCGACTTCCTCACCGAGACCCGCGGCACCGGCATCGCCAACGCCGTGTCGCACGGCTACGCGCCGTGGGCGGGCGAGATCCGGGCCAGGCACACCGGCTCGCTGGTCTCCGACCGGTCGGGCTCGGTGACGCCGTTCGCGATGATCCAGCTGGCCGACCGCGGGCAGTTCTTCGTGGAGCCGGGCGCGGACACCTACGAGGGGCATGTCGTCGGCGTCAATCCGCGCGCGGAGGATCTGGACATCAACGTCACGCGCGAGAAGAAGCTGACCAACATGCGCAGCTCCACCGCCGACGTGATCGAGACCTTGGCCAAGCCGTTGCAGCTGGATCTCGAAGGCGCCATGGAGTTCTGCGCCGCCGACGAGTGCGTTGAGGTCACCCCGGAGGTGGTCCGGGTGCGCAAGGTGGTCCTCGCGCAGAACGAGCGCGCACGGGAACTGTCCCGGCGCAAGGCGCGCGACCGCGCGGCGCTGTAATAACTTGTGTGCCACGGTATTCGGTGTCACCGCGGGTGGCACCGAATACCGGGCAGAACCGCTGGTCGGCAGTCGCGGACGCTCGCATCGTGCGGGTGTACCGCGAGCCTCGCGTTCGACTCGGGCCCCGCGGGTGTGATCGCAATTCCTCGCATCACCAGGCATGGTGGCAATCGGAAGAAATTCGAGACGGCCCCGTGATGCGTGCCGTGGTGAAAGTCCGGTGCCACATATTCGAGGGCTGATCGGTTTCGTTGTCGGTAATTTCGATTTGTGATCGTCTCAGCCCTGGTATGCAGGTCCGAAATCGGTTCGTTCGCGTGGAATAAGTTTCTGAGGCGACGGCTGGTGGGGAAAATTTGGTAATTGTCGACCACTGCCCGTCATGAGGGTAGTGGTGGCGGGTGAAGATAATTGGCTGTGCCGTGCGCCTGTTTTATATTGTCGCCACCCGTGGTCATCCAGAGCTGTGCGCGCAATGAGCTTTCTCATGCTATCGAGGGGTCTCGACGCGTGGTTGGGCCAGCACCTGTGTGGGTTGTCGCCGTGTCGGCCGGATGGTGCTTCGACGAAAAGAATTCGTCTCCCGTTCGGCGTGTCGGCGCAAATGTTCACTTCATGTCGAGTCGGCAGCGCGTGTGGTTGCGTAACGACACCGATGCGCATACGGATTGCGGTGCGTCGGGTGCGGCGGGCTATTGTGCCGCGACGGTACGCCGAATATTTGCCGAGGTTCGACACGGTTTGTATGGGTGATGTCACGACCCTGCGACGCTGCTGTGTTTCCGCGCTACGCATATCCGTTCGACCGCGTTGTTTCCGCGCTGGTCAGCAGGAATCTGGGAACGGACTCGACCGTACGGTAGAGTTCCCGAGCGTGAAAGTGGGCGCAGGAAAACGCGCAGCGTGGCGCACGTTGTTGCCGGCCGTGGCAGTGCTGACCTTGATCAGCAGCTGTGCGGCGAATCCGCCGCCGCCCATCGAGAGCACCGACAGTCCGAAGACCACACCGGTCAAGCCCGCGGAGACGACCGTCGTCGTCGCTTTGGACACCATCGGCACCGCGTTCAACCCGCATCTGCGCTCGGACCAGTCCGCCGCGACCTCGGCGATCGCCTCCCTGGTCCTGCCGAGTCCGTTCCGGCCGGTGCTCGATCCGGCGCGGCCAGGGACGACGGCCTGGGTGCCGGATTCGTCGCTGCTGGTCTCCGCCGAAGTCACCGCGCAGGAACCGTTCACGATCACCTACAAATTGCGCAACGAAGCGTCCTGGTCGGATGGCGCGCCGATCGCGGCCGAGGACTTCCGCTACCTGTGGCAGGAGATGATCTCCGAGCCGGGCGTCGTCGACCCGGCCGGCTACCGGATGATCTCGGACGTCAATTCGTCGGCGGGCGGCAAGACGGTCACCGTCGTGATGACGCAGCCCTACCCCGGCTGGCGGGAGCTGTTCACCGATCTGCTGCCGTCTCATCTGCTCAAGGACGCGCCCGGCGGATTCGCCAGGGGGATGAACGGTCAGGTCAGCGGTGTCCGGGTGTCCGGGGGGCCGTTCGGGATCCGCTCGGCGGACCCGGGCCGTGACGAGATGCTGCTGGAACGCAACGACCGCTTCTGGGGCACACCGGCGATGCCGGGCCAGATCCTGCTCCGCCGCGGCGGCACCACCGCGCAGCTGGCGGGCTCGCTGCGCACCGGCGACGTGCAGATGGCGCTGGTCCACGGGGGCGTGGCCACCCAGGCACAACTGGGGGCGATTCCCTCCGTGCGCACCACGATCATGCCGCAGTCGCGAGTGCTGCAGATGGCGCTCAACGGACGCAAAGGCGACTTGAGCGATCCCCGGGTCCGCTCGGGCGTGCTGGCCCTGCTGGACCCTGCCCTGCTGGCCACGGTCGGCGCGCAGACCGGCAACTGGGTGGAACCGGCGCGCGCGCAGGTGCTCGCACCATCCGATCCCGGATACGCCCCGACCGCTCCGCCGCGTCCATCGGCGGAGGAGGCGTTCGCGCTGCTCGCCGCCGCGGGGTACGGCCGGGCGCCGGAGCCGCCGCCGGCGACCTCCCCGACCTCGCCCGCCCCGCAGCCGCGCACCGTCGGCAAGGACGGCAAGCCGCTGGCCGTGCGCATCGGCGCGGTCGACCGGGACGCCACCGCCTTGGCCGTGGCCAATACCGCCGCCGACCAGCTGCGCAGCGCGGGCATCGACGCCACGGTGCGCAGTGTCGCCGCCGACGAGTTGTACGGCAAGGAACTGCTCGAGGGCACGGTCGACGCGATCGTCGGCTGGGAGGTGGCCGGTTCCGATCCGGCGACCGTGCTGGCTTCCAGGTATGGCTGCCCGCCGCCCGCACTGCCAGGGGTCACCGGCCCGGCGCAGGCCATCGCCGAGGCGGCGCAGCGGGCGCCGAGCAACCTGTCCGGCGTGTGCGATCCGACCCTGCAACCCGCGATCGACGACGCCCTGCGGGGCGGCGACGTGGGACGGGTGCTCGCCGAGGCCGAACCCAAGCTGTGGGCCATGGCGACCGTGCTGCCGATCGTGCAGGACAACGCCGTCGCCGCGTCCGGTCCTCGGCTGGACGGCGCCTCGCTCAGCGGCGCGATCCAGGTCGGGATCTTCGGCGACGCGTCCATGTGGCGCAGGATCCCGTGACCGCGGAGACCGGTGGGCTGCTTCTGGTACACGCCCACCCGGACGACGAGTCCATCACCACCGGCGGCACGATCGCGCACTACCGCCGTCGCGGCGTGCCGGTCACCGTGATCACCTGCACCCTCGGTGAGGAGGGCGAGGTGATCGGCGACGACTGGGCGCTGCTCGCGGCGGATCACGCCGACCAGCTCGGCGGCTATCGCATTCTCGAGCTGACCCGCGCGCTGGACGCGCTGGGCGCGGGTCCGCCGCACTTGCTCGGGGGCGCGGGACGCTGGCGTGACTCCGGGATGGCGGGCACACCCGCCGCGAACAAGCCGCGAGTCTTCGTGCGCTCCGGAGACGAGGCGGTGCGGGCTCTCACGGACGTCGTCCTTCGTCTGCGGCCGCGCGTGGTCGTCGGTTACGACCCGAACGGCGGCTACGGCCATCCGGACCACATCCGGGCGCACGAGATCACCACGGCCGCCGTGCACGCCGCCGCCGGCGAAGGCTGGGATGTCCCGAAGTACTACTGGACCGTCACCGACGCCGACATGCTGCGTCTGCACACCGCGGCGCTGGCCCGGCGCACGGCCGCGGGCCTGCCCGGCGCGCTGCCGCCCGGTTGGCGACTGCCCGCCGAGGGCGAACTGGCGAGCGTGCCCAGCGACGCGGTGACCACCACGATCGACGTCTCCGAGGTGCTTTCGGCCAAGCGCGCCGCGCTGCGGGCGCACGCCACACAGGTCACGGTCGCGCCGTCCGGCCGGGAATTCGCCTTGTCGAACGGTATCGCTCAGCCGGTGCTGCCCGAGGAGCACTTCATCCTGGTGCGGGGTCGGCGCGGTCCGCTCGGTCCGGACGGGCGGGAGCACGATTTGTTCGCCGCCCCGGAGTGACGGACCCCGCCGGCGGCGGTGCGGCCGCTACACGCGATTTCCGGACATTTCACATAATTCGCCCGCCGTTTTCGGAACTTGTCCGGGCGGCGAGCTCCTGTACCCCCAGGGCTGGCAGTTGGCGGTATCGGCGCGGCGGGTACGGTTCGGCGTGATCTCGGCACATCGAAACGGAGGATCCGTCGGTTCATGACAGCGCGCGGCGACAACGCCCACCTCAGCATCGAGGACCACGGATACCACAAGAGTCTGAAGCCGCGCCAGCTACAGATGATCGCGATCGGCGGCGCCATCGGCACCGGCCTGTTCCTCGGCGCCGGTGGGCGGCTGGCCAGTGCCGGACCCGGGTTGTTCCTGGTCTACGGCGTGTGCGGGTTCTTCGCGTTCCTCATCCTGCGCGCGCTCGGCGAATTGGTCCTGCACCGGCCGTCGTCCGGGTCGTTCGTCTCCTACGCGCGCGAGTTCTTCGGTGAGAAGGCGGCGTTCGTCGCGGGCTGGATGTACTTCCTGAACTGGTCGATGACCGGCATCGCCGACACCACCGCGATCGCGCAGTACTTCCACTATTGGTCCGGGTTCTCCGCCGTTCCGCAATGGTTGCTCGCGCTGATCGCGCTGGTCCTCGTGCTGGGCGTCAACCTGATCTCGGTGAAGTGGTTCGGTGAGATGGAGTTCTGGGCCGCGCTGGTGAAGGTATTCGCGCTCAGCGCGTTCCTGATCGTCGGCACGATCTTTTTGCTCGGCCGCTTCACGGTGCAGGGCGCCGCGACCGGGACCAGCGTGATCGCCGATCACGGCGGCCTGTTCCCGACCGGCGTCATGCCGTTGGTCGTGGTGGTGTCCGGTGTCGTATTCGCTTATGCCGCCGTCGAATTGGTCGGCACCGCGGCGGGGGAGACGGAGCATCCGGAGCAGGTCATGCCACGGGCGATCAATTCGGTGATCGTCCGGATCGCCGTCTTCTACGTCGGTTCGCTGGTCCTGCTCGGATTGCTGCTGCCGTACACGCGGTACACGGCCGACGAGAGTCCGTTCGTCACCTTCTTCACCATGCTCGGCGTCCCTGGCATCGGCAGCGTGATGAATCTCGTGGTGCTGACCGCGGCGTTCTCCAGCCTGAACGCCGGTCTCTACTCGACCGGCCGCATCCTGCGGTCGATGTCGATGAACGGCAGCGCGCCGAAATTCACCGGCGTGATGGGCAGCAACGGCGTTCCCTACGGCGGCATCCTGCTCACCAGCCTGATCGCGCTGGTCGGCATCGCGCTCAACGGTCTCGTCCCGGATCAGGCGTTCGAGATCGTGCTGAACATGGCGTCGCTCGGCATCGTCGCCTCCTGGGCCACCATCGTGTTGTGCCAGCTGCAGTTGTGGCGCTGGTCCACCCGGGGACGCATCCAGCGGCCCGCCTTCCGCATGTTCGGCGCGCCCTACACCGGTTTGCTCACGCTGGTGTTCCTGTTCTTCGTCGTCGTGCTGACGGGGTTCGACTATCCGGTGGGGACCTGGACCGTCGCGACCATCGCCCTGATCGTCCCCGCGCTGATCGTCGGCTGGTTCGCCGCGCGTAAACGAGTGCTGGCCATAGCGGCGCAGCGTGGCGACCCGACCGGCGAACCTCCGGTGGTCGCCGCCCTGCCTGCCGACCGGGAGAACTGATCGTGCGCCCGATCGCGCCGGAATAGACTCGGCAGTATGTACAACTGGGAGGTCCAGAACGCGATCGCGGCGTTCGTCGACAGCATGCGGCCGCACTGGCAGGAGCAGCACGACCTGTATATGACGGTGCTGTACGCGTTCGCCGACATGCAGAGCCACTTGTTGACCCTCCTCGGCTACCCGCCGGTGCCGTGACGACGAAGATCGACGACCACGCAGGCGATCGCGCTCCCGTGGCATCCGGCGCCACCCGTATCCCCGTAGGCCTCCTCGGCTCGGTGATCCTCGCGATCCTGATCGTGGACGCCCTGCTCACCCTTGCGCTCGAGGTGCTCTACCTGCCGACCTATCTGGGCTCGGTCGTTTTCCCGGCCTCCGCCGCGGTGGCGGGAGTGGTGAACGTCCTGCTCGTCGCGGGTGCGCGAACAGTGACCCGGCGTCCCGCGCTGCTGGGCCTTCCGCTGGTCGCATGGGCGTTCGGCTTCCTGGTCTGCGCGAGCGCCGGGCCCGGCGGTGACATTCTGCTCGGCAGTGATTGGCGGACGGCGCTGTTGCTGTTCGCCGGGCTGCTGCCGCCGCTGGCCTACCTCTACATCCAGGCGAACGCGCACGTCTTCGGCCGCCGCTGACTCACGCGAGCCGGACCGCCAGGGTCGCGATCACGGCCTCGGTGCGAACGCGCAGCGCGGCTGTGAGCACCGGTCCGCGCGGATTGTGCAGCGGGCGTTGCCACCAGTGCCGGGCTTCGACATGCGCCAGCAGCACGGTGACACCCAGCCCGGCGGCGGTCTGCTTGCGGACGTAGCCGACGAGCGTCGACACCAGGCTGCGATGCGGGCAGGGGAGCACCGCGAGCGGCACGCCGGGATCCCACTCCTTCCACTGGGCGCTGAGCCGTTTGGTCGTGGCCGGATCGATGTCCGCGGCCACCGCGACGATCTCGCCCCGCATGCGCAGCGCGGCTTCCAAGGCGCGATAGGTCACCTCGCTCATGGTGACCACCGGGACGACCACCAACTCCTTGGCCTCCGGCGCCGGTCGCGGCGGCGGCGGGATTTCCCGCAGTCGCAGCTGACGCGCGACGCCGGCGTAGTAGTTCTCGATCCGGAAGAACAGGGCCACCAGCGCGGGAATGATGAGCAGCAGCAGCCACGCGCCCTCGGTGAACTTCTCCGCGAGCAGGACGACGCCCGCGACGGCGGTGAGCGTCGCGCCGAATCCGTTCAGCAGTGCGCGCGGCAACCACCCGCGGTCGCGCACTCGCCACCAGTGCAGCACCAGACCGGTCTGGCTGATGGTGAACCCGATGAAGACGCCGATCGCGAAAACCGGCAGCAGCCGATGGGTTTCGGCGTCGACCGCCAGCAGCACCAGCCCGGCCAGCAAGGCGAGTGCCGTGACCCCGTACCGGAAGACCGGACGCTCCGACCGCAGCGCGAACAGCGACGGCGCCCTGTGGTCCTTGGCCAGCAGCGCCAGCAGCACCGGGAGCCCGCCGAAACTGGTGTTCGCCGCGAGCAGCAGCACCGCGGTGACCGCGAGATTGGTGAGGTAGAACAGCCAGCCGGTGCCGAACGCGGCCGCCGCCAGCTGGGCCAAGATGGTCACATCCGGGCGCGGCGTGACGTGGTGCTCGCGGATCAGCACGGCCAGGCCGAGCAGCATCGCGCCGAGCAGGATGCCCAGCGCCACCTCGGTATGCTGCGCGCGGCGCACCGCGGGGGTGCGGAAAGCGGGCACGGCGTTGGCGATCGCTTCCACACCGGTCAGCGACGAGCATCCCGCCGCGAAGGCCTTGAGCAGCAGAATGATTCCGAGCGCCTCGACCGGCTCGATCGGACCCGGGTCGCCGCCGATCATCGCGACCGGCTCCGGCCGAAGCAGCCCGACAACGATCACACCGCCGATCAGGACGACGAACAGGATCGTCGGCCCCATCAGCACCCGCGCGGATTCCGCCACTCCGATCAGGTTGATCACGGTCAGCGCCGCGAGGCCGATCAGCGTCATCGGTAGCAGTTCGTGGGCCAGGGCGGGAAAGGCGCTGGCCAAGCTGGCCGCGCCGGCGGCGAGGCTCACCGCGACGGTCAGCACGTAGTCCACGACCAGGCTGGCGGCCGCGAGCAGTGCGGCGGGCCTGCCGAGCTGCTTCTTGGCGACCGCGTACGCGCCGCCGCCGTCCGGGTGCACGGCGATCACTTGCCGGTAGGAGAGCACCAGTACCAGCAACAGCGCGGCGATCGCGCAGGCAACCGGCAGCGTCCAGGAGACGGCCGCCGCGCCCGCCGCGACCAGCACCAGCACGATCGCCTCTGGTCCGTAGGCCACGCTGGACAACGCGTCCAGGGAGAGCGCGGCGAGCCCGCCCACCGCGGTCAAACGGAACTTGTCCGCTCGCTGCATCTGCCGAACCCGGCGGTCGGCGATCCGCGGCTCCGTATGGTGCGGCTCGGTCTTGGTCACCACAGCGTCCATTGAACTCCGCCGCCGCTCGGCAACCGATCAGCGACACTGGGGGGCGGGTTCAGCGGGTGCCGGGCAGCCCTGGTGTGACGGCTTGGATGAGTTCCCATGCTCGGTCGGCGGGGAGGTCGACCACGGAGTAGCGCTTCTTGCCCGCCGCGGTGGCCGCGACGACCGTAGCGACCCCGGCACGCCGTTGGAAGAAGGTTCGACGCACTGTCCAGCCGATGATGCCGGGGGCCTCGAGGCAGTCGCGGTCGCGGTCGAGTGATCCGGACCGGGTGATCAGCCAGGTTGGGCTGGTGGTTGTGCGGGGCAGTACCGCGTGTCCGAGGCCGCGATAGCGGTCCTCGGCGAGGGCGAGCGCGAGGGCGAGCGTGAGGCCCGGCAGTAGCCACCACCACGGCGAATAGTGCTGTCCAGCAAGGGAGATGACGACCAGCGCG
Organism: Nocardia sp. NPDC047038; assembly: GCF_040644075.1. NCBI lineage: Bacteria > Bacillati > Actinomycetota > Actinomycetes > Mycobacteriales > Nocardiaceae > Nocardia > Nocardia sp. NPDC047038. Next base: position 36,870 of record NZ_JBEYVQ010000011.1, on the reverse strand, counting down.
GCGGCGATGAGCACGACCGGCGCGAGCGCGCGGGTATGCCTGCGTCGCCGTGCGGCCGGGCCGTGCGCGATCAGCGGGGCGCTGCCCGGCGCCGGGACGGTGTGCGCGTCCGCCGCGCCCGAACCGGTGGGCCTCGCCTCCGGCTGGACAGGAAACTCGTTGTCTCGCACTTCCTCTGGGGCGAGCAGATGGCCGAGGGTGTGCTCCACGGCGCTACGCGGGGCCTGCGGAAGGATTCGCTGCCGCGGGTTCTGCCCGGTCATGATCGCCTCGAGTTCGGCGCCGCCCGCAAGGCGCAGCAGCAGCGGTTCGGAGACCGTCGCTCCGCGCAGCCGGGCTCGGTCGAGGGTGATCTGGCGGGTGGTGAACAGGCCGTGGCGCAGCTGCAAGGTCTTGCCGTCGTCGCGGACGCGCAACCCGAAATACGTGGTCAGATAGTGCGCGCACGCGGCAGCGCTGACCACGACGACGATGACGCCCAGCAGCGCGGCCGCGGCGAGCGCGAGGACGAGCACGCCGCCGTCTTCCACGTCGTGCACCGCGTCGGACCGGAAAACGATCTCACCGAGCCCGTATTGCAGCGCGAAGCCGACGATCGGCGCGATGATCGCGAACCCGGTCAGCGACAACGGGGCGTAGCGCACCCACGCCGGACTCCAGTGCCCGATCTCTCCCGCCCGGGTACGCGGGGACGTGAAACCACCGGAGCTGTTCTGCTGCGGCTCTTTTCGTTCTTCGTCCGGACCCACCCTGGCCGCCGTATGGGCGAGCAGCGCGGCGCGCAACGGCGGGACGACGCGGGCATCAAGGGCGTCGAGCTTGAACTTCTCGCCCGATTCCGCATGCTGGCCGGTCCCGATCGCCAGCACCGCCAGGCCGAGAGCCCGATGCAGCAGGTCCGCTTCGATGTCCACCGAGCGGATCCGCGACCGCGGCACCGACAGTTTCTTGCGTTCCAGCAGCCCGGTGCGCAATTCCACGTGCGTGGGCCCGACCCGATACGTCGTGGTGAACCAGCGGGTCAGCGCGAACCCGACGATCAACGCGAGCGGGATGACGCTCCACACGTGGTTGCCGCTGCTGGTCCCGAGGATCACCGAACCGATCAGCACCGGGATGAACTTCACCACTTCGGTGATCGGATGGACCAGCAGCATCCGCTTGTCCAGCCGCTGCCAGGGCGGCCCGTCCTGCTCGGCGCCGGTCGTCTCGGGGCTCATGTCGCGTCTCCGCGGTGCTGGGCGGCGATCCGGGTGAGCCGGGCCACGGTTTCCTCGGCGACCGGAAGGTCGAGCGCGCCGATCTGCACCGCACCCGCGGAGGACGCGGTGGTCACGGTGACGGTCGCCAATCCGAGCAGGCGTTCGAGCGGACCGCGTTCGGTGTCGACGGTCTGCACGCGGGAGATCGGCGCGACCCGGCTCTCCTGGGTGAGCCAGCCGACCCGGGTGTAGACCGCATCGTCGGTGACCTCCCAGCGGTGCACCGCGTACCGCCACCACGGCGCGACACCGATGTTCAGCGCGGCGGGCACGAGCGCGACCAGGAAGAATCCCAGCTGCCACCCGCGATGCGCGGAGTCGACCACCGCCCACACCAGCAGGGCCGCGAACGGGATCACCCACGTCAGGACGGCCTGCACAGTCCACAGGAGCTTCGCCTTCGGACTGGGGCGCCAGGCCGGATCGGCCATGATCGTGCGCGGCTGCGACATGCCGCCAATCGTTGCACGATCACGCGGTCGCCGTCGCGGTCGATGGTGAGCGGCCTACCGCGACGGCGCGGACCCGGCGGACGGGTGAGCGCGAGGGTCGCAGAGGGCTTCCTGCCGGGAATGAGCCTCGTTGTGTGACAACCGTTTCGGGCGCATCGGGCGGTCGCCGAGGAGTTGGCCCCCTGCCTCACCTGCGAGGGTCTGGTGTGCCGGAACGGTCGAATCGGCGGCGCTCACCGAGGCCACGCTCGACGACCGAACGCGGGCCGCGCGGCGCGGGTGCCCCGGAATAGCCTCGGGTACCGCACAGTTGTCAACGCTCAACGGTGCTCCACGTCCCCGTGTGGGCTCCGTGGCGAGCGGAGCCGTGACTCGTCCGCTTCGTCGCAACCAGCACTGGAGGGAGACAGTTCCGGATGTGTAGCGCATGATCGAGGGCGTGACCGACCTACCGAACCCGAGCGTCCCATCCGCGCCGCCCAGTCCATCGGCCATGCGCCGGGCGCTGCGCAGGGCCCGCGACGGTGTCACGTTGAACGTGGACGAGGCCGCGGTGCTGCTGCACGCGACCGGCGACGACCTGGCCGACCTCTGTCGTAGCGCCGCGCGGGTGCGCGACGCCGGGCTGGCGTCCGCGGGGCGTCCGAAGACGATCAGCTATTCCCGCAACGTCTTCATCCCGTTGACCAGGCTGTGCCGGGACAAGTGCCACTACTGCACCTTCGTCACGGTGCCCGGCAAGTTGCGCGCCGAGGGCAAGGGCATGTTCCTCGAACCCGACGAGGTGCTCGACATCGCACGCAGGGGCGCTGCCCTCGGCTGCAAAGAGGCACTGTTCACGCTGGGTGACCGGCCCGAGGATCGCTGGCCGGAGGCCGCGCAGTGGCTCGACGAGCGCGGCTACGACTCCACGCTGGACTACCTGCGCGCCGTGTCGATCATGGTGCTGGAGGAGACCGGCCTGCTGCCGCACCTGAACCCGGGCGTGATGTCGTGGGAGGAGATCGCGCGGCTCAAGCCGGTGGCGCAGTCCATGGGCATGATGCTGGAGACCACCTCGGCCCGGTTGTTCACCGAGAAGGGCAACTGCCATTACGGCAGCCCCGACAAGGACCCGGCCGTGCGGCTGCGGGCGATCACCGACGCGGGACGGCTCTCGGTGCCCTACACCACCGGGATCCTGGTCGGCATCGGTGAGACGATGGCGGAGCGGGCCGAGTCGATCATGGCGATTCGCAAGCAGCACAAGGCTTTCGGACACATCCAGGAAGTCATCGTGCAGAACTTCCGCGCCAAGGACGACACCGCCATGCGGGACGTGCCGGACGCGGGCCTGGAGGAATTCCTCGCCACCATCGCGGTCACCCGCGTGCTGCTCGGGCCGGACGTGCCGGTGCAGGCGCCGCCGAACCTGGTCTCGCACGCCGAGTGCCGCGCGCTGATCGACGCCGGCATCGACGACTGGGGCGGCGTCTCGCCGGTGACGCCCGACCACGTGAACCCGGAGCGGCCGTGGCCGAACCTGGACACGTTGCGGGAGATCACCGAGGCGGCGGGCTATCGGCTGGTCGAGCGGACCTCCGCGCACCCGAAGTACGTGCGAGCGGGCAATCCGTGGGTCGATCCGCGGATCGGCGCGCACGTCGCCGCGCTCACCGACCCGGTGACGGGGCTGGCGAATCCGGACGCGATCCCGGTCGGCCTGCCCTGGCAGGAGCCGGACGAGTCCTGGGAGTCGGCCGGACGCGTCGACCTCAACACCGCCATCGACACCGAGGGCCGCAACACCGAGGCCCGCAGCGACGCTGCCCTCGGGCAGGACATCGTCGGCGCCTTCGGCGACTGGGACACCATTCGTGAACAGGCCCGCGATCTCGCCGTCGCCGTTCCGCAGCGGCTGGACTCCGACGTGCTCGCCGCGCTGCGCGCCGCCGAACGCGATCCGGCCGGGCTCGGCGACGCCGAGTATCTGGCGCTGGCCACGGCGGACGGCGCGGAGCTGGACGCGGTCGCCGCGCTGGCCGATCAACTGCGCCGCGATACCGTCGGCGACGATGTCACCTATGTGGTGAACCGGAACATCAACTTCACCAACATCTGCTACACCGGGTGCCGGTTCTGCGCGTTCGCCCAGCGCAAGGGCGACGCGGACGCGTTCACCCTGAGCACGCACGAGGTGGCCGACCGGGCCTGGGAGGCGCATGTCGACGGTGCCACCGAGGTGTGCATGCAGGGCGGCATCGACCCCGACCTGCCGGTCACCGGGTACGCGGATCTGGTGCGGGCGGTCAAGCAGCGGGTGCCGTCGATGCATGTGCACGCCTTCAGTCCGATGGAGATCGTGAACGGGGCCTCGCGCGGCGGCCAGAGCGTCCGGGAGTGGCTGGTCGCCCTGAAGGAGGCGGGCCTGGACACCATCCCAGGCACCGCCGCGGAGATCCTGGACGACGAGGTGCGCTGGGTGCTCACCAAGGGCAAGCTGCCCACCTCGGCGTGGATCGAGGTGATCACCACGGCGCACCAGGTGGGCATCCGGTCCAGTTCGACCATGATGTACGGCCACGTGGACAACCCGAAGCACTGGGTCGGGCATCTGCGGGTGCTGCGTGGAATCCAGGACGAGACCGGCGGTTTCACCGAATTCGTGCTGCTGCCGTTCGTGCACCAGAGCGCCCCGCTGTACCTGGCGGGCGCCGCGCGGCCCGGGCCGACCAACCGGGACAACCGCGCCGCGCACGCGCTGGCCAGGATCATGCTGCACGGCCGGATCCACAACATCCAGACCAGCTGGGTCAAGCTGGGCACCACCGGAACGCGGGTGATGCTCAACAGTGGCGCCAACGATCTGGGCGGCACGTTGATGGAGGAGACCATCTCCCGGATGGCGGGCTCGCAGCACGGCTCGGCCAAGACGGTCGCCGAGTTGGTGGAGATCGCCTCCGGCATCGGACGACCGGCCCGGGAACGGACGACGACCTACGGCGTCCCGAAGCACAAGCGGTTGTCGGCCGCTCCGGGGCTTCAGGCGGTATTGGTCGACTGACGAGGGAGCTGCGCCGGGCGGCGCGGCGACGGCGATAGGTTCCAGCCCGCGGTGCGATCGGATTTCCGGTCGGCCGCGGGTAGCCGGGACCGGCGCAATACCGGATCCGGCGTGGCACGCTCCGGCGCTACCTCCCACAACGCGGCCCCCAGCGCGTACCTCGGGTGGCGGAGTCGAATCGGGCCTCGCGTCGGCGTGCGCGATCCCCGAAGTTAGGGCAGGCTGACCAGTAGTAACGTGTGGTTGCCGGGATAGGGTTTCGCCGGGCGGACTATCCCGCAGGCGAGGACAGACTAGGAGAGCGGCAGTGCCGTACATCATCGCTGAACCGTGCGTTGACGTGAAGGACAAGGCATGCATCGAGGAATGCCCCGTGGACTGCATCTACGAGGGTGGTCGCATGCTGTACATCCATCCCGACGAATGCGTGGACTGTGGTGCATGTGAGCCGGTGTGCCCGGTGGAGGCGATCTTCTACGAAGACGACACCCCGGACCAGTGGAGCGGATACGTCAACGCCAACGTCGATTTCTTCGACGAGCTGGGCTCGCCCGGCGGCGCGACCAAGGTCGGCAAGGTCGACTACGACCCGCCGTTCATCAAGGAACTGCCCCCGATGGCGAGTGAGTGAGACCTGACGTGTCACCGCGTGGCCGGGTCAGCAGTCTGCTGCCCGATTTCCCCTGGGACACCATCGCTTCGGTGAAGGTGAAGGCGGCCGCCCACCCCGGCGGGATCGTCGACCTGTCCGTCGGCACTCCGGTCGACCCGGTCGACCCGCTGATCCGGACGGCGCTGAACTCCGTCGCTGCGGTCCCCGGTTACCCGACCACGCATGGCACCCCCGAGCTCCGCGCGGCCGCGGTCGACGCGCTCAAGCGGCGCTACGGGATCACCGGACTCGAGCCCGCGGCCGTGCTGCCCGCGATCGGCACCAAAGAGCTGATCGCGGGGCTGCCCCGACTGCTCGGGCTCGGCTCGGGCGACCTGGTCGTCATCCCCGAGGTCGCCTACCCCACCTACGAGGTCGGCGCGCTGCTGGCGGGCGCGCAGGTGCTGCGCGCGGACGGACTGACCCGGCTCGGTCCGCAGACGCCCGCGCTGATCTACGTGAACTCGCCGTCCAACCCGACCGGCCGGATACTCGGCGTCGAACATCTGCGCAAGGTGGTCGCCTTCGCGCGGGAGCGCGGCGCGATCGTCGCCTCCGACGAGTGCTACCTGGGACTGACCTGGGAGGGTCGCGGCGTCTCCTTGCTCGACCCCGAGGTATGCGACGGCGACCACACCAACCTGCTGGCCGTGCATTCGTTGTCCAAGACCTCCAACCTGGCCAGCTATCGCGCCGGATTCGTGACGGGCGACCCGGAGCTGGTCGCGGAACTGCTCGAAGTGCGCAAGCACGCGGGCATGATGGTGCCGTTCCCGATCCAGGCCGCGATGACCGCCGCGCTCAGCGACGACGCGCACGAGGCGCGTCAGCGCGAGCGGTACCGCGCCCGACGCGACGTGTTGCGAAAGGCTCTGGAGGCCGCGGGTTTCCGGATCGATCATTCCGAGGCGGGCCTGTATCTGTGGTCGACGCGTGGTGAGCCGTGCCGGACCACGTTGGAATGGCTGGCCGATCGCGGCATCCTCGCCGCGCCCGGCGACTTCTACGGCCCCGGCGCGAGCGAGCACGTGCGGATCGCGCTGACCGCGACCGACGAGCGGATCGCGGCGGCGGCCGAACGGCTCGCCGCGGGCTGACACCTTTGTCGCCGCTGCGCGCGAGCGCGGCCATCGTTCGAGGCCGCGGTCGCACAACGGGCACAGCGAGGCGTGTCGGCGTCCCCGCCCGCCCTGCTCGGCGAGCTAGCCTGAGGTATGGACGCTGTCACGGTTGTCCCCACGCCCGGCAACGAGCCGGTGCACTCCTACGCGCCCGGAAGCCCCGAACGGGAGTTACTCCTCGGCAAGCTGGCCGAGCTGTCCGCGGAACCCGTCGACGTGCCGCTGGTCATCGGGGGTAAGCATCGACCCGGCCTCGGCGAACGGCACGACATCGTCACACCGCATCGGCATCGGCACGTGCTGGGGACCTACACCGACACCACCCATTCGGAAGCGCACGGAGCCATCGACGCCGCGATGGCCGCCGCCCCGGGGTGGCGGGCGCTGCCGTTCGAGGAGCGCGCCGCGGTGCTGCTGCGCGCCGCGGACCTGCTGGCCGGGCCGTGGCGGGAGACGATCGCCGCGGCCACCATGCTCGGGCAGTCGAAGTCGGCCCAGCAAGCCGAGATCGATGCGCCGTGCGAGCTGGTCGACTTCTGGCGGTTCAACGTCGCGTTCGCGCGGGAGATCTTGGAGCAACAGCCCAGCTCCAGCGCCGGGGTGTGGAACCGGATGGACTATCGGCCGCTGGAAGGGTTCGTCTACGCCATCACACCGTTCAACTTCACCGCCATCGCCGGGAATCTGCCGACCGCGCCCGCGCTGATGGGCAACACGGTGGTGTGGAAGCCGTCGCCGACGCAGACGTTGTCGGCGTTCCACACGATGCGGCTGCTGGAGGCGGCGGGATTGCCGCCCGGCGTGATCAACATGGTCACCGGCGACGGGGTGCAACTGTCGGAAGTGGCCTTGGCCGATCCGCGGCTGGCCGGTATCCATTTCACCGGTTCCACCAAGACGTTCCAGTACCTCTGGCAGCAAGTGGGCGCGAATATCGGTCGGTATCATGGCTATCCGCGCCTGGTGGGGGAGACCGGCGGGAAGGACTTCATCGTCGCGCACTCCTCGGCCGACCCCGGCGCGCTGCGCACCGCCCTGATTCGCGGCGCCTACGAGTATCAAGGTCAGAAGTGCTCGGCGGCCTCACGTGCCTACATCGCGCGGTCGGTCTGGCGCGCGATGGGCGACGAGTTCCTGCACGACGCCGACCGGCTGAGCTACGGCGACGTCGCGGATCTGTCGAATTTCGGTGGAGCGCTGATCGATCGGCGCGCGTACGACAAGAATGCGGCGGCCATCCGGCGCGCCGCGGACGCGGGCGTCACCATCCCGGTCGGCGGAACCTACGACGACAGCGAAGGCTGGTTCGTCCGGCCGACCGTATTCCTGACCGACAATCCGCACGACGAATCGTTCGCCACCGAGTATTTCGGCCCGATCCTTTCGGTGTACGTCTACGACGATGCCGAACCCGGCTCCTACAGTGCGATACTCGCCGAAGTCGAGTCGGCTGCGCCTTACGCGCTGACCGGAGCGGTGTTCGCGCAGGACCGGTACGCGATCGAAGAGGCCGACGCCGCACTGCGTTTCGCGGCGGGCAACTTCTACGTCAACGACAAGCCCACGGGTGCGGTGGTGGGGCAGCAGCCGTTCGGCGGCGCACGCGCCTCCGGCACCGACGACAAGGCGGGCTCGCCGTTGAACCTGCTGCGCTGGGTCGCGCCGCGGACGATCAAGGAGACCTTCGTGCCGCCCGTCGACTTCCGCTACCCGCACATGGAGAGGTGATCAGACCAGCGGCTTTCCCTGCCGCAGGCGCCTGCGCAGGTCGAACAGATAGGCGTTGAGCGGGAACATGCGTGCCGCCGCGGGCAGCCGGCCGTGCACGGCTCCGAGGATCCGCAGCAGCCGGTCCAACCGTCGCTGGTCGCGGTCGGTCCAGGTCATGCCCATCTCGTCGCGCAGGTGCTGCGGAAGCAAGCCGGTGACGATAAAGCGCTGCAATCCGGCGAAGACCACCTGCACCGGTCGCGGCATCATCTTCAGGTCGATCAGACCGTTGAAGTAGTCCCGAAGCTCCGGCTCGATGCCGCGCTGCTTCAGGTTCTCGTCCCAGTACCGCTGGAACTCCGTGCGATTCGCCGGCCACATCTCCGGCCGCATCTGCAGGGTGGTGCCCAGGCGGGCGGCGTAGGTGTAGAAGGCGTCGGCGGTCGCGTCGTCCATCGGGCCGTGCATCCGCGTGTAGAGGTCATCGATGCCCCAGTACAGGCACGCGGCGACCCACAGCTGGAGATTCGGGTCGAAGGCGTTGTACTTGACCGGGCTCGCGGCGGTCGAGCGCACCGACCGGTGCGACACGTTGACGGCCTCCCGGTAGGCGTCGCGTTCGTCATCCGACCCGAGCAGCGCCACGGCGATATAGGTGAGGGTGGTGCGCAGCCGCTTGATCGGGTGCAGTGTGACCTTGCCGCTGTCGACGGTGCTCTCCAGCACGCCGCGGCCGACCGGGCGCAGGCTCAACTGCATGATGACGTTCGCCGCGCCGCCGAGGAACGCGGCGATGCCGTCGACGTACTGCGCGACCGTCTCGGGGGTGAGGGTCTGGCTCGGATCCGGTTCGTGCTCGGCGGTGCGCAGCGGCGCGGTCATCGTCGACCTCGTCTTTCGTGTCCGCCCGATCCCAGAGAATCGGTCGATGAGAAGATAATGTCCTAACTTTCTCATCGACTCGGTGAGCTGTCAATCGCCGCGGGTAGGCGGTGATGGTGTGCAATGCTGAAAGTGTCATCGTGTCGCTGTCGCGGATAGGGTTGAGGTATGGCCAGGCTGACCAGGCTGCTGCCGCTGGTGCGCAGCGCCGCCCCGGAGGATCGCAACCAGGCGCGGGTACTGGACGCGGCGCTGCTGGCGTTCCTCGACTTCGGTATCAAGCGCACCAGCATGGTGGAAGTGGCGCGTCGCGGCGGATTGTCGCTGGCCACGCTCTACCGCCGCTTCGCGAGCAAATCCGATCTGATCCGGGCCGTCGGACTGCGGCAGACGCGCGACTTCATCGAGGAGGTCGACGCCGCGCTCCAGCGTCAGGTCGATCGCGACGCGAGCGCCGAGGACCAGATCGTCGAACTGTTCGCCGCGTTCATCAACGGCCTGCGAGGAAACCAGCTGATCCACCGGCTGCTGGCCACCGAGCCCGAACTCGTGCTGCCGTACCTCACCACCCAGGGCGCGCCGGTCATCGAACTCGGCCGGGATTACCTGGCCGAGTTCATCACGCGGTTGCAGCGGGAAGGCAAGTTGCCGGAATACGATCCGGAGCCGCTGGCCGAGATGATCGCTCGCACCGCGCTGTCACTGGCGCTGACCCCGCAGACCGTGATCCCGCTCGGCGACGACGCATCGATCCGGCAGTTCGCCCGCGATCACGTCGTGGTGTCCTTCCGGGTGCGCTGACTTCAGCGGTGCTGCGGAAGGCCGAAGAGCATCGCCCCGAGCGCGGCCATGACATCCGCGGTCTGCTCGGCCGCGGTGCCATGGGTGTGCGCGGTCACCGCGAAACCGGGGCCGTAGGACGTCGAGGCGACCTCCGGCTCGCCGAAATCCGACCAGCCCCATTTGCTGCCCTGGACGAAGGGCCATCGTGCCGTGCCCCAGTTCTGCTCGGTGCCGTCTCGGGCCGTCGATCCCGCTGCGGCCATCCATCCGAAGATCGGTGATCCGGGATCGGTGCGCAATTTGGTGGCGAGGAAGTCGGACACGTTCGCCGTGCTGGTCGCCCCCGCGCCCCAACTGGGTCCTGGCACCGTCTGGGCGAGGCCGTATTCGGCGGCGATGGCCGCGATGGCCTGTGGATACTTGGCCTCCATCACGGTCGCGGCTCCATCATCTGAGTAGCGGATCATTTGCTCGCCCAGCATGCGATCCTCGGCCGAGCCGTCGCCGTGGCGCAGGGCGTAGTCGGCAAGGAAGAGCTTGGACAGCGACAGACTCGAGCGTGACTCGTGTTCGTTCGGTGTTCCCCAGCCGATGCCGACCGAGGTGCGTACGGAGATCGCCGTGCGCGGCGGCACCGCGGCCACTTCGGTTTCTGCGGATTCCTCGGCAAGGGCGACCGGCGCGGCCAGCGCCAGGAACCCGCAGGCGATCAGCGCGGTCAACGTCGTTCGGTAGCCCATCGTCTCCTCCTGGCTGGTGGCGTCACGTCGCGTCGGACGGCGCTGTGCAGGCACGATCAGCAATACGAGATTGCGATTGCCCACCAGTAACTGGAATGAAACGAGGATTGGCTCAGACGAGACGAAGGCCGAGTCGACGCCGGATGCGCATATCCAGGAGATAGGCGTTCAGCGGGAATGCGCGGATCGTTCGCGGTAGCCGGGACTCGGCGGCCCCGACGGCGCGCAGAAGGTGGCCGAGTACGCGTTCGTCGCGGTCGGTCCAGGTCATTCCCATCTCGTCGCGCAGGTGCCGGGGCAGCAATCCGGTCACGAAGAAGCGGTGCAGGCGCCCGAAAGCCAGCTGCGCGGGTCGCGGCAGCATGCGTAGGTCGATGAGGTCGTCGAAGTAGGCACGGACCGTCGGATCGATACTGGTCGCCGCGAGATTCGCGCTCCAGTACTCGGCGAAGGCGCGGCGGTCGGGAGGCCACATCGCTGCGGGCATCTGGAGGGTGGTGCCGAGCCTGGCGCCGAGACGGTAGAACGCGTCGGCCGTCGCTTCGTCCATCGGGCCGTGCATGCGCTCGTACAGATCCCGCGCTCCCCAATGCAGGCAGGCCGCGACCCAGAGTTGCAATGTGGGATCGAAGGCGTTGTAGTGCACCGGGCTCGAGTCGGTGGAGTGGACCGGACGATGCGAGACGTTGATCGCTTCTCGGTAGGCGGCGCGTTCCTCGTCGGTGCCGAGCATCGCTACGGAAAGGTAGGTCAACGTGGTGCGCAGCCGTTTGACCGGATGCAACATGACATTTCCGCTGTCGACGGTGCTCTCCAGCACGCCGTAACCGACCGGCGGAGCGCTCAGCTGCATGATGACGTTCGCGACGCCGCCGAACAGGCCGGCCACGCCGTCGAGGTATTGCCCGATGTCGAAGGAGTCCGGCGATTCGGGACGATGCGTCGCGGAAAGTGGCCTCGTCATCGTCGACCTCGCAGTGCTGAGAAAGCTATGCACCAACGTTCTCACCACGTCAACGGGAGTGTCAACCGTCACATTCGACGCCGGTCGGCGCGGGATGCCGCGACACCGCCGCTGATCCGGCGAAGTAGCGTGAGCGAATGCCGTTCGGTCCGCCGCTGCTGCTCAGCTCCCTGAACCCGCTCGCCGTCGCAGGCGGAGCGGACATCCCCGACGCCGTCACCATCGACGGCGCAACCCTCTCCCGCAGCGATCTGCTGGGCGCCGCCACTTCGGTGGCCGAACGCGTCGCGCGCGCGGAACGAGTGGCGGTGTTCGCCGAGCCGACCGTGGAAACCGTGCTCGCGGTGGTTGGCTGCCTGATCGCGGGCGTCACGGTGGTTCCGGTGCCCCCGGACTCCGGAACCGCGGAACGGGCGCACATCCTCGCCGATTCGAGCGCTCAGGCGTGGCTGGGGAAAGCGCCGGAGGACGCCGACCTACCCGTGGTGCCGGTGCGGCGGCACGCCAGGTCCTGGCACACCTACCCCGAACCCGACCCGGCCACCACAGCTTTCGTGCTGTACACCTCGGGAACCACCGGCCTGCCCAAAGGCGTGCTACTCAGTCGCGGCGCGATCGCCGCGGGTCTCGACGCCCTGGCCGAGGCATGGGCTTGGACCGCGAGTGACACGCTGGTGCACGGGCTTCCGCTGTTCCATGTGCACGGGCTGATCCTCGGCCTGCTCGGTCCGCTGCGGGTGGGCAGTCCGCTGATCCACACCGGTAAGCCGACGCCACAGGCGTACGCGGCGGCCAAGGGTTCGCTGTACTTCGGCGTGCCCACCGTGTGGTCGCGTGTGGTCGACGACCCCGACGCGGCGAAGCAATTGGCCGACGCGCGGCTGCTGGTTTCCGGTAGCGCGCCGCTGCCGGTGCCGGTCTTCGAGCGATTGCGCGAGTTGACCGGGCACGCGCCGGTCGAGCGCTACGGCATGAGCGAAACCATGATCACGCTGTCCACCCGGGCCGATGGTGAGCGCAGGCCGGGCTGGGTCGGATTGCCGGTGCGTGGTGTGCGCACCCGGATCCGGGACGAGTCCGGTGCTCCGGTGCCGCACGACGGCGAGAGCATCGGGGGCTTGGAAGTGTCCGGACCGATGCTCTTCGACGGTTACCTGAATCGCCCGGAGGCGACCGCGCGGACCTGGACCGAGGACGGGTGGTTCCGGACCGGCGACGTCGCCGCCATCGACCCGGAAGGCTTTCATCGCATCGTCGGCCGGGAATCGGTGGATCTGATCAAGTCCGGTGGTTACCGGGTCGGCGCGGGCGAGGTCGAGACGGTGCTGCTCGGTCACCCCGCGGTCGCGGAAGCCGCGGTGGTCGGCTTGCCCGACGACGATCTCGGCCAGCGCATCACCGCCTTCGTCGTGCTGCGCGTCGCCGCGACCGAGCGTGAGTTGATCGACCATGTGGCCGAAGAACTTTCGGTGCACAAACGCCCGCGCGAGATCCGCGTGGTCGACGCGCTGCCGCGCAACGCCATGGGCAAGGTGCAGAAGAAGAAGCTGGGCTGACCGCGGGGTTGACCTCGAGTTAGGTAGAGGTTCTACGGTCGGCGCATGACTGCGACTCTGACCACCGAACACATCGACTACCTGCACACCCAGCGGCTGGGCCGGCTGGCCACCGTCCGGCCCGACGGCACCCCGCAGAACAACCCCGTCGGCTTCCGCTACAACGCCGACCTGGGCACCATCGACATCGCGGGCTGGAACATGGGCGACTCGTGGAAATTCCGCAACCTCGCCACCAACGATCACGTCGCCTTCGTCGTCGACGACGTCGCGTCGGTCCAACCGTGGCGCGTCCGCTGCCTCGAGATCCGCGGCACCGCCGAAGCACTCACCGACGTCGACCCGTACATCCCCGGCGTCTCCCGCGAAATGATCCGCATCCATCCCCACCGAGTCATCGCCTTCGGGCTCTCGGAAGCGCCTTCGGCCTGATCCGAACTCCGCGAGTGGCACAACCATGTGCCACTCGCGGAACGCTCAGTCGTTGGCGTGGAGGTCGGCGTTGAGTTCGATGCCGGTGCCCTTGCGGGGGACTACTTCGACGGCGCCGGTGGTGGAGTTGCGGCGGAAGAGGAGGTTGTCGCGGCCTGCGAGTTCGGCGGCCTTGACCAGGGTGCCGTCGGGTGTGGTGACCTTCGTGCCCGCGGTGAGGTAGAGGCCGGCCTCCAGGACGCAGTCGTTGCCGAGGGGGATGCCGAGGCCGGAGTTCGCGCCGAGCAGGGACCGTTCGCCGATGGAGATGACCGTGGTGCCGCCGCCGGAAAGGGTGCCCATGGTGGACGCGCCGCCGCCGATGTCGGAGCCGTCGCCGACCACGACGCCCGCGGAGACGCGGCCCTCGATCATGGACGCGCCGAGGGTGCCCGCGTTGAAGTTCACGAAGCCCTCGTGCATGACGGTGGTGCCGGAGGCCAGGTGCGCGCCGAGGCGGACCCGGTCGGCGTCGCCGATGCGGACGCCGGAGGGCAGCACGTAGTCGACCATGCGCGGGAACTTGTCCACGCTGTACACCGTGACGGGGCCGCGGGCGCGCAGCTTGGCGCGGGTGGCCTCGAAGCCATCCACCGCGGCGGGGCCGTGGTTGGTCCACACCACGTTGGTGAGCAGGCCGAACTGGCCGTCCAGGCTCACCTCGTGCGGCTTGACCAGGCGGTGCGAGAGCAGGTGCAGGCGCAGGTAGACGTCGTGCGCGTCCACCGGGGCGGCGGACAGGTCGGCGATCGTGGTGTGCACCGCGATCACGTCGACCCCGCGGGCGTCGTCGAAGCCGAGCAGAGCCGCGTACTCCGCGGGCGCCTCGTCCAGCCGCTTGCTGCCGGTCTCGGCGAACTCGCCCAGCTGCGGGTTCGGGTACCACGTGTCCAGCACGGTCCCGTCCGCGGTCACGTTGGCGATACCGATTGCTGCTGCTCCCTGGATACTCACGGCCTAGAGGTTACCGACCCGCGACCGGCAATGGTGCGGCTGCTCCGGAGACCGCGATCACCAGGCTCGATACGGCTCCAGCTCCAGGACCGGTCGGCCGAGTGCCCTGGTCAGCAGTCGCGCCGACGCTCGATCGCCCGATCAACGAGACCACTGCGCCGACCGGAGATACGCGCAACGGTGGCCGCACTGTCGCACGCCGAACAGTGTCTGGGCCGGGAATGACCGCACCATCGCCTGGACGACTCCGGCGAGATGCCGGCGCACGATGGCGGTCCCGGACGATGCGGCGGCACACCGACCGGTACCGGCGGGCCTCGCGGGTGACCGGTCGTAGGGTGAAGCGCGTGACCATCGACCTGCATGCGGACCCGATCACACTGACCGCCGCCCTCGTCGACATCCCGAGCGTCTCGCGCGACGAGGCCGCCATCACCGACGCGGTGGAGCGGGCGCTGCTGGAGCAGACGACGGGCTTCGAGATCCTCCGGCACGGGAACGTGGTGCTGGCACGCACCCACCGCGGGTTGCCGACCCGGGTGATCCTGGCCGGGCACTTGGACACCGTGCCGATCGCCGACAACGTGCCCGGCCGGTTCGCGGTGGGCCCGACGGGCGAACAGGTCTTCTACGGCTGCGGCTCGGTGGACATGAAATCCGGCGACGCGGTCTTCCTCCATCTGGCCGCCACCGTCGCCGATCCGGTGCACGACCTGACCCTGATCTTCTACGACGGCGAGGAGATCGCCGCCGAGTTCAACGGCCTCGGGCACATCGAACGCGACCTGCCCGACTGGCTCAGCGGCGACCTCGCGGTGCTCGGCGAACCGTCCGGCGGCTGGATCGAGGCCGGTTGCCAGGGCACGCTGCGCGTGCGGCTGAGCGCCTCGGGCGTGCGCGCGCACTCGGCGCGAGCATGGCTGGGCGACAACGCGATTCACCGCTTGGCCCCGGTCTTGCAGCGGCTCGCCGACTACCGCGCCCGGGAAGTGGACATCGACGGCTGCGTCTATCGCGAGGGACTGTCCGCGGTCCGGGTCACCGGCGGCGTGGCGGGCAACGTGGTGCCGGACGCCGCCGAACTGGACGTCAACTTCCGTTTCGCGCCCGACCGCACCGTCGACCAAGCCGTCGAGCACGTGCGCGAGGTCTTCGCCGGGCTGGAGTTGTCCTTCGAAGTGACCGACTCGGCGCCGGGCGCGCTGCCGGGGCTGACCGCTCCGGCGGCCAAGGACCTGATCGCGTCGGTACAGCGCCACGGCGGCGGCGGTGTGCGCGCGAAGTACGGCTGGACCGACGTCTCGCGTTTCGCGGCTCGCGGCATCCCCGCCGTCAACTTCGGCCCCGGCGATCCCAATCTCGCGCACAAACGCGACGAGCACGTGCCGGTCGACCAGATCACCGCCGTCACCGCCATGCTGCGCAGCTACCTGAGCGGCACTTCCGACTGAACGGCTGCGGCTGCGCGCCCGGCGACTCCGCCTGGATGCTTTCGGGCGCGCTGGAGGTCCGGTTTCTGTCAACTCGGCCACGCGGTCGAACTCCGCCGATGGCTGCGATCGCGAGTGCCCGACTCCGTCTCCCCGCCCGGGCGATTCGCGCGGTGGCGTGCGCCTCGTCCGCCCGGATTGCTACCGCGTCTCGCCCCGCCTGCGTCCGGCTGAACATCGGACGACTTCTCCCGTCCAGCCCGTGAGACCGTCTTGCCGGGCGGTAGCGTGGAACGCATGTCCACCGACGCCGCGGACCGTGAGGTCGCCAACCAGCCGAAGTCGACACCGAAGTTCCGCGGGCCGATCATGTTCCGCCGCGACCGTGCCGACGGCGTCAGCACCGCCGACCGGAATCTGCTGGACAAGCGCGGCGACACGGACTGGGTGCACACCGATCCATGGCGCGTGCTGCGCATCCAGGCCGAGTTCGTCGAGGGCTTCGGCGCTCTCGCCGAGGTGCCCCGAGCGGTGACGGTCTTCGGTTCGGCGCGCACCTCCGCCGACCACCCGGAGTACCAGGCCGGACTCGCCATCGGCGCCGCGCTGGCGCGGGCGGGTTTCGCGGTGATCACCGGCGGCGGTCCCGGCGCGATGGAGGCGGCCAACCGAGGAGCATGCGAGGCGGGCGGCTACTCCATCGGTCTCGGCATCGAGCTGCCGTTCGAGCAGAGCCTCAACGACTGGGTCGACCTGGGCATCAATTTCCGGTACTTCTTCGTCCGCAAGACGATGTTCGTGAAGTACTCGCAGGCGTTCATCTGCCTGCCCGGCGGCTTCGGCACGCTCGACGAGTTGTTCGAGGCGCTGACGCTCGTGCAGACCCACAAGATCACCCGGTTCCCGATCATCCTGTTCGGCACCAGGTATTGGTCCGGGCTGGTCGATTGGTTGCGCGATTCGCTGGGCGGGTCCGGCAAGATCTCTCCGGGCGACCTCGGACTGCTGCACGTGACCGACAGCGTCGAGGAGGTCGTGAACATCATTCAGGCGGCCGCGATAGCGGGCGGCGCCGAGGACGCGATCGGGACGGAGGATCAGTGGTGAGCGAGCGGCCTTTCGCCGTCTGTGTCTACTGTTCGGCGAGCACGACCGACCAGGACTATCTTTCGCTGGCCGCCCGGGTGGGCACCGAGATCGCCCGGCGCGGTTGGCAACTGGTGTCCGGCGGCGGTCACGTCTCGATGATGGGCGCGATCGCCACCGCGGCGCGCGCCGGCGGCGCGAACACCATCGGTGTGATCCCCAAGCACCTGGTGCACCGGGAGGTCGCCGACGTCGACGCCGACGAACTGGTCGTCACCGACACCATGCGCCAGCGCAAGCAGGTGATGGAGGACCGCGCCGACGCCTTCCTCACCCTGCCCGGCGGCATCGGCACACTCGAGGAGTTCTTCGAAACCTGGACCGGCGGATATCTGGGTCAGCACGAGAAACCCGTTGTTGTGCTGGATCCCAATGGATTCTTCCGCGGGTTGTTCTCCTGGCTGGACGAGTTGTACGAGCGGAAGTTCGTGCCCCAGACAGCGTTGTCCCGGATTACCGTGGTGACCGATCTCCCGTCCGCTTTCGCGGCGTTGGAGGCGCGCCTACCCCGTGAGGAGAGCTGAAGACTTGAGCACCGATGCCCGCTCGACGGTGAGTTTGGTCGACCTCGCCCGGCATCTCCCCGCGATGGCCCTGGACGCGCCCGGCATGCTCCGCAACGCGTTGAACATGCTCGTGACGCCGGATTCCAAGTCGTCGGTCGGGCTGTATTTCCAGCGCAACGCCCACCGGCATCCGGACCGCTTGTTCCTGCGGTTCGAGGGCGCGAGCTATACCTACGGCGAGGCCAACGCGGAGGTGAACCGGTACGCGAGCGTGCTCGCCGCGCGCGGGGTGCGGCGCGGCGACGTGGTGGGCGTGCTGATGACCAACCGGCCGGAAACCCTGTTCGTCGTGTTGGCGACGGTCAAGCTCGGGGCCACCGTCGGATTGCTCAACCATCATCAGCGCGACCAGGTGCTGGCGCACAGCCTCGGCCTGCTCGACAGCGTGCTGAACGTGGTAGGCGCGGAGTGCGCCGAGGCGATCGACTCGCTGCCCGAACCGCCCGCCAACGTGCTCGCGGCCGACGAACTCCGCGACGCGGCCCGCGACGCCGACGACGGCGACCCGCCGAGCTGTGCGGAGGTCACCGCGCGCGAGCGGGCGTTCCTCATCTTCACCTCCGGCACCACCGGACTGCCGAAGGCCAGCGTGATGACCCACCTGCGCTGGACCAAGAGCATGGGCGGACTCGGTGGCCTTGGAATCCGCTTGCGCGGCAACGACACCCTGTACTGCTGCCTGCCGCTGTACCACAACAACGCGCTCACGGTCGCGTTGTCCGCGGTCCTGGCCGCGGGCGGCACGTTCGCCCTCGGCCGGAGTTTCTCCGCGTCCCGGTTCTGGAACGAGGTCATTCGCGAACAGGCCACGGCGTTCATCTACATCGGCGAACTGTGCCGCTACCTGATCAACCAGCCGGCCGAGCCGACCGACCGGCAGCACCTGATCCGGCTCGCCGTCGGCAACGGATTGCGTCCGGAATTGTGGGACGAGTTCAAGTCCCGGTTCGGCATCGAGCGCATCGTGGAGTTCTACGGTGCGAGCGAGGCGAACATCGCCTTCGTCAACGCATTCGGCGTGGACCGGACGGCGGGTTTCGGTCCGCTGCCGTATGCCGTCGTGGAGTACGACGAGGAGACCGGAAAGGCGAAGCGCGACAAGAGCGGCCGCCTGCGCCGGGTCGGCACCGGTGGCGTCGGCCTGCTGTTGGCCAAGGTCACCGACCGCTCCCCGTTCGACGGTTACACCGACAAGGCCGCCTCCGAGGCCAAGCTGGTGCGCGACGGCTTCGAATCCGGGGACGTCTGGTTCGACACCGGCGACCTGGTGCGCGACCAGGGCTGGCACCACATCGCGTTCGTGGACCGGCTCGGCGACACGTTCCGCTGGAAGGGGGAGAACGTGGCGACCACCGAAGTGGAGGGCGCGCTGAGCAAGGCGGAGTCGATCGAGCAGGCGGTGGTCTACGGCGTGGACATCCCCGGAACCGACGGCAAGGCGGGCATGGCCGCGGTGACGCTGCATCCGGGCGCGGAATTCGACGGTGCGGCGGTGGCGAAGCTGGCCTACGACCAATTGCCGGGTTACGCCGTGCCGCTGTTCATTCGCATCGTGCACGAGCTGGAACAGACTTCGACGTTCAAGAGCCGCAAGGTGGACCTGCGCAAGCAGGGCTACGCCGACGATCCCGACAGCACGCTGTACGTGCTCGCGGGCCGCGCCGAGGGATACATCCCCGCCTACGCCGATTACGCCGCCGACGTAGCCGCGGGCCGCGCCCCGAAGAACTGACGGCCATCTGCGGAAAAGAGCTGGTGGCGGTGGTTCCCCCACCTCCGCCAGAGGACTGCTGGCTGATCTTGTGGCACTCGACTGGTACGGTCTGAGAATTAGGAGACCACTGGTTTCGTGAGCACACGGGTCACTCGTGGGGTACGCCCAAGCCCCGGCGGCACGACGTGTCCGCGATCCCTGTCTCCTGATCTGTACGGCCTGATTCGCGGAGAGGCGGGAGAGCGACATGTTCAGCTCGACCGCGGCCCCGCTTCCCACGCTGTGCGGGCGGCCGGTGGCGACGGATCGGGCGCTCGTGATGGCGATCGTGAACCGCACCCCGGACTCGTTCTACGACCGCGGCGCCACGTTCACCGATGCGGCGGCCATGGATGCCGTGGCGCGCGCGGTGGACGAGGGCGCCGATCTCGTCGACATCGGCGGGGTGAAAGCCGGGCCGGGTGATTCGGTGGACGCGGCCGAGGAGACGCGCCGGGTGGTGCCGTTCGTCGCGGCCATTCGCGCGAAGTACCCGGAGCTACTGATCAGCGTCGACACCTGGCGCGCCGATGTTGCGTTGGCGGCGGTGGGCGAGGGGGCGGATCTGATCAACGACACCTGGGCCGGCGCCGACCCCGATCTCGTTCCGGTGGCCGCCGCGCACGGTGCGGGTGTGGTGTGCAGCCATACCGGTGGCGCGGTGCCGCGCACCAGGCCGCACCGCGTCCGCTACACCGACGTGGTGGAGGAGGTCACCGGAACCGTGGTGCGGGCCGCCGAGGAAGCGCTCGCCGCGGGAGTGCGCCGGGATTCGATCCTGATCGATCCGACGCATGATTTCGGCAAAAACACTTATCACGGTCTCGAACTGTTGCGCCGAGTCGACGTTCTTGTAAAAACCGGATGGCCAGTCTTGATGGCGCTGAGCAACAAGGATTTCATCGGGGAGACTCTAGGTGTCGGTCTTTCCGAACGGCTGGAGGGCACTTTGGCGGCGACAGCGTGGTCGGCGGCGGCAGGCGCCAGAGTCTTTCGTGTCCACGAAGTCGCAGCGACCCGGCGGGTCGTGGACATGATCGCCGCTATCCAGGGCATCCGGCCCCCCGCACGAACCTTGCGAGGTCTGGCATGACATTTCAACACCGTGAGCCCGCCTGGGCGACGACCAATACCTGGGACACCCCGAACTGGCGCGTGGACGAACTCGTCTCCGCGAAAGCCGGCCGCACCGTGTCGGTGGTGCTGCCCGCGCTGAACGAAGAACGGACCGTGGCCGACGTGGTGGCCAGCATCCGGCCGCTGCTCGGCACGCTGGTAGACGAGCTGATCGTGCTGGACTCCGGCTCGACCGACGCCACCGCGGAGCGGGCCCGCGCCGCGGGCGCCGAGGTGATCAGCCGCGAGCAGGCGGTTCCGGAGCTGGAGCCGGTTGCGGGCAAGGGCGAGGTGCTGTGGCGCTCGCTGGCGGTGACCAGCGGCGATCTGATCGCCTTCGTCGACTCCGACCTCATCGACCCGGATCCCGCCTTCGTGCCGAAGCTGCTCGGTCCGCTGCTCACGGTGGACGACATGCACCTGGCCAAAGCGTATTACCGCAGGCCGTTGCGGCAAGGCGGCGCGGTGGACGCGCATGGCGGCGGCCGCGTCACCGAACTGGTCGCCCGGCCCCTGCTGGCCGCGCTGCGACCGGAGCTGTCGCAGGTGTTGCAGCCGCTCGGCGGCGAGTACGCGGGCACCCGCGAACTGCTCATCTCGGTGCCGTTCGCCCCGGGCTACGGGGTGGAGATCGGGCTGTTGCTCGACACCTACGACCGGCTCGGCATGTCCGCGATCGGCCAGGTCAACCTGGGTGTGCGCACGCATCGCAACCGTCCGCTGGCCGACCTGGGGGTGATGAGCCGCCAGATCCTCGGCACCGTGCTCGGTCGCAGCGGTATCCAGGACTCCGGCGCCGCGCTGACCCAGTTCCCGCTGATCGGCGACGAGTTCACCGCACACCGCACCGAGGTCTCCCTGCTGGACCGCCCGCCGATGAACACCCTCCGGCCGGCCTGCGCCGCGGCCTGATCCGTTCTCGCGCCGCATGCGGATGCGGTCAGGCCCCTTCCGCATGCGGGTCGCGCATGTATCCCGCCTCGATCAGAGTCCGGAAGGCCGCGTACTTGTAGACGCACTCGGAGGGTTCACAGATCCGGTGGCGCTGCATGAGTTCGTGCGCCTCCGCCACCGTCAAGGGCTCGACGGGTAGTCGCTGCGGCCTGCCGATCGGACAGACCGGGAGCGCGGGGGCGGGCAGTTGTTCCGCGATCACGTGCTCGGTGACGCCGACCCGGCGCCGCCGGTTCGCCGGTCCGTGCAGCAACCCGATGGTGGCGAGCAGGCTCGCCGCGCCGACGAGCGAGCAGAGGACGGCGATCTGGGTGGCGGTCACGGCGCATTTCTCCTCTCGGTGGGGCGGGCCGGGCAGAACGTGGCGGGGCCGAAGCGCAACGCACCGTCACCAACGTGCAGTTAATTTTCAGCAAATCAAGTGTGGGCCGAGTGAGCGCGTCGTGCAAGTGGGATTGGACGCGCCGCCGGACCGGTATGTGCGGCTCTGGGGCCGGTATTCCCGCCGACCGGCGGTCCAATCCGCCACACGTACGAACTTCGAGCTGATCAGCCGGTGAATGGGTCCCCTCGATGCGCTGCATCGGGGAAGTGGAGTGCCGCCGCGCTCGGCCGGAACCTGGGCGACGATGGAGATGGCCGTCTCGTCCGCGCGCCGAGTCCCCGTCGCTGTTCCGCACTGTATGCCCCGACGTCAGGACGACTGCCTCGGCGTATCCGACGGCCTGTGGCCGTGGACGCTGGACCGGTCAACGCGGCTTCGAACTCCCGGGGTCCGGGGCTGATCGTTCCACCACGTGTGCCGACGTGACCGACTCGTGTGACATCAGGGTGAGCAATTACCCGAGTGCCGCGCGCTTGGGGCCGGCGCTTCGCTCATCGGGTCCGGCCGCAGCGCGTTGAGCCCGAGAAATCGGTGAATTTCCGCTGTGCCGGTCGCTGGTTAACCGAAGGCTATTGGTTGCGGCGACGATGATCCGGCAGCAGTACCTGGTTCGCATCGTCCTCGGTCGCCGAATCCGAGGCTGAGTCACGGGGCTCGTCGGCCTCGGTGCCGGATTGCTCGCGTTCCTCGCGCCCGGGATCGACCGACTCGGCGTCGGTATTCGGCGAGCCGGATTCCGGTTCACCGTCCACCGGGCCGTCCGCCTCGGGCGACGGAGCCGACTGCTCCCGCGCGAGCCGGGCCTGGAGATCGGCGACGGTCACATGAGCCTTCGACCCGGTCGGCCGCAGCAGCACACTGATGATCAGGCCGACCAGGCCCACCGCCAGGACGGCCCCGCCGATCAGCAATAGCGGATTCACGATTTCCTCCTTGCCGGACGCCTCACGCGGCCGTTTCTCGGAGAGCGGTTATCGTCCAGCTATTCAATCATCCGCGTATGAACGCACTCGGGGGAGGGGTGGTGACCTGGGGCACATAATGTGCGGCTGCTTTTTAAGTCGAGAGAGTCGCTGTGAACAGGTGATCAGCGGAGCTAGTGGTGCCCGTTCGGCGGCTCGAGTCATTTTTCTGCTGCGCTGATTGCGCGCGTTCTGCGCTCGGTCATGATGACCAGATATTTGCTGAAATCCGTTGTCTCAGTATGTCCGACGCGCCGGGCATCTCGGGGCGGATCAGCAGCGCCTTCACCCGGGTCGCGGCTCAGCGGCGCAGACCCGTTGCGGGCGATCTGTTCTCGGGATCGTGGCGGTAGACCGGCGTGAGCAGCTCGGCCTCCAGCGGTTCGCCGGTGGCACGGTCGAAGCGACAGGCGATCAGCACGGAGAACAGGTGATTGCTCGCTCGTTCGTGCAGGGTGGCCAGCCGGGTGGCGAGCAGCCGGATCGCGCCGAGCGAGCCCGGCGGATGCATGCCGTCGATCATCAATACGCTGCCCCGCCCGTCGGGCCTGGGAAGCCTGCCCAGGTAGGCGATGTCGTGCGGTTCGGGTCCGCCCGGCCGGTAGACCCGTCGGGCCGCCCGGTCCTCGATGCCCCGGCGCGCGTCACCCATTCTGGCTACGGCGCGGCGCAATCGTGGGTCCGCGGCGACCAACTGACGCAAGCTCGGGGACAGTTCCGGCCCGCCCAGCACGATCAAGCCGTCCCGCCGCAAATCGACCGGACGGCCCGGTAGGAAATGCTCGACCGCCACGCTGAAACCGAGTTCGCGTAGCAGCTCGGCCAATCGTTGCGGCGCCGCGGGATCCGGCGCGCCGATCACCCGCCCTGCGCGCACCTCCGGGACGAGCACGGTGAGCGAGCCGTGCCCGAAGAACAGTCCTTCCGGCGCGGGTCCCTGCGTACTCACCTGGTGGATACGGGCCCGGGAAAGCCCGGCCGCCGCACCGATTCTGGCGAACGTCCAGCCTTCGGCATGGAGCTCCCGGATCACGGCACGCCGAATCCTGGTCAGTTCGTTGATGGTCTGCTGGGCCGCCGCCACCCCGTCGGTGGCCGCCTTCAGTCGCTCGACCTTGTCCTCGATCGCGAACACGCGCGCCACGTCATCGGCCGACATGTGCGAAGTCTAGACAGCTGAACAGCTCAATGTGTCTAGTCTTCTTGACGTTCAGGTGGCGTCGGTGTCGATCGGAGGACGTTCGTTGCGCTCCAACGGCTTATCCAACTTGGGCATCGGATAGTCCGGCATCCCGCTGTTCGTGCTGTACAGGTCCTTGGGATCGGGCAGCGCGCTGTCGAAATCCCGGAACAGCGAATCATCGCCGTTGAGAAGATGTTTGGTCACCATCGCCCGCGGCGTCATACCGCGCAGTTGGTTCAGGTCGGCCAGCGGTTTACGCAGATCCTCGAACTCCGGCCCCAATTCCTCTTTCAGCTGAGACGTGGCGCCACTCGCGTAATCACGCACCTGCCGCAGGCTGCGCGTGGTCCAGCGCACGGCACCGGGCAAGCGCTCCGGGCCGAGAATCACGAGGGCGGCGACGAGCAGGATGACCATCTCGCTCCAGCCGATGTTGCTGAACACGTAACCAGGCTACCTGGCCCGGTCAGCGGGTCGTCCATTGATAGCCGACCGGGAAATGAACGGTGGGTGTTGTCGGGGCTTTTCCAGGCCGTACAGCACCCACCGCACGTACAAGAAAAGTAATCTATGTGGGGTAGATCACAATCTTGCCGTTGTGTATTCCGCCGTAGCAGTACTCCACGCCGTCCGTCGCGACCGCGGTGTGCCCTCCACCGGGGCGGCAGTCGAACCAGTCGACGTAAGTGTCGTTCGTGGTAGCGCCGGCCGGTGCTGCGGACAGCCCCACGGTGGCGACCGCCGCCATAGTGGATCCGAGAATGGAAATGGCGAGATGACGCATCACAGCCCTCCCCGTGCTGCTGGATTTCGACAGCGTGACTCTATCCGACGCGGTTTTGCGGCGTCTAGCGAAAATAACTGGAGTACTGCGTTATTCGTTGGCGCGGGGAACTGCTAATCGGATTCCAGGGTCACCGGGACGTCGACTCGGCGGCCGTCGCGGATGAGCTGGACGACCACGGTCTGGCCGATCTTGCTGGACTGTTCGGCCACCGTGAACTCATCGGAGCTGGTGACCTCCCGATCGCCGACGCGCACGATGACATCGCCTTCGACGATGCCCGCCCGCGCGGCCGGGCCGTTCGGCGACACGTCGGCCACCGCGGCTCCGCTCATGACGTCATTGGCGACCGTCTTGGTGCGGAGGGACAGACCCATGGTCGGATGGTGCACCACACCGTCACGGATCAAGGTCTGCGCGACCTCGGTCATCTTGTCCACCGGGATGGCGAAGCCGAGGCCGACCGAGCCGCCGGTCTCGCTGCGGATGGCGGTGTTGATGCCGATGACCCGGCCGTCCAT
The DNA here is from genome assembly GCF_040644075.1 of Nocardia sp. NPDC047038. NCBI lineage: Bacteria > Bacillati > Actinomycetota > Actinomycetes > Mycobacteriales > Nocardiaceae > Nocardia > Nocardia sp. NPDC047038. The sequence goes on along the minus strand of NZ_JBEYVQ010000011.1, from coordinate 11,480 downwards.
GTCCACCAGAGCGCCACCGGAGTTACCGGGGTTGATCGACGCGTCGGTCTGCACGGCGTCGATTACGGCCTTCGTGTCGCTGCCCTCGCCCTCCAGTTTCACCGGGCGGTGCAAGGCGCTGACGATGCCGGAGGTGACGGTCTTGCTCAGGCCGAGCGGCGATCCGATGGCCAGCACGTCGTCGCCGACCTGTACGTTGCCGGATTTGCCGAGCTGGGCGACGGTGAGATTCTTCACATCGACCTTCAGGACGGCCAGGTCGGTCTTCGGGTCGCGGCCGACGATCTGGGCGGGCACCCTGGTGCCGTCGGAGAACTGCACCTGGATCGCGGATCGGTTGGTCTTGTCCTGGGCGGCCATCGAGACGACGTGGTTGTTGGTGACGACGTAGCCGCCGCCGTCGATCACCACGCCGGAGCCGGTGGCGCCGTTCTCACCGACGGTCACGCGGATGGAGACGACCGAGGGCAACACGGCGTTGGCGACCTTTGCGATCAGGCCGTGCGGGCGGTTTCCGTCGCCGCCCTGTTCGAGGGCCACCTTGCGGGAGGTCAGCGTCGAGGCGGTTTCCGCGGTCAGGCGGCCGACCAGCCCGCCGAGCAGGCCGATGACGAGTGCGACGAGCGCGAGCAGGGCCAGCGCCTTGGGCGCGACTCGGGAGCCGAACAGCACTTCGCGGGCGCTGAGTTTCTCGGCCTGCGGCAGCGCCTGCGGTTTGGGTGTGGGCACCGCGGGGGCTCCGAGGCGGGCGACCGCCTCCGGGTCGCGCCATGGATCGGCCGGTCCGGCAGCGGGAGCCTGGCCACCGGCCGCGTCGGGATCGCGCTGCAGAAGTTCGCTGGAACCTTCTGGACGGCCGAAAGCCTCGGCCAGCACCGCGTCGGGCGGACGGTTCTGCAGTTCGGGACCGGATTGCGGCGCCGCGCCCGCCTTACGGAGCGGCAGCGGCTCGGCGAACGAACCGGACAGGCCGGACGGTCTGCGGAAGGCCCGCGCCGTGTGCGTGTCGACATGGGGCCGGTAGACCGGGCGCGGACCGAGCACGGGTGCGTCCGGAGGACGGAGATTCCCGCGGTTGGCCGCCGAATCCGAGGTGTCGGCCGATCCGGAATTCGTCGATTCGGTGGTCACTCGGGAAACTCTACTTGCGCCACCACGTGGTCCACCGGGTCGCGGTGAACGAATCGGTCAGAAACCCGAAAACCGCGTCGTTACGCCCGGACTGGCCGGAGGCCGGGGAGGGCGTCCGGCCACTGGACGCGCCGCCGGGCAACTCCGCGAGGGGAATCCTGGTCAGGCTGTCGTGCAGCCCGGTCGGAATCGCGACCTGGCCTGCGTGCCGCAGTGCGATGCGCGCCTGTTGCTGGGCATCGACCTCGGCCGCGCATTCGGGACACAGCGAGAGGTGCTGAGCGGCACGCAGGTAGGCGTTCATCCGCAACTCACCGTCCACGTACGCCGCGATCGCCTCGCTCGCCAAATGCTCGGTGGGGCGAAAACGGGGCGGACGACGACCGGACGTGCTGAAGTCGCCACTCATTCGGTGCTCACCCTTCCAACCGACATCGACCGATGTTCGGGCGATGCCGGCTTCCGACGAATCACCCTATGTTCGCGTCAGCGGCGAACCGCTGCTCACTTCCATTATGCGCAAGGTAGTCGCGCAGGGCTTGGCGTCCACGGTGGATCCGACTGCGCACAGTGCCCAGTTTCACGCCGAGCGTAGCGCCGATCTCCTCGTAGGACAGCCCCTCGATATCGCACAGGACCACGGCCGCGCGGAACTCCGGCGCGAGCGAATCCAGGGCCGATTGCAGGTCGGGATCCAGCCGGGCGTCGTGGTAGGCCTGTTCCGGCCCCGGGCCCTCGGCGGGCACCCGGTCGTAATCCTCGGGCAGCGCTTCCATCCTGATCCGGTTGCGGCGGCGCACCATGTCCAGGAACAGGTTGGTGGTGATGCGGTGCAGCCATCCCTCGAAGGTGCCCGGTTGGTAATTCGACAGCGAACGGAACACCCGGATGAACGTCTCCTGGGTGAGGTCCTCCGCGTCCTGTGCGTCGCCGGAGAGTCGGTAGGCCAGGCGATAGACCCGGTCCGCGTGCTCGCGGACGAGTTCGTCCCACGTGGGCATCGCCGACCGGTCGCCGGTGGCATCGAAGGCAGCAGTCCCGGTCAGCTCGACCGCGTCCTCGGCGGACTCGGCCTCGACCGGCAGGATCTGCTCGGGCAGGGTGGCGTATTCGCGCGCCGCATCGACCATGTGGATGGGGCTACCTCCTACTAGGGACCGCAAACGTCGGGAACTCGCTCGGGGCCGGGTCTACGGTCCGTCACGTACGGATACAACCGACAACCGGTATGTCGTTGTTCCCGCGTCCCGTGTTAAGGCACGGTCGGTGGTCTTGCGATGCCCATACTCTTTCTGGTCCTGATATGGCCGGGTTATGGAGATGCTGAGGGTCACCTGAGAAAACCGGCGGCGGAAATGGCGGGCGGCGCGTGTTGTCCGGAACGCCGAGATCACCCGCCCGGCGTTAGCCTCATACCCGTGGCATCGAATCTGGAGCGGAATCTCGCCTATGTGGAGGAATCCGTCGTGGAAGACGAAATCCTCGTCAGCGCGCGGGAACGGGCCATCGAACTCGGCGCGATACCCGTGCCGCCCTCGGTGGGTGCGCTGCTGAGCATGTACGCGCAGTTGCTCGGCGCGCGCGCGGTGGTCGAGGTCGGCACCGGCGCGGGCATCAGCGGCCTGTGGCTGCTCGACGGCATGCGCGAGGACGGCACGCTCACCACCATCGATTCGGAGCCGGAACACCAGCGCGCGGCCAAGGAGGCGTTCCGCGCCGCCGACATCCCGCCCGCGCGCACCCGCCTGATCAACGGGCGGGCGCTGGACGTGCTGCCCCGGCTGGCCGACGGCGCCTACGACCTGGTCTTCATCGACGCCGCGCCGCTGGAGCACCCGGAGTACGTCGCTCAGGCCGTGCGGCTGCTGCGCGACGGCGGCGCCATCCTGCTGCACAACGCGCTGCTGGGCGGGCGCGTACCCGATCCGGCGCAACGTGATCCGGCCACGCAGGCGGTGCGCGCCGCCACCCGCGCCATCGCGGAGAATCCGGAACTCACCTGTGTGCTGATTCCGGTCGGCGACGGATTGCTTTGCGCCTCACGCGGTTAGCGATTCGCGGGGCAGTCTGATTCCACCCCGGAATCCGGGGTATGCGCTGAGAAAGAACTCAGTGAGGAAAACAGTTATGCGTGAACTAACACCCCTCGAAGTAGCGGCTATGGGGGAAGTCGTGACCGAACGGCGCACGAGTTGGTTGCGGCCGACGATGATGGCGCTGCTGCTCGTGATTCTGGGAGCGGTGCTGGTGATGGTGGTGGTGAGCAACACCGATTTCGACACCGGCCCGGCGAAAACCACGCCTACCCCCGGTCCCTGTGAGCCGTTCTGCACCCAGAACGTCGCCCCGCCCGCCCCGTAATCCCGCCGTCGACCGCGCGCGTACTCCGGCCGAATAGGCCTGCCGCCGAAGTTTTTCCGGAATTCCTGGCCGCCGTGCCGTTTCTTCATCGCAGCCGCACCACCCGCCGGCGTTCGCGAAACAGCCACCGAACGAGCACGGTTCGGCGCATGATGCCGCGAAAGACCGAAGATCCCCGATACTGGTGGAAGTCATGTTCCGAGTGGATCCGGAGGCGGGTGCGGCATGGTGATGATGATGTTTCTCTGGGACGAAGACGAGCGTCGTCCGAAGCCGATTCATTGGGGCCGGACCATGATCGCTTTCGCCGCGGTGCTGTTGTTCGCCGTGCTGGTGGTCTATTTGGTGAGTACCGCCGATTTCGGTGGCGCCTCGAAATCCACCGTGCCACGCACCCCGGGCCCTTGCGCGCCGTTCTGCATCAATTCGCCCGCGCCCGAGCCGGGCGCGCCCTAGCCCGATCCAGGCGGTACTACACCCAGACGCCCTTGCCGACCGTGACGACACCGCCGTTGCTCACGGCGAAGCGGCTGCGGTCGCGCGCCAGGTCCACTCCGATGATCTCGCCCTCGCCGACGACGACGTTCTTGTCCAGAATGGCGTGCCGTACCACCGCGCCGCGCCCGATCCGCACGCCGGGCATGAGCACGCACCCCTCGACAGTGGCGCCGTCGTCGACCATGACGTTGCCGCTGAGCACCGAATTGCGGACGGTGGCGGCCGACAGGATGCTGCCCGCGCCCACGATGCATTCCTGCGCCAGGCCGCCCTGGGCGAACTTGGCGGGCGGAAGGTTCTCGGTCGCCCCGCGGATCGGCCAGTGACGGTTGTAGAGATTGAACACCGGGTGCACCGAGACCAGGTCCATGTGCGCGTCGTAGAACGCGTCGATGGTCCCGACATCGCGCCAGTAGCCGCGGTCGCGGTCGGTGGCGCCCGGCACGTCGTTGTCGGCGAAGTCGTAGACACCGGCCTGCCCCGCCGCGACGAGGGCCGGGATGATGTCGCCGCCCATGTCGTGGTCGGAGTCGGAGTTGTCCGCGTCCGCCCGGATCGAGTCCACCAGCACCTTGGTGGTGAAGACGTAGTTGCCCATGGACGCGAAGGTGACGTTCGGGTCGTCCGGGGTGCCGGGCGGATGCGCGGGCTTCTCCAGGAACTGCGTGATGCGGCCGGACTCGTCGCTGTCGATGCAGCCGAACGCGCTCGCCTGGCTGCGCGGCACCCGGATGCCGGCCACGGTTACACCGGCGCCGGAATCGATGTGATGGCGCACCATCTGCTCCGGGTCCATCCGGTAGACGTGATCGGCGCCGAAAACCGCGATGTATTCCGGGTCCTCGTCGTAGATCAGGTTCAGTGATTGCAGGATCGCGTCCGCGCTGCCGGTGTACCAGCGCGGTCCAAGCCGCTGCTGGGCGGGCACGGGGGTGATGTACTCGCCCGCGAAACCGGACAACCGCCAGGTCTGCGAGATGTGCCGGTCGAGCGAATGCGACTTGTACTGGGTGAGCACGCACAGCCGCAGGAAACCCGCGTTGACCAGATTGCTGAGTACGAAATCGATGAGACGGTAGGCGCCGCCGAACGGGACGGCGGGCTTGGCGCGGTCGGCCGTGAGTGGAAAGAGTCGCTTGCCCTCACCACCGGCGAGCACGATTCCGAGTACGTGCGGCTGGCTCCTCACACCTGCCAAACTACCGGGTGAAGCGCCCGTGAGTGGCCGCCGCGGACGCGAACGTTTAGTTTGGATCGGTGAGTTTCGGCACGGATGGCGGACGTTCGCCGGTGGATTCCGGCGAACGGGACCGGCTTCGCGTCGCGATGCTGACCCGCGAGTATCCGCCCGAGGTGTACGGCGGGGCCGGGGTGCACGTCACGCAGTTGACGGCGCATTTGCGTCAACTGTGCGAGGTGACCGTGCATTGCATGGGTGTCGACCGCGCCGATGCCGTGGTCCACCAACCGGATCCGTCGCTCTACGCCGCCAACGCCGCGCTGCAGATGATGTCCGCCCAGTTGCGGATGGCCGACGCGGTGGGCGATGTGGACGTGGTGCACTCGCATACCTGGTACAGCGGCCTGGCCGGTCATCTGGCCGCGGCCCTCTACGGCGTCCCGCACGTGCTGACCGCCCATTCCCTGGAGCCGCGCAGGCCGTGGAAGGCCGAGCAGCTCGGCGGCGGCTACCGGCTGTCGTCCTGGTCGGAGCGCAACGCCGTCGAGCACGCCGACGCCGTCATCGCGGTGAGCGAGGGCATGCGCCACGACGTGCTCGACGCCTACCCCGCGGTGGACCCGGACCGTGTGCATGTGGTGCACAACGGCATCGACGGGGCGGTCTGGCATCCCGGCCCCCCGGCGGGCGGCGAGCCGTCGGTGCTCGCCGAACTCGGCGTGCGGGCCGACCTTCCCCTCGTCGCCTTCGTCGGCCGCATCACGCGCCAGAAGGGCGTCGGCCACCTGCTGGCGGCCGCCCGCGACTTCGACCCCGACATCCAGCTCGTGCTGTGCGCGGGCGCGCCGGACACGCCGGAGCTGGAGCACGAGGTCGCCACGGCCGTCCAGGAGCTGCGACAGCGGCGCGGTGGGGTGTTCTGGGTGCGCGAGATGCTGCCGACCGAGCGGATCCGGCAGATTCTCGCCGCGTCGGCACTGTTCGTGTGCCCGTCGGTGTACGAGCCGCTGGGCATCGTCAATCTGGAGGCGATGGCCTGCGCGACCGCGGTGGTCGCCTCCGACGTGGGCGGCATCCCCGAGGTGGTCGACGACCGCAACGGCCGACTGGTGCACTACGACGCGGGCGCAGCCGAGGACTACGAGCACGGACTCGCCGCCGCCGTGAACGAAGTGGCCGGTGATCCGGAGCTGTCCGCTCGGCTGGGCGCCGCGGGGCGCGAGCGCGCGATCTCCGAATTCGACTGGTCACGCATCGCGGCGCGCACGGTCGCGGTCTACGACGAGGTCAGAAAAGGCTGAGCCGGGCGATCAGGCCGCCCGGCGGTAGGTGCCGACGACGACCGACGCGGTGACCTCGACGGTCTCCGGCAGCCGCGCGAGACGCTCCGCTCCGGCGGCCGCGTGATGCGCGGACGGACCCATACCGACCACATGTTCGACATCGGTTCTGGCGAGCGTCATCGGATACTCGATCAATGTCCGGTCCACGGGTTCGAGATGTCCCGTCATCGCGGCGTCGAGCCTGCTGTTCTTGTCGGGGTCGACCCGCACCATGTCCAGCGGCTCGATCAGTTCGCCCAAGTGGCGCTCGGTGGGTGTGGCGACAACGAAGCGACCGTCCTCGGTGAGCACCCTGGCGATCTCGCCGGGATTGCGCGGGGCGAAGACGGAGAGTACGCAGGCCAGCGCGCCATCGCGGATCGGTAACCCGCGCCATGCGTCGGCCAGCACCGCCGCGGCGCGCGGGTGCGCGCGGGCGCACCGCCGGACGGCGGGTTTGGCCACGTCCAGCCCGATGCCGACAGCCGGGGGAGCGGCGTCGAGTGCCCGAGCGAGGTAGTAGCCGGTGCCCGCGCCGACCTCCAGCACCGGACCGTTCGTCCGGCGCGCCGTGGCGGCGCGCGCCACAGCGTCCGCGATCGGCCTGAAGTGGCCCTCGCTCTGGAAGGCGGCGCGGGCGTCGAGCATGGCCGCGGTGTCCCCGGTCATCTTGGTCGACGCACCGGTCAGCAGGCTGACGTAACCCTGCCTGGCGACGTCGAAACTGTGGCCGCGACCGCAGCGCAGTGCTCGATCCCGCGGTTCGAGCGCGAGCGACGCGGCATCCCGGTGCGCCCGCAGGCATTCCGGGCAGGCCAGTACGTCGGCCGCGTCGGCGAGGGCCGAGTGCTCAGCCGGGGCCACTCAGCTCGTGACGCTCTTCAGTTCGTCACCGAGCGCCGCTGCTTCGTCCGGCGTGAGCTCGACGACCAGACGCCCGCCACCCTCGAGTGGAACCCGCATGACGATTCCACGCCCTTCTTTGGTTGCCTCGAGGGGACCGTCCCCGGTACGGGGCTTCATGGCCGCCATCCTCTGCTCCCTCCAGATCTGCGCGGTCCTTGCGCACTTTTTGGAACTCCAGTTGTCACCAACCAGCGAGCTCGCCGGCGTTTGGCGAGCTACACCCGTCCCATTCTTCCCTATCGCCGATAGGGACGGATAGCTGAGTTCAAAAAGTGACCGGTCGGCCCGTCTCGGGCCGGGCGCGGCCCACCCAGCAGTCGGCCACATGATCATCGACCATTCCGGTCGCCTGCATCAGGGCGTACGCCGTGGTCGGTCCGACGAACCGGAATCCACGCCGTTTCAATTCTTTTGCCATGGCGGTGGATTCGGGTGTGGTGGCGGGCACCTCGGCGCCGGAGCGCGGGCGCGGGCGCGGCAGCGGGGCGAACGACCAGAGCAACTCGTCCAAGCCGACGTCGAGGTCACGCGCGACGCGTGCGTTGGCGATGGCCGCGTCGATCTTGAGGCGGTTGCGGACGATGCCGGCGTCGGCCATCAGCCGGGCGACGTCGTCGTCACCGAACTCCGCGACTCGCGTGATCGAGAAATCGGCGAACGCCGCGCGGAAGGCCGGGCGTTTGCGCAGGATGGTCAGCCAGGACAACCCGGATTGGAACGCCTCCAAGCAGAGCCGTTCGAACAACGCGTCGTCGCCGTGCAGGGGCTTGCCCCACTCGTAGTCGTGATAGTCCCGGTAGAGCTGGGAATCCAACGGCCACGCGCAGCGGATCAGTCCGTCGTCGGCGAGGGCGCTCATTTCGACTCCGGCGCGATCGGCGTCTGCCATCGCGCGGCCTGCGCCTCGGCCAGCTGGTGCTGGAGCTCATCGATCCGCGCGGCCAGCCGGGCCAGCGCCCAATCCACCTCTCCGGCTTTGTAGCCGCGCACCACCTGCTGGAATCGCAACGCGCGCACGTCCGCCCCGGTGATCCCCTCCACCGGCAGCACGGTGGCCGTCGTACCCTCCGGCAGCGGCCCGAGTTCCTCCGCCCGCCCGAACACCGCACTGGCCAGTAGGAACAGCACCGCGGCGACCAAGCCGACGATCAGCACGTACAACAGCATGGTGAGCATGGGACCGAGCTTATTAGCGAGCACCGACAGTCGGGCTCGCGCGTGGCCCTACAAATGCCGGGTGGTGTCGATGCCGAGCGACATGCCCGCGAGGCCGCGACGTCGGACGGCGAGCTTGTCGGCGACCTCCAGCAGGGCCTTGGCGGCCGAGTTCTCCGGATCGCGCAGCACGATCGGAGTACCTTCGTCGCCCGCTTCGCGCAGCGCCTGTTCGATGGGGATCTGGCCGAGCAGCGGCACGCTCGCACCGACGGCGCGGGTGAGCCGGTCGGCGACGGCCTGCCCGCCGCCGGAGCCGTACAGGTCCATCCGGGTGCCGTCCGGCAGGTCCAGCCAGGACATGTTCTCCACCACGCCCGCGATGCGCTGCCGGGTCTGCAACGCGATCGCGCCCGCCCGCTCGGCCACCTCCGCGGCGGCGGGCTGCGGGGTAGTGACGACCAGGATCTCGGCGTTCGGGATCAGCTGTGCGATGGAGATCGCGACGTCGCCGGTGCCCGGCGGCAGATCCAGCAAAAGGATGTCGAGGTCGCCCCAGAACACATCGGCGAGGAACTGCTGCAACGCACGGTGCAGCATCGGGCCGCGCCAGACCACAGGGGTGTTTCCCTGGGTGAACTGCGCGATCGAGATCATCTTCACGTCGTGCGCGATCGGCGGCATGATCATCCGCTCCACCTGCGTCGGCCTGGCGTCGGTGCCGAGCATGCGCGGGATGGAATGACCGTAGATGTCCGCGTCGAGCACGCCGACCGACAGGCCACGCGCGGCCATGGCCGCGGCGAGGTTGACCGTCACGCTGGACTTGCCGACGCCGCCCTTTCCGGAGGCGACGGCGTAGACGCGGGTCAGCGAGCCGGGCTGGGCGAAGGGGATGACCGGATCGGCGGAGTCGCCGCGCAGCTGCTTGCGCAGTGCGGTGCGCTGCTCGTCGTCCATCACGTCGAGGTCGACGCTGACGGCGCCCACTCCAGGCACGTCGGCGATGGCCTTGCTCACCCGCTGCGTGATCTCGGTGCGCAGGGGGCAGCCCGCCGTCGTCAAATAGATCTCCACGTGGACATCGCTATCAGCGCCGATGACGACGCTTTTCACCATGCCCAGCTCGGTGATCGGCTTGCGGATCTCCGGGTCGTCGACCTTCGCGAGGGCACCCCGCACATCCGATTCCGTAACCACTGGCATGGCCGGAATTTTAGGCGTGTCAAATTTTGGGCAGGTCTCCGGCCCGGGGTGCGACCCCCGTGCTGTAGGAGGTCTCCCATGCCATGACGTTCGCGACATAGGCCATGGAGTGGTTGTAGCGCAGGATCGCCTTGGACTGTTGCGCCAGGTCGCGCATGTTCAGGCCGCCGTCGCAGAGGTACCTCCCCGCCGTCAGCGCGGCGTCGAAGAGGTTCTGCGGATCAGCGATGCCGTCGCCGTTGCCGTCGGCCCCGTAGCGCTTCCAGGTGTCGGGCAGGAACTGCATCGGGCCGATCGCGCGGTCGTAGCTGTCCAAGCCGTCCAGCGCGCCGTCGTCGGAATCCCGGACGACGTGGTTGCCGTTGAGCGAACCGTCCAGCACGGGGCCGTAGACGGGGCTGAGCGGGTTGCCGTCGGCGTCGGCTTTGCCGCCGTACGCGTGGGTGGACTCGACCCGGCCGATACCGGCCAGCAGCGACCACGGCATGCCGCACACCGGGTTCTCGGCGGCCAGGACCCGTTCCGCGTTCTGATAGGCGGCGACGGCGATGCCGGGGACGCCGAGCGGCCCGGCCTGCATGGCGGCGGCCTGCCGACCACTGGGCAGCGCAACGGTTTTCACCACTGGCGTCGCCGTGGGCGCGGCCTTGGCCATTGCGTGAGCGAGGAATTCGGTCCCTGCGACGGGCTCGACCACCGATTGCGCGGCGCCCTGAACGTCCTGGCCCTCCGGCGTATGGACGGCGGTCGCGAGAGGCGCTGCCTCGCCTACCTCGGAGGCGGCCGTGACGGATACGAGCCCTGCGGGAACCAATCCGGTCAACGCGATGACGGAACTCCGTCGAACGGTGGCAGGCGGTTGTTTTCGATGACGCCCCACGGTGTGGTGACCCTCCCATGGCTCGCTGTGAGCCCTTTGTTACGGAACCAAGAGGGAGGGTACCGCATCCGAGATCTTTTTGTTACTGCTTCGTGATCTGATGCCCGGTTTGAATCACTGCTGGGGCGCGGGTGGCGCGGGAAGGGGGATGACGATGCCGAACGGCAGGGTGATTCCGGGCGGCGGCGTGGGTGTGGGTTCGGCGGCGGTCGCCGATTCGGGTTCCGGCGCGGGTGGTGTGGTGGTGGCGGCGGGTTCGGATTCGCCGCGAGACTCGTTGTCGCGGGCGGGTAGGTCACCCGGGATGGGGGCAGGTTCGGCGGTGGCGAGCGTGGTGTCCGGCTGTCCGCATCCGGCGGCGAGCTGGTCCTGTGTGCCGGGTTGTCCTGCGGGAGCGGGCTGTCCTGCGGTGCCGGGTAGTCCCGCTGTAGCGGCCTCCGCGGGTTTGTCCGCCCCGGCGGGATCGGTGGAACCCGGGTTGCGCGGCTCGGCCGGTGTGGCGCCGTAAGGCTGCTGCGGTGCGAGCGGTACGCGGGCGGTCCCGGGTAGGTCCGGGAACGGCATCGGAGCGGGAACCGATTGCCCGACGCAGGGATTCACCGGGGCTGGAGCCGGGCAGAAGATCCCGCACGGGATCGGCGGCAGACCGGGGAGCGTGATCATCACCTGCGTCGGCTGCGGTCGCGGCCGGGGCGCTCGATACTGTCCGGCCGGATCCGTCGTCGGGGTGGTGGTGCGCACCGCGCTCATGTCCGTGCCCGGCCCCACCGGCGGCAACGACCCCGGCGCCACCAGATCCGGCGACACCCGCACCTGCGTCGGCGAACCACCCGACCGATAC